>NZ_CP029553.1:4840000-6162702 GCF_003173755.1 Methylobacterium terrae
ACAACTCGTCGGCCTGCCTGTCGGCATCGGTACCCGCCCCGTCGTCCCGGGTTCCGGCTTGCGGCGAGGCCCGGAACGAGGGGTCGGCTGTCGCTTCGACCGGCCAGAGCCGGTCGAAGCGTGATTCACGCCGCGGGGCGGCCGTCGCGCCAGGGGCGTAGAGGGCCCGGGATGCGGAAGTCGCGCGGGACCGCGAAGTCGCGGGCGCCGCCGTGGGCGGCGGCGAGGCCGCCGGGGAATCCGCTGCGGTTGTGGTACTCGTAGGTGCCCCGCGGCGGCACGCGCTTGTCGGCGGTGAGACCCTGGACGCAGACGATGTCGGCGAGGGTCACGCCGGCCACCGCCGCGGTGGCGAGCGCCAGGTTGCCGGCGCGGGGGTTGTCGCCCTCGAAGCCGGTCGCCAGGGTCGCGAGGTCGACCGCGTCGCCCGCGACCCGGCCCCAGATCCACGGGGTCGGATCGTGGCTCATCAGGATGGCGGCGCCGGTCGCGACCTCGCGGGCGCCGTAGGCCTGGATCAGGGCCTCGCGGCCCTCCAGGCCCAAGGCCCGGCAGAGTGCGCGGGGCGCCAGGATCTCGGCGAGGCCGAGGCCGATCGAGAACCAGCCGAGGCCGCGGGCGAGCGCATCGTGCGCGGTGCGCGAGCGGGGATCGACGGTCCGTTTCATGGTCGAGCGCGTCATGGCCGGATCATCACCTTGATGCAGCCGTCCTGCTTGTCCCGGAACGTCCGGTACATCTCCGGCCCCTGCTCCAATCCCACCGTGTGGGTGATGACGAAGGACGGGTCGATCTGACCCTCCTCGATCCGCCGCAGCAGGTCGTCGCTCCAGCGGTTGACGTGGGTCTGGCCCATCCGGAAGGTCAGGCCCTTGTTCATCGCGGCGCCGAACGGCACCTTGTCGATCAAGCCGCCATAGACGCCCGGGATCGACAGCACCCCGGCCGGGCGGCAGACCATGATCATCTGGCGCAGCACGTGCGGCCGGTCGCTCTCCAGCATCACCGCTTGCTTGGCGCGGTCGTAGATCGCGTCGAGCGAGGTGGTGGCGTGGGCCTCCATCCCGACCGAGTCGATGCACTTCTCCGGCCCCTTGCCGTCGGTCATGTCGTTGAGCCTGGCGACGACGTTCGACTCCTCGTTGAGGTCGATCGTCTCGGCGCCGCCGGCGCGCGCCATGGTCAGCCGCTCGGGCACCCGGTCGATGGCGATGACGCGCCTGGCTCCGAGCAGGATCGCCGAGCGGATCGCCATCTGGCCGACCGGGCCGCAGCCCCAGATCGCCACCGTGTCCTCCGGCTGGATGTCGCACTGCACGGCCGCCTGCCAGCCGGTCGGGAAGATGTCGGAGAGGAAGAGGAGCTTCTCGTCGGGGATGCCCTTCGGCACCTTGATGTGGGTGGCGTCGGCGAAGGGCACCCGCAGGTACTCGGCCTGGCCGCCCGGATAGCCGCCGGTGAGGTGGGTGTAGCCGAACAGGCCCGCGGTGGTGTGGCCGAAGGCGGTCTCGGCGAGCTTGGCGTTGCGGTTCGAGCGCTCGCACACCGAGAAGTTGCCGCGCTTGCACTGCTCGCACTGGCCGCAGATGATCGTGAACGGCACCACGATCCGGTCGCCGACCTTCAGCGCCGTGTTGTCCCGGCCGACCTCGACCACCTCGCCCATGGTTTCGTGGCCCATGATGTCGCCCGACTTCATGCCCGGCATGAAGTGGTCGTAGAGGTGCAGGTCCGAGCCGCAGATGGCGCAGGAGGTTACCTTGATGATCGCGTCGCGCCCGTCCTCGATCGTCGGATCGGGGACCGTGTCGCAGCGGATATCCGCAGTGCCGTGCCAGACGAGGGCCTTCATCGCTGATCGGTCTCCGGGGCTCTCGTGCCGCGGAAGGCCGGGATTGGCTGGCCGCGCGCACGGGCCGCCCGCCGGCCAGGATGCTTATACTCCCTACCGGTAGACGGCGATGCTCGGACAACCGATCAGCGTTGGGGCTGTTCCTTGAAACCTAACGGGGTCGGGGCGCGGCGCCGCCGCGGCGCAGCTCCAGGGTCGCCCAGCCCTCGATCAGCCGGCGCCGGCGCAGGCGGAAGCCCTGCGCGGCGTAGGCCGAGAGCACGCCCGGCACGTCGCGGGGGATCAGGCCGGAGAGCACAAGGGTGCCGTCGCTGGCCACCGCGCGGGCGAGGCTGGGGGCGAGGCCCCGCAGCGGCCGGGCCAGGATGTTGGCGAAGACGAGGTCGTAGCCGCGGGCGACGCCGGCGAGCGGGTGGCGCAGGCCCGGCGCCTCGTAGAACGCCATCAGGTTGGCGAGCCCGTTGAAGGCGGCGTTGGTGCGGGCGGTCGCCACCGCCTCGGGGTCGAGGTCGCCGGCGATGACGCGGGTGTGCAGGAGGCGCGCCGCAGCGAGCCCCAGGATGCCGGTGCCGGTGCCGACGTCGAGGATGCGCCGGGGCCGGCGGCGCTTCACCTCGTCGACCAGGGCCATGAGGCAACCGAGCGTGGTGCCGTGATGCCCGGTGCCGAAGGCGAGCGCCGCCTCGATCTCGATCGGCAGGTCGTTCGGCTGCACCCGAGCCCGGTCGTGCGAGCCGTGGACCAGGATCCGGCCGGCCCGCACGGGCTTCAGCCCTTCGAGGGAGGCGCGCACCCAGTCCTGCTGGTCGATCGCCGCGAAGGCCGCCTCGTCGGCCGCGTCGCCGACGATCGGGCGGATCAGCTCGCGCACCGCCTCCTCGTCGGGCTCCTCGGAGAAGTAGGCCTCGAGGTGCCAGGTCCGGCCGTCCTCGGCCTCGAAGGCCGCGACGGCGGTCTCGGTCGGGTCGAAGACCTCGCCGATCAGGTCCGTCATGGCGCGGGCCGCGCGCTCGTTCGTGTCGAGTCGCAGCACGTGGGTCGGGCGGTGGGGCGGCAGGCCTTCGAGCATGCCCGCGCCCATAGCATCCGCGCCGGCCGCCGTCACCGCCCCGTCACGCGGGGGCGGCATCTCTCTTCGGCGCGCGCCGCGGCCCGCCGCCCCGGTGCCCCTGCGTGGCGTCGGCGGCACGGCCGGCCTGTCGCTGGGAAAACTTCGCCCGCCGCGGCGGAACCGGCGCGGCGGTTCGGCGTTCATAGCGGCGCCGGTCGTCAGAAGCCGGCCGTTGAAGGATCGTAAGATGCGTACCCGAGTTCGCGAGCAGGATCGGCCGGATGTCCCCGCCGGGATCGCTCTGGCTCCCGGGCGGGACTCCCCCGCCCTTCGGGATTCCGCGACTTGGCGCCGTACGGCGCCGCTCACTGCCGAGGATACGGCCCTGCCGGGCCGCATGCTCATGCTGCTCAGCCGCCTTCATCGGAGCGAGCTGCAGTTGAAGGCCGATTCGGAGGAGGCCGGCGCGTAGGCCCGCGCGGCGCTCGGGCGAGGCGGCCTCGCCTCGCCCCGGATGGCGGGCCCCGGACGATCGCGCCGCGACCATCCGGAGCCTTCGGTGACGTGGTGCGCGTCCTCACGCGCCGAGGCGCGACCCCAGGCGGGCATCCGGCACGTAGCCGCGGTTCCAGGTCGGGCTGATCACCACCTCGTTGAGGCAGACGTGCTTCGGCCGGGTCGCCACGAACAGGATCAGGGCCGCCATGTCGTCGGGCTGGAGCATGCGGGCGCGGTCCTCGGCGCTCACCGGCACCGGGCGCTTGTCGAGGATCGGCGTCGCGACCTCGGCCGGGCACAGCACCGTCGAGCGGATGCCGTTGACGCATTCCTCCATGTTGATGCTGTGGCTCATCGCCACCACGGCGTGCTTGGCCGCCGTGTAGGCCGGGCCGCTCACCGGGCTCACGTAGCGCCCGGCCCAGGAGGCGGTGTGGATCAGCACGCCGTCGCCCTGCCGGCGCATCAAGGGCAGCACCGCCAGCGAGGCGTAGAAGGCGCTCGACAGGTTGGCCGCGATCACCGCCTGCGCGCCCTCCGGCGAGAGGGCGTCCCAGCGCCGCTCGCGCACGTTGCTGCCGGCGTTGCTGACCAGCACGTCGAGCCGGCCGAAGCGCCCGGCGATGCCGTCAACGATCGCCTGGACGCGGGCGGCATCGGTGACGTCCCCGGGCTCGACCGCGGCCTCGCCGCCAGCGGCCGCGATGCGCTCGGCGAGCGCGCGCAACGGCTCCTCGCGGCGCCCGGTGAGCACCACCCGGGCTCCCGCGCCCGCGAGGCCCAGGGCCGCGGCCTCGCCGATGCCGCTGCCCGCGCCGGTCACCCAGGCGACCTTGCCGGTGAGATCGTGCGTCATGATCGTCTCCTCCCCGTCGTTGTGGTTCGGCGGCCGCGCGCCGTGGCAGGCCGTCCTTCGTGCCTGTCTGCCAAGTGACAGCGGTGGCGCGCAAGCCGGGGAGCGGTGGCTTCGCGGTGGATGAGGTTCGGCGGGGGAAGGTGGGACGCGCGAACGGCCTGATGGCGCTTGCAGGCGGACGGCTCCGCGAGACGGATGCTCGCCCGACCGTCCTTGACGATGTCGCGACGCGAAGCGTCGTCCCGGGCGGCGACACCCGGGAGCCATGAAGCGGGATCCATGAGGGCTGAGGATTCAGGACGAGGCGGAACGCGGCCCGCGCCGCTCGCGGTCATGGATCCCGGTTTCCCGGCTGCGCCGAGGCCCGGGAGGATGGGACGAGGTTTCGGCCTACAGGCCGGTTCCGGCTCTCCAAGTCGATCGACGAGGCCTCAGTGCAGGTAGCCCAGGAAGAACAGGATCAGGATGATCGGAAGCGGGATACCGATCAACCAGAGCAGCCCACCTTTCATCATCGTCGCCTCCATTGCTCCGTGAATACTCTTCTGCAGTACTAACGGAGCTTGGCGTGGTCTGGTTCCGAGCAGGTCGTCGGGCTCGGCGTTCGCGTCGGCATCGCCGGACGGCCGAACGCGGGCGATCCTCTCGACAGCGCTCCGCCCCGGCCGCTAAGCTCGGCAATACGCTGGAGAGGATGGCTCAGGGTGCGCAACCCGGATCCGCCGGCGGCTGGGGCGCCTCATGGCCGAGATCAAGATCGTCGCGGGCAGCTGCGGCAAGGGACGCGGCCAATACGAGGCCGGCGTCTTCACGACGCCCGACGGGATCGAGCGCGGCGTCGACGCGGTCGTCACGATCGAATCGCATGGCGGCGTGGCCGGGGAACGCGGCTGGGGCGAGCAGGTGCTGACCGGGATCAAGGGCGGCCTCGGCCTCGCCTCCACGCTCGATCTGACCGGCGCGGCCGGCCTCGCCGCCTCCGCCCTGGCAGCCGTCGAAGCCGACGAGAACCAGCCGAAGGCCCTGGTCGAGATCGCCTTCGTGGATGGCGGGTTCATCGTCGCCCTGGCGGATGCCCGGCTGACCGCCTTGGTGATGCATGACCGCGAGGTCCTGCGCGTCGGCTTCGCGCGAGCGGCGAACCGCGTCGCTGCGCTGCCCACCCCGGATGCTTCCGCCGGGCGCGCGCTTCAGGCCGCCGGCGATGTGGTTCAGGCCGCCGCGGAGGCCGCGGGCAACAGCCTGAATTCCGCCCTTGGTTTCGTCCGGCGGTCCGTCCGCCTGGAGCGGGGGTGAGTACCGCTCACGCCGCCCGCTCGACCGCCTCGCTCGCCGCCGCCACGCTGACCCGGTCGCGCCCGCGCGCCTTGGCTTCGTAGAGCGCCGCATCCGCCCGCGCGATCGCCGCCTGGATGTCGGGGTCGCACGGCGCGACGGCCGCGACCCCGATGCTCACGGTGACCGGGATGCCGGTGCCGCCATGGGCGATCTGCGCCGTCCGCACGGCGACGCAGAGGCGATCGGCGATCTGCGCGGCCTCGCTCGCGCCGAGGCCGACGAGCAGCACCACGAATTCCTCGCCGCCGAAGCGGGCGACGGTGTCGGTGCCGCGCACCGCCTCCGCCAGCAGGGCGCCGACGTGGCGGATCACCGCGTCGCCGGCATCGTGGCCGTGCTGGTCGTTGACGCGCTTGAAGTGATCGATGTCGACGACGAGCACCGCGACGCCGCTCCGGCCGCCGCGCGCCTGCGCGAAGGCGTCCTCGGCCGGTCCGGTGAAGCCGCGGCGGTTGAGGAGCCCGGTCAGGACGTCGGTGCCGGCGACCTGGCGCAGGTCCTCGATCTGGCGCCGGTAGAAGGCGGCGACGCGGGTCGAGCGCACGGTCGCGTCGCTGAGCTCGCGCTCGACGGTGCCGATGCGCCGCAGGAGCGAGCGCAGGGCCGCCGAGAGGGCGACGAACTCTCGTGCCCCGTCGAGGCGCGGTAGCGTGGTCGCGTCGGCGTCGCGGCCGATCCGGTCCGCCGCGGCGGTCATCCGCCGCAACGGCGCCGCGATCCGCCGGCCGAGCCACCAGGCGAGGGCGACGCCGACCAGGGCGGCGGCGGCGCCGAGGGCCAGGAGCGCCCGGACCGAGCGCTGCACCGGGGCCACGGCCTGCGCCTCGGCCCGGGTGGCGACCACGATCCAGCCGAGGCCCGGATCGCCCCCGGCGATCTCGGCCCGCTCGCCCTTCGCCGCCGAGGCGAAGCCGGCGAGCCGCCTCTCCCCGTCGATCGCGGCGGCGAAGGTGCCGCTGCCCTGCTCGGCCATGGCGCCGATCCGCGCCGGGCCGAACGGAGCCGTGCCGAGATGCGGTCCCAGGATCACGCGCCCGCGCCGGTCGAGCACCCACAGGTCGGTGCCGGCCGCGCCCTCGTCGAGGAGGCGGCGGCGCACCCGGGCGGCCCAGTCCCAGCTCAGGTGCCCGCCGAGCACCCCGATGACGCGACCGGCGCCGTCGCGCACCGGTGCCGCCACGTCGACGAGGCGCAGCGGCTCCGGCTCGCTGCGGAGGATGAGGCGGTTCAGCAGCACCGCCTCGTGCACGTCGCCGACATTCGGCCGGGCGAGGCCGGTCTCGAACCAGGCCCGGCCGCTCACCGTCAGATCCTCGAGCAGCCCCTCGGTGCCGACCCGCACCCGCCCGTCCGGCGCGACGAAGCCGAGCCAGGCGTAATCCGGCGCCGTCGTCCGCATGGCCGAGAGGACGCCGCGGATCGTCGTCGCGTCGCTGCCCCAGCGCTCGCGCAAGGGCTCGAGGGCGGCGACGACCTGGATCTCGCGGAACCGCTCCCGCAGGGTGGTGTCGAGGCTGTCCGCCATGCCGGCGGCGAGGCGGGCCAGGCGCGCCTCGGCGAGCCGGACGGCGCTCCGGCGCTCGAGCCAGACCGCCCCGCCCACCGTGGCGCCCACCAGGGCGAGGCAGAGCAGGCCGACCAGTGCGGCGAGCTGGTGCTCGAACCGGACTCGATTCCTGAACGACACGAGGGACCTCCGCGATCGGAGGACCGTTCTCCCGCCTCTCCCCCAACGATCGGTTCAGCCGATCGCTCGCATTCGAACGACCGGCCTTTCCCGTGGGGATGGGGGCCCTACGCCTCCGGATCGAGGCGGCGCCCCCGGCTGTGAAGCCGCCGCTCCCTCGCCCCGCGCTCGGCCGCGTCGGTGAGCTGGGTGATGAGGGCGCCGGCGGCGCCGAGCGGGATCAGCAGGAAGATCGTGCCGCCGTCCGGCCCGTTGACCTCGGCCGCCAGGGTGTCGCCGCCGTCGATGGTGCTGACGGCGGTGATGCTGGTGATCGAGAGAACCCGGGGTCGTGCGTCGTCGGTCATGCCTGCCACTCCTGCGGCACAGATGCCACGAAAGCGGCCCCGGACAACTCCTAACACGTCACGATCGAGAATGAATTCGGCTGCTGTGCAGAGACGATCGCCTTGAGGCCGACCGGCTCAGCGCCGGCCGGTGCAACGTCGCCCGCCGTCACGGGCCCGCGCAGGTGAGGCCGGCCCCGTCGGCGCGCGCGACCTGCGGGTAGGCGCAGACCGGCCGCGACCACAGGACCGCCCCGCCGGCGTCGCGCTTCGTCGCCACGAGCTCGCGCGGCGCCTCGCCGGCCTCGACCCAGCGCTCGAGCGCCGTCAGCGGATCGATGCCGGTATCGGCGATGCCCGGCCCCTCGGTGCCGATGCCGCAATGGTCCATGCCCGGGACCATGAACAGGCGCGCGGTCCTGGCCAGGGAATCGAGGCCGCCCGCGCCCTTGGCGAGCGCCTCGTAGAAGGCGACGCTCATGAACGGCGTGACCAGCGGATCGCCCCAGCCGTGATAGATCAGGAGCTTGCCGCCCGCGTCGCGGAAGGCCGCGAGGTCGGCGGCCGGGCGCACGGCGCCGGTGGCCGGCTCGTAGGTGGCGGCGTTGTAGGTCTGCGCCTGCGCCGCCAGCCGGGCCGGATCGGCGGAGACATCGAAATCGGCCACCCGGTAGGCCGGTCCGGGCGAGGGCCAGAACGCCATGTAGCGCAGGAAGTCGGCGGCGAAGAGCGGCAGGATCGCCGGCGCGTTGCCGAGCCCCGTGAGCCAGCGCGGCCAGTGCACCTCGGAGCCGAGCGGGATGCCGCCCGGGTAGAGCGCCCGGCCGGCGGCGTCGGTCGGGCCGGCATACCATTGCTCGAGCACCCCGACCTCCGCCTCGCTCAGGCACCCCGCCGCGGCGGTCCCCGTGCAGCGCAGGGACGAGGGCTTGAAGCCGCATTGCCGCGGATCGGCGACGAGCCCCTTGGTCGCCTCCGTGCCGCAGGCCGCCGCGACGGCGTCCGCCACGAGCTTGACCCGGGGCGTGGTCAGGATCGGCTTGCCGTCGGCGCCGGTATTCGCCTTCGTCACCCAGGCGAAGGTCGTGGCGACGAGGCCGGTATAGTCGAGGGCGGGCGCCCCGCTGATGATCCCGTCGAAGTCCTTCGGGTATTTCAGCGCCTCCATCGCCGCCATGCGTCCGCCGGTCGAGCAGCCGGCGAAGTACGACTTCGCCTGCGGCCGGTCGTAGAAGGCCCGCACCAGGATCTTGGAGGCCCGGGCGGTCTCGGTCACCGCGCGCTGGCCCCAATCCATCCGGGCGACGAGGTCGCCGGCCGCCCAGCGCCCGTCGGCCGAGCCGGTGCCCCAGTGGCCCGAATCCATCGTCGAGGCGGCGTAGCCCCGGCGCAGACCGTAATTCATCGCGTTGGTGAAGCCGGGCGCATCGGACGCGAGCGTGCCGCAGAACCCGCCGCAGCCGGTGCCGTAATACTTGCCGTTCCAGTTCTGGAGCGGCAGCCGCACCTCGAAGCTGATCGCCGGCCGCACGGTGCCGAGCACCCGGCAATAGGCCGGCAGGTCGCCGGCGGCCGGCACCTCGGCGGCGGAGTGGAGGTTGACCGCCTCGATCTTCAGGTTGGCGAGGGACCCGCACTCGCCCGCGAGCGCCGGTGCCGCCATCAGGCCGGCGGCCACGCCGACCGCAATCCCAACCCTGCGCCCCAGAACCGTCCGCCGCATCGTCCCCTCCCGGCTTTTCGATGAGCTTAACCGCAACCCCTTGCGCCGTCGCCAGCGGAATGCGCTAAACCCGCCGGAACGACGGATCAGGGCGGGAAACGCGATGGCAGGCACCACGGCCGGCGGGGGGCTCGAGGATTTCGGCACCTACGACTACATCGTGGTCGGGGCGGGCTCGGCGGGCTGCGTGCTCGCCAACCGCCTCTCGGCCGATTCCCGCCGGCGGGTGCTGGTGCTGGAGGCGGGCGGGCGCGACAACTGGATCTGGTTCCACATCCCGGCCGGCTACCTGTTCGCCATCGGCAACAAGCGGGCGGACTGGCTGTTCACCACGCAGGCCGAGACCGGCCTGAACGGGCGCCAGCTCGCCTATCCCCGCGGCAAGGTCATCGGCGGCTCGTCGGCCATCAACGCGATGATCTACATGCGCGGCCAGGCCGCCGATTACGACGGCTGGCGCCAGCTCGGCCTCGAGGGCTGGGGCTGGGACGACGTGCTGCCCTACTTCCTCAAGCACGAGGATCACATCGCCCCGCCGAACGGCTTCCACCGCTCCGGCGGGGAGTGGCGGGTCGAGCCGCCGCGGATCCGCTGGGCGATCCTCGACGCGATCCGCGACGCCGCGGAGGCCGCCGGCATCCGCAAGATCCCGGACTTCAACACCGGCGACAACGAGGGCTCGTCCTACTTCCAGGTCAACCAGCGCCGCGGCCGGCGCTGGAGCGCGGCGCGGGGCTTCCTCAAGCCGGCGCTGACCCGCCCGAACCTGCGGCTCGAGACCGGGATCCACGTCGAGCGGGTGCTGATCGAGGACGGCCGCGCCGCCGGCGTGGTGTTCGAGCGCGGCGGGAAGCGATGCCTCGCCCGGGCGAACGGCGAGGTGGTGCTCTCGGCCGGCGCCGTCGCAACCCCGAAGCTCCTCGAGCTCTCCGGCATCGGCGACGGGGCGCGGCTCCAGTCCCTCGGGATCGCGGTCGCGCACCACGCGCCGGGCGTCGGCGAGAACCTCCAGGACCACCTGCAGATCCGCCCGGTCTACAAGGTGACCGGCGTGCCGACGCTCAATCTCACGTACGCCAACCTCATCAAGAGAGGCTGGATGGGCGTGGAATACGCGCTGTTCCGCACCGGGCCGCTCACCATGGCGCCGAGCCAGGTCGGGGTGTTCACCCGCTCGTCCCCCGACTACGCCACCGCCAACCTCGAATACCACTTCCAGCCGCTCTCGCTCGACAAGTGGGGCGAGGGCCTGCACCCGTTCGGGGCCTTCACGGCGAGCGTGTGCAACCTGCGCCCGTCGAGCCGCGGCAGCGTGCACGCGGGCAGCCCCGACCCGCTCGCCCCCCCGGAGATCCGCCCGAACTACCTCTCGACCGAGGAGGACCGGCGGGTGGCGGTGGATTCGCTGAAACTCACCCGCCGCATCGTCGCCCAGGCGCCGCTCGCCCGCTACCGGCCGGAGGAGCACCTGCCGGGGCCCGCGATCGCCAGCGACGCCGACCTGCTCAAGGCCGCGGGCGACCTTGGCACCACGATCTTCCACCCCGTCGGCACCGCCCGGATGGGGGCCGACCACGATGCCGGGGCGGTGCTCGACGCGCGGCTGCGGGTGCGCGGGATCCGGGGTCTGCGGGTCGCCGACGCCTCGGCGATGCCGCGCATCACCTCCGGCAACACCAACTCGCCGACGATCATGCTGGCCGAGAAGGGCGCCGCGATGATCCTGGAGGATGCCGGCTAGTAGCAGCCGCCTGATCGCCTTGCGACACGGTCCACGACACGGCCTTCCGGCTGCGGCGGCAACTCCTCCCACCCGACACCTCGGGATGAGGGTGCGGATGGGACACGCCTGACGATCACGGGCTTTGCGCCAGTGTCGTGGACCGTGGCGTCGCGATCGTGCGCTGCTCCAGCCTTCCGATTGTGCCGCATTGTCGACGACGAACCGGTATCCGCTTCACCGGACGATGCGCTGGGGGCGCGGGCCCCGGCCCTACTCGGCCGCCATCAGCACCGGCGCCGCCGCCCGGTTTCCGGCGGACAGGTAGATCAGGCAGGAGCAGCGCAGCAGCGACGCGAAGTTGCGCACCTCGCCGTGGCGCTCCAGCACCTCGTCATGGAGCTTGGTGGCGAATTTCGCGACGCTCAGGCCCTCCTGGCGGGCGATCTCCTCCAGGATGCTCCAGAACGCGGTCTCGAGGCGCAGCGAGGTGCAGTGCCCGCCGATCCGCAGCGAGCGCGTCTCGTAGGCGTAGCGCTCCGGCGTCTGCTCGGCGAAGATCCGGCACATGGGGCTCCTCCTGTCCGTCTGTTGCCCGAGAATATTGACGCGGGAGGCGGCTCGGCAAGCCGCCGATGCGTCGCGGGCGAGACGATCGCCGCACGCCCATTCCCGCGCGCGACGGCCCCGGCGGCCGGGCGCGACGATCGACCATCGTCCCGTGCAGCCTTGGCGGTGACGCTGCGTTGAGTCTCGAACGACCGGGAGGGCACGCGATGGCGCGGGAGAGCGTAGCGGACGGGCTGATGCGGACGAAGCCGATCGACCGCCTGAGGCAGGACGCGGAGGGCGGCGGCCACGGGCTGGAGCGGACCCTCGGCCCCTGGAGCCTGGTCGGGCTCGGCATCGGGGCGATCATCGGCGCCGGCCTGTTCTCGCTCACCGGCATCGCGGCGGCGGAGAATGCCGGGCCGGCGGTGGTGATCTCGTTCGCCATCGCGGCGATCGGCTGCGCGCTCGCCGGCATGTGCTACAGCGAGCTCGCCAGCATGATCCCGGTCTCGGGCAGCGCCTACACCTACGCCTACGCCACGATGGGCGAGTTCGTCGCCTGGATCATCGGCTGGGACCTCGTGCTCGAATACGCGGTCGGGGCCGCAACCGTGTCGGTGAGCTGGTCGAAATACGTCGCGACGCTGCTCCAGGACTGGGGCATCACCCTGCCGCCGCGCCTCCTGCACTCGCCGTTCGAGACGGTGCAGCTCGCCGACGGCTCGAGCGTGCACGGCCTCGTCAACCTGCCGGCGGTGCTGATCCTGTGCCTGATCTCGCTGCTCCTGATGCGCGGCGTGCGCGAATCGACCCGGGTCAACGGCGTGATCGTGGTCGTGAAGGTCGCGGTGGTGCTCGCCGTCGTCGGCGTCGGCCTGTTCTACGTCAAGGCGCAGAACTACGTGCCGTTCATCCCGCAGAACACCGGCACCTTCGGCGAGTACGGCTGGAGCGGCATCATGCGGGCCGCCGGCGTGGTGTTCTTCGCCTATATCGGCTTCGACGCGGTCTCGACCGCCGCGCAGGAAGTGAAGAACCCGCAGCGCACGATGATGGTCGGCATCCTCGGCTCGCTCGCCATCTGCACCGTGCTCTACATCGCCTTCGCGGCGGTGCTGACCGGCCTCGTCCCCTACGCCTCGATGAAGGGCGACGCGGCGCCCGTCGCCACCGCCATCAAGCAGACGCCGTTCCCCTGGCTCCAGAGCCTCGTGACCCTCGGCGTCATCGCGGGCTTCACCACCGTGATGCTGGTCCTGCTCTACGGCCAGTCGCGGGTGTTCTACGCCATGGCGAACGACCGGCTGCTGCCGAAGTTCTTCGCCGCGATCCATCCGACCTGGCGCACGCCCTACCGCTCGAACCTGTTCTTCATGGTGTTCGCGGCCTTGCTCGGCGGCTTCACGCCGATCAGCACGCTCGGTCACATGACCAGCATCGGCACGCTGCTCGCCTTCATCATCGTCTGCGCCGGCGTCGTCATCATGCGGCGCACCCACCCGGACGAGCCGCGGGGCTACCGCGCGCCGCTGGTGCCGTTCGTGCCGGCGGCCGGCATCCTGGTCTGCCTGGCGATGATGCTCTCCCTCGACGGCGAGACCTGGCTGCGGCTGGTGGTCTGGCTCGGCATCGGGCTCGCGATCTATTTCGGCTACGGCCGGCGCCACAGCCGGGTCGGCCGCGAGGCGGCGCGCTGATCGCTTCGCCGGGGGCGGGGGCTCTTCTCTCCCCGCCGGGCTCGCCTCCCCCCCGGCGGGCATCTCTCTCCCCTGGCGGGCATCTCTCTCTCCCCTGGCGGGGCCTGGCGGCACTGCGCTAAGGCAGTACGATCCCGCGCACGGCGCGCCAGGAGGCCATCGTCATGGAGATCAACCGGAGCGGGTCCCGTCCGTCGCAGACGGGCTCCGCGGAGTACTTCACCGGCCGGGTGCGGATCGATCCGCTCACGAGCCCGCCGGATCCCGCCCGCGTCGCCGGCGCCCACGTCACCTTCGAGCCGGGCGCGCGGACGGCCTGGCACACCCACCCGCTCGGCCAGACCCTGATCGTGACGGCCGGCCTCGGCTGGGCGCAGGTCGAGGGCGGTTCGATCGAGGAGATCCGGCCCGGCGACGTGGTGTGGTTCCCGCCCGGCGAGCGGCACTGGCACGGGGCGAGCGCCACCACCGGCATGAGCCACATCGCCATCCAGGAGAAGCAGGACGGCAGCGCCGTGACCTGGCTCGAACCCGTGACCGACGCCGAGTACGGCGCACGCTAGAGGTCTTCCCATGCCGCACGTCATCGTCAAGCTCTATGCCGGCCGCAGCGACGAGCAGAAGCAGCGCATCGCCGACGAGGTCACGAAAGCCCTGATGACCGCCACCGGCTGCTCGGAGGGGTCGGTCTCGGTCGGCGTCGAGGATGTCGCGCCGAGCGCCTGGACCGCCGCCGTCTACGAGCCCGACATCGTCGGGAAGGCCGACACGATCCTCAAGAAGCCGGGCTACGCCCCGGCCTGATCGGACGGGGGCGGGGCCGCTACCCCACCCCCGTCGGCCCGTCGAGCGTCAGCCGCACCCGCCGCGCCAGCTCCATCCGCCGGTAGGGCTTGTTGAGGATCTCGAACTCGCTGCCGCCGGCATCCGTCCGCTCGATCGAGGCCTCGGCGTAGCCGGTGGTGAGCAGCACCTTGATCCGCGGCTGGCGCTCGCGCGCGGCGCGGGCGAGCAGCACGCCGTTCATGCCGCCGGGCATGACCAGGTCGGAGAACAGGAGGTCGACCTTGTCGCTGCGGTCGAGCACCTCCAGCGCCGCGGGGGCGCCGTGGGCGACGAGCACCGTGTAGCCGAAATCCTCCAGGATCACCCGGGCGGTCTCGGCGACGTCCGGGCGGTCGTCGACCACCAGGACCGTCTCGGTGCCGGTCCGGTCGGCGGCCCGCGGGGCGGGGCGGCGCTCGGCGGTGACCGCCTGGTCGGTGGCCGGGAAGAGCAGGCGGACGGTGGTGCCGTGGCCGATCTCCGAGGTGATGCGCACCGTGCCGCCGGACTGCTTGGCGAAGCCGTACACCATGGCGAGGCCGAGGCCCGTGCCGCGGCCCTCCTCCTTGGTGGTGAAGAACGGCTCCATCACGCGCGCCAGGATCTCCGGCGGCATGCCGAGCCCGGTATCCTGCATCTGCACCACCGCGTAGGGGCCGGGCCGCACCATCAGCAGCAGGGCCGTCTCGTCGTCGACGGTCAGGTTCTCGGTCCGGATCGTCACCGTGCCGCCGCCGGGCATCGCGTCGCGGGCGTTGAGCAGCAGGTTGAGCAGCGCGACCTCGGCCTGGGTCGGGTCGATGCGGCAGTTCCACAACTCGGGCGACAGGTCGGTCCTGACCACGACGTGGTCGCCGAGCGTGCGCCCGGTGATCTCGTTCATGCCCCGCACGAGGGTGTTGAGGTTGAGCGCCCGCCCGTCGAGGCGCTGCTTGCGGGCGAAGGCGAGCAGCTGATGGGTGAGGCGCGCCGCCCGGTCGGTCGCGGCGCGGATCGCCTCGCCGGCGCCCGTCAGCCGGGTCGCGTCGATCCGCGGGTGTTCGGCCAGCGCCAGCACCACGTCGGTGTAGCCGCCGATGACCTGGAGCAGGTTGTTGAAGTCGTGGGCGATGCCGCCGGTGAGCTGGCCCAGCGCCTCCATCTTCTGGGCCTGGTGCAGGGCCTGCTCGGCGTCGCGGCGGCGCGACACGTCGAGCTGCGAGCCGAAGAAGTACACCAGCTCGCCCTTCTTGTCGTAGACCGGCGAGATGAACAGCGCGTTCCAGAAGGTCGAGCCGTCCTTGCGATAGTTCAGGATCTCGGTGGCGATCTCCTTCCGCTCGGCGATGGCGCGGCGCACCTCCGCCACCGTCTCGCGGTCGGTCTCGGGGCCCTGCAGGAAGCGGCAATTGGAGCCGACGAGCTCCTCCGGCGCGTAGCCGGTCATGCGCAGGAAGGCCTGGTTGGCGAAGACGATCGGGTTGTCCGGCTGGTGCGGATCGGTGACGATCATCGGCATCCGCGTCGTCTCGACGGCGGCGAAGAAGATGTCCGAATGCGTGTCGGTCACCGCGCGCGGGCCGCGCGACGTAACGGCGGGCCCGAGGCCGCCGAGATCCGGCTTCTCCGATATGTCCGCCATCGAACCCCCGTGCCGCCGGCTGAGCCACACGGCGGCGCGGTCCGGCTCTACTTGCGAGTACAGATAGGCGCCGCGCGGATATATCAAGATGCGCCAGTAAATGGCGCGCGATTTTCAAGGAGCGCGACTTTGTCGCGCGGTCACGGTTCAAGAGCGCGACTTTGTCGCGGTTGGAGCGGAACCGGTCCCGCCGCGACGGCCGCGAGGGAACGATTTCCCCGTGGCGGTCGGTAAGTCCCGAGGCTAGGTTCGTGGCGCCCGTCTCGCTTGTCCGCGATCCTCTTCAACCGCGAGGTTTCGATGCAGCCCGCCACCGTCCCGGACGTGACCTTCCACACCCGCGTCAGGAACGACGCCCTCGGCGGCCCGAACCCGTTCGAGTGGAAGGACCTCACCTCGGCCGAGGTGTTCGGCGGCCGCAACGTCGTGCTGTTCGCGCTGCCCGGCGCGTTCACGCCGGCCTGCTCCGACGACCACCTGCCGGGCTACGAGCAGCACGCCGACGATTTCGCCGCGCTCGGCATCGACCAGGTGATCTGCCTGTCGGTCAACGACGCCTTCGTGATGTTCCAGTGGGCACGCTCCAAGAACATCGAGAAGGTGTTCATGCTGCCGGACGGCAATGCCGACTTCACGCGGCAGATGGGCATGCTGGTCAAGCGCGGCCGGCAGGGGATGGGGATGCGCAGCTGGCGCTACTCGATGCACGTCGAGGACGGCACGATCGGCAAGATGTTCGTCGAGCCTGGCTTTCGCGACGATCCGCCGGGCGTCGGCCTCACGGTCTCGGATGCCGGGACGATGCTCGACTATCTGAAGAGCCGGTAGCGGCGGCCGCCAGCACGATCCGGGCGGCGCTGCGGCTCGGGTCGTCGCCGTCGGGCAGCCGCATCGTGGCGTCGAGGCGGGCGAGCGCCGCCTCCTGCGCCGCCCGGGCCGGTCCCTCGGGCAGGAGCGGACCGAGCGCGGCGGCCAGGCGCTCCGGGGTGCATTCGGCCTGGATCAGCTCGGGGATCGCGTTCTCGGCCAGGATCAGGTTCGGCAGCACGATCGTCGGCACCTGGATCAGGCGGCGCACGATCACCTCCTCGATCTTCGGCACCTGGTAGGCGACCACCATCGGCACGCCGGACAGCGCCAGCTCCAGCGTCACGGTGCCGGAAGCGGCGAGCGCGGCCCGCGCCCGCCGGAAGGTCGCGAGCTTGTCGGCCTCTCCGTCGATCAGGCGCGGCCGCACGGGCCACGAGCCGGCCAGGCGCTCGATCAGGGCGCGGTGGCGGGCCACCGCCGGCAGCTCGACCGTGAAGGCGTGGCCCTGCGCCCGCAGGAGCGCCAGGGCGGCGCCGAAGATCGGCATCAGGCGCTCGATCTCGCTGCGGCGCGAGCCCGGCAGCACCGCGAGCACCGGCTCGGGCGCCTGCCGGGCCTCCCTCTCGGCGGGGCCGGGGCGCAGCTCGCCCAGGCGCTCGATCAGCGGGTGGCCGACATAGGTGCAGGCCGGGCCGCCGAGGCGGCGATGGGCGTCGGGCTCGAACGGCAGCAGGGCGAGCACGTGGTCGATGTAGCCGCGCATCGTCTTCGCCCGCCACGGCCGCCAGGCCCAGACGCTCGGGCTGACGTAATCGACCACCGGGAGGTCCGGCACCTGCCGGCGCACCCGGCTCGCCACCGCGTGGGTGAAGCCCGGGCTGTCGATGATGACGAGCACGTCGGGGCGGGCCGCCACGCAGGCCCGCACGGTCTGGCGGATGCGCCGCATCAGGAGGCGGATGCGCGCAGCCACCGCGAGGTAGCCGATCACCGCCACGTCCTCGAGCGGGAACAGCGAGTCCAGGCCCTCCGCCGCCATCGCGTCGCCGCCGACCCCGGCGAGCGCCAGCGGCCTTCCTGAGAGGGCGCGCAGCGAGCGGATCAGCTTGGCGCCGAGCTGGTCGCCGGATTCCTCGCCCGCCACCAGCCAGATCGTGAGGGGGCGATCGCTCCCGGACGGGTCGTTCACGGGGCGGGCTCCGGATCGGGCTTCAGGCCGAGGAGGAACAGGCCGAGGCGGTCGGCGAGCGCCACCGTCTCGGGCCGGTCGAGGACCAGGGTGTCGCCGGCCCCGACCGCGATGCCGAGGCAGCCGGCCTCCGCGGCGCGCTTCACGGTGCGCGGGCCGATCGCCGGCAGGTCGACGCGCAGGTCCTGGCCGTCCTTCGCGCGCTTGACCAGCACCATCCCGGCGGGCGGGCGCCCGAGGCCGAAGGGGCGGCGGGCGAGGGCCCGCGCGCGGGCCAGCATCCGGTCGGTGCCCTCCGGCCCCTCGACCGCCAGCACCCGCCGGCTCGCCACCACGGCGGCCTGGCCGACATCGTGCGGCGACAGGCTGGCGAGCAGCGCCCGGCCGGCCGCGATCGAGGCCTCGGCCGCCGCGTCGGGTTCGAGCGCGCCGAGGCGGCCGGTCGGCGCCATCAGGGTGGGGGCGAGGTCGCGCACGCCGAGCACCTGGAGGCCGTGCTCTTCCAGCAGGGCGAGCACGCCGCGCAGGAGGTGGTCGTCGCCGCCCGAGGCCAGCGAGCGCAGCGCCTCGCGGTTGCGGTAGGCCGCGAGCGTGTTGAGGAGGGCGGCCGGGCTCGGCCGCGCCACCGCGCCGGCGAGCGTCACGCCCGCGGGCGCCCAGCCGCACAGGGTGTCGAGGGCGCCGCGGACGTCGAGGAGGTCGACCGTGGCGTCGGCCCGCCGCCGGGTCGCCGGATCGGCGAAGCCCCGGATCGCGAGCACCCGGCAGGAGCGCCCGGCCCCTTCGAGGGCGGCGGCGATGAGGAGCGGCAGCCGGCCGGCCCCGGCGACGATCGCGACCGGACCCTTCGGGGCCGGGACCGGCGCGGCCTTCGCCGCCGCGGCCGCCATCACGCGGCGCCCGGCGCCTCGCGCGGGGTGCAGACCGAGCGCTTGCCGCCCTCGCGGATGAAGGCCAGGATCTCCTGCACGATCGGGTGCTGGTCGAATTCCGCCGCCACGTCCTCGACCCGTTCCATCAGGGTGCCCTCGAGGGCGAAGAGCAGGCGGTAGGCGCGGCGCAGCGCGTGGATCTCCTCGCGGGAGAAGCCGCGGCGCTGCAGCCCGATGATGTTGAGCCCCGACAGGTAGGCGCGGTTGCCGACCGCCATGCCGTAGGGGATCAGGTCGTTCTCGAGCCCCGAGAGGCCGCCGACGAAGGAGTGGGCGCCGACCCGGGCGAACTGGATCACCGCGGCGCCGCCGCCGAGGATCGCGTAGTCGCCGACCTGGCAATGGCCGGCCAGCATCACGTTGTTGGAGAAGACGACGTGGTTGCCGACCCGGCAATCGTGGCCGACATGGCTGTTGGCGAGGAACGCGCAGGAATCGCCCACCACGGTGGCGAGCCCGCCGCCGGCGGTGCCGGGGTTCATCGTCACGCCTTCGCGGATCTGGCAATCGGCGCCGATCGTCAAGGTCGAGTCCTCGCCGCGGAACTTGAGGTCCTGCGGCGGATGGCCGATCGACGCGAAGGGGTAGATCCGGGTGCGCGGGCCGACCGTGGTGCGGCCGGCCACGACGACGTGGCTCACGAGCCGCACGCCGTCGCCGAGCCGGGCTTCCGGCCCGACATGGCAGAACGGCCCGATCTCGACGCCGGCGCCGATCACCGCGCCGTCCTCGACCACCGCGCTCGGGTGGATGCGGGTTTCCGGAACCGCGCTCGCCTGGACCTCGCTCATTCGGTCACCAGCATCGCGCCGATCTCGGCCTCGGCCACCAGCACGCCGTTCACCTTGGCCTCGCCCTTGAACCACCACATGAAGCGGCGGTTGCTGGTCTTGCGCATGTGGTACTCGACCACGTCCCCCGGGACGACCGGCTTGCGGAACTTCGCCTTGTCGATGGTCATGAAGAAGACCTTGCTCGGCTTGGCGTCGCCCTTGAGCTTGTGGGCGCAGCAGATCGCGCCGGCGGTCTGGGCCATGCCCTCGATCAGCAGCACGCCCGGGAAGACCGGTGCGGTCGGGAAGTGACCGGTGAAGTGCGGCTCGTTGATCGTGACGTTCTTGATGCCGATGCAGCTCTCGTCCCGGTCGATCTGCACGATCTTGTCGATCATCAGGAACGGGTAGCGGTGGGGCAGGAGCTCCATCACCCGCAGGATGTCGGCCGTACCCAGTTCGGCAGGCATCTCGGTCATGGCGTCAGGCTCCCTCGTGGCGGGCCGGACCGGCAGGGGCCGGTCGGGCGAATCGTGCGCCGTCTTTGGCGAGAAGTGCGGCGGATGCAAGCCCTTTGCGGCACGAGCGCGGCGGGCGACGCGCCGGCCCGCGCGCCCTCAGCCCTCGCCGCCCGCGTCGCGGGCACGCGCGGCGAGGTTCTTGAGGGTCGTCATCTCGCGGAACCACTCGCGCACGGGCTTGGCCGGGGTGCCGCCCCAGCGGGAGCCTGCCGGCACGTCCTTGTTGACGTTGCTCGAGCCGGCGATCTGGGCGCCCATGCCGATGCGCAGGTGGCCCACCACCCCGACCTGGCCACCGAGGACGACGTAGTCCTCGAGCGTCGTCGAGCCCGAGATGCCGACCTGGGCGACGATCACGCAGTGGCGGCCGATGACGACGTTGTGGGCGATCTGCACCAGGTTGTCGATCTTGGTGCCCTCGCCGATCACCGTGTCGCGGCTCGCGCCCCGGTCGATCGTGGTGTTGGCGCCGATCTCGACGTCGTCCTGGATGATGACCCGGCCGACCTGCGGCACCTTGAGGTGGCCGCCCGGCCCCATGGCGAAGCCGAACCCGTCCTGGCCGATGCGGGCGCCGCCATGCACGATCACCCGGTTGCCCAGATAGGCGTGGAGCACCGAGGCGTTGGGGCCGACCGCGCAACCCCGCCCGATCCGCACGCCCGGGCCGACGACGCAGCCCGCCGCCAGCACCGTCTCGGCGCCGATCTCGGCCTCCGGCCCGATCACCACGCCGGGATCGACGATCACCCCGGGCTCGAGCCGGGCGGTCGGGTGGACGAAGGAGCCGGGCGAGACGCCGGTGGCGGAGAACAGCGAGGTCGGGCGCGCGGCGCTCGGGAACAGGCGCGCCAGCACCTTCGCGAAGCCCCGGTAGGGCTGGGGCGTGACGAGCGCGATCGTGCCGGCGGGGACGCGAGCGGCGAAGCGCGGCGAGACCAGGCAGGCGCGCGCGCGCGTGGTCCCGAGCGTCTCCGCGTACTTGGCGTTGTCCATGTAGGCGAGGTCGTCCGGCCCGGCGCTCTCCAGGGGCGCGGCGGCGCGGATCACCGCCTCGCCGTCGGAATCCGGCGGCAGGCTCGCGCCGGAGAGCGCCGCGACCTCGCGCAAGGGGACGGGGCCCGCGAGGGGGAAGAAGACCGGTTCCGACATCACCTGCATCCGCTGGGGCACGCCCGCCCGTGATGGGGGGCCTGTCTTGGGGGAGGGCGCCCGGACTAGCGGGTTGCGCCGGAGGGCACAAACGAAAACGGCCGCGGGGCTCGATGCCCCGCGGCCGCGGATCCGAGAGCGGGCGCCGTCGGCGCCCGCCGGAGGAGGTCTTAGAAGCGCGAGCCGCCCGAGAAGCGGAAGGCCTGCGTCTGGTCCTTGCCGACCCGGCCGTAATAGGTGCCGTCGGCGCCGAAGACCTTCTGTCCCTCGTCCTTGGAGAGGGCATAGGCGTAGTCGAAGCGGATCGGGCCGAGCGGCGAGTTCCACAGGATCGACGCGCCGACCGACGAGCGGATCGTGGCCTTGTCGCGGACGTTCACGCATTCCGGCTCGACGCCGATCGTGAGGGCGTTGAAGTTGCAGGCGCCGGTCGGAGCCTGGCCGTTGATGAAGCCGTCGCGGTTCACGTCGAAGGCGCGGCTGCCCTTGTAGCCGAACAGCGTACCGGCATCGGCGAAGACCGCGCCTTTCAGGCCGAGGTCGCGGGGCAGGCCCCAGATCGGGAACTGCACCTCGACCGAGGCGCCGACATAGGTCGTGCCGCCGATCGCGTTCGAGCGGGCGTCGGCCGAGCCGACGTCGCGCGGGCCGATGCCGTTCGGCGCGAAGCCGCGCACCAGCGACGGGCCGAGGAAGAACTGGTCGGTGACGCGGAGCGCGTTGCCCTCCGTCGGCAGGACGTGGCCGCCCTGGAACTTCACGAAGCCGACGACGTCCTCGTAGAGCTCCTTGTAGTACCGGGCCTCGCCGGTGACGCGGAAGAACTTCGAGTCGCCGCCCAGGCCCGCGAATTCGGGCTTCAGCTCGCCGTAGAAGCCGTTGCGCGGCAGCTGGAGGTTGTCGAGCGTCGAGTAGGCGAGCGTCACGCCGGCGAGCGAGGTCAGCGTCGAGCCGACCGCCTCCTTCAGCGCGATCGAAGCCTCGCCGTCATAGGCGCAGTTCGGGTAGAGCGCCTGGCTCGGGAAATTCGGGTTGAGCTTGGTGTAGCCGGCGATCGGGAACGAGCAGTCGTTGTACGGCCGCTTGAGCGTGTTCGGGATCTTCAGGTCGGTGTTGTAGATCGAGTAGCGCAGCGTGATGCCGAACTCCTCGGTGATCGGCAGGCCGAGGCGGAGCTGGCCGCCGACCACGTCGGTCACGTAGCGCGAGTAGCGGGTCTGGTCGCTGTACTTGTTGAAGACGTCGAAGCCGGCCGCCAGGCGGTAGCCGAGGAAGTACGGCTCGGTGAACGAGAAGTCGACGCCGCGGGTGTACTGGCCGGCGGTGCCGGCGAGGCGGACGTACTGGCCGCGGCCGAGGAAGTTCGATTCCGAGACCGAGACCTCGCCGATGATCCCGTCCGCCGTCGAGTAGCCGCCGGCGACCGAGAACGAGCCGGTCGGTTGATCCTCGACGTCGATGTTCACGACGACGCGGTCGGGAGCCGAGCCCGGCTCGTTGGAGAACCGGACCTTCTTGAAGAAGCCGAGGCCGTTCAGCCGGCGCTCGGCCCGGTCGACCAGCACGCGGTTGTAGGCGTCGCCCTCGGTCAGGTCGAGCTCGCGCCGCACGACGTAGTCGCGGGTGCGGGTGTTGCCGCGCACGTTGATGCGCTCGATGTAGACCTTCGGGCCGTCCTCGACGATGTAGCCGAGGGCCACGGTGCCGGTGGCGCGGTCGCGCTCGCCGGTCGGGCGGACCTGCGCGAAGGGATGGCCGTTGCGCGCCACCGTCGTGGTGACGCCGGTGAGCGTCCGCTCGACGTCCTCGGCGTTGTAGACGTCGCCGACGCCGGTGCGCAGCTCGTCGCGCAGCACGGTGCCGTCGACGCCCGGGATGCGGGAATCGACCGAGACCGCGCCGACGCGGTACTGCTGGCCTTCCTCGACCGTGATGGTGATGATCCAGCCGCCGGCGGCGTCGTCGAAGCGCGAATCGGCCGAGGCGATCCGGAAGTCGGCGTAGCCGTTCTTCAGGTAGTAGCGCCGGATCAGGTCGAGGTCGTTGGCGAGGCGATCGGGATCGTAGACGTCCGAGGTCTTGACGAAGCTGAGGAGGTTCATCTCCGACATCGTCATCAGGTCCTTCAGACGGCCGTCCGAATAGACCTGATTGCCGACGAACTTGATTTCCTTGACGCCGGTCTTGTCACCCTCGTCGACGGTGTAGACGACGTCGACGCGACCGTTCGGCAGGTCGACGGTGCGTACCGAGATCTTCGCCGAGCCGCGGCCGGCGCGGCGGTAGACCTCGCGGATGCGCTCGAGGTCGGAGTTGACGGTCGCCTGGCTGTAGGGCCCGCGCGCCTTCGACTCGACGATGCCCTCGAGCGTTCCCTTCTCGACCTTCTTGTTGCCCTCGAAGACGACGCGGTTGATCGTGTTGTTCTCGCGAACCGACACGACGATGCGCCCGCCCGAATGCGACACCCGCACGTCCGAGAACATGCCGCTGGCGATCAGGTTGCGGCGGCCCTCCTCGGGCGACACGCCGACCACGTAGGAGCGGACCGTCTCGGCGTCGATCCGGGAATTGCCCTGAACGACAATCTGCTGCGCGAAGGCGCTGCCGCTGGCGGCGATGGTAGCGGCCATGACAATGGCGCCCTTCGCCGACGCACGCCGGCGCTTACCCGTCATCGACATCATCAAATGGCCCGTCTCATTTTTTGTCGGCACGGGTTTGCACCCGCAGACGATCGCCCTCTCGCGAAGGCGAAGGCCCCTGGTCCTAAGCCCCGCTTCTATCGGGAATCCCTGGCGAAGCAAACGCCACGCTCCCAGCAGACCGGGATTTTGCCCAGACGTTGCCTTCCTGTCACGGGCTGCGGCCACGCTTTTCACAGGGCAGGGTCAGCGCGCGGTGAACGGCGCCCCGGGGCGAACGCCCCGGAATGGCACGCATTTTAGGAAAATTGGAGCGATCTCGGGGGAGGTTCGCACGAGAAAGCCGCCCGCGATCCGCGGACGGCTCCTCGATGCCGGCAGGGGCTCGTCCCGCGTCAGGTGCCGCGGTTGAACGCGGCGCCGATGTGCAGGATGTCGTTCCAGGTCGCGAACAGCATCAGCATCAGCACCAGGGCGAGCCCGATGCGGAAGCCGATCTCCTGCGCCCGCTCGCTCAAGGGGCGGCCGCGGACGATCTCGACGGCGTAGAACATGAGGTGGCCGCCATCGAGCATCGGCACCGGGAACAGGTTGATGAGCCCGATCGAGACCGACAGCACCGCGATCAACCCGACCAGGGCGCCGAGGCCCCCGACCTTGGCGGCCTGCCCCGAGACCCGGGCGATGCCCATCGGTCCCGAGAGCTGGTCGGCCGATTCGCGCCCGGTGATCAGCTTGCCGATGTAGTTGAAGGTGCGGTCGACCACGAAGTAGGTCTCGGTGACGCCGATCTTCAGCGAGTCGAGCGCGCCGTAGCGCACCAGCTTCACCTCGGCGGCGTCGCGCGGCCCCTGGATGCCGAGCCGCCCGATGCGCTGGGTGCCGAACGGGGTCTTGTCCTCGAAGGTGTCCGGCGTCGCGGTGAGCGGCGTGGTGACGCCGCCGCGCTCCACCGTGAAGTCGAGCCGGTCGCCGGCGGCGCCCGAGACGGTCCGCTGCATGTCGGCGAAGTTGTGGATGGTGCTGCCGTTGATCGTCAGGACGACGTCGCCGGGCTGGAAGCCCGCGCGCTCGGCGGCGCTGCCGGGCTGCACCGCCGAGACCCGGGGCGCCACCTCGTAGCGGCCGGTGGCGTAGACCGCGCCGGCGAAGACCGCGATGGCGAGGAGGAAGTTCGCGATCGGCCCCGCCGCCACGATGGCGACCCGCTTCCAGACGTTCTGGGCGTGGAAGCTCACCGCCCGCTCGGCCGGGTTCATGCGCGCGGCCGCGTCCGGATCGGGCACGCTGGCGCCGTTCATGTCGCCGACGAACTTGACGTAGCCGCCGAGCGGGATCGCCGAGAGCTTCCAGCGGGTGCCGCGGCGGTCGTTGAAGCCGACGATCTCGGGTCCGAAGCCGATCGAGAAGCTGGTCACCCCGACGCCGCACCAGCGGCCGACCAGGAAGTGGCCGAGCTCGTGGATGAAGACCACGACGGTGAGGACGAACAGGAACGGCACGATGTAGCCGAGCAGGTTCGTCGTCGCACCGCCCACGACGTTCAGCAGATCCATGATCACCTCGATGCGGCGCGGCGGGCTCTCCCCGGCCCGGCGCGACCGCCTTCCTGTTCCTGACCTTACATACAGGCTCGGCGAGCCTGCGAACAGGGCGCGAAACGACCGAGGGTTAACTTAACGGAAGCTTAAGGCGCCGGTCAGGCGGCGAGCGCCGCCTCGCTCCAGCTGCGCACCTCGGCGTCGATGGCGAGCGCCTCCTCGACGTCGGCGGGCGCCGTGGAGAAGCGCGCCGCGAAATGCTCGCAGGCCCGCTCGACCAGCGCGGCGATGTCGTAGAAGCCGATTGTCCCGGCGATGAAGGCTGCGACCGCGATCTCGTTGGCCGCGTTCATCACGGTCGGCTGCGCGGCCCCCGCCGCCAGCGCCGCCTTGGCGATCCGCAGGCAGGGGAAGCGCTCCTCGTCCGGGCGCTCGAAGGTGAGGCTGCCCGTCGCCGCTAGGTCGAGGGGCTTGCCGCGGGCGATGGTCAGGCGCTCGCCCAGGCCTAAGCAATGGGCGATCGGCACCCGCATGTCGGGGACGTAGAGGCCGGCCGTCACCGAGCCGTCGCGCCAGGTGACGAGGGCGTGGACGATCGACTGCGGATGCACCACCGCGTCGAGGCGCTCCGCCTCGATGCCGAACAGGTGGTGGGCCTCGATCAGTTCCAGCCCCTTGTTCATCATGGTGGCGGAATCGATGTTGATCTTCATGCCCATCGACCAGGTCGGGTGGGCGGCGGCGTCCGCGGCGCTGGCGGCGGCGATGCGCTCGCGGGTCGCGGTCCGGAACGGCCCGCCCGAGGCCGTGATGGTCATCCGGGTGATCTCGTCGATCCGGCCGGTGCCGATCGACTGCTCGAGCGCGTTGTGCTCGGAATCCATCGGCAGGATGCGGGCACCGAACTTCTTCGCGTCGCGCATGAAGGCGTCGCCGGCGCAGACGAGGCTCTCCTTGTTGGCGAGCGCCACGGTGCGGCCCTGGCGGATCGCCGCGCAGGTGGGGCTGAGCCCCGCCGCCCCGCTCACGGCGGCCACCACCAGGTCGGCGTCGCGGGTCGCCGCCTCGATCACCGCGGACGGACCGGCCCCGCAGGCGATGCCCGATCCCGCCAGCGCGTCGCGCAAGGCGGGCCCGGCATCCGCGTCGGCGATCGCCGCGAATTCGGCGTTCAACTCGCGGGCGACGCGGGCGAGGGCCTGCGCGTCGCGGCCGCCCGCCACGGCGCCGACCCGGAAGCGGTCCCGGTGCTGGTCGAGCAGGTCGGCGGTGGAGCGCCCGATCGAGCCGGTCGCGCCCAGGACGGAGACGGTGAGGGTCATGGATGTCCCGTGAGAGAGAGGCCGACGAGCAGGAGGCCGGCGAGGAGGGCCACGGCGAAGAAGCCGTCGAGGCGGTCCATCACCCCGCCATGGCCCGGAATCAGGCGGCCGGAATCCTTGGCGCCGTAGGCGCGCTTGAGGGCGGATTCGGCGAGGTCGCCGCCCTGGCTCATTACCGAGGCTAGACCTGAGAGCGCGCAGGCCAGCGGCAGCGACAGGGCGTCGGTGGCGCCGAGGTGGCGTGCGCCCGCCGCCACCGCGCCGCCGACGATCGTCGCGCCGATCAGGCCGCCGCAGAATCCCGACCAGGTCTTCTTCGGGCTCACCGCCGGCCACAGCTTCGGCCCGCCCAGCGAACGGCCGGTGAAGTAAGCGGCGATGTCGGTGGTCCAGACCACGCCGAACAGCCAGAGCGGGCCGGCGAGCCCGATGCGGGGATCGTCGCGCAGCAGCACCGGCACCAGGGCGACCACGAGGGCGCTGGCGAGGCTCGCCGGCGCCCAGACCCGGCCCAGGGTCGGCTTGGCGAGGAGCGCGAGGAGACCGAGGCCGAGGACGGCCGTCCCGACGAGCCAGGGCAGGGGAGCCGCGAGCCGCGCGCCCGCCACCACCGCGAGGAGCACGAGGCCCGCGACGGCGAGCAGCGGCCGGTGCGGCGCGGTCCGGGTGATGGCGAGCCACTCGCCCACCACCGCGAGGCCGGCCAGGAACCAGACCACCGCGAAGATCCAGCCGCCGTTGAGGGTGGCGCCGAGCACCAGGAGGCCGAGCACGATGCCCGACACCGTGCGGGCGCCGAGCTCCGTCGCGGGCCAGGCCGGTCGCCCGGTCCCCGGGAGCTTCGTTCCGTCGGAGCCCGCCATCACCCGGCCCGGGCGCTGAGGCCGCCGAAGCGGCGGTCGCGGTTCTGGAACTCGCCGATCGCCGCCAGGAAGGCGGCGTGGTCGAAGTCCGGCCAGAAATCCGGCACGAACACGAACTCGGAATAGGCGGTCTGCCAGGTGAGGAAGTTCGATACCCGCTGCTCGCCGGAGGTGCGGATGACGAGGTCGGGATCGGGGATGCCGGCGGTGTCGAGCGCCCCCGTCATCGCCGCGGCGTCGATCGCCTCGGGCGTCAGGCGGCCCTCGGCGACGGCCCGGGCGAGGCTCCGCATCGCGCGCAGGATCTCCTGGCGCCCGCCGTAATTGAACGCCACCACCAGGGTCAGCGTGGTGTTGCGGGCGGTGCGCTCCTCGGCCTCGCGCAGGAGGCCGGCGATGTCGCCCGGCAAGCCGTCGCGCTCGCCGATGATCCGTACCCGGACGCCGTTGGCGTGCAGGTCGGCGAGGTCGCGGCGCACGAACAGCTTGAGCAGGCCCATCAGGTCCGCCACCTCGGCGGCGGGCCGGCGCCAGTTCTCGGAGGAGAAGCTGTAGATCGTGAGATAGGGAATCCGGAGGTCGATCGCGGAGCGCACGGCGCGGCGCACCGCCTCGACCCCGCGGCGATGGCCCTCGACCCGGGGCAGCCCGCGGCGGGCGGCCCAGCGGCCGTTGCCGTCCATGATGATGGCGACGTGGGCCGGCATGGTGCCGGGAGGAGGCGCGGCGCCGCCCGGCGCAGGCCCGGGGCCCGCCGCCGGATGGCCCGCGATCTCTCGGGCGTCCATCTCCCGGCCCTCGGCCTGGCCTGCGTCCAGCAGGGTCACCGTCTCGCTGTCGCCTGCCATGCTGGCCCCGACCCCGGCGGAGCCGCGTTTCGGCTCCGCGCTCCCCACGCGCTCGTCCCAGTCGTCCTAGAAAGTCATGCCGGCCCGGTGTCAGACCTGCATGATCTCCTTTTCCTTGGACGCCAGGGTCTGGTCGACCTCGGCGATGTGCTGGTCGGTCGCCTTCTGCACCTGGTCGGCCTGGCGCTTCTCGTCGTCCTGGCTGATCGCGCCGTCCTTCTCGAGCTTCTTCAGGTGGTCGAGGCCGTCGCGGCGCACGTGGCGGACCGCGACGCGGGCCTCCTCGGCGTACTTGTGGGCGACCTTGACCATTTCCTTGCGGCGCTGCTCGTTCATCTCGGGGATGCGCAGGCGGATAGTCTGGCCCTCGGTCATCGGGTTGAGGCCGAGATCGGATTCGCGGATCGCCTTCTCGACCGCCGCCACCATGCCGCGGTCCCAGACCGAGACGCTGAGGAGGCGCGGCTCCGGCACGCTGATCGTCGCGACCTGGGCCATCGACATCGCGGCGCCGTAGGCGTCGACCTGGATCGGGTCGAGGAGCGAGGGCGTGGCCCGCCCGGTGCGCAGCGAGCCGAGGTCGTGCTTCAGCGAGTTCAGCGCACCCTGCATGCGCCGCTTGATGTCGTTGAGGTCGAAGGGGGGGAGGGTAGCCATTCCTGCGCGTCCCGGGGCGTCGTGAGGAGAGTGGGGGAGGCCGGACCCTGGCGGGTCCGCCCGATCGGGCTTCAATGAACCAAAACCCGACCTGCCGCAAATCGTCGGGAGCGGCGTCCGTTCCGGGATCCGTCTACGGCGCCACCAGGGTCGAGGGCGCGGCGCCGGTGAGGATCGCCGTCACCGAGCTCGGGGCGTGGACCGAGCCGACGATCAGCGGCAGGCCGCCGTCGCGGGCGAGCGCGAAGGCCGCGGTATCCATCACCTTGAGGTCGCGGGCGATCGCCTCGTCGTGGCTCAGGCGCTCGTAGCGCACCGCGTCCGGGTTGGTCTTCGGGTCGGCGGAATAGACGCCGTCGACCTGCGTGGCCTTCAGCACCGCGTCGCATTTCAGCTCGGCGGCGCGCAGGACCGCGGCGGTGTCGGTGGTGAAGTACGGGTTGCCGGTGCCGCCGGCCAGCACCACGACCTGCCCCTTGTCGAGGTGGTGCAGGGCCGGCTGGCGGGCATAGGTCTCGCAGATCGTCGGCATCGACACCGCCGACATGGTGCGTGCGGTGACGCCGGCGGCGTTGAGCGCGGTCTCGAGCGCCAGCGAGTTCATCACCGTCGCCATCATGCCGAGGGAATCGCCCGTGGCGCGGTCGATCCAGCCCGCCGCCGAGACCCGGGCGCCCCGGATCACGTTGCCGCCGCCGACCACGAGCGCGATCTCGAAGCCCTTCTCCACCGCCCGGGCGATGTCGTCGGCGAGTGCCGCCAGGGTCGGCGGATGCAGCCAGTAGCCGTCGGGCGCGGCGAGCGCCTCGCCGGAGAGCTTCACCAGCACGCGGCGGAAGCGGGTCGAACCTTGCTCCGGCAGGGGATGTTGGGGCATGGGCGCTCCTCTGGCCGCCCATGGGGCAGCCGCTGTCCGCGTCAAGTGTCGTCACGAGTCGGCCGGGTTCTAGCCTGTCGATCCCGGCCCGTCGAGGCGCAGGCAGACCTGAATCGGTACCCTCGAAGGGGGGGGAGCCGGACACGAAAAAGGGGGGCCCGCGCGAGCGGCCCCCCCCCTCAACCTTCGCGCGACGCGCGGTTCGGGCCGCTCAGCCCTTGGCTGCCGCCGCGACCTCGGCGGCGAAGTCCGGGGCCTCTTCCTTCTCGATCCCCTCGCCCAGCGCATAGCGCACGAAGCCGGTGAGCTTGACCGGACCGCCGGCCTTGCCCTCGGCCTCCTTGAGCACCTGGGAGACGGTCTTCGACGAGTCGTGCACGAAGGGCTGCTCGAGGAGGGTGACCTCCTTGTAGTAGCTCTTCAGGCCGCTCTCGACGATCTTGGCCATCACGTGGTCGGGCTTGCCGGCGTTCTTCTCGCGCAGGATGTTGCTCTCGCGCTCGACCGTGGCGGCGTCGACGCCCGTGGCGTCCAGCGCCGCCGGGTTCGTCGCCGCGACGTGCATGGCGATCTGGCGCCCGAGCTGGCTCAGCACCGTGACGTCGCCGGCCGATTCGAGGGCGACGAGCACGCCGATCTTGCCGAGACCCTCGGAGACCTGGCCGTGCACGTAGGAGGCGATGACGCCCTTCTCGACCGACAGCTTGGCGACGCGGCGAAGCGTCATGTTCTCGCCGATGGTGGCGATCAGCTCCTGCAGCTTGTCCTTGACCGTGGTCTCGGCGCCCGGAAGCTTGGCGGCCTCGAGGGTCTCGATGCTGTCGCCGGCGTTGAGCGCGAGCTTGGCCGCCTCGCGGACGAAGGCCTGGAAGCCGTCGTTGCGGGCGACGAAGTCGGTCTCGGAGTTCACCTCGAGCACCGCGGCGTGGTGGCCGGCGGACTCGACCGCGACCAGACCCTCGGCGGCGACGCGGCCGGCCTTCTTGGCGGCCTTGGCGAGGCCCTTCTTGCGCAGCCAGTCCACGGCCGCCTCGAGGTCGCCGGCGGTCTCGTTGAGGGCCGACTTGCAGTCCATCATGCCCGCGCCGGTCTTCTCGCGCAGCTCCTTGACCATCGCTGCCGTGATGTTGGCCATCGTGGGATCCTCTCGATTGGCGCCCCGGCGCGCCGTGAGGGCGCCGGTCGGCGGATAAAGGGAACCCGGCGCCGTGGCGGCGCCGGGCTTTGAAGCGTCAGGTCCGCGGGGACAACGCGCCCCGCGTGAGAGCCGTGCCGACGTTACGCCGCGGCGGCGGCCTCGACGAAGCCGCGGGCCTGGTTCACCCAGCCGTCGCGGTCGATGCGGCCGTTGAGCTTCAGGTCGCCGTCGACCTTGGCGATGTCCTCAGGGCTCATCGCGGCGATCTGCCAGTAGTGGTAGACGCCGGCGTCGTTGAGCTTCTGCACCAGCTGCGGGCCGACGCCCGTGAGCTTGGTCAGGTCGTCCGGCGCGCCGCGGGGGGCGGCCAGCAGCTCGAAGGGCTCGCCGACATAGGGCTCCGAGATGTCGATCGTGGCGACCTCGGGCTCGTTGGCGAGGGCGGGCAGCTCCTCGGCCATCGGCTCCTCGGACTCGCCGAGGTCGACGCCGAGGGCGCCCTGGCCGCGGGAGATGCCGTCGATCGCAGCGCGGGCGACGAGGTCGCAGTAGAGCGCGATGGCGCGGCCGGCATCGTCGTTGGCCGGAACCACGTAGGTGATGCCGTCCGGGTTGCAGTTGGTGTCGACGATGGCCGCCACCGGGATCTTGAGGCGGTTCGCCTCCTTGATCGCCAGCTGCTCCTTGTTGGTGTCGATCACGAACAGCAGGTCGGGCACGCCGCCCATGTCCTTGATGCCGCCGAGCGCCTTCTCGAGCTTGTCCTTCTCGCGGGACAGCATCAGGCGCTCCTTCTTGGTGAGGCCCTGGCCGCCGCCGGCGAGGGTCTCGTCGACCTTGCGCAGGCGCTGGATCGAGCCCGAGATGGTCTTCCAGTTGGTCAGCGTGCCGCCGAGCCAGCGCGAGTTCACGTAGTACTGGGCCGAGCGCTTGGCCGCGTCCGCGATGGTGTCGGCCGCCTGGCGCTTGGTGCCGACGAACAGCACGCGGCCGCCCTTGGCGACGGTGTCGCTCACCGCCTGCAGCGCCTGGGCCAGGGCCGGCACGGTCTGGGCGAGGTCGATGATGTGGATGTTGTTGCGGGTGCCGAAGATGTACGACTGCATCTTCGGGTTCCAGCGGTGCGCCTGGTGGCCGAAGTGGGAGCCGGCCTCGAGCAGCTGGCGCATGGAGAAGTCGGGAAGGGCCATGGTCTTGTTCTCTCCGGTTGTCACCGCCGCGGAGGAAGCGACCGGCGCGACGAGGGATTTGCCGAGAGACAAGAACCAAGGTGCGACCGGCCACCGGAAACGCCTCATTCAGGCATGAGGCCGGCTCCGCGTGTGGGATGGGCGGGCCTTTATCCGATCGGGGGTGGGATGGCAAGGTGGTCGGGCTTCGCAGGGGGGCGTGCCGGCGCCGTAGGCCCCCATGCCGGGCTCCCGGCTTCGAGGTGCGCCGGGCGAGGCGCCACGGGCCCGATCGGTCCGGCGGCGGTTCGCGCAGCGGAAAAATTTGGAAAATACATTAATTCCTGAGAATTCAACATGCGATATAAAACTGGCAACTGGTAGGACGCCATTCGGTCGAATGATTCTATTGCGAGGCCGCTCGGCGTCCGACGATTTCGACGGAAAGTCGCAAAATTTCTGCGCCTGAAAAATTTCTGCTCGTCGAAAGGACGACGAATCCGGATTGCCGGTTGTTCCGATGCATCGACTGACGGAGTCGTCGATCCGTCGTACCGTGCCGATCGTTGCGGGCTCGCGCCGTGCCGCTCGACGGACCGGGCTCCCGGAGCGCGACCTGCCCTGCGGCTTCCGCAGGGGATACGATCCTGTTAAAGGGCTCCCGTCCACGCGACCCTTGCGAAGCCGGTATATCACGAGAACGACCGGATCAGCGCGGGGTCGCTGCCGAGACCCAGGTGAGTGCCATGGCGCGCGGGGCGGTTCTCCCGACAACGCGCGACACTGGCGCCATCGAACCCGGGCCTCGGCCATCAAGCTTAGTACTCCATTAATGATGGACGACTGATCGACTCGTTGGACAATGATCGCGATGTTTCAAAATGACCGCGACCGTGAAGTCGATCTGATCGTGAATCATGATTTCCTTTATCGAATTTCGGATTGTTGTTGCTGGGTCCTTAGTATTATAAGGCCATTTCTCCCCTGTCCATGGGAATTTTGTGGTTTCAGCCTGTCGCAATCATCCGATCTGCTCTGGAAAATAAATACCTTGAACGTACTGATGATCTTTTTTATTGAATCAATCTTGCAAGATTTTGAGCTTGTCGATGGTTGAAAGCTGGTGCCGGGCCGGCCTGCAGTGATCCTGAGGAGAAGTAGGATGTCAAAGATGAATGTTAACTTCGCCGGCCGGTCGTTCGAGATCGACAGCTCCGACGGAATGGATGCGGTGGCGCAACAGCTTGCGGCCGGATCCTACGAGGCGCCGCTTCCGTTCGTGATGATGGCGACCCTGGTGCGGGTGGAGGGGGCGTTCATCGACGTCGGCGCGAATACCGGCATCTACTCGGTCATGGCCTCGGTGTTCGCGCCCGACAGGAAGGTCGTCGCGTTCGAACCCCTGCCTTCGGTCCTGAGCATATTGCGCAAGAACCTCGCCATCAACAATCTCCAGGACAGGGTGACGATCCACGAAGTTGCGCTGAGCGACCGCAACGGCGTGGCGTCCTTGCACCTTCCGGATCCGCACCACGGACTCGTCGAGACGAGCGCATCGCTCGAAAGCGAGTTCAAGCAGGCCCACTCGATCATCGACGTGCCGGTGAAGCGCTTCGACGACATGAATATTTCCGATTTCATCGGCGTCATCAAGGCGGACATCGAGGGGCACGAATACGCGTTCCTCAACGGGGCCCGTGAAACGATCATGCGCGACCGTCCTATCATCTTCGCGGAGGTGGTCGGCCCGGCCAGGCGCGGACCGATGAACGCGCTCCTGCGGAATATCGGATACATGGATTTCAGGCTGCGGCCCGACATGGCCCTCCACGACGGCGAGGTGCTGTTCGATGACGCCGCGTGGAACCACGCGCTGGTTCCGGTCGAGCGGCTCGCGAAGTTCAGGGAAATCTGCGATTCCTGCGGCCTTCCGATGTTTCGCCGCTTCCAGCTTTCCTGACGGGACCGCCACCGGGCCGCACCCACCGGGCCGTTCCGGGGAGGCTGGTCCCAGGTCGCCGGGCGCGATCGGCGTCGATAGGTCCGCGCCGGTGGCTTTGGGTGTGCCGGATGGTCGGCTGGCGCGGGAAGGACGAAACCAGAGGTCGCGTCGACGACCGTCGACGTGGCGTCCGGCACGCTCTGCGGCAAAAACCGGTGCGGTTCCCAGGCAGGCCCGGGCGGTGCCTCGGGCCGCCGCCCCCGGAGAGGCGCGTCGGGGCCGTTCCCGCGCGGCAGGCGCAAGCTCGACCTGCCGATCGAAAAAATCGAGCCGGAGCCGCCGCTGCCTCCGAGCCCGAATGGCGACCTACGGTTCTTTGAAGCCGTATTCCGGTACGCCTTCCTCGTTGCCGTAGTACTTATAAGGGAGAAATTTGCCGGACATCTGCAATTTTACCCGATCGCCCTTGTTGTTCGGCTCGCGTTCCATCGTCATGTTGAAGTCGATCGCCGACATGATGCCGTCGCCGAATTCTTCCTGGATCAGTTCCTTCCAGGTGGTGCCGTAGACCATCACCAGCTCGTAGAAGCGGTAGATCAACGGGTCGGTCGGCGGCATGTGCGGGACCGAGCCGCGGTAGGGCGCCTCGTTCAGCATCCGCTCCTCGGCGGCCGAGAGCCCGAACAGGGCGGCGGCCTTGGCGGCCTGCGCCTTGGGCAGCTTCATCTGGCCCATGCAGGCGGCGGTGATCAGGATCGGCGAGATCCCGCCGATCTCCTCCTGGATGTGCGTCCAGGTCCAGCCCTTCTCGCGCTTGATGTCGAGAAGCTTCTCTGTGAGGTCTTCGCGCTTCATGGGCCCTCTCCCTTGACGAGGACGTTCCGGCCGGTCGTGACCGGGGTGTCCTCGGTCGCGCTTGGCAATGGGCGTGCCAGGGAGAGGCGAGGGTGGAAGGGAGCCGTGCGGTCTAGCGCCGCTGCTCGCACAGGGTCTTCACGTAGGTCCCGGCCTCGGTGCCCCGCCCGGTGCCGGCGGCGATGGCGGGACCGAGCAGCATGCATTCCTGCGGCGAGTGCGCCGGGTGGGTGATCACGTCCTGGGCGGTGGCGCGGGTGCAGTCCTGCGCCGCCAGGGAGGAGGCGCAGATCAGCGTGACGACGAGGATGGTGGGCAAGGCGGCCTCCCGGGTGCGGGAGGCGTGCCTCCCCTTGGGGAGGTGGAGAGATAATGCCGGACGCGCGGGCGCCCACCGCTCGACCGGCGATATCTTGCCTCAGGGGCCGTTCGCCAGCGCGGCCAGCCGCGCGACGAGGCGGCGGGCGACCTCGTCCTTGGCCAGGGTCGGCCAGGTCTCGAGGCTGCCATCGCGGCCGATCAGGTGGACGGTGTTGCGGTCGCCGCCCATCACGCCGGCCGCGGTCGAGACGTCGTTGGCGACGATGAGGTCGCAGCCCTTGCGGGCGATCTTCGCCCGGGCATGGGCGATCACGTCGGTGGTCTCGGCGGCAAAGCCCACCACCAGGGGCGGGCGGTCGCCCGAACGCCGGGCGACCGTCGCCAGGATGTCGGGATTCTCGGTGAGCGCCAGGGGAGGGGGGCCTTCCGGTCCCTTCTTGATCTTCTCGCCCCCGAAGACGGCCGGGCGCCAGTCGGCGACGGCGGCGGCGAACACCGCGATGTCGGCCGGAAGCGCCGCCTCCACCGCCGCCAGCATCTCGCGGGCGGTCTCGATCCGCACCACCGCGACGCCCGGGGGATCGGGCAGGGTCACCGGCCCCGAGACCAGGGTCACCCGGGCGCCGGCCGCCGCCGCCGCCGCCGCGATGGCGTGGCCCTGCTTGCCCGAGGAGCGGTTGGCGAGGTAGCGCACCGGGTCGATCGGCTCGTGGGTCGGACCGGAGGTGACGAGGAGGTGGCGGCCCGCGAGAGGCCCCTCCGCGGGCGACCCTGCCAGCAGGGCCTCCACCGCGTCGGCGATCTCCTCGGGCTCGGCCATCCGGCCGGGTCCGGTCTCGGCCTCCGCCATCCGGCCCGCGTTGGGTCCCACCACCGCGACCCCGTCGCCCTTGAGCAGCGCCAGGTTGCGCTGCGTCGCCGGGTGCAGCCACATCCGCACGTTCATCGCCGGGGCGATCAGGATCGGCAGGGCCGTGGCGAGGAGCACCGTCGAGGCGAGGTCCGGCGCGTGGCCGCCGGCGAGCCGCGCCATCAGGTTGGCGGTGGCGGGCGCCACCACGACCGCGTCGGCGTCCCGCGCGAGCTTGATGTGGCCGATATCGGCCTCGTCGGCCCGGTCGAACAGGTCGGTATGGGCGCGCTGCCCGGCGAGCGCCGCCGCGGCGAGCGGCGTCACGAATTCCTGCGCGCCCTTGGTGAGCACGCAGCGCACCGAGGCGCCGCGCTCGCGCAGGCGCCGGATCAGGTCCAGCGCCTTGTAGGCCGCGATGCCGCCCCCGATGACGAGGAGCACCCGCCTGCCGTCGAGGGCGCCCATCTAGACCGTGACCTGCGTGCCGACCTCGACCACGCGCCCGGTCGGGATCTGGAAGAAGTCCGTCGCGTCGTTGGCGTTGCGGGCGAGCGTGATGAACACCCGGTCCTGCCACAACGGCATGCCGGACTGCGCCGCCGGGCGGATCGAGCGCCGCGACAGGAAGAACGACGTCGCCATGATGTCGAACTTGAAGCCCTGCTTGCGCAGGAGGGCCAGGCCCTTCGGGATGTTCGGCGATTCCATGTAGCCGAACTTCATCACGACCTTCCAGAAATGCGGGCCCATCGGCTCGATCCGGACCCGGTCGGCATCGTTGAGGCGCGGCAGGTCGATGGTCTTGACGGTGAGCACGACGTTCTTCTCGTGCAGCACCTTGTTGTGCTTCAGGTTGTGCAGGAGCGCCGCCGGCGCGGTCTCGGGGTCGGAGGTGAGGAACACCGCCGTGCCGCGGACGTGGTGCGGCGGGCTCTTCTCCAGCATGGCGACGAGCTCGGTCAGCGGCACGTCGGTCTTGCGGGTCTTGTTGAACAGGATGGTGACGCCGCGCACCCAGGTCCACATCAGCAGCACGAGGCCGCCGGCGAGCAGCAGGGGCATGTAGCCGCCCTCGAACACCTTGAGGAGGTTCGAGGCCAGGAACAGCAATTCGACGGCGATGAACGGCACCATCACGGCGCCGGCGGCGAGCGGCGACCACTTCCACACCCGCCACAGCACCAGGAAGGCGAGGCCGGCGGTGATCAGCATCGTGCCGGTGACGGCGATGCCGTAGGCCGAGGCGAGGGCCGAGGAGGAGCGGAACAGCACCACCAGGATCACCACGCCGAGCATCAGGAGCGTGTTGATCTGCGGCAGGTAGATCTGCCCCGAATGCGATTCGGAGGTGTGGCGGATCTCGAGCCGCGGCAGGAGGCCGAGCTGCACCGCCTGGCGCGAGAGCGAGAAGGCGCCGGTGATGACCGCCTGGCTGGCGATGACGGTGGCCGCGGTGGCGAGCAGCACCATCGGCAGCAGGCCCCATTCGGGGACGAGCTGGAAGAACGGGTCGGTCGTGCCCGGTTCGGCCAGCACCAGGGCGGCCTGGCCGAGGTAGTTGATCGCGAGCGCCGGCCCGACGAGGGCGATCCAGGCGGTCTGGATCGGCCGGCGGCCGAAATGGCCGAGATCGGCGAACAGCGCCTCGGCCCCGGTCACCGCCAGGAACACGGCGCCCAGAGCCACCAGCGCCCCGGTACCGTGGCCGAGGAGGTAGTGGACCGCGTGCCAGGGGTTGAGCGCCCACAGCACCTGCGGCGTGCGGGCGATGTGCGGCAGGGCCGCGAGCATCAGCACCGAGAACCACACCAGCATGATCGGGCCGAAGAACGTCGCCATCCGGGCGGTGCCCCGGCTCTGGACCAGGAACAGCGGCAGGATGATCGCGATGGTGATCGGCAGGACGTAGTGCTCGAGGGCGGGGGTGACGAGCTTCAGGCCCTCCACCGCCGACAGGACCGAGATCGCCGGGGTGATGATCGCGTCGCCGTAGAACAGGGCGGCGCCGAACAGGCCGAGCATGAACACGATGTGCGAGCCGCCCAGCGCCTTGCGGGCAAGCGCCATCAGCGAGAGGATGCCGCCCTCGCCCTTGTTGTCCATCTGCAGGAGCAGGATGACGTACTTGATGGTGACGATCAGCACGAGCGCCCAGAGCAGCAGCGAGACGGTGCCCAGCACCTCCTCGCCGGTGAGCACGCCGTCGGCGCGGCCCGGGGCGAGGGCCTCGCGGAAGGCGTAGAGCGGGCTCGTGCCGATATCGCCGTAGACGACGCCGACGGAGCCGAGGAACAGGGTCCAGAAGCTCGCCTTGGCGTGGCCGTGGCCCTCGGCCTCGTCGACGCTGCCCGCCTTGGTGGGCGGACCGCCGCTCTGCGGGGTGAGGGAATCGGGCGGCGCGACGGGTCCGCCCGTGGGTGCGGCTGACTGTGTCATGTTCGATCGGGGATGCGCCCGCGGGCGGCCGGGATTGCCGCCAAGCGCGCTGATGGGCCGGGTGGCGGGCTCGAATCCTAGAACGGCCCGGCGCGTCCGCCGGGCCCGATTGTGGCAAGATTGTAGCACGGGCCCGGAGGCGCGCAAGGCGGCGCGGCTGACCCTCCGTTACCCGGCGCCGTGCCGTTCCCGCCTCATTCGGCGGCGCTGCGGCGGCCTTGGCCGAAGCGGCGCTCGATGTAGTCGATGACGATGCCCTCGAAGTCCTTGGCGAGCGTCGCGCCGCGCAGGGTCATCGCCTTCTTGCCGTCGATGAAGACCGGGGCGGTCGGGGTCTCGCCGGTGCCGGGGAGCGAGATGCCGATATCGGCGTGCTTCGACTCGCCCGGGCCGTTGACGATGCAGCCCATCACGGCGACGTTCAGCCCCTCGACCCCCGGATAGGTCTTGCGCCACTCGGGCATCGAGGTGGTGATCCAGTTCTGGATGTCGCGGGCGAGCTCCTGGAACACCGTCGAGGTGGTGCGGCCGCAGCCCGGGCAGGCGGCGACCAGCGGCACGAAGGTGCGGAAGCCCATCGTCTGGAGCAGCTCCTGGGCCACCTTCACCTCGACGGTGCGGTCGCCGCCCGGCTCCGGGGTCAGGGAGTAGCGGATCGTGTCGCCGATGCCCTCCTGGAGCAGCACGCCGATCGCCGCGGAGGCCGCCACGATGCCCTTGGTGCCCATGCCGGCCTCGGTCAGGCCGAGATGGATGGCGTAGTCGGAGCGGCGCGCCACCTCGCGGTAGACCGCGATCAGGTCCTGCACCGCCGAGACCTTGGCCGAGAGCACGATGCGCTCCTTGGGCAGGCCGATCTCCACCGCCCGGTCGGCGGAGAGGAGGGCGGACTGCACCATCGCCTCGCGCATCACCGCGCGGGCGTCGCGGGGACGGGCCGAGTTCGCGTTCTCGTCCATCATGTGGGTGAGGAGCGCCTCGTCGAGGGAGCCCCAGTTGGCGCCGATCCTCACGGCCTTGCCGTAGCGGGCCGCCTGCTCGACGATGGTGCCGAACTGGAGGTCCTTCTTCTCCTTGAAGCCGACGTTGCCCGGGTTGATCCGGTACTTGGCCAGCGCCTCGGCGCAGGCCGGATGGTCGGTCAGGAGCTTGTGGCCGATGTAGTGGAAGTCGCCGACGAGGGGGACGTGGACACCGATGCGGTCGAGGCGCTCGCGGATCCTCGGCACGGCGGAGGCCGCCTCGTCGCGGTCGACGGTGATGCGCACGACCTCGGAGCCGGCCCGGGCCAGCGCGGCGACCTGCGCCACCGTGGCGTCGATGTCGGCGGTGTCGGTGTTGGTCATCGACTGCACGACGATCGGGGCGCCGCCGCCCATCACCACCGCGCCCTCGCCCTCGCCGATCCGGACGCCGACGGTGCGGTGCCGGGGGCTCGGGCCGGCGATCTCGGGGGCGGCTTTGTCCGCCGGTGCGAGGGCTTCCATGGCTTCCATCGGATACCTTCAGGGGGTCGTTCGCAGGAGACGTGTGACGAGTGACGTGTTCAGGGTCGCGCGGAACGCGGCGTGACCCCCGTCTAGAGCATTTCCGGCCGCGGTGGAAATCGCTTCCCGCGCATGAAAGCCCGGCGCGATCAACGGACTAGGCCCGGCCGAAACGGAATGCCGCGAGATCCTTGCCGAAACCTTGTCCCCCGTCCCGCGGGTGAAGCGGTGCCCGCCGCCGCGGCGATGGGCAAAGCCTTAGCTGAGGATGACGCTCCCGGGCGTCAAGCGCGTGACACCGGATGCCCTCGGGCCGGATCCGGTCCCGCTTCCCCTGCGCGACGTTGCGGCGCACCATTGGTTTTTGCGGTGCAGCGCACCACATTCCCCGCCATGACGGACTCATCCTCTCTCCCAGACCCGGACAGGAGCGCGGGTGACCGCGATCCCTTCCAGGCCGCCTCGGCTCAAGCCGCCTCGGCTCATGCGGCTTCGGTCCAGGCCCCCTCGGACCGGCAAGCCGCGTCCGGCCCCCTCGGCCGTGGCCTCGTCGGCCCCCGGGCCGAGAAGCCGATCGCCCTGGCGCTCCAGGGCGGCGGCGCCCACGGCGCCTTCACCTGGGGCGTGCTCGACGCCCTGATCGAGGACGGGCGCCTCGCCTTCGAGGCGATCACCGGGGCGAGCGCCGGCGCGATGAACGCCGTCGTCATGGTCGACGGCTGGCTGCGCGGCGGTCCCGACGGCGCGCGCGGGCGCCTGGAGGCGTTCTGGCGCGAGGTCAGCCTCGACGCCGACCTGTCGCAGGGGCAGCAGACCTTCGTCGACGGGGTGATGAGCTTCTGGAAGAAGACCCCCGTCGGGGCGTTCTGGAACGCCGTCGCCAGCCCGTACATGACGAATCCGCTCAACATCAATCCGTTGAAGCGGGCGCTGTCCGACACGGTGGATTTCGAGGCCGTGCGCCGGGCCGGGCCGGCCGACCTGTTCATCTCGGCCACCAACGTCTGGACCGGCAAGCTCGCGGTGTTCGAGCGGCCGGACCTCACGATCGACCACGTGATGGCCTCGGCCTGCCTGCCGACGGTGTTCCAGGCCGTCGAGATCGACGGCGTGCCGCACTGGGACGGCGGCTATCTCGGCAACCCGCCGCTCTACCCGCTCTATCACGGCGCCCGCTCCCCCGACATCCTGCTCGTCCAGATCAACCCGGTCGAGCGCCGCGAGACCCCCCGCAGCCCGGCCGAGATCCGCGACCGCCTCAACGAGATCACCTTCAACGCCAACCTGTTGCGGGAATTGCGGGCGATCGACTTCGTCGACGACCTGATCGAGGACGGGGTGCTCGGGCGCTCGAACGCCTACAAGCAGGTGCTGCTCCACCGCATCGACGGCAGCGGCGGGGCGCTCGACGACGCCTCGGCCTCCTCGCGGCTCAAGGCGCAGTGGCCGTTCTTCCTCCACCTGCGCGACGCCGGCCGCGACGCCGCGAAGGCCTGGCTCGCGCAGAACTACGACGCGGTCGGGCGCGAGAGCACCCTCGACCTCAAGGCCATGTATACCTGATCCTGCTACACCTGATCCTGCACGCCTGGATCCGAGGGGCGGCCCTGCGGCCGTCCATCACGACCGGAAGATGCGCGTGTACTGCGTCTCGTGCCGGAACGAGCCGAGGTCGAGGCGCAGGGTCGCCGTCCCGGCCTCGTCGAGGGGCAGGTCCCGCACGGCCCGCGCCAGGGACGCCGCCCGGGGCATCAGCGCGGCGACCACCCGCGTGCCGGCGGTCTGGCCGACGGGCGCGAGGCGCAAGGACGCCGAGACGAGGTTCTGCAGGAACGCCGCGAGGTAGGCGGCCAGCACCGCGGCGCGGTCGAGCCCGTGGGCGCCGGCCGCGGCGCCGACCGCGACCGGGTAGGCGACCGGGCCGTCGAGATGGGAACCGAGGGCGGCGAGCCGCGGCACGTCCCAGGCGGCACGGGTGGCGTCGAGGAACGAGCGGCCCTGCTGGCTGGTCTCGAGATGCAGCTCCCGCGACGGGCTCAAGGCCAGGGCGAGGTCGTTCACCGCGACCAGGGCGTCGGCGTCGCCCGCCTCCGCGGCGGCGTGCGCGTGGGCGGCCAGGATCGCGTCGCTGCGGCCGGCCCCGTGCTCCAGCACGTCGGCGAGCCAGTCGCGCAGGGACGCCTCGTCGCGCACGTCGCCGGCCTCCACCGCCCATTCGAGGCCGTGCGAGTAGGCGTAGGCCCCCACCGGATAGCCGGGGGAGAGCCAGGCGAGCAGCACCAGGGCGTCCGGGATCCGCTCAGCCATGGAATCAGCCATGGGAATGACCGTGCGCGTGGTCGTGGTCATGCCCGTGGCCGTGATTGTGCGCGTGCCCGCCCGCATAGGCCCCGCCCTCGGGCCTGAACGGCCGCTCGACCGGGGTCGCGGTGCCGCCCAACCCCTCGACCATCGCGGCGAGCACGTGGTCGTGGGCGATCCAGAGCGCGTCCGCGCCGATCTCGGCCGGGATGTGCCGGTTGCCGATGTGCCAGATCAGGCGCTTGAGGGCGTGGTCGGTCGGCGCGCGGATCTCGAGCAGCCGCTCGGGCGCCGCCTCGACCCAGACCAGGCGCCCGTCCTCGAGCCGCAGCGTGTCGCCGTCGTCGAGCACGGCCGGCTCGGCCAGGTCGAGCAGGAAGGCGAGGCCCCCGACGCCCCGCATCGCCATGCGGCGGCGGTGCCGGTCGCCGGAATCGAGCACGATGCGGTCGACGATCTCGCCGGGGCCGAGGGCGTCGCGGCGGATGACGCGGGTGGCGCGGATCATGGGATGATGTGGTTCCGTTCAGAGAAATCAGATGACATCCGGCTCCTCCGGACCCGGATGGAACTGCTCGTCGAGGATCTGTGCCAGGGTGTACGGGCAGTCCGGCGGAAAGCTCCGCTCCGGCGGGCCGGTGTCGTCCGCCGCCCGCACCCGGGCGAGGCGATAGGCCTTGCTCACGACCTCCGCCGGCCAGGCGCGCAGGCTCGGGCTCATCGTCACGAGGTCGTCCAGGCTCACCCGCTGCTCGACGATCGTCGCCCGCCAGCCGTATTTCCGCGGCTGCGGCTGGAACTGCCATGTCGGCAGGTGATGCAGCAGGACGGTCAGGCGTGAGCGGATCTCGGATTTCTGCGATCCGCCCAGATCGGCGATCTCCTCGGCCAGGGCCTCGCGATCGAGCTCGGCCCAGCGGCCGGTCCGGATCAGCGCGGCCTGTCCTTGCGTCCAGAGGAAGTAGTCGGTCTCGGGCGAGACGCCGGCCTCCGGCGCTGCCCGCTCGGCGAGCTTGGGCATGGATGAGCCCTCCTGGCCGGCAGGATAGCTCAGAACAGGAAGTAGCGCTGCGCCATCGGCAGCACCTCGGCGGGCTCGCAGACCAGCAATTCGCCATCGGCGCGCACGTCGTAGGTCTCGGGATCGACCTCGATCACCGGGGTGGCGTCGTTGTGGATCATGCTCTTCTTCGAGATGCCGCCGCGGACGTTCTCGACCGCGACCATCTGCTTCATGACGCCGAGCGTCTCGCGCAGGCCCGCGTCGATCGCGGCCTTCGACACGAAGGTGAGCGCCGTCGTCGCCGGCACCCGGCCGAAGGCGCCGAACATCGGGCGGTAATGCACCGGCTGCGGCGTCGGGATCGAGGCGTTGGGGTCGCCCATGGGAGCGGCCGCGATGGCGCCGCCCTTGATGACGAGGTCCGGCTTCACCCCGAAGAAGGCCGGCGACCACAGCACGAGATCCGCGAGCTTGCCGGGCTCGACCGAGCCGATGTGGCGCGAGATGCCGTGGGCGATGGCCGGGTTGATCGTGTACTTGGCGACGTAGCGCTTGGCCCGCGCATTGTCGTTGCCGGACGCATCGCCCGGCAGCGCGCCGCGCTGGCGCTTCATCTTGTCGGCGGTCTGCCAGGTGCGGATGATGACCTCGCCGACCCGGCCCATCGCCTGGCTGTCCGACGACATCATCGAGAGCGCGCCGATGTCGTGCAGGATGTCCTCGGCGGCGATGGTCTCCTTGCGGATCCGGCTCTCGGCGAAGGCGAGGTCTTCCGGGATCGACGGGTCGAGGTGGTGGCACACCATCAGCATGTCGAGATGCTCGTCGATGGTGTTGCGGGTGAAGGGCCGCGTCGGGTTGGTGGAGGAGGGCAGCACGTTCGGCAGCCCCGCCACCTTGATGATGTCCGGCGCGTGCCCGCCGCCCGCTCCTTCCGTGTGGAAGGCGTGGATGGTGCGGCCCTTGAACGCCGCGATCGTGTCCTCGACGAAGCCCGATTCGTTGAGCGTGTCGGTGTGGATCATCACCTGGATGTCGTGGGCGTCGGCCACCGACAGGCAGCAATCGATCGCCGCCGGCGTCGTGCCCCAATCCTCGTGCAGCTTGAGCGCGCAGGCCCCGGCCCGGATCATCTCCTCCAGGCTGTCGGGCTTCGAGGCGTTGCCCTTGCCGGCGAACGCCAGGTTCATCGGGAAGGCGTCCGCGGCCTCGATCATCCGGGCAATGTGCCAGGGACCGGGCGTGCAGGTGGTGGCGAAGGTGCCGTGGGCCGGACCGGTGCCGCCGCCGAGCATCGTGGTGACGCCGGAATTCAGCGCCTCGTCGATCTGCTGCGGGCAGATGAAGTGGATGTGGCTGTCGAACCCGCCGGCGGTGAGGATTTTTCCTTCGCCCGCGATCACCTCGGTGCCCGGCCCGACCACGATGGTGACGCCGTCCTGGATGTCCGGGTTGCCGGCCTTGCCGAGCGCCGCGATCCGCCCGCCCCTCAATCCGACATCGCACTTCACGATGCCCCAGTGGTCCAGCACCACCGCGTTGGTGATGACGGTGTCGACGGCCCCGCCGGCGTTGCTCGCCTGGCTCTGCCCCATCCCGTCGCGGATCACCTTGCCGCCGCCGAACTTCACCTCCTCGCCGTAGCGGGTGTGGTCGTGCTCGACCTCGATGACGAGGGACGTGTCGGCGAGGCGGATGCGATCGCCCTTGGTCGGCCCGAACATCGCCGCGTAGGCGGCACGGGGGAGGCTGGCGGGCTTGGGGGTGTTGGACATGGGCGGCGCGGTCCGGTCAGGCGGGCGTCGTGGGTTCGAATTTCGTGCGCTCATCCTCGGCCAGGAGGTAATCCCCGATCGGGTCCGCGCTGCGGGCTGCCGGGCCGGCCCTGGCGCGGGCACGCCGGGCGATGCCCCGCAGAGCGAAAAGCGTGTCGGATTTTGTGAGAGGCGCGTGTCCCTCGTCACCCGGCACGGGGGAGCCCTGGTCGCCCGGTGCACGATCGGGCATCTGACGGGCGTCGGATGGCAGGCTCGCGCTGCTCACAGCGTCCCCATCACGTCACCCCGGAACCCGTACACCGCGCGCCCGCCGCCCATCGGGATCAGCACGACCTCCCGCGTCGAGCCCGGCTCGAAGCGCACGGCCGTGCCGGGCGCGATGTCGAGGCGCTGGCCGCGGGCCTTGTCGCGGTCGAAGCGGAGCGCCGGGTTGACCTCGAAGAAGTGGTAGTGCGAGCCGACCTGGATCGGCCGGTCGCCGATATTGGCGACCTCGACCACCGTGCGGGGGGCGCCCTCGTTGAACACGATCTCGCCGTCCGGCGTCGTCACCTCGCCCGGCACGTCGGCGGCGGGGGTGCCGCGGATCGGGTGGTGGACGGTGACGAGCTTGGTGCCGTCCGGAAAGGTCGCCTCGACCTGGATGTCGTGGATCATCTCCGGCACGCCCTCCATCACCTGGTCGGCGGTGAGGACCTGCGCGCCGAGCCGCATCAGCTCGGCCACGGTGCGGCCGTCGCGGGCGCCCTCGACCACGAAGTCGGTGATCAGGGCCACCGCCTCCGGGTGGTTGAGCCTCACGCCCCGGGACAGGCGGTTGCGGGCCACCATCGCCGCCATGGCGACGAGGAGCTTGTCCTTCTCGCGGGGGGTCAGCAGCACGGTCGGGTCTCTCCGGTCGGTGGGGCCGCCATCCTTCGCCGAGGCGCGAGGCCGAGGCAAGGTTGGTGGCCGCTGCAAGATTGTGCAGGCAAGAACCGCGCCGTCAGGTCTGCCAGACCCGCGGCAGCGGTCGCCCGCGAAAGCCTTCGAGGATCCGCGCGGCGGCGAGGCGTAACGGACCGATCTCGGCCCCGAGCAGGCGCAAGACCAGCATCCCGTTCCAGGCGCTGGCACCGGCCTCGACCGAGAGACCCTCGCAGCCGGCACTCCCGATCAGGTCGCGGGCCTGGTCGAGGCGGCTCTCCGCGTCGGGAGCGAGGTGGAGCAGGGTCGCCATCGCGCGGGCGCCGCCGGCGACCGCCCGCCTGGCGAGTTTCTCGGAGATGTCGGTGTCGAGCCGGAACGTGTCGGCGTAGGCGAGCCGCCCGGCCCGGCGCAGGCGCCAGGAATCGGTGAGGGCGCCGTCGCGCATCACCTCGCCCTTGGCGGCGCGGCCGAAGACCAGGGCCTCGAACAGGGTGAGCTGCGCATCCGCCGCCATGTCGGCGGCGAAGCCCCGGGCGAGGCGGGCGCCGTCGAACAGGATCGTCTCCTGCGGCAGCCAGGCCAGCGCGGCCCCGGCCTCCAGGGTCAGGGCCACGTCGAGCCGCGTCACGGGTCCGTCGGAGCGGTAGATCTTCTCCGCCGCCGTGGTGGTCAGGACGAGGTCCGCGCCCGGCGCCAGCCGCGCCTCGACCGTGAAGCGGTCGCCGCAGGCGATGCCGCCGGCGCTGTTGAGCAGCACCGCCTCCATCGGCCCCGCGTCCGGCCGCGGCAGGCGCAGGCGCAAGGGGCCGGATTCGGCGAGGTCGGTGGTGCGGGTGGCGCCGCCCGGCATTCGCGCCACCGCGAGGGCAACGTGGCCGATCGAGCGCTGGCGGCGGAGGGCGTCGGGAACGGGAGAATGCGGCATCGGAAGGCCCGGCGACGGCGCAAGGACCGCCCTCGGCCACGCTTAGACCGCGCCGGCAGCCCCGCAGGCAAGTCCCGCGCAGGCAAGTCCCCCATGGGCAAGTCCCTCATGAGCAAGTCCCCCATGGGCGAGCCCCCGTCGGCACCTCCCCGGCGAAGCCCGATGATGCCGGCCGGACGACCGGCACGCGGCAGATTATGCCGCCGGGCCCCGGTTCTCCGGATTCTTCACCCGGAGCCCCCTGCTAGGCTCTCCCGATCAACGGGAGCCCACGATGCCTGCACCTCTCCTCCACATCGAGACCACCCCGGACCTGCCGGCCTCCGCCGAGGTCGTGGTGATCGGCGGCGGCGTGGTCGGCACCTTCACGGCCTATTACCTGGCGCGCCGCGGCGTCAGCGTGGCCCTGGTCGAGAAGGGCCGCATCGGGGCCGAGCAGTCGAGCCGCAACTGGGGCTGGTGCCGGCAGCAGAACCGTGACGCCCGCGAATTGCCGATGGCGACGAAGAGCCTCGACCTGTGGGACCGCCTCAAGGCCGAGATCGGCGAGGATGTCGGCTTTCGCCGCTGCGGCCTGCTCTACCTCAGCAACGACGAGGCCGAGATCGAGCGCTGGGCGAAGTGGCGCGATTTCGCCGCCGGCGAGGGCGTCGTCACCAACGTGCTCAGCGCGGCGGAAGCCCGCGAGCACGGCCGTGCGACCGGCCGCGCCTGGAAGGGCGGCGTGTTCTCGCCCACCGACGGCATCGCCGACACTTCCCGGGCGGTGCCGGTCGCAGCCCGCGGCGTGATGAAGTACGGCGGCACCGTGCACCAGTTCTGCGCCGCCCGCGGCGTCGAGCTCGAGGGCGGCCGGGTCTGCGGCGTGGTGACCGAGAAGGGCACCATCCGCACCCGCACGGTGGTGATGGCCGGCGGCGCCTGGGCGTCGTCGTTCGTCCGCCAGCTCGGCATCCGCTTCCCGCAAGCCGCGGTGCGCCAGTCGATCATGGCGGTCGGCCCCAACGTCGCCGGCCTGCCGGACGCCCTTTACACCGCCGGCATCTCGCTGACGCGCCGCGGCGAGAGCGGCGGCTACAACCTGGCGATCAGCGGGCGGGCCCGCGTCGATCCCACGCCGCAACAGATCCTGTTCGCCCGCGAATTCGTGCCGATGTTCGCCAAGCGCTGGCGCGTGCTCGCGCCCGGCGGCGCCGAGGCCTGGCGCAGCGGCCACGAGGGCGTGAAGAAGTGGCGCCTCGACCGGCCGACGCCGATGGAGCGGATGCGCATCCTCGATCCCCGCCCGGACCCGAAGCTCATCGCCGAGACCCACCGCCGCGCCCTCGAGATGCTGCCGGCCCTGCGCGAGACCGCGATCACCGCTTCCTGGGCCGGCTACGTCGATTCGACCCCGGACGGCGTGCCGGGCATCGGCGAGGTCACGGGGGTGCCCGGCCTCGTCCTGGCGGCGGGCTTTTCCGGCCACGGCTTCGGCATCGGCCCGGGCGCCGGCCACCTCATCGCCGACATCGTCTCGGGCGCCGACCCGATCGTCGATCCCAAGCCCTACCATCCGGACCGGTTCGGGTCGTCGGCCTGGGGCAAGGTGGCGGAGTTCTGAGGGCGACGCCTGTAACGAGAGGGTCAAACGCCACTGTTCCACAGTAGAGCGCGGTTCCCCTCTCCCGTGTGGGAGAGGGGTCAGGGGTGAGGGTGACGCGCTTTCGTGTAAAGCATCGACCGCGGGGCTGGTCGCGTGACGACCGTAGCTTTATTCTGAGCCGTATCACCCTCACCCCTACCCCTCTCCCACACGGGAGAGGGGATCTCGCGTCTTCTCCTGATGAGGTGAGCGCGGCGCGATGCCGACAAATTCGTGTGCCCGCTGCACCGAATATGCGTAAACTCTGCGTCGTTCACGCGGAGGGATGCGCCATGGACGGACCGCCATCGGAAGCCACCTGCCGGGTCGTGCGCCCGGGCCCCGCCATCGTCGGCAAGCAGGCGCTGACCTACGCCCCGGCGGTCTCGGCCGAGTCGGTGGGGTCGAAGGGGCTGCACATGCAGCTCGTCACCCTGCCGCCGGGGGCGCGGGCCAAGGCCCACCTGCACGAGGCGCACGAGACGGCGTTGCACGTGCTCTCGGGCGTCGCCGGCACCTGGTACGGTTCTCGGCTGGAGCACCACCTGTGGAGCCGCGCCGGCGATTTCGTCTACATCCCGGCCGGGGTGCCGCATCTGCCCTACAATGCCAGTCGCACCGAGACCTGCACGGCGGTGATCGCCCGCACCGATCCGAACGAGCAGGAGAGCGTGGTGCTGCTGCCGGAGCTGGATGGTCTGCGCCCGCCGGAGGGGGACGTGATGGCGTAGGGAGCGAGGGGCGGCGGACCGCCCCCCTTGGGCTCACATCGCCGTGGGCCGCCCGGCCGCCACCACCAGCAGCTTGCCGTCGCCGAGCGTCCGGGCCGCGGCCCGGCGGATGTCGGCCTGCGTCACCGCGCCGATCAGCCCGTTGCGGCGGGCGATATAGTCGATGCCGAGGCCCTCGAAGGCGATCTGAACCAGCTGGTGGGCGATCTTGGTCGAGGTGTCGAAGCCGAGCGCGTAGGAGCCGGTGAGGTAGTCCTTGGCCTTCTGCAACTCGTCGTCGTCGGGGCCGTCGGTGGTCAGGCGGGCGATCTCGTCGGCGATCACCGTCAGGCACTCGGCGACGCGCTCGTTCTTGGTCGCGGTGTAGCCCCAGGTCATCGAGGCGGCGCGGTGGCTCACCAGCGAGGTGCCCACAGAATAGGCGAGGCCGCGCTTCTCGCGCACCTCCTGGAACAGCCGCGAGGTGAAGGCGCCGCCGCCCAGGATGTGGTTGAGCACGTAGGCCGGGATGAAGTCCGGATCGCGCCACGGCACGCCGTCGGTGCCGAAGCGCAGGACCGATTGCGGCACGTCGAGATCGACGACGATGCGCCGGCCGAGGCCGGTGATCCGGGTCGCCGGCACCGCGGTCAGCGCGCCGCCCTCCGGCAGGGCGCCGAAGGCGGCGTCGAGGGCGCGCACCAGCGCTTCCTCGCCGATCGCCCCGACCGCCGCGACCTTGACCCGGCCGCGGGCGAGCAGCAGCCGGTGCATCGCCACGAGGTCGTCGCGGGTGATCGACGACACGCTCTCGATCGTGCCCGAGGAGGGCCGGCCGTAGGGGTGGCCCGGATAGGCCTCGGCGAAGAAGCGGCGCGAGGCCATCACGCCGGGGTCGTTCTGCTGGTAGCGCAGGCCGGCGAGCATCTGCGCCCGCACCCGCTCGATCGCCGCGGGGTCGAAGCGGGGCTGGGCCAGCGCCAGGGCGAGCAGCTCGATCGCCTCGTCGGCGTGCTTGAGCAGCATCTTGAGCGAGCCGCCGATGGCGTCCGGCCCGGCATGGAAGCTCAGCTCGATGGCGCGGGCGGCCAGCCGCTCCTGGAAGGCGTCGGAATCGTGCGGACCGGCGCCCTCGTCGAGGAGGCGGGCGAGCATCTGGGCGGTGCCGGCCTTGCCCTCGGGATCCTGCGCCGCGCCGCCCTCGAAGGTGAAGGCGAGCGCGATCAGGGGGACGATCGGCGACTCGACGTGCCAGGCCTCGATGCCGCGGGCCGAGAGGACCGAGCGCGCCTGGGTCGGGGACGAGGAGGACGCAGAGGCGGCGGTGCTGCGGGAGACGGCGTCGGCCGGGGTCATGAGGACCTCTTGTTATCGCTCGGAAAAGAAGGTCCGCCCGGCGGCGCGCTCGCCCCGGGCGGTCTCAGGTCTCGGGATCAGGCCGCGGCGGGGCCCTTGGTCAGGTAGCCGGTGACCGAGCGGGCCGGCACCAGGTAGCGCTCGGCCACCGCCGCGAGGCGGGAAGCCTGCACCGCCTCGATCTCGGAGGGCCAGCGCCGAACGTCCTCGATGCTCTCGCCGATGGCGAGCGCCGAGCCGAAGATGCGGGCGAGCGAGGATTGGCTGTCGGAGGAGTAGACCGTCTCGGCGACGAGGCGGGTCTTCGCCCGCTCGATCGCGTCGGCCGACAGCGCCTCGGAGGGGGCGCGGGCGAGCGCCCGGTCGAGGGCTTCCTCGAGACCCTCCAGGCTCACGCCCTCCGCCGGCACGGCGTAGACCGAGAAGCGGGTGTCGTCGATCGCCGAGCCCATGTACCAGGCGCCGGCATTCACCGCGACGCCCTGCTCCAGCACCAGGCTGCGGTAGAGGTAGGAGGTCGGCCCGCCGCCCAGCACCTCGGCCAGGAGTTCGAGCGCGTGGCTCTCGCCGTCGCGGGCGGTCATGCAGGACGGGGTCAGGTAGAGCCGCTGCAGGGTCGGCTGCTCGACCTTCGGGTCGGCGACGCTGAGGCGGCGCGCCGCCCGCGGCTCCGGCTCCCGCGGCCGCACGCGCTGCGGCCGGGCGCCGCGCGGCGTCACCACGCCGTAGGTGTCGTCGGCGAGCCGCCGGACCTCGTCGGCGGTGACGTCGCCGGCCACCACCAGGATGGCGTTCTCGGGGGTGTAGAAGCGGCGGTAATAGTCGAGGGCGTGGGTGCGGTTCAGCTCCTCGATCTCGTGCATCCAGCCGATGATCGGGATGCCGTAGGGATGGTGCACGAACAGCGAGGCCGCCATCGCCTCGGAGAGCTGGGCCGCCGGGTCGGTCTCGACCCGCATCCGGCGCTCCTCCAGGACCACGTCGCGCTCGGGCGCCACCACGGCGTCGTCGAGGATCAGGCCGGTCATCCGGTCCGCCTCGAAGCTCATCATGGTCTTCAGGTTGTCGCGGGCGACGCGCTGGAAGTAGGCGGTGTAGTCGAACGACGTGAAGGCGTTCTCCTGGCCGCCCAGGCTCGACACCGCCTTCGAGAAGGCGCCGACCGGATGGGTCTCGGTGCCCTTGAACATCAGGTGCTCGAGGAAGTGGGCGATGCCCGACTGGCCGAGCGGATCATCCGCCGAGCCGTTGCGGTACCACACCATGTGGGTGACGACGGGCGCGCGGTGATCGGGCACCACCACGACGTCGAGGCCGTTGTCGAGCACGAAGGACGCCACTTCGGGACCGCCCGCCTCCGCACGGCCGAAGGGCGCCGCGTCGGTGCGCAGGGTCGCGCTGACGGGGCAGACGAGGCCGGGGGCGGGGCGCATCCTGACTGGGGGCATCCTGATCTACCTTAGCCGGGCGGCCGGAGAGGCCACCCGTGTTGGATCGTGAACCGGCTCACTTAAGGGAGGCTTGCGGCTCATGCGAGTCACGGGCCAGCGGGGCGTTCGAGCCGGCCGGCGGGCCGGCCACCGGGGTCGCCGGCCGTTAGAGACCCTGTTCTAGAGCATTTTATGGCAGGGGGGACCCGAGGACTGCGGAGAAATGCACTCGACGCAGATCGGCCCCGTTATGGCCCAGTTGAAACGTGAACGAACATTCATCCGAAGCTTGGCCTGTCCGTGACCAGGGCGGTCCTCGGGGCAGCCCGGCTCGCAGCCCTGCACGGCGAGCAGGTCTCGACCAGAGAAAACCCCGGGCCGCTGGAACGGCCCGGGGCGTGGAACTCCCGACGATCTCGAAAACGTTACTGGCGCGAGCGCAGGTAGGCGCCGGGATCGGCCTCCTCGCGGTCGGACTTCATGCCCATCGGGCCCCGCTCGGTGCGGGCGAGCTTGCCGTTCGGCGGCTTGCGGTAGCCGGTCGGCGGCTCGGTCAGCGCGTCGCGCGAGGGCTCGACGTCGGAGAGGTTCGCGTCGTCGTCCTTCTTGCCGGCGAAGAGCTGCATCGGGTTGAGCCAGAACGACTCCTTGACGTTGTCGCCGGGCTTGTAGGTCGGCTCCGTCGTCATGCTGGCGCCCTCGCGCCGGCCGGCCCGCATCTCCTGGATCGGCAGCGTCGCGTTCTCGTCGCTCACCCGGCCGCCATAGCCGCGGGCGATCGGCTTGCGGTCCTCGGCGGCGCGGCGGTCGCGGGCCGCGGTCTCCGGGTCGGTCGGCCATTGCGGGTTGGCCTCGCGCACGGCGCGGCGATCGACCGGCGGCGGCAGGGCGGCCTTGTCCATCTTCGGCGGCAGCACCAGGGGCGCGCGCTCGCGATAGGTGATCGTCGGCCGCTCAGGCTCGATGAGGCCGATCGACGACAGGGCGTTCTTCATCGCGACGCCTTCCTGGGCCTGCGCGCCCCAGGACGTCGTGAGACCGGTGGCGAGCCCCGCGACCGTCATCGCGGCGAGTGTCGTGCGCTTGTCGAGCATGCTGGCCCCTGCCTGTTCCGCCCCATGATTTACCAGCTTGGGTGGTGGCGGTTTCGGGCGAAGGTATGGCGTGGCCGTGGGGACGCGCAACGCTTCGGGTGGGCGTTGCGCGCGCGACACACAGGGAGTTTCAGGCCGATTCGCGGGTTGCCGCCTCGCGGCGGCGCTCCAGCACCAGCCCGTCGTAGAGGAGCCCGACCACCCCGAAGACGATGCCGGCATCCGCCACGTTGAACACGTACCAGGACCAGGCGCCGGCATGCAGGTGGACGAAGTCGAACACCGCCCCGTAGGCGGCGCGGTCGATGGCGTTGCCGATCGCCCCGCCGACGATGAGGCCGAGCGAGCCGGCGAGCCAGCGGCTGCCGGCCCGCGCCATCCACACCGAGAGCGCCACGGAGGCCACCAGCGACACCCCGACGAGCACCCAGCGCCCGAGCGCCGAATCCTGCTGGAACAGGCCGTAGGAGACGCCGCGGTTCCACACCACGATCAGCTGCGCGAAGGGCGCGAGCACCACGGGCTCGCGCACCGGCAGGTCGGCGACGAAGAGCAGGCCGAGCTTCGTCCCCTGGTCGAGGACCAGGGTGACGAGCGCGACCAGCAACCCGAAGGGGAGGGGACGCATCATTGTTCCTCGCCCTCTTCCTCGGGCCCTTACTCGGCGGCCTCGGCGTGGAGCGCGTCCCACTCGCGCAGGGCCTGCGCGTCGCGGTGCGTCACGTCCGGGTAGTCCGGATCGCTGCCGACGCTGGGCAACACCTTCCACGAGCGGGCGCATTTGCGCCCCTCGGCCAGGGCCGGCACCACCGCGACGCCCTTGACCTCGTCGAGCCGGAAGGCGTCCGCCGGGCCCTCGCTGCCTTCGACCGCGATGTCCGACGTGATGCAGACCTCCGCGAAGTCGATTCCCTCGAGGCTCGCCAGCAACTCCGGATCGGCGACGAAGACCCTCGGGGCCGCCTCAAGGCTCGCGCCGATGCGCTTGCCCGCGCGCTCGATCTCGAGAGCGCCCGTCACCACCCGGCGCACCCGGCGGATCTTGGCCCAGCGCTTCGCCAGCGCCTCGTCGCGCCAGGAGGCGGGGGTCTCCGGCAGGGTCTCGGTATGGACCGAAGCAGTCTCGGAGGGGTAGCGCGCGAGCCAGGCCTCCTCGGCCGTGAAGGCGAGGACCGGGGCGAGCCAGACCGTGACGCGCTTGAAGACCTCGTCGACGACGGTGAGCGCCGCCCGCCGGGTCTGCGACGAGATCGGATCGCAGTAGAGCGCGTCCTTGCGCACGTCGAAGTAGAACGACGACAGGTCGCCGGTCATGAAGCCGTTGAGCAGGGCCACCACGCGCTTCGTGTCGAAGGTGCGGAAGGCGTCGCGGATCTCGGTATCCAGCTCGGCGAGCCGGTGCAGGATGAACCGCTCCAGCTCCGGCATGTCCTGAGGCGCCACCCGGTCCTCGGGCCGGTGATGGGCGAGCGTGCCCAGCATCCAGCGCAGGGAGTTGCGCAGCTTGCGGTAGGTCTCCGAGAAGGTCTTGATGATCTCCGGGCCGATGCGCAGGTCGTCGGTGTAGTCCGAGGCCGCCACCCACAGGCGCAGGATGTCGGCGCCCGAGCCCTTGATCACGTCCTGGGGCGCGACGACGTTGCCCTTCGACTTCGACATCTTCTCGCCCTTGGGGTCGAGGACGAAGCCGTGGGTCAGCACCACGTCGTAGGGCGCGCGGTCGCGGGTGCCGCAGGATTCGAGCAGCGAGGAGTGGAACCAGCCGCGGTGCTGGTCCGAGCCCTCGAGGTACATCACCGTGTCGTCGCCGCCGTCGCGGCGACGACGGATGCCGGCGAGGCCCGGAAACTGCTCGGGATCATCCAGCGTGAAGGCGTGGGTCGAGCCGGAATCGAACCAGACGTCGAGGACGTCGGTGACCTTCTCGTAGGAAGCCGGGTCGTGCTCGGGCGCCAGGAACCGGGCGCCGTCGGCATCGGTGAACCAGGCGTCGGCCCCCTCCGCCGCGAAGGCGGCGTGGATGCGGGCGTTGACCGCTTCGTCGCGCAGGATCTCGCCGGTCTCGCGGTTCACGAAGACCGTGATCGGCACGCCCCAGGCGCGCTGGCGCGACACCACCCAGTCGGGGCGGTTGGCGATCATGCCGGTGATGCGGTTCTGGCCCTGCGGCGGCACCCACTGGGTCACGGCGATCTCGCGGAGCGCCACGTCGCGCAACGTCGCGTCGTTCAGGCTCGCCACCGGCTTGTCGAGGGCGATGAACCATTGCGGCGTGTTGCGGAAGATGACCGGCTTCTTCGAGCGCCAGGAATGGGGATAGCTGTGCTTGAGCGTGCCGCGGCCGACCAGCGTCCCGGACGCGGTCAAAGCGGCGATCACCGCCTTGTTGGCGTCGCCCTTCTGGCCCTTCTCGTCGAGGACGCGGGTGCCGGTGAGGCCGGGGGCGGCCTGCGTCAGCACGCCGTCGGCATCGACCGTGTAGGGGATCGCGGTCTCGATGCCGCGCTCGCGGAGCTGGCGGCCGTTCGCCATCCAGACCTCGAAATCCTCGCGGCCGTGGCTCGGCGCGGTGTGGACGAAGCCGGTGCCGGCCTCGTCGGTGACGTGCTCGCCGTCGAGCATCGGCACGGCGTGGGCGTAGCCGTCGTTCCAGGAGGCGAGCGGATGCGCCAGCGTCACGCCGGCGAGGTCGTCGGCGGAAACGTCGCTCAGTCGTTCGAAGGATTCGACGCGCGCTGCCTTGAAGACGTCGCCCGCCAGTTTGTCAGCAACAACGTAACGAACACCAGGTTGAGACCAGTTCTCTTGAGGCGCAGCAACGACACGATACAATCCGTAGGAAACTTTTTTGGAATAGGCGACGGCCCGGTTGGCCGGGATCGTCCATGGGGTGGTGGTCCAGATGACGATGCGGGCGTCTTGCAGATCCGGGGCCGTCTTCGACGCGACGACCGGGAAGGCGGCCCAGATCGTGTCGCTGACGTGGTCCTCGTACTCGACCTCGGCCTCGGCGAGCGCGGTCTTCTCGACCACCGACCACATCACCGGCTTCGAGCCGCGGTAGAGCTGGCCGGTCGTGGCGAAGGTCATCAGCTCGCGGGCGATCGCGGCCTCGGCCGGGTAGGCCATGGTCAGGTAGGGATGGTCCCAGTCGCCGGTGACGCCGAGGCGCTTGAACTCCTCGCGCTGCACCGACAGCCAGTGCTCGGCGAAGGTCCGGCACTCGCGCCGGAACTCGACCACCGGCACCTCGTCCTTGTTGCGGCCGGCGGCGCGGTACTGCTCCTCGATCTTCCACTCGATCGGCAGGCCGTGGCAGTCCCAGCCCGGGACGTAGTTGGCGTCTTGGCCCAAGGCGCCTTGCGTGCGGACGACGATGTCCTTCAGGATCTTGTTGAGCGCCGTGCCGATGTGGATGTGGCCGTTGGCGTAGGGCGGGCCGTCGTGCAGCACGAATTTCGGCCGGCCGGCGGCCGCCTCGCGGATGCGGGCGTAGAGGTCCGTGCGCGCCCAGCGCTCCAGGATCTCCGGCTCGCGCTGCGGCAGCCCGGCCCGCATCGGGAACGCGGTGACCGGCAGGAACAGGGTCTCGGAATAGTCGCGCCCGGCGGCGGGCTTTTGCTCGGTCATGGGGGTCAAGGCTCGTCTGGGGCGCGGAGGCGCGGCCCTTGAGGGAATCGCGGCGGAACGGCAGCAGCCCGGTCTTCCGCGCGGCCGCGCGGAAGCGGCCCTCAGGCGGAAGCCGGGCTCGTAATTCGCCGGGAGGCGACGCGGCGCGGGCGCGATTCGGTCATCCGGCGCTTCTAGCAGCGGCGGGCGGGCGGGGGAAGCGGGGTATTGAGGCCGACAGTCTGGCGGCCATCGGCGCTTCGCTCAAGGCATGATATCGCTGGGTCAACCTTCACGCCCTTCGGCGCATGGATGCCTGTGCGCGATCCCCGTTACCCCGATGTCGTCCGGTCCGGCGATCGCCCGCCTTGCCACTCTCGAGCCCGCCGCGGAGCCCCAGCGCGTGGAGGCCGGCCTGCATGGCGTCGCCTTCGTCGGCCGCCCGTTCGAGCCATGGGCCTCGGGCGCCGACCGGTTCGATCGTCCGGGCGAGACGTTTCTGGGAGCGTGGGAGGGCGACCACCTCGTCGGTTCAGGCGGGCTGAACCGCAACCCCTGCGATGCGGAGGTGGGGACCGGTCGGCGACGGCACGTCTACGTACTCGGCTCGCACCGGCGTTGCGGCATCGGTGCCCTGCCGGTTGGACACCTCCTGCAGGTGGCCGCGTGCCATTTGCGGATCGTGCGCCTGTGCGCGCGGCCTCACCGGACGCAGTGGCGTTCGACCGGCGGCTCGGTTTCGCGGAGTGCGACACCCCGGCCGCGACGCACCTCATCCGCGTACCGCCCATTCCGCAACCCACGCCACCGTCCCCGCCTCGACCAGAACCATCACGCCGATCCCGATCAGCACGAACGGCGTCGCGACCCGGCCGATCCGCCGGATCGGGGCGCCCAGCGCCGGGTGGTGCACGAGCCAGTGGGCGAGACCGAGCCAGAGCGCCACCATCACGGCGAAGACGGCGACGAACAGGACGAGCCGGGGCGCAGGGCTGGTCGCGAAGACCGGGGTGTAGATCCCGATATTGTCGCCGCCATTGGCGACGGTCACGCCGGCGACCGCGAGGGCCTTGCCGGCCGAGGCGGTTCCGGCGGCGGCCTCGTCCCCGTCGTCGTCCCTCCGGGACAGGAGATGGCGCAAGCCGAGCCCGATCGGCACGAGGCCGAGGAGACCGAGCAAGGCCGGCGCCGCGACCAGGGACAGGAGCGCGCCGGCGAGCGAGGCGAGCACCAGGACGGCGATGCCGAGGAACTGCCCGATCACGATCTGCCGCGGCCGGTAGCGCGGATCGGAGAAGAAGCCGATCAGGACGACGATGTCGTCGATGTTGGTCGAGGCGAAGAGGGCGATCGCCACGCCGAGACCGGTCAGGTGGTCCATGGTCGGACCGGGCCGGGACCCGGAACGGGGCGCGGCATCGCGCGGTTGACCATACGGTTCATCGTCAGATGCCTCGAAAGGTGCCTCGAAGCCCGGAGTTCGCCATGCGCATTCAGATCTGCGCCCTCGCGCTCGCCGCCCTCCTGACCGCTCCGGCGGTCGCCCGCGACCGGCCGCCGCCGCGGCCGATCCCCGAGGACGTCGATGCGACCGGCACCGTCACGCCGACCGACCCGCTGCTGATCCCCGACGAGGGTCGCGGCACCATGCGGCGGACGGAGCGTCGGCGCGGACGCGATGCCGACACCGAGGCGCCGATCCGCGAGTTCATTCCGGAGTGACCGCCGCCTCCACCCCGGCCGGGTCACCCCAGCCGGGTCACCCCAGCATCGAGGGCGTGCGGTCCTCGGCCAGCATCCGGCGCGCTTCCGCCGCGTCCTCGCGCATGCGGGCGACGAGCGCCTCGGCGCTGTCGAACCGCGCCTCGCCGCGGATGAAGCCGACGAACTCGACCGCGATGCGCTGGCCGTAGAGGTCGCCGGAGAAGTCGAACAGGTAGGTCTCAAGGAGAGGCGCACCGTCGTCGAAGGTCGGGCGGCGGCCGTAGCTCGCCACGCCGTCGCGCACGCTGCCGTCGTTCAGGCGGACGCGCACCGCGTAGATGCCGTGGGCAAGCGCGCAGGCGTCGAGGGACACGTTGGCGGTCGGGAAGCCGAGGGTGCGGCCGCGCTTGTCGCCGTGGCGCACCTCGCCCTCGACGAACCAGCGGTAGCCGAGAAGGTGGTTGGCGGTCGCCACGTCGCCCGCCTCGAGCGCCGCCCGGATCGCGCTCGACGAGACCGGCGCCTCGCCGCCGCCCGCCGCCACCGCCGGGACGATGCGGCAGGCCAGCCCGTTCTCGGCGCAGAGCGCCTCCAGCATCGCCGGCGTGCCCTCGCGGCCGCGGCCGAAATGGAAGTCGTGCCCGATCACCACGCCGGACAGGCCGAGCTCGCCCTTGAGCGTGTCGGCGACGAAGGCGGCCGCGCCCGTGCCGGCGAGGCCCGAGTCGAAGCGGCGCACGAAGGCGCCGTCGATGCCGAGCCGCTGCAGCACCGCGAGCTTCTCAGGCAGGCCGGTGAGGCGGAACATCGTCGCGTCGGGGGAGAAGAAGGCGCGGGGATGGGGCTCGAAGGTCAGGACCGCGCTCGGCCGGCCGAGATCCGCGGCCATCTCCCGCACCGCGGCGATGAGGGCGCGGTGGCCCCGGTGGATGCCGTCGAAGTTGCCGAGCGCCGCGACCGCGCCGCCCAAGCGCTCCGGAACCGGCTCGCCGTCGCGGTGGACGGGCAGGGGCGGCGGGACGGGGCGCGGGGCGGTCTCGTCGCGCGGCATGCGGGTCCTTGGCTCGGCGGCGGGGAGGTCTCGAAGGCGGCCGGACCCTGTCGAAATCCGCTCCGTGGGTCAAGCCGGCCCTGGCCGGGCGCGGGACCCCGGGCGTCCGCCCAGGGCGCCTGCCGGGCGGGTTAACCCCTTCTCAAGGGCCCGGATCTACAAGCTTGTATAGAGGTGCCGCCCGGCGCCTCGCCTCATGATCCAAGCGGGGTTCGTCGCGCACGGGGATGCGTCGCGCCCGCGAACGGAGCCGTAAGCCATGGCCCTTGACCTCGGCATGCCGATCCTCGTGGTCGACGATTACCAGACGATGGTCCGCATCATCCGCAACCTGCTCAAGCAGCTCGGCTTCGAGGACGTCGACGACGCGTCGGACGGCACCGGCGCGCTGGCGAAGCTGAAGACGAAGAAGTACGGCCTCGTCATCTCCGACTGGAACATGGAGCCGATGACCGGTTACGAGCTGCTGCGCCACGTCCGGGCCGACGACGCCCTGCGCACCACGCCGTTCATCATGGTCACCGCCGAGTCGAAGACCGAGAACGTCATCGCGGCGAAGAAGGCCGGCGTGAACAACTACATCGTCAAGCCGTTCAACGCGCAGACGCTGAAGACCAAGATCGAGGCGGTCTGCGGCGCCTGATGCTGCCGGCTCGGCGACGAGCCGGCGCCCCTCGGGCGCGGGGCCTTTCCCGGCAAGGCCGAGAGCCCGGCCGCGCGCCGGATCGTCGGGTCACGCGCTCGCGCCAGGGACAACCCATCCGGGAGGGAGCGATCAGGTGCTCAGGCAGATGACGGCAGGGCCGCGGACCGCCCTCAACCGGCTGCTCGGAGGCAAAACGCCCATGGCTGCTTGCGCGAGTACGGCCGAGCCGACGGGCCAGGCGATCCCGGTGACCGAGCTCATGGAGATCGCCGACTACATCACCAAGCTCAAGCGCGGCATCGCGGCCCTGCGGGCCCAGGAACTCACCCGCGACCGCATCCCGATGGCGCATGACGAGCTCGGCAGCGTCGTCGCCGCCACGGCCAGCGCCACCAACCGGATCATGGAATCCGCCGAGGCGATGCTCGCCATCGAGGCCAAGACCCTCGACGACTACCGCGCCAGGGTCGAGGCCCATATCGGCGACATCTTCGAGGCCTGCACCTTCCAGGACATCACCGGCCAGCGCATCTCCAAGGTCGTGGACGCGCTGGGACAGCTCGAGAAGCGGCTGTCGCAATTCTCGACCGTGGTGAACGTGCGCGACGGCGAGGCCGAGCACGACCCGGAGGAGGCGCGCCGCAAGGCCCGGGCGGAGAAGCTGATGCTCAACGGCCCGCAGCTCAAGGGCCCGGAGACGCCGCAGGACGCGATCGACGCCCTGTTCTCCTGAAGGCGGCGGCGATCGTGACGGGACGAGCCGGGGTGCGGATCGCCGCAAGGCCCCGGTTCTCCCGCGTGCCCTACCAGCGCAGCAGGTCGATCACGGCGTCCGGGTGCACGGCCTGCGCCGCGAGCCAGTGCGCGATGTCGCCGATCGGCGCGCCGGCGGCGACCCCGAGCTCCTCGGCGTGGATGCCGCGCGCCACCAGCAGCGACGCGATGCCGAAGCCCCGCGCGCCGGCGACGTCGGTGCGGATCGCGTCCCCCACCGCGAGCACCCGGTCGCGGGGGAGGGGAGCGCCGCCCTCGATCGCGTCCGCGGCCGCCAGCGCCGCCTCGTAGACCGGACCGTGCGGCTTGCCCGCGTAGACGACCTCGCCGCCCAGGTCCTCGTAGAGCGCCGCGACGGCGCCGGCGCAGGGGATCAGCCGCTCGCCGCGCTCGACCACGAGGTCGGGATTGGCGCAGATCAGCGTGACGCCGCGGGCCGCCCAGGGCTCGAGCCGGGCGCGGTAATCCGCCGCCGTCTCGACCTCGTCGTCGAGGAGCCCGGTGACGACGACGTGGGCGGCCTCGTCCGGGCCGGAGCGGGTGAGATCGAGGCCGTCGAAGACCGGCAGGTCGCGGTCGGGCCCGAGATGGAACATCGGCGCCCCCGCCCGCTCGGCGATCAGGCGTCGCGTGAGATCGCCCGAGGTGACGATGGCGTCGTAGGCGGTGCGGGGCACGCCGAACCCGTCGAGCTGCGCCTGCACGGCGCTGCCCGGCCGCGGTGCGTTCGAGACCAGCACCACCCGGCGCGGGCGCCCGCCCGGCAGGGCGCGGAAGCGCGTCAGCGCCTCGGCCGCCGCCCGGTGGGCGTGGATCCCGTCATGCAGCACGCCCCAGACGTCGCACAGGATCAGGTCGAACCCGTCGGCGATGCCGGCGATCCCGTCCAGGATCGCGACCTCGCCCGGATGCGCCGCGCGAACCATCTCGGCCATGCCGTTTCTCCCCTCGCTGCGCCGCAGCGGAAAGCCGTCCCGGGCTTATAGGCGGTTCGCCCCGAACGCAACGGCCTCGTGAAATCGTTTACAATACGTCGTCACGGCGCGACGGCTACGGCAGGACGAACGCCATCCGGTCGACGTCGACGAGGCCGCGATCGGTGATCTTCAGGTGCGGGATCACCGGCAGCGGCAGGAAGGCGACCTGCAGGAACGGCTCGGGCAGGGTGCAGCCGAGCCGCCGCGCGGCGTCGCGCAAGGGGGGCAGGGCGTCGCGCACCGCCTCGAAGGAGAGGTCGCTCATCAGGCCGGCGATCGGCAGCGCCAGCTCGGCCAGGATCCCGGTCCCGTCGGCGACGACGAAGCCGCCCTGAAGCGCGATCAGGCGGTTCACCGCCCGCGCCATGGCGTCCGGATCGGCGCCGACGACGCAGAGGTTGTGGCTGTCGTGCCCGACCGAGGAGGCGATGGCGCCGCGCCGGAGCCCGAAGCCCTGGACCAGGCCGCGGCCGATGCTGGTCGTGCCGTGGCGCGCCACGACGGCGACCATCGCGACGTCCTGGCCCGGGTCGGGCACGCCGTCGAGCGTCAGGCGCCGGTGCTCGGTGATGATGCGGCCCGCGACCACGCCGATGACCGAGGTCTCGCCCGCGGGCAGCGGCACCGCGAGGTCGTCGGCGGTGACCGGCTCGGCCCGCACGCTGCCCCGACCCGGCGGCGGCGTGACCGACCGGGCGGCGAACAGGGCCTCGTCGACGAGGCGGCCGGCGGAGATCACCGAGGCGACGGCGCAGGCTTCGAGGTCGTCGAGGAGCACGATGTCGGCGCGCTTGCCGGGCGCGATCATCCCGCGGTCGGCGAGCCCGAAGGCGGCGGCGGCGCTGAGCGAGGCGGCGCGGTAGGCGGCGAGCGGCGGCACGCCGAGCGCGATCGCCGTGCGGATCAGGTGGTCGAGGTGGCCCTCCTCGGCGATGTCGAGCGGGTTGCGGTCGTCGGTGCAGAAGGCGAGGAACGGCGCGGTGCGCTCGGTCAGGAGGGGGCTGAGGGCGTGCAGGTCCTTCGAGACCGAGCCCTCGCGGATCAGCACCGTCATGCCCTTGCGGATCTTCTCCAGCGCCTCCGCGGCGCTCGTCGCCTCGTGGTCGGTGCGGATGCCCGCGGACGCGTAGGCGTTGAGGGCCAGCCCCGAGAGCAGCGGCGCGTGGCCGTCGACGGGGCGACCGGCGAAGGCCGCCAGCTTGGCGAGGCAGGCCGGATCGGCCGCGACCACGCCCGGGAAGTTCATGAACTCGGCCAGGCCCAGCGCCCGGGGATGGTCGCGGTAGGGCAGGAGGTCGGCGGCCTCGATCCGGGCGCCCGCGCTCTCGAGGTCGGTCGCCGGCACGCAGGAGGAGAGCTGGACCCGGATGTCCATCACCGTCTCGCCCGACGCCGCCAGCGCGTAGTCGAAGGCGGCGGTCCCGAGCACGTTGGCGAGCTCGTGCGGGTCCCAGATCGCCGTCGTGACGCCGTGGGGCAGCACGCAGCGGTCGAATTCGTGCGGGGTGATGAGGGAGGATTCGACGTGCAGGTGGGTGTCGATGAAGCCCGGCACGGCGATGCGCCCGCCCGCCTCGATCACCCGCGCCCCCTGGTAGCTGCCGTAGGTGCCCACCACCGTGTCGCCGCAGACCGCGATGTCGGTCTCGACGAGTTCGCCGGTCACGAGGTCGAGGAGGCGGGCGCCGCGGATCACCAGGTCGGCGGGCTCCCGGCCCGCCCCTTGGGCGATCCGGCGGGCGATGAGGTCCGACATCGGGGGCCTTTCTGCTGCGAGGCCCCCGCGATCCGCCGCGAGGGGTCACGCGATGCTAAGCGGCCCCGGCGCGCGCCGCTACCGCGCCGTCAGACCGCCCGGCGCAGCACGTCCCGGAAGGCGCGGCGCACCGGCGGGGGCTCGTCGGCCGGCGGCGTCGGCTCGGGGGCCGGCTCCGGCGGCGGCGGGGCGGGGGGCGAGAGCACCTCGGGCCGCACCACGCGGGGCGGCGAGAACACCGAGCCCTGCGCCAGCGGCAGGTCGAGGTCGATCAGGTCGGGCACGTCGGCCTCGCGCTCGACACCCTCCGCCACCAGCCGGATCCCGGCCCGCGCCAGGGTGTGGGCGAGCGCCGCGCCGTGCTCCCCGAGCAGCGTCTCGACGTCGACCTTGGCGTAGCTCGCCCCGCGGACGGAGAGCGCCGCGGCGTCGAGGCGCGGCTCGGTGACCCGGTCGACCGCGAGCCCGATCCGCTCGCGCAGGGCGGCGAGCGCGCTCGACTGCTCGGCGTCGAGGCTGCGCCAGCTGCGCTGCGGCAGCGCCAGGATCAGCCGGCCGGCGAGCTCCGGGTGCAGGTCGATGAGGCGGCAGACCGCCCGCAGGAAGCCCGGTTCGAACAGCGAGCCCGGCGACAGGGCGTAGGCGACCGGGGTCTCGCTGCCCCGGTTCGCGAGGTGCTGGCCGATCGCCGTCACCCGGGCGAGCATCAGCCGGTCGAGCTCGGTGGTGCGCCCGTGCCGCTCCAGCACCCGCAGGAAGTCCGAGGGCGCCAGGAGGGCGTCGCCGACGCGCAGGCGCGCCAGGGCCTCGTAGAACGCCACCTTGCGCTGCGGCAGGCTGACGATCGGCTGCAGGTGGACCTCGAGCCCCTGCGACAACGCCGCCAGGATCTCGGCCTCCGAACGGGGCGCGGCGGCGGGCTCGGGCACGAAGGGCCGGCGCGGCGCCGGCACGGCGTCCCGCGGCAGGATCGGGTCGGAGGCCCAGGGGGCGGCCGATCGCGCCGCGACCGGGGATGCGTCCGCAGGCTCGACCGGCAGGGGCGGGGCGGCCGTCGGCGGAGCGAATTGCGAAGGAGCGCCTTGCAGAGGGGCGGCTTGCAAAGGGGCGGCTTGAGGCGCCGAAGCATGGGCCGGCGCATAGGCGGGCTGGGCGTAGGCCGGCGGCACGGAGGCGGGCGCCGCCTGAGCCGGCACCGACTGGGACGGCATCGCCTGGACCGGCGCGAAGGCGGGCGGGGCCTGGGCCGGGGGAGCGGGCTGCAAGGGGGCAGGGTGCAAGGAGGCAGGGTGCAAGGAAGCAGGCGCCGCGGGCGCCGCGCCCGGCTGGCCCTTCAGGAGGGTCAGGTCCTCGTCCTGGGCCGCCACCGCCATGGCGAGTTCGCGCACGATGCCGCCGAGGAGGCCGATCTCGGCCGTGACCTCCGACAGGCCGGCCTCCAGGCCGGCGCTCGGGGCGGCCGGTGCCTCCCGCTGCTCGAGCGTCAGCAGGCGGCGCGACAGGAGGTCGATCTCTCCCGACAGCGTCTCGACCTGGCCGGCGAGGCGGGCGGAGCGGCGCAGGGCCAGCACCGTCGCCACGCCCGCGAGGGCGGCCGCCGCGAGCGCGACCCCGGCCACCGCCCCGAGGACGGGCGCGGACAGGAAGGCGACGGCGAGGCAGAGCCCGCCCGCCAGGAGGCACGAGAGGCTGAGGGCGATCCGGGGCGCCGACGACCCACCGGCGCGCCGGCCGGACTTGAGGGCCATGGCGATTCCTCTTACGCGTCGAGGACGTGCCGGGTTCCGCGGACACCGGCCGTGACCCCGGTTGTCGCCGAGGCGCCGAATACCCGCAAGACACCGCCACGGGCTGCCCACGGTTTTCGCGGCGCCCTTGTCCGAAGTGCCGCAGTAACCGAGATGGCTTGCGCGGCCCTGGTGCGCCGCATCGGGAATGGAGCGAGGCGATGACGGATCGGGCCGGCGAGCGGATGGAACTGCTGATGAAGGTCGAGGGCATGACCTGCCAGGGCTGCGTCGCGGCGGTGACGAAGGCGATCCAGCGCCTCGACCCGGCGGCGCAGGTGAGCGTGGACCTCGACGCGGGCCGGGTCGCGGTCGTCACCGACGCCCAGGCCCTCGACGTGGCCCAGGCGCTCGGCCGCGCCGGCTACGACGCCGAGGCCATGACCGGCTGACACGCATGACGGGACGACACCACCGGCCGGTGCGATCGGCCGTGGACGGTTCTCCCGGGCGCCCCGCGCTCTAACGTTCGTTTAAGCCGCCTCTGCGAGGGTTTCGGGAGTTCGCAGTGTAGGGGCGCCGGGGCCGCGAGGTCTCCCGCGCTGGCGTGGCGGTGTGCGTATCAACAGTGCCTTTGCGTCCCTGATCGATGCCCGCCTGGCGGGCCTCGTCCACGATTCCGCCGCGGGCGACCCGGCCGAACGGGCCCGCCACGAGCGGTTCCTGATCTCCCGCCTCGCCACCGGCGCCGTGCTGATGGCGATGCTGCCGCCCTACCTGCTGTGGCGCGGCGTTCCGACGCTGGTGGAGGCCGCGGCCGCCGCCTGCCTGGTGCTGCCGGTCGTCGCGGCCCTGCTGCTGGCGCGCACCGGCAACCTGACGCTCGCCCACGGCCTGTCCTCGGCCTCGCTCACCGGTCTCGTCGTGTGCCTGGCGAGCCTGACCGGCGGTCCGTCCTCGGCGGCGAGCATCTGGCTGGTGATGATCCCGGTCGAGGCCCTGCTCGCCGGCTCGCACCGGGCCGCCCTGGTGGCGGCGGGCTTCGCCATGCTGGGGGCGGTGGCGGTCGCGGTGATCGAGCCCGCATCAGGGTTCGGCTTCTTCGCCTGGCCGGCGGCGCTCGCGATGCCGGTCTTCGCCATCACGGCGATCTGCCACGTGCTGGCGCTCTCCCTCGAGCACCATCGCCGCGAGGGCCGCTGGAGCGACCGGCTGACCGCCGCCTCCCTGCGCGACGCCCTGCTGCTGGAGGCCATCGACGACCTCGTGACCTGGCACGACCGCAACGGCAGCGTGCTGCAGGCGAGCCCCGCCGCCCGCTCGCTCGCCGGGACGACGCCGGACGCCCTCGAGGGGCGCGGCCTGTTCAACCGGGTCCACGTCTCCGACCGGCCGGCCTTCCTGACCGCACTCAGCGCCGCGGCCGGACAGGCGCAGCCGGTGACGGTGCAGTTCCGGCTCCACGCCGCCGGGGAGGCGGGCGAGACCGGCCGGGTGATCTGGGCCGAGATGCGGGCCCACCGGGTGCCCGGCGAGGGCGTGCCGGCCGCCATCGGCGAGGCCGCCGTGGTGGCGGTGACCCGCGATGTCTCCGAGCACCGGCGCCGGGCCGAGGAACTCGACCAGGCCCGGGCCGCGGCGGAGCGCGCCGACGAGGTCAAGAGCCGCTTCCTCGCCACCGTGAGCCACGAGCTGCGCACGCCGCTCAACGCCATCATCGGCTTCTCGGAGATGCTGGAGGCCGAAGGGACCCTGGCGCTCGGCCCCGAGCGGCGGCGGGAATATGCCGGGATCATCCACTCCTCCGGCCGGCACCTGCTCGAGGTGGTCAACGCGCTGCTCGACATGTCGCGGATCCAGAGCGGGAACTTCGACTACGTGCCCGAGCCGTTCGACCTCGCGGGCCTCGCCCACGGCGTCTGCGACCTGATGCAGATCCGCGCCGACCAGGGCGGGGTGCGCCTGCGGCGCGAGGTGGCGGCCGACCTGCCGGAGGTCACGGCCGACCCGCGCGCCTGCCGGCAGATGCTGATCAACCTCCTGTCGAACGCCGTGAAGTTCACGCCGCGTGGCGGCGACGTGGTGCTCTCGGTGCGCCGGGTGTTCGACCGGGTCGAGATGGCGGTCGTCGATACCGGGATCGGCATCGCCGAGGCCGACCTGCCGCGCCTCGGCGACCCGTTCTTCCAGGCCGGGCTCGGCGCCGGCGCCGCCTATGGCCGCCCGCACGAGGGCACCGGCCTCGGGCTCTCGGTGGTGCGCGGCCTCGTCGGGCTGCACCACGGCGAGCTCACGGTCGAGAGCGGCCCGTCCCGCGGCACCCGGGTGGTCGTCACCCTGCCGCTCGATTGCCGCGGCGGCCGCTCGGTCCCGGGCGGCCCGGTGCCGATCCGGACCAGTGCCCTCGCCGCCGTCGCGCTCGAGGCCCCCGCCGCGATGCGGCTGACCGGCTGACCCGTGGCCCGCCCCCAGGTGGAACGATCGAAGCCCGAAGGAGAGACGATGTCCGAGGCGCCGGCCCGGCAACGCGACGAGCTCTCGGCTCGTCGATCGGACGAGCTGTCGGCTCGTCGGCACGATCCCGACGTGGCGCTGGCCGCCGAGGCGCGGCCGGCGCCGCGCCCGCGGGCGGCTCCGCGCGCCCCGCGCCCGCCCCGCGTCGCTGCCGGCAGCACCCGGCCCAGGCCCGCCGGCCCGCTCGACCGCCTGCGGGGCCGGGCCGACCGGCTGATGCGCCACCCGGCCGGCATCGTCGGCGGCCTTCTCGTCCTCGGGGCGGTGGCAGCGGTGGCGGCAAATGCCCTGAGCTTCCAGACCGGCCGCCACCCGGCGCCGCTCTTCGCCAAGGCGTCGCCCGAGAAGGGAACGGCCGAGAAGGGGCTCGCCGGCAAGGGCCCGCAGCCGGCGGCCGAGACGGCGGCGGCGACCGCGCCCGCGACGAACATCCGGGCCGATGCGGCGCGCGGGCCGGGCGACGCGCCGTCCCGGGCCGCGAAGCCGGACGGCATCGGCGCGCTGATCCACGGCGACGACCCCGCCACCGCCGCGCTCGACCGCAGGGCCGGCCCGTCGAAGGCCGCGAAGGCGGTGCCGGCCAAGGATGCGTCGGGGAGGGATGCGCCGGTCAGGGAGGCGGCGCCCCGCGATCACGCCGGCAAGGCCGCTCCCCATCCGCCGGTCCGGGAGGCGAAGGCGGCGGAGCCGAAGGCCACCGCGCTCCACGCCGCGGCACCCGCCTCCGGACCGAAGCCCGACAAGTCCGTCGCCTACGCGCAGCGCGCGCTGATCAAGCTCGGCTACGGCCCGCTCGACGTCGACGGCATCGCCGGCCCGACCACCCGCGCGGCGCTCGCCCGCTTCGAGCGCGAGCGCCGCCTGCCCGGCGCCAGCGTGGCGCGCCGGACCCTGCAGGAACTGGAGGCGCGGTCGGGGCTGAAGCCGGAGTGATCCCGCCGCGCCCTCAAGCGGACCCGTTCGGAGGCGCTGGCCAAGCCCGGACGGGCATCGGCGCCGATGCGCGAGGGTATGAGAGACCGGCCGCGTGCCGGAAGACGGAACGGCCTCTCGACGCGGCACCTCAGAACGCGATGGCGTCCACCACCTTGCGGAAGCGCGGCAGCGTCGCCTCGCGGTCCTGCGCGCGCACCACGCCGACGGCGCGGAAATAGCCGTCGGGCTGGAAGCGCATGGTCTGGGACACCACCACCGGCGTGCCCGAGGGCACGTCGACGGCGCGCGCGACGATCTCGTGCCAGTCGGCGCCGTTCTGGCGGAAGCTCTGCGAGCGCTCGATCGCGAAGTCCTTCATCGTCTGGTTCGAGTACAGGGCGGCCTTGGCGAAGGCGTCGCGCTGGTCGGCCGGCGGGGCCGGCTGCACCGCCTCGGCCAGCACCAGGATCGGCTGCTCGAGGTTCGCCATCTGGTCCTTCGGGCCGTCGGTGTAGAGCACCGAGTTGCCCCCGAGCACCCGCACCGGGCGGAAGCCCGCGGTCTCGGTGACCCGGAAGGGGAGGGCCGCGACCTGCTGGTCGATGGTGAGCGCCGGGCGCACCCGCACGCTGGTCAGCATGGCGCGCATCGCGTCGTCGGCCTCGGCCCCGGGCAGGGTCTGGCCGATGACGATGCCGGTCACGGTCGGGTCGGAGACGAGGAAGACCCACTTGTGCAGGGCCGGCGCGCCGGGGGGCTGCTCGATCGGCTGCTCGCCGGTGAACAGCAGGCCCTCGCGGCCGTCGGCGAGCTTCAGGGTCTCGCGGGTCTTCACCACCAGGCCCTGGCTCTTCAGGTTCTCGTCGGTGAAGTTGGCGGTGAGGTCCTTGTAGGCCTGGGCCGGCAGCTCGACCACCGAGACCGTGGCGCCGCCGCCCGTCCGCTCGAAGCCGGTGAAGCGGCGCGACACCACCATCTCCTTGGCCGGCTCGAAGCCGAACCGCGAGCCCGGCGGGTAGACCGGATCGGCCGCCAGCGCCCCGGCCGGCAGGCCGACCGCGAAGGAGAGGAGCGCCAGGGCGCGCAGCAACAGGGGACTCGTCGGCATCGGACTCGTCTCGGTTCGTGAGAGGTGCCCGGGATCGGGCGGCCATCGGGATTCTCGTCGACGCCGCCCGTGAAGGGCGGTCATCGCGCGTTTCCGCGGATGCGTCGGCCGCCCGGGCCGGTCTGTCAAGCGCGGCGGATCGCCGAGACGCGTCGCAGGGTCAGGTTGAGGCGCCCGCCCGCCGGCACCGCGGCGGGCAGCGCCGGCCCCGCGGCCGGTGCGAGGAGGTCGGGGCTCAGGATGCGGTCGACGCCGTGGAAGATCAGCCGCGAGGGCCCGCCGATCACCAGGGCGTCGCCGGAGGCGAGCCGCACCGAGCGGGTCGGGGCGTTGCGCTCCAGGCCGCCGTAGCGGAACAGGGCGGTCGCCCCGAGCGACAGGGACAGGACGGGGGCGTCGAACTCCACCTCGTCCCGGTCCTGGTGCAGCCCCATCCGGGTGCCGGGTCCGTAGAGGTTGACGAGGCAGGCCTCGGGCTCCGCCGGGCAGGCGGCGAGGTCGTGCCAGGCCCGCATCACCGCCGCCGGCATCGCCGGCCAGGGCCGGCCGGTCTCCGGGTGCGCCACCTGGTAGCGGTAGCCGGCCCGGTCGGAGACCCAGCCGAGGGGGCCGCAATTCGACATCCGGACCGAGAACGGCTTGCCGGTGCGCGGCATGGTGGGCGTGAAGGGCGGCGCCTCGCGCAGGATCGCGGCGAGGTCGGCGACGAGCGCCGCTTGCGCCGCCGCGTCGAGGTAGCCCGGGTGGTGGATCAGGCCGGGAGCGAGTTCGATCAGGGGGGCGATCCTTTGACGCGCGGGACCCGCCTCCTACCCGATTTCGCGGCGGGTCGGCAGATCACCCATGGTAAGCTCGGGCATCTCCGGGAGCGACCCCGCCATGACCGTCCGCACCGCCACCCTGACCGGCTCCGGCGCCATCCTGCTGTGGTCGCTGCTCGCCCTGTTCACCGCGTCCTCCGGGGCGGTGCCGCCGTTCCAGCTTGCCGCGATGACCTTCCTGGTCGGCGGACTCCTCGGCTGCGCCAGCTGGATCCTGCGGCCCGTGGGCCTCGCCGCCTTGCGCCAGCCGCCCGCCGTGTGGGCACTCGGGATCGTCGGGCTGTTCGGCTACCACGCGCTCTACTTCGCGGCCCTGCGCCTCGCTCCGCCGGCGGAGGCCGGGCTCATCAGCTATCTCTGGCCGCTCCTGATCGTGCTGTTCTCGGCCCTGCTGCCGGGGGAGGGGGGCCTGCGGGCGGCCCACCTCGCGGGCGCGCTCCTGGGCCTGGCCGGCGTCGTCACGCTGTTCTTCGGCCGCGGCGCGCTCAGCTTCGAGGCGAGCGCCCTGCCGGGCTATGCCGCGGCTCTCGCCTGCGCCTTCCTGTGGTCGGGCTACTCGGTGCTGTCGCGCCAAGTCGGGGCGGTGCCGACCGACGCGGTCGCGGGCTTCTGCCTCGCCACCGCGGCGCTCAGCCTCGCCTGCCACCTCGCCCTCGAGCGGACGGTGTGGCCGCACGGAGCGGCGCAGTGGGCCGCGGTCGCAGGCCTCGGCCTCGGGCCGGTCGGGGCGGCGTTCTACCTCTGGGACATCGGCGTGAAGCGCGGCGACATCCGCCTCCTCGGCGTCGGCTCCTACGCCGCCCCGGTGCTCTCGACCCTGATCCTCGTTGCCGCCGGCTACGCGCCGGCGACGGGGTCGCTGGCGCTCGCCTGCGGGCTCATCGTGGCGGGGGCGCTGGTAGCGACGCGGGGTGGCGGGAGCCGGGAGACGGTGGTGGACGGCGGGACGTAGCGGGGTTCCGTGATCGGGCCCGGCCGACGCGCCCATCCGACGGCCTTCTGCCGGCACAACTCGGACTTTCCTGACGTCGCGCCGGTCGTCGCGAACTTCTGGCTACCCATCGACCGGCACCAGGACCCGAGGTGCGGTCGCGGCGACCAGGATCAGCATCCCGGCCAGCATGAGAAGCGGGACCGAGAGGCTCGACGCGGACGCGACGAACCCGATCCCGGCGGGGCCGACGAGGATTCCGGCATAGGCCAGGGTCGTCACGGCGGCGACCGCCGCGCCTTCCGGCATGGCGCTCTGGTTGCCGATGGCGGTGAACAGGACGGGGACGATGTTGGCGCAGCCGATTCCGATCAGCGCGAAGCCCAGCATGGTCGCGACGACCGAAGGCAGGAGGGTGGCGAGCCCGAGACCGGCCGCCGCGACCAAGGCGCCCGCGACGACGACCCGCGTGCGGCCGAGCCGCGCCACGATGGCGTCGCCCGTCAGGCGGCAGACCGTCATCGCCACCGAGAAGACGGCGAAGCCGAGGCCGCCCCAGGCAGCGTCGAGGTCGTGCTCGGTTGTGAGAAACACCGCGCTCCAATCCAGCATCGCCCCCTCCGCGAGGAACACCACGAAGCAGAGCGCGCCGATGAGGAGGATCGGCCCGCGCGGGACCGCGAAGAGCGGTGCTCCGCTGGCCGATCCGTCGGTCAGCAGGTTCGGCCAGGCGAGACCCAGCGCCACGCACAAGGCCACGACCACGCACAGCACCGCCAGCAGCGGCGAGGCGCCGAGGCCGAGCAAGCCGCTCACGGCACCCGCCCCGACGATGCCGCCGACGCTGTAGAGCCCGTGCAGGCCGGACATGATCGGCCGGGCGGTCCTCCTCTCGACGAGGATGGCTTGCACGTTCATGGCGCAGTCGAGCGCGCCGACCCCGATCCCGAACAGGAACAGCGCCAGCATGAGTCCGGTGAAGCCCGACAGCACGCCCAGCAGCGGCAGCGCCGCTCCCATGATCGCGACCGCCGGGACGATCACCCGACGGCAGCCGAACCTCGTCACCAGCGCGCCCGCGACGGGCATGGCGATGATCGAGCCGAGGCCGAGGCCGAGGAGCAGGAGGCCGAGGGCGCCGTCGTCGAGGCCGGCCCGCGCCTTGGCGTAGGGCACCATCGGCGCCCACGCGGCGGGGGACAGGCCCGCGATGAGGAAGACGAGGCGGCTCGCGTTCCGCTCCGCGAGCGCGGCGGCAGGCGCGACCGGGGCGGTGGTCGGGACGACATTCATCGCACGGGGCATACGCACACCGCCCGGCGAAAGCACGGCGCCGAGCCCGTGCCGCACGCATGGCCGATCTCCGCGCGGGCTCGACCGGGGCCGCCCGCTATCCCGGAGGTTCCGCTCAACCCCCCATCCGGACCCTCAACGGCGGCGCCTCGGACGTCCGCAAGGGGCCGCGATCGGGGCTCGCGACCGTGCGGGGGAACACATCCGACCGGGCCCGCGAGCGTCAAAACCTGGCCACAAGGTTCTGGCTGGTCCGATCCGACAGCCGCGCTCCCGCGAGACATCCATGGCCATCGTCGACGCCGCTCCGTCCCAGCCGCTCGCCTCCACCGGGGCAGCGCCGCGTGGCCTCGACCGCCGCCGCTTCGGCGCCATGATGCTGGCGGCCGGTGCCGGAAGCCTGCTCCCGGGCCGGCCGGCCCTGGCGCTGCCGGCCTCCGACGAGGCCCGGGTGATCGACTTCGAATGGGTCGACGCCGCCCGCGACCGCGCGGTGCCGGCCCGGCTCTACTGGCCGGCCGCCTCGGCCCGGAAAGGTCCGGTCCCGTTGATCGTCTTCTCCCACGGGCTCGGCGGCTCCCGGAAAGGCTACAGCTACCTCGGCGAGGGTTGGTCGGCGCACGGGACCGCCAGCCTCCACATCCAGCACGTCGGGAGCGACGAGTCGCTGTGGCAGGGCAACCCGATCATGCTCCTCGACCGCCTCGGCGGCGCGGCGGACGAGCGCGAGGCCATCGAACGGACGCGGGACGTGAGCTTCGGCCTCGACCGCCTGCTGCAGCGCGACGGCCCCTTCCACGCCGCCATCGACCGCACGCGCATCGTCGCGGCCGGGCATTCCTTCGGGGCGAACACGACCCTGATCCTCACCGGCGCCCAGGTGATCCGCGACGGGAAGCCCTTGGGCTTCCGGGACCCGCGGTTCACGGCGAGCATCGTGATCTCGGCACCGCCCTTCTACGGCGAGGCCGACCTCCCGGCGGTCCTCGCTGCGGTCGACGTCCCCACGCTCCATGTCACCGCGACGGAGGACACGATCCGCATCCCGGGCCGGTATTCGCCGGTCCAGGACCGCCTCGACGTCTACGCGGCGATTCCAACCCCGCAGAAGACGCTGGTCGTGTTCCAGGGTGGTTCGCACAGCGTCTTCACCGACCGCTCGCTGCGGAACGGCGGACCGCTGAACCCCCTGGTGAAGCGGGCCACCGCCGAGGTCGGGCTCGCCTTCCTCGACCTCGTCCACAAGTCCGATCCCGTACCCCTCGAAGACTGGAGCGCGACCTGGAAGCCGATCCTGGCCGCGGCGCCGACGCCGTTCCAGGTCGACGCGCGGCAATGGGCCAGGAAGCGGCGCGCCTGAAGCTTGGCGGCGGCGTCGAGACGGGACTGCGCGCGGCCTCCGACCGACGGCCCTGAGCCCATCGCCGGCAGCTGACGACCGGGACCGTCCGCCCGACACCCTGAGCGGCCTCCCGGCCCCGAGGCGATCACGCCCGAACCCTACCCGCGCGGCATCGGCCGCCAGTCCGGCGGCGCCATCTCGAACCCCTCGAACCGGAAGCCCGGCGCCACGGTGCAGCTCACCAGGGTCCAGGCGCCGAGGCTGGTGGCGGTCTGCCAGTGTCCGGCCGGCACCACGATCTGCGGCCGCTGGCCCCGCGCGAGGTCGGGGCCGAGGTGGCGCGCCTCGGCGTCGTGGCCGTTGGGGCTCGTCGTGATCACCATCGGCGCCCCGGCGTGCCAGAGCCAGACCTCCGTGGCGTCGACCCGGTGCCACTCGGACGTCTCGCCGATGTCGAGGAGGTAGTAGATCGCCGTCGAGGCGGCGCGCCCGTCGATCTCGCGCGGGTCCCGGAAGGTCTCGCGATAGTGGCCGCCCTCCGGGTGGGGCTTGAGGTCGAGCAGGCGCACGACCTCGGCTGCCGTCAGGTTTTGCATCGTCGTCAGAACCGGTTCTTCCACTCGCGCAAGGCCGTGAACACCGCCGCCGGATCGGCGCCGGGCTCCATCCCGACCGCGCGGGCGAGGGCCGGTTCGGTGGCGCGCAGGAACGGGTTGGTGGCCTTCTCCTCGCCCAGCGTCGTCGGCACCAGGAAGCGGCCTTCCGCCTTGGCCGTCTCGGCGAGCGCCGCCCGGTCCTTGAGGTTCCGGTTCTCCGGCTCGGCGGCGAGCGCGAAGCTCGCGTTCGACAGGACGTAGTCGTGGCCGGAATAGATCACGGTCTCGTCCGGCAGGGGCAGGAAGCGCGCCAGCGAGCGCCACAGCACCTGGGGCGGGCCCTCGAGCACCCGCCCGCAGCCCAGCGTGAACAGGGTGTCGCCGGCGAACGCGATTCCGGCTTCCTCGAACCAGTAGGTGACGTGGTCGTCGCAATGGCCGGGCGTCTCCCAGACCGCGGCGGCGAGCGAGCCCACCGTCACGACGTCGCCCTCGCGCACCGTGGCGTCCACCTGCGGCACCGCGCCGCCGGCCTTTGCCGGGGCGGTCACCCGGGCGCCGGTGCGCGCCTTGACCTCCGGGATGCCCTCGACGTGGTCGCCGTGGCGGTGGGTGACCAGGATGTCGGTGAGGCGCCAGCCGGTCTCGTCGAGGGCGCGCAGCACGGCTGCCGCCTCCGGCACGTCGATCGCCGCGCAGGCGCCGGTCTCGGGGTCGCGCATCAGCACGCCGATATTGTCGCTCCGGCACGGGAAGGTGCGGATCTCGGGGCGGATCTCGGGCATGGCGGCACCTCTCGATGGGCTCTCTTCCGGCGGGAGATAGGGCGGCTCCGGTCCCGCGCGACCGGGATCCGGCGATTAGCCGGGCATGCGCGGGCGGGCTTTCGGGTTGACGCCTTGCCGCGCTTCGCGCCACTCCCCATTGATCACCGCAGGCGGCGCCCCCGCCGCACGTCCCGAGATCCGATGAGCCTCGACGTCACCGACCTGCGCGCCTTCTACGCCAGCCCCCTCGGGGCGGTGGCGCAGCGGCTCGTCGGCCGCACGGTCCACCGCATGCTCGGCTCGGTCTCGGGCCTGCGGGTCATGGGCCTCGGCTACGCGGTGCCGTATCTCGGCCCGGTGCGCCACGCGGCCGAGCGGACGCTGGCCTTCATGCCGGCGACGCAGGGGGTGACGGCCTGGCCCGGCTCCGGCCGCTCGACCTCCTGCCTCGTCGACCCGACGATGATGCCGCTGCCCGATGCGGCCCTCGACCGGGTGCTGCTGATCCACGCCATCGAGGCGGTGGAGAGCCCGGCCGAGCTGATGCAGGAGGTCTGGCGCGTGCTGACCCCCGGCGGCCGGCTGATCGTGGCGGTGCCGAATCGCCGCGGCCTGTGGGCGCGGCGGGACGCCACGCCCTTCGGCCACGGCCAGCCCTACAGCCGCTCGCAGCTCGGCCGGCTGATGCGCGAGACGCTGTTCTCGCCCGAGGACTGGGCCGAGACCCTCTACGTGCCGCCCGTCGAGGGCTGGCTGACCTTGCGCACCGCGAGCGCCTGGGAGCGGGTCGGCACCGGCCTGTCGCTGCCCTTCGCCGGCCTGCACGTGGTCGAGGCGGGCAAGCAGCTCCACCGCCCGGTGGCGGTCCAGGCGCGCAAGGCCTCGCGGCTGCGCGCCCGGGTGCTGGCGCCGGTGCCGGTGCCCGCCCCCGTGCCAGGAGGCGCGTAGACGATGCCGTTCCCGGGCGCGGATGCCGCGCTGCAGAGCTTCCTCCTCGCCTTCTCGGCCCTGTTCTCGATCGTCAACCCGCCCGGCGCGGCGCTGATCTTCGCGCAGGTGACGGCCGGCCGCAGCCACGCCGAGCGCACCTGGCTGTCGCGCCGCATCGGCGTCTACGCGGCGGCGGTGATGCTCGTCTCGCTCTGGGCCGGCGCCTCGGTGCTCAGCTTCTTCGGCATCTCGCTCTCGGCGCTCCGCATCGCCGGCGGCCTCGTCGTGGCGGCGCAGGCCTGGAACCTGCTCGCCGCGCCCGAGCAGCGCGAGGCCCGCAAGACCGCCCAGGCCGAGACGGTCCAGGGCAGCGAGGACGGCCCCGAGCCGGCCGCGCTCGCGGAGATCGCGTTCTTTCCCCTGACGCTGCCCTTCACCACCGGGCCGGGCACCATCGCGGTGGCCATCGCCCTCGGCGCCGGGCGGCCGGACGGGGACGCCGACCGGATCGCCTACCTCGCCGGGGCGTCGGCCGCCTCGCTCGTCATCGCCCTGATGGTGCTCCTGGCCTACGCCTCCGCCGACCGGCTGGTGGAGCGGCTCGGCCACGCCCGGGCCCGGGTGCTCGGGCGGCTCGCGGCCTTCCTGCTCCTCTGCGTCGGCACCCAGATCACGCTCACGGGCGTCACCGACGTGCTCGGGCCCCTCATCGCGAACGCCAAGCCAGGGTTCGACCGGTGAGCGCCATCTGGGCGTCGACCGCCCGCACGATCCGGGCCTTGGCCGCGTAGTGGATCATGTGGCCCTGGCCCGGCAGCAGGGTCAGGGTGCTGCCCGCGACCTCGGCGTGCAGGCGGCAGGATTGCTCGGCCGGATCGACGACCGCGTCGGCATCGCCCGACAGGATCGCCACCGGGAGGCGCAGGGCCGCGTAGCGCGACTGCATCAGGGCGACCGCCGCGTTCATGCTCGCGGTGTCCTCGGCGCTCGCCCGGCTCTGCGTGGCGGAGAGCGACAGCGCGACGGGAAAGCGCGCGGTGAATCGCGCCGGCACGGGTTGCGGCTTGAACACGTGGCGGAAGACCTGCGGCGCCATCGCCCGCCCGACGGCCCCCGGCACAAGGGCGCGCGCCGCGTCGCCGAGGCCCGGCACGGCGAGCGGCGCGATCAGCGCCACGTCGGCCCGCCGGCCCGGATAGTAGTAGCCGGAGAGCAGCACCAGCCCGCGCAGGTCGACGCTCTCGTGGATCGCCAGCGCCAGCGACACGATGGTGCCCCAGGAATGGCCGACCACCACCGGCCGCTCGACGTTGAGCTCCCGCAGGACGTGCCCGATCAGCCGCGCCTGGGCCTGCGCCGTCCAGACCCAGTGCCGGGGCCGCTCGGTATGGCCGAAGCCGGGCCGGTCGATCGCGATGACGCGGTAGGACTTGGCCAGCTGCTCCACCAGCCCGCAGATGACGAAGTCCTCCGCCATGGTGCCGTTGCCGTGGATCAGCACCACCGGCCGGCCCCGTCCGCGGACGATGGCGTGAACCCTGACCCCGTCGACCTCGATGAGGCGGCCCAGCGGCCGGTGCTCCGGCTCCTCGGTCCGCAGCGTCTCCGAGCCCTGCCGCATCAGGGCGCCGGTCCGGCGGGCCGCGGCGGCGTTCGCCTTGGCGGTGGCGCGCAGGATCCGCGCCGCGCCGGTGGCGGCGCGGCGGGTGGCGCGCCCGGGAACGAACCGAAAGGCCATGGGATCTCCGGCGCCATGCTGCAGTGCGGGAGAAGATGGCGCATCGGCGGTCCCGCGCATATCCCCCGGGTCGCCTTGGCAGCACCCGCCCGCCCCTGTACGAGGCCGTGGAGGCGGTCGGTCCGGAACCGCCCGCACCAGGAGCATGACCGCCATGCGTCTCGTCGTCGTCGGCGCCTCCGGGCGCATGGGGCGGATGCTGATCCAGGCCGTGGCCGAGGCCGAGGGCTGCACCCTGTCGGGCGCGATCGAGCGCGAGGGGTCGCCGGCGCTCGGCCAGGATGCCGGCGTGCTCGCCGGACTGCCGCCGCTCGGCGTCCCCGTCACCGACGATCCGCTGCCGGCCTTCGCCGAGGCCGACGGCGTCCTCGACTTCACGGCCCCGGCCGCGACGGTGTTCTACGCCGAGCTCGCCGCCCAGGCCCGCATCGTCCACGTGGTCGGCACCACCGGCCTGTCGCCGGACGATTTCGCGAAGCTCAAGGCGGCGGCGTTCCACGCCCGCATCGTCCAGTCGGGCAACATGTCGCTCGGCGTCAACCTGCTCGCCGGGCTCGTGCGCAAGGTCGCGGCGACGCTCGGCGACGAGTACGACATCGAGATCCTGGAGATGCACCACCGCCACAAGGTGGACGCGCCGTCCGGCACCGCCCTCCTGCTGGGCGAGGCGGCGGCGCAAGGGCGCGACGTCGCGCTCGAGCAGCGCAAGGTCGCGGTGCGCGACGGCCATACCGGCCCGCGCGAGCCCGGCAGCATCGGCTTCGCCACCCTGCGGGGCGGCAGCGTCGTCGGGGAGCACAGCGTGATCTTCGCCGGCGCCGGCGAGCGCATCGAACTCACCCACCTGGCGAGCGACCGCGGCCTGTTCGCCGCCGGCGCCGTGAAGGCCGCCCTCTGGGCGCGATCCCGCGAGCCCGGCTTCTACGGCATGGACGACGTGCTGGGCCTCTGACCCCTTACCCCTGACCTTTCCCCTGAAACGGAGCGACACGCATCATGGAGCGTCTTCTCGTCCTCGCGCGCCACGGCCAGAGCGAGTGGAACCTGAAGAACCTGTTCACCGGCTGGAAGGACCCCGGGCTCACCGAGCTCGGCGTCGAGGAGGCGCGGGCGGCCGGGCGGCGGCTCAAGGCGAAGGGCGTTCAGTTCGACGTCGCCTTCACGTCGGACCTCACCCGGGCCCAGCGCACCTGCGCGCTGATCCTGGAGGAGCTCGGCCAGTCCGGCCTGCCGACCCACGCCGACGCCGCCCTGAACGAGCGCGACTACGGCGACCTGTCGGGCCTCAACAAGGACGATGCCCGCGCCAAGTGGGGCGAGGAGCAGGTCCATGTCTGGCGCCGCTCCTACGACGTGCCCCCGCCCGGCGGCGAGAGCCTGAAGGACACCGTGGCCCGGGTGCTGCCCTACACGATGCGGGAGATCCTGCCGCGGGTGATGCGCGGCGAGCGCGTGCTGGTCGCGGCCCACGGCAATTCGCTCCGCGCCCTGGTGATGGTGCTCGACGGGCTCACCACCGAGACGATCCCGGGCCTCGAGCTCCACACCGGCGTGCCGCTGGTCTACCGCCTGAAGGACGACACCACCGTCGCCGCGAAGGAAGTCCTCGACTGCGACTGAGCGGCGGGCGGCCGGCCCTCGCGCCCGATCCGTCGCGGGGAGCGCGAGGGATCGGTCCGGTCGATGGTCGATCCGGGGCCGGATCCTCTCCGTCGAAGGAGGGGATCCCGCATCGCCCCGTCTCTGCGACGGCCTGAATAGCGTAGAATCGGGGCTTTCCCGGGCTTCCAGCTCCGGCCGGACCTCGCAAATCCACCACGGGGGCGAGGTCCTGCACGATCCCCTGGCCTGGAACCACGCGCTCGTCCCTGCCGCGCGCCTGCAGAGTTTCCAGGGCGCGTGCCAGTCCTGCGGCCTGCGGAGCTTCGTTCCCGCGCGGCGACTCCCGCACCGCCCGATTCCCGCAAGCGCGGCGACGCCCGTTCCGCCGGGAATGCGGCCGGGGCCATTGCCGCGATGCCTATCCGTCCCACCTGTCGTCGGGGGGCGCGACCGGTGCGGCCCCCGGACGTCCGCGGCTCGGCAAGGGAGAGACAGATGGTCGATACGGATCGCATCACCGGCGCGGCGCGCGAGATCGGCGGCAAGGCGCAATCCGCCGTCGGCGACCTCGTGGGGGATCGCCGCGCGCAGGTCGAGGGCCGCTTCCGCGAGGCGCAGGGGCGCGGCGAGCACCTCGCCGGCGAAGCCCGCGACGCGCTGCGCGACGCGGCCGACACCGCGGTCGACTACGCCGAGGACGCCTACGAGCGCGGTCGCCACGGTGCCCGGCAGGGCGCCCGCACGGTGACGCACGCCATGGAGGAGACCCCGCTGCTGGCCCTGCTCCTCGCGGGCGCTGCCGGCTACGGCCTCGCGCTCCTGGTGCACGGCCGCCGCTGAGGGCTTTCAGCGCACCTGCGACAGCGGGGGCGGCTCGCGTGGCAGCGTGCCGTCCTCGAGCTGCAGGCAGGTGAGGAGCGCGACGTAGGAGGGCGTGCCGCCGATCTCGCTCTCGGCCCGGCAATTGCCGCGGTCGGAGGCCGGGTACGTCGGCCAGAGCCGCCGCAGGGTGCGCCGCGCGGCGCGCTCGTCGGCGAGGCAGCCTCGCTCGCTCGCCCGGGAGGCGTACGGCCCGGGCCGGTCTTCGAGCGCGCAGGCCTTCGCCAGGGAAAAGGTCGGAGGTCCCTCGGCTCGCGCCGAGGACGGGCTCGCCGCGAGCGGCCCCACCAGGGGCCCGACGAGCAGTCCGAGGGCGAGCGGAACCGACAGCCGGGCGGATCTCACGACGACCTCCTCATCCGCTCCTCCTCGACGAACGCGGCCGGCCCGGGAACCGATCCCGGGCCGGAGCGACGGCGCCTACTTCGTGCCCTTGCCATCGCTCGTCTTGCCGTCGCTCGCGCCGGCGGCGTGCTGCGGGGCGGGCTTGGCGCTCGACTGCGCGGCGCCCTTCTGGGGGATGCCGACCGCGTCGATCACGTCGAAGCGCATCGCGTCCTCGGCCGTCTTCAGGGCCGCGTTGGCCTCGTAGTACTTGCCCTGGCCGATCAGCGTGGCCGCCTGGTTGACGTCGGTGACGGTCTTGTCGAGGGGCAGCACCGCCATGACGAAGTTCACGTCGACATGAGCGAGCTTCAGCGTCTCGATCGCGCCCTTCTGGTCGCCCTTGGCGAGGCTCTTGTTCGCCTCGGTGACGGCGGACGCCTTCTCGGGCGTCGCCAGGAAGTCCTCGCCGAGGGTCAGCTGGGCATCGACCGGCACCCAGGCGACCTTGTCCTTGGACACCGCGTCCCTGGTGGCGGGCGCCTCGGCCTTCCTGTCGGCCGCGGCCTTGTCCTTGGTCGCCGCCAGCTCGGCCGGCGTCTTCAGGTCGGCCTCGGCCTTGTTGAACACGGCATCGTCCGCCTTCGCCTTCGCCAGGGCGGCCTGGGCCTTGCCGATGAGGGTCTTGGCTTGGGCGGGATCGGCGTCGAAGATCGCGATCCGGGCGAGATGCATGTCGCGGAACGCCTGGGCCCCGTCCTTCGAGAGCTTGCCGACATCCTGGTCGACGGCGCGTTGGGCCGCACTCTCCTGGACCGCCGCCGGCTTGGCCGCCTGCTCGGTCGCGTAGGCGGCACCGCCGAGGACGGTGGTGGCGACGAGGGCAGCAACCAGGGATTTCCGGTACGACATGACTTGCCTCCTCATGAAATCGATGCCGGTATTACTTTGCGGCATCGCCGCGTTGGTGACATCGTGATAACACAGCGTTGAGGGGCAAGTTGCCTAACCGTTTCATTAAAAGCCTGTAACTCAACGTCATGAGCCGGGCCGTGCGATCGTCAACCGGCGGTCGTTCCGACGCGCGCATCCTCGATGTCCGGGGTGTCATACGATTTCCGGCTGATCGCTTCGCGATGCGGAAATCGGCTTCGCTCAAGCGCCGCGCGGGCTGGTGATACGAGATCCGGAAGTAATCTTCCGGATCTCGTATCAGGAGGGCCGAAGACGCCGATTTCTCCGCGTCGAAGCCGGCGCATCCCGAGGCCGGCAATCTCATCCTGAGAGATCCGGCACCCGGCCCGGGCGGCGGAAACGGCGCCCGGGATGGGTGTCGGAGGCACGCCCGGAACGACCCGGACGGCGTCGCGGCGGCCGAGATCGATCGACCGGTCCGCGGATGATGAATCCCGACAAATCGCCGAATGGCGACCTGCCGGGATCCGCTCGAAGAGCCGTGTCGTTCGGATCGGCGCGTCCTTGAAGAAACCCACGTCGTCCCGGGGCTCGCCGACGGCGAGAGCCCGGGCTTCGCGACCGCCGACGCGGCAGGACGAGGCGGCCTGCGATCCGCGTCCCCGGACCGCGGCGGCGACCGGTCCCGGGTTCCGCCGCGCGGCCCCGGGACGACCCTGCGCGGTCGAGGCGTCGGGAGACCTCAGGGCCTGCCGCCGCCCCGCCATCCTACTGCGCCGTCCAGCCGCCATCCACCGACAGGTTGGTGCCGGTGATCTGGGCCGCGGCGTCCGTGCACAGGAACGCCGCGATCGCCGCGACCTGGTCGACGGTGACGAACTCCTTGGTCGGCTGGGCCTTCAGCAGCACCTCGTCGATGACCTGGTCCTTGGTCAGGCCCCGCGCCTTCATGGTGTCGGGGATCTGTGCCTCGACCAGCGGGGTCCAGACGTAGCCCGGCGAGATGCAGTTGACGGTGATCTTGTGGGTGGCGAGTTCGAGCGCCGCGGTCTTGGTCAGGCCGGCGATGCCGTGCTTGGCCGCCACGTAGGCCGACTTGTAGGGCGAGGCGACGAGGGAGTGGGCGGAGGCCGTGTTGATGATCCGGCCCCAGCCCTTCGTCTTCATGCCGGGGATCGCCGCCCGCATGGTGTGGAAGGCCGAGGACAGGTTGATGGCGATGATCTGGTCCCACTTCTCGACCGGGAACTCCTCGATCGCCGAGACGTACTGGATGCCCGCGTTGTTGACGAGGATGTCGACCGCGCCGAATTCCTTCTCGGCATCCGCCACCATGGCGGCGATCTCGTCGGCCCTGGTCATGTCGGCGCCGGAATAGATCGCGCGGACGTGGAACTCGGATTCGATGCCGGCCCGCTCCGTCTCGATCGCCTCCGGCTTGCCGAAGCCGTTGAGGACCACGTTGGCGCCGTGCTGCGCCAGCACCCGCGCGATGGCGAGGCCGATGCCGCTCGTCGACCCGGTGACGAGGGCGGTCTTGTTTTGCAGAGACATGCGACGATCTCCTCGATCAAAGAATCTCAGGCCGGTTGCTCAGCCCAGGTAGTCGTGCAGCACGTGGCCGTACGGCAGGGTGAAATCGACGATCTGGTGGCGGCCGCCGACGATCCGGCGCACCGGCAGGTCGGCGACGCGACAATTGACGTGCGGGATCAGGTGCAGCCGGGCCTCGCCCTCCCAGGCGCCGTGGACCCGGATGTCCTGCAGGCGGTAGCCGATGAGCTGCGCCACCTTCACGCCGCCGTCGACGTCCGGGATCAGCTTCAGGTTGACGTTGAGCTGCCCGATTCCCTCGCGAACCCTGTCGAGCCGGTCCTCCAGGCTGTGGTGCTTGTAGGTCATCGTGCCCATCGCCACCCGCTCCTCGTCGTAGTGCAGGGTGCCGGTCAGCGTGTCCTTCGTCACCTTGAGGCGGGGCACGCCGTACTTCTTCGGGAAGCCCCAGATCTCGCGCCCGGCGGTGATCGGCGGCTCGTCGTCGAGGTACATCTGGACCGAGTAGTTGCAGGGCTCGCCCTGCCAGGTCGCGACGATGGCCGAACCGCTCTCCTCGTAATCGCCGAAGCCGGAGGAATCCGGCATCTTCATCCACTCGTAATAGGCGAGGTTGCCCGGTGCCGGCTCCAGCGGCTCGGGGAGGGCGGCGCGCAGGGCGTCCGGATCGGTCTCGTAGGTGATGATGAGGTATTCGCGCCGGATGAACCGGTACGGCCCGTGCGGGTAGCTCGGGCTGAAGGCCGGCATCGAGGGCGCCTTCAGGATCTCGTCGCGGGTCATGCGGCGTTCCTTCCTCAGGGACAAGTCAGTCCCGCGCGTCGCGGGTGAGATCGAAGACGGTCACGCCCTCGTCGGGCCGGCAGCGCTCGATCCAGCGGCGGTGGCGCAGCGAGCGGCGCACGTCGTTGCGGCCGGCCTTCCAGTGCTCCAGCATCGTGGTGCGCGAGAACTCGTAGTCCTTGGCGTCGCTCTCGTAGTTCTTGGCGCGGTAGATCAGCTGCAGGATCGTCACCGCGTTCTGGTGGCTGACCTCCGACAGGAAGGCGACGTCGGGATCCTGGCGAAGCTCGGCCGGCAGCTTGTCGAACAGGCGCCGGAACGCAATCTTGGCCTTGTGGATCTCGATCTGGTCGTCGGTGTTCAGCCGGGTGCGGCTCGAATAGCGGATGTCCTTCTCGCGCTCGGCGGCCTCGGACAGGGTGCGGGGGAGGGGCCCGCGGGCGCTGAACAGGTCGACCTGGAACACCGCGAGGTCGCGCAGGCGCTCCTCGTCGAGCACGTATTGCAGCGGCGTGTTCGAGACGATGCCGCCGTCCCAGTACAGCTCGCCGTCGATCTCGACCGGCGGGAAGCCCGGCGGCAGGGCGCCGGAGGCCATGACGTGCTCCGGCCCGATCCGCTCGCGGTGATTGTCGAAATAGACGAAGTTGCCGGTGCGGACGTTCACCGCGCCGACGCTCAGCCGGGTCTCGCGCCGGTTGATCCGGTCGAAGTCGATCAGTTCCAGGAGCGTCTGCCGCAAGGGGGCGGTGTCGTAGTAGCTCAGCGCCTCGGGCGCGCCGGCCGGATAGAGGGCGGCCGGGGGCACGCGCGGGGTAAAGAAGCCCGGCACCCCCACGGTCGCCCCGAAGGCGGCGCTCCAGGCGTTGAACACCTCGCGCGCCTGCTCGCCGGGCCACCACGGCGAGACGGTGATGGCGGAGGAGACCTTGTCCCAGAAGGCCCGCAGCCGCTCGACCCGGCGCTCGGGCGGGTTGCCGGCGACGAGCGCGGCGTTGATCGCCCCGATCGAGATGCCGGCGATCCAGTCCGGCGACAGGCCGGCCTCCTGCATCGCCTCGGCGATGCCGGCCTGGTAGGAGCCCAGCGCCCCGCCGCCCTGCAGCACCAGCACCCGGCACTCGTCCCGCCCCGCCTGATCCCGCTCGTCCGAGTGGCCGTTCATGTCGTCTCCGCGTGAGGTGCCCGCCGCGCGAATCTCGGCGGTAAGATGATGCTGCACTGCCGCAAGACAAGACGTCCGGCCGTCTCCTCGCGCCGAAGCCGGGCCGGGACGGCGACGAGCCCCCGGCCGGCCTCCCGGGTTGACACGGGCCGGCCCCTTCGCCAAGCCTCCGCGCGCCAAGCCGCCGCGCCGCCCGGTCCCGGGTTCCCTGGCGGACCGCCGGCGCCCGCAGGGCTTCCCCCGACGGTCCCGCAGGGTCTTTCCCCGCCGACGCCCTCCGCGAAGCCGGCCCGATACAGCACAGGTCCCGATGCGCTCCTACCTCGACTTCGAAAAGCCCGTCGCCGAGCTCGAGGCGAAGCTCGAGGAGCTGAAGGCCCTCGGCGACCGCGACGGCGCGGTGGCGATCAGCGAGGACGTGGCGCGGCTCGAGGCCAAGGCCGCGGCGGCCCTGGCCGAGCTCTATGCCGGGCTCACCCCGTGGCAGAAGACCCAGGTCGCCCGCCATCCCCAGCGGCCGCACTTCGTCGATTACTGCGCCGGGCTGATCGAGGAGTTCCAGCCGCTCGCCGGCGACCGCGTCTTCGGCGAGGACGAGGCGGTGGTCGGCGGCTTCGGGCGCTTCCGCGGCCGGCCGGTCTGCGTCATCGGCCAGGAGAAGGGCGCCAACACCGAGGCCCGCATCCGGCACAATTTCGGCATGGCCAAGCCCGAGGGCTACCGCAAGGCGGTCCGCCTGATGGGGCTCGCCGGCCGCTTCGGCCTTCCCGTGCTCACCTTCGTCGACACGGCCGGCGCCTATCCGGGCATCGAGGCCGAGGAGCGCGGCCAGGCCGAGGCCATCGCCCGCTCGACGGAGGCCTGCCTCGGCTTGCCGACCCCGAACGTCACGGTGGTGATCGGGGAGGGCGGCTCGGGCGGCGCCATCGCCCTCGCCACCGCCAACACGGTCCTGATGCTGGAGCACGCGATCTACAGTGTGATCTCGCCCGAGGGCGCGGCCTCGATCCTGTGGCGCGATGCCGGCCGGGCCCAGGACGCCGCGACCGCGATGAAGATCACCGCCCAGGACCTCCTGCGCCTCGGCGTCATCGACGGGATCGTGCCCGAGCCCACCGGCGGCGCCCATCGCGACGGCCAGGCCGCCATCCGGGCGACCGGCGAGGCGATCGCCGCGGCCCTCGAGCCGCTGTCCTCCCTCGACGCCGATGCCCTGCGGGACCGGCGGGCGCAGAAATTCCTGGAGATCGGGCGGAGCCTGTAGGGGAGTCCCTCGCCGTCCCCCGCTCGGCCCGACGGCCGCAGGCTCCGGAACGTCCCGCCCCATCCCCGTCATCCACAGCCCCGCACAACCCCCACGCCCCAGACACAACCCGGCCTTCGTTTTGCCGAAGACCGGGCGGATGTCTTGGCGGGTGAACCCCGTGACGCCGTGCGCCGGCTTGCTTGCCCGACGCGCCTGTTGAGCGAATCCCCGCAATCTTAACCGTTCTTGCGGTAAGAGCCGGGTAAGTTTAACGAAGCTATGGGGTTGGGGAGACCGGTCCGAGGCGTCAGGGTGCCGGCGGATCGACGGGTGAGAAGGCGGGGTTCCCATGGTGCGTCTGGCGATGCGTCCGGTGCTGGCGGCGAGCGCGCTTGCCGTCGCCTTGTCCCTCGGGGCGTGCCAGGATGCGGGCTTCTCGGCCGCCGGCTCGGCGCGCGCCCGCGAGCCGATCCCCCCGAAGACCGTCGCCCTGATGGCGACGAAGACCATGTCGCCCCGCGATCCCATCCTGATCCGCGCCTTCAAGAAGGAGTCGGAGATGGAGGTGTGGAAGCGCGGCGCCGACGGGCAGTACGCCCTGCTCAAGACCTTCCCGATCTGCCGCTGGTCGGGCCAGCTCGGCCCGAAGGTGCGGGAGGGCGACCGGCAGGCGCCCGAGGGGTTCTATCCCATCGCCATGGGGCAGATGAACCCGAACTCGTCGTACTACCTCTCGTTCGACACCGGCTACCCCAACGCCTTCGACCGCGCCAACGGCCGCACCGGCAGCTACCTGATGGTGCACGGCACCTGCTCCTCGGCCGGGTGCTTCGCGATGACCGACGAGGCGATCGCCGAGATCTACGCCATCGCCCGCGAGGCCTTCGCCGGCGGGCAGCGGGCGTTCCAGTTCCAATCCTACCCGTTCCGGATGACGGCGCAGAACCTCGCCAAGTTCCGCAACGACCCGAACATCGGCTTCTGGCGCAACCTCAAGGAGGGCTCGGACTACTTCGAGACCCTGCACGAGGAGCCGCGCGTCGGCGTCTGCGGCACCCGCTACGTGTTCGGCGGCCAGGACGCGGCGGCGGGCGCCTGCAGCCCGAAGGTCGATCCCCTCGTCGTCGCCAAGCGCGAGAAGGACGAGGTCGAGGTGGCCGAGCTCGTCGCCAAGGGCGCCGCGGCGACCCGCCTCGTCTACCAGGATGGCGGCCAGCACCCGTTCTTCCGCGAATCCTCGCCCAGCACCCAGCTCTTCGCCGAGCAGGCGCAGCCGCGGCCCAACATGGGCATCGTCAGCCGGCCGGAGGCCCTGGCGGCGGCGCCGGAGGAGATCGCGATCGAGCCGAAGGTGAAGCCGACGCTGCTCGCCAAGATCGACCCGAAGCACGAGAAGGGCAGGCACGCCAAGCCCACGGCGCTCGCCTTCGCGGCACCGGCGACCAGCCCGGCCCCGATCCCGACCCGCGAGGCCGCGGCGGCCGCCCCGGCGGCGCCGATCACCGTCGCGAGCGCCGACGGCGACCCCGCCGCCTACCGCAAGCTCCTCGGCAACCTGTTCGGCGGCGCCCCCGCGGCGCCCCCGGCCTCCTCCGCCGCCCTGCCGGCGGCCGACACCGCCCCGGTCGCCGCGATCTCGCCGGCCGCGCCGCTGCCGAAGAAGACGACCGCCCACCTGCACCCGGCCCCCTCCGCCCATTCGGCCGCGGGCGCCAAGGTCGACGGGGTCAACCCGGCGGCGGCGAAGAAGGCCGAGGGAAAGCCGGCCGAGGCGAAGCCCGCTCCCAGGACCGGGGACGCCAAGACCGGAGACGCCAAGCCGGCGGAGACCGGCAAGCGCACCGAAGGGCCGAACCGCAACCGCGTCGCCGCCGCGCAGCCGGCAAACTGAAGGCGCGCGCGTTCGTCGCTCCCGACGACCCTGAAGCCCCCCGCGGCATCCCGGGTTCCCGCCTGCGGCGAGCCCCGGGATGATCCTGCGAGGTGCCGAAGGAGTGCGCGGCCGAGCCGTTCCGGCGTCGAGCCCGCTACTCCGCCACCGCCGGCCTCTCCACCCGCCGCGGCCCGAGCGACAGCACCACCGCCCCGGCGGCGGTCGAGAGCACCGAGCCCAGGATCACCCCGAGCTTCGTCTCGGTGTCGAATTCCGGCGCGCCGGCGAAGGCGAGGCCGCCGATGAACAGGCTCATGGTGAAGCCGATGCCGCAGAGGAGCGCCACGCCGTAGACGTGGCGCCAGGTGGCCCCGGCGGGCTTCGGCGCCAGCCCGGCCCGCACCGCGAGCCAGACGCCCCCGAACACCCCGACCTGCTTGCCGACGAACAGGCCCGCCGCGACCCCGAGGGTGACGGGGGCGAGCAGCGCCCCCGGCGTCAGCCCGGCGAGCGACACGCCCGCATTGGCGAAGCCGAAGACCGGCAGGATCCCGTAGGCGACCCAGGGCTGGAGCGCGTGCTCGAGGGCGTGCAGCGGCGAATGCCCGTCGTCGGGCCGGCCGGGGCTCGCCCGCAGGGGGATCGCCAGCGCCAGGACCACGCCCGCCACCGTGGCGTGCAGCCCCGAGCGCAGCACCAGCAGCCACAGCACGGCGCCGAGGATCAGGTAGGGCCCGAGCCGGCGAAGCCCGAGGCGGTTGAGCACGAACAGCATCGCCGTCACGGCGCCGGCGAGCGCCAGCATCGGCCAGGCCAGGTCGGCGGTGTAGAACAGCGCGATGATCACCACCGCCCCGAGGTCGTCCAGGATGGCGAGCGCGGTGAGGAAGATCTTGAGCGAGACCGGCGCCCGCGACCCCAGCAGCGCCAGCACGCCCAGCGCGAAGGCGATGTCGGTCGCGGCGGGGATCGCCCAGCCGCGCAGGGTCGCGGGGGACGACCAGTTGATCGCCGCGAAGACGAGGGCCGGCACCGCCATGCCCCCGAGCGCCGCGATGCCCGGCAGCGCCCGGTCCGGCCAGGTGCGCAGGGCCCCGTCCAGGATCTCGCGCTTGATCTCGAGCCCGACGAGCAGGAAGAACACGGCCATCAGGCCGTCGTTGATCCAGTGCAGCAGGCTCAAGGGGCCGAGATGGGCGTGCAGCGCCCGGGCATAGGCCTCGCCGTAGGGCCCGTTGGCGACGATGAGGGCGAGCACCGCGCTCGCCATCAGCACGAGGCCGCCGCCGGCGCTGCTGACGAGCAGGCTGCGCAGGGCGGAGAGCGGGCGCGGCAGGCGCCGGGGGGAGGGGCGGGGAGCCGGGGAACCTTGCATGGCGCCCGGCCTGCCAGGAATCCAGAGCTGGATCAACGCGGCGAACGCGCGAACTCACCCCCGCCCGATCGCCGCCCGCACCAGCCTCAGGGCGTCCTCGCTCGCCCATTCCGCCGGCCCCTTCATCACGCCGATCTCGCAGCCGGCCGGGTCGATCAGCAGGGTGGTGGGCAGGCCCACCACCTCGCCGCTCTTCTGCAGCACCGGCAGCGCCCGCCCGCCCGGGTCGGAGTAGTAGGCGAGGCGCGCGATCCCGTTCTCCTTCATCCAGAGCGGCGGCCGGTCGAGGTTGCGGGTGTCGAGGTTGAGCGCCACCACCTCGAAATCCCGGCCCCCGACTTCGCCCTGGAGCCGGTCGAGGGCGGGCATCTCCGCCTTGCACGGCGCGCACCAGGTCGCCCACAGGTTCAGGAGCACCGTGCGCCCTTTCAGGTCGGCGAGCGTCCTCGGCTGGCCGTCCGGCCCGGTGAAGGCGATGGCCGGCGCGGGCTTCGGCGCGGCATCGACCTGGAGCGCCGCCACCTCGCCGCGGGCCAGCGGCGCGACGCGGGCGGCGGTGGCGGCCCCGAGCGGGCAGGCGCCGCCGTTGCTCCCGCCCGAAAGCCCGTATAGGGCAGCCCCGAGGCCGAGGACGGCGACGAGCCCCCCTGCGAGGGCGAGGCGGGTTTTTCGCGGTGATGCGAGACGAGGTGAGGACATGAGCAACCGGATGTGGGGCGGGCGCTTCGCGAGCGGCCCCGCCGAGATCATGGAGGAGATCAACGCCTCCATCGGCTTCGACAAGCGCCTCGCCCCCCAGGACATCCGGGGCTCGCTCGCCCACGTCGCGATGCTGGGCAAGGCGGGGATCCTGCCGGCCGAGGATGTGGCGAAGATCGAGGCCGGGCTCAAGACCGTCCAGTCCGAGATCGAGGCCGGATCGTTCGCGTTCCGCCGCGAGCTGGAAGACATCCACATGAGCGTGGAGAGCCGGTTGCGCGAGATCGTCGGCCCCTCGGCCGGCCGCTTGCACACCGCGCGCTCGCGCAACGACCAGGTCGCCACCGACATGAAGTTGTGGGTGCGCGACACCCTCGACGCCCTCGACGCCCAGGCCGCCGACCTGCAGCAGGCGATGGCCGAGCTGGCCTCGAAGCATGCCGGCACGGTGATGCCGGGCTTCACCCACCTGCAATCGGCCCAGCCGGTCACCTTCGGGCACCACCTGCTGGCCTATGTCGAGATGCTGAACCGCGACCGCGGCCGGTTCCGCGATGCCCGCGCCCGCCTCAACGAGTGCCCGCTCGGCGCTGCGGCCCTTGCCGGCACCTCGTTCCCGATCGACCGCCACGCGACTGCGAAAAACCTCGGCTTCGACCGGCCGACGGCGAACTCGCTCGATTCGGTGGCCGATCGCGACTTCGCCCTGGAGGCCCTCTCGGCCGCGGCGATCGCGGCGGTGCACCTGTCGCGGTTCGCCGAAGAGATCGTGGTCTGGACCTCGGCCCAGTTCGGCTTCGTCAAGCTGTCGGACCGGTTCACCACCGGCTCGTCGATCATGCCGCAGAAGCGCAACCCCGACGCCGCCGAGCTGGTGCGGGCGAAGTCCGGCCGGGTCATCGGCGCGCTGTCGGGCCTGCTCATCGTCATGAAGGGCCTGCCGCTCGCCTATTCGAAGGACATGCAGGAGGACAAGGAGGGCACCTTCGACGCGCTCCAGACCCTCTCGCTGTGCCTTGCCGCGATGGCCGGCATGGTCCGCGACCTGGAGCCGGTGCCGGAGGTGCTGAAGCTGGCGGCCGGCTCCGGCTACGCCACCGCCACCGACCTCGCCGACTGGCTGGTGCGCGAACTCGGCCTGCCCTTCCGCGACGCCCACCACGTCACCGGCCGCCTCGTCGGCGAGGCCTCGTCCCGCGGCATCGGCCTTGAGGCGCTGCCGCTCGCGGTGATGCAGGCCGAGGAGCCGCGGATCACCGAGGCGGTCTTCGCGGTGCTCGGCGTCGAGAACTCGGTGGCGAGCCGCACCAGCTACGGCGGCACCGCGCCGGACAGCGTGCGGGCGCAGGCCGAGAGCTGGCTGAAGCGTCTCGCCGGCGAGACGGCCTGAGCGCTTCCATCTCTCCTATCCGCGCCCCTCATCCTGAGGTGTCAGTCCATCGGGAATGGACTGACCTCGAAGGAGGGCTCCAGTGATCGCTGTGATTTCTGGAGCCCTCCTTCGAGCCCTCCGCTTCGCTCCGGCACCTCAGGATGAGGTCGTGGGTGGGAGCGCACAGGGGCGTGTGTTAGTGCCTAACGGCTCCAAACAAGCTCGACCATCACGGGAGGAACCACCATGGATCTCGGTCTCAAGGGCAAGCGCGCCCTCGTCCTGTCGTCCAGCCGCGGGCTCGGCCGCGGCATCGCCGAGGCCCTGGCGGCCGAGGGCGCGAACGTGCTGCTCACCGCCCGCACGGCCGAGCGCCTCGACGAGGCGGTGGCGGCGATCAACGCCCGCGGCCAGGGCCGCGCCCACGCCTTCGCGGGCAGCCTGAAGGACAACGTCGAGGCGATCCACGCCGCCGCCCAGGAGCATCTCGGCGGGGTCGACATCCTGGTCGCCAATACCGGCGGCCCGCCGGCCGGCACCGCGCTCACCGTGCAGCCCGAGGCCTGGACGCCCCAGTTCGAGGCGATGGTGACCCCGGTCTTCCGCCTCGCCGGCCTCGTCCTGCCGGGCATGCGCCAGGCCGGCTTCGGCCGCATCGTGGTGGTGGCCTCGAGCGGCGTCGAGCAGCCGATCCCGAACCTCGTGATGTCGAACGCGCTGCGCGCCTCGATCGCCGGCTGGGCCAAGACCCTGTCGGCCGAGGTCGCGGCCGACGGCGTCACCGTCAACATGATCCTGCCCGGCCGCATCGAGACCGACCGCACGGGCGAGCTCGACACCGCCAACGCCAAGGCGCAGGGCAAGTCGCGCGAGGAGATCGCCGAGGCCGCCCGCGCGGCGATCCCCGCCAAGCGCTACGGCAAGGTGCAGGAATTCGCCGACGTGGCGTGCTTCCTGGCCTCGGAGCGGGCCTCCTACATGACCGGCAGCATGATCCGGGTCGATGGCGGGGCCGTGCGGTCGATCTGAGGGGTGATACGAGAGCCGGAAGATTACTTCCGGATCTCGTATCGCCAGCCCGCGCGGCGCTTGAGCGAAGCTGATTTCCGCATCGCGACGCGATCAGCCGGAAATCGTATGAGGGAGGCGGGCGCGTTCGTCCCGCCTCCCTCCCGTCCCGGATCTCCGTCCGCTCTCGCCACGGTCGTCCGGGTGAGGAGATCCGCAACGAGAAAGGGCGGCCCCGCGGGGCCGCCCTTTCTCGTTCAGACCTACGCGTTCAAACCTGCTCCGCCGCCTACTGCCTCTTGCCCCAGCGCACCCCCGGCGCCGGGCCGGCCCCCGCGGCGAGCTGCCCCACCGCCGGGCCGCTCGCATCGCCCGGGTGGTGCTGCGAGCCCGGGCCCATCGGGTCTGGCGCCATCAGGTCGGGGGTCGCGGCCATCTCGGGGGTGCCGCGGCCGGTGGCGAACTGGCCGGCCTTGCGGAAGCGCCAGAGATAGCCCGGCACCACCGCCTCGATCGCGGTGGGCGCGATGCCGATCCCCTCGATCGTGCGGCCCTCCGCCTTGGCGGCCTCCGACACGACGTTGTCGCTCTGGAGCAGCGTGACCTGGTCGCGGGAGAGCTTCAGCGAGTCGGGCAGGAGGCCGAGCGTCGCGGTGTCGACGAGCTCCATCACCCGGGCCTGGATCCGGGCGGCGGGGGTCGGCAGCGGCAGCACCACGCGGCTGCGCATCGTCACCTTCAGGGTGTACTCGACGAGCTGCTGCAGGGTCAGGATCTCCGGTCCGCCGAGCTCGTAGACCCGTCCGCCCTGGAGCCCGCCCTCGACCGCCCGGGCGATCGCCTCGGCGACGTCGCCGGCGAAGACCGGCTGCATCCGCGACTCGGCGCCGGCGAGCGGCAGCACCGGCAGCATCCGGGCGAGGCCGGCGAAGCGGTTGAAGAAGCTGTCGCCCGGCCCGAACACGATCGAGGGCCGGAACACGACCGCGTCGGGCCGCGCCTCGAACACCCGGGCCTCGCCGATCGCCTTCGAGCGCGCATAGACGGAAGCCGAATGCGCGTCGGCGCCCAGCGCCGAGACGTGCACCAGCGGGGCGTTCACCGCGGCGGCGGCGCGGGCGACCTCGCCGGCCCCTTCCGCCTGGAGGCGCTGGAAGGTCTGGCTGCCGCTCTCCTGCAGGATGCCGACGAGGTTGACCACGATGTCGGCGTGCTCGGCCGCCCGGACGATCGAGGCCGGGTTGCGCAGGTTGGCCTGCACGCCGACGATCTGGCCGACGCGGCCGAGCGGCTGGAGGAACTGGGCGAGGTCGGGCCGGCGCACCGCCACCCGGATCCGGTAGCCGCGCTTGGCCAGCGCCCGCACGACGTGGCGGCCGAGGAAGCCCGATCCCCCGAACACGGTCACGAGCTGCGAGGCGGGCCGGGTCAGGCCGACAGTGTCGAAGCCGGTCATGGTCGTGGGGTCCTTCCGCGGGTCCTGTCCGGGGAATCCTGCCCGGGGGAGTCTTATCCGGGATTCTCGCCGGGGGCTCTGCCGGCTCCTTAGTCGAGGGGGCGGGCCCTGTGAAGCACTTTGCGCCGTGCCGCCCGGGTCGCCATCGACGGCCCCTGAGGCCTCGGCCGGCCGCGCGACCTCGTGTCCCCGCGGGAGGCCCGGCGCGGGGTCCGGGCGGGCGGCCGGATTCGGCGGGTTCGGCCCGTCGCGCACCGGGCGGGCGGCACGAAGGTACAACGAGCGGTTTCTTGAAAATAACCCAGCGTCACATAGGATAATGATCGCATATCGCGCCGGATGGTGGAAAGGTGATGGTTTCAAGCGCGCAAGCGGTGGTCGTCGCAACCGGTTTTGGCCTGATTTTGCTCACGCTCAGGTCCTGTATCGGGCGCGGATGGATCAGAAAACGTTCGTTCATCTCCGATCGTCACCGCGGCGATGGCGGTATCCTGTCGATCGAGCCGACGAATTCGGCCAGGGCTACGTATTCCGCATACTCCGGTGAGGGCGGTGTCGGGGAGGAGGGCGTCTGCGCCCTCCGCCTGGCTTCCGGCGCCGCGGCGGCCGGCGCGGCCCTCGCCCTGCTCGCCGGGGCGGCGCTGTTCCTGACCCGCGACGATGCGGCGGTCTCCGTCGAAGCGCTGCTCGCGCGGGCCGGCCGCGGCTTGCGGGATGCCGGGATCGGGATCGACGGGCAGGACGCCCGGATCCAGGACTCCCGGATCCAGGACTCCCGGATCCAAGATTCCCGGATCGTCGATCCCGAGGCCGTCCGGCTCGCCGGCCTCGGGGAGGGGGCGGGGCAACGGCGCGATCTCGCGGCGCAGTCGCGCCGGCTCACCGCCGAGATGGAGGCGCTCGACCGCGCCCTCGTCCAGCGCCGGGACGAACTCGACCTCGTCGGCGCCTCCGTGGCGCGCCTGCGCCTCGCGGCGGAAACGGATCACGAGACCCGGCGGGCGACCGAGGTGGCGAAGGCCGCCGCCGATGCCGGCGCGGACGAGGCTCGGGCGGGCATCGCCGCGGTGGGCCGGGAGATGGCGGCCCTGCGGGCGCAGGTCGCGGAGCAGCGCGAGGTGCTGGCCGCCGCCCGGACGGACGTCGAGGCGGCCCGGTCCGCCCTGACCGTCCTGCGGGCCGAGATCGCCGAGCAGGCCGGCAGGATGGAGGCGGCCCGGGCGGAGGGCGAGGCGGGGATCCGGCGCATCGCCGACCGTCTCGCCGAATTCGGCCGCACCGCGCGGACCAACCGCGAGGCGATCGGCCGGATCGCCCGGACGATCGACGATCTCGAGACGTCGTCGCGCGGCCCGGAGGCCGCGTTGCAGCCGGAGCAGTGGCGGGCGATCCAGCGGGCGCTGGCGCGAACCGGGCACTACCCCGGCAAGGTCGACGGCCGGCCCGGCGAGGAGACCCGGGCGGCGGTCGCGACGTACCAGCGCGGGCTCGGCGCCGCGGCCACCGGTCGGCTCTCCCCGGGGCAGATCGCGCGGCTGCTCGCGCTCGCCCCGGTCCAGCCGCCGGTGGCGGCGCCGTGAGCGCCCGGAACGGATGAAGCGGCGTGCCGTTCGCACCCCATGACGGCGCTCACCCGACCCCGCCACGGCCCGCGGCCCGGCCTGCTCCCCGGACTGCTCATCGGCCTCGGCCTCGGCGGCTTCTTCGACGGGATCGTGCTGCACCAGCTGCTGCAATGGCACCACATGCTGAGCGGCTGGTACCCGATCACCTCGCTCGAAGCCTTGGAGCTCAACACCCGCTGGGACGGCTACTTCCACAGCGCCACCTACGTCCTCGTCGTGCTCGGCGTGTTCGGGCTCTGGCGCCGGGGCGGTCCCCACGACGGCCGGGCGCTCGCCGGCGCGGTGCTGCTCGGCTGGGCGGCGTTCAACCTGGTCGAGGGCACGATCGACCACCAGGTGCTGGGCGTGCACCACGTCAACGAGACGGTACCCCGGGCCGCCTGGCCGTGGTGGGATGCGGGCTTCCTCGCCTGGGGCGCCGCCATGGCGCTGGCCGGCGGCCTCCTGGTGCGGGGGCGGCGCTGATGCGGGCCGCCCTGCCGTGGATCCTCCTGACCCTCGCGCTCGGCGCCGCGACGGCGCCGGCCTGGGGCCGGCTCGTCGGCGGTTTCGACCCGACGCTGGACGAGCTCCTGAGCCTGCGCTGCGGGCCGGACCGGCCAGCGTCGTGACGGTCTCTGGCTACGCCACCTTGCGCGGCACCATCCGCTCGCTGCCCAGGGCCTCCCGCGCGCCCGACAGGCCGGCCTCGGCGTATTCCGCGTCCTCGTTGACGTTCCAGACGTCGAAGCGGCGCTCGCCGAGCATGATGTTTTGCGCGGTCAGCATCGCGGTCATCATCGCGTGGTCCTGGTTGTTGTACTTGTGCATCCCGTTGCGGCCGACGAGGTGGAGGGTCGGGTAGCTCCCCTCCAGGTCCCGGCGGATCGTCGCCACGTGGGAGCGGTAGGCGTCGTCGTAGACCGGATAGGCCTTGGGCTGGCGCACCACGCAGGCATCGACGACGCTCGCCGGATCGACGAGGCCGATCAGCCCGATCTCGCGGCGGGCGAGCGCGATCAGCTCGGAATCCGGCGCGTTCCACAGGCCGTCCCCCTCGAAGCAGAAATACTCGAGGCCGAGGCAGGCATAGGATTCGTCGGGCACCATCTCGGGCGACCACGAGCGGAAATTCTGCACCCGCCCGACCTTCACCGCCGGGTCGTGGACGTAGATCCAGTTGTCCGGGAAGCTGTCCTTGGCGCGCGCGATCAGCGCCACGGTGACGAAGTCGCGGTAGCGCAGCGAGCGGGCCTGGAAGGTGCTCAAGGGGGCCGGCCGGATCGCCCCGACGAGCTCGCGGATCGGCGCCGAGGAGACGACGTTGCGGGCGGTGTAGGTCTCCCGGCTCCCGTCCTGGCGCCGCGCGCTCACCGTCCACAGCTTCGTGCCGGCATCGTACGACAGGGCATCGACCCGCCGGTCGAGCACGACCTGGCCGCCGTTCCGCCGGATCGCGCTCGCGGCGGCGTCCCACATCATGCCGGGACCGCGGCGGGGATAGCGGAACGACTCGATTAGGGTCTTGATGACCGCGCCGTCCGCGGCCGCCGGCCGGTGCAGCCCGAGCGAGCGCTTGAGCCCGTCGCGGATCGCGGCGCCGAGATCGAGCCCCTTGATGCGCTGCGCCGCCCAGTCGGCCGAGATGTCGTCGCAGGACATCCCCCACACCTTCTCGGTGTAGGTCTTGAAGAAGATCGAGAACAGCCGCTCGCCGAACTGGTTGCGGACCCACTCGTGGAAGCTCTTCGGCTCAGGCGTCGGCCGGGCGCGGGCCCAGAGGTAGGAGGCGACGCAGGCCGTGCTCTCCAGGATGCCGAGGTTGCGCAGGGCCTCGAAGGCCTTGAGCGGATAGGCGTAGGTCTTGCCCTTGTAGTAGATCCGCGACAGGCGCGGCCGCTCGATGAAGTCGTCGGGCAGGATCTCGTTCCAGAGATCGACCACCTCCTTCGCCTTCGAGAAGAAGCGGTGGCCGCCGATGTCGAACAGGAAGCCCTTGTACGCGACGGTGCGGCTGATGCCGCCGACCTGGGTTGGGTCGCGCTCCAGCACCACGACGTCGCGGCCGGCCTTGGCCAGCATGTAGCCGGTGGTCAGGCCCGCCGGTCCCGCGCCGATCACCAGCGTCTCGGTGTGAAGGCTCATGGCTCGGGCAACTCCGGGGCGGCTCGGCCGCGACGCGAAAAGGGGTTTCTCCCCGAGCTTTACCGCCCGGATGGTAAAGAACCGCTCAACCGCCGCCGCTAACCGGGGGGTAAGAGCGGGCATGCGATTCGGGCGGCCCGGATGCTTCAAGGCCCGCAGGATCCCGCCATGCTCGCCGCCCCGCTTTCCCAGGCCCGGTCCGGACAGGCGGCGGACCGGTCGCCGTTCGAGCGGCCGGCGATCGTCTGGCTCATCGTCCTCGCGGGCGTCGCGGGCGTACTGTCCTGGCCCGACCTCCGGGCGGTGGTGCAGAGCCTGCGCCTGCCCGACACCGACGATGCGATGCGTCTCGTGCAGGTGCGCGACCTCATCGCCGGCCAGCCCTGGTTCGACCTCGCCCAGCACCGCCACGCGGGGGCGCCGCCGATGCACTGGTCGCGCCTCGTCGATGCACCGATCGCCGGCCTCGTCCTCCTGGCGCGGCCCCTCGCCGGGCCCGCCCTGGCCGAGGGCATCGCCGCCGCCGCGTGGCCGCTCCTGCTCCTCTGCCTCTACGCCGCGCTCCTCTACCGCGGGGTGCGGCGCGCCTTCGGCTGGCGTGCGGGCGCCTTCGCGCTGTTCGCCGCCGCCCAGGCGGTGTTCGTCACCGGCCTGTTCGCGCCCGGGCGGATCGACCACCACAACGTCCAGATCTGCGCGATCCTCGGGCTCGCCCTCGGCCTCGCCCGGCCGGCCCCGACCGCGCGGGACGGCGCCTGCGCCGGGGCGCTCGCCGCCCTCTCGCTGGCGGTCGGGCTCGAGGCGCTGCCCTTCATCGCCGCCGCCGGCCTCGTCCTCGCCGGGCAGTGGCTGCGCGACGGGCGCGCGGCCCTGGCGCCGTTCCTCGGCTTCGGCCTCGCCCTCGGGCTCGTCGCCCCGGCCCTGTACCTCGGCCAGACCGCCCCGGCGCTCTGGAGCGCGACCGCCTGCGACGCCCTTTCGCCGCCCTGGCTGTGGCTCTCCGCCGCCGCGGGCCTCACCGCCGCGGGCGCGGCCCTCGTCCCGGGCGGGCGGGCGGCGCGCCTCGCCCTCCTGGCGGCCTGCGGCGCCGGCGCGGTCGGGGGCGTCCTCGTCCTGTTCCCAGCCTGCGCCGCCGGTCCGTTCACCGGCATGCCCGACCTCGTGCGCCAGGAATGGCTCGGGAAGGTGCGCGAGATGCGCCCGGTCTGGGAGCTGGTCCGGACGGCCCCCGACGCGGTCCTCGCCGGGCACCTGCCGGTGCTGATCGGTGCCGTCGCGGCGAGCCTGTGGGCGTGGCGCGGGCGCGAGCCTGCGCGGCGGCGCCTGATGGCGGCCGTCGCCGGCGCGCTCTGGCTCGGCGCGGCGCTCGGCGCGCTCCAGTTCCGCGGCCTCTACGTCGCCGGCGCCTTCGTGCCCCTGGTGGCGGGGCCCGTCCTCGACCGGGCGGTGGCGCTGCTGCGCGCGCCCGAGGCGACCGCGCGCCGGCGCCTCGCCGCCCTGGCCCTGAGCCTCGCCCTGTGCGGCAAGGTCTGGTTCCTCCTGGCGTCCGTGCCGCAGGCCGTGGCCGGCACGCAGCGGGCCTACGCGGCCGATCACGCCGCCTGGCAGGGCTGCGGCGCCCGCCGCTCGATCGCCGCCCTCGACGCCCTGCCGCCGGGGCTGATCCTCGCCGAGATCGACCTCGGGCCGAACCTCCTCCTGCACAGCCACCATTCCGTCGTGGCGGCGCCCTACCACCGGGCGCTGCCAGGGCTCGGCGCCTCGATCGAGGCGTTCCGCGACCCGCAGGACACGGCGGCGGTGGCGCGGCGGGCGGGGGCGGACTACATCGTGGCCTGCGCCCCCCCGGCGGAGCCGGGCGCGACCTCGACCGTCGCGGACCGCCTCGGGCGCGGCGAGATCACCCCGCCCGGGCTGGAGCCGGTCCCGGTCCAGGACACCCCCTTGCGGGTCTGGCGCGTCCGGCCGGCGCCGTGAAGGAACCTCGGTGATCGGCCGGCTCGCCGCTCTCGTCCTCCTCGCCCTCGTCCTCGCGGGCCTCGCCGCGGGCGCCCTGGCGGTCGCCCGCGGCGAGGAGCCCGGCGGCATCGAGGAGGTGTGGATCGCCCTGTTCGGCCCGCCGGATCTCGGCCCGGTGGATTTCGCGGCCCTGCGCCGCGCGCCCTCTCGCTCCGACGCGCTGGCCTGCGCGCCCGACGTCTGCCCCCGGGCGCAGGCCGACGCGGTGCCGCCCGACTTCGCGGTCGCCGGGGCGCGCCTGCGCGAGATCGTCCGGGCGGTGGCGGAGCGCCAGCCGCGCACGGCGCTCGTCTTCACCGATGCCTGGGGCGAGCAGGACCGCTACGTTGCCCGCACGCGCGTGCTGCGCTGCCCCGACACCGTGACGGTCGAGATCGTCGGCCGCGGGGAGGGCCGATCCAGCCTCGCGCTCTACATCCGCAGCCAGGCCGGCTGTCCCGTCCCGGCGACGAGCCGCGCCCGGCTCGCACGCTGGCTCGACGCCATCGCGGCGGCGGTCGGAGCCGAATCGAAGCAGGGGTGATGAACCGGATGCCGCGCGCCGCCCACGAGCACCTGTCCCCGACGAGCCTCCCGCCCCTCGCGGCCCTGCCCTCCGACCCGGACGTCGCGGTGATCGGCGCCGGCGCCGCCGGGATCGGCGCGGCGCGCCGGCTCATCGCCCGCGGCCTGTCGGTGGCGGTGCTGGAGGCCCGCCCCCGGCTCGGCGGGCGCACCGTCACCACGTCCTTGCGCGGCCATCCGGTCGATCTCGGCGCCCACTGGCTCCATGCCGGACCGATCAACCCCCTGGTGGCCCTCGGCTTCGAACGCGGCGAGCCCCTGCGCCGGGCGGCGCAGGAAAGCCACCTCTGGATCGGGCGCCGTCCAGGGAGGCCGGCGGAGGAGGCCGCCTTCGGCCGCGCCTGGGCCGTCGCCGACCGGGCGATGACCGACGGCGCGCGCCTCCACGGCGAGGACCGGCCCGCCGCCGCCGCCCTGCCGCCGGGCCTCGGGCCCTGGGGCCGGCGCGTCGCCCTCGTCCACGGCCTCGTCTCCGGCCGCCCGCTCACCGAGGTCAGCCTGCACGACTTCCCGAGCATGGAGTACGGCGACAACTTCTTCATCGCCGGCGGCTACGGCGCCTATCTCGCCCGCCTCGCCGCTGGCCTGCCGGTGGCTTTGGGCGCGCCGGTGAGCACCCTCGACTGGGCCGGGCAGGGGGTGCGGCTCGATCTCGGGAGCCGCGGGACGCTTCACGCCCGCGCCGCCCTCGTCACCGCCCCGATGATGGTGATGCAGGAGCCGGCTCCCGGCCTGCGCTTCGCCCCCTTCCTGCCGGACCCGGTGCGTGCGGCGATCGACGGGTTCCGGACCGGGATCTACGAGCACGTGGTCCTGCACTGGCCGTCCTCCCCGTTCCGCGGCCGCGACCGGCTGGCGAGCCTGATCGGCGGCCGGCTCCAGCCGCCGGGCCTGCTGACGCGGGTCGACGGCACGCCGTTCCACTATTTCGAGCTCGACGTGCCCTTGGCCGCCCGCCTCGACGCGGCGCGCGCCGGGGCCGACGGGGCGCGCCGCCTGGTGCGCGAGACCCTGGCCGAGCAGGTCGGCCGCGGCGCGCTTCGCGACCTCGCCGTGCCGGCGGTGACCGAGTGGCGCCACGACCCCTGGTCGCGCGGCTCGTGGGCCGTGGTGCCGCCGGGCCACGCGGGAGCCCGCGACCTTCTCAAGGAGGGGGTGGGCGAGCGGATCTGGTTTGCCGGCGAGGCCCTGTCGCGGGAGCAATGGGGCACCGCGGGCGGCGCCTTCGCGGAGGGCGAGCGGGCGGCCGACGCCATCGCCGCCGCGCTCCACTAAAATCCACGTTGGGATTGCGGCGACCGCTCCCTACATTCCCGCCATGCTCACGCGCGTCCTGACCCTCCTCCTGCTCCTCGGCCTCTCCTGCACGGTCGAGTCCCACGCCCAGCCGCTCACCCGCAACGTGCTCAAGGGCGCCTGCGAGAAGCTCGTCGTCGCCGGCAAGGACGTCAGCCCGACCTGCGGCGACGGTCTCGTCAACACGGTCCAGGGCCGGCGCACCTCGTTCGACTTCACGTCGAGCGACGGCACCACGGTCAGCTTCAGCGGCACCGGCATGCCGCAGGACCGGCAGGAGGAGGTCGGCGTCGACGCGCTCCAGCCGGTGAGCGCCGTGATCCTCAGCGTGAAGGGCCAGGACGGCGGCATCACCCGCGACACCCTGATGACCGTCGGCTCCTGCCGTTTCCCGGCCTCCAGCCCCGGCCGCTCCACCGTCGCCTGCGCGGCCGACACCCAGCGCGGTCGCTTCGAGGGGACGTTCGTCACGGCGAGCGACGCGGCGCCGGGGAAGTAGGGGCGCCGCGCTCGCGCCGATGGCCGTCCCGGTCTCGACGAACGACCGGTGACGATCATGCTTCATCGGCGCGAGATCCGTCCCCCTTCCGTGGTGCCGTCGTGCACAGGGTCCGACCCAACCTTCCGGGCTCCTCTCAAACTCCAGTGCCGGCAAAAATCATCCAGCCCCTCGGGCCGGGCGAGATTGTCGTGGTTGCCCTTGATGACTTGAGACGGTCGTGCATTCATCAGATCCCCCAGATCAGGGATGCCCGATGAGACTCCGCGCCACCGTCCTGTCACTCGCCCTCGTGGCGGCCCTGCCGCTCCGGCCGGCCGTCGCGCAGTCGTCGCTCGAACAGGTCGCGAGAGATGCCGCTTATGAACGTGCGCTCTTCAGGACGCTCGCGCTGCTCCATCAGGCCGCGCCGCGACAGACGATCGCCGCCGCGACGCGATGCGCCGTCGCCGCGACCACGAGCTTCCCGGACGGCTTCAAGAGCACGGTGATCGACATCGATCGACGCCCCATCTATCGCGCGTCCGATCGCCTGAGCGCGCTCGTGGATGCGCTCGCCGCCCTCGCTCCGGCAACGACGCAGCCTCTCGTGATCTGCATCGACGGCGTCGGCAGGGGTACGTTCGGGGAGACGCGCGGCTCGATCCTGGCCACGGCCGCGCCCAAGCCGGACAACGTCGATGCCTGCCCGGTCTTCATGGACAAGGTCACCGAGAGCGCGGTCAGTTGCTACTGTGCGCCGATGACCGGCGGCATCACGTACGGCAACAAGACCTATGCCGACACGTCGTCGATCTGCTTGGCAGCCCGACACGCGGGCGCGGTCGACTACCTGACCGGCGGCGTCGTCATGGCGTTCTTCGAGCCCGGCTGCTCTTCCTACGAGGGCATCGAGGCGAACGGCGCCCTCTCGGCAGCGACCGGGCGGACCGCGCGCAGCTTCCACTTCCCGAAAACGGGCAAGGGACAATGCCCGCCGTGAGACCGACGACGGGCCGTTCGGTGCGATGCGCGCTCGTCAGCGCCGCGGGCCACGGTCCAGTCCCGCCTTGCGCAGGGCATCCGCCAGCGCGCCGCCGCCCGCGGGCTCCTCGCGGCGGGCCTGCGGGCGCGGGGCGTCGCGGCGGGGTTGCTGGCCTGCCTGTTCCCGGGGCGGCCGGGCGCCGATCTCGTCGTCGAGGCGCAGGGTGAGCGAGATGCGCTTGCGGGGTACGTCGACCTCGAGCACCTTCGCCCGCACCACGTCGCCGGGCTTCACCACCGCCCGCGGGTCCTTCACGAAGGTCTTCGACAGGGCCGAGATGTGGACGAGCCCGTCCTGGTGCACGCCGATATCGACGAAGGCGCCGAAGGCGGCGACGTTGGTCACCACGCCCTCCAGCACCATGCCGGGTCGCAGGTCGCCGATGCTCTCGACGCCCTCCTGGAAGGTCGCGGTCTTGAAGCTCGGGCGCGGGTCGCGGCCGGGCTTCTCCAATTCGGCGATGATGTCGGTGACGGTTGGCAGGCCGAAGCTCTCGTCGGTGAAGGTCTTCGGGTTCAGGCCCTTCAGCACCGTGCCGTTGCCGATCACCGCCTTGATGTCGCTCTTCGTCGCCTGGAGGATGCGGCGCACCACCGGGTAGGCCTCCGGATGCACGCCGGACGCATCGAGCGGATCGTCGCCGTCCTGGATCCGCAGGAAGCCCGCCGACAGTTCGAACGCCTTCGGCCCGAGCCCGGCGACCTTCTTCAGGGACGATCGGCTGCGGAACGGCCCGTTGGTGTCGCGATGGCTGACGATGTTCTGCGCCACCCGCTCGCTCAAGCCCGAGACCCGGGCAAGCAGCGGGCCCGACGCCGTGTTGACGTCGACCCCGACGCCGTTCACGCAATCCTCCACCACCGCGTCGAGGGAGCGCGACAGCTTCCCCTCGGCGAGGTCGTGCTGGTACTGGCCGACGCCGATCGCCTTCGGTTCGATCTTCACGAGTTCGGCGAGCGGATCCTGCAGCCGCCGGGCGATCGAGACCGCGCCGCGCAACGACACGTCGAGGCCCGGCAGTTCCTGGCTCGCATAGGCCGAGGCCGAGTAGACCGAGGCGCCGGCCTCCGACACCATCACCTTGGTCAGTTTCAGTTCCGGCTGCTTGGCGATCAGCTCCGTGGCCAGCCGGTCGGTCTCCCGCGAGGCGGTGCCGTTGCCGATCGCCACGAGCTCGACCCCGTGCGCCCGGCAGAGCTTCGCCAGCGTCATCAGCGCGCCGGTCCAGTCGCGCCGCGGCTCGTGCGGGTAGATCGTGTCGGTCGCCACCACCTTGCCGGTGGCGTCGACCACCGCGACCTTGACGCCGGTGCGGTAGCCCGGATCAAGGCCGAGCGTCGGCCGCGCGCCGGCGGGTGCGGCGAGCAGGAGGTCGCGCAGGTTGCCGGCGAAGACCCGCACCGCCTCGACTTCCGCCGCCTCCCAGAGGCGGGCGCGCAGGTCGAGCTCGATCGAGAGCCGCAGCTTGGTGCGCCAGGCCCAGCGCACCGCCTCCATCAGCCAGCGGTCGCCGGGCCGGCCGCGATCCTGGATGCCGGCCGACAGCGCGATGCGGCCGTCATAGAGGCTCTGCGCGTCGACGCCCTCGGGCGCCTCGTCGAGGCGCAGGTCGAGCACCTCCTCCTTCTCGGCCCGGAACAGCGCGAGGACCCGGTGGGAGGGGAGGCGGGTCAGGGGCTCGGAGAAGTCGAAGTAATCGGAGAACTTGGCGCCGGCCTGCTGCTTGCCCTCGCGCACCCGCGAGACGAGACGGCCGCGGGTCCAGAACGCCTCGCGCAACTGCCCGACCAGCTCGGCATTCTCGGCAAAGCGCTCGACCAGGATGGAGCGGGCGCCCTCGAGCGCCGCTTCCGGGGTGACGACGCCCTTGCCCTCGTCGACGAAGGGCGCGGCGGCCGTCAGCGGCACCTGGTCGGGGCGGGTGAGCAGCGCCTCGGCCAGCGGGCCTAAGCCCGCCTCGCGGGCGATCTGCGCCTTGGTGCGGCGCTTGGGCTTGAACGGCAGGTAGAGGTCCTCGAGCCGCGCCTTGGTGTCGGCGGCGAGGATCTGGCCCCTCAAGGCGTCGTCGAGCTTGCCTTGGCCCCCCACGCTCTCGAGGATCGCGGCGCGCCTCGCCTCCAGCTCGCGCAGGTAGCGCAGGCGCTCCTCCAGGGTGCGCAGCTGCGCGTCGTCCAGGGTACCGGTCGCTTCCTTGCGGTAGCGGGCGATGAACGGCACCGTCGACCCGCCGTCGAGCAGGTCCACCGCCGCCTTGACCTGCCAGTCCTGCGCGCCGAGCTCGGTGGCGATGCGCTGCTCGATCGTCGGCATGGGGCCTCTCCGGTAGGGGGAGGCGCGTGTTTAGAGGCGGGCGACGATTCGGGGAAGAGGAGACGACCTGGGAAAGGGAAGGCCTGTGAAAGGAAAGACCTGCCGGGAACGGGCGGTCGCGCGCGCGGCCGCCCTGGACGCCGATGGCGGTCAGCGCACCCCGCCCGCCGGCAGCACCCCGGTCGGGGCGGGGACGCGGCGCATCCGCTCGCGGTGGGCGGTGTAGAGGCCGCTGCCGCAGATCACCAGCACGCCGAGGCCCATATAGGCGTCCGGCACCGTGCCGAAGAACAGGAAGCCGAGGAGGCCGGCCCAGATGATCTGGCTGTAGGAGAACGGCACCAGGGTCGAGGCCGGGGCGTGGCGATAGGCGATGGTGACGATCCAGTGCCCGGCGGTCGAGATGAAGCCGATCGCCGCGCCGATCGCGACCTGCGTCAGGTTCGGGGTCTCCCAGACGAAGGGCACAAGCGCCGACAGGATCACGAAGCCGACGATCGCCGACCAGGTCATGGTGGTCTGCGGCGCGTCGTAGCCGTTGATCTTGCGGGTCACGACCAGGGCGGCGGCCCAGAACAGGGCCGAGACGATCGGCAGGATCGCGGCGGCCTGGAAGGCGCTGGTGCCCGGACGCACGATGATCAGCACGCCCAGCAGGCCGACGAGGGCGGCGGCCCAGCGCCGGGCCCCGACCTTCTCGCCGAGCACCGGGATCGACAGGGCGGTGACGAAGATCGGCGAGACGAAGGCGATGGCGGTGATCTCGGCCACCGGCAGGGTGCGCAGGCCCGCGAGGAACAGCAGCGAGGAGCCGACGAGGGCGACGCCGCGCACCACCTGGAGGCCCGGCCGGGCGCTGCGGAACGGCGAGGCGCCGCGCTTGAGATGCGCCCGGACCCCGGCCGCCGCCAGCATCACGGCGAGGAACCCGACGTAGCGCAGCCACGCCACCTCGATGCCGGCGAGCTGCCCGGTGAGGTACTTCGCCGTCGCGTCGGAGCTCGACAGGAAGACGGTGGAGACCACCACCAGCACGATGCCGCGCAGGGGCTGGTCGCCGAGCACGGCCGGCAGGGCCGGGCGGGCGGAGGGGGCGGCGGCGAGGGGAAGCGTCAGGGAGGCCACGGGTGTCACGGCGGGTGCGGAGGAGGGGCCTCTTTCCTACCACCGCCCCGGCCACCCAAGCCGTGCCGATTGCGCGATACGGCCATGCTGCGGGATCAGCCCTAGTTAAGGCACGCTTTACCCGATCGTGTCGGGGCGGCGGCGACTTGCGAGATCGCCGCCATCATCCCGCCGCAAGCCTTAAACCTGTGTCCTGAAGGACTCGTGAAGAGATTTCGTCTTCACCGGAACCGGATTTGCGATTGCGTGTTGTCTCGCCCGCGCAGGATCGCGCCCGCGCGGGCGAGGACCGGGTCAGCAGCAGCGGAAGCCGCCGCGGCCGCCGACGCCGAACCGGGCGTTCTGGCGCTCGCGGAAGAACTCCGTCGCGGTCATCGGCTGCTGGTCGGGGTGGGTCTTGCGGATATGGGCGACGTAGGTGTCGTAGTTGCCCTGGCCGACCATCAGGCGCGCCCCGTCGCAGACGCAGCGCGTCAGGGTCGCCCAGCGCTCCCGGAGGTTCTCGGCGCCCATCGGCTCACTCCGCCGCCGCCGGCACCGCCCGCGGATCCGCCTCGAGGGCGGTCCAGCGGTCGGCGCGGTAGGCCTTGAGGCAGGCCTTCACCCCGAAGGCGATGATCGCCACCACGACGCCGACGAAGAGCAGCGCCAGCACCGCGTCGATGCGGTCGTTGAAGACGATCTGGCGCATCTGGTCGGCGGTCTTGGCCGGCGCCAGCACCTTGCCCTCGGCGAGCGCGGCCGCGTAGCGCTCGGCATGCGCCAGGAAGCCGACCCGCGGATCGGCGGAGAAGACCTTCTGCAGACCGGCGGTGAGGGTGCAGGCGACGAGCCACAGCGTCGGCACGATGGTGACGAGGGCGTAGCGCTCCCGCTTCATCTTGAAGATGACGACGGTGCAGAGCGTCAGCGCGATCGCCGCCAGCATCTGGTTCGAGATGCCGAAGAGCGGCCACAGTGTGTTCACGCCCCCTAACGGATCGGTGACGCCCTGGTAGAGGAAGAAGCCCCAGAACGCGACGCAGAGCGCGGTCGCCACGATGCTCGGGCCCCAGGACGAGGTGTCCTTGAAGGCCGGCACCGCGACGCCGATCAGGTCCTGGAGCATGAAGCGCCCGGCCCGGGTGCCGGCATCGACGGCGGTGAGGATGAACAGCGCCTCGAACAGGATGGCGAAGTGGTACCAGAACGCCATCATCGCCTTGCCGCCGATGACGTTCGAGATGATGTGGGCCATGCCGACCGCGAGCGTCGGCGCGCCGCCGGCCCGCGAGATCACGGTGTGCTCGCCGACATCCGCCGCGGTCTGCCTGATGGTCTCGGCCGAGATCGGGAAGCCCATGGCGGTGACCGAAGCGGACGCGCTCTCCGGCGTCGTGCCGACGACCGCCGCCGGCGAGTTCATGGTGAAGTACACGCCCGGATCGATGACGCTGGCGGCGACGAGCGCCATCACGGCGACGAACGACTCCATCAGCATGCCGCCGTAGCCGATGAAGCGGGCGTTGACCTCGTTGTCGATCAGCTTCGGGGTCGTGCCCGACGAGATCAGGCTGTGGAAGCCCGACACCGCGCCGCACGCGATGGTGATGAACAGGAACGGGAACAGCGAGCCCGACCACACCGGCCCGGTGCCGTCGACGAACTTCGTCACCGCGGGCATCTGGAGGTGGGGTGCCAGCACCAGGATGCCGAGCGCGAGGCCCACGATGGTGCCGATCTTGAGGAAGGTCGAGAGGTAGTCGCGCGGGGCGAGCAGCAGCCAGACCGGCAGGATCGAGGCGACGAAGCCGTAGCCGATCAGCATCCAGCACAGCTGCGTGCCGGTGAAGGTGAACATCGCGGCGAGCGTCGGGTCGTCGGCGACGTTCTGGCCGAAGACGATCGCGGCCATCAGGAGCACGAATCCGAGGATCGAGACCTCGCCGATGCGACCGGGCCGGATCCAGCGCGAGTAGACGCCCATCAGCAGCGCGATCGGGATCGTCGCCATCACCGTGAAGGTGCCCCAGGGGCTCTCGGCCAGCGCCTTGACGACGATGAGCGCCAGCACCGCCAGGATGATGACCATGATCAGGAAGGCGCCGAACAGCGCGACGATGCCGGGAATCGTGCCGAGCTCGGAGCGGATCAGCTCGCCGAGCGAGCGGCCGTCGCGGCGCATCGAGACGAACAGCACCATGAAGTCCTGCACGGCGCCGGCCAGCACCACGCCGGCGAGGATCCAGAGCAGGCCCGGCAGGTAGCCCATCTGGGCTGCCAGCACCGGGCCGACCAGCGGGCCGGCGCCCGCGATCGCCGCGAAGTGGTGGCCGAACAGGACGTACTTGTCGGTCGGGACGTAATCGAGCCCGTCGTTGTGGCGGAGCGCCGGGGTCTCGCGGGTCGGGTCGAGCCGCATGATGCGGTCGGCGATGAACAGCGAGTAGTAGCGGTAGGCGATCAGGTAGACCGACACCGCCGCGACGACGATCCAGAGCGCGTTGACGGTCTCGCCGCGCTGCGTCGCCACCACGGCGAGGGCGGCGGCCCCGAGCGCGCCCACGAGGGCCCAGGGCCCGTGTTTCCGCACGGCAGTCATGAGGCGTTTCCTCCCGGCTTCGCCGCCGGCGGGAGCATGCTTCGGCGGCTTCCTTCGACTTTCGGGTAATGGAAATGCCGGGGCCTGCCAATGCGGCGGCGGGTCGAGGCTGCCGTGCCCGAATGAGACTTTCGTCGTAGGGACGGATCAGGAACGATTCGGGTTCGGGCGGCCAGGAACTGACAGCCGGCTCGACCGTCCGGCCCGTGCGGCGGGCGCCGGCCGGCATTGTCGCGGCGGCCGGGAATCCTGGCGGCGTCTTTCCCGCGAACCGGGCCCGACGTCCTCGGGCCATGCCCGGGCCAGCGTCGCTCAGGACAGCGTCGCTTAGGCCAGCGTCGCCGGGAGATCGATCGTGATCCGCGTTCCGGTCGCCTCGCCGCTCTCGAGGTCGATCCGCCCCTGCAGGGTCGAGGTGACGAGGTTGTAGACGATGTGCAGGCCGAGACCGGTGCTGCCCCTGTCGCGCCGGGTCGTGAAGAACGGATCGAAGATCCGCGGCAGGTTCTCCTTCGGAATGCCCTGGCCGTCGTCGCGAAACACGATCCTGATCCGCGCGTCGTCGACCAGGCTCACGTCGATCGCGAGCGTGCCCGCGCGGCCGTCCGGGAAGGCGTGGATGACGGCGTTGAGCGCGAGGTTGCTGACGACCTGCGCCAGCGCGCCCGGATAGGAATCGACGACGATCCCCTCGGCGCAGGCGAGCCGGACCTCGTGGCCCTTGCGCCGCAGGAGCGGACCCAGCGTGCTCATCAGCTCGACGAGCCAGTCGCGGACGTCGAAGCTGCGCCGATCCTCCATCGCCTGATCGACCGCGACCTGCTTGAAGTTCTGCACCAGGTCGGCGGCGCGGGTGAGGTTGGAGAAGATCAGCCGCGTACCCTCGCTCAGCTGCTCGACGCACTGCGTCAGCTGCGAGCGGCTGACCTGGCCCGAGGCGATGCTGCGGCGGAGCTGCCCGACATGGTGGTCGAACGCCGTCGAGGTCGTGAGCGCGAGGCCGATCGGCGTGTTGATCTCGTGCGCGACGCCCGCCACGAGCTGGCCGAGCGCCGCGAGCTTCTCGGCCTGGATCAGGTGGGCCTGCGTCGCGCGCAGCTCGGCGAGCGCGGCTTCCGAGCGGTCCTTCTCGACCTGGAGCTCTTCCGTCGTGCGGAACTGGCGCCGCGCGCGGAACTCCCGCGCGCCGACCCCGTAGAGCGAGAGCGCGTAGGCCGCGCCGATCTCGGCGTTGTTCACCAGGGTCAGGCCGGGATTGTCGTGACTGGCCATCGTCTCGAACAGGGCGAAGCACGTCCAGGTCAGGACGGCGAAGACGGCGAACGAGGGCACCCTCAGCGGCAGCAGCGTCGACACGAACAGGATCACCACGATCATGCCCGCGGCGCCGTGATCGAAGCTCGGGCGCAGGAAGACGTAGATCACGCTGAGCATGCAGCCCGGGACGACGCAGTAGACGAGGTAGATCCGCTCCGCGAAGGGCCGGGCGGGCGGCCATGCGAGCAGCCCGGTCGCCGGCAGCAGGACCAGGACGGCGACGGCGAGCCGGATCGCGGTGGCCGGGCCCCACGCCTCCGGGCTGAGGATCCAGTCCATGGCCGAGAAGGAGCAGTAGACGACGGCGCCGAGCACCATCGCGGCCTGGGTTCGGCTCAGGTCGTCGAGCGTGAATTGCCGGACGAACCGCTTCTCGTCGTGCGGGTCGTCGAAGCGAAGGCCGAGCTTGAGCATGAGCGTGCGCATGCCCACGCTTCATACACGCTCACGCGTTCCGCGCCCATGCCGTGACGCCGGCCATCGTTGTCAGCGACGCCGTCCGTCTCGCCGGCGGCGACCATCGGCAGGGCGAGACCCGCTCAGCTCGACGGCAGGCTCGACAGGATGTGGTCGTAGTCGAGGTTCGCCGTCTCGATGACGATCTGGGTCCGGCTGATGACCCCGAGCTTGCGCAGGATCTCCGAGACGTGGGCCTTGACGGTCGAGTCGCCGACGCCGAGCTCGTGGGCGATCTGCTTGTTGAGCTTGCCCTGGCGGATCATCAGCAGCACCCGCACCTGCTGCGGGGTCAGCTCGGCGATGCGCTCGGCGATCGGCGCCTTGCCGGCCTTGCGGCCCGGGCCTTCCGCCGGGCCGGCGACGCCCTCGGGCACGAACACCGCGCCGTTGAGCACGTCCGTGATGGCGCGGATCAGCACCGGCTTGCCGGCGGCCTTGGGCACGAAGCCGGCGGCGCCGTGGGCGAGCGCCTCGCGCATGATGCGGGGGTCGTCGAGGCCCGACACCACCAGCACCGGGATGCGCGGGAAGCGGGTGCGGATGGCGATCAGCCCGTCGAAGCCGTTCACGCCCTGCATGGTGAGGTCGAGGAGCGTCAGGTCGATCGAGCGGCCGCGGGCGAGCGCCGCGCAGGCGCTCTCGATGCCGTCCGCCTCCTCGACCTCGGCGGCCGGGAAGGCGAGGCGGACCGCGCTGCTCAAGGCATCGCGGAACAGCGGGTGATCGTCCACGATGATCAGGTGCATGTCCGACCCCTCCGCGACGGGCGTCGGTGCCCCGTCCGGCCGCGGAAGAGACACTCCAGGGGCCGGGCTGGTCAATCCCACCATCGCAGCGGATCATCCTTTCGCCGGCGCGCCCTCGGGAGGCGCGCGCAGTCGCAGCGTCGGGCACAGCAACGCCGCCGCGCCGGTAAAGTCGAGGGAAGAGTTACCACGCACCCGCACCAGCAGCCACCGTGCTTTGGTATGGAGCCCGGACGACGACCCGGCGCTCTGCACCTTGGTCCAATGGCCGGTGGACGGGGCTCGGTCCTATCGTCGTCTGACCTCGGCGGCGCGAGAGACCTCCTCACCGCGGAGCGGGCGGGAACGGAGCGTGGCATCTGGCGGCGGGCGGCGCGTGGGGCGCTGCCGGCGGCCGATCGCGGGGGCGATCGCCCCTCCGTTCCTCGAAGCGCAGGCGCGGCCGCCGCACCGGCCGCGCCTGCGCGGCCCACTGGCCCGGCCGCGATTCGATTGCCGCGTTGCCAGTCGTTCCCCTCGGTCGCATAATGCGGCCGACGCCAGAGGCGGGCCGGCCGTGAACGTGCCGGCGACGAAGGGGGAGGCAAACGGTGGCGCAGGGCACGCGCACGCGCTCGCATCGCTGCGGGATTCAGACGGCCTGGACCGAGGCGACCGGGGCGGAGGCCGCCGTGGCGGCGCTCGCCGCCTCCCTCGACGTCCCCCGCATCGCCCATCTCGTCATCTTCTTCTCGCCGGTCTACGGGGTCGAGGCGCTGAACGCCGCGCTCGGCCGCGCCTTCCCGGGCGTGCGGGTGGCCGGCTGCACCTCGTCCGGCGAGATCAGCCCGATGGCGGGGCTCGATCGCGGCCTCGTCGCCATCGCCTTCCCGCACGAGGGGTTCCGCATCGCCTCGACGGTGCTGGAATCGGTCGACCACCTCGACGCCGAGCGGGCCTCCGGTTCGATCCGCTCCCTGCGCTGCGCCCTGGAGAAGATCTCCCGCGGCGGGCAGCGCTTCGCGATCTCGCTCATCGACGGGCTCGCCAACGCCGAGGAGACGGTGATCGCCGCGATCGGCTACGGGCTCGACGGGGTGCCGCTCGTCGGCGGCTCGGCCGGCGACGAGCTGACCTTCTCCGAGACCGCCCTGATCCATGACGGGCAGGTGCACCGCCGGGCCGCGATCCTGCTGCTGATCGAATCCGACTTCCCCGTCGAGATCTTCAAGAACGACAATTTCGAGCCGACCGGCGTCAAGTTCGTCGTCACCGAGACCGACCACGAGCAGCGCACGGTGCGCGAGCTGAACGCCGAGCCGGCGGCGGTCGAGTACGCCAACGCGCTCGGCATCGACCCCGACGCGCTCACCCCGACGAGCTTCGCCGCGCACCCGCTCGTGGTGCGGGTCGGCGGCGACTATTTCTGCCGCTCGATCCGCCACCTCAACCCGGACCAGTCCCTGAGCTTCCACTGCGCCATCGAGAGCGGCGTCGTGCTGACGCTCGCGCGCCAGAAGGACCTCGTCGAGGCGACCCGCGAGGAGCTCGCCCGGCTCGACGCGCGGCTCGGCGGCGTCGACCTGGTGATCGGCTTCGAATGCGTGCTGCGCCGCCTCGACGCCGAGATCCACCAGGCCCGCCACAGCATCGCCGAGCTCTACCGCCACTACAACGTCGTCGGCTTCGAGACCTACGGCGAGCAGTACCGCTCGATGCACCTGAACCAGACCTTCACGGGCATCGCCATCGGCCGGCCCGCGGCCCCGTGAGCGGCGAGGGGCGCGGGGTCGGCCAGGAGGCCGCGGCCATGGATTCGGCGGCCATGGATCCGGCGGCCGGGGAGGTCGCGGCCCTGCACCGCCGCATCGCCAAGCTGGAGCGCATCAACGCCGCCCTGATGTCCCAGGTCGAGCGCACGATGGACCAGCGCGGCAGCGCCTACTCTTTGTTCCAGACCGCCATCACCCTCGAGGGCCAGGTCCGCTCCCGCACCGAGGAGCTGACGGCGCTGATGCGCAGCCTCGAGCGCACGAACCAGGACCTCACCGCCGCCAAGGAGGAGGCCGAGCGGGCCAACCGCTCGAAGACCCGCTTCCTCGCCGCGGCGAGCCACGACCTGCTCCAGCCCCTCAACGCCGCCCGGCTGTCGATCTCGGCGCTCGCCGAGATGCGGATGGGGCCGGAGCCCCGCGTCGTCGTCGGCCAGGTCGAGCGGGGCCTGCAGACCATCGAGGACCTAATCAAGACCCTCCTCGACATCTCGAAGCTCGATGCCGGGCTGATCCAGCCCGTGGTGCGGCCGGTGCGCGTCGCCGACGTGCTGGAGAGCGTCGAGGCGAGCTTCGGGCCGCTCGCCGCCCGCAAGGGCCTGCGCCTGTCGGTGCGGGGCGGCCGGTACTGGGTGGCGAGCGACCTCGTGCTGCTCCAGCGCATCCTGCAGAACCTGGTCTCGAACGCGATCCGCTACACCGCCGCCGGCGGCGTGCTGGTGGCGGCGCGCCGGCGCGGGCCCGAGATCCGCATCGACGTGGTCGATTCCGGCGCCGGGATCCCGGAGGACGAGCAGGACCTGATCTTCGAGGAGTTCCACCGCGGCGGGCGCGAGAGCGTCGACGGCGAGATCGCGCTCGGCCTCGGCCTGTCGATCGTGCGCCGCTCGGCCCAGGCGCTCGGTCACGCGCTCAGCCTCGAATCCCGGGTCGGCCACGGCTCGCGCTTCAGCCTCCACCTTCCCCCGTGCGCCGCCGAGCTGCCGCGGCCCACGCCCTCCCTGGTGCCGCCGACGAGCCTCACCGGCGCCCGCATCGCGCTCATCGAGAACGACAAGGCGGCGCTCGAGGCCCTGGCGCGGCTGTTCCACGGCTGGGACGCCAACGCCTTCGCGGCCCGCGACCACCTCAGCCTGGTGCGGCTCCTCGGCACGACCTGGAGCCCGGACGTCGTCGTCGCCGACTACCACCTCGACGGCGGCGCCTGCGGCCTCGACACCGTCGAATGGCTGCGCTCCGTCCACGGGCACGACATCCCGGCGGTGATCACCACCGCCGACCATTCCTCCGAGGTCGAGGCGCAGGTGCGGGCGGCGCGCTGCGAACTCGTCCACAAGCCGCTCAAGCCCGCGCAGCTGCGGGCGCTGCTCGCGCACCTGCTGAGCCGGGGCTGACGCCCGCGCCCGCCGCGGGGACTTCTCGGAGCACGGACGATGCAGGGTCGTGTCTCCCCGGGGAGAGGCGGTCCGCGGCTCCTGCGGGACGAGCCCGCGCGAGGGAGCGGCACCCATCCCCGGCCGGGCATCTCTCGCCCGTGTACCGCGAGGTCTTATCCCCCCCGGACTATACCGCTCGGCATATACAATGTTGCTGATTGTAACCGCGTGAGAATGGCCTAACCGTTCTTGGAAATAGACGGTCGCCTACGAGCAACATAATGCTCATGCCCAACAAATCTGGCGACTTGCGCGGAACACATGCCTCATTGTCACGGCATCCCTCCGCGCCTGGGGGAGGTCCGAGTGGCACGAGTACTCCTGACCGGCGCGACCGGCTTTCTCGGCGGCGCCGTCCTGCACCAGGCCCTGAGCCGGCGCGACGGCACCGAGTGGGTCTGCCTCGTGCGCTGCGCCAGCGCCGAGCAGGGCCGGCAGCGGATCGCCGCGCGCCTGTCGCGCTTCACCGATCCCTTCACCGCCCAGCGCCTCGCCCGCGCGGTCGAGGTGGTGCCGGGCGACTTCACCCGCGCCGACCTCGACGCCGACCCGCGGCTCGATTCGGTCACCCACGTGCTGCATCTGGCCGCCGACACCTCCTGGTGGGGCGAGGAGCGGGTCAGCCGCACCAACCACGACGGCACGCTGGCGCTCGCCCGCCGCGCCCGGGGGATGCCGGACCTCGTGCGGTTCCTGCACGTCAGCACCGCGATGATCTGCGGCGCCGAGGCGCCCGCCCTCGTCGAGGAGGCGGCCTATCCGGCACCCGAGGCCCGCCACCTCGTCGCCTACACGGTCTCGAAGGCCGCGGCCGAGACCTCGCTCGCCGGCAGCTTTTCGGATTTGCCGATCGTGGTTGCCCGTCCCTCGATCGTGGTCGGGCACTCGACGCTCGGTGCGTCGCCGAGCTCCAGCATCCTGTGGGTGATCCGCGCCGCCGACCGCCTGCGCCTGGTGCCGTGCGCGCCCGACAGCGCCGTCGACATCGTGCCGGTCGACTGGGTCGCCGACAGCCTGCTCGGCCTGCTGCGCAAGCCGCGGCTCGCCCACGCCCTCTACCACGTCTCGGCCGGCGAGGGCGCGCGTGCCCGCTGGGCCGACCTGATGCGGGCCTTCGCCGAGGCCGACCCGGCGGGCGGCCCGCGCGACGACTTCGCCCGCTTCGACCTCGCCGCCGACCGGGCGCTCCTGCGCCGGCGCTTTTCCGAGACCTTCGGCCTCGACGGCTCGCTGAAGCAGGCGATGCTGCGGGCGGTGCGGGCGTACTACGCCTTCTGCTCCCTCGACCTGACCTTCTCGAACGCGCGGCTGCTGGCCGAGGGGCTGACGCCGCCGCCGGCCTTCACCGACTACCTCAAGGTCTGCCTCGACAACGCCCCCGACATCGCCGAGCAGTTCGCCGACGACCTCGAGATGTTCGTGGCGCCTCCCCCGAGTTCGGCGCCGGGCCCGGCCCTGCCGCTGACGGCGAGCGCATGAACCCGTTCCTCACCCTGGCGGTGGCGATCGGCGCCGAGATCACCGCGACGCTCGCCCTCAAGGCGGCCGACGGCCTCACCCGCCCGGGCCCGACGCTCCTCGTGGCGCTGGGCTACGGCACGGCCCTGTGGCTGATGTCGTCGAGCATGGACATGCTGCCGATCGGGGTCGTCTACGCGATCTGGGCGGGTGTCGGCATGGTCGGCGCCGCGCTCGGCGGCGCGATCCTGTTCGGCGAGCCGGTCACCCCGCTGATGATCCTCGGCATCGGGGTGATCGCGGTCGGCGTCGGCATCCTGGCGGCGGCGCAGGCTCACGCCTGAGGGCGGGCCGCGACGGCGAGGAGCTGCACGGTGCCGTCGATCGCCGCGCGCATCGCCGCCTCGTCCCAATGCACCCGGGCGAGCACGTAGCCGCCCTCGACCACCGCGATCAGCGCCGCCGCGAGCGCCGCGGGCGCGACCCCGGGCGCCAGGCCGCCCGCGGCCTCCGCCTCCTCCAGGCTCGTGCGCAGCGAGGCCTGGATATGCCCGAGATAGGCCGCGACCGGCTCGCGCAGGACCGGCTCCTCCATCGCCGCCTCGTTGGCGAGGCGCGCGAGGCGGCAGCCGCGCAGGGCCTGCCGCTCGCGGGTGAGGTAGGCCCGCACCCGGTCGAGGGGAGGGGCGCCGGGGGCGAACAGCGCGTCGATCGCCGCGATCTCCTCCGCGGCCATCTCGGCGAGCGCCGCCGCCGCCACCTCCCGCTTGCCGGGGAAGTGGTGGTAGAGGCTGCCCTGGCCGGCCCCGCTCAAGCTCAGCACGTCCCGCGGGCTCGTCGCCTCGTAGCCGCGCTCCCACAGCAGCGCCTTCGCCGCCGCGACGATCGCCTCGCGCTTCGATGATCCTGGCCGCGCCACGCTCCGCCTCCTGTCGCCGGAAGGCGGTATGCCGCGTCCGGGCCCGCCGGGCCAGGGCGTCAGGCCCTGCCCGCCAGATGGGGCGGTGCGACGTCGGCATAGGTCGCGAGGCCGTTGCCGAAGGACCAGTTCTCCCGCGCGATCTCGACCAGGGTGACGAGCACGTCCTCCGGCCTGGTCCCGAGCGCGCCGAGATTCCCGGCGATGGCGGAAAACAGCGCCTTCTTCTGCGCGACGCTGCGCCCGGTCGAGAGGTGGATCTGGATCATCACCAGGTCGTCGGTCCGGGCGATGCCGAGGTAGCCGGGATCGTAGATCACGTCGTCGAACTGGCTCGAGACGACCTGGAACCGGTCGTCGGGCGGGATGCCGATGCTGTCGACCATGGCGGCGTGCACGGCATCGGCGATGGCGCGGCGCTCGTCCGGCGAGCGGTCGCGCTTCAGGGTGATGGTGACCAGGGGCATGGAAGGATCTCCCGGAGAGGTCTCCGCGGCTGCAAGGGCAGCCTCGTTCCTATTAATGTACCTACTGGTATGTATGAAATCGACGCGCACGCATCCCTGGCCTGCGCGGCGCTCACCGCTCGACGATCGGCGCGCCCTCCTCGTGCCGGGCCTGCCAGCCGTGGCGCACGAGTTCCGGGTCGGCATGCTCCTCGGCCGGGGTGCCGACGCAGAGATAGGCGATCAGCCGCCAGGCGACCGGCACGTCGAGGGCCCTCGTCACCTCCTCGGGGCACAGGATCGAGACCCAGCCGACGCCGAGGCCGTGGGCTCGCGCCGCGAGCCAGAAGGTGTGGATGGCGGTGACGGTGGAGTAGCGCAGCATCTCCGGCATCGTGGCGCGGCCGAGCCCGTGGCCGGCCCCGGTTTCCTCGTCGCAGAACACCGCCAGGTGCACCGGCGCCTCGCGCAGACCCGCGAGCTTGAGGCGGCGATAGGCGGCGGCGCGTTCATCGTCGTAAGTGGCGGCGGCCGCCGCGTTGCAGCGCAGGAAGCTCGCGGCCACGGCCTCGCGGCGGCCGGGATCGGCGACCCGCACGAAGCGCCAGGGCTGGCTGTTGCCGACCGAGGGGCTGAGGCGGCTGAGCGCCAGGCAGGCGCGCAAGCTCTCCTCCGGCACCGGATCGGGGCGGAAGCGCCGCACGTCGCGGCGCCAGGCGACCAGCTCCGCGAAGCGGGCCCGGAACGCCTCCCCGAATTCCGGCGCGCCGGTCGCCGGCTCCGTCACGGGTGCGCCGCGTCCGGACGCGCCAGATCCCCGAGCAGGCTCGCCGCCACCGAGACCTTCGACACCGTGAGGCCGGACGCCGCGATGGCCGCGACCGCGGTGCGGATGCGGGCGAGCGAGGCACCGCGGGCCTGGCTCCAGGCCTCGACCGCGGCCGCACCTTGCGCCTCGAAGGCGGCGGCCTCGGCGGTGAGCGCCCGATGGGCGGAGGCGATGCCGGCGACCGCGCGTTCGAGCGCGATGCGGTCGAAGGTGTCGGCCACCGGCACCGCCCGGGCGGCGGCCGCGAGCGCGTTGAGGCGGAAGAGGTCGGCCAGCGCGAAGTGGGTCGCGGCGATCGCCGCCGGCGGCCGCCCGGTCGCCTCGGCGACCTGGACGATGTCGGGGGCGGCGCCGAGCTCGCTCAAGGCGGCGAGGCGGGACGCGAGGCCCTCCGGCACGCCGTGGTCGACGAGGGCCCGGATGCGCCGGGCCAGGGCCTCGGCCGCCGCCGGGGGGAGGGCGCCCGGCAGGGCATCCGAGACCGCCGCGATGCCGTCGCGGTAGCGCGCGACCGCCGCCTCGATGCCGCCGGGAGCGGCCTCGCCGTTGCGGATGAACCAGACCATGCGCTGGCGCAGGAGGTCCTGCAATTCGGCGTAGAGGGCGAGCTGCTGGTCGCCGGAAATCGTCCCGTCGAGCCCGTCCACCGCCTTGTTGAGGTCGATCAGCCCGAAGGCGTCCCGGGTCACCGCGTAGGCGGCGGCGATGGCGGGCGCCTCGGCGCCGGTCTCGTCGGCGAGGCGGCTGACGAGGGTCGGCCCGCCGCGATTGACGATGGCGTTGGCCAGGCTGGTGGCGATGATCTCCCGGCGCAGGCGGTGGCCCTGCACCGCGTCGGGGTAGCGGGCGACCAGGACCGGCGGGAAGGAGCGCTCGAGCTCGCGCGCGAGGTAGGGATCGTCCGGCACCGCGCTGTCGAGGAGCGCGTCCTTGAGCGCGAGCTTGGCGTAGGCCAGCAGCACCGCCAGCTCCGGCCGCGTCAGGCCCTCGGCCCCTTGCGCCCGCTCGGCGAGGGTGGCGTCGGAGGGCAGGGACTCGACGCCGCGGTCGAGGCGCCCGTCGGCCTCCAGGATCTGCATCAGCCGGGTGGCGAAGCCGGTCTCGGACGCGGCGGAGCGCTGGGCGAGCGACAGGGCGAGGGTCTGGAGCTGGTTGTTCCTCAGCACCAGGTCGGCCACCGCCTCGGTCATGCCGGAGAGGAGCGCGTTGCGGCTCTCCGGGCTCAGGCGGCCGTCGCGCTCGGGCGTCGCGAGCGCGATCTTGATGTTGACCTCGACGTCCGAGGTGTTGACCCCGGCCGAGTTGTCGATCGCGTCGGTGTTGAGGCGCACGCCCCGCCGGGCGGCCTCGATCCGGCCGCGCTGGGTGAGGCCGAGATTCGCGCCCTCGCCGACGACCCGGGCGCGCAGCTCCGCGCCGGTGATGCGGATCGCGTCGTTCGCCCGGTCGCCGGCCTCGTCGTCGCTCTCGGAGGTCGCGCGCACGTAGGTGCCGATGCCGCCGAACCACAGGAGGTCGACCGGGGCCCGCAGGATCGCCTGCATCACCTCGGCGGGCGTCGCTTCGGCCCGGTCGAACCCGAGGAGGGCGCGAACCTGCGGCGACAGCGGCACGGTCTTGGCCTGCCGCGAGAACACCCCGCCGCCGGCCGAGATCTTCGAGCGGTCGTAATCGGCCCAGGACGAGCGGGAGAGCCCGAACAGGCGCTTGCGCTCGGCATGCGCCGCGACCGGGTCGGGATCGGGGTCGAGGAAGATGTCGCGGTGGTCGAAGGCCGCCACCAGCTTCAGGCAGCGCGACAGCAGCATGCCGTTGCCGAACACGTCGCCCGACATGTCGCCGACGCCCGCGACCGTGACCGGCTCGGCCTGGATGTCGATGTCGACCTCGCGGAAGTGGCGCTTCACCGCCTCCCAGGCGCCGCGGGCGGTGATGCCCATCTGCTTGTGGTCGTAGCCCTGGCTGCCGCCCGACGCGAAGGCGTCGCCGAGCCAGTGATGCGCCTCGAGGGAGAGCGCGTTGGCGACGTCCGAGAAGGTGGCGGTGCCCTTGTCGGCGGCGACCACCAGGTAGGCGTCGTCCTCGTCGTGCCGCACCGTCGCGGGCGGCGGGACGATTTTTCCGTCGACGATGTTGTCGGTGAGGGACAGGAGCGTGCGGATGAAGATCCGGTAGCTCTCGGTGCCCTCCTGCATCCAGGCCTGGCGGTCGGACGGCGGCGGCAGGCGCTTGGGGAAGAACCCGCCCTTGGCGCCGACCGGCACGATCACGGCGTTCTTGACCTGCTGCGCCTTGACGAGGCCGAGCACCTCGGTGCGGAAATCCTCCGGCCGGTCCGACCAGCGCAGGCCCCCGCGGGCGATGTAGCCGAAGCGCAGGTGCACGCCCTCGACCCGGGGGCTGTAGACGAAGATCTCGAACAGCGGCCGGGGCAGCGGCATCCCGTCGACGCGGGCGCAGCGGAACTTGAACGCGATCGTCTCGGGCGGCAGGCCGTTGCGGCCGAGCTGGAAGAAGTTCGTGCGCTGCGCCGCCTCCACCAGGTTGACGAAGCGGCGCAGGATCCGGTCCTCGTCGAGGCTCGTGACCCCTGCCAGATCCGCCTCGATCCCGGCCCGCGCCGTCTCTTGGGCGGCTCCCCGGTCGCCCTCGAGGCGGGGATCGAAGCGGGCGTGGAACAGCGCCACCAGCCGCCGGGCGAGGGCCGGGTGCCGCGACAGGGTGGCGGCGAGGTAGTCCTGGCCGTAGCGGATGCGCAGCTGGCGCAGGTAGCGACCGAGCGCCCGCACCAGGGCGACGTCGCGCCAGCCGAGCCCGGCCTCCAGCACCAGGCGGTTGTAGGCGTCGGACTCGGCGAGGTCGCGGGCGAGCGCCAGCAGCGCCGCCTCGACCGGACCCTCGACCGAAGCGACGTCGATGGCGCCGCCGCCGGCGCGCTCCAGCACCATGTCGTGCAGCCAGACCCGGGCACCGGCGCCCTCGGGCTTGAGGCGGTAGGAGCGCTCCTCGATCACCCGGAAGCCGAGATTCTCCAGCACCGGCACCCGCTCCGAGAGCGGGAGCGCCGCGCCGCGGGAGAAGACCTTGAGGCCGATCCGGGTGTCGGGATCGCCGGGCCGGCGGAACAGGTCGACCGCCCGCGGCTGGCCCTCCGAGATCCGCTCCAGGATGGCGATGTCGGGCAGGGCCTGGGCGCCCGGGTACATCTCGCGGTACCCCGCCGGGAAGGCGTCGGCGTAGACGGCGGCGAGCCCCCGCGCGTCGCCGCCGCGGGCCTGCCCCAGCGCCTCGCGCAGCGAGTCGCCCCAGGTGCGGGAGAGCTCGGCGATGCCGGCCTCGAGCCGGGCGGCGTCGATCTCCTCGGGCGGGCTGCCCGGCGTCGCCACGATGACGTGGAGGCGGGCGAGCGGGCCTTCCGGGTAGTCCGGCGCGATGGTCGAGAGGCGCCCGCCGAGCTCCTCGGCGAGGTAGGTGCCGATCCGCGCCTGGAGCCGGGCGTCGGTGCGGTCCTTCGGCAGGTAGGCGATCAGCGAGACGAAGCGGCCGAACTTGTCGGGACGGGCCAGCACCCGCACCCGCGGCCGGTCGGCGAGGGAGACGATGGCGAGCGCGAAGCGCAGGAGCAGGTCGGCGTCGGTCTGGAACAGGTCGTCGCGCGGATAGGTCTCGAGCACGTGGACGAGGGAGCGCCCGGCATGGCTCGTCGGGTCGAGGCCGGCACGGCCGAGCACCGCCGCGACCTTGCGGCGCAGGTACGGCACCTCCTCGGCCCGGCTCGCATAGGCGCTGCCGGTGAACAGGCCGACGAGGCGCAATTCGCCGGGAGCGCCGCCCTCGGGCGGGAAGACCTTGATCGCCACCATGTCGAGATGGGCCTGCCGGCGCACCCGGGAGCGCAGGCTGGCCTTGGTGACGAGGAGGGCCTCGGGCCCCTCCAGGAAGGCGCGGATCTCGGGCGTCACCGCCACCATGGCGTCGCCGCGGCGCAGGACCTCGACGGCGGGGTCGCGCAGGAGGCCGAGCCCGCTTCCCGGCACGCCGGCGTGATCGGCGCTCCCCTCGTCGCGGTACTCGCGCAGGCCCAGCAGCACGAAATGCCCGTCGCGCAGCCAGTCGAGGAAGGCGCGGGCCTCCGCCCGCTCGTCGGCGGCGAGCGGCCCCGCGGCGTCGCCGTAGGCGGCAGCGGCCCGGGCCAGGCGCTCGGTCATCGCCGCGTGGTCGGCGGCGGCGGCGGCGACGTCGGCGTAGACCCGGGCGAGGCTCGCGGCGAGCGTGGCGCGGGCCGCCTCGTCGTCGATGCGGTCGAGATGGACGTGGATGAAGCTCTCGCGGGCGAGCCCCTCCGCCTCGCCCGCCTCCTGCGCGGTGGTCTCGCCGACGACCCGCACCAGGGCGCCGTCGGCGCCGCGCTCGACGCCGAGGATCGGGTGGGCGACGAGGCGGGGCTGGTAGCCGCGCCCGACGAGTTCGGCCAGGGTCGACTCGAGCAGGAACGGCCGGTTGGCGTTGACCGCCTCCAGGACCGTGATGTCGCGCCGGCGCCCGCCCTGCTCGACCTCGACGTCCGAGAGGCGCACGGCGCTGATCGTCCGGCCGGGCCGGGCGGCGGCGAGGTGGGCCCGGGCGGCGAGCGCCAGGTCGGCCAGGGCCTCGGGCGGGTAGGCGGTCAGGTCCTCGGGCGCGACGCGGCCGAAGAGGTCGCGGACGAAGCCGCCGGGTCCGCCCCGGTCTTCGGCCAGGGCCGCCGCGGCGGCGATCAGGTCGGTGCGGCTGGCCTTCGCTTCGGGGGTCGCGGTCGCGGTCGAGGGTTCCACGTCTGCAAGTCCTCTGCCGAGGTTGGTGACCGGAGCGGTGGCACAGCGCAGGGACCCCCGCAAGCCCGACCTCGCGCAGCGGCTGCAAACTGCCTATAGCTCGCGCATGATCAAGGGGAGGGCACCGGCATGACCGGGGGTAGGAAGCGGACGAAGCCCGAGGTTGGCGAGCGGCCGGCGCCGCAGGAGACGGCAGGGACCGTGATGGCCCTCGACCTCCCGCCGTCGCCCGACCTCTCGCCCGAGATGCGGGCCTATTTCGACAAGTGCCGGGAGAAGATCGGCTTCGTGCCGAACGTGCTCCTCGCCTACGCCCACGACAGCGCCAAGCTCGAGGCGTTCGCGGGCCTCTACAACGACCTGATGCTGGCGCCCTCCGGCCTGTCGAAGCTCGAGCGCGAGATGATCGCCGTCGCGGTCTCGAGCGTGAACCGCTGCTACTACTGCCTCACCGCGCACGGCGCCGCGGTCCGCAGCCTCTCGGGCGATCCGGTGCTGGGCGAGATGATGGCGATGAACTACCGTGCCGCCGACCTCTCGCCCCGCCACCGCGCCATGCTCGACTTCGCGGTGGCGCTCACCGAGGCGCCCTGGACGATCGAGGAGGAGGACCGCGAGGCCCTGCGCGATGCCGGCTTCTCCGAGCGCGACCTGTGGGACATCTCGGCGGTGGCGAGCTTCTTCAACATGTCGAACCGCATGGCCTCGGCGGTCGACATGCGCCCCAACCGCGCTTACCACGCTGAGGCCCGGACCGCGCCCGGCCCGGACGAGGCGTGACCGCGGCCGGTCGCCCGGTTGCGGCCGTGTCGGCTTGACGCCAACGGCCCGGGATGCCCGGCGCTCCGGGCCGTTGGCCTATCTCGCATTGTCGATGCCGAGCCGGAGGCTTGGTGACAATGCGAGAGCGGGACCAAAAGTCGTCTTCGACGACCGCTGTTACGAGCCGAACGGGATCGTCGGCTGCCCCGCGAGAACCCGGCATTCAGGCATGCATCCAGCCTCCGCTCGTCGAGGACGGCGGACTGGGGTCGTCGAGGGATTCGGGGGATGTGACCGGCTGCGGTCCAGTGTGTCGCGTCGCCACTCGACAGGAAAAGCCTGTCAGGGGATCCGATCATCCCGCCCTGCGGCAGGATGGTGCGGCCGAGAGGACTCGAACCTCCACTGGTTGCCCAACTAGCACCTCAAGCTAGCGCGTCTACCAATTCCGCCACGGCCGCGGATGTTGCCGGACATCGAAAAACGGTCCAGCCTTCTGAAAAACAGCTTCACAGTATCGGACACGAAGACCGCTCAGCGGCGAGTGCCCCGGCAACCTCGTTCGACGTCTGGTCTCGGTGAGGGGCGAGATCGTCGCGTCGAGTTCGGTGTCCATCCCGCCCTTCGAGAGGACGGATGGTGCGGCCGAGAGGACTCGAACCTCCACTGGTTGCCCAACTAGCACCTCAAGCTAGCGCGTCTACCAATTCCGCCACGGCCGCGGAGTGCTTCGTCTCGCCGGAAGCGGCGGGGCGGGGGTGAGACCCGTCCGAAGCGAGGCTGCGAATACCAGTCCCCTCCCGGGGACGCAAGCGCCCCGATGCGGATCCGGCGAACAATCTGGCCTAGAGGGCGTCCGAGAGGGCGCCCAGCAGGGCGGCGCCGCCGTCGCCGATGCGGATGCCGGGCTCGCGCACCACCTCGGCCTTGCGGATCAGCTCGGTCACCTCCACGGAGATGCGGTTGCCCGTGACCACGATCTGGCCGCGGGCGATCGGGTGGTTGTTGGCGAGGATCTCGACCATATCGCTGTCGGTGGAATCGAGCTCGATCACCGCGCCGCGGCCCATGCGCAGCAGCATGTGGATCGGCATCCGGGTCCGCCCGAGCACGACCGCGAGGTCCACCTTGAGAATGTCGAGTACCGCCAACGGACGCACCCACCCTGACCACGAGACGATGCCCCGACAATCCGATCTTATGGTGAAGCCTTGGTAAACGACCGGCTCGGAACCACCCCGGGCAGTTTCCTGCCCGCGCCCGGAAGCCCCCCCGTCGAGTGGGTGGTGCGCGATCCCCTGCTCGACTACCGCGAGGCCGAGGCCGCGATGGAGGAGCGGGCCGCGGCGATCGCGGAAGGGCGCGCGCTGGAGCGCGTCTGGCTCGTCGAGCACCCGCCGCTCTACACCGCCGGCACCTCGGCGAAGGAGGCCGACCTGGTGGCGCCGGAGCGCTTCCCGGTCCACCGCACGGGGCGAGGCGGGCAGTACACCTATCACGGCCCCGGGCAGCGGGTGGCCTACGTGATGCTCGACCTCAACCGGCGGCGGCCGGACCTGCGCGCCTACGTGGCCGCCCTCGAGGCCTGGCTGATCGCCACGCTCGACGCCTTCACGGTGCGGGGCGAGCGGCGCGAGGACCGGGTCGGCGTCTGGGTGCGCCGGCCGGAGAAGGGGCCGGGCGTCGAGGACAAGATCGCGGCGATCGGCATCCGGGTGCGGCGCTGGGCGACCTTCCACGGCATCAGCCTGAACGTCGAGCCGGACCTGTCGCACTTCTCCGGCATCGTGCCGTGCGGCGTGCGCGAGCACGGCGTCACCAGCCTCGTCGATCTCGGCCGGCCGGTCACCCTGCCGGAGGTCGACGCGGTGCTGCGGGGCCGCTTCGAGGCGATCTTCGGGCCGACGATCCTCGTCGACGACGATGCCCGGGCGTGAGGCGCACGTGACCGTGCGCCGTGTCTTCCGAGGGGCGCGCGTGATCGCGCACCGTTTTATCCACTCCGCGCGCGTCACCGCGCGCCGTGGTTTCCACCCCGGCCGGACTTGCTCTAGAGTGCCGGGCGAGACCGCGTCGGCGCCCCGACCGCGGCAGGACGCGCGGCCCCGGCCCGCGCCACCACGGAGGTCCGCCCGTGCCGGATGTCCCCGCGCCCATGCCGGCCGCTGAGACGCCGGAGGAGGCCGGGACCCTGCGCGCCGCCCTGGCCGTCGCACCCCTGCCGTCCCTGCTGGTCGCGCCCGGCCCCGAGGGGGCGGTGCGCTTCGCCAACCCGGCCGCCGCGTCCCTCCTGGGGGAGGGGGTCCATGCCCTCGCGTCCCTCGGCGCCGAGCCTGAGGCCGAGGCGGCCCTGCGGGCGCTCCTGTCGTCCGGCGGGCCGGCCGGCGCCGAGGTGCTCCTGCGCCGCCGCGACGGCGCGACGCTCTGGGCGCTCGTCCACCTCTCGCCGGTGCGGGAGCCGGGCTGCGCCGGCCTGGTCCAGGTCGTCGAGACGTCCCGGTGCCGCGACCTCGAGGCGGCGCTCGCCCTGGCGCAACGGCGGGAGGCGCTGGGCCAGCTCACCAACGGCGTCGCGCACGAGTTCAACAACCTGCTGCAGATCCTGGTCGGCTACGTCGACGGCCTGCGCCGGCGCCTCGGCGACCATCCGGACGCCTTCGTGCAGCGGGCGCTCACCCGCTCGACCGACGCCGCCGAGCGCGCCTCGGCGCTCACCCGCCATCTCCTGACCTTCTCGCGCAAGCACCGGCCGGAGCCGCGGCCGGTCGATCTCAACGCGCTCCTGCGCGGCTCCCGCGAGCGGGCGGTGGGGCTCCTCGGGGACGGCGTCGCCCTCGATCTCGATCTCGCCGAGGACCTGTGGATCGCCTGCATCGACCCGGTCCAGACCGAGCTGGTCCTGCAGATCCTGCTGCGCAACGCCGCCGAGGCGATGCCGTCGGGCGGGCGCGTCACGATCGCGACCTGCAACCACGGCGGCGAGGGCGTGGCCGCCGACGGGGCGGCGGGGCGCCACGTCGTGCTGAGCGTGACCGACGGCGGCGCCGGCATGGCGCCGGAGATCCTGGCCCGGGCGCTGGAGCCGTTCTTCACCACCCGCGAGCCCGGTCGCGGCACCGGCCTCGCCATCCTCAACGCCGTGGTCAAGCGCCAGAACGGTGCCGTTGCGCTCCGCAGCCGACCGGGCGAGGGCACCTGCGTGCGCATGACCTTCCCGGCGGCGGAGGCGCCGCGGTCGCGGTCGCAACGAAGTGCCGACGCTGACTAATCCCGAGCAGCGCAAAAATTTATCGCTTGGCAGATCTGGCGCCGATCGGTGACTCTTCATCGGGTGTGGTGACAAACGGGTAGGCATCCGGCGCGATGCCTCCCTTCTACTGCGCCACCCACGCCCCCATATGTGCGATGGGGGAGAGACGCCCCGGACCGGTGATTGCGCGAGGCTGAGACGAACCGATGATGACCACCTTCACCCGCGGCCGCCGCACGGCGGTGGCCTTCGGCCTGGCGGCCCTGATGGCCGTGGCGGCGACGGCCGGCGAGGCGCGTCCCGGCGGCGGCGGCTCCGTCGGCTCGCGCGGCTCCAAGACCTATTCGGCGCCGCCCCCGACCGCGACCGCCCCCGGCGCCCCGGCGCCGATGCAGCGCTCGATGACCCAGCCCGGATCCCAGATGGGTGCCGCGGCGGCGCCGCAGCGGCGATTCGGCGGCGGCTTCTTCGCCGGCCTGCTCGGCGCGGGCCTGCTCGGCGCGCTGATCGGCGGCGGCTTCTTCGGCGGCCTCGGCGGCATCGCCTCCTTCCTCGGCCTGCTGCTCCAGGTCGGCCTGCTGGTCGGCGTGGTCATGCTCGCCCTGCGCTTCTTCCGTCGCCGCAGGCCTGAGCCGGCGATGGCGGGTGCCTACGAGCGCAGCGGCCCGGCGGCCGGCCCGGGCGGTCCCCTCGGCGGCATGGGTGGCGGCTTGGGTGGCGGCTTGGGCGGCATGCTCGGCGGCGGCGCGGCCGCGCAGCAGGCCCGCCCGGCCACGCGCGACGAGGTCGGCATCACCCCGCAGGACTTCGACGCCTTCGAGCGCACGCTGGGCCAGGTCCAGCTCGCCTACGGCGCCGAGGACGCCGCCACCCTGCGTCGCCTCACCACGCCCGAGATGTTCGGCTACTTCGGCGAGGAGATCCGGGCCAACACCGCCCGCGGCGTCGTCAACAAGATCGCCGACGTGAAGCTGCAGCAGGGCGACCTCGCCGAATCCTGGCGCGAGGGCCCGGTGGACTACGCCACGGTGGCGATGCGCTACACCCTGCGCGACGCCGTGATCAACCGCGCCAACGGTCAGGTCGTCGAGACCAACCCGCCGGAGGCCACCGAGGTCTGGACCTTCCTGCGCGAGCGCGGCGGCCAGTGGGTGGTCTCGGCGATTCAGCAGACGCGGTAACGGCGCGAGGCGGGGAGCCATCTCCCCGCCTCCCGTGGCAGAGCCCTCGATCCCGCGCGGATCGGGGGTTTTTTCGATTCGGAATGATCGTTTCCCGGTCGCTGCTCGGTTTCCTCGACCTCCACTACACCCGCTTGATCACCTCGGGGCCGTGCAGCGGAGCCCGGAATGACGAAGCGGGTGTGGATCGAGGCGCCCGATCGGCGGCCCTCGTCGCCGAGCCGGCTCTCAGAGCACCCGCGCCATCTTCACGAATCCCTCCACCGGCACCTCCTCGGCCCGCGCCGTCTCCGGGATGCCGGCAGCGGCGAGCAGGAGCCCTGGCTCCGGCGTCGCGGCCTTCAGGCTCTGGCGCAGCATCTTGCGGCGCTGGCCGAAGGCGGCCCCGGTCACGGCTTCGAGGGCCCGGACCCGGCAGGGCAGGGGCTCGGGTCGCGGCACCAGCCGCACCACGCTCGACGTCACCTTCGGCGGCGGCACGAAGGCGGAGGGCGGCACGTCGAACAGGAGCTTGGCCTGCGTGCGCCAGCCGCAGAGCACGCCGAGCCGGCCGTAATTCGCCCGGTCGCCCTCGTCGGCGACGATGCGCTCGGCGACCTCGCGCTGGAACATCAAGGTCAGCGAGTCCCACCACGGCGGCCAGGCCTCCGCCGTGAGCCAGCCGGTGAGGAGCTGGGTGCCGACATTGTAGGGCAGGTTCGCGACGATGCGGGCCGGGCCCTCGCCGATCAGCGGCCGGGGATCGAAGGCGAGCGCGTCGGCCTCCACCACCTCCAGCCGGCCGGGATAGTGGGCTGCGATCTCGGCGAGCGCCGGCAGGGCGCGGGAATCGCGCTCGATCGCGATCACCCGTGCCGCGCCGTGCATCAGCAGCGCGCGGGTCAGGCCGCCGGGGCCGGGACCGACCTCGACCACCGTCACGCCCTCGAGCGGCCCTGCCGCGCGGGCGATCCGCCCGGTGAGGTTGAGGTCGAACAGGAAGTTCTGGCCGAGCGACCGGCGGGGCATCAGGTCGTGGGCCTGGACCACCTCCCGCAGGGGCGGCAAACCGTCCGGGGCGCTCACGCCGATACTCCCTGCGGGGCACGGGTCAGCCGCCCGGCGAGCTTGAGGGCCGCCACCAGGCTGTCGGGCCGGGCGAGGCCCTGGCCGGCGATGTCGAAGGCGGTGCCGTGGTCCGGCGAGGTGCGCAGGAACGGCAGCCCGAGGGTCACGTTCACGCCGTCGTCGAAGGCGAGCGTCTTGATCGGGATCAGCGCCTGGTCGTGGGTCGGGGCGAGCGCGACGTCGTAGGTGGCGCGGGCGCGGGCGTGAAAGAGCGTGTCCGCCGGGTGCGGGCCGGTGATGGCGATACCCTCCGCCCGCAAGGCCTCGACCGCGGGAGCGAGCACGTCGCGGTCCTCGGTGCCCATCGTGCCGGCCTCGCCCGCGTGCGGGTTGAGCCCGGCGAGCACGAGGCGCGGAGCGGACAGGCCGAAGCGGGTGCGCATGTCGCGCTCGACGATCCGGGCGGTCTCGACCACGAGGTCGGCGGTCAGCAGCTCGGGTACCCGGCGCAACGGCACGTGGATGGTCACCGGCACTACCGCCAGCTCCTTCGACCACAGCAGCATCACGGGCGTCGGCGGGGCCGCTCCGGGCGCGGCGGCGAGCGCCGCCAGGTACTCGGTATGGCCGGGATAGCGGAAGCCCGCCTCGTAGAGGACGTGCTTGGCGATCGGGTTGGTGACGAGGGCGGGCGCGCGGCCGGCCCGCACCAGCCGCACCGCCTCGTCGATCGACGCGACGGTGCCGGCGGCGCTCGCCGGATCGGGCCTGCCCGGCTCCGCCGCGACCGTGAGGCCGTCCGGCAAGCGCACCACCGGCAGGGCGCGCCCGAACGCCTCCGCGGCCGTCTCGGGCGTGACCGCGGCGAGCGGCACCGGAAGGCCGAGCCGGGCGGCGAGGCCTGCGAGGAAGTCCGGATCGCCGATGACGAAGAACGGCGCCAGGCCGTGCTCCTCCCGGGCGAGCCAGGCCCGCAGGGTGATCTCCGGGCCGATCCCGGCGGGATCCCCCTGTGTCAGCGCGAGGGCTGTGGTCATCGCGGGAAACCCGTCTGGTGGTGGCGCGCCCCGCGCCATGGCATCCCGGCTCCCGCCGGGCAAGCGCCCGGGGCGCGCCCGCCCCGGGCGCCCCGCGTCACCGGGCCGTCGCGATGCCGTCCGCCGTCGTGGTGGTGCTGAGGTTCTGGCGGAAATTCGCCTCGCCGAGGGTGCGCAGCTCGATCCGCAGCAGGAAGGTGCGGTTGCGCTCGCGCAGGCCCGACGCCGTCTCGATCGGCGACGACAGGTAGTTGAGCGAGATCGTCGTGCACTCGTCGCGGTAGCCGAAGCCGAGGCCCGACGACGAGACGTAGAACTTGTCGGCCCGGTCGTAGGTCGGCGCGGTGCCGACCGGGTTGAGGAAGTAGGCCTGGGCCGCCGAGGCGTAGAACTCGCGCACCTGGAGATAGTGCGAGAGATCGAACAGCACCGAGCCGGTGACGAACCAGTTCGGCGTGATGTTGTAGAGCGCCGAGGCCTGCAGGCCCTCGCGGCGGCGGTCGAAGCCGAGCTCGGGCTGCGCCTCGTAGCGGGCGTAGATCAGCGAGGTCTCGAGCGGCAGGAAGGGTGCGAACTTCGCCGTGATGCCGCTCTCGAGGCGCTTCAGCGCGAAGGTGGCGTTGTCGAACCGGGCCCGGGTGATGAAGCTGATGTTCTGGTTCGGCGAGACCTGGAAGCGCGAGACGAAATCGGAGCGGGTGGTCTCCAGGCCGGAATCGCGGCCGACATTGGCGATGTCGCCGCGCCGGAACGAGTTGACGCCGCCGAGCGCGATCGACTCGCCGAACATCGCGTTCATGTAGAAGCCGTTGCGGCCGGTGATCGAGTACTCGGCGCCGAGATTGGCGCGCACGCCGCCCTCGACCCGGTCGTAGCCGGAGAACTTGTCCCACTCGAACAGCGACGTGTCGTCGAAGACGAGGCTCTGGGCGTCCTCGTTCGGCAGGCGGCCGATGCGGGTCTCGCTCGGCCGCGCGATCACCTGGGCGATCGGCGAGACGGTATGGATGCCGAGCGGCCCCATATCGGCGACGAAGGGGTAGCGGTACTCGAGGCCGACCGCCGGCATCACCCGGCCGGAGAAGTTCGACTCCGGCGAGAACAGGTTGGTGACCTCGTTGTTCTGGTAGCCGGTCGTGCTCGGGTTCACGAAGAACGCGTCGCCGCGCAGGTACGCGAAGGGCTGCCAGCGCTGGCCGAACTCGTCCGTGAAGGTGCGCCGCCACGACACCTGGGCGGTGGCCCGGGTGGTGTCGCCCGCGAGCCCGCTCACCAGGCATTGCCCGCGCTCGAACACCGAGCAGGTGCTGTAGAGCGGGAAGGTGATGCCGTTGACGCTCGGGCTGAGCAGGTAGGTCCCGGTGCGCGGGATCTGGGTGTACTGCGTCGCGTCCCGGGTCAGGTGCTGGAAGTTGGCCTGGAACCGCACCTCGCCGCCGATCGGGTCGGGCCCGTCGCGGCGCTTGTCGTAGTCGATCACCGGGGCGACGATCGGCTGCTGCTTCTGCCAGTCGAAGGTCGACAGGCCCTTGAAGTAGTAGCCCCGCGCCTCGAACCACGAGCGGTCGCCCTGACCGATCAGGAAGGCGGTGGACACCGCCTCGCGGAAGTAATCCGTGGTGATCGACTGGTTGCGGATGCGGTAGTTGTCGAGGAACCACTTGTCGGTGACGCCGACCACGTCCCAGCCGGCGCGCCAGTTCTGGGCGAGGTAGAATTGTCCCGCCGATTCGATCGAGCCGCGGAAGTCGCGGTCGCCCGAGCCGAGCGGCCCGGGCAGGAAGGCGCTCGGGGTCGACTGGAAGATGCCGCTGACCCGGATGTTGTAGAAGCCGTTGGCGAGGCGCTGGCGCCACTCGGCCTGGCCGAGCACGCCCTGCTTCGACAGGAAGGTCGGCTCGACGGTGAGGTCGTAATCGGGCGCGATGTTCCAGAAGAACGGCGTGCCGATGCCGTAGCCGAGCACGTTCGAAGACACGAAGTGCGGCGCCAGGAAGCCGGTGTCGCGCCGCACCGTCGGGTCGGGCGAGTAGAAGTAGGGCAGGTAGGCGACCGGGATGCCGGCCACTTCGAGGTAAGAATCCTCGTAGTAGATCCGGCGCTCCTCGTTGTTGTGGATGATCCGCGCCGCCTTGACCTGCCACAGGGGCGGCCGCTCAGGATGGTCCTTGCACGGCTCGCAGGCCGTGTAGGTGCCGTACTCGAAGGTCGTGGTCTGGCCCTCGACGCGCTCCGCCCGCGGGGCGGAGAACCGCACCCGGGCCGGGCGGCCGCGCTGCTCGATGGTCTGCTGGATGCGCAGCGAATCGATGAAGCCGGACTTGAAGTCGTCGGTCAGCTCCATCCGGTCGCCGGTGACCACCGCGCCGGTCTCGTCGGTGAGGCGGACGTTGCCTTCCGCGAAGACCCGGCCGGTGTTGCGGTCGTAGCGCACGCGGTCGGCCAGCAGGGTGCGCGGGCCGTAATGCAGCTCGGCATTGCCGACCGCCGAGACCGTGTTGCGGTCGTTGTCGTAGACGAGCTCCTTGGCCTCGACGAGCAGCCGCTCGCCGCTGCCCTTCGCCGCGTTCCGGGCCGAGCCGGCCGCGAGGCGGTCGTTGAGCGTCCCTTGCGCGCGCGCAAGGTCGCTCGCGCCCACCGTGACGGCGGCGGCCAAGAGAACCGTCAGGGATCCCGTGACCGCGGCATCCGCGGCCTTACGCACGACTCGACCCATCCCCGCACCCGCTATGCCCGAACCCTGTCTCCGGAGGTTGGGCATTCAGCCGTCCTCCAGGTGCAGAAGCGCGAGCGTTCCGAGAAGACTCCCTACCACGGCCGGGAACCACGCCGCCACCGGCGCCGCGACCAATCCAGAGGCTCCTAGGCCCTCCATCACCTGCCGCGCCACGTAGAGGACGAAGCCCGCCGCGACGCCGCCCAGCACCATCTTGCCGATGCCACCAAAGCGGAAGAACCTTAATGAAACCGATGCCGCCACCAGCACCATCGCCAGGAACAGCACCGGGCGGGCCATCAGCACGTCGTACTGCAGGCGGTAACGCGTGGCGTCGAGTCCCGCCCGCTCGGTCCGGGCGATCGTCTGGTTGAGTTGCCAGAAAGGCACGGATTCCGGCGGGGTGAAGCGCTGGCGCACCTGCGAGGGGTCGAGCGTCGAGGCGATCAGGTAGGTGTCGTAGCTCTGCGGCTCCTGATCGAGCCCCTGGACGCGCACGTCCTGCAGCTCCCAGTAGCCGTCGTGCAGGATGGCCCGGGCCGCCTGCATCTGCTGGCTGAAGGCGCCGGCCTCGTCGAAGGTGAAGACCGCGACGCCGGCGAGCGTGGTGGTGCCCTCGATCGCGGTCTCGGCCCGGATGATCGCCTGGCCGTCGAGGCTGCGCTGGCGGATCCACAGGTCCTTGCCGGAGCCCGCCTTCGAGGAGCGGGCGAAGATCTTGGCCTCGATCTCGGTCGAGCGCTGCTTCAGCTCGGCCGAGACCGGGTTGTAGACCCCGACCGTGAAGGCGCCGATGCCGAGCGCCACGAGCGCGCCGGGCTGGAGGAACTGCCAGGCCGAGATGCCGGCGGCCCGCGCCACCACCAGCTCGAGCTTGCGGCTGAGCTGGAGGAGCGCCGCCATGGCGCCGAACAGGATCGCGAAGGGCAGGACCTGCTCGGCCACCGCCGGGGTGCGGAAGAGGGCGAGCCGCGCCATCACGGCGGCCGAGGCGCCCTCGGCGTCGCCGGCACGCCGCATCAGCTCGACGAAGTCGAGGGTGTAGACGAGGGCGAAGACCGTGAGGAAGACCCCCAGGATCATGCGCAGGAAGCGCGCCGCCAGGTAGCGGCCGAGGGTGACGCCGATCAGCATGGCCTCAACCCGCCCGCATCCGCATGCCCCGGACCGGCAGCGCCCCCGAGAGGCGGCGCAGCCGGACCGCGACGGCGGCGTTGAAGGCCCGCACCCGGTTGCCCTGGTAGGCGACGAGGAGCGAGAGCGCGATCGCGATGAGCGGCGCGGCGTAGACCGCCGTGACGGCGGCCTGGCTGCGCACCGCCGCGCTCGAGGCGGCGAAGCCCGCGATGCGCAGGGCGACCACGGCGGCGATCGCGCCCGCGACCGCGAGCCCGCGGCCCTGCCGGGTGGTGCGGGGGTCGCCGAGCGCCGCGAAGGCGATCAGCCCGAGCGCCAGGGGATAGAGCCAGGAGGAGAGCCGGTCGTGCAGCTCGGCCCGGAAGCGGCCCTTGGTCAGCTTGTAGTAGGTCTCGTTGGCGTCCGGGAACATGAGCTGCACCGTCGAGCGCTCGCGCGGCTTGTAGATCGTGTCGGCGTCCGGCGGGGTGAAGGCCGCCAGATCCACGGCGTAGCGCTGGAAGGTGATGATCGACGAGTCGCGGCTGCCGGGCTGCTGGCGGTTGATGCTGCCCTTCTCGAGCACGAGGTAGGTCTGCCCGTCGAGGTCCACCGCCTGGCCGCGCTCGGCGAGGTAGACCACCGTCTTCCCGGCCTCGCGCCGGTCCTGCATGAAGATGCCGAGCAGCGCCCCGTTCGGCGCCCGCTCGCGGAAGTGGAAGGTGATGCCGCTGTCCAGCGTCGTGAACTGCCCCTCCTTGACCACGTTGGCGATGAAGTCGCCGCGCACGCGGGTGAGCACGTCGCGCAGCTCCTGGAAGCTCGACGGCATCACCTGGATGGTCAGGAAGCCGATCGCCGCGCTGACGACGAGGGCCAGCGTCAGGAACGGCCGCATCAGGTGGCGCGGCGACATGCCGGCCGCGCTCATCACGATCAGCTCGGAATCGCCGTTGAGCTTGTTCAACGCGTAGACCACCGCGATGAACAGCGCGACCGGCGCGATCACCGTGATGAGGGTCGGCAGCGACAGGCCGGTGATCAGGAAGAAGATCAGCAGCGTCTGGCCCTTGGCGGTGATCAGGTCCAGCTCGCGCAGGGCCTGCGTCACCCAGATCACGCCGGTGAGGCCGATCAGGCACGACAGGAACGCCCCGAGGGCGATGCGGAAGATGTATCGCTCGATCTGCTTCATCGGCCGGCTGCGGTCGGGCCCCCTCCCGCTCCGATGCTGGTTAGGCGCCCCCCGCCGGCCGCACAAGCATCGGGGGCCCTCAAGCACGGCAAGTGCGGCCTTTTGCGGGCGGGCGCGCCCCGAGGGTCACAGGTCCTGGTCACGGATCGGGCCGGTCCGCCGGAGGTGGCCGGGTGCGCACCCGGTCGCGTTGCGCTCGAAGGCGTCCCACCGCTACACAGGACCGACGCGGCGCCCATCGTGAGACGCGCGATCCAAGGAACGGGACGAAAGCAACGCCATGGCGGACGGCATCAGCATCGAGATCGAATCCCTCGCCGCGTCGGGGGCGCTGCCCAAGCCCGGCGGCGACCTCGTGCTGTTCGTCGGCGAGGACCTCGCCTTGTCGCCGCGGGCGGCCGAGATCGCCGGGCCCGGCGCGGCCGAACTCGTGGCGCGCGCCGCCGGCGTCGAGCGCTTCAAGGGCAAGGCCTCGAGCGCCCTCGTGATCACCGCCCCGGCCGGCCTCTCCGTCGAGCGCCTGGTGGTGATCGGCACCGGCTCCGACGACGCGGCCTCCCGCGACTGGGCGACGCTCGGCGGCTTCGTCGCCGGCAAGCTCGGCAGCCGGTCGGCGACCGTGGTCCTCGAATGGCCCGGCACCGCGCCGGGCTCCGACGAGGTCGCGGCCTTCTCGCTGGGTGCGCGGCTTCGCGCCTACAAGTTCGACCGCTACAAGAGCAAGAAGTCGCCCGAGGGCGAGGAGAACGGCGGGAGCGGGCGCCTGACCCTGCTGGTGCCCGAGAATGCCGGCCTGAAGAAGGCGCTTCGCGGCGCCGAGGGGCTGGCCGAGGGCGTGATCCTCGCCCGCGAGCTCGTCAACGAGCCGCCGAACGTCCTCGATCCGGAGGAGTTCGCCCGCCGCGCCGCGGCCCTCGAGAAGCTCGGCGTCGAGATCGAGATCCTCGACGAGAAGGACATGAAGAAGCTCGGCATGCGGGCGCTGCTTGCCGTCGCGCAGGGCTCGGCCAAGGAGGCCCGGGTCGTCGTCATGCGCTGGAACGGCGCCGAGGACGCCTCCGAGGCGCCGGTGGCCTTCATCGGCAAGGGCGTGACCTTCGATTCCGGCGGCGTCTCCATCAAGGGGAGCGGCGGCATGGAGGACATGAAGGGCGACATGGCGGGCGCCGCCTGCGTGGTCGGCCTGATGCACGCGCTGGCGAGCCGCAAGGCCAGGGTGAACGCGCTCGGCGCCATCGGCCTCGTCGAGAACATGCCCGACGGCAAGGCCCAGCGCCCCGGCGACATCGTGACATCCCTGTCGGGCCAGACGATCGAGATCATCAACACCGACGCGGAGGGCCGCCTCGTGCTCGCCGACGTGCTCTGGCACGTGCAGCAGACCTACAAGCCCCGCTTCATGATCGACCTCGCGACCCTGACGGGCGCGATCCTGGTGGCGCTCGGCCAGGAATTCGCCGGCATGTTCTCGAACAACGACGAACTCGCCGGGCGCCTCTCGGCGGCGGGCGAGGCCACCGGCGAGAAGGTCTGGCGCATGCCGCTGGCGCCGGGCTTCGACAAGCTGATCGAGTCGAAGTTCGCCGACATGAAGAACACCGGCGGCCGCCACGGCGGCTCGGCGACGGCGGCGCAGTTCCTGAAGCGCTACGTCAACGACGTGCCGTGGATCCACCTCGACATCGCCGGGGTGGGCATGGGCTCGCCGGCGACGGAGACCAACCGCTCCTGGGGCTCGGGCTGGGGCGTGCGCCTCCTCGACCGGCTCGTGCGCGACCACTACGAGGCGTGAGCGCCGCCGCCGGCGCCCTCGCGGGCGCCGCTCCGACGATCCCGGCCCGCCGGTCCGGGTGGCTCGCCGCCCTCGCGCCCCTCGCGGCGGCGCTCGCCGCGGTGGCGCTCGCCGCCGCCGCCGGCACCACGCAAGCGACCCTCGACGCGGCGGGCCTCGGCCAGTGGGCCTACGGCTTCTTCGCCGAGCGCTACCCGTTGTTCTTCGCCGCCATCGCCTACGGGGTGGCGCGGGCGGCGCTCCTGCCCCTCGAAGCGCCGGGCTGGCGCGGCTGGCTCGGTGCGCTCCTCGGCCTCGCCCTGGTCCTCGCCCTGTCGCTGCACCCGACCTATGGCGGGCTCGTGCTGAGGGCCGGCTTCTCGGTCGGCGGCGTCGCCTTCCTGTCCGGCCAGACGATGACGGTGGCGCAGGGTCTCGGGGCGTGCGTGGCGGCCGTGGTCTTCGGGAGCGCCCTCGGGCTTCCCGCCCTCGCCGCCCGCGGCCTGCCGCGGCGGGGAACCCGGCGCCGCGCCCTCGTCCGCGGGCTCCTGCGCTTCGCCGCCCTCGCCTGGGCCCTCTTCGTGCTCGCGGCCGCGCGGGATCTCGGCCTCGCGGGCTTCCCGCGCCTGCCGCTCGGCGCCCAGGCGCCGCTCGCCCTCGGCCTCGCCCTCGCGGCGTTCCTGCCCCATGCCGTCCTGGGGCTTCGCAGCTCGGTTGAAACCGCCCCTGGGACTCGCTAACCCGAGGGGCAGCCGGAGGCCCACAAGAGGCGTCCGGCACCGGGGAGGACGGAGTTCATGGGCCAGGAGTTCCTGGGCAAAGGGTCGAGCGCGATGGATCCGAACACCCCGCCGCGGCCCTGGCTCGCCGCCTATCCGGCCTCCGTCCCGGCCGAGATCGAGACGGACCGCCTCGGCACCCTGGTCGACCTGATCGAGACCGCCACGCGGCAATTCGCCGACCGCCCGGCGATCACCTGCTTCGGGGCCTCCCTGACCTTCGCGGACCTGCGGCGCGAAGGCGAGGCGATGGCGGCCTGGCTCCAGGGCGAGGGCATCGGCAAGGGCGACCGGGTCGCCCTGATGATGCCGAACGTGCCGGCCTTCCCGATCGCCCTCGTCGGCGTGCTGCTCGCCGGCGCCACGGTCGTCAACGTCAACCCGCTCTACACCCCGCGCGAACTCACCCACCAGCTGCGCGATGCCGGCGCCCGGGTGCTGGTGGTGCTGGAGAATTTCGGCCGCACGGTCGCCGAGGCGCTGCCCGAGCTGCCGGGCCTCGAGCGCGTCGTGGTGGCGGGCGCTGGCGACGGGCTCGGGCTGAAGGGCTCGCTCGTCACCCTGGCGGCGCGCCACCTCAAGAAGGCGGTGCCGGCCTTCGATCTGCCGGAGGCGCGGCGCACGGGCTTCAAGGCGGCGCTGGCGGCCGGGCGCAAGGCGACCTTCCGGCCGGTCGCGGTGTCTCCCGACGATCTCGCCTTCCTGCAATATACTGGCGGCACCACCGGCGTGTCGAAGGGGGCGATGCTCACGCACCGCAACGTCGCCGCCAATGTCGAGCAGAGCCGGGTGTGGTTCGGCATGCGCGACGACGAGGGCCCGGGCCGGGTGATGGTGACGGCGCTGCCGCTCTACCACATCTTCGCGCTGACCTGCTGCTTCTTCTTCATGCTGCGGCTCGGCGCCTGCTGTCTGCTGGTGCCGAACCCGCGCGACATCCCCGGTTTCGTCGCGCTGCTGCGCAAGAGCCGGTTCACCAACCTGTCGGGCGTCAACACGCTGTTCAACGCGCTGCTGAACCACCCCGACATCGGCAAGGTCGACTGGTCGCGGCTCGAACACGCCATCGCGGGCGGCATGGCGATGCAGGGGCCGGTGGCCAAGCGCTGGAAATCCGTCGCCGGCAAGCCGGTGATCGAGGGCTACGGTTTGTCCGAGACCTCGCCCGTGGTCTCGATCAACCCGCCGACCCTGCACGACTGGTCCGGTACCATCGGCTACCCGGTCTCCTCGACCGAGGTCTGCATCCGCGACGCCGCCGGCACCACCCTGCCGGCGGGCCAGCCCGGCGAGCTCTGCGTGCGCGGGCCGCAGGTGATGGCCGGCTACTGGGGAAGGCCCGACGAGACCGCCCGGGCGATGACCCCGGACGGCTTCTTCCGCACCGGCGACGTCGCGGTGATCGAGCCCGACGGGCAGGTCCGCATCGTCGACCGGATGAAGGACATGATCCTGGTCTCCGGCTTCAACGTCTACCCGAACGAGGTCGAGGACGTGCTCGCCGCCCATCCGGGCGTGCTCGAGGTGGCGGTGGTGGGCGAGCCCGCGGCGGAGACCGGCGAGAGCGTGGTCGCCCACGTGGTGCGCCGCGATCCCGACCTCACCGCCGAGGCCCTGCGCGCCTACGCCCGGGAGGGCCTGACCGCCTACAAGGTGCCCCGCCGCTTCGTCTTCCGCGACAGCCTGCCGAAGACCAATGTCGGCAAGGTGCTGCGGCGGGCGCTGCGGGAGGGGGAGGCGGTGGGGTAGCGCGCCGCCGCTCCGAAGCCTCGCCCCCCCTTCGTGCGGCGCTGTTCGAAAAAAGGAGAGGTGCGGGTTTCCCCCCCTCTCCCCGCCCGCGGGGAGAGGAGAGACCCGCGCCCTCCTGCTCCCGGCACGGCTCCGTCGCCGAGGGGAGGGCTCGAGTCCGGTTCACCCCACGGTGATCCCCATCTCCTCCGTCTGCGAGAACCCGTTGTCGCCCGTCCAGGTGAAGCGCAGCGTCCCGGTCCTCGTCGCGACGGTGGTGAAGGTCAAGTAGGGGTTCGCCGCGCTCGCGGGCGACAGTTCGGCGCGGAACACCTCCTCGCCGTCGTAGGTGCAGACGAACTCGGTGATGATGTTGCGCGGAATCAGGCGGCCGTCCGGGCCGGGGCGGTAGCCGGTCTCCATCGGGTGCGAGATCAGGGTCTTGACCTCGATCACCGCACCGGGTTTCGCGGTCTTCGGCAGGTTGATGAGGGCGCGGGCCACGGCGTCAGCCCTCCACGCAGGCGGCGAGGGTCACGATCGCGTCGGCGGTCGCGGACCAGAAGGTGCCGTCGCTGAGTGCCGCGATGGCCGTGATGGTCTGGGAATCGGCCAGCCGGATCCGGGTGTTGATTGCGGCGCGGCCGGACCGGGGGCCGAGATGCAGCGTGACCACGTGGGGCTGCGGGTTCTTGTCGTTGAACACCGCGATCCGGCGCACGTGGTCGTCCTCGCTCATCGGGCTCTCGACGGCGATGGCGAGCGGCACGGTGTTGCCGTTCTCGACCAAGGGCGGCATGTCGAGGTGGATCCGGCCGGCCCGGACCGTCGCACCGCCGGTAAAGCGACGGATCGCCTCCACGGTCGCCTCGCGGGTCGGGCGGATGATCGCGGCCGCCCCCGGGCGGACCAGCGCCAGGGTCACGAGGCCGGCGGCTCCGGCGAGGATGGTGCGGCGGTGGATCTCGGCCGTCATGGCGTCGCGGCCCCTCCCTTCAGGGTGACGAGATAGGCGATCACGTCCTCGATCTCGCCCGCTTCTAGCACCGGCCGGCCGCGCCAGGCGCTTGCGACCCGCGTGCCGTCGGTCCGGTAGTAGGAGGGCATCAGGGACGCCGGGTTCAAGACGCGCCCGTCGACGAGGCGCAGGCGCAACCGCCCCGCGGACAGCCGCGCCCCGACATCGGCGAGGTCCGGCCCGAGGTCGCCCGACGGCGCGGTGCCGCCGAGGCCGGTATGGCAGAGCGGGCACAGGCCCTTGCGGGTGTCGGTGGCGATGGCCCGGCCGCGTTCCGCGTCTCCGGTCCGGCCGTCGAGCGGGTCCGGGATCGCGTCGCCGACGATGGTCACCGGGCTCGGAGGCGTCTGGGCGTGCGCGGACTGCGTCAGGGCGAGGAGCACGGCGAGCCCGCGCCTCACCCGAACACCGCGGCGGTGATCGTGCGGTACCAATCCTCGGCGTAGGCCGCCTCCTGCCGGCGTACCTCGCCGCCGGCATCGAGCGGGCTGGTGCCGCCGGCACCCTCGACGTCGGCGAGCACGCCGTTCGCCGGGTGGTACACGCCGGCGACCGAGATGCCGTAGCCCGGCGCGACGAGGCTGTAGCAGGTGTTGACGAGCTTCGGGGCCGCGGGCTTCCGCTCCGCCAGGAGGTCGATCACCGCCTCGGCGCAGACCTTGCCCTGCGCATTGGCCGCGAAGGCGGATTTCGGCATCGCGCCCGCGATGGCGGCGTCGCCGATGACGTGGATGCGCGGCACGAGGCGCGATTCGAAGCTGACCGGGTCGATCGGGCACCAGCCGGAGCGGTCGGCGACGCCGGCGGCCGTCGCGATCGGGGCGGCGCGCTGGGGCGGGATGATGCAGGCGACGTCGGCCTTGTGGGTCGCGAAGTCCGTCGCGACGCTCATCGCGCGGGAATCGACCGAGGCGACCTGGCCCCCGGCGGCGAGAGGCACGTATTCGAGCACGTCGGGATAGAGATGGGTCCACGCCTGCTCGAACAGCTTCTGCTTGGAGAAGGTGTCCTTGGCGTCGAGCACGATCAGCTTGGCGCGGGGTTTGCGGGTCTTGAGGTAGTAGGCGATCAGGCTCGCCCGCTCGTAGGGGCCGGGCGGACAGCGGTAGGGATTGCCCGGCACCGACAGCACCACCGTGCCGCCCTCGGGCATGGCGGCGAGCTGCCGGGCGAGCCGCTCGGTCTGCGCGCCCGCCTTCCAGGCATGGGGCATCGCCTGCGAGGCCGCCTCGTCGTAGCCCGGCAGGGCATCGAAGCGGAGCGCGATGCCGGGCGAGAGGATCAGCCGGTCGTAGTCGAGGGTCCGCCCGTCGGCGAGGCGCACCTGCCGGGCGGCCCCGTCGACCGCCTCGGCGCTGGTTCGCGCGATCGTGACCCCGCTCGCCCGCAAGTCCTCGTAGCCGAACGCTTGCGCCGACATCGGCCGCAGGCCCGCGATCACCTCGTTGCTGAACGGGCAGGCCCAGTAGGTCTCCGCCGGCTCGACCAGGGTGACGGTGAGGCCCGCCCGCTGCAGGATCCGCGCCGCGGTGGCGCCGCCGAAGCCGCCGCCGACCACGACGACGCGCCCGGGGGCTCCTTGCGCCAGGGAGGGACGGGGGAGGGCGGCGGCGGCGAGCCCCGCCAGCACCGCCCGGCGGCCGATCACGGTCGCTTGCCGCGTCACTTGCCGGATCACTTGGCGCGTCACTTGCCGCCCCCCGCGATCCACTCGGCGATCGCCCGGCTCTCGCCCTCCGAAAAACCCTTGGCGATGCGGTTCATCACCGTGGCGGGCTTCGCACCCGTCCGGAACGCCGCCAGCGAGGCCGCGATGTCCTCGGCCGAGTGGCCCGACAGGCTCGGCACCGCCCCGCCCGGGGGCCCGTGGCAGCCCGAGCAGGACGAGGCGCCCGGCGGCGAGGCCGCCGCCGGGCCCGCGAGCACCAGGAGCAGGAGGAGGGGAACGCTCCTCACGCGCGCTTCAGGTCCGTGCGGCTCGCCGGGATCTGCCGCACGCGCTTGCCGGTGGCGGCGAAGACCGCGTTGAGGACGGCCGGCGCCGCCACCGCGATCGTCGGCTCGCCGACGCCGCCGATGAAGCCGCCCGACGGCATCAGGATCGCCTCCACCGCCGGCATCTCGTCGAGGCGCAGGACCGGGTAGGTGTCGAAGTTGGTCTGCTCGATGCGGCCGTCCTTCACCGTGCACTCGCCGTAGAGCGCCGCCGACAGCCCGTAGACGAACGAGCCGGCGACCTGCGCGTCGATCTGCTGCGGGTTGATCGCCACGCCGGGATCGGTGGCGGCGACGATGCGGTGGACCTTCACCTTCCCGTCGTCAGCCACCGAGACCTCCGCCGCCGCCGCCACGTAGCTGCCGAAGCCCATGATCTGGGCGAGGCCCCGGTGCAGGCCGGCCGCCGGCTTCGTGTCCCAGCCGATCCGCTCGGCCACCGCGTTCAGGACGGCGAGGTGCTTGGGGTGCTTCCCCATCAGCTTGCGCCGGAAGGCGAGCGGGTCCTGTCCGGCCGCGTGCGCCACCTCGTCGAGGAAGCATTCGAGGTAGATCGCGTTCGGGTTGGTGTTCACCCCGCGCCAGAAGCCCGGGATGATCGGCGGGTTGCGCATCGCGTGGTCGATGAGCAGGTTCGGGATCGTGTAGCCGATCGCGGCTTCCGCCCCGCCGGGGTTGAGGCCCTGGAACACCACCGGGTCCTTGCCGTCGGGCCCGAGCCGTCCCGGGATGATGCCGGCCAGGATCGACTGGCCGGAGATCCGCATGTGCAGGCCGGTGAGGTTGCCGGCCTCGTCGAGGGCCGCCCGCATCCGGCACTGGGTGACCGGGTGGTAGCGGCCGTGGGTCATGTCCTCCTCGCGGGTCCAGATCAGCTTGACCGGGGTGCCGGGGAGTTCACGCGCGATCAGCACCGCCTGGCGCACCCAGTCGTGGGTGGCGCCGCGCCGGCCGAAGCCGCCGCCGAGATGGATCTTGTGGACGTCGCATTGCCGCGCCGAGAGGCCGGAGGCCTCCGCCGCCGCGGCGAGCGCCGCCTCGCCGTTCTGGGTCGGGGTCCAGACCTCGCACCTGTCCGGCGTCCAGCGCGCCGTGGCGTTCATCGGCTCCATCGTGGCGTGGTTCTGGAACGGGTAGGCGTAGGTCGCCTCGACCACCCTGGCGGCGCCCTTCAGGGCGGCCGCCGCGTCCCCGCCCTTGTTGCCGACGAAGGCCTCCGGCGCGTCGAGCCCCTCGCGCAGGGTCGCGGCGATCGTCTCGCTCGACACCCCGGCGTTCGGACCCTCGTCCCAGACGATGGTCAGCGCCTCGACGGCCTTCTTGGCGCGCCAGAACGTGTCGGCGACGACCGCCACCGCGCTGTCGCCGACCCGCACCACCTTGCGCACGCCGGGCATCGTCTCGACCGCCGCCGCATCGACGCTCCTCACCGTGCCGCCGACCACCGGGCAGTCGCGGATCGCGGCGTTGAGCAGGCCCGGAAGCCGGAGGTCGATGCCGTAGACCTGCGAGCCGTCGGTCTTCTCCAGCGTGTCGAGGCGCTTCACCGGGTGTCCGGCGATGATCCAGTCCTTCGGATCCTTGAGGGCTACGTCCTTCGGCGGCTCCATCCGGCCGGCCGCGGCCGCGACCTTGCCGAAGGTCGTGGAGCGGCCCGAGGCCGGATGGCCGATGACGCCCTTCTCGACCCGGCACTCGCCGGGCGGCACGCCCCATTCCTGCGCCGCCGCCGCGACCAGCATGGTGCGGGCGGCGGCACCGCCCTGGCGCACCGCGACGTAGGATTCGCGGATGCCGCGGCTGCCGCCGGTGGAGAAGTCGCCCCAGACCCGGCCGCGGGCGAGGTTCTGGCCCGGCGTCGGGTACTCGGTCGTGACCCGGGCCCAGTCGCAGCCGAGCTCTTCCGCCACGAGCTGGGCGAGGCCGGTGAGCGTGCCCTGGCCCATCTCCGAGCGGGCGATGCGGATCACCACGGTCTCGTCCGGGCGCACCACCACCCAGGCGTTGATCTCGGGCGGGGCCCCGGCGGGGGCCGCGGCGGCCCCCGGCAGGTCGAAGCCGAGGGCGAGGCCGCCGGCCGCGGCGGCGGAGCCGGCGAGGAAGAAGCGGCGGGAGAGGGCGGGGGAGACGGTCGTGGTCATGGTGGCCTCCCGTCAGCCGCGGCCGGTCTCGCCGCCCTCGGCGGCGAGGGTGATGCCGGCGAGCACCCGGTTGTAGGTGCCGCAGCGGCAGATGTTGGTGATCTCCTGGCGGATCTCCGCCTCGTTCGGCTTCGGGTTCTGCGCCAGCAGGGCGGCGGCGGCCATGATCATGCCGGACTGGCAGAAGCCGCATTGCGGCACGTCGAGCGCCGCCCAGGCCTTCTGCACCGGGTGCGAGCGGTCGGGGCTCAGGCCCTCGATGGTGACGATCTTCTGGCCCGGCTCGACGCCCGAGACCGGCAGCGAGCAGGACCGCACCGCCTGCCCGTCGATATGGACCGTGCAGGCGCCGCACTGGGCGATGCCGCAGCCGTACTTGGTGCCGGTGAGGCCGACCTGCTCGCGGATCACCCAGAGCAGCGGCGTGTCGGGCTCCGCCTCGACCTCGCGCACGGACCCGTTCACGTTCAGGCGTATCATGGGCGTTTCCGTTGTCGGTCTTGGGGATTGGGCGGCCGCGTGGGGCGCCGCCCTCGGGCGATGGGTTCGCACCTTGTAGTGATAACAACTTCAGGGCGACGAGCTGCGTCTGTCAATTGACGGATGCGCGAGCGGAGCGGGGCGACTGGGGATGGCGTGCCGTCGCGCAGGTTGCCCGACGGGCTCGGCCTGATCGGCCCGTCGTCGCTCCACGCGCCGTACGGGGTGCGGGAATACGGGGTGATCGACGCTCAGGAGCGCGGGGCCGAGGCAGCATAGGACGGCGCCTACCGCGACGTGACGGACGTCTCCCGGAATGCGGCGCTTCGAGCGGCGGTGGGGGAACTCGCGGCCGTCACGGTGCCGCTCGCGGAGCTCGGCTGACGGTCGTCGGAGCAGGCGCGGGTTCCCCTCTCCCCGCGGGCGGGGAGAGGGCCGTGGTCCCGTACAGGGACCAGGGCAAGCGGAGGCGCAGCCGAAGCGAGGGTGAGGGGGTGTTGCCGGATGAGGCTCCTTCGGGCGACACCCCCTCACCCTCGCCTTGCGGGCTCCCCGACGACCCGACGAGGGGTCATCGGGCCTCTCCCCGCCCGCGCAGGACTGTCCGGGGAAATGAAAAGACGCGAGTCTCCCCTCTCCCCGCGGGCGGGGAGAGGCTTGAGTACCCCTTGTCGGGTGCTCAAGGAGCCCGCAGGGCGAGGGTGAGGGGGTGTTTCCGGAAGAGTCTCACTCGTCGAGACCCCCTCACCCTCGCTCCGGCTCCGCCTGCGCTCCTTTCACCCCCGGCAAGGGGGGCGAAAGCCTCTCCCCGCCCGCGGGGAGAGGAGGGAATCCGTGCCATTCTTTTCCCCGGACAGCCCTGCCGCCCGCGGGGAGAGGGGGAACTCTGCGCCAGACGCATCATCCGACGACCGACGTTCGCAGAGCGAAGTGGTGAGCGCCGCACAACGTGCGAACCGATCGACTCAATGGGGGGGCCGTACCCTCATGTCCGCTCCGCCACCGTCTTGCCCCCGTGCTTCTGGCGCAGCGCGTCGATCTGCTCCTCGGCCTGGCGGAAGGCGGCGAGGGCTTGGCCCGTCAGCTCGCGGGCGCTCGGCAGGCGGATCTTCATCGGGTCGACGAAGCGGCCGTTGATCGCGACCTCGTAGTGCACGTGCGGGCCCGTCGAGAGGCCGGTGGTGCCGACCGCGCCGATCACCTGGCCGAGGCGCACCCGGGCGCCCGGCGCGACGCCGCGGGCGATCCGGGCCATGTGGTTGTAGGCGGTGGTGTAGCCGTTGGCGTGCTGGATCTCGACCCGGTTGCCGTAGCCGGAGCGGGCGCCCGCCGACACGATGGTGCCGTCGCCGGTCGCCATGATCGGGGTGCCGCGGGTCGCCGCCCAGTCGACGCCGTTATGCGGCCGGTAATAGCCGAGGATCGGGTGCAGGCGGGCGCCGAAGGGCGAGGAGATCCGCCCCTCCGCCACCGGGCGCCGCATCAGGAATTTCTGGCTCGAGCGGCCGTTCGGGTCGAGGTAGTCGATCTCGCCCGAGCCCGGCACCCGGTAGCGGTAGAGGCCGAGGGTCTCGTCGTGGATGCGCAAGGCCACGTAGAGGAGCTCCGGCCGGGCATCCTCGTCCTCGGTGAAGAACAATTCGGCCCGGTCGCCCGCCCCGGTGCGCTGCTGCAGGTCGGTGGAGGTGGCGAGCGCCATGACCATCTCCTCGATGATCGGGCGCGGCACGCCGTTCTTGAGCGCGGTGCCGTAGAGGCTCTCGTAGAGGGTGACGCCGGTTTCCTCGTCGTCGTCCGGCGCGGTGCCCGGCCGGGGCGGCGCCACCGAGACGAAGGCGCCGCGGTCGTTGGCCGCCACGATCTCCTGGATGCCGTCCTCGCCGTAGAGCGTGACGCGGGCGATGCCGCGGGCCTCCGGCGCGTGCCCGTCGCCCTGCGGGGCGATGAGCAGGCGCACGTGCTGGCCCTCGGGCAGGTCGCCCTTCGCCCGGGCGCTCAAGGCGGCGAGCATGGCGGAGAGCCGCGCCGGCTCGGCGCCGTTGCGCTTCAGGAGATCCTCGAGGCCCTGGTCCTTGGCCAGCACGAGGTCGCGCTCCTCGAACAGCGGCGGGCCGGGCTGGCCCGCGGCCGGGCCGCCGGTGCCGGTCTCGGCGATCTCGGTCAGGTTCTCGGGGAGGATCCGCACCTCGATGTTGCGGAAGCGCGCCTCCGCGGCGGATTCGTCGGGCAGGGCGGCCGGCCGCAGGGCGCGGGAAAGCAGGCGCTCGGCCGGGAAGGCCGGCGGCAGCGTCCCGCCCGCGAGCGTCAGCGTCTCGGCCACCAGGGCGTCGACCTCGGCATCCGCGAGGGCGGGGGCGCCGTCCTCGATCGGCGCCTCGGCGAGCGGGCTGCGCACCAGGGTGACGGCGGTCTCGGCCGGGTCCGAATCGCCCTCCTGGGGCGGCGGCGCCTCGATCCGGGCGCTGCGCAGGGGATCGAAGGGCGGCACCGGCACGTCGGGCGCGCGCAAGGGCAGCTCGGTGGCGATCTGCACGTAGGAATGGACGCGGATCACCTCGCGGTCGCCGGCGCGCTCGGTCATCGGTGCCTTGAAGGCGGTCTTCGCCGCGACGATCATCTCGTCGCGCACTAGCCGGTCGCCCTTGCGGGCGACGTCGCCGCTCCCGCCCTCGCCGTGGGGCGTCACCGCCCGCTCCGGGGGCGCCGCGACGATGCCGTCGGCGGCGGCGAGGTAGAGCGCGACGCCGATCAGGCCGGCGCCGGTGACGCCGGTGAGCAGGCTGCCGGCGAGCCAGCGCAGGTTGAGGGCCTGCCGGGGCGCCGCCGTCGCGGCGGAACCGGGGAGGGAGGGCGCGTCGACGAACACTCTCGGCAATTCTGGCGTGAGAACGGGAGGGGCCCCCGGGGCGATCGCCGGATGGCGAATCCCCGGGGGCGGATGAACCCCGCTTGGCGCCAGGACCTTGACGGTTTTGAGACGGACCGACGGGCCCGCCCCGACGTCAGGCCGCCCGCACCGTGGCGAGGAAGCGCGCGACCTCGGCCGAGAGCGTCTCGGATTGCCGCGACAGCTCGGAGGACGCCGCCAGCACCTGCGTCGCCGCAGCGCCCGTCTCCTCGGCCGCGCCCGCGACCGCCTCGATGGTGCGGGTCACCGCGCTCGTGCCGGAGGCCGCGTCGGCGACGTTGCGGACGATCTCCCGGGTCGCCGCGCCCTGCTGCTCCACCGCCGCGGCGATTCCCACCGACACCCGGTCGATCTCCGAGATCCGGCCCGTGATCGCCTCGATCGCCGCGACCGCGTCCCCGGTCTTGCCCTGGATCCGGCCGATCTGGCCCGTGATCTCCTCGGTCGCCTTCGCGGTCTGGCCGGCGAGTTCCTTGACCTCGGCGGCCACCACCGCGAAGCCGCGACCCGCCGCGCCGGCGCGGGCCGCCTCGATCGTGGCGTTCAACGCCAGCAGGTTCGTCTGCGCGGCGATCGACGAGATCAGCCCGACCACGTCGCCGATGCGCGCGACCGCCTCGCTCAGCTCGCGCATGTGCCCGGCGGTGCCGGCCGCCTCGCCGACGGCGTTGCGGGCGAGCGCGGCCGAGCCCGAGACCTGGCGGCCGATCTCGGTCACCGAGGCGCCGAGCTCCTCCGCCGCGGCCGCGACGGTGCCGACATTCTCGGCGGTCCGGCCGGCCGCGGTGGCGACGGTGGTGGAACGGCCCGCGGTCTGGCTCGCTCCCTCCGACATCACCGCGGCGGTGGCCTGGAGCTCGGTCGCCGAGGCGGCGACCTGCCCGATCACGCCGCCGACGGCGTGCTCGAAGGCATCGGCCATCTGGTGCATGCCGGCCTTGCGCTGCTCCTCGGCCGAGGCGCGGGCGAGCGCGGTCTCCTCCTCCAGCGCACGGCTGCGGATCAGGTTGTCCTTGAACACCTGCACGGTGGCCGCCATCGCGCCGATCTCGTCGGCGCGCCCCATCGCCGGCACCGCGACGGTCGCGTCGCCGCGCGCGAGGGCCTGCATCGCCCCGGTCATGCGCCGGATCGGGAGCGCGATGCGGAGATGGACCACGGCGCAGGCCAGGCCCACGAGCACGAGCGCCGCCGCGCACAGGGCGGCGTTGACGAGGAGGCGCCCCTGCGCCGCCTCGGCGGCGGCGTCCGCCGCCGTCACGCCGGCGCTCAGGGCCTCGTTCGCCACCGCGACGATCGTGTTGAGCCGCGGGGTCACGAATTTCTGCCACTCGGGCAAGGTCATCGCGGCCTCGGCGCCGGGCGTGAAGGCGCGCAGGTTGCGCTGGAGCGCCGTCGTCACCTCCGGCGCGAAGTAGGTCGCCCGCGCGATCGCCACCGCCGTCGCGATGGCGGGCGGCAGGTCGGCGGTCGCCGCTTCGACGAGCTTCCACGTCGCCTCGTAGCGGCCGCGCAGGGCCAGCACCGCCTCGGCCTGCTCCGGCGTCAGCGGGTTCCGGCTCGACAGGACGGTGTTGACCATCACGGCGAGCGAGCCGGCGGTCGCCCGGGTCGCCCAGGCGTTGTTCTTGACGCCGGTCAGGAGGCGGGTCTCGGGGTCGAGCCGGGCCATCCGCCGCTCGAGCACCGTCGCGACCCGCTCGAGGCGGGCCAGCACGCCGTCGCCGGTCTGCAGCACGAGCGGCGCCAGGGCCTTGTCGCGGGCGCCCGCGTCGAGCCCGTAGGCGTCGTCGGCCCTGGCCCGCAGGGCGCGCTGGTCGCGGTAGCCGGCATCGAGCGCCGTCAGCGCCTCGCGCAGGCCGGGCACGTCGAGATCGGCGGGGGCGGTCAGAAGCGCCTGGAGCGCGGCGTCGACCCGCCCGCGATGGCCTTCGATGACCTTGCGCATCGCCGCGACCTGATCGCCCGACAGGCTCAACGTCGCGGCGGTGTCGCCGCGCTCGGAGCGGAAGGCCTGCATGGCCTCGAGGATGCGCTGGTCGAGCTTCGCCGCGGCGGCGACGGTCTGCGCGTGGCGGTGGCTGGTCCACGCGGTGACGACCCCGTTGAGCGTCATCGCCCCGACGATCGCCCCGAGCGCGAGCGTGATCCCGAGCACCAGGGCCCGGATGGACAGCAGCGATTTCACCACGACCCCCGATCTGCCGGAACCCGGCGAGGGTTCCGTTGAAAAACTCGGGCGATGTGGCGACAATTTGCTTAATGAAGGTCTAACGTTGGCGCCGAATGCCTGATCTGTCATGTATTCGACAGGCGGGTGTAAGGGGATCCAAGAGAACGGCAGGGTTTGCGCAGGAAATGTGCAGCAATGCTGCGAGACGGCAGCGGGGAAGAGCGCCGAGCGCCCTCGGGACGGGGATGCGGGCGCGCCCGGGGAGGCGGCCCGCATCGCTCCTTGACGAGATTCCCGGTCGCCGGACGACCTCAGGCCAGCATCGACTTCACGAGCGCGCTCGCCTTGCCGAAATCCATCCGGCCGGCATACGCCCCCTTGAGCGCCGCGATGACCTTGCCCATGTCCTTGGGAGAGGCGGCGCCGGTCTCCGCGATGGCGGCCTGGATCGCCGCGCGGGTCTCGTCCTCGTCCATCTGCCGGGGCAGGAACGTGGCGATGATCGCGGCCTCGGCCCGCTCGCCCTCGGCGAGCTCGGGGCGGCCGCCCTGGTCGTAGACCGTCGCGGATTCGTTGCGCTGCTTGATCATCTTCTGGAGCAGGGCGAAGATCTCCTCGTCGACGAGGGGCTCCTTGGCCAAGCCGCGGGCCTCGATGTCCTTGTCCTTCAGGGCGGCCTGGATCAGCCGGACGGTGGCGAGCTTCGCCTTGTCGCCGGCCTTCATGGCCTCCTTCATCTCGGCGGTGAGGCGCTGGCGCAGCATGCCGGTCTCCTGATGTCGTCGCGTGGGGCAAGTCGTGCCGGATAAGGCACTTGAAAGGCGAGGCACTTGAGGGGATACCGGGGCATCCCCAGATTGACCGGGCCGCCGCCGGCCTCGTAAACAGCCGGCCGCGCCCGTCGGCCGTGCCCGGCCGCGACATAAGCGAGTTCAATATCATGCTGCAAGACGACGCGGCCGCTCCCGCGCAACCCGAAGGCTGGGCCGAGCCCGTCGCGACCGCCCTCCTGGTGCTCGCCGACGGCACGATCCTGGAGGGTTTCGGCATCGGTGCCACCGGCGAGGCCGCCGGCGAGGTCTGCTTCAACACCGCGATGACCGGCTACCAGGAGATCCTGACCGATCCGTCCTATGCCGGGCAGATCGTCACCTTCACCTTTCCCCATATCGGCAACGTCGGCACCAACGACGAGGACCTCGAGAGCCTCGACGCGGCGCCGGCCTCCGGCGTGCGCGGTGCGGTGATCGCCTCGGCCGTCACCAACCCGTCGAACTGGCGCTCGTCGCGCCACCTCGACGGCTGGCTGAAGGCCCGCGGCATCGTCGGCATCACGGGCGTCGACACCCGCGCGCTCACCGCCCTCATCCGCGACCGCGGCATGCCGAACGCGATCCTGGCCAACGACCCGGCGGGCCGGTTCGACCGCGAGGCCCTGACCGCCAAGGCCGCCGCGCTGCCGCCGATGGAGGGCCTCGACCTGGTGCCGCCGGTGACGAGCCGGGAATCCCAGGCCTGGGGCGAGACCGCCTGGCAGCACCCCGCCGGCTACGGCAGCCGGGCCCCGGGCGAGGGCCTCAAGGTCGTGGCGATCGATTACGGCGTGAAGCGCAACATCCTGCGCCTGCTGGCCAAGGCCGGCTGCGACGTCACCGTCGTGCCGGCCACCGCCAGCGCCGAGGAGGTCCTGGCGCTCAAGCCCGACGGCGTCTTCCTGTCGAACGGCCCGGGCGATCCCGCGGCGACCGGCGCGTACGCGGTGCCGGTGATCCGCGCGCTCCTCGACCGGAAGGTCCCGACCTTCGGCATCTGCCTCGGCCACCAGCTGATGGGCCTCGCCCTCGGTGGCCGCACGGTGAAGATGAGCCAGGGCCATCACGGGGCCAACCACCCGGTGAAGGACCGCACCACCGGCAAGGTCGAGATCGTCTCGATGAACCACGGCTTCGCGGTCGACCCGGACAGCCTGCCGGCCAACGCCGTCGAGACCCACGTCTCGCTGTTCGACGGCTCGAATTGCGGCCTGTCGCTCACCGACCGCCCGGCCTTCTCGGTGCAGCACCACCCGGAGGCCTCGCCGGGCCCGCAGGACAGCCACTACCTGTTCGACCGCTTCGTCACGCTCATGCGCGAGACGAAAGGCAGCAACGCGTAACTCCGAAAAAGGTTGCGGCCGGATCCGGCCGCAGCCACAAAAAACCCGAACTCGCGGCCGATTCTCCCGGCCGTACACCGCCCTGGAGCGACGACGACCGAAACGATCGTCGCGGGGCCGCGATTCGGGGCTTAGCCAGTGACCGACCACGCCGCGACCGACAGCTTCTCGCGCCTGCACCGCACCTTCACCACCCATCTCGGCATCGCCGTGGGCCTGGCCTGGGTCACGACCCTGGCGGCGGCGATCCAGGCGCCGTGGGTGCGCAACATCCGCGCGCTGATGGACCCGATGGCGAGCCGCGTCGAGAGCACCTGGTCGTTCCTGTTCGCGATGCCGGTGGTGCTGACGCTCGCCTGGCTCGGCGCCTTCTACGGCCGCGAGACCCTGCGCGAGCTGCGCGCCCTGCCGAACGACGCCGCCGAGTTCGCGCTGGCCGCCCTCGTCGCCTTCGCGGTGTTCTACCTCTCGATCGACCGGGCCGTGTCGGTCCTGCTGATCGGCGGCTGACGATCGATGGTCGCATCCTGGCGCGAGTTCTGGGATCGCGACACCCCGATCTACGTCAACGCGCGCCACAAGGTCCGGCACTATGCCGGGCTCGCCGAGGAGATGGCGGCCCTGGTGCCCCATCGCGACGCCGTGGTGCTCGACCACGGCTGCGGCGAAGCCCTCTCCGCCGACCGGATCGCTGAGGCCTGCGGCCGGCTCCTCCTCTGCGAGGCGTCGCCGCGCCAGCGCAAGGCCCTGGCTGCCCGCTTCTCCGATCATCCCGGAATCGCCGTCCTCGCGCCGGAGGACGTCGCGACCCTGCCGCCCGGCAGCCTCGACCTCGTCGTGGCGAATTCCCTGGCGCAGTACCTCACCGGGGCTGAACTCGATGCCTGCCTGCGAGACTGGCGCCGCGCGCTCAAACCCGGCGGCTGCCTGATCCTCGCCGACGTGATCCCGCCCGAGCTCGGCGCCGTGGCCGATGCCGCGGCGCTCCTCGCCTTCGCCCGGCGCGAGAACTTCCTCGCGGCGGCCGTTCTCGGCCTCGCCCGCACCCTGCTCTCCGATTACCGCGGCCTGCGCCGGCGGCTCGGGCTGTCCCGCTACGGCGAGGCCGCGATGCTGGCCCGGCTGCGGGCCGCCGGCTTCGAAGCCGAGCGGATGCCACGGAACCTCGGGCACAACCAGGGGCGGATGGCATTCGTGGCGCGGGTCGGGACGGCCCCGCCTCCAAAGCGGCCCTGAGAATTCTGCAGCACGCTCGGTCGCTCGTCAGGACACTTGCTCAACCGTGACCGGCATCGCCGTCTCGACCAGCCGCGTCCAGTATGCGACACCGTAGGGGATCGCAGCGTCGTTGAAGTCGTAGCCCGGGTCGTGCAGCCCGGCGGTGTCGCCGTTCCCCAGGAGCGCGATGTTGCCCGGGCGCTCGTCGAGCATGAAGGCGAAGTCCTCCGAGCCCATGAGCTGCGGGTGATCGCCCACGACGGCATCCAGAGGCCCATCACGGTCCGCGCCGCCTCCACCGCCAGCACCGTCTGTGCCGGATCGTTCACGACGGCCGGATAGAGAACTCGAAATAGGACGTTCGCCGTCGCGCCGTAGGATGCCGCGATACCCTCGGCGAGGTCGGTGATGCGTCGCCGAACGGTGTCGCGCACCTCCGGCTCGAACCAGCGGGCGAGGCCGCGCATCTCCGCGTGACTGGCGAAGGTGCCTCCCGGCTGGCCGCCCTGCAACGAGCCGACGGTCACGACCGCGCCTTGCAGTGCCGGCACGTTGCGCCCGACGATCGTCTGCAGCCCGATCAGGATGGCGGCGGCGGGCAGCAGGGTGTCCACTCCGGCATGGGGGCTGGCCGAATGCGCGGTCCGGCCGTCGAGCGTGATGCGGAAGCTCGCGACCGCGGCTCCGAAAGGGCCGGGACGCGTGGCGAAGCGACCGACGGCCAGGCCGGGCTCGTTGTGAAGCGCGAAGACTCTCTCGATCGCCCAGCGCGTCATCAGGCCGTCGTCGCACATCGCCTTCGCGCCGGCCTGGCCCTCCTCGGCCGGCTGGAAGATCAGCACGGCTGTGCCGTCGAAGTCGCGGGTTCCGGCGAGATGCTTGGCTGCCCCAAGCAGCATCGCCGTATGGCCGTCATGCCCGCAGGCATGCATCCGGCCGGCGATCGTCGAGGCGTGAGGCAGGCCGGTCGCTTCCTCGATCGGGAGCGCATCCATGTCGGCGCGCAGGCCGATCACGCGGCCGGACTCCCGGCTCCGGCCATGGATCACGCCGACGACACCGCTCCTGCCCACGCCTTCGATCACGCTGTCGCATCCGAACGAGCGCAGTTTCCCGGCGACGAAGGCCGCCGTGCGTGGAAGGTCGTAGCCGAGTTCGGGATGGGCGTGCAGCTCGCGCCGCCAGATCGCGACCTCGTCCGTCGTCTCGATCACGTCACGCCTCCCGATACCGGTCTCGGTGAGAGGCCCCACGCCTGGATAGCCGCGCCGCGGAGTCCCAAGGTCACCCTGCCTCTAGGGAAACATAGCCAGCCTGTCCGCGGACGCCACGTGGAAAAGTGATTCTACTCGTATCCGACCGAGTTTCGAATCCGGTTAGCGATGTACGGGGCGCCGGGGGACCATCCTGGCGGACCAGGCGATACGTGGACGGGGCCGCGCCCGAAACCCGTCGTGCGAAATCGTGCGATCAGCCCTTACAGCGCCTGGAACATCACCAACGCATCCACATACCCATGCTCCGGATGCCGAAACGCCAGCGGCAGCCGCCCGACAGTCTCGAAGCCGAGCGAGTGCCACAGCCGCACCGCCCGCTCGTTGGTGCTGACGACGAAGTTGAACTGCATGCCGCGATAGCCGCGCGCGCGGGCGTGAGCGAGCGAGTGCTCGGCCATCCGACGGGCGATGCCCCGGCCCGTCGCCCCGGCGCGGGTCATGTAGCCGCAATTGCAGACGTGGCGGCCGCCGCCGGCCTGGTTCGGCCGCAGGTAGTAGGTGCCGAGGATCTCCCCCGTCTCCTCGGCGACGAAGGTCTCCTTGTCCGGACCCGTCCAGTAGGCGAGCGCCGCCGCCTCGCTCATGTCCGGGTCGAGGGTGTAGGTCTCGGCCGCGCGGATCACCGGTCCGATGATCGACCAGATGGCGGGGGCGTCCTCGGGGCGGGCAGGGCGGATCAGCATGGGAGCGCTCATAGAGCCACCGGCGCCGCGACGGAAGCGCGACGGCTCGGTCGAGCGATATTTCGCCGCGCGCGCCTTGCCGTCGGTCCCCCTCCGCCGAGGTGATGACACGCAAGGAACTCACACGGAGAACCGGGATGACGCTGTCGCGTCGCTCCCTCATGGCCGGCGCGGCCATCCTCGCCGCGTCCGGGCGCGCCCGGGCCGCGGCCGACGCCGACGTCGTGGTGATCGGCGCGGGCGCCGCCGGGCTCGCCGCCGCGGCGGCGATCCGGCGCGGCGGCCACAGCGTCGTCGTGCTGGAGGCGCGCGACCGGATCGGCGGGCGCGCCTTCACCGACACGTCGCTCGGTACCGGGCGCAGCTTCGATGCCGGCGGGCAATACGTGCACTGGGCCGAGCGCAACCCGTGGCGGGAGATCGCCCGGGCGGCGCGCGTGCGCACCAGCGACGACGCCACCAGCCCCTGGCCGGTCCTGGTGAAGGACGGGGTCCGGGCGAGCGAGGCCGAGCGGCGCCAGCGCCGGGCCGGGTTCGGTCGGGTCAGCAGCCTGCTCGATCATCCCGCCGCACCGGACCGCTCGGTCGCCGACGCGGTCGCGGGCGAGGACGAGGCGGCCCGGGCCGCCGCGACGGGGCTCACCCGCCTCACCCTCGGCGAGGAGCCGGACCGGGTCTCAACCGCCGATTACGATCAGCTCTGGTCCGGCGACGACATCTGGGTCGACGGCTACGGCGCGCTGGTGGCCGGCCACTACGCCGACCTGCCGGTGCGGCTCGGCACCCCCGCCACCGCGATCGACTGGCGCGGGCCGGGCGTCGCGGTCGAGACCCCGCGCGGCACCCTGCGGGCGGCCTGCGCGGTCGTGACGGTGCCGGTCGGCGTGCTGGCGGCGGGGCATCTACGCTTCACGCCCGACCTGCCAGCGGCGACGGCCGAGGCCTTGGACGGCTTAAGGATGGGCGCCTACACCAAGATCGGGCTCGCCCTCGATCCGGGGCGCCTGCCGGGACAGGACCTGCGCGACGCGGTGATCCTGCGCAGCGGCACGCCGGGCCTCACCGCCTATCTCGAGATGCAGCCGTTCGGAAAGCCGCTGGCGGTGCTCCATTGCGGCGGCGACGGCGCCCGCGCCCTGTGCGAGGCCGGGCAGGGTGGCGCCCTGGCCGCGGCGACCGATCACCTCGTGAGCGTCTTCGGCAGCGGAATCCGCCCGGCGGTCACGGCGGGCCGGCTGGCTGCCTGGTGGACCGACCCGTTCGCGCGGGGCAGCTACTCGATTGCCCGGCCAGGCCACCTCTCCGCCCGCGAGGCCCTGCGCCTGCCGGTGGCCGACCGGATCTTCCTGGCCGGTGAGGCCGCGGCGGGCGGAGGTGCGATGACGGTCGGCGGTGCGACACTCGACGGCGAGCGGGCGGCGGCGGACGTCCTGAAGCGCTTAGGGTCGTGAATCCCCCGAGCTCATGAATCCTCCGGGGTCATGAAGTCCCGGGATCGCGCCTCAATGCAGCGTCAGCCGCGGGCCCGCATCCGGCTGCCGCTCCCAGGCCTGGACCAGGCGGCCGGCGACGCCGCCGTCGCACAGGCGGCTGCTGAGGTCGCAGAAGGCGCGCTCGCTCACCGCGAAATCGGTCGCCGTCTCGGCGTCGTCGGGCTCCTCGTCGGTCGAGGCGGTGAAGCGGTCGAAGGCGGCCGACATCTCGGCGAACGCGAAGGCGACCGGCATGGTCCGGAAGACCGTGGCGCCGTCGTCGTCGAGGTCACCGGTATCGAGGTCGCGCATCCGCACGACGTAGCCGTCGGCATGCTCGACGATCTCGTACTGCCAGTGCCGGCCTTCGCAGGCTGCCAGGATCATCGCGTCCTCCGTCTCGCGTCGGTGAACGAATGCCGGGGCGACCCCGAGGGTTCCGGCGCGGCAGGTCGCGGGCTCGCGATTCTCGACGAAGGAAGGAGGCCGCCTCCGCCCGACGGAGGGACCCTACCGCCGGCCGTACCCGACCTCGTAGGCGGCCCGGCCGCTCACGCGCAGCGAGGTGTCGTTGCCCAGATCGATGAAGCCGGGCGCGGTGGCCCGGACGGGGGCGGGGGGCGCCTCGCGGCATTCTGGCCGGTCGGGCAGGCGCACGCCGGGCGGGGCGTCCTGCGGGCACAGGCGGGGTCTCGAGGCGTTGCGCTCGCCCGCCGCGGCCGGCAGGGCGGCGGCCGTCAGCAGGAATGCGGCGAGGAGGCGTGCGGTCACGGCGTCGGGGCTCCGGAACGGGTCGGACGTCAGGATAGCGCCTCGCGCGCCTCGGTGCGAACGTCCCGTCAGCGTCGGCGCTGGCCCATGTCGGCGGGGGTCACCGACAGGGTGATCGCGCGCCCGTCGCGCTCGACCTGGAGCGGCACGCTGCGCCCGAGGCCGAGGGATTCGAGGGCGGCCGTCAGGTCGGCCAGCCGGCGCACAGGGCGGCCGTTCACCCCCATGATGATGTCGCCGAGGTCGCCCGTCGCCGGATCGACGCCCTGGAGGCCGGCGGCCGCGGCCGGAGAGCCCGGCAGCACCCGCACCACCACGATGCCGTCGATGCCGAGCCGCGCCGCCGCGTCCTCGTTCGCCGCCACGATGCCGATACCGGGACTGGGGGTGCGGCCGGTGCGGATCAGGTTCGGCACCACCCGGTTGACCACGTCGACGGGGATGGCGAAGCCGATGCCGGCGCTGGCGCCCGAGGGCGAGAAGATCGCCGTGTTGACGCCGATCAGGCGCCCGGCGGAATCGAGCAGCGGCCCGCCGGAATTGCCCGGGTTGATCGCCGCGTCGGTCTGGATCACCCCGGAGAGCTCGCGGCCTTCCGCCGTCGGTAGCCGGCGCTGGAGCGCGCTCACCACCCCGGTCGTCAGGGTGTGGTCGAGGCCGAACGGGTTGCCGATCGCGTAGGTGAACTGCCCGACCTTCAGGTCGGCCGAGGTGCCGATGGCGATCGGCGGCGGCGCGGACGCGACGCGCCCGAGCCTCAGCACGGCGAGGTCGTAGTTCGGGTCGGTGCCGGCGAGCGTCGCGGGCACCACCTCGCCGGTGGAGAGCCGGACCTGGATGTCGCCGCCGCCCTGGATGACGTGGTTGTTGGTGACGATGTGGCCGGCCGCGTCCCAGACGAAGCCCGAGCCGGTCTGCTCGCCCCCGCCCTGGCGGGGCTCGCCGGTCTCGGGATCGAACGTCACCGCACCCTGCCGCGCCTTCGCGAAGACGTAGACCACCGAGGGGGCCGCGCGCTCGAACAGGGCCACGGTCGAGGCCTCGATCGGCGAGAGGTCGCCGCGTGCCGTCACCGCCCGGGGCGTGTCGGCGGAGAACAGCAGGCTCGTGACGTAGGGCTGCGCCACGAACAGCGCGAGCAGCACCAGGGCGGCGGTCAGGGCGACCCGCAGGAAGCGATCCGGCACCGGTCTCGTCACTCCAGGGTGGAACCGGCCGGGCGAGGCGCGGCCGTGGCTTGCGGGGATGTGGGCCGGGCGGGCGCCGCGTCAACGTCTGCCGCAACGTCGGCGAGCGCCTTCGGGCGGCTCACCAGGGCCACAAGCGTGTAGGAGATGATCATCAGAAGGAACCAGGAGCCGAACTTTTGCGGCGACACTGCCGCCCACCCGCCGGCCTGATGCGGGTAGATCCACCCGCGCGTCGCCGTGCCGATGTTCTCGGCAAACCAGATGAACAGGGTGACGAGGAGCAGGCCGAGGAGGAGCGGCATGCGCCGGTAGACCCGCCAGACCCGGAAATGAATGACGGCCGGGCCGAACAAGGCGGCCGCCGCCGCGAACAGGGCGAGGCGCAGGTCCGTCACGACGTGCTGGGTGAAGAAGTTGAGGTAGATCGCCGCCGACAGGATCACGAGGGCCGGGAGCGGCGGGTGGCGGGTGAAGCGGAAATCGAACAGGCGCCAGACCCGGGCGAGGTACGAGCCGACGCTGGCATAGAGGAAGCCGGTGAAGAGCGGCACGCCCCCGAGGCGAAGCCAGCTCGGCTCCGGGTAGACCCAGGAGCCCATCTTGGTCTTGAACAGCTCCATGGCGGTGCCGACGACGTGGAAGACCAGGATGACCTTCGCCTCCTCCCAGGTCTCGAGGCGGAAGGCGAGCATCGCGACCTGGATCGCGATCGCCGCGAGGGTCAGGACGTCGTAGCGGGCGAGCGGCGCGCCGGCCGGCCAGGCGAGGTGGGTGAGGATCAGGAGCCCGCACATCGCCCCGCCGAACAGGCAGGCCCAGCCCTGCTTCACCCCGAAGCGCAGGAACTCGTAGAGGCCGGCGGCGACCGGGCCCCGGGCGCGCGCCCGGTCCCCCAGCCGCTCCTCGGCCGCCGTGAAGGCCGCGAGCGGCGCCCAGAGCCGCGCGGCGCTGTCAGACGGCCGGGGACCCGGCAAGGTTGCAGGCATGCGGATGGGTCTCTAGGCTCGTGGCCCTCCCCATACGAAAGGTTCGGAATGCTCCGCAAGCCGCCGCTGTCCCGTCTCGCCCTCCTTGCTCCCCTCGCGCTCGCCGCCCTCTCGGGGGCCGCCGAGGCCTCGCCCCGCGACCGCCGGGCGGAGGCCTGTACCCGCGCCCGGAGCGAGGCTGAGCGCCAGGCGCTCGGCTGCTGGCGGCTGCGGCAGGAGGCCGGCCGCGGCCAGCGCATCCATGGCGGCGCGGCGGTCGCGGAGTTCTACGCCACCGTGCCGGTGGAGCGGGAAGCGGCGGGGGCGAAGGCCGACCAGAGGCGGCGCGATTGGGCGCGGGCGCGGGCCCGCGGGAGCGTCGCGGGTGCCGACGAGGCGCGCTGATCGCCGGTCCTCCGACCTTCCACCCATTGGCCGCCGCGGCACCGGCGCCTATAAGTCGGCGTTGAGGAACGCCAGCCACGAGAGCCCCAGGCCGATGACCCGCATCCCGGATTTCTCGGAGATCGCCTACGCGGCGGCCAAGTCGTCTGAGGCGATCTCCGCCGCGACCGCGGCCGCCGCCGAGCCCTGGATGACCCCCGAGGGCATCCCGGTGAAGGGGGCTTACGGCCTGCAGGACCGCGACGGCCTCGACCTCGCCGGGTCCTATCCGGGCATCGCGCCGTTCCTGCGCGGGCCCTACCCGACGATGTACGCGACCCAGCCCTGGACGATCCGGCAATATGCCGGCTTCTCCACGGCCGAGGATTCGAACGCCTTCTACCGGCGCAACCTCGCGGCCGGGCAGAAGGGGCTCTCGGTCGCCTTCGACCTCGCCACCCACCGCGGCTACGATTCCGACCACCCGCGGGTCTCGGGCGACGTCGGCATGGCGGGCGTCGCGATCGACTCGATCTACGACATGCGGACGCTGTTCTCGGGGATTCCCCTCGACCAGATGACCGTGTCGATGACGATGAACGGCGCCGTGCTGCCGGTGCTCGCCCTATACATCGTCGCGGCGGAGGAGCAGGGCGTCGCGCCGGACAAGCTCGCCGGCACGATCCAGAACGACATCCTCAAGGAGTTCATGGTCCGCAACACCTACATCTACCCGCCGGCCGGGTCGATGCGGATCATCTCGGACATCTTCGCCTACACCTCGGCCAACATGCCGAAGTTCAACTCGATCTCGATCTCCGGCTACCACATGCAGGAGGCCGGCGCGACGCAGGATCTCGAACTCGCCTACACGCTGGCCGACGGCGTCGAGTACATCCGCGCCGGGATGGCGGCGGGGCTCGACGTCGACAAATTCGCCCCGCGGCTGTCGTTCTTCTGGGCGATCGGGATGAACTTCTTCATGGAGGTGGCCAAGATGCGGGCGGCCCGCCTGCTCTGGGCCTCTCTCGTCAAGGACTTCGCGCCGAAATCCGACAAGTCCCTGGCCCTGCGCACCCACTCGCAGACGAGCGGCTGGTCGCTGACGGCGCAGGACGTGTTCAACAACGTCACCCGCACCTGCCTCGAGGCGATGGCGGCGACGCAAGGCGGCACCCAGTCGCTGCACACCAACGCGCTCGACGAGGCGCTGGCGCTGCCGACCGACTTCTCGGCCCGGATCGCCCGCAACACCCAGCTCTTCCTGCAGCAGGAGAGCGGCACGACGCGGATCATCGATCCGTGGGGCGGCTCCTACTACGTCGAGCGGCTGACCCGGGACCTCGTCGCCCGGGCCTCGGCCCATATCCGCGAGGTCGAGGCTCTGGGCGGCATGGCGAAGGCGATCGAGGCCGGCATCCCGAAGCTGCGCATCGAGGAGGCGGCGGCCCGCACCCAGGCGCGGATCGATTCGGGCCAGCAGGTCATCGTCGGCGTCAACCGCTACAAGCCCGACGGCGACCGGGCGATCGACCTCCTGCGGGTCGACAACGGCAACGTCCGCACCCTCCAGATCGACAAGCTCAAGCGCCTGCGCGCCGAGCGCGATGCTCAGGCGGTCGAGGCCCGTCTCGCGGCGCTCACCGAGGCCGCGCAAGGCTCCGGCAACCTGCTGGCGCTCGCCGTCGAGGCGGCGCGGGAGAAGGCCACGGTCGGCGAGATCTCGGAGGCGCTGGAGCGGGCCTGGGGCCGGCACCGGGCCGAGATCCGGGCGATCTCGGGCGTCTACAAGCGGGAGATGGGCGGCATGTCGGCGGCGGTCGAGCGGGTGCGGGGCTTGGTCGAGGCCTTCGAGGAGGCGGACGGGCGCCGGCCCCGCATCCTCGTCGCCAAGATGGGCCAGGACGGGCACGACCGCGGCCAGAAGGTGATCGCCTCCGCCTTCGCCGATCTCGGCTTCGACGTCGATATCGGCCCGCTCTTCGCCACTCCCGAGGAGGCGGCGCGCCAGGCGGTGGAGAACGACGTCCACATCGTCGGCGTCTCCTCGCTCGCCGCCGGCCACCTGACGCTCGTGCCGGAACTGAAGCGGGCGCTGGACGAGGCCGGCCGGCCCGACGTGATGATCGTCGTCGGCGGCGTGATCCCGCCGGGCGACTTCGCGGCTTTGCGCCAGGCCGGCGCCTCGGCGATCTTCCCGCCCGGCACCGTCATCGCCGAGGCCGCCTCCGAGCTGATCGCCGAGCTGAACGCGCGGCTGGGCTACGCACCGCGGATCGCCGCGGAGTAGGGCGGTGGAGCGATTGCGCGGATCGTTAGGACTCCGCTGACCAAGACGCGCTACAAGGCGGGTCCACCGATCGGACCCCGCCCTTGCGCTATCCGCCCCACCTGCTCGAAGAGATCCGCTCCCGGCTGCCGGCCTCCGAGGTCGTCGGGCGGCGCGTGCGCCTCAAGAAGGCGGGGCGGGAATGGCGCGGCCTGTCGCCGTTCAACGCCGAGAAGTCGCCCTCGTTCTACGTCAACGACCAGAAGCAGTTCTATCACTGCTTCTCGTCCGGCAAGCACGGCGACATCTTCACCTTCGTGATGGAGACGGAAGGGGTCTCGTTCCCCGAGGCCGTCGAGCGGCTGGCCTCCGAGGCCGGCGTGGCGCTGCCGGCGCCGAGCGAGGCGACGCGCGAGAGCGAGACCCGGCGGCGCGGCGCCCTCGAGGTGATGGAACTCGCCTGCACGTTCTTCGAGGAGCAGCTCGCCGGACGGGCCGGGGCCAGGGCCCGCGACTACCTCGCCGGCCGCGGCCTCGACGGCGAGATCCGCCGCACCTTCCGCCTCGGCTACGCCCCGCCCGAGCGCTACGCCTTACGCGACCATCTCGCCGCCCGGGACGTGCCGGCCGAGATGATGGTGGAACTGAACCTGCTGACCACCGGCGACGACATCAAGGTCCCGTTCGACCGCTTCCGCGATCGCGTGATCTTCCCGATCCGCGACGTGCGGGGCAAGGTCGTGGCCTTCGGCGGCCGCGGCATGAGCCCGGACGCCAAGCCCAAATACCTGAACTCCTCCGAGACGCCGCTCTTCCACAAGGGGCGGATGCTCTACAACCACCACGCGGCGCGCAAGCCCGCCCACGAGACCGGCCGGGTGATCGCCGTCGAGGGCTACGTCGACGCGATCGCCATGACGCTGGCCGGCCATCCCGAGGTGGTGGCCTCGCTCGGCACGGCGCTCACCGAGGATCAGCTCGGCCTGCTCTGGCGCATGGCCGACGAGCCGATCCTGTGCTTCGACGGCGACGGTGCCGGACGGCGCGCCGCGTATCGCGCCCTCGATGTGGCTTTGCCGGCACTCCAGCCGGGAAAATCGCTCCGCTTCGCCCTGATGCCGGAGGGCCAGGACCCGGACGACCTCCTGCGCACCGGCGGACCCGGGGCCATCGACCGGGTGCTCGACGGCGCCCGACCCCTCGTCGACGTGCTGTGGTCGCGCGAGACCGAGATGAGCCCGGTCGACACGCCGGAGCGCCGCGCCGGCCTCGCCCAGCGCCTGCGCGAGATCGTCGGCGGCATCCGCGACGAGACCCTGAAGCGCTACTACCGCGACGACATCGAGGCCCGCCTGCGGTCCTTGAGCCCCAATGGCGGCGCCCGCCGCGAGGGCGGGGGCGAGCGCCCGTACCGGGAGCGCACGCCCTTCGTGCCGCGCGGGCGCGGGGCGCCGCCGGCGCCGGTCTCGCCGCGCCTCACCGCTCGGGCGAGCCCGCTCCTCGCCCGCTCGTCGCTGTTCTCCGGCGGCTCGTCCTCGCGCGAGGCCTTGATCGTCGCGGCGCTCCTCGTCCATCCCGAGCTTCTGGCCCGCGAGGCGGAGGAACTGGCCGAGGTCGAGTTCGAGGGGGCGGATGCCCGGGCGCTGCGCGGCGCGCTCCTCGATCTCGCCGCCGAGGGCGGAGCGGGCGACGCCACCTATCTCGACGCGCGCCTGGAGCGGGCCGGGCTCGCCGCCGCGTCCGGCCGCATCGCCGGCCTGGTGCGGCCGGGCGACCGCTGGATCCTCGATCCCCACGCGGATCCGGTGCGGCTGGAGGACGCGCTCCGGCAGGCCGTGATCTTGCACCGCAAGGCCGGAACGCTACATAGCGAACTCCGGGCCGCCGAACGCGCCCTGGCCGAAGAGGAGACGGAGGCCAACTTCGCCTGGCTGCGAGACGTGAAGACCCGTCTCTCCGTCGTGGCGGGTGCAGAGGGCGAGGCGGAGACGGCCGACGAGACGGAATCGTCCTGACGCCACGCGCCGCTTGCGGCTTGACGCCGGACTAGTTAACGGCAAGTCCATCGAATGGCTTGCACATTTGCGTGAGATCCTGGGGCGGCTCGTGCGCCGTCCGACGAGACATCACGGTGCCGGCACGGCGGGAGCCTCCCCCGCCCGGGCACTGCCGACACCGGGAAGCATAGGCTGAGCATGGCGACGAAGGCAACGGAACGAGACGAGACCGAGGCGGCCCCCGAGCAGCAGACCGACGGCCCGCTCCTCGACCTGACGGATGCCTCCGTCAAGCGGATGATCAAGCTCGCCAAGAAGCGCGGCTACGTCACCTACGACGAGCTGAACGAGGTGCTGCCTCAGGAAGAGTTCACCTCCGAGCAGATCGAGGACGTGCTGGGCCAGCTCTCCGAGCTCGGCGTCAACGTGGTCGAGGCCGAGGAGGCCGACGAGCAGCAGGGCGAGGCGGCGCCGCAGGAAGGGCCTGAGGAGGAGGAGGCGAGCGAGGGCGGCGAGGTGGCCGAGGTCGCGGCCGCCCGGCCGGTGGCCCTGCGCGCCGAGACCACCAAGGAGCCGACCGACCGCACCGACGACCCGGTCCGGATGTACCTGCGCGAGATGGGCTCGGTCGAGCTCCTGTCGCGCGAGGGCGAGATCGCGATCGCCAAGCGGATCGAGGCCGGGCGCGAGGCGATGATCGCCGGCTTGTGCGAGAGCCCGCTGACCTTCCAGGCCATCATCATCTGGCGCGACGAACTCGTCGACGGCCGGGTGCTCCTGCGCGACATCATCGACCTCGAGGCCACCTATGCCGGCCCCGACGGCCGCGCCGGCCCCGCCGAGGGCGAGGGTGAGGCCGAGGAGGAGGGCGACGCCGAGGGCGAGACCCCGCCGGAGGGCGAGGGCGACGAGGACGACCTCGAGAACAACGTGTCGCTCTCGGCCATGGAAGCCGAGCTGAAGCCCCGCGTCCTCGAGACCTTCGATGCGATCGCCGAGAACTACCGCAAGCTGCGCAAGGTCCAGGCCGAGCAGGCCGAGACCCGGCTCAAGGGCGCCGAGGCCTCGGAGTCGCAGGGGCAGCGTTACGCGGAGCTGAAGAACACCGTCGTCGCCGACGTGAAGTCGCTGTCGCTGAATGCCAACCGCATCGAGGCGCTGGTCGAGCAGCTCTACGACATCAACAAGCGCCTGATCTCGCACGAGGGCCGCCTGATGCGGCTCGCCGAGAACCACGGCGTCGCCCGCGACGAGTTCCTGCGTCACTACCAGGGCTACGAGCTCGATCCGCACTGGGTCGAGCGGGTGGCCAAGCTCGGCGGCAAGGGCTGGAAGAACTTAACCGAGCGCGGTGCGGTCAACATCCTGACACTTCGCGAGCAGATCATCTCGCTCGCCTCCGAGACCGGCCTGGAGATCCAGGAGTACCGGAAGATCGTCCACATGGTCCAGAAGGGCGAGCGCGAAGCCCGCCAGGCCAAGAAGGAGATGATCGAGGCGAACCTGCGGCTGGTGATCTCGATCGCCAAGAAGTACACCAACCGCGGCCTGCAGTTCCTGGACCTGATCCAGGAGGGCAACATCGGCCTGATGAAGGCGGTCGACAAGTTCGAGTACCGCCGCGGCTACAAGTTCTCGACCTACGCGACCTGGTGGATCCGGCAGGCGATCACCCGCTCGATCGCCGACCAGGCCCGCACGATCCGCATCCCGGTGCACATGATCGAGACGATCAACAAGATCGTCCGGACCTCGCGCCAGATGCTGCACGAGATCGGGCGCGAGCCGACGCCGGAGGAGCTGGCCGAGAAGCTGGCGATGCCGCTCGAGAAGGTGCGCAAGGTCCTCAAGATCGCCAAGGAGCCGATCTCGCTCGAGACCCCGATCGGCGACGAGGAGGATTCCCACCTCGGCGACTTCATCGAGGACAAGAACGTCGTCCTGCCGATCGACGCGGCGATCCAGTCGAACCTGCGCGAGACCACCACCCGGGTGCTGGCCTCGCTCACCCCCCGCGAGGAGCGGGTGCTGCGCATGCGCTTCGGCATCGGCATGAACACCGACCACACCCTCGAGGAGGTCGGCCAGCAATTCTCGGTGACCCGCGAGCGCATCCGCCAGATCGAGGCGAAGGCCCTGCGCAAGCTCAAGCATCCGAGCCGGTCCAGGAAGCTGCGGAGCTTCCTCGACAACTGAGTTCTGCGAATGCCAGGCAAGAAGGCCCGGGAGGTACCGCCTCCCGGGCCTTCTTCGTTATGGTGACGGGGCCCCGATCCGCGTCGCCGCGCCCCGCACTGGCGTGCCCGGGGTCGAGGGCCGGGGGGGGTCGGTTGCCCACTGCCAAGCCTTGCCGTCCCGCCCCGCAGCGCCCATGTCAGAGCCATGTCCGATCAGCCTCGCCTCAACTCCGCCCCGACGCCCACGGCTGCGGCGGACGGGTCGGAGGCGAGCGACATCCCGATCGGCCTGTTTCGCGACTGCGTGGCCCTGCGCGACTGGCTGCTCAGCGAGGGCGCGCGGCTGCCGGAATCCGGCGACCTCCTCGCCGGCATGGCCGAGCGGCTGAACGACCTCGGCGTACCGGTCGACCGGGCCACCACCGCCATCGACGCGCTGCACTCGGATTATTCCGGCGTCGGCCGGTTCTGGACCCGGGAGGACGGCGTCAGCTTCCGCCTGTTCCCGCACGGCGAGGCCAGCGAGCAGGCGCTCGCCCGCTCTCCCTTCGCGCAGGTCTTCGCCACCGGCCAGTGGCTGATCCTCGACCTGCGCGAGACGCCGGACGACCTCTACAGCATCGTCCCGGAGCTTAAAGGCGCGGGCTACACCCACTACATCACCGTGCCGCTGTTCTTCACCAACGGCACCAGGAACGGCGTCACCTTCGCGACTCGCGATCCGCGCGGCTTCGGCGACGACGACCTGGCGATCCTGCGCTTCATCGTGCCGACCCTGTCGGCGGTGATGGAAATGCGCGGCCTCAACGCGCGGCTCGACCACGTGCTCAGGGTCTATGTCGGCGACGGGCCGCACCAGGCGATCCTGGCCGGCTTCATCCGTCGCGGCCAGGTCGAGCGGATCCGCTCGGCGATCCTGTTCGCCGACATGCGCGGCTACACCCACCTCACCGACGCGCTCACGCCCGAGGCCTCAGTCGAACTCCTCAACACCTATTTCGACTGCCTGGTGCCCCCGATCGAGAGCGAGGGCGGCGAGGTCCTGAAGTACATGGGCGACGGCCTGCTGGCGATCTTCCGCGAGAGCGGCGACGACCTCGGCGGCGCGGCGCAAGGGGCGCTCACCGCCGCCCAGGCCGCGCTGCGCCGCGTCGAGGAGGCGAACCGCGCCGGGCGCTTCCCGACCCGCATCGAGATCGGCATCGCGCTCCACCACGGCGAGGCGGCCTACGGCAACGTCGGCTCCGGCGCGCGGCTCGATTTCACGGTGATCGGCCGCGACGTGAACCTGGCCAGCCGACTGGCCAAGCTCAACAAGGTCCTGTCCGAGCCGCTCCTGATGTCGAAGCCCTTCGTCGACTTCCTGTGGGGCGACCCCGAATTGCTCGGCACCCACCCCCTCGACGGCATCGCCGAGGAGATGGCGATCTACCGCCCGGGAAAAGGCGGTTGACCGAAGGCGGTTGACGAAGGCGGGTCGGCTCGCCAAATTCCGGCCGTTCCAGGGAGATCCCCGGCAAGGGGCTGAGACACCGCTGGACTGGGGCCTTTTCGCCCCGGTCGGCGCGGAAATCCTTCGAACCTGATCCGGCTCATACCGGCGTAGGGATTGGACAGGGTCGTCGAGACCCCCGCGCATCATCCGGCAACCGGGCGCAGTCCACTCTCTTCGGGCCACCGCGGAGACGAAGGGTGCACGCGCAGACGATCGGGCGGCGAGGCGGACCGGGCCCGACTTCGGACAGCGACCGGCTGCCGGAGCGGGCCGATGTCGCGGTGATCGGCGCCGGGCTGATCGGGCTCTCGGTCGCGTGGCGCCTCGCGAGGGCGGGCCTCGCGGTCGCGGTGATCGAGCGGGGCAAGGCCGGCGACGGCGCCAGCCTCGCGGCCACCGGCATGCTGGCGGCGGCGGCCGAGCACGAGCCCGGGGGCGAGGCCCTGTCGCCGCTCTGCCTCGCGAGCCAGCGCCTCTGGCACCCGTTTCGCGACGAGCTCGAGGCCGAGTCGGGCCTGACTCTCGATTACCGCCGCGAGGGCACCCTCGTCATCGCGCTCGGCCGCGACGAGGTCGAGCGCCTGCGCTTCCGCCACGACCTGCAGCGCCGCGACGGGTTGTCCGCCGAGTGGCTGTCCGGCCCGGCGGTGCGTGCCCGCGAGCCGGGCCTGCGTCCCACCGTCACCGCCGGACTGTTCTGTCCCGATGACCACCAGGTCGACCCGGCCCGGGTGATGGCGGCCCTGCGGCAGGCCGTCCGGGCTGCCGGCGGTCGTCTGGTCGAGGGCTGCACCGTCACCGCGCTCGCCCGCGAGGGCGGCCGGGTCACCGGCATCGAGACGACGTCGGGTGCGTTGCGGGCCGGCACCGTCGTGCTCGCCTCCGGCGCCTGGGCCGGGGAGGGGAACCTGGTCCCCGACCTCGCCCTGCCGGTGCGCCCGCTCAAGGGCCAGTCGATGGCGCTGCGGATGACGCCGCGCAGCGGCATCCTCTCCCACGTGGTCTGGACCGAGCAGGTCCACATGGCGCCGAAGGGCGACGGCACGCTGATCGTCGGCGCCACCGTGGAGGAGACCGGCTTCGACCCGAACCTCACCGCCGGCGGCCTCTACGCCCTGCTGGAGGGCGCCCGCCGGGCGCTCCCCGGGGTGGAGGAGATGCAGGTGGCGGGCGTGTGGAGCGGCTTTCGCCCGACCTCCGACGACGACGCCCCGATCCTCGGCGAGGCCGTGCCGGGCCTCGTGCTCGCCGCCGGCCACCACCGCAACGGCTACCTCCTGGCGCCCGTCACCGCCGAGGCCGTGTCGACCCTGATCCTGCGCGGCGAGACGCTGCCGGTGGCCGCTCCCTTCGGCCTCGCCCGGTTCGCCGCGCACCCTGGAGAACCCGCATGAAGCTCCACGTCAACGGCGAGCCCCGCGACAGCGAGGCCGCCACCCTCGACGCCCTGTGGCGCGACGAGACCGCCGACCTCGAACTCGCCGGCCCGCAGGGCTTCGCCATCGCGCTCAACGGCGCCGTGGTGCGCCAGCGCGACTGGGCCGGCACGGCGCTCAGCGAGGGCGACCGCGTCGAGATCGTGCGCGCCATGCAGGGCGGCTAGACACCAGACACCCGGAGACATCCCATGACCGAGACTCACGACGATCCCTTCGTCATCGCCGGCACGAGCCTGTCCTCGCGCCTCCTCATCGGCACCGCCGGCTACCCGACGCAGGCCATCATGAGCGAGGCGGTGCGGGCGAGTGCCGCCGAGGTGGTGACGGTCTCGATCCGCCGGATCTCGCTCCACGGCCACGGCTCGGACACGGTCGCCCGCCTGAAGGGCGCCCGCTTCCTACCCAACACCGCCGGCTGCGAGACCGCCCGCGACGCCGTGATGACGGCGGAGCTCGCCCGCGAGGCCCTCGGCACCGACTGGATCAAGGTCGAGGTGATCGGCGACCGCGAGACGCTCTATCCCGACGTCGCCGAGACCATCGAGGCCACCCGCCAGCTGGTCGAGTCGGGCTTCACGGTGCTGCCCTACTGCAACGACGATCCCGTCGTGTGCAGCCGCCTCGCCGACCTGGGGGCCGCCGCCGTGATGCCGATGGGCTCGCTGATCGGATCGGGCATGGGGGTCGCCAACCCGGCGAACCTCGAGCTGATCTGCCGGCGCTCCCCCGTCCCGGTGATCGTGGACGCCGGCATCGGCACCGCCTCCGACGCGGTGATCGCGATGGAGCTGGGCGCGGCCGCAGTGCTCCTCAACACCGCCGTCGCCAAGGCCGACGACCCGGTCCGGATGGCCCGCGCCATGCGCCACGCCGTCGAGGCCGGCCGCCTCGCCCATCTCGCCGGCCGCATCCCGCGTCGCGCCCGGGCCGAGCCGTCGAGCCCGCAGCTCGGCCTCGTCGGCTCGTGAGCCTGCCCGCCCGCCTGCTGATCGTCACCGACCGGCACGGCTGCCCCGAGCCCCTCGATGCCCGCGTCGCCGCCTGCCTGAGCGCCGGCGCCCGCTGGATCTGGCTGCGCGACCGCGACCTGCCGGCCCCGGAGCGGGCGGCGCTGGCCGAGACCCTGGCCGGGCTTGTCGCGGGCGTGGGCGGGGCGCTGACCATCGGGCGCGACGTGGAGCTGGCGGCGCGGGTCGGCGCGGCGGGCGTGCAGCTCGGCGCGGCGGCGGATGTGGCGGCGGCCCGGGCGCGGCTGGGACAGGGGGCGCTGCTCGGCGTCTCGGCGCATTCGCTGGCAGACGTCCGGGCCGCGCGGGAGGCGGGGGCGGATTACGTGACCCTCAGCCCGATCTTCTTGACCGCCAGCAAGCCGGGGTACGGACCGGCCCTGGGGCTCGCCGCTGTGCGCGAGGCGGCCGCGATCCTACCGGTCGTGGCGCTGGGCGGCATCGACCCAAAGACGGCGCCGGCCTGCCGCGGCGCGGGCGCCGCCGCCGTGGCGGTGATGGGAGCGGTGATGCGGGCGCCGGAGGTCGGGGGGGTGATTTCCGCCCTCGCCTGACGCCACCGCGCTCTCCCGACCCGGATCCCCCTCAATCGACCTTGAAAGAAGTGGCGCGGGTTTGCTCCTCTCCCCGCTCGGCGGGGAGAGGGCTGTGTCCTCGTCCAGGGGACGCAGCGAGGCGCAGCCTCGGGTGAGGGGGTATTTCCGGATGAGGCTCCTCCGGCACCACCCCCTCACCCTCGCGGCGAACCTGCGGTTCGCTGCGGGCTCCCTGAGCCCCTTCGGAGCTCAGGCCTCTCCCCGCCCGCGGGGAGAGGGGGACACCCGCGCCTCCCCCTCCCGCAGCCTCGCCCTGATCCGCCGCCGCACCCGGCGCCACCGACCCTGCTCGACCGCCTCGCCGCGAACCCAGGCCGCGTGCTCCTCCCCGAACGCCCATCCCTCCGGATCCTCGGGATGCTCGCGCATCACCGCCTCCGCGAGCGCGTCGATGTCCGCGCGAGGGATCAGGCAGGGGAGGAGGCGTCCTTCGACGAGCGCCCAGCCGATCCCGAGCGCGACGAGGGAGGCGACTGCGGCGATCTTTGCATATTTGAGGCTTGCCCAATGCCAGTCGATCATCGCCGGAGGCCTATTGAAATCGACGTCGAGATTATCACGCATTATGCGGCGCAATAAATAGGAACTAAATTACGAATATGGTGTTATTCGTAATGTGATTTCCTTCAGTTTTTGGTGCCGGCCATCCGACGGATGGTTCATGGAGGTGCAGCGTGTCGCTTGCGATCATCTTCGGAACGAACCTGCGTCACCATCGGAAACTCAAGGGGCTGACACAGTCCGCTCTCGCCGATCAGATTTCGCTCTCGACAGAAATGATCAGCAAGATCGAGCGCGGCGTCGCGTCGCCATCCTTTGCGAATGTCGAGAAGCTGTCGGAGGTATTAAATGTCCCCGAGGTCGCGCTGTTTGGGGCCTGCCTGGCCGTTTCAGGCAGCGGAGAACGGGGTCAGGTATTATAGAGAATTCAAAATAAGATATCTCGTTTGAATAATGAGCAGCTGATGCGAGTGGATAAGCTGCTCACGGCCTTTATGGCCAGATTGACTGGCACCTCTCCCGGCATCGATCTCATCCTGAGGTAGAGGATAGGAGGTCGGAATTGGCCAGCAGCAAAAACAGATGCTGTTTCAATGACGGCATAATGATTTAGCTGAATGCCGTGCATTGGTGCGGACGGCGGGACTCGAACCCGCACGACCAGAGGTCGCAAGATTTTAAGTCTCGTGCGTCTACCGATTCCGCCACGTCCGCCAAGGGCGCTGCCCTGCCGCACCGGGTTAGCCGGGGGCAGGGCGCAGATCAAGGCCCCTCACACCGGCGCGAGCGGCCGCCAGCCGTAGAGCCAGGCGTAGCGCTCGGTCATCTGCGCGGGTCCCATCCGCCCCATCACCACGTCGCGGGCGGCCGAGACCAGGGGGCCGGCGTGGTAGATGCGGCCGTTGCGGCGGGCATGGGCCTGGATGGTGCGCACCCGCTCGGTCCGGGCGCGGGAATAGGCCGCGAGCGCCCGCGGCACCGGCTGGCCTGGACCGAGGCAGGCGGCGAGCACCGCGGCATCCTCGATCGCGAGCGCGGCGCCTTGCGCAAGGAACGGCAGCACCGGATGGGCGGCGTCGCCGAGAAGCGCGATCCGGTCGCGCGCCATCGGGCGCGCCGCCGGCCGGTCGACGAGCGACCAGACGAGCCAGGATCCGGGCCGGGCGAGCAGGCCGGCGAGCGGCGGGGCGGCATCGCTGAAGGCGGCGCGCAGGCGGGCGGGCTCGCCGCGGGCGCCCCAATCGTCGCTGCTTCCCTTGTCCGGCACCACCGCCACGAGGTTGAGCCGGCGCCCGCCGTTGATGGGATAGTGCACCACGTGCCGGCCGGGGCCGAGCCACAGGCCGGTCTCGTCGGCCAAAAAGTCCGGCGGCACCGCCTCGCGGGGCAGGGTGGCGCGCCAGGCGGCCTCGCCGCGGGGGCGCAAGGAGCCCCGGTCGAGGGTGGACCGCAGGGCGGAGCGCACGCCGTCGGCCGCCACCACGAGGTCGGCCGTCAGGGTCTCGCTGCGGCCGCCGTCGCTCGCGAGCGTCAGGGTGACGCTCTTGGCGCTCTCCTGCACTCCGGTGACGGCGCGGCCCACGAGCAGGCGGATGCCCGGCCGGCCGCGGGCGGCGTCGAGCAGGATGGTCTGGAGGTCGGCCCGGTGCACCACCCAGTAGGGCGCGCCGAAGCGCTCGCGCATCGCGTCGCCGAGCGCGATCTCGCCGATGTCGCGGGCGGTCGTGAGGGCGCGGATCCGCACCCGGGCCGGCTCGCCGGCGACGCGGCGCAGCGGCATCCCGAGACCGAGATCGGTCAGGATCCGGCTGGCATTGGGCGAGAGCTGCAGGCCGGCGCCGACCTCGCTGAAGGCGGTGCGCCGCTCGACGAGCGTGACGTCGTGGCCCCGCGCGCTCAGGGCCAGGGCCGCCGTCAGCCCGCCGATGCCGGCCCCGACGATCGCGACGCGCAGGCCCGGCCGGTCCGGGACCGGAACGGGGCCCGGCGGTGAGGTCCCTGGCGCCAAGGCTTACTCGGCGGCGAGGCGGGCGCGGTCGTCCCAGACGCTCGAGGCCGGCTCCGCCGTGCCGGCCTTCAGGCTCGGCTTGTAGCGGTACAGGGTCGAGCAGTACTGGCAGATGATCTCGTGGTCGGCGCCCATGTCGAGGAAGACGTGGGGATGGTCGAACGGCGGCAGCGCGCCGATGCACATGAACTCCTTCGAGCCGACCTGGATGACCGGAACGCCGTCCTGGTTGTGGAAGTGCGGGACCGCCTTGTCTGCCATCGCGAGAGGATTCCTGGCTGCCGGGCCGGCTTGTGGCCCGCGAGATCTCGGGCTCTCCTAGCCCCTCGGGGCCGCCGCGCCTAGGGGTGCGGGCGGGCGGCGCGCATCCGCCGCCGTTTGGTCACGGTCTTGCGACATCGGGGCGCCCGACAAGTCCAACGACCGAAAGAGGATCGCCCGTGACCCGCTTCCTGCCGAGGCTCGCCGTTCTGGCTGCCCTCACCGGCGCGACGATGCTCGGCGCCCCCGCCGCCCAGGCCCAGAGCCGCACGATGGTCGGCGCCGGCGCCGGCGTGGTGGCGGGCGCCCTCGTCGCCGGGCCGGTCGGCGCGGTGGTGGGCGGCGTCGTCGGCGCGGCCTGGGGCGAATCGTCGAGGCGCCCGCGCCGGACCGCCCGCCGGGTCCGGCGCTCCCCGTCCATGCACCGGGCCGCGGCGCGGCCGATGCGCGTGGCGCAGCGCGCCCCGGTTCCCGCTCCGGCGTCCGCCGCACCGCCACGGTCGCGGGCCTGGGTCGATCCGCGCTGAAGGGGCGTCACCCGCTTCGTCCCCGGCTTCCGGATCCTAGGCTCCCGGGTCCTTGGCTTCCGGGTCCTTGGCTTCCGGGTCCTTGGCTTCGCGGCGGGAAGCGCCTACATCGAGGGCATCCAGAGCGCCGCCAGCAGCAGATCCCGGGCCCCCGATGAGTCGTGACGAGCAGAGTGCGGTGAAGGACGGCCGCCGGCAGGAGCCCCCGATCCACGGCCCCGAGGCCTTCGAGGGGATGCGCAAGGCCGGCCGGCTGACCGCCGAGGCGCTCGACCTGCTGATGGAGGCGGTGGCGCCCGGCGTCACCACCGAGGCCCTCGACCGCCTCGCCTACACCTTCGCGATGGACCACGGCGCCTACCCGGCCTCGCTGCACTACCGCGGCTACCCCAAGTCGATCTGCACCTCGATCAACCACGTCGTCTGCCACGGCATCCCGAACGACAAGCCCCTGCGCGAGGGCGACATCGTCAACCTCGACATCTGCCTCATCGTCGAGGGCTGGCACGGCGATTCGAGCCGCATGGCCTATGTCGGCGAGGTGCCCCGCAAGGCGGCGCGCCTGTGCGACATCACCCACGAGGCGATGATGCGCGGCATCGCGGCGATCAAGCCCGGCGGCACCACCAACGACATCGGCGCGGCGATCCAGGCCTTCGCCGAAGCGGAGCGCTGCTCGGTGGTGCGCGACTTCTGCGGCCACGGCCTCGGCCGCACCTATCACGACGCGCCCACCATCCTGCACTACGTCGAGCCGAGCTACAGCGTCGCCTTGCGCCCCGGCCAGTTCTTCACCGTCGAGCCGATGATCAATCTCGGCCGCCCGGCCGTGAAGGTCCTGGCCGACGGCTGGACCGCCGTCACCCGCGACCGGTCGCTCTCGGCCCAGTTCGAGCACACCGTGGCGGTGACCGAGACCGGCGTCGAGATCTTCACGCTCTCGCCCAAGGGGCTGGACAAGCCGCACGACACCGCCGCCGCCTGACGGTCCTCGCCATGGCTCGCCCGCCCCGCACCACCCCCGGTTTCGCGGAGGCGGGCGGGCCTGCGCCCGCACTCGGCAAGGCTGAGGAGCCGCACTACCACGGCCACCGCGACCGCCTGCGCGCCCGCTTCGCGCAAGGGGACACGCTGCCGGACTACGAGTTCCTGGAGCTGGTGCTGTTCCGCGCCATCCCGCGCCGGGACGTGAAGCCGATCGCCAAGGCGCTGATCGCCCGCTTCGGCAGCTTCGCCGAGGTGATCAGCGCCCCCGCCGAGCGGCTGCTCGAGATCGACGGCATCGGTCCTTCGGTCGTCACCGACCTCAAGATCATGGAGGCGGCCGGCCGTCGGCTGGCCCGCGGCGCGGTGGCCGAGCGCACCCTGCTCTCGTCCTGGGCCGCCGTGATCGACTATTGCCGCGCCGCCATGGCCTTCGCGCAGCGCGAGGAGTTCCGCCTCCTCTTCCTCGACAAGCGCAACCGCCTGATCGCCGACGAGGTGCAGGGCCGCGGCACCGTCGACCACACCCCGGTCTATCCGCGCGAGGTGGTGCGCCGGGCGCTGGAGCTGTCGGCCACCGCCCTGATCCTCGTTCACAACCATCCCTCGGGCGATCCGACCCCGTCCCAGGCCGACATCAAGATGACCCGGGACATCGTCGCGGTGGCCGGCCCCCTCGGCATCGTGGTCCACGACCACATCATCGTCGGGCGCGACGGCCATGCGAGCTTCCGCGGGCTGAAGCTGATCTGAGGGCGCCCTCGGCGCGCCTGCGCGGCCTGCCGTCGGACTTGGCTTCGGACTTGCCGAAAATTTGAGCAAAGTTGCGCCGTTCGCGGCGCCTCCCGCACCCCCCGGCCTGACCCTGCGCGAAGTCGTGGGGAGCCCTCGCGCGAAGGACGCATTTCCTTTGCCTTGGCCCCCGTCTTGCGTCTAGCTTCGGGGCAAACAGAGGGACGCCCATGCCGCTCAGTGCGTTCGACGAGATGACGGGAATCCAGGAGAGCGGACTGGACCCGGCCGCCGTGCGCGAGGCGTACGCGGCGCTGAAGACCTGGCTCGACAATACCCCGCCCGAGCATTTCGATACGCGGCGCAGCCAGGCCGAATTGTTCTTCCGCCGGATCGGGATCACCTTCGCGGTCTACGGCGACAACGAATCGACCGAGCGCCTGATCCCGTTCGACATCATCCCGCGGGTGCTGACCAAGCCCGAATGGGGCTTCCTCGAGCGCGGCCTCAAGCAGCGCGTCACCGCGATCAACCTGTTCCTCGCCGACATCTACGGCCCGCAGGAATGCATCAAGGCCGGGATCATCCCGGGCGACCTCGTCTACCGCAACCCGCATTACCGGCTGGAGATGCGGGACTTCGAGGTGCCGCACGGCAAGTACGTCCATATCGCCGGCATCGACATCGTGCGCACCGCTGAGGACCAGTTCTTCGTGCTGGAGGACAATGCCCGCACGCCGTCGGGCGTCTCCTACATGCTGGAGAACCGCGAGGTGATGCTGCGGCTCTTCCCCGAGCTGTTCTCCAAGCACCGGGTCTCGCCGGTCGAGGCCTATCCGGACGCGCTGCTGGCCACCCTGCGCAGCGTGGCGCCGATGCGCGCCGCCCGCGACCCGTCGGTGGTGCTGCTGACCCCGGGCCGCTTCAACTCGGCCTTCTACGAGCACTCGTTCCTGGCCGACAAGCTCGGCGTCGACCTCGTCGAGGCCTCCGACCTCTTCACCAAGGACGACGTGGTCTACATGCGGACCACCGAGGGGCCGCGCCGCGTCGACGTGATCTACCGGCGCATCGACGACGACTTCCTCGATCCCCTGGTGTTCCGGCCGGATTCGGTGCTCGGCGTGCCGGGCCTGATGAGCGCCTACCAGAGCGGCAGCGTGACCCTCGCCAACGCGGTGGGCACCGGCATCGCCGACGACAAGGCGGTCTACAGCTACATGCCGGAGATCGTGCGCTTCTTCACCGGCGAGGAGCCGATCCTGCACAACGTGCCGACCTGGCGCTGCCGCGAGAAGGATTCGCTCTCCTACGTCCTGTCCAACCTCGGCGACCTCGTGGTCAAGGAGGTCAACGGGTCCGGCGGCTACGGCATGCTGGTCGGGCCCCACGCCAGCAAGCGTGAGATCGAGGAGTTCGGCCGCAAGCTGCGCCACGCGCCGGACGGCTTCATCGCCCAGCCGACGCTGGCGCTCTCGACCTGCCCGACCTTCGTCGCCTCCGGGGTCGCGCCGCGCCACGTCGACCTGCGGCCCTTCGTGCTCTCGGGCGCCGACGAGATCCGGATCGTGCCCGGCGGGCTGACCCGCGTTGCCCTGAAGGAGGGCTCGCTCGTCGTCAATTCGAGCCAGGGCGGCGGCACCAAGGACACCTGGGTGCTCGACGGCTGATCCGCCGCTCGCCTTTCGAGAACGGGACCGAGCCGGCCGTCCGGCCCGGTCCACCCGCACCCCACAGCGTGAGCCCTGAGCCCCGCCATGCTCTCCCGCACCGCCGACAACCTGTACTGGCTCTCGCGCTACGCCGAGCGCGCCGACTTCGTCGCCCGCATCCTCGACGCGGCGCTCCGCCTCTCCGCCCTCCCGGCCAATTACGGCGGCTCCGACGCCAACGAGTGGGAATCGGCGCTGGCCTCGGCCGGCAACATCGAGCTGTTCCGCCCGCTCTACGACAGCGTCAACGAGCACACCGTCCGGGACTTCCTGGCCTTCAGCCCCAACAACCCGTCCTCGATCCGCTCCTGCCTGCAGACCGCCCGGGAGAACGCCCGCAGCGTGCGCACGGCGCTGACGAGCGAGATGTGGGAGGCGATCAACGAGGCCTTCCTGCACCTGCGCAGCTTCGAGGGACGGGACATGACCCGGGAGGAGTTCGCGCGCTTCCTCGACTGGGTGAAGGGCGTGTCGCTCGCCTTCGACGGCTCGGCCTACCGCACGATGCTGCGCAACGACGGCTACTGGTTCACCCGGCTCGGCGTCGCGATCGAGCGCGCCGACAACACCGCCCGCATCCTCGACGTGAAGTACCACGTGCTGCTGCCCGAGACCGAGCGGGTCGGCGGCAGCCTCGACTACTTCCAGTGGACCACGATCCTGCGCGAGGTGTCGGCGCTCACCGCGTATCACTGGGTCTACCGGGAGAGCATCAAGCCCTGGCTGGTGGCCGACCTCTTGATCCTCAACCGCGAGATGCCGCGCTCGCTCGCCAATTGTTACGAGATGCTGGTGAACAACCTCGACCGCATCGCCGACGCCTACGGCCGCCGGGGGCCGAGCCAGCGCCTCGCCCGCGGCATGCTGGCAAAGCTCGACGACGTCACGGTGGACGAGATCTTCGCCTCCGGCCTGCACGAGTTCATCGAGGATTTCATCGCCGAGAACAACCGGCTCGGCGCGGCGATCGTCGAGCAGTACCTGGGCTGACGGCCCCCCGCGCGGGTGCCCGACTCCCGTACGGTTTCGCCCTCCCGCGGGATGGTGTACAGCACCGCCCCGCACGGCTTAAGCTTCAGCGTGACAGCGAGCGTCGCGACACCATGCGCATCCGCGTCGTCCACGAGACGGTCTACCAGTACGACAGCCCGGCCCGGGGCCTGATCCAGATGCTGCGGCTGACCCCGCGCGACCATGACGGCCAGCACGTGCGCGCCTGGCGCATCGAGCCGACGGTGGACGGCCGCCTGAGCCGGCGCGAGGACGGCTTCGGCAACGTCGTCCACGTCTTCAGCGCCGACGGCCTGGAGGAGGCCCTGACCATCCGGGTCACCGGCGAGGTCGAGACCACCGAGACCCACGGCGTGATGCGCGGCATCTCCGAGTGGCTGCCCGATCCGTTCTACCTGCGCGAGTCGCGCTTCGCCGTCGCCGACGAGGCGATCCGGGCCTTCGCCGACGACGCTGCGGCGGGCGGCAACGATCCCCTCGACCGTCTTCACCGCCTGCTCGCCGGCGTCCACGGCGCGGTCGAGTACGCGCCGGGCCCGACCGGCGCCGCCACCACCGCGGCCGAGGCCTTCGCGTTGCGCAAGGGGGTCGGGCAGGACCTCGCCCACGTCTTCATCGCGGCGGCGCGCCACCTCGAGATCCCGGTGCGCTACGTCTCGGGCTATTACTGGCGCCCCGACGCGGCCGAGCAGGAGGCCGGTCACGCCTGGGTCGAGGCCCGGGTGCCGGATCTCGGCTGGGTCGGGTTCGACCCCGCCCACGGCATCGCGGTGACCGAGGCGCACCTGCGGGTGGCGATCGGCCTCGACTACCTCGACGCCGCCCCGGTCCGCGGCAGCCGCACCGGCGGCGGCACCGAGACGATGATCGTGCGGGTGCGCGTCGACGACGCGAGGGCCACGAACCGGGAGGCCGCGGACGAGGAAGCCGGGGACCGGGCGCCCGCGGCGCCGGCGGGGCGGGCCCAGGTTCAGTCTCAGGGCTGACGGCATCCCGTGACGGCCTTGTGTGGCCCCGCCGCGATAGCGGCGGGCCACCTCACCCGGCGGCAGCCGAGGGGGCTGGATTCGCCGGACGGGCTGCGCCAGGGTGGCGCCGCGCGCGGTGACGGACCGCCTGCCTGAGATCGCCGGGGGCGGTGAGATGACCTATTGCGTCGGGATCCTGGTGGAGGAGGGTCTCGTCATGATCGCCGACACCCGCACGAATGCGGGGCTCGACGACATCTCGACCTACCGCAAGCTCCACATGTTCACGAAGCCGGGCGAGCGGGTGCTGGCGCTGGCCTCGGCCGGCAACCTGTCGGTGACCCAGTCGGTGCTCTCGCTCCTGACCGAGGGCGTCGAGGATCCCGATACCGGTAAGCCCGAGACGATCTACGACGCGCCGACGATGTTCCGCGCCGCCCAGCTCATCGGCCGCGCGATCCGCAAGGTGCGGGCGATCGAGCGCGCCGGATTCGAGGCGGCGCAGCTGCGCTTCGAGGTCTCGTTCCTGTTCGGCGGCCAGATCGGCGACGGGCCGATGCGGCTCTACATGATCTACTCCGCCGGCAACTTCATCGCCTGCAGCCAGGACGCGCCCTTCCTGCAGATCGGCGAGCACAAGTACGGCAAGCCGATTCTCGACCGCGCCGTGACCTACCGGACCGACATCTACGACGCCCTCAAGGTCGGCCTGGTCTCGATGGACTCGACCATGCGCTCGAATCTCGGCGTCGGCCTGCCGATCGACCTCACGGTGATCCGCCGCAACACCTGCGACACCGAGGTCTCGCACCGGATCGAGGCCGGCGAGCCCTACTTCCACGACCTGCGCGAGCGCTGGTCGGCGGCGCTCAGGGCGGCCCACCGGGCGATCCCGCGGCCGCCTTATGGGCCTGGGACGAAGTAGGGGACAGCCTCGGATCGCTGTCCGACACGGGGACGGTCAGGGGACGATCACGCCATGTCCGATCTCTCCATCCGACCCGTCGATCGCACCGATCTGCCATGTCTCCTCGACCTGTACGTCCACCTTGACCCGGACGGTGCGCGCTGCTCGCTTGATGACGCTGTCGCCGTCATCGACCAGCTATCGCGCTACGAAGGCAGCGTCATCCTCGTGGGGGCGGTCGGAGATGCACTAGTCACGACCTGCACGCTTGTCGTGATACCGAACCTCACCCGGGGGGCTAAGCCTTATGCGCTGATCGAGAACGTCGTCACCCACGCCGATCATCGGGGAACGGGGTTCGGGCGCACAGTCCTGAGCGCGGCCGTCGAACGCGCGTGGGAGGCTGGGTGCTACAAGGTCATGCTGATGACCGGTTCGAAGAAGCCGTCCACGCTCGCCTTCTACGAGGCAGCCGGTTTCGAGCAAACCAAGACGGGCTTCCAGATCAGGCGGGCACCAGCGCGGCGGGAATGATGGCGCGTGTGCACTCAAGTCAGCGTGATTTCCATTTCGTATAACGATATAGGTCCTTTTGAGATCTAGCTGGCATGATGAAACTATATCACATTCATATTGCCGCTCGCAAAATTACTTGCCTTGCTAGAGCGTAGATCTGAGAGCGTGCGCGTTATAGTTTTGTATATTCGTGATATGGAATGCAAGATATTTGAGTTGAAGGAAAAATTTATCCTCTTTGAAGCATAGATGCCATTGCTCATCCGTTTCCAGTGGACCCATGCATAGCCAGGTTAATCGAGCTTGGAGCTTGAGCTAACCCTCGACAAGCTCAGGCTCCATCGCGCGGCGCGAGATCATGCTGCCAAGCGGGAGCGCAGTCGCGCGTCCCGCCCCTCAACGGTCGGCGCCCCGCCGGCCCTCAATCCGCCAGCGGACGCGCCTCCTCTGGCAGCATGATCGGGATGCCGTCGCGGATCGGGTAGGCGAGCTTGGCCGAGCGGCTGATCAGTTCCTGGCGGCCGGAATCGTACTCGAGGCGCTCCTTGGTCAGGGGGCAGACCAGGAGCTCGAGGAGCTTCGGGTCGATGCGGGTGGCATCGAGGGAAGCGGGGGAATCGGTCATGACGGTCCTTCCGAATGGTCCGGCGGACGCTGTAGCGCAAAGCGCCGCCTATTGCAGCGTCGGCTCGCCGCCCGATCCCCGCACCAGCTCCATCTCGGTCACGGCGATCAGCACCTCGGCCCGGGTCTTGAGGTCGGGCGCTTCCAGCATCGCCTGCTTCTCGCGCGGCCCGAACGGGCTCATCATGCAGAGCGCGTTGACCAGGGCCTCGTTCGGCGCCTCCTCGATGCCGGCCCAGTCGACCTTGAGGTCGTTGGCGTCGACGAAGTCGCGGAGCGCCTTCAGGACGCCGGCGCGATCCACCGCGTCCTCGCCGGCGCGGGCGTGGAAGTCGCTCTCGAACGGCGCGAAGCTCACCTTGCAGCGGCGGTAGCCGGTGGTGGTCGACAATTCCTCCTCGACCCGGAACCGGGCGATGCCGGTGAGCGAGATCAGGTAGCGGCCGTCGCCGGTCTCGGCGAACTGGGTGACCCGGCCGGCGCAGCCGACGCGGAAGAGTTTCGGCGAGAGCGGGGTCTCGCCGGACTCGGCGTCGGGCTGGATCATGCCGATGACCCGGTCGGTCCGCAGCGCGTCGTCCACCATCGCGAGGTAGCGCGGCTCGAAGATGTTGAGCGGCATCTGGCCCCGCGGCAGCAGCAACGCGCCGGGGAGCGGAAAGACCGGGATCACGGCCGGGCAGTCGGCCGGGCCCTTGTAGGCGACGTTCATGCTCATCGGCGTCGCTCCCGCGCGAAACGAAGGGCGTCCCGGGCCCCCTCGTCTCGGGCCCGGGATCGCAACTGACGTTCTAGGGCGCCAGCCTCCGGCGGGGATACCTGTCCGGCGTAAATGCCGCGCCGGGCAGGACTTTCGCGGGCCTTAGGAGAACATCAGGGTCGACAGCTTGCGCCGGCCGCGGATGGTCATCGGGTCCATCGGGCCCCAGGCCTCGAACAGCTGCAGCAGCTGCTTGCGGGCGCCGTCCTCGTTCCACGCGCGGTCGCGGCGAACGATCTCGATCAGCTGGTCCACCGCCTCCTGCTGCTTGCCCTTGGCGTTGAGGCCGAGCGCGAGGTCGAAGCGGGCCTGGTAATCGGCCGGATCGGCGTCGATCCGCTGCTGCAGGCCGGCGAGGTCGCCGAGCGAGGCCGCCTGGTCGGCGAGCTCGATCGCCGCCCGCACGGCGGCGATCGCCGGGTCCTTGGCGGCCTCCGGCGGCGCCGCGTCGAGGAAGCGGCGGGCGCCCTCGAGGTCGTCGCGGTCGAGGAGCAGGCGGGCGAGGGCCGCGATGGCGCCGGCATGGCCCGGCTCCTGGCCGAGCACCGCGGCGTAGATCTCGGCGGCGGCGTCCGGATCGCCGGCCTCGGCGGCGGCCTGCGCCTCGGCCATCAGGTCCTCGACCGCCGTCGGCCCCAGCGGGCCGACCAGGCGCTCGATGAAGGCCTTGACCTGGCTCTCGGGCAGGGCGCCCATGAAGCCGTCGACGGGCTGGCCGCGCTGGAACGCGATCACCGCCGGGATCGACTGGATGCCGAGCTGGCCGGCGATCTGGGGATGCTCGTCGATGTTCATCTTGACGAGCTTCACCTTGCCGCCGGCGTCCTTGACAGCCTTCTCGATGATCGGCGTGAGCTGCTTGCACGGCCCGCACCACGGCGCCCAGAAATCGACCAGCACCGGCTGCTGCAGGGATTCCTGCATCACGTCCTGGCGGAAGGTCGCGGTGGTGGTGTCCTTGATCAGGGCGCCCGCAGGAGCATGACCGGCGGGGGTCTGGCCGGCCGCGGGAGTGTCGGTAAGCATCGATGACCTCGGGAGAACGGCCTTCACGTCGCGAGCCCAGATGGCCCGCCGAACAGATGGGGTAGACCGGCGGCCCCGACCAGGGCAAGGCGCGCGGAGCCGGTATCGCGACGGCGAGAGGCTGGATCGCGAGTGCCGCCGCCCGCTCCTTCGCAGGCCGCATCCCGTGACGTAGGGTGCGCCGGCCGCCCGGACCGCGCACGGATGCGCCGGCCCGGACGCGGCACGCTCCGAGAGACGCCCCTCCATGCGGATCCCGCTCCTCCTCGCCGCGGCAGCCCTCCTCGGCGCCCTCTGTGGGTCTTCCGCTGCGGCCCCGGTCGAGATCCGGGTCGCCGCGGAGGGCGCGCGGCCCGGGCCCGGCGGCGTCGCGACCCTCGATGCGGCCCTGGCCGAGGCCCGTCGCCGCCGCGCCCGCGACCCCGGCGCGGCGATCGTGGTCGCGCTCGCCCCCGGCACGCACCGCCTGGCGCAGGCCGTGCGCCTCGGCCCCGAGGATGGCGGCAGCGCCGGGGCGCCGCTGGTGATCCGCGGGCCCGCCGACGGGTCGGCCCGCCTCGTCGGAAGCCTGCGCCTCGCTCCGGTCCCGCTCGATCCGGGTCTCGCCGCCCGCCTGCCCGCGGCGGCGCGGGGCCGGGTGCGGGCCTACCGGCTGCCGCCGGCCGCGCGGGCGCCGGCGCGGATCCAGGACCCGATCGTCCTCAACGGGCCGCCCTCCCTCCCGGCCTTCGAGGTCTTCGACGACGAGGGCCCGATGCACCCGGCGCGCTGGCCCGCCGAGGGCTTCGCCGGGGCGCGGGACGGCGACGGGCCGGCCTTCACCCTGGCCGACGCTCCCGCCTCCCTGCGCGACGAGCCCGACCTGTGGGCGGAGGGCTACTGGCGCTGGGGCTGGCTGTTCGAGGCGCTGCCGGTGGTCCGAGCCTCGCCGCGGGGGCCGGGCGCGCGCCTCACCCTCGAGCGCACGCCCTACGAGGGCATCCGCGCGAAGGCGCCGTTGCGCCTCGTCCACCTGCTCGCCGGCCTCGACCGGCCCGGCGCCTGGTGGCGCGACGCGCGCAGCGGCACCCTGCTCGCCTGGCCGCGGGGCGGCGAGGCGGTCGAGGTCTCGGTCGCCGAGACGCTGCTCTCCGCTGACGGCGCCTCCCACCTGCGGATCGAATCCCTGCGCCTCGCCATGGCCCGCGGCGACCTGGTGAGCGTGCGCGGCGGGCGCGACGTGGTGATCGCCGACAGCGTGCTCGGCCCCTCCGGCGGACGCGGCGCGGTCTTCTCGGGCGCAACGGAGGGCGGCGTGACGCGCAGCGACCTCTCGGGCGCTGGCGCCGAGGCGGTGGTGCTCACGGGCGGCGAGCGCCGCACCCTGACCCCCGGCGGCCTGTTCCTGCGCGACAGCCGGCTGACCGGGTACGCCCGGCGCCGGCCGACGCAGCACCCGGCCGTCGCCCTCGACGGGGTCGGGGCCGAGGTCGCGGGAAACTACATCCACGATTCGCCGGCCTACGCGGTCCATCTCCGCGGCAACGACCACCGGATCACCGGCAACGAGATCGCGAACCTGCTCGCCGGCGCCACCGATACCGGCGCGATCTATGCCGGCCGCGACTGGACCGCGCGGGGCAGCGTGATCGCCGGCAACTTCCTGCACGACGTCCGGGGCGATGCCGGGCACGAGGTCAAGGGCGTCTACCTCGACGACATGGCGAGCGGCTTCACGATCGCCGGCAACCTCTTCCTGCGGGTCGACCAGCCGATCTTCATCGGCGGCGGGCGCGACAACCGGATCGAGGGCAACGTCCTCGTCGCCTCGAGCCCGGCGCTCCACGTCGATTCCCGCGGGCAGACCTGGGCCCGCGACGCGGTCGCGGATCCGCAGTCGGAGCTGCGCGCCGCCTACGCGGCGATGCCGGTGGAGTCGGGGCCCTGGCGCGCGCGCTATCCGGGATTGCCGGGCCTGCTCTACGACCGACCGGGCGTCGCGACCGGCAACGTCGTCACCGACAACCTCATGGCCCTGAGCGCGCCGTTCCGCTTCACCGACGGCGGCAGCCAGGCGGAGCAGACCCTCGCGCGCAACCGCGGCCCGGCCCATCCCCCGCCGAACCTCGCCGACCTCGCGCAGGCCTCCGTGAAGCCCGAGGATTTCGCCACGCTCGCCGACGGCACCGGGCTCAGGCTGCCGACGATCCCGTCCGCCCGGATGCGCCGGTCCCTGCTGGCCGGGGCGCCTTTCGGGCGCTGAGCGCGTCGCGGGCCGCGATCAGGAGGAAGCGCGGGATGGTGTCGAGGTAGCGCCGCCACAGGCGCCGCGGCTCGCGGGCGACCCGGTAGGCCCATTCGAGGCCCGCCACCTGGAGCATCCGCGGCGCCCGCGGGATGCGGCCGGTCGCGACGTCGAAGGCCGCGCCGACGCCCATGGCGATCGTGCCCGGCAGGTGGGCGGCGTGGGCCGCCATGAACAGTTCCTGCTTCGGCGTGCCGAGCCCGACCCAGACGATCTGCGCCCCCGAGGCGCGGATGCGCGCGCGCATCGCCTCGGTCTCGGCGGCGTCGAGAGCGCGGAAGGGCGGCGTCTCGATCCCGGCGACCTGCAGCCCCGGCACCCGGGCGCGCATCGTCGTCGCGAGCAGGTCGGCGACGCCCTCGCCCCCGCCGAGGAAGTAGTGGCGCCAGCCCTCCGCCGCCCCGGCCCGGCAGACCGCCTCGACCGCCTCGATGCCCGGCACCTGCTGCATGGCGGAGAGCCCGCGCCAGCGCCCGATCCAGCTCAAGGGGCGGCCGTCGGCGCAGACGAGGAGCGCCTCGTGGTGGGCGGCGCGAAGGCCCGCCTCCCTCTGCGCCCGCACCACGCCGTGGGCGTCGCGAAAGACCACGAAGGTACCGGCCTGCCCCGGCCCGGCGGCGAGCCGCCGCCCCACCGCCGCGATCAGCCCGTCCATGTCGGTGGCCGAGACCGGCACGCCGCCGATCTCGAAGGAGGGGACGAGGGGGTCGTGCGCCATGAATCAGGTTCCTGTCGGTGAAAGGGACGCGTCGGCCGCCCGGGCGGCGACGGCGTCGCGGTAGATCTCGAGGAGGGCGCGCGTGGTGACGTCCTCGCGCCACTCGCGCTCGTAGACGGTGCGGGCGGCGCGCCCCATGGCGGCCGCGGCCGCGGGGTCGCCCGCGATGCGGGCGAGCGCGGCGGCGAGGTCGGCGGCGTCGCCCGGCTCCGCGAGGAGGCCGGTCGCGCCCTCGCTCACGAGGCTCGCCAGCGCCCCGATCCGCGAGGCGACGACCGGGGTGCCGGCGGCGAAAGCCTCCGCCACCACCATCGGCAATCCCTCGTACCAGAGCGACGGCACCACGACCGCGGCCGCCCGCGCCATCGCGGCCTGGACCGCGTCGGGGGCGAGGGCGCCCCTGAGGTCGAGGCCCGGATGGTCGGCGAGCACGCCTGCGAGCGGCCCCTCGCCGATCGCCGTGACCCGAATTCCGGCTCGCGCCGCCGCCTCGGCGAGGACGGGCACGCCCTTCTCAGGGCTCAGCCGGCCGACATAGAGGAGGCCGCTGCGCGGTCCGCCGGGGGGCTCGCCCGGATCGGGCAGGCCGTTCGGGCGGATGCGGATCTTGTCCGCCGGGAAGCCCGCCGCGACGAAGCGCTCGCGGGCGAAGGGGGTGAGCGCCACGAATCGGTCGACGTCGCGTCGCCAGGTTCCGGCCCGGCGATGCCGGTCGACCATCCGGGCGACGGCGAGGGAGCCGATCCGCGAGCCGCGATAGCAGGCGAACCGCACCGCCTGGTAGGGCGAGCCGGTGACGCAGACCTCGCACGGCGCGCCGTCGCGCATCAGGAAGGCGCCCGGGCAGATCAGGCGGTAGTTGTGCAGGGTCTGCACCGTGGCGCAGCCCGCCGCCCGCGCCGCGGCGTGGATGCCCGGCGAGAGGAGCGGGAAGAAGTTGTGGACGTGGACCACGTCCGGGGCGAAGCGGCGCACGGCCGCCATCACCCGGGCGATGCCCTCCGGCGCGTGCGTCGCCGCGAAGGCCGCCCGCAGGCGGGCGAGGCCGGAATCGATCGCGCCGTTGTCGAGGCACACCGCCTCGACCGCGCAGCCGGCTCGTTCGAGGGCGGCGAGGTCGCGGGCCACCGCCGCGTCCTCGCCGCCGCGGACCTGGTAGCGGTTGTGGGCGACGAGGACGCGCAGGGGAGGGGCGCTCATCGGCGCCGCCCGCCGGCTTCCGGCCTCGGCGCGAGGGGCCGTTTCGGCCGGCGCCCGGACCGGAGCGCACCGTCCCGGCCGACGAGGCCGCCGACCCGCGACGTCCCGCTGCTCATCCGTCGCAAAGCCCCCAAAGCCCGAGCCCCCAAGATCCGACGTCTCCCTCCGCGGCGTCACGCCGGGGACCGCGCGCCTCGCCCGCCTGTTCCGTTACTCCCGAAGTACAACGCCAGCCTTGGCGGGCCGGCGCGTCCCCGTCCCGAGACCAGGCGGTCCGGGGAGCCGGCGATCGTCAGGAGATTCGGGTCGAGGCTCGACGAACCTGCGTGGAGATAACGTGTTTCCCGTGGATCTTCAGCCGCGGAGAACTACCGACCCCAGCCGGCCTGGGCGGTTCGACAGGACACGTCGTGGCAGGTCGAGATGAGACCGGCGGCTGTTCTGGAGCACGTCAGAAATCGACGAGCGAACGGGATTGTGCTGCGATCGCAGCGGCCTGGGCGGCGCCGGGTGCCGGCGCGGCGACGCGCGCTCGCCCGCCGCAGCCGCGTCCCGCGGGGCACGGGGGTGTGACGCGATGTCCGGGCCGGTCGGCGTCTCGCTTGTCAGCGCCTCGCCGGTCAGCCCCGGGCCGATCCGCCCGGCGCCAGGATCGCCTCGACGACCTCCTGCACCTCCAGCGCCTCCGCCAGGGTCGCGAGGTGGTGCGCCTCGCCGGCATTCATCCGCACCACGCCCTCGAGCTGGCGGCGCAGGGCGATCGGCCGGGCGCGCTCGTTCGGCATCGCGTCGGGCGCCGCCTCGAAGCGGCCGTCCGGCCCCCGCCGCTCGGCGATCGCCCAGTCGCGCAGGCGGACCGCGCCGGCCTCGCCCTCGAGGGTCCAGGTGTTGTGGTCGTCGTGCGGCGTCCCGCCGACCCGGCCGCGCAGGACCACCGGCACGTCGCCGGCCCGGAACGCGGCCTCGATCGCGCGCTCGGACCGGCCTGGCTCGGGGAATTCGGCCCGCGCCGCGAGCCCGCGCAGCGGCCCGAGCAGGCGGCGGCTGAGGAACAGGAAGTGCGACACCACCTCGCGGGTGAAGCCGCCCTCCTGCGGCGCGTCGAGCCAGGCCGCGGCATCGGCCTGCCAGGGCCGCGGCCAGAGCGCGAAGGCGACCTCGATGGTGAGCTGCCGCGGCGCGCCGACCGCGCCCTCGGCGATCCACCGGGTCAGCGCGGCGACCCCGAGGGAGGAGGCGAACGGGAAGTTCACGGCGCCACGGCCGCCTGCCTCCGCCACGAAGGCCCGCGCCTCGGCGAGGTCGACGGCGAGGGGCTTCTCGCAGAACACGCTGCGGCCCGCCGCCAGGGCCGCCCGGGCGTGGCCGAGATGCGAGGCGGGCGGGGAGGCGACGTAGACGCAGTCGCTCGCCGCCACGACGGCGGCGGCATCCGCCACCACGGGGACGGACGGGAAGGCGGCGGCGATGCGGCCTCGCGCCGACGGGCTCGGATCCCACAGCGCCGCGACCCGGACGGGCGCGCCCTCCTGCCCGAGGACGGCGCTCAGCATGCGCTCGCCCATGATGCCGGCGCCGATGATGCCGAGGGCGAGGGGTTCGGTGGGCGTGCGCATCTGTGGGGGATCCTGGTGCCGTGCGCGCTCCTCATAAGGCCGAACAGGCGGCGGGGGAACGTGATGGCGTCCGCTCGCGGTCATTGCCTGGCGCGGGCGAGAGGCCGCACGCGTTAGATCTTGACCGTATTGCTGACGTATCCTTAAAGCGGGCCGTCCACCGGCACGCCGCTCGCACCGCATTCCCGTGAACGGGGCACGATGTCCCAGACCGGGAGAAATGTTCGCATGTGGCACAGTGCCGTCGGTTTCCTCGCCGTTGCGATTGCGGTCGCGCTGATCGTCCGGCATTTCGGGGCGCCGCGTGCCGTGATCTACGGCTTCGTGATTACCGGGCTCGGGGCCTCGCTCGCGACGCTGCTCCTCGCCGACGCCAACACGGTCGATCCCGGGAAGAGCCGCGCCCCGGCCTTCACGGCGCAGACCGCGCCGGTGCCTGGGCGCGACGTGCGCGACACCGGCGCCTGGCGCTGATCCGCCTTTCGTCGGTCCGGGCCTCAGGACAGCGAGATCAGCGCGACGCCGGCGACCATCAGCCCGCAGCCGAGGACGCGCCACGGCCCGGCGGCGTGCTGCGCGAAGCCGACCCAGCCGTAATGGTCGAGCAGCACCGAGGTCACGAGGCCGGCGGACACCGTGAGCCCGGTGAACACCGCCGCCCCCAGCCGCCCGGCGAGGACGATCATCGCCAGCACGTAGGCGCCGCCCATCGCGCCGCCGAGCCAAGCCCACCACGGCACCTGGGCGAGGCGGGACGTCCCCGGCCAGGCGAGCCCGAGGAAGGGCGCGGCCGCGAGGTAGACCAGCGCGTTGGCGCCCGAGACGACGAGGGCGGCGAGCACCGGCTGGCCGAGGGCCTTGGTGAGGGCCGTGTTCGCCCCCGCCTGGACGGTGTTGAGCACGCCGGCGAGGATGGCCGACAGGACGACGAGGACGGGCATGGATGACGGGCTTTCGCGACCGGGAGCCTCGTCAACGCCGCCGGCGTCCCGGAGGTCGCGGCGCCCGGGTCACCGCTCCGGCAGGCCGGCGCGCCGCAAGCCGTCGTAGAGGCGCTCGCGCTGGGCGAGGAAGGTCGGCTCGGTGGAGGTCAGGCTGCGGTAGCGGGCGATCGTGTAGCCCGGCCGGAGCCTGAGGAACTCGGCGAGCGAGGCCCGCGCCTCCGCGTCGCGGCCGAGGCGCGCGAAGGCGCAGGCGAGGTAGAGGTGCGGGAAGTCGAAGAGCGGGTTCACGGCCGCCGCGCGGCGCAAGGGATCGATCGCCGCCTCGTCCCGCCCGAGATGGAGCTTGGCCAGCCCGTCCCGCGCCAGCCAGGCGCCGAGCAGGGGATCCTTCGGGCTCAGGCGGATCGCCGCCGCGATGTCGGCTTCCGTCTCCTCCGCCCGGCCGAGGAAGATGTGGATCAGGCCCCGGTAGGCGTGGGCGCGCGCGAAGCTCGGGTTGAGGGCGAGCACGCGCTCGAACGCCGCGAGCGCCTCCGCGTAGCGGGCGCGGGCCCGCAGGGTCTCGCCGCGCAGGTAATGCGCGAAGGGGTGGGTCGGGTCGCCGCGGAGCACGGCGGCGACCGCCCGCTCGGCCGCGTCGAGGTCGCCGGCCCGCTCGGTCGTCCAGCCGTTCAGCACCCCGTCGACGAGCACCTCGGCGAGGCCGAGCCGGGCGTGGGTGTTGGCCGGATCGAGGGCGAGGGCGCGCTCGAACAGGGGCCGGGCCCCGGCATGGTTCTCCCGGGCGAAGGGCCGGTTGAGCAGGGCCTGGCCGCGCATGACGAGGTCGACCGCGTCCGCCGGGTGCCCCGCCCGCGCCTGCGTCTCGGCCTCCAGCAGGCGCACGCCGAGCGCCCGGCCGACCTGGGCGACGAGGGCGTCCTGCGCCGCCGCGAGGTCGCCCCGCGCCCCGTCGTAGCGGTCGGCCCAGAGGGCGGCGCCGGTCTCGGCGTCGGTGAGATGCACGGCGAAGCGCACCTGCTCGGCGCTCTGCCGCAGGCTGCCCTGCACGACGTAGCGCACGCCGAGCTCCCGCCCGACCGCCCGGGGCTCGACCGGCCGCCCCTTGTAGGATTGCGCGGTGCCGTGGGCGATGACGAAGGTGCCGGGCGCCCGGGCGAGGTCGGCGGAGAGGTCCTCGGCGAGCTGCTCGGCGAGGTAGTCCTGGTCCGCGTCGCCGCTCTGGTTCACGAGCGGCAGGACGACGAGCGAGAGGCGCGGCCGCGCCGGCTCGCGGATCTCCTCCGCCCGCTCGGGGCCGGCGAGCCGCGACCAGCCGAGCGCCAGCCCGGCGGCGAGCGCCAGGGTGAGGAGCGCCAGGGTGACGATCCGCGAGGTGATGATCCGCGAGGCGACGATCGGTAGGGCGGCGACGGCACCGAGGGCGGGCCGCAAGGCCCGTCCGTCCGGCGGCGGCACGGCGTAGACGCGCATCGGCCGGGCGATGTTCTTCAGCCGCTGGAGCCCGTGATCGACGAAGCGCAGGTCGGGCAGGCCGCGCGCGTGCCGGTAGGCGGCCTCCGACAGCCGCAGCGCGCCGGGCTCGGCCATCGCCTGCAGCCGGGCCGCGATGTTGACGCCGTCGCCGAACAGGTCGCCCTCGTGCACCATGACCTCGCCGACGTGGATGCCGATGCGCAGGCGGAACCGGCCGGCGTCGCCTTCGGCCTCCGCCAGCATCCGCTGGATCGCCGTGGCGCAGTGCACCGCGTCCGCCACCGAGGCGAACTCGGCGAGCACGCTGTCCCCGGCCGTGTTCGCGATCCGCCCGCGCCGCGCCGAGACGAGGCGGTCGACGATCCGCCGGGTCGCCTGGAGGGCCCGCATCGCGCCGCTCTCGTCGGCATGCATCGCCTTGGAATAGCCGGCGATGTCGGCGGCGAAGATCGCCGCCAGCCGGCGCTCCGGCACCGGCCACTCCGCCGCGGGGGACCGCTTCGTGCGCGCGCTCACGGCGCGCCGCCCGCGCCGCTCCCGAGACCGGACGGGCGGCGGGACGAGCCATTGCACGAGAAAACATCGATCGATGCGACGATCATCGAAAGCGCCCTCCATTGTCTTCGCGGGATCGATCCCGGTCGAGATCCAGCCCGACGCGAGCGTCGGGCCGGACCGGTGCCGAGGCCGCGGGCCGGACGGACCGGCGCATCGATCCCCGATCCTCGCCCGGATCCGAGCGTGGCGCGTCAGCTTGGCGGGCGGTTAGCAGGACGGGAATTCAGGAAGATTGCTTCCCGGACACGGTTCCCGCCGACCTGCGGCGAGGCGAACGCTCGCCGCGCCCGCACGTCGGGTCGGCGACCTCGCCCCGCCGCTGCAGCCGCAAAGCAATCGCGAACCCGGCCCGGCCGTGCCGCCCGGTTCACCCGGTGGATCGGCCCGAGATCCGGAACATTGTCCTACGCGCCGACCCGGCGAGGCGCGGATCCACTATCGGTTCCCTTTGTGCGAAAAAACATTTCGGCTGTCTCTCTTGTGCGCGACAAATCTTTCTTAACGGGGTGACCCTAGGCGTTAGACCGTTCCAGTCTTCGGTCTCCTCAGGGGAAACGAGTCCTACGATGTTCAGGCTCAGCATCGGAAGCAAGCTTGCCTTGTCGTCGGCGGTAACCGCGCTGTTTGCCGCCGGCGCGATCGCCAACCAGTGGTCCAGCAACGTCGAAGTGCGCGCCGCGAACGAGGCGGTCGCGCGCGAGGCGACGATCCTGCGCGGGATCTCGCAGGCGCAGCTCGCGGTCACCCGGATCCAGCTGAGCCAGAAGACCGTCGAGCTGGCGCGCGACGCGGCGGCCGCCGACGCCGCCGTGACCGCGGCGCGCGAGGAGGCGAGGGCTGCCGCCGCGAGCCTCGCGCGGCCGATCGCGATCGCCCTCAAGCCGGACGTCCTGCGCGACAGCGAGCGCAACGTGCACGACCTCGCGGCGGCGGTGAGCCGGTACGCGCAAGCCGGCCGGGCCGACCTCTACGGCCGGCCGGTCGACGCCGCGGCGGCGGGTGCGGCCCGCCACGAGATCGCCGCCCTGACCGGGCGCGCGGAGAAGACGATCGGCGAATCGGTTGCGAACGCCAACCGCTTCACCCAGGAGGCGATGGAGGCGGCCTCCGAGCGGATCGCCGCGGCGACGCGGGTCGGCCTCGTCGTCGGCGCCGCGATGCTGCTGAGCCTGCTCGGCGCGGTCGTCGCGCTGATGTTGAACATCCGGCGGCCGATCACCCGGCTGGTCTCCGTGCTGGAGCGGATGGCGGCGGGCGAGATCGACGCCGAGATCGCCGAGAGCCGGCGCGGCGACGAGATCGGGGCGCTCGGCCGCGCCGTCGACAGCATCAAGGCCATGGTGGCGCGCAAGGCGGCCGAGGATGCCGAGCGCCGCCAGATCGCCGATGCGGCCGCGGCCGCGGCGCGCCAGCACGCCATGATGGAGCTCGCCGACAGCTTCGAGGCCGAGATCGGCGGCATCGTCGGCTCGGTGTCGTCCTCCGCCACCGAGCTGCAGGCCACCGCCCGCTCGATGTCCGCGACCGCCTCCGAGACGGCGGCGCAATCGTCGAGCGTCGCCGCCGCGGCCGAGGAGGCGGCGGCGAATGTCGGCACGGTGGCGGCGGCGGCCGAGGAACTCGGCGCCTCGATCTCCGAGATCGGCCGCCAGGTGTCCGGCTCCGCCGGCCTCGCCCAGCGGGCGGTGGCGGAAGCCGACCAGACCACGCTCTTCGTGCAGGCCCTCAGCCAGACCTCGGCGAAGATCGGCGACATGGTCGGGCTGATCTCCAACATCGCCAGCCAGACCAACCTCCTGGCCTTGAACGCCACCATCGAGGCGGCCCGGGCCGGCGAGGCGGGACGCGGCTTTGCCGTGGTCGCCGCCGAGGTCAAGGAACTGGCCAACCAGACGGCCCGGGCGACGGAGGAGATCGCGCGCCAGATCGGCGAGGTGCAGGGCGTGACGACGCAGACCGTGGGGGCGATCGGCGCGATCACCTCGCTGATCCGCGAGATCGACGCGGTGGCCGCCTCGATCGCCGCGGCCGTCGAGCAGCAGGGAAGCGCCACCCAGGAGATCGTGCGCAACGTCTCGCAGGCCTCGATCGGCACGAGCGCGGTGACCGGCAACGTCGCCGGGGTGGCCCAGGCCTCCGAGACGACCGGCCTGGCGGCGACCCAGGTTCTCGCCTCGGCCTCCGAGCTGTCGCGTCAGTCCGAGCACCTCTCGGGCGAGGTGCACCGCTTCCTCGCCACCGTCCGGGCGGCCTGACCGGCGCCGGGCGGCCGCGAACGGGGCGCGATGACGCGGCGCGCTCCGTGGGATAGGGCATGCGGGCCGGACGGTCGTCGATCGGTCCGGACGGAGCAGGCGCATGACGGCACGCGACCCCTTCCTCCCGGGCTTCACGCTCCACGACATCGACGCCGACGGCGTGCGGATCCGGGCCGCCGCCGGGGGCAGCGGACCGCCCGTCCTGCTGCTGCACGGCCACCCGCAGACCCATGCGACCTGGCACGCCGTGGCGCCGCGCCTGGGCGAGCGGTTCTCCGTCGTGGCGATGGACCTGCGCGGCTACGGCGATTCCGACAAGCCGCCGGGCGGCGAGGGGCACGCGGCCTACGCCAAGCGCGCGATGGCGGCGGACGCGGTGGCGGTGATGCGAGCCCTCGGCCACGAAAGCTTCGCGGTGGTCGGGCACGACCGGGGCGGGCGGGTGGCGCATCGGCTCGCCCTCGACCACCCGGCCGCGGTCTCGCGGCTCGCGGTCTTCGACATCGCGCCGACCGCGACGATGTACGCGCGCACCGACAAGGCTTTCGCCACCGCGTATTTCTGGTGGTTCTTCCTGATCCAGCCGGCGCCTCTCCCGGAGCGTCTGATCGGCGCCGATCCGGAATTCTTCCTGCGCACCCATCTCGAGGGTCAGTCGAAGACGCCGGGCTGCCCGAGCCCGGAGCTGTTCGCCGAGTACCTGCGGGTCTACCGGGATCCGGCGACCCGCCACGCCATCTGTGAGGATTACCGCGCGGCTGCGACGATCGACCTCGCGCACGACGCGGCCGATGCCGAGGCGCGGATCGCGGCGCCGCTGCTCGCCCTGTGGGGCGCCCGGGGCATCGTCGGCCGGACCTACGACGTGCTGGAGACCTGGCGCGAGAAGGCGCGCGACGTGCGCGGGCGCGCCCTCGATTGCGGCCACACCCTGCAGGAGGAGCGCCCGGACGAGGTGAGCGCGGCGCTCCTCGACTTCCTGGGCTGAGTCCTCAGGTCTGGGGCTCCGGATCCTCGGGTTCGGGGTTCTTGGGCCCGGAATCCTTGGGCCCGGAATCCTTGGGCCCGGAATCCTTGGGCCCGGAATCTTCGGGCCCGGAATCCTTCGGCTCTCCGCCCTCGGGCGGGGCCGGCGGGACGTGGTCCTTGCGCCACTGGGCGAACAGGCTCTGGAGCACCGCGACGGTGTCGCGCACGGCCTTCGCCTCGTCGTCGACCGAGACGCCCTCGGAGACGGAGTTGCGCGTCGTCAGCACGGCACGGTCCTCGATCTCGGTCAGCCGCTCGAGGAAGTCCGGCCGCGCGGCGAGAAGGTCGAGGGCGTCGCCCATGGCGGTGGCCAAAGTGGTGGCCAGCAGCCCCGCCGTCGCGACGTCGCCGACCGAGGCCTCGTAGGGCTCGGGGGCCTCGTCGTCGTCCTCGTCCTCCTCGGCCGCCGCCTGCAGGCCCTCGACCAGGGCCTCGACGATCTCGACCGCGGTATCCTCCGGCACGGCGAGCTTGACCGCGACCTCGACGTCCTCGCCGCTGAAGCCGGCGGTGCCGAGGGTCACCTGAAGGATGCCCGGCCGGCGCAGGCTGAGGGCCATCAGGGTGTTGGCGTAGATGGTGGGGGCGTCCGGCATGACCTCGACCTCTTCCGGGCAGGCGCGGGACTCGAACGGTCCCCGTGCCTGCCCGGTCTGTATCGCGCTCCGGCACCGTCGGCGACCGCGCACGTGGCGGTCACGCGCTGGCGAGCCGGGCGACCTTGTTGTCGGGGAGCTCGATGTCGACGCCGAGGGTCGAGACGGCGTCGCCCCGTTCCATCGTGACCTTCACCTTCTCCTGGTCGATCGCGACGTGCTTGGCGATCACCGCCAGGATCTCCTCGCGCAGGATCGCCACCAGGTCCGAGCGGCCGAAGGCGGTGCGCTCGTGGGCCAGCAGGATCTGCAGGCGCTCGCGCGCCACCGGCGCCGTCCCGCGCCGCGACAGGAAGCTCAGCAGGTTCATGCCGCCCTCCGGGTGAACAGCTTGCCGAGCAGGGAGCGCTTCTCGGACGGCACCGTCATCGCGACGGTCTCGCCCTTGAGGCGGCGCACCGCGTCCGCGTAGGCCCGCGCCGGGGCGCTCTGGGGCGCGTTCAGCGTCACCGGGCTGCCGAGGTTCGAGGCCTTCAGCACCTCCTCGCTCTCCGGGATCACCGCGAGCAGCGGGATCGACAGGATCTCCAGGACGTCGTCGATCTTCAGCATCTCGCCGCGCTCGGCCCGGCCGGGGTCGTAGCGGGTCAGGATCAGGTGCTTGTCGAGCCGCTCGCCCTTCTCGGCGCGCTCGGTCTTCGAATCGAGCAGGCCGATGATCCGGTCGGAATCGCGCACCGAGGACACTTCGGGGTTCGTCACCACGACCGCGATGTCGGCGTGGCGCATGGCCAGCGTCGCGCCACGCTCGATGCCGGCCGGGCTGTCGCAGATCACCCAGTCGAACTTCTCGCGGAGTTCCCCGATCACCCGGGCGACGCCGTCGTCGGTGAGCGCGTCCTTGTCGCGGGTCTGCGAGGCGGGAAGCAGCGAGAGGGTGTCGAGGCGCTTGTCGCGGATCAGGGCCTGGGGGAGCTTGGCGTCGCCCTGGACCACGTTGATGAGGTCGTAGACGACGCGGCGCTCGGCCCCCATGATGAGGTCGAGGTTGCGCAGGCCGACGTCGAAGTCGACGACGCAGACGCTCTGGCCCGTCTTGGCCAAGGCCGCGCCGAGCGCCGCCGTCGTGGTGGTCTTGCCCACCCCTCCCTTGCCGGATGTCACCACGATGACTTTGGCCATTGGTCCCCCCTGAATCGGTCGATTGCGAATTCGCGACCGGCGCGGTCCCTGCGTATGTTTTTTCATGATGTTTTTCACCCTGTCCGCGGAATGTTGCTGCGGGGCCCCCAGGGCGGTGAACTAGTCCAGGGCTGCGGTGCGCATCGCGTCGCCGTCGAGCCAGACCTGCACGGCACGGCCGCGCAGGCTCGGGTCGATGTCGTCGGCGATGCGGTAGAGCCCGTCGATGGCGAGCAGTTCGGGCTCGAACTTGCGGCAGAAGATGCGCGCGCCCGGCGAGCCGGCGGCGCCCGCGATGGCGCGGCCGCGCAGGGCCCCGTAGATGTGGATCGAGCCGCCGGCGATGACCTCGGCGCCGGACGCCACCGAGCCCATCACGGTCACGTCGCCCTCGGGGAAGAGGATCGCCTGGCCGGAGCGCACGGGGCTCTCCAGCATCAGCGACTTCGCCCCGGTCACGCGCTCGACGGGGGCGGCGGCCGGGGCCTCGCCCGGCATCGCCACCTCGCCGGAGGGCCGGCCGCCGTTGAGGGGCGGGGGCATGCCCGGGCCGAGCGCGCCGGCTCCGGCGCCCTCGATCCCCATGATCGGGATCTCGCGCTCGTTGAGGGCGGCGACCAGGCCCGCAAGCGCGTCCCGGCTCGGCGCCAGGGCGGTCACGTCCAGGATCACGGCGCGGCCGGCGAAGAAGGCCGGAGAGCGCCTGGCAAGGGCGTCGAGATCGGCGAGCCAATCCTCGATCGGCACCTCGGGGGCCAACACGACCGCCAGGAACGAGCGGCCACGAAAGCGGATCGGTGGGCGGGTTTGGGTCTGGCTGGTCACGGGTTTACGACTCGTTACCAGCCCATCAGGCGCGCCTGATGGTTAGCGAATGGTTAACGTGCGTAACGAAGTCTTCACCTTTGCGACGCCGCGGAGGCGAGCGTGGCCTCGATGTGTCGCACCAGGCCCGGATCGAGCGAGAGGCTGCGGGCGAGGTGGTCGAGATAGGCCCGCTCCTGGGGCGTGTCGACGGTGATCGCCATCAGGGAGGCGGCGTAGAGCTCGGTCGCCTGCTCGGGGTTGCGGGCCAGCCGCGCCACCGCCTCGACGTCCACGGGCGCGCGCAGCGCATCCATCAGGAAGGCCTTGTCGTCGGCGTCGAGCGTGTGGCGGTCCATCTCGCCGAAGATGCGGCCCTGCTCCTCCGCATCGATATGGCCGTCGGCCTTGGCGGCGGTGATCATCGCGATCAGGAGCGCACGGGCGCGGTCCTGCTCGTCGGCGGCGGAAGCCGGCGCGAAGCGCGTGCCGCCGAGCATCCGGGCCGCCTCGTCGGCGGAGGGGATGAAGCCCGCCGCCCGGCCGGTGGGCGGGGCGCCGCCTTGGCCGTGCTTTGGCTGTCCCTGGTTCGCCTGCCAGTTCTGGTAGGCCTGGTAGGCGAGGGTCGCGATCAGGGCGAGGCCGCCGGCCCGGCCGGCCCCCATTCCCGGCATCCCGCCGCCGGGCATCCCGAATCCGCGGCCGCGCCGTCCGCCGAGGACCAGCGAGGCGAGGCCGCCGAGGATCGCCGCCTTGCCGCCCCCGCCGCCGAGCGAGCGGGCGACCTGTTCGAGGGGGGAGGGCGCGTGTCCGTCGGGCGCCCGATGGCCGGGATGGCCGCCGCCGAAGCCGCCTCCCCGCGGCGAGCCGCCGAGGAACTGGTCGAGCAGGCGCTTGGCATCGAACATCGGGGGCACCCTCCGGCACGAGCCGTCGAGATGGTGTGGCACGCCGCTCCCGCAAGGGGAGGGGACGGGAGCGGTGGCGGATATTTTCCCCTTCCGATTTTCAGTCGAACGCGCCCCCCTCTCCCGTCTGGGAGAGGGGTCAGGGGTGAGGGTGCTACGGTTCCGTGTAAATCGCCAAACGTCGAGCGGCCAGCATGACGGTCAGAGCTTTAGACTGAAGCGTGTCACCCGGCGCGATCTTCGATCGCCCCTACCTCTACTCCAGGCGGGAGAGGGGATCCCGCGACTTTCTCGTATTCACTAGCGACAGACAGTAATCTCATCCCGGCCGTCGTTCCATCCCCGCCCAGCGCCGCCGCACGCTCCAGGCGTAGCGCGAATCGCCGTCGAGCAGGTGCAGGTGGTCCTGCAGCCGGTTGCGCTCCAGCCAGGCCAGCGCCGATTCCAGCTCCTCGACCGTCATCGCGGCCCGGCTCTTGTTGTTGAAGAGGCGCTTGAGCACCGCGTTGTAGCGGTGGGGCAGGGGGGCGCCGGGCCTCGCCTGCAACTCGGCCTCGTCCTCCACCGCCTGGGCCGTCACCATGGCGGCGAGGCGGGCGCGCAAAGCCCGCTCGATCCGCGAGGGCGGCACCGGCGCGGCGTCGGCCGCCTCGGGACGGGCCATCGCCACGGCGGGGCCCGGCCGCAGCATGGCGTAGCGCAGGCCGAGCGCGTTGCTCTCCAGCGGCACGATGCCGTCGTCGGTCTGCGCCGGCGGCCGCGGCTCGGCCGAGGCGGCGCCCGTCGGGCGCTTGCGGGGCCGCGTGGCGGTCGCCTGCTCGGTCTCGATCCGGGCGCGGAAGCGGGCGAAGAGCGGGTCGTCGGGGTGGAAGACCAGGGCGTGCTGGTCGGCGTAGTCGCCGGCATGGGGATCGACCCGGGTCGCCCGGGCGATCATCTGCTCGAGCCAGGGCCGCGAGCGGATATGGGTGAGGGCCGCCACCACGGCGACCTCGGGAGCGTCCAGTCCCTCGTAGGCCATCGCCACCGTCACCAGCACGGCCGGTTCGGGGGTGAGCCGGAAGGCGGCGAGCGCCGCGTGGGCGTCGGCCTCGACCGAGGTGGCGATGCGCACGTCGCGCCGGGCCTGCTCCTCGGGCATCCAGGCCTGGATCATCGCGTGGTAGCTCTGCGCGCTCGCCTGGTCGGGGGCGACGACGAGGAGCTTGCCGAGGCCCCGGACGGCGTCGCCCGCCGTGAGGCCGCGCCGGCGCCGGCGCTCGGCCCGCAGGCGGCGGGTGGCGAAGAAGGCCTCGCGCAGGAGGTCGCGGGCAAAGCCGGTGCGAAGCGCCGTGAACAGGGCCGGCCGGGTCGTGGCGCTCGGGCTCGACCCCGAGAGCCGGTGCGGGCCGACCCGGGCCTGGCCGGAGGTGCGCCCGCCCTCGAGCCAGCTCGCCTCGCCGTCGAGCGCCCCGAAATTGACCGGCAGCACGGCCTTCTCGGCGAGCGCCTCGGCGCGGGAATAGCCGATCACCGCCCAGCCCGGCGCCTCGATGTCCGGCACGGCGGAGCCGTTCTCCGTCCGGTATGGGAGCCACAGGATGCGCCGGCCGTCGGCCCGCTCGAGGGTACCGGAGAGGAGGAGCCGTAAGCTTGCCTCGCGGAACAGCGGCAGCAGGGCCTGGCTCCAGGCGGCCGCCTCGCTGTCCCGGTCGCCGTCGCCGAGGGCCGGCAGGTGGTGGACCTCGTCGACGACGAGAAGCGTGCGGTGGCGCCGCATCTCGGCGAGGTGCAGGGCGGGCGCCGCCGCCACCGCCTGGTAGGTGGTGACGTAGCCGGCCAGGCCCCGGCTCGGGTCGGGCGCGTTGTCGGCGGCCCGCACGGAGAGGGCATGACCGAGGGCCGCGCGCCAGGCCGGATCGGCGAAGGCTTCCTCCGCCTGGAGCCGCAGGGAATCCCGGGGCACGACCCAGACCACCCGGTCGACGAGGCCGGCCGCGATCAGCTTCGACGCCGCGATCACCGGCAGCAGCGACTTGCCGCCCCCGGGCGTCACCGCCGCCAGGATGTCGGCGATGCCCGTGGCCTCGCCCCGGGCGAGCGAGGCCACGAGCTCGGACAGGCTGCGCTGGTGGCTGCGCAGGGGACGGGGCGGGGCGCTCAAGGCTTCAGGGAATCACGGGCCATTCCCGGACCATGACGGAGCCCCGCCCGCTTGTGAATCCGGGGGACAAGCAGGATTTCTGCGTTCCCCACATCACAAACCGCTTGGAGCCCGGACAAAACGCTCGGAGCCCCGGCGGCGGGGCTCAGACCCGCCCGCGCTCGAGCATCCGCGACACCACCCGGGCGGTGAAATCGACCATCGGGACGATGCGGGCGTAGTTGAGCCGGGTCGGCCCGATGACGCCGACGACGCCCACGATGGTCTGGCTGCCGTCCCGGAAGGGGGCGGCGATCATCGACGAGCCGGAGAGCGAGAACAGCTTGTTCTCCGAGCCGATGAAGATCCGCACGCCCTCGCCGCCCTCGGCGCGCGAGAGAAGGTCGATCACGTCCTTCTGGCTCTCCAGGTCGCTGAAGAGCAGGCGGATGCGCTCCAGGTCCTCCGCCGCGCGCAGGTCGTCGAGGAGGTTGGCCTGGCCGCGCACGATGAGCTGGCGCTCCTCGCTCGGACCGACCGAGCGGGCGAGGCCGGCATCGACCAGGCGCCCGGTGATCTCGTCGAGCTCCTGCTTCATCGCCGCCCGGGCCGCCTCGATCTCGGTGCGGACCTCGCCGAGCGTGCGGCCGCGGATGCGGGCGTTGAGGAAGTTCGAGGCCTCCTGGAGCGCGCTCGCCGGCAGGCCGGAGGGCAGGTCGAGCAGGCGGTTCTCGACCGAGCCGTCGTCGGAGACCAGCACCACCAGGGCGCGGCCGGGATCGAGGCGCACGAACTCGATGTGGCGCAGGCGCGGGTTCTGCTTCGTCGTGACGACGACGCCGGCGCCGCGGGAGATGCCCGACAGCAGCACCGAGGCCTCGGTCAGCGCGCTCTCGAAGGTGTGGCGCGAGGCGGCGGCGCGCATCTGCGCCTCGATCCGGCCCTGCTCCTCCTGGCCGACGTCGCCGAGCTCGAGCAGCGCGTCGACGAAGAAGCGCAGGCCGTGCTCGGTGGGGAGACGGCCGGCGCTGGTATGGGGGGCGTAGATCAGCCCGGCCTGCTCCAGATCCGACATCACGTTGCGGATCGAGGCCGGGGAGAGCGCCATCGGCAGGATGCGGGCGAGGTTGCGCGACCCCACCGGCTCGCCCGTGGCGAGGTAGCTCTCGACGATCTGGCGAAAGATTTCCCGCGAGCGCTCGTTGAGCTCGGCAATGGCACGGGCCTGTCCGGAGCCGCCCGGCAGGGGAGGCGGGAAAGGTGGAATGTCGCGCGTGTTCATCAACCCTACGGGAGCCAAACGACCCCTTACTGTGCGGCGCGGCCGCGCCCGGCGCAAGCGGACGCGACGCCGCGCGGGGGCGGAAATTCGGAGCCTGCCCGCGCTTATCGCGTCGTGCCTGAACGGGGGCCGACACGAGGTCTCACAACCCGTTCAGCCCGCCGGCACCACTCTGACCCCATGGCCGCATCGACGCGGCGGGACGAACCGGAGGCGGACATGCTGACGAAGCGCAATCCCACGATGGCCGGCACCATGAAGGCCGGCAAGCGGCTCCTCGCGGCGGCGGCCCTGGCGGTGGGCGGTTTCCTCGCCGTCGGCGCGGCCGAGGCGGCGCCCTTCGCGCCCGGCGCGAACCCGGCTCCCGCGGCCGGGGTGGTGCAGGTGCAGTACGGGCACCACCACGGATGGGGCCACCGCGGTCACCATCATCATGGCGGGTGGGGCCGGCATCATCACCATCACGGGGGCTGGGGCCATCACCGCCGCCACCACGGCTGGGGCCACCATCACCATCGGCATTGGGGCCACCACCACGGCCGGCGTCACTACGGGTATTACTGAGAGCCTGTTTTATCGAAGGAACGTCATCGTATGTGTGCATTCCATCCCATTCACGGCCTCATCCTGAGGTGCGACTGAAAGGAGCCTCGAAGGAGGGCTCCGGATATCGCACGGATTTCTGGAGCCCTCCTTCGAGGTCAGTCGATCCGCAATCGACTGACACCTCAGGATGAGGCTGAGGGTGGGGTAAAGGTGCCACGCAGATCAAACAGGCTCTGAGATCTGATCGAAGCCGGACGACGATCGGAAGCCCGGGATCTCCGACCCGCCGCATCGTCCCGGGGATCGCCGGAGGCGAGAGACCGGGATCCGGCACGCGGGCGATGGAGGATCAGGCGAATACCGTTCCGATGGCTTCCGAAACACCTGCGGTCCTGGGTGTGCCTTCGGCACTCCGGGCTCCGCTGCGCGGCCCCGGGATGACCGGGACCGCCTCCGTCCCCTTGCCGCCCCCGGCGCCAGCGCCTAAGAGCGCGCGGCCCTTAGCGGATCTCAGCGTCGCGCCGGTCACGCGCGGCGCCCTGGACAGGAGTTGCCCATGCGCCCCTCGAAGCGCGCCCCCGACGAGCTGCGCAAGGTCACGCTGGAGCGGGGCGTCTCGCGCTACGCCGAGGGCTCGTGCCTCGTCTCCTTCGGCGAGACCAAGGTCTTGTGCACCGCCTCGCTCGAGGAGCGCGGCCCGTCCTGGCTGCGCGGCTCCGGCAAGGGTTGGGTCACCGCCGAGTACAGCATGCTGCCGCGCGCCACCCACGACCGCAACCGGCGCGAGGTCAATGCCGGCAAGCCGTCCGGCCGCACGCAGGAGATCCAGCGCCTCATCGGCCGGTCGCTGCGCGCCGTCGTGAACCTGCCGGCGGTGGGCGAGCGCCAGATCGTGGTCGATTGCGACGTGCTCCAGGCCGATGGCGGTACCCGCACGGCGGCGATCACCGGCGCCTGGGTCGCGCTGCACGAGTGCTTCACCTGGATGCGCGGCCGCTCGATCATCTCGGTCGACCCGATGCGCGACCACGTCGCGGCGATCTCCTGCGGCATCCACAAGGGCGCGCCGGTGCTCGACCTCGACTACGCCGAGGATTCCGGCGCCGAGACCGACGCCAACTTCGTCATCACCGGCAGCGGCGGCCTCGTCGAGGTGCAGGGCACCGCGGAAGGAAAGCCGTTCTCGGAGGAGGAGTTCATCGGCCTCCTGCGCCTCGCGAAGTCGGGCGTCGCCGAACTGGTGGCGCTCCAGAAGCAGGCGATCGCCTGATGGGCCGCCTTCTCACCGGGCGGGTCGTGATCGCGACCCACAATGCCGGCAAGCTGCGCGAGATGCGCGAGTTGCTGGCGCCCTTCGGCGTCGAGGCGGTCTCGGCCGGCGAACTGAACCTGCCCGAGCCGGACGAGACCGGCACGATGTTCTCCGAGAACGCCGCCATCAAGGCGCGGGCGGCGACGAAGGCCACCGGCCTACCGGCCTTCGCGGACGATTCGGGGCTCTGCGTCGATGCCCTCGACGGGGCGCCGGGGCTCTTCTCGGCCCGCTGGTCCGGCGGATCGAAGGATTTTTCCGGCGCGATGGCGCGCATCGAACGCGAACTGGCCACCCGGGGCGCCACGAACCGGCGCTCGCACTTCGTCTCGGCCCTCGTCCTGACCTGGCCGGACGGGCACGAGGAGCTGTTCGAGGGCCGCGTGTTCGGCGAGCTGGTCTGGCCGCCCCGCGGCGACAAGGGCTTCGGCTACGACCCGATGTTCAGGCCCGACGAGAGCCCGCTCACCTTCGGCGAGCTCTCCTCGGAGGAGAAGCACGGCATCGACTGGACGAAGCGGGAGGCCCTGTCGCACCGCGCCCGCGCCTTCCTGGCGCTCGCGGCCGCCTGCCTGCGCCGGCCCGAATAGAAAAAGGCGCCCGCTCCGCAAGGAGGGGCACCGCGAGAGAGCGGGGGCGGCTCGAACGCCGCCCCGCCTCGACGGTCACGCGATGGTCAGGCCGACATCGACGTTGCCGCGGGTGGCGTTCGAGTACGGGCACACCTGGTGGGCCTTCTCGACCAGCGTCTCGGCGGTCGCCTTGTCGAGGCCCGGCAGCGAGATGGTCAGGTCGGCGGTGATGCCGAAGCCGCCCTCGGAGCGCGGGCCGATGCCGACCTTGGCGGTCACGGTGGTGTCGGCCGGGACGGCGATCTTCTCCTGGCCGCCGACGAACTTCATCGCGCCGAGGAAGCAGGCGGCGTAGCCGGCCGCGAAGAGCTGCTCCGGGTTGTTGCCGGCGCCGCCGGCGCCGCCGAGTTCCTTGGGGGTCGACAGCTTGACGTCGAGGCTGCCGTCCTGGGTCTGGGCGCGACCGTCGCGACCGCCATTCGCCGTGGCCTGGGTGGTGTACTTCACGTCGACGGACATGGGGCTCTCCTCGGGTCGGGGCGGCGTGGCGCCGCCCGCTGGATCCTTCATAGACCGAATTTCGATTGTGCGCAATTTGTTTTTGCGCCAACGCGAGGGTATGAGTGTCTGAGCCGCGGGTCGAGACAGGGCCGGGCCCCCTGACGTGCGAGCCAAGTGCGAGGAAGTGGCACATGTCCGAGCCCGACCGCGACGCGACCGCCGGCAAAGCCGCCGATACGGCCGCCGACAAGTTCGACGCCCTGCACCTCTCCAGCCAGATCTGCTTCGCGGTCTACTCGGCGGCGCACGCCTTCAACCGGATCTACAAGCCCCTGCTCGACCGGCTCGGCCTGACCTACCCGCAATACCTGGTGCTGCTGCTGCTCTGGGAACAGGACGGGCAGACGATGAAGACGCTGGGCCAGCGCCTCTACCTCGATTCCGGCACCCTGACGCCGCTCCTCAAGCGGCTGGAGGCGGCGGGCCTGGTCAGGCGCGCCCGCGACATCCACGACGAGCGACTGATGCGCATCAACCTCACGGAATCCGGCGCGGCCCTGCGCGACAAGGCGATGCCGTTCCCCAACGAGATCGTCTGCGCCTCCGGCCAGCCGGCGGAGCGGCTGGTCGCCTTGCGCGACGAGATCCTGGCCCTGCGCGACAGCCTGCACGCCAGCGCGGCGCCGGATCGCGGGGCGGCGTGAGCCGGGGCGAGCGCGTCAGAGCATCGGCAGGTGCCGCGGCTCCGGTCCGCGCGGGAAGGCGGCATCGATCCGGGCGAGTTCGGCGTCGCTCAGGGTCAGGCTGCCGCCGCCGGCATTCTCCGCCGCGTGGGCGGGGCTCGAGGCCTTCGGGATCGTCAGCACGCCCTCCCCGCGGGTGAGCGCCGCGAGCGCCACCTGGCGCGGCGTGGCGTCGTGCCCTTGCGCGATCTCCGCCAGCACCCGCCCGCCCGGGGTGCCAGGCCCCGGAAAGCTGTCGTGGCCGAACGGGCTGTAGGCCACCACCGCGACGCCGTGGCGCCGGCACCAGGGCAGGACGGCGTGCTCGATCGCCCGCTCCTCCAGGTGGTAGAGCACCTGGTTGCAGGCGATGCGGTCGGGTCCGGCGACCGACAGGGCCTCGTCGAGGTCGCCGGCGTCGAAGTTGCTCACCCCCCAGGACAGGATCTTGCCCGCCCGCACTAGGTCCTCGAAGGCCGCGAAGGTCTCCTCCAGCGGATGCGGGCCGCGCCAGTGCAGCAGGTAGCAGTCGAGCCGGTCGGTGCGCAGGCGGCGGAGCGAGCGCTCGCAGGCCTCGATCGTGCTGCGGCGGGAGGCGTTCCCGGGCAGCACCTTCGAGACGAGAAACACCTCGTCGCGCCGGTCGCCGATGGCCTCGGCGACCAGGGGCTCGGCCTCGCCGTACATCTCGGCGGTGTCGACGTGGCTCATGCCGACGTCGAGGCCGCGATTCAGGGCGGCCGCCGCCACGGTCGGCTCGCCCTCGTCGAGGTACCAGGTTCCCTGCCCGATCACCGGCACCGCGGGCCCGGTGCGTCCGAAGGGTTGCCGTCGCATCGCGCGCTCCTGCGATCTCCGCCGTCCTGGGCCGCGCAAGGCCCGGAGGGCAAGGGCAGAGCACGGAGAATGCACGGTTTTTTGCGGATCGTCGCGGGCGCGGGGGTGAGACTGCGGCGGCCCGATCAGGAAAAAAGACCTTCTCCCCACACGTGTTCTTCAAAAAGAACATTCCGATTGACAGAAAGTCCGCTTCTGGGGTTCTGTGCCCCCGCCAGCCGGTTTAAGACGCCCGGCGCAACGCCTCTGGCCCGAGAGACCCGGACGAAGGACACCGATGACCGCTTCCGCCTTCCCGCCCGCCCGGAGCCGCGCGCCGTGACGGCCCCCGTCCGCGTGCCGGTGCCGGCGGACCTGAGCGACCGGATCGACGCGTCCGAGGCGCTGGTGCGCCTCGAGGGCGTCGCGAAGACCTACACCGCCCGCCGGGGCGCGGGCGCCGTGACGGCGCTCGAGGACATCAACCTCACGGTGCCGCGCGGCCGGGTGCTCGGCGTGATCGGCCGCTCGGGTGCGGGCAAGTCGACGCTGATCCGCCTCGTCAACGGCCTCGAGCGGCCGAGCCGCGGCCGGGTGATCGTCGGCGGGGCCGAGATCTCGCGGCTGCCGGAATCCGCCCTGCGGGCCGAGCGCCGCGGCATCGGCATGATCTTCCAGCATTTCAACCTGCTCTCGGCCCGCACCGCCGCCGGCAACGTCGCGCTGCCGCTCGAAGTGGCGGGATACGACAAGGCCGCGATCCGGACCCGGGTCGCCGAGCTCCTCGACCTCGTCGGGCTGACGGCTCAGGCCGATCGCTACCCGGCCGAACTGTCCGGCGGCCAGAAGCAGCGGGTCGGCATCGCGCGCGCGCTCGCCACGAACCCGAAGGTGCTGCTCTCCGACGAGGCGACCTCGGCCCTCGATCCCGAGACGACCCGCTCGATCCTCGACCTGCTCGGCCGGATCAACCGCGAGCTCGGCCTGACGATCCTCCTCATCACCCACGAGATGGCGGTAATCCGGGCGATCGCCCACGAGGTCGCGGTGCTCGACAACGGCCGCATCGCCGAGAGCGGCGACGTGTTCGAGGTCTTCACCCGGCCGCAGGCCGCGATCACCCGCACCTTCCTCGACGAGGAGACCGGCCGCACCCTGCCGCCGGCGCTCGCCGCCCGCCTCACGCCCGGCCCGGCGACCGCGGGAGAGGGCAAGCAGGCGGTCCTGCGCATCACCTTCCGCGGCCCGCACGCCACCGACCCGGTGCTGGCCCAGCTCACCCGCGACGCCGGCATCCCGGCGGGCATCCTCTCGGGCACCGTCGACGAGATCGCCGGACGTCCCTTCGGCACCCTGGTGGTCGGGATCCCGTCCGAGCCCGAGACGGTGCGGCGGGCGCGGGACTTCCTGGCCGCCCGCGGCCTCGACGTCGAGCTGCTCGGCACCCTCGACCTCGCCGGCTGGCAGCGCACCGCCCTCGCCACGGATCTCCACCATGTCGCCTGAGCTCGTCCGCCTGCTCGTCCAGGCCACCCTCGACACGCTGCAGATGGTGGCGGTGGCAGCCTCCCTCGGCACGCTGATCGGCCTGCCGCTCGGGGTGTTCCTCGCCACCAGCGGCCGGGGCGAACTCCTCGCCGCGCCCTGGCTCAACCGGGTGCTGGGCCTCGTCGTCAACGCCACCCGCTCGACCCCGTTCATCATCCTGGTGGTGGCGATCATCCCGTTCACCCGGCTGATCGCCGGCACCTCGATCGGCACCGCCGCGGCGACCGTGCCGCTGACCGTGGCGGCGACGCCGTTCATCGCCCGCCTCGTCGAGGGCGCGGTGCGGGAGGTCGATGGCGGCCTCGTCGAGGCCGCGAGGGCCTTCGGGGCGAGCCCGCTCCAGATCGTCCTCAAGGTGCTGATCCCCGAGGCCTTGCCCGGCATCGTGCTCGGGCTCACCCTGGCGGTGGTGTCGCTGATCGGCTTCTCGGCGATGGTCGGCGCCGTCGGCGGCGGGGGCCTCGGCGACCTCGGCATCCGCTACGGCTACCAGCGCTTCATGCCCGAGATGATGCTCGCGGTCGTCGTCGTGCTGATCGTCCTGGTGCAGCTGGTCCAGACCCTCGGCGACCGGCTGGCGCGGCGCATGAACAAGCGCCTGCGCCACGGCTGACCCCTTTTCCCTTCCTCTCCAGACCGTCCTCGGAGCGTACACCCATGCTGCGTACCCTGACTCTCGCGGTGCTCCTGACCGCCGCCAGCCTCCCCGCCCTCGCGCAAGGATCCCCCGCTCAAGGCCAGCGCGTGCGCGTCGGCGTGACGCCGGGCCCGCACGCCCAGATCCTCGAGGCGGTGAAGCCGATCGCCGCCAAGAAGGGCCTCGACCTGCAGATCGTCGAGTTCTCGGACTACGTCGTGCCGAACGAGGCGCTGTCCTCGGGCGAGCTCGAGGCCAACTCGTTCCAGCACCAGCCCTATCTCGACAACCAGAAGGCCGATCGCGGCTACAAGATCGAGAGCGTCGCCCAGACGGTGAACTTCCCGATGGGCGTCTACTCGAAGCGCCACAAGAGCTTCGACGCGGTGCCGGCCGGCGGCACCGTGGCGATCCCGAACGACCCGACCAATGGCGGGCGGGCGCTCCTGCTCCTGCAGGACAAGGGGCTCCTCAAGCTGAAGCCGAATGTCGGCTTCAAGCCGAGCGTCGCCGACATCACCGAGAACCCGAAGCGCCTGCGCATCATCGAGGTCGACGCGGCCCAGACCCCGCGCTCGCTGGACGACGTCGATGCGGCGGCGGTCAACACCAACTACGCCACCGCGGCCGGCCTCAAGCCCTCCGACGCGATCCTGAAGGAGGAGCCGAAGGGCCCCTACGTCAACGTGATCGCGGTGCGTAGCGCCGACAAGGACAAGCCCTGGGTGGCGACCCTCGTCGAGTCCTACCGCTCGCCGGAGGTGAAGACCTTCATCGAGACCAAGTTCTCGGGCGCGGTTCTCACCAGCTGGTGAGCCGGCCGAAGGGCCGAAGCGCGGAGGGGTCCGGCCGCCGGCCGGACCTTTATCCACAGGCGCGCCGCAGAATGAAGCGGGGCCATGAAACCAAACGAGGCCGTGCGCGTCTTCTCAGCACGGCCCGAGTGACGGGCTGCCTATTGTCTCGAGGTGCCCGATGAAGATCCTGAGTTCCTGCCTGGTCGCGGCCGTCCTCACCGTCGCCGCCGTTCCGGCCTTCGCCCAGGGCGGCTCGCCCTACAACAACTCGGGCTCGCAGGCCGGCGGCCCGCTCGGCGGCGTGCAGCGCGAGATGGGGGCTCCGGGCGGCGCCCCGGCCATGGGCGCGGCCCCGCGCCAGACCATGCAGCCGACCATGCGCAAGAAGCGCATGATGAAGCACCGCCGCATGCACCGTCACCACCACGCCCGCTGATCCGGCATCCCGGATTCCAGCACGCCCTACGGTTAGTCAGGCGCGTTCGTCCGGCGGCTCGCTCCGCCCGGCGGGCGCGCCTTCGCGTATCGCCCTTCCGACGTCGGAGCGTCAGAATCCCCCGGTGCGCCACAGGGCGATCGCCGCCGCGACCAGGCCTGCGACCCAAAATCCGGCGACGAGCGCCAGGTGTCGCCGCCTCCCCGGTTCCGGCCGGTTGTCGTTGGCGGCGCGCCGCAGACGCAGGGCTGCGGCGGCGTAGCCGTGGGTGGCCGCGGCGATGGTCGCCGGGCGGGCAGGAGCGGTCTTGCGCAGGCTCGTCATGGCGAATCGTGCTCGTCGCCATCGTGATAGCACGCGGACGCGCCGAACGTGAGCCGCCCGAACGACGCAAGCGGGAGCGGCCGGATGGCGCCTCAGGGCCGGAGGCGCATCGGGCGCGCCGCGCTGCGCGGCGCGTGGCCGTCGATCCAGTGCGGGCTGAGCACGTCGCCGTCCGCGGTCACGATCCACGGCAGGGTCTCGGGATCGTCCGCGCCCGCCGCCGCCGCCAGGGCGGCGCGCAGGGTGGGAAAGCGGCGCGTCTCCCGCGGGCCGGGGGCGGCCCGCGCCCCCTGCCACACCATCAGCTCGGCCGGACGCTCCATCTGCGGCTGCGCCATCGTCGGGTCCCCTCATCCTCGCCCCCACCGGGCGAGGATGGCGCCGGCGAGGTGAGGGGGCGATGGCCGGAAGGTTGCGGTTTCGTCATCCGCGCCGTCGTCCCGAGCCCCGGGCGGCGTCACGATTCCGCCGACGCCTCGCGGTGCGGCCGCAGCTCCGGGGCGCCGAGCTCCGGCTCGGCCTCGGCGACCGGCTCGGCCCGGCTCTCGGCCCGGCTCGTGTCGATGAACAGGCGCGCCTCGCCCTCGCTGAGGCCCAGGCTGCGCAGGGCGTAGAGCGCCATGCCGAACCCGACCTCGCGCTCGGCCATCAGCACCAGGCCGACCTTCTCCTCCTCGAGGTTGCGCCGCTCGGTGTCGCTGTGGGTGCGCACCACCGTGTCGATCCTCGGATTGGCCTCCCGGGCGATCTCGATCAGGCGGCGGGCCTGGTGCGCGTCCGGGCTCGCCACCACCAGGAGGCGCGCCCGCCCGATATCGGCCGCATCGAGGATCCCCGGCGCCCCGGCATCGCCGAACACCGCCGCGATGCCGGCGGCGCGCAGCTCCTCGACCCGGCGCCGGTCGCGCTCGACCACCACGAAGGGCAGTTCCCAGGTCGCCAGCGCCTTGCCGATGGCGCCCCCCACCCGGCCGTAGCCGATCACCACCGCGTGGCCCTCGCGGCGCTTGGCGTGGGCGACGACCGCGATCGGGCTGGTTCCGCGCGCGAACCGGGCGGCGAGCGCCGGCCGGCCCTCGATGATGCCGTTGAGGCGGCTCAGGGAGGCGAAGATCAGCGGGTTGAGGGTGATGGAGAGGAGTGAGCCGGCCAGGATCAGGTCGCGGCCCTCCGGCGGCAGCAGCTTCAGGCCGATGCCGAGGCTCGCCAGGATGAACGAGAACTCGCCGATCTGCGCCAGGCTCGCCGCGATGGTGAGCGCCGTCGAGAGCGGGTGGCGGAAGGCCAGCACGATGGCGACCGCGGCGAGCGACTTGCCGACGAGGATCACCGCCAGGGTCGCGAGCACGGCCAGCGGCTCGCGCAGCAGGATGGTCGGGTCGAACAGCATGCCGACCGAGACGAAGAACAGGACCGCGAAGGCGTCCTGCAGCGGCAGCGAATCCGCGGCGGCCTGGTGGCTGAGATCCGATTCCGCCAGCACCATGCCGGCGAAGAAGGCGCCGAGCGCGAAGGAGACGCCGAACAACTCCGCCGAGCCGTACGCGATGCCGAGCGCCAGCGCCAGGACCGCCAGGGTGAACAGCTCGCGCGAGCCGGTGCGGGCGGCCTGGTCGAGGATCCAGGGCACCACCCGGCGGCCGCCGGCCAGCATCAGGGCGGCGAAGGCCGCCACCTTGGCGAAGGTCAGCCCGAGGGTGAGCCAGATGTTGCCGTCGCCGGCGATGCCGTGCGCCGCGCCAGCGCTCTCGCCGCCGAGCGGCCCGGCGAGCGCCGGCAGCAGCACCAGCGCCAGCACCATCGCCAGGTCCTCGACGATGAGCCAGCCGACGGCGATGCGGCCCTTGTCGGAATCGAGCAGGCTGCGCTCCTCGAGCGCCCGCAGCAGCACCACCGTCGAGGCGACCGAGAGGGCGAGGCCGAAGACGAGGCCCGCCCCGAGGCCCCAGCCCCAGGCGACGCTGAGCGCCAGACCCATCAGGGTGGCGACCGCGATCTGCACCACCGCGCCGGGCAGCGCGATGGCGCGCACCGACATCAGGTCGCCGATCGAGAAGTGCAGGCCGACCCCGAACATCAGCAGGATCACGCCGATCTCGGCGAGCTGACCGGCCAGTTCCGCGTTGCCGACGAAACCCGGCGTGTGCGGGCCGACCGCGACGCCCGCGAGGAGGTATCCGACGAGAGGCGGGAGCTTGAGCCGCTGCGCGAGCATGCCGCCGACGAACGCGAAGACGAGCCCGAGGGCGATGATGGCAATCAGCTCGGAGGCGTGCGGCACGGTCGGATCGGCTCCTCGGAATCGGCGGCGCCGCGAGGGCAGCGGCTCACTGTCCGAAGTCTAGCAGCCTTTCCGGGTTCCTGCCGTGCCGCGCCGCACGAAAAACCGCGGCAACATCCGGAAATCTCCCCGAAATCCCCGCGAGCGGGGAAGGCCGGGACCGCCCTCAGCGTCCCGCGGGCCGGCGGGCGGCGCCGGCAGCGCGGGGCAGACGCGGCAGGCTCGCGCGCAGGCTCGCGCCCGGCCGGGCGGCGAGCACGATGACGATCGCCCCGAGGACGGCGGAGATCATCACGAGGAGCTCGGTCGTGAACATGCGGCAGCCCTGGGGTTGAGCGGACGCCGCTTTGCGGCAGTCGAAAATATCGGCGTTTCGTGCCGTTCGGACGATTGCCGACCGGCGCCGCTGCTCTAGCTCGCCGCAGGAGCGGCCGACTATGTGACATCCGGCCATGTGACAACCGGGCATGTGACATCCCGCCGTGAGGCCGCATGTTCGCGTCGGTCGCCCACGATTCCGACGCAATGGGCCGGCCTCTGGCTTCCGGCCGCGCGATGCGGCATCAGCGACGGACAGTGTTGTGCGCGGGCCGCACCAGACGAGGGTGTACAGTATGAAGAAGGTCCTGACCGGGGCGCTCGTTGCCCTCGGCCTGTCGTCGGGAGCGGCGCTCGCCGCCCCGAAAGACCCGAGCGGGACGTGGTTGACCGAGGACGGCCGGGCCCGCATCCGGATCGAGAAGTGCCCGAGCCGCGCCGACCGGGTCTGCGGCTACGCCGTCTGGCTCAAGACCCCCAACGACGACAAGGGCCAGCCGCGGGTCGACTTCAAGAACACCGACGCCAAGAAGCGCAGCCGACCCTCGCTCGGCCACCAGCTCATCATGGGGCTCAAACCCAACGCGGATAACCGTTACGAGGGGCAGATCTACAACGCCGACGACGGCAAGCTCTACGACGTCTCGATCTGGACCGAGGAGCCGGGCGAGCTCAACGTCCGGGGCTGCCTGATGGGCTTCCTGTGCGGATCGCAGACCTGGACCCGCGTGAACGACACGCTGCCCGGTCAGCTCACCGCCCCGACCGGCGCCCCGAACGGCCCGCGGCCGGACGCGGAATGGGCTGCGGCGCCCAAGGCCGCCCCGGCCTCGGCCCCGGCCGCCGCCAAGCCCACCGCTCCGGCGGCGGCGCCCAAGCCCTGAGCGCGGGGACCTGACCCCGCAATCGCGACCCGGCCCCGCACGATGCGGGGCCGCGGCCTAACCCGTCCCCCCGATCGGGGCCGGCGCACCGTTCGTCAAAGGGCACCCGTCGGCCGCGACGGGTGCCCTTCTTCGTTTCCAGAGCCGCGATCGGCAAATACATCTTCAGGTTGCATCGTTCGATCGAACGAGCTTGTTCCGGCCCTGCTACCGGCGGGGAGGAATCGGAAGCGTCTTACAACTTCAAGTATTGTTTCTTAGTTTGTGCCGCTGTGCGCCATCCCTTGCGTCATCCTGGTGGCTCATGAGGCTTAGGCCGAACGCCCTGGCCAGCCTGAAAATCAAAGATTGAGGAAATATTCCTTATACAACCACCCATCGCCGTGACAGAACTTGGGTTGGAAGCAGCGTCCGTCCCTCAAACGGGTGACGTACGCTATCGGTTGACGCACTCTACTCGCGAATTAAAAATTTTCATTGACTGTTAGGGATTTTGCCCACATGTGCAAAGAAGTATTCCATGAGGGGGAACTCATGAGCGCCGACGAGCAGGCATCGACCTCGGACCTGATCAATCTTTCGGCCGACATCGTGTCGGCCTACGTGTCGAAGAACTCTGTGCCGGTCGGGGAGCTTGCGAGCCTCATCGCCTCCGTGCACGCCTCGCTCGAGCGCGTGGCCGCGCCGCCGGCACCCGAGCCCGAGAAGCCCGCGCCGCCGGTCCCGATCCGCAAGACCGTCACCCCGGACCACATCATCAGCCTGGAGGACGGCAAGCCGTACAAGTCGCTCAAGCGCCACCTGACGACTCGCGGTCTGACGCCGGACCAGTACCGGCAGAAGTGGGGCCTGCCGCACGACTACCCGATGGTTGCCGCGACCTACGCCGCCCAGCGCTCGGAACTCGCCAAGAGTCTCGGTCTCGGCCAGATCCGGCGCGACCGCGCGGCCGCGGCCCGGCTCGCGGCGGAGAGTACCGGCGAGGGCGAGAAGGCTCCGGCCCGCCGCGGTCGCCCGCGCAAAGGCGAGTGAGGGGAGAAGGGGCGGCCGAGGGCCCGCGGGAAGCGAGCCCCCTGCGCCGTCCGGTCCGGATCGCTCCGCACGCCTGAGCGAGGCCGCGTCGCGCGGAGCGCGGCGCGGCCGCACGCGGGCGATCGCATCCCGGTCGGGATCGCGGGGGCGGCCCGGAACGCGAAACCCCCGCCGGGGCCTCGCGCGGCACGAGAGCCGCGGGGTCCGACGGGGGTTGCGAGAAGGGACGGTTCCCATGACGGGAACCGGAATGCCTGCCGATCCGGCAGCCCGCCTACTTGCCGGCCTACTTGCCGGCCTACTTGCGGCGCGCCTTGCGGGCGGCGTAGCGGGCGTCGCGGGCGGCCTTGCGCTCGGCCTCCATGGCCGCCTCGCGCTCGGCCGCGTCGGCCGCGTCGCGCTCGGCCCGGGCCTTGGCCTCGGCCTCCTCGGCGGCGCGGCGCTCGGCCTCGGCCTGCTTGGCCGCCTCGCGCTCGGCGGCGCGGGAGGCGCGGGCCTCGGCGATCTTCTGCCGCTCCGCCAGCCGGGCCTGGACCTCCGGGTCCTCCGTGCTGGGCCGAGCCCGGAACTTCTCCAGCAGGGCCTTCTTCGCGTCCGCGGACGTGCTCCGCCGGTCGTTGAAGTTCTGGTCCTTGAAGCCGGCCATCGTGTTGGTCTCGTCTGTCCTGCGTGAGAAGGCGCGCCTGTCGCTCAGGCCGCGCCGGGATCCGTGCTGGGCTGCACCGCACCCGCTCCTCGGAGCGAGGTGCCTTCGCACGTGCTCTAGCGCCGCCGGCGTCCGGATTCAAAGCCAAAGACGCCGCAAGCGGTCCGCCAACCACCGGAACCTTGCCGCGGAACCCGGCGCGGAGCCCGCCCGTCGCGCGAAATCGCGGTGGGCGGGGAGGGGATTGTCAAGGTTTCGCCACCATCATCACCGGGCGGCGGCGCACTCTCGCCGGAGGAGACCTCATGCGTGCGATCGTCCTCGACGATGCGGAGCTGAACAACCTGCTGATGCTCGAGGCGCTGCGTCCGATCCCGGATTGCCGGCCGCAGAGCTTCACCCGGCCCGCCGACGCCCTCGCCTTCGCCGAAGCCCATGCCGACGAGATCGGCATCGTGCTCACCGATTACGAGATGCCGGGCATGGACGGCCTCGCGGTGATCCGGGCCCTGCGGGCGCTTCCGGGCTTCGCCCACGTGCCGATCGTGATGGTGACGAGCTTCGACCAGCGTGCCCTACGCCGCTCGGCCCTGGAAGCGGGCGCCACCGACTTCGTCAACAAGCCCTGCGACCCGGTCGAGATCCGGGCCCGCGTCACCAACCTGCTGGCGCTCCGCCGCGCCCATCGGAGCGAGCGGGCCCACGCCGCGCGCCTTGCCGAGGAGGTCGCCGCCGCGGTGGCCCAGGTGGAGGCGCGCGAGCGCGAGATCGTCAACGTGCTGATGCGCGCGGCCGAGCACCGCGACACCGATACCGGCGACCACGTCGCCCGGGTGGCGAACTACACCGCCCTGATCGCCGAGGCCCTCGGCCTGCCGCCCGACCAGTGCCGGCGGATCAGCCTCGCCTCGACGATGCACGACGTCGGCAAGATCGCGATCCCCGACGCGATCCTGCTCAAGCCCGGCCCCCTGACCAGCGAGGAGCGCCGCGAGATGGAGCGCCACGCCGAGCGGGGCGCCCGGATCCTCGCCAACAGTTCCTCCGACGTGGTGCGGCTCGCCGCCGAGATCGCCGTGAGCCACCACGAGCGCTGGGACGGCAAGGGCTATCCCAGCGGCCTGTCCGGCGCCGACATCCCGCTCCCCGGCCGCATCGTCGCGGTGGCGGACGTGTTCGACGCCCTGACCAGCGACCGGCCCTACAAGCGCGCCTGGACCCTCGAGGCCACGCACGCCTTCCTGCTGCGCGAGGCGGGCGCGCATTTCGATCCGGCGGTGGTCGAGGCCTTCCTCTCCCGCTGGGACGTCGTCGTGGACCTGGTCGGCCAGGCCGCGAGCCGGGCCGCCTGAGGGAGACGGGCGCCGTGACCACCGGGACGAGGCGTGCGCGGGAGCAACGAGACCCGCTGGAGGCGCCGGAGGAAGCGGGGCAGAACCGCGGCCTGCGGGCCCGGCTGATCGGCGTGCCGGACGGGGAGACTTCGGCCCCCTCGACGCCCGCTGCCAGACGCGGCGAGGCCCGCGATCCCGGGATGCGCGACCCCGTCGGCGGAATCTCCGACGCGGACCCCGGCGCGAAGCCGCGTCCGGTCGGCCGCCTGCGCCTGCGACGTCGGCGCCCGACGAAGCCGGCAGTTGCCGCTCCCGCCGCTCCGGCGCGGGCGAGCGCGAGCCTCGCGGTCCGCCTCGGCCGGGCGGTGCTCGGCGCGGTCATCGTCGCGCTCGCCGCCGGCACGGCGATCGGCGCCTGGTCCGAGGTCAACCTCTACGGCGCCGACACCCGCCGGTCGCTGAAGGGCCTCGCCGCCGTCTTCGCCGCCTCCTCCGCCGGGGCGGCCGCCGCGGACGACGCGGCCGGCGCCCACGCGGCGCTGCGCGCGATCGCCCGCCAGGAGGGGATCGTCTATGCCGGGCTCACGCGCCCGGACGGCTCGGCGCTGGCAGAGCAGGGCACCGGGCTGCGGCTCGCCGGCGACCTCGACCTCGACCAGGGCGACAGCATCACGCCGCTCGCCCTCCTCATGGCCCACACCGTCAAGGTCAGCGTGCCGGTGGTGGAGAATGCCCGCGTGGTCGGGCAGGTGACCCTGATCGCCGACACCGCGAACCTCGTCGACCGCCTCTGGAAGGTGGTGCGCAACGCCCTCATGGCGGCGGCCCTCGCCATGGTGGTGGGCTTCGCGGTGGCCTGGCGCGTCGGCCGCGCCCTGACCCGGCCGCTCTCCGCGCTCGCCCGCACGATGGACGCCGTGCGCGAGAACCACGACTACGCCCGCCGCGCCGACCTGCCGTCCGGCACCGCCTCCGCCGACGAGGTCGGCCGGCTGGCGACGAGCTTCAACGGCCTCATCGACGCGGTGCGCGAGCGCGACCACCGCCTCGTCGAGCACCAGGGCCGGCTGGAGCAGGAGGTGAGCGAGCGCACCCACGACCTCAGCGAGGCCAAGGAGGCGGCGGAGGCCGCCAACAGCGCCAAGTCGTCGTTCCTGGCGACGATGAGCCACGAGATCCGCACGCCGATGAACGGCATGCTGGTGATGGCCGAGCTCCTGGCCGCCGCCGACCTGCCGGCGCGCCAGCGCCACTACGCCGAGGTGATCGCCCGCTCAGGGCAAAGCCTGCTCGCGATCATCAACGACATCCTGGACTTCGCCAAGGTCGAGGCCGGCAAGCTCACCCTGGAGCGCATCCCCCTCGACCCCGCCGAGGTCGCCGACACCGTCGTCACCCTGTTCGGCGAGCGGGCCCGGGCGAAGGGGCTCGACCTCGCGGCGGTCGTCGGGCCGGACGTGCCGCGCGCGATCGCCGGCGATCCGGTGCGGCTCGGCCAGGTGCTCGGCAACTTCGTCAACAACGCCCTGAAATTCACCGAGGCCGGCCACGTCCTGGTGCGGATCGAGACCCGCGACGGGGGCGGGACGTTGCGCCTGAGCGTGTCCGATACCGGCATCGGCATCCCGGCCGAGACCCTGCCGACGATCTTCTCCGCCTTCTCGCAGGCCGACGGCTCGACGACCCGGCGCTTCGGCGGCACCGGCCTCGGCCTGTCGATCGCCGAGCGCCTCGTCGCCGCGATGGGCGGGCGGATCGGCGTCGAGAGCGAGGTCGGCCGGGGCTCGACCTTCTGGGCCGAGATCCCGGTCGAGGTCCCGGTGGGCATGCTGGCCGCGGCCGAGCCTCCGCGGCGCGAGCCGGGCATCGTGCCCGCGGTGGTGCTCGCGGTCGCGGGGCCCGCGACGGGCCTGGCCCTGGCGGAGAGCCTGATCGCCGCCGGCTTCGCGCCCGGGCAGGCGGGGGAGGGCGCGCACCACATCGTCGAGGCCCGCGACCTCGCCCGGGCCGGATGCCGTCCCGCGGGCGCGGGCCGCGTCCTCGCCCTCGCGCCGATGGGCGAGCCGAGCGGGGCCGCCGTCCTGTCGTCGCGCCTCGCCGACGCCCTGCTGCGCTGGCCGCTGGCGCAAGGGGAATGGCGCCCGGCCCTGGCGGCGCTCGCCGCCGGCGGGAGCCTTTCGGGCATCGGGGCCGAGGCCGGCCCGGTCGCGGCCCTGCCGCGCTTCCCCGGCGCCCGGGTGCTGGTCGCGGACGACAACCCGGTCAATCGCGAGGTCGCGGTCGAGGCGCTGGGCCGCCTCGGCGTGACCCGCGTCACGACCGTGGAGGACGGCTACCAGGCGCTCGAGGCGGCGCGCGACGGCGGGTTCGACCTGATCCTGATGGACGGCAGCATGCCGGTCCTCGACGGCTTCGACGCCGCCCGGGCGATCCGGCAATGGGAAGCCGCGGAAGGACTGGCCCGCACCTACATCGCGGCGGCGACCGCCCACGTCGTCGGCACCGCCGCCGAGGCGTGGCGCGAGGCCGGGATGGACGGCATGCTCGCCAAGCCCTTCACCCTCGGCGATCTCGCCCGCACCCTCGCGGCGGCCGTCGGCGAGGCCGGGGCGGCGCCGGAGTTCGAGGCGGAGCCGGCGGGGCCGGCCGCGTCGCTTCTCGACGCCGACACCCTGGCGGGGCTCGCCGAGATGGCGGAGGGCTCGGGCTCGGCCTTCGTCGAGCGGATACTCGGCCTGTTCACCGCCCACGCTCCCGACGGGCTGGCCGCGCTGCGGGCGGCCGCCGATGCCGACGCCGCGGGCCGGGCCGCCCACGGGCTCAAGTCGATGAGCCTCAACGTCGGCGCCGCGTCCCTCGCCGCGCGCCTGCGGGAGATAGAGCACGCCGCCCGGGTCGACGGAGTGGTGCCCGACGAGGCGGCGCTCGCCCCGCTCGAAGGCCTGCTCGCAGACACGATCGCGGCCCTGCACGGGCATTTCGGCCTCCCGGCCCCCGCGATCCCCCTCCGCGACGCGGCGTGAGGCTGCGAGACATCGTCGCGGGCGGGCCGGACCCATCCGGCCATTCTCGGCGTTACTCCGGTCAGCCACGGCCACGCTCGCCGGGCGGCGGGAGCGCGACACCATCATGGCACACGAGAGCAGCGGCGCGATCTACACCGCGGCCGGCGCGAACCTGGCGATCGCCGCGGCGAAGTTCCTCGGCGCCTTCCTCACCGGCTCCTCGGCGATGCTGGCCGAGGGCGTCCACTCGGTGGTCGACACCGCCAACCAGATCCTGCTCCTCGTCGGCCTGAAGCGGGCGCAGCGGCCGGCGGATGCCCGCTTCCCGTTCGGCTACGGCCGCGAGGTCTACTTCTACGCCTTCCTGGTCGCCCTGCTGATCTTCCTCGGCGGCGGCGCCTTCGCGGTCTACGAGGGCATCCACAAGCTCCAGCATCCGGAGCCTGCCGCCGACGCGGTGATCCTCGGGCGCACCATCCCGGGCTTCGTCGTCAACCTGGCCATCCTCGGCTTCGCGGTGCTCGCCGAGGGCTATTCATGCTTCGTCGCCCTCAAGGCGTTCTGGGGCGAGAAGGGCGAGCGGCCGCCGATCACCGCGGTGCGCCGCAGCAAGGACCCGGCCCTGTTCACGGTGCTGGTGGAGGATGTGGCGGCGCTCGCCGGCCTCGTCGTGGCGCTGGCCGGCGTGATCCTGGCCGAGACGCTGAAGCAACCCGCCTTCGACGGCGCCGCCTCGATCGTGATCGGCCTGATCCTGATCGGCATGGCGATCTTCCTGATGATCGAGACCCACGGCCTGCTCGTCGGCGAGGCGGCGGAGCCCGAACTGGTCGCCGGCCTGCACGAGATCGTGCGGTCCGAGCGCGGGGTGGAGCACGTCAACGAGGTGCTGACCCAGCATCTCGGTCCGGCCGACATCCTGGTCAACGTCAGCCTCGACATCGACGACGCGCTCACCGGCGGCGAGGTCGAGGGGCTGGTCGGCCGCCTCGAGAAGCGGATGAAGGCCCTGAGCCCCAAGGTCCGCCGCGTCTTCGTCGAGATCCAGGCCCGCCAGGACTCGGCGTCACGCCGGCCGGACCGGCTGCAGGCGGAGCCGGCCGCCTGAGGCGATCGAGCGGAACCCGGGCGGGCTGGTCCCGCAGCGATCGGCACCGGCCCGCCCCGGCAACAGACCAGCATCACGGCACTCCGCTCGAACGACCCACCACCGATAGGTTTTTATGCAATTATCGGCCACGTAAAATTGCCGATTGCAACCTTGAGTGTACTTTGCGCGGTTGTACGGCGTTGAAATCCACAAGAACTACCTGATTTTATCGCCACGTTGCTGCTACCAGCTTGCGGACCGGAACGAGAATTGCCACCAAGTCTGAGGGACCGGGCGATGGCCCGCGCGTAGTTCGTACGTGACGGCCCCAAGAAGACCGAGAGGCGGCGCGAAGCCGGGCTGGCCCGCTTCAAAGCCTCCGTCGTCCACCTCACTCTCGAAGCGGAAGCCCCCATCATGTCAGACGTGGAAACTCAGGATCAGGAGCCGGGCGAACTCGTCATGCTCACGGCCGACATCGTATCGGCCTACGTGTCGAAGAACTCGGTTCCGGTCGCGGAGCTCGCGAACCTGATCGCGGCGGTCCACACCTCCCTCGAGCGCGTCGCCGCTCCGCCGGCGCCTGAGCCCGAGAAGCCCACGCCGCCGGTCCCGATCCGCAAGACCGTCACCCCGGACTACATCATCAGCCTGGAGGACGGAAAACCCTACAAGTCGCTCAAGCGGCACCTGACGACCCGCGGATTGTCGCCGGACCAGTATCGTCAGAAGTGGGGCCTGCCGCACGACTACCCGATGGTCGCCGCGACCTACGCCGCCCAGCGCTCGGAGCTCGCCAAGAGCTCGGGCCTCGGCCAGCAGCGCAAGAACCGCGGGCGGTGAGACGGCCGACGCCCATCCCGACGGGGCGGGCTCTCGTTTCGTGACGCCATCAAAGGCAGAGCCTGTCCGACGGATTGCCGGGCAGGCTCTGTCTTTTCGTGAGTCGGCCGGCGAGATCCCAGCCTCGATCGTCGTCCCGGGGCCGCGATAGCGACACTCGGGATCCCTGACCGCTGACGGCGCAGAACCCGGCGGATCGCGTTCCGCCTCACCCGGGGACCAGCGGTCATGGATCCCGGGTTCTCGCCTGCGGCGCGCCCCGAGAGGACGGGGAGGACGTGACGGACGCGTTGCGACGCGACGGGATCTCGCGGCTCGCGGCCCCCTCAACCCTCGTCCGGGTCCCGCGGCGCAGCCGGCGCGAACAGGTCCTCGGGCGGATCGACGATCACGCGGCGCGCCGCCACGTCGATCTCCGGTACGAAGGCCTTGGTGAAGGGCAGGAGGGCGGGACTGCCGCCGGAGGCCGGGGCGATCTCCAGGAGGTCGCCGCCACCGTAATTCGGTACCGCCCGCACCGTGCCGACGAGGCTGCCGGCGCGGTCGACGACGGCCATCCCGACGAGGTCGGCGGCGAAGAACTCGTCCTCGTCCTCCGGCGCGCCGAGGCGCTCGCGCGCGACGTAGAGGGCGAGCCGGTTCAGGCCCTCGGCCCCGGTCCGGCCGGACACGCCCGCCACGCAAGCGATCAGCATGTCGGGGGCGCCCGCGGCGGGACGCAAGGACGCGATCTCGACCGCGCGCCCGTCGGCCCCGGTGAGCGGGCCGTAGGACCCGATCGCCGTGGGATCGGCGGTGTAGGATTTCAGCCGCACCTCGCCGGCGAGGCCGTGGGCGCGACCGAACTCGCCCAGCAGCACGAAACCGGGATCGGTGGCGATCCCGGTTTCGGTGCGCGCGGGCGCGGTGATGGAACGCTGCGGCGCGGGCGCGCCGGCGCCCCGGCGCTGGTCGGGGCCCCCGCGGCCGGGTCCCTTGGGGACCCGACCGCCAGGGGGGCGGGCGTCGGGGCGGCGCGCCACGGCCGAGGCTTACTCGGCCGAGTCGGCGGCGGCGCCGGCCTTCTCGGCGCGGGCGGCGGCGCGCTCCTTGGACTTGGTGCCCGGCTCGGCCTTCTGCGGGTTGTTGCGGGTCGGGCGCTTGGCGAGGCCGGCGGCGTCGAGGAAGCGCAGGACGCGGTCGGTCGGCTGGGCGCCCTTGGCGAGCCAGGCCTGGACCTTCTCGGTCTCGAGGATGACGCGGGCCGGATCGTCCTTCGGCTTCATCGGGTCGTAGGCGCCGACCTTCTCGATGAAGCGGCCGTCGCGGGGAGAGCGGGCGTCGGCGACGACGATGCGGTAGTACGGGCGCTTCTTGGCGCCGCCGCGGGTGAGGCGAATCTTGAGGGACATGGGTCTCTTCCTGTTCTCTGGGGTTCGAGGATCGTTCGACGTCGCGGGCGGGAGGGGCCTTCAGGCCCCCGATCCGCCTACTTCTTCTTGCCGAAGGGGAGGCCGCCGAGGCCGGGCAGGCCCGGGAGCTTGCCGCCCAAGCCCGGCAGGCCGGGGGCGGCGGGAGGCGCCTTGGCGGGGCCGCCGGGCGCCTTCGCACCGCCGAGGCCCGGAGGCATCGACGGAAGGGTGGTGCCGGGCGGCAGCGACTTCTGCAGCTCGGCGAGCATCTCGGGAGTGGGCTGGGGCATGCCGCCCATCATCTTGCCCAATCCGCCCATTCCGCCGCCCATGCCGCCGCCGCCGAGCCCGAACATGCTGCCGAGCGCCTGGCCGATGCCGCGCTTGCCCGAGCCCATGGCCTTCATCATGTCGGCCATGGTGCGGTGCATCTTGAGGAGCTTGTTGATCTCCGAGACGTCGACGCCGGCGCCCTTCGCCACGCGCTTCTTGCGCGAGGCCTTGAGCAGGTCGGGGTTGCGGCGCTCCCCGGGGGTCATCGACGAGATGATGGCGCGCTGGCGCTTGAACATCGTCTCGTCGAGGTTGGCGCCCTCGACCTGCTTCTTGATCTGGCCCATGCCGGGCAGCATGCCCATCAGGCCGCCGATCCCGCCCATCTTCTCCATCTGGGCGAGCTGCATCGACAGGTCGTCGAGGTCGAACTTGCCCTTGCGCATCTTCTCGGCGACGCGAAGGGCCTGCTCCTGGTCGATGGTCTCGGCCGCCTTCTCGACGAGCGAGACGATGTCGCCCATGCCGAGGATGCGGTTGGCGACGCGGGCCGGATGGAACTCCTCGAGCGCGTCGACCTTCTCGCCGGTGCCGACGAGCTTGATCGGCTTGCCGGTGACCGCCCGCATCGAGAGCGCCGCGCCGCCGCGGGAATCGCCGTCCATGCGGGTGAGCACGATGCCGGTGACGCCGAGCCGGTCGTCGAAGGCCCGCGCCGTGTTGACGGCGTCCTGGCCGGTGAGCGCGTCGGCGACGAGCAGAACCTCGTGCGGGTTCGTGGCCGCCTTGACGTCGGCGGCCTCCTGCATCAGCGCCTCGTCGAGGGTGACGCGGCCGGCGGTGTCGAGCATCACCACGTCGAAGCCGCCGAGGCGGGCGGCCTCCATGGCGCGCCTGGCGATCTGCACCGCCGACTGGCCGGCCACGATCGGCAGCGATTCGACGCCGACCTGGCTCGCGAGGACCGCGAGCTGCTCCATCGCGGCCGGGCGGCGGGTGTCGAGGGAGGCGAGCAGCACCCGGCGCTTGTCGCGCTGGGTCAGGCGACGGGCGATCTTGGCGGTCGTCGTGGTCTTGCCCGAGCCCTGGAGGCCGACCATCAGGATGCCGACGGGGGCCGGCGCGTTGAGGTCGATGACCCCGGCCTCGCCGCCCAGCATCGCCACGAGCTGGTCGTTGACGATCTTCACGACCATCTGGCCGGGCGTCACCGACTTCAGCACGACCGCGCCGACGGCCTGCTCGCGCACCTTCTCGGTGAAGGAGCGCACGACCTCGAGCGCGACGTCGGCCTCCAGCAGGGCGCGGCGCACCTCGCGCAGGGCGGCGGTGACGTCGGCCTCGGTCAGGGCGCCGCGGCGGGTCAGCCCGGACAGGATGCCGGACAGGCGGTCGGAGAGGCCTTCGAACATGCGCGTCAGTCTCCGGGAACTACTCGTTCACGCCCGCGGAGGCGGCGCGGCGGGCCTGGAGGGCGCCCTCGAAATGGGTGAGGGCCCGCTCGAACTTGTCGCGGCAATCGGGATTGCAGAAGCCAACCACCGCGCCGTTGTAGAGCGTCAGCGAGTCGGCCGCGATCGGCTTGCCCGACCAGGGGCAGAGCTCGTTCACCGCGTCCTCGATGCGCAAGCGCGCGTGGTCGGTCCTGATCATCCGGTCTCCTGTAGGCCGCCCCCGGGGGACGGCCGATCGGGAGGTTTCGCGCAACGCAGTTCGCGCCCGAGGGCGCATCGCGCTGTCGGGCGTTGACCTCCGGCCTCACGGGCCGGTCGGCGTCGAGACGAGACCTCGTCCTGAGAGGCGCGGCCTAGCGGTCCATGAACGGATTGTCAATGCGCGGGAGGCGCCGCCCCCGGCGCGGCGGGCGGTCTTTACCGGTTCTTAACCATGGCGGGGATTAACTCGGGGTCGAGATTCGCAGGAGACGCGGTGTGTCCGACCCCGCCTTGAAGACGCAGACCACCGCCGCGGCGCGGCAGCCCTCGGGCCCGCTGCAGGATTGGCTCGCGACCCTGTCGCGGATCGACGCCGCCGACCAGGCCCGCACCGCGCCGCGCCGCCCGGAGGCGCAGGCCGCCTGGGAGCCGCGCATCGTCGTCCCGGCCGAGCCGGACCCGGTGCCGGAGCCGCCGGCGCCGCGGGTGGAGGACGACGACCTCGCCGCCCTGATGGCCGAGAACATGATGCTCAAGGCGCGCCTGCGCCAGGAGAACGCCCGCTACGACGAGCTGCAGGCGCTGCTCGCCGACGAGCTGCGGGCCCTGCGCGCCCACGTGCAGCAGGAGGTCGACAAGGCCGAGGAGCTGCGCGCCGAGCGCGACCTGTGGATGGCCCGGGCCGAGGCCCTGGCCCAGCCGCTGTTCCAGCGCCGCTGAGGCGACGCGTCTTCCCGACGCCCTGAAACGAGAACGCCCGGCATCGAAGGGGTCGATGCCGGGCGTTCTCGTGCGCGCAAGGCGCTGCGGCCGCCCCGGGCGGGGCGACGGCGGAGCCCGCTCAGGCCCGCGTCGCGTCGAGGATCTCGCCGTAGATGACCGCCAGCTCCTCCGCCTGCCGGTGGGCGGTCCGGATCGGGGCGGTGTAGCCGGGCGAGCGCAGGTGGATGTCCGGGTTGTCGTCGATGAAGCGCAGGGCCGCCAGGAGGCCCGCCTCGTCGGCGACGTCGACGACGTAGCCGTTCCGGCCCTCCACGACGCAATCGCCGACCGCGCCCCGGTCCGAGGCGACGACCCAGCAGCCCGCGGCGAGCGCCTCCCGGGTCACCAGCCCGTAGCTCTCCGGCCAGATCGACGGCGCCAGGAGCACGTCGATATGCGCGTAGAGGCCGCCAACCGTCGATTGCGGGAACTTGCCCCGGATCTCGACCGGCACGCTGCCCCACTCCTCCTCCACCCGCTCGCTCGGGTGCATGGCGTGGTCGATCAGCAGCAGGCCGAGGTTCCTGAACGGCTCGTTGAAGAGCACGTTCCGGATCAGCCCGTAGCCCTTGTGGTCGGCGAGCCCCCCGATGAAGCCGAGGCGCACGCGACCGGTCGGGCTCGCAGTCCGGACGACCTCCGGCAGGCGGGACACGCCGTTCTCGACCACCTCGATCTCGCCGAGGCCGACGCCGCGGCACAGGGCGCCGAACGGCTCGGACACGGTCAGCACGCGCGCGGCGCCCCTGATGCAGCGCAGGAGCGTCCGTGCGCGGACGTAGGCGTCGCTCATGAAGGCGTCGCGACCGGCCCCGCCATTGAAGTCGTAGGTCTCGACCTGGCGGTTCCCGTTGGTCAGGAACTGGTGCGGCGAGATCCACCATCCGTCGTGCATCGTGATCAGGTAGGGGATCCGGCGGCGGGTCGCGGCGGTGACGCAGGTCGTGGTCAGCCGCTGGATGCAGTGGAAATGGATCAGGTCCGGCTCGATCCGGTCGAGGACGCGGTCGAAGGCGCCCCCCATCTCGGGATCCTCGACGAGGCTGTCGAGACCAGGGTGTTTGCCGGCCGTGATGCAGAACACCCGCACGCCGTCCTGGACGTACCAGTCGACGGCGTAGGGCGTCCGTCCGCCCTCGAGGGTGCAGATCACGTCGATCTGCCAGTCCGGCCCGAGGATCGTGCGCAGCGAGCGGACGTTGTCGTACACGACCCGGGTCGCGCCGCCGATCGCCTGCGGCGGGTAGAACACGTTGACGATGACGAGCTTCCGGCGCGGCGCGAGCTGGCGCGCGCTCGTCCGGTCGATGGCCTCGGACAGGCGGCCGGCCTGCCGCTCCAGCCCGTAGGCCTCGAGCACGACGCGCCTCGCCGCCGCGCCGATCCGGTGCCGCTCCTCCGGCGAGCGCACCAGGCGGTCGAGGGCGGCGTAGAACGCCTCGCTCGTCTCGCACAGGAAGCCGGTCTCGCCCTCGACGATCGCCTCGCGATGGGTCTGCGTGCTGCTCACGACGGAGGGAATGCCGAACATCGCGGCCTCCATCCACTTGATCTCGCTCTTGCAGTCGTTGAACGCGTCCGGCACCAGCACCGAGATGTTGATGTCGGCCTCGCGCAGCAGGTCCCAGTAGGAGGCGACGTTGGCGATCGGCCGCGAGGCGATGATCGCGTCCGCCCAGGGGCGCAGCAGGTCCGAGATCGTGATCTCGCCGATCACCACGACGCGGATGCGCGCACCGTGGGCCTCGAACAGGCGCGCCAGGGCCGGCTCGATCAGCCGCTCGAAGTCGAGCTTGTGGGCCTTGGTGCCGGAGCCGTAGAAGACCGTGACGACGTCCCCGGGCGGGGCCGCCCGCTCCTGCCGCAGGCTGACCATGTGGGCGCCGCTCAGCGCGTTCGGCTGGTGGAACACGGTCCCCGTCCGGACCCGGCGCTCGAGGTGCCGGGCGAGGCTCGCCGTCGAGGCCATGCCGTAGTCGCACAGCCCGGCGGCCTCGGCGAACAGGCTGACGCCGCACGCCATCGCGGCGTGTTGGCGAGCATCGATCAGGCCGACATAGGTCTCGAAGCCCGGCGGAAAATACGCCGAGTCGAAAACCAGATCGTCGATGTCGTAGATCGTCACGATGCCGATCTCGGCCGTCTTCTCGATGGCATCGACGACGTCCGGGAATGCCGGCACTCTGTAGAAGATCGTGTAGTCGATCTTCATCAGGTCGGCCATGTATTTGTCGTGATCCTTCGTGTAGTCGTAGACCGTGACCTCGTAGCCCGCCGCCACGAGCTGCTCGGCCCGCTGGTCGACCCGGTAGAAGCGGCATTGCGCGAGATCGCAACTGGCGTAGACGGCGACGCGGCGCACGCGCCCGGCGGCGACGACCGGCCGCTCCTCGTCCCGAGCGAGGCAGCGCGCCGCCCCGGTCACGCGGGCGCGGGCCTCGTCGTAGCCCAACTCGAGGGCGACGTCGGCGCTCCTCTCCCAGATGTCGTGAAAGTACTTCTCCTGAATGCCGCGGAGCTGCAGGCGCAGGGCGACGTCCCCCGGATACTTCGCCGCGCCCGCCGCCAGGGCGCGCTCCGCGGCCTTCGACTCGCCGAGTTCGAGCAGGCCCTCGGCCAGATGGACGTAGGTCCACTCGTTGCCGCGGTCGAGCGCGACGATGTGCCGGCGCAGGCGGGTGGCCAGGCCGAGGTTGCCGCCGCGATGGACCAGATCCGCCCGATGGTTGAGGCCGCGCGGGTGATCGGGAACGTGAATCAGGGCGCGGGCGTACAGTTCGGCGGCCTCGACGCTCCTGCCCTGCCGCGCGCAGGCATCGGCGACCTCGACGAAGAAGCCGGCGAGCGCGGGATCGTCGAGGTCGAGCGTCCAATCCAGCAGATCCCGGACGATCCGGCTCGGCTTCGCCGGATCCGCCCCGTCCGCCGCCTGCCGCACGCGCGCCGCGATGGCTTCCACGACCCGGCGCGGCAGCCGCGCACCGTGGTCGAGGTGCGCCAGCACCCGCAGGTTGGGCGAGCGCGGCTCGTCCGCGTCGCTTCTGAGCCAGCGCTCGTAGCGCTCCTGCCGCGACGAGCCGCTCGCGGGACGGCGGGTGCCGTACTCCGCGCGAAAGAAGTCGTCATCGAAGGCGCCGTCGAGCGAGATGTCGAACTGCTCGTGCTGGCCGACCTCGCAGAAATGACGGATGCACTCGGCCCTGTTGAGAAACTTGCCGCCATCTCTCGTGTATTTGTAGCGATAGAAGTCGTGATCGAAATACTCAGAAAAATAGGGAATGTTTATATTGTGAGCGCGCGCGATTTCGTCTTCGTTGAAATAGATGAACTGATCGTCGGCAGGGCGCAGCGCCTGCTTGACGGCGACGACCGCCTCGTCCGGGTTCGATTCCGGCGGGACCGTCACGCCGTACAATTGCGAGATGAACGTGGCGTCGTAGAAGAGGGGAGTGTAGCTCCGCTTCTCCGCACGGCCATACTCGAAATAGTGCTTCAGGCGACCGACATTCGACGTGATCACGCGGGCGATGTCGGGATTGCAGGCGACGTAGCTCGCGAGGTTGAAGCCTCGCGGGAGGCCGAACCCGGCGGAGTCGAGCGCCGTCGCGCGCGACGGATCGGCATGCAGGCGGCGTTCGGCCCGGCCGTGTTCCAGGTAGTGATGGACGGCCTGGAAATCCCACCTGATCGCGTCCGCAACGTCCGGGTTCAGACGAAGGTACGTCCGGACGTCGAATTCCTTCGGCAATCCGCCGGTGGCCAGGGCGGCCGCCAGCGCGGCCGCCTCGCTGGCGAACCGGCCCTCGGTCCGACCGAACGTCTCCCAGTGCGTCGCGATCTCGTCGTCGCTCGCACCGCTCATGTCCGTGTAGTAATCGCGATAAAAATCGACGTCGAGCGCCGCGTCCTTCGCCCGGCTCCTGCGGCGCAATAGCCTGAATACATTCATGTCGCCCCTCACCACGGTCGATCGCTTCACGAAAAACCCATGCAATATGCTTCACCATTCGAGCAATATCCAATGAGAGAACGAAAATACTTCCAAATTGATCCCAAAATCACTGATCAATATTTCTTTTATCGTAAAAAATCGAGAGGATCTACGGGCGGCCCGGCAACGATGTCAAGCCGCCCGTCTCACCCGAGGGCCGGCGGAGCCCCGCCGCGCCGGCCCCCGCCGACCTTGACGAGACCGGCTCGCGCCGCCCCGGCCCACGGGACCATTTCCCGTCCGGCGCAAAATGCTCTAGAGCGGCCGCGTCCTATCGCGCAGCCACCATGTCCCATAACAGCTTCGGCCACCTCTTCCGCGTCACCACCTTCGGCGAGAGCCACGGCCCGGCCCTCGGCTGCGTCGTCGACGGCTGCCCGCCGCTCATCCCGCTCGATGCGGCGGAGATCCAGGCGGAGCTCGACCGCCGCCGGCCCGGCCAGTCGCGCTTCACCACCCAGCGCCAGGAGCCGGACCAGGTCCGCATCCTCTCGGGCGTCTTCGCCGACGATCGCACGGGCGGGCGCCCGCTCACCACCGGCACGCCGATCGCGCTGATGATCGAGAACGTCGACCAGCGCTCGAAGGACTATTCGGAGATCCGCGACAGCTACCGGCCGGGCCACGCCGACTACGCCTACGACGCCAAGTACGGCATCCGCGACTATCGCGGCGGCGGCCGCTCCTCGGCCCGCGAGACCGCCGCCCGGGTGGCGGCGGGCGCGGTCGCCCGCAAGGTGCTCCCCGGCGTCACGATCCGGGGCGCCCTGGTGCAGGTCGGCCCGCACGCGATCGACCGCGCCCGCTTCGATTGGGACGAGGTGAACGAGAACCCGTTCTTCTGCCCGGACCCGGTCGCCGCCGCGCAATGGGCGGAGTATCTCGACGGCATCCGCAAGGCGGGCTCGTCGGTCGGCGCGGTGATCGAGGTGGTGGCCGAGGGCGTGCCCGTCGGCCTCGGCGCGCCGGTCTACGGCAAGCTCGACGCCGATCTCGCCGCCGCCATGATGTCGATCAACGCCGTCAAGGGCGTCGAGATCGGCGACGGCTTCGCGGCTGCCGCCCTGCGCGGCGAGGAGAATGCCGACGAGATGCGGCCCGGCAACGACGGGCGCCCGATCTTCCTCGCCAATCACGCGGGCGGCGTGCTCGGCGGCATCTCGACCGGCCAGCCGCTGGTCTGCCGCTTCGCCGTCAAGCCGACCTCGTCGATCCTGACCCCGCGCGCCAGCGTCACCCGCGACAACCGGCCGGTCGACGTCATGACCAAGGGCCGCCACGATCCCTGCGTCGGCATTCGCGCCGTGCCGGTGGGCGAGGCGATGATGGCCTGCGTGCTCGCCGACCACGTCCTGCGCCACCGCGCCCAGGTCGGGGAGGGGGCAACCTTTCAGCCGGAGTGAACGATCGCGCCGTTTCAGTTTGACTGAAATCACCCGTGGGTTATGACGGTGGGGTGAAACTCGGCGACTGGCTCCGACAGCAGGGCGTGACCCGCCTCGACTTCGCGCGGCGCTGCGGGCTCTCGCCGGCGGCGGTGACGGGGTTGTGCAACAACCCCGAACCCTGGCTCTCGCGGGAGACGGCGGCCGCCGTGGCGCGGGTGACCGGCGGCGCCGTCACCCCCAACGACTTCCTGGGACTGGATTCTCCGGGGCTCGCTCCCCCGGGACAGGAGATGCCCGTGACCCACGCATCGATCATCGAGGCCCTCGACGCCTTCGCCCGCGGCGAGATCGTGGTCGTCACCGACGACGACGACCGCGAGAACGAGGGCGACCTCGTCGTCGCCGCCTCGCTCTGCACGCCGGAGAAGATGGCGTTCATCATCCGCAACACCTGCGGCATCGTCTGCGCGCCGATCACCGTCGCGGAGGCCAAGCGCCTGCGCCTCGAGCCGATGGTGGCCTCGAACGACGCGCCGCTCGGCACCGCCTTCACGGTCACGGTCGACGTCAAGCACGGGCTGACCACCGGCATCTCGGCCGAGCAGCGCTGCAACACCGTGCGGGCGCTGGCCAACGGCAACATGGGCGCGACCGACTTCGTGCGCCCGGGCCACGTCTTCCCGCTGATCGCCAAGGACGGCGGCGTGCTGATGCGCTCCGGCCATACCGAGGCGGCGGTGGACCTGTGCCGGCTTACGAAGCTCCCGCCCGTCGGCGTGATCTGCGAGCTCGCCAACGACGACGGCACCGTGATGAAGGGGCCGCAGATCACGGCGTTCGCCGAGAAGCACGGCCTCAAGCAGATCTCGGTCGCCGAGCTGATCTCCTACCGCCAGGCGCGCGAGAAGCTGGTCGAGCGGGTCGGCAGCTTCCCGGTCAAGACCGAGTGGGGCGAGATGACCGGCTACGCCTACACCACGCCGTTCGAGCCGATGCAGCAATTCGCCTTCGTGCACGGGCGCATCGGCGAGGGCCGCGACGTGCTGGTGCGGCTGCACCGCTCGAACGTGGTGGCGGACGTAATCGAGGGCGGGCGCACGATCGAGGCGGTGATGCGCCGCTTCGCGCAGGAAGGCCGCGGGGTTCTCGTCTACCTGCGCGACGGCACCGCCGGGGTGCCGCTGTCGCAGCTGCCCGACGGGGCCGGCGAGGACGGGGCGGAAGCCGCACGCGTGCGCCAGTGGCGCGAGGTGGGGCTCGGCGCCCAGATCCTGCGCGACCTCGGCGTGGTCTCGATCCGCAACATCTCGAGCGCGGCACGCTCCTATGTCGGCCTGTCGGGCTTCGGCATCGAGATGGTCGGCGACGAGCCGCTGGAGGGGTAGGGGGCGCCCGGGCGCCGATGTCCACTCCTCGGCGGCACCGGACCTCGTCGCGGGCCCGGCCCCGGCCGAGCCCTCACCGCCCCATCAGCGTCTCGACATGGGCGGCGACCGACTTCGACAGTCCGATCAGGTCGTAGCCCCCCTCCAGCAGCGAGACGATCCGGCCGCCGCAGCGGCGATCGGCGATCCCCATCAGCTCCCGGGTCGCCCAGGCGAAATCGGCTTCCGTCAGCTTCAGGTTGGCGAGCGGATCGCGCCAATGGGCGTCGAACCCGGCCGAGATCACGATCAGGTCGGGCCGGAACGCCTCGAGCCGCGGCAGCACGCCGTGCGTGAAGGCCTCGCGGAAGACGTCGCCGTCGTCGCCCGCGTGCAGCGGCACGTTGACGATGGTGTCGTGATCGCCGCGCTCGGACGCGGCGCCGGTGCCGGGAAAGAGCGGCATCTGGTGGGTCGAGGCGTACATGACGCTCGGATCGTCCCAGAAGATGTCCTGCGATCCGTTGCCGTGATGGACGTCCCAATCGACGAGCGCCACCCGGGCGGCACCGTGGCGCTCTCGGGCGTGGCGCGCCGCCACCGCCGCGGTGTTGAACAGGCAGAAGCCCATGGCGCGCTCGCGCTCGGCGTGGTGGCCGGGCGGGCGCATCGCCGCGAAGGCGTTGGCGACGCGGCCCTCCATCACCTCGTCGACGGCCCGCACGGCGGCGCCGAGCGCGCGGCGCGCCGCCTCGAGCGAGCCCCGGGACATCACCGTATCGGAATCGATGACCGTCAATCCCTCGTCCGGCGCCGCCGCGGCGATCGCCGCGACGTAGTTCTCCGGATGGGCGAGGCCCGCCACCGCGAGGTCGGCGAGCGGCGCCTGCTCGCGCACCAGCGCGGCGAAGCGCTCGTCCTCCAGGGCCCGCTCGATCACCCGGATGCGGTCGGCCCGCTCGGGGTGGCCCGGCGGCGTGTCGTGGTCGAGGGAGGCCGGATGGCAGAGATACAGCGTCGTCATCGTGCCCGCTTCAAGCGTCCCGTCGGGCGCGTCGCGCGACGGCCCGTCCCCGCCCGCACCGTGGCAGGGCCATGGCCGGGACGCAACACAGGCCGGGCATCGTGCACAGAGGCGCGGCTCCCCGCTTCGCGCGCCAACGGCCACGCTTTACGGTCGGGGAACGACTGATTCGCGGGCCAGCCCGCCGCCTTGCCAAGGGTTCTCCCCGATGCGCCGCCCCCGCCTCGCCCTCTCGCTCGCCCTGACGGGGGCCGTCCTGGCGCTGCCGGGCTGCATGTACAAGGCCACCCCCGATCCCGAACTGTCGGCCAAGGACAAGGAGTGGATGGCGCTGGTGCCGGAGCCGGAGATCGACCGGCGCTTCGCCCGCTACATGATCGAGGACCCGACGGGTGAGGCTCCCGGCACCATCGTGGTCGAGACGCGCGAGCGCCAGCTCTACTACGTCCTGCCCGACCGCAAGGCGATCCGCTACGGCGTCACCGTCGGCGACGAGGCGTACGGCTGGTCCGGCACGGCGCGGATCTTCCGCAAGGCCGCCTGGCCGGACTGGCACCCGCCGGCCGAGATGATCAAGCGCTGGCCCCACGTCCACGCGATGCAGGGCGGGCCCGCCAACCCGCTCGGCGCCCGCGCCCTCTACCTGGCGGACGGCACCGGCAAGGACACGCTCTACCGCATCCACGGCACCAACGAGCCGGAGCGGATCGGCCAGGCGGCGTCCTCGGGCTGCATCCGGATGCGCAACATCGACGTCGTCGACCTGTACAACCGGGTGGGCGCGGATGCGCGGGTGATCGTGCGGTGAAGCGGGCGGAGGGATGAGCGTCCCGGTCTGGTTCCGGATGCTGGTCTGGCAGCTCCGGAATGTCGGGCCGGTGCGCCGGTCGCGGGATCGGCGCTCCGACATCGAGCAGCGCGCGATCGACGCGATGATCGGCGATTACCGCGGGCAGCGCTTCAGGGAGATCCCCCCGGATCCGCGCCGCGTCGATCCGATCCGCCTCCGCGCCCTGAGCGAGCGGCTGTCCGACCCATACGCCTATCGGTGGCGCGAGACACAGGCCAACGCGGAACTCGTCGATGCCCTCTTCCACACCATCCCGTCGTCGAACGGCGCCCGTTGGGGCCTGTGCCTCGACAAGCTCGCGCACGACGAGGGCCAGGGCCCGACGATCGCCGTCGCATCCGGAGGGCCTGCCCGGATGTTCGCCTGGGGCATGTTCGAACCGCACCACTGCGTGACCGCCTGCGGCATGAGCGTGCGCGACTTCATCACCTCCTACGACGAAGCGGTCCGACTCCTCGACAAGGTGCTGCCCGGCCACGGATTCACACTGCAGCGCACCGGTCGCGCCACGACGGTCCGGCTCGAGAAGGACGGCTCGATCGGCCCCCGGATCACCGGCAGCCACGCCGCCCTGGCCCTCGTGCTCGCCATCCTCGACCACCTGGAGCAGGCCCCGCACGCGGCCGCCCCGTGGCGGACGATCTGAGCCCGCGGGCGCTCAGTGGTCCGCATCCGACAGATCCTCGCAACGCTTTGGCAACGCCGTCCCGTTGCCGGGCTTTAACCTGAACAGGGATTCAGATCCCGTCGTTAACCTGTCAGAGCCACCCCGTGCCGCATAGTCCTCCTCACACAGGGACAAGCACCGGCACAACAAAAGCCGGGGAGGCAGAGACAGATGATCAACGCTTCGCTGCAACACTTCTGCAACCGTATCATCGCCGCCGGCACCATCGGCCTGGAGGACGTGCGCGAACTGAACCGCGCGGTGCTGCCCGACGGGCTCACCCACCGCGAGGAGGCCGACATGCTGTTCGGCCTCGACCGGGCGATCCCGGAGGCCGACGCGGCCTTCGGCGACTGGCTGGTGGCGGCGACCGTCGATTTCGCGGTGTGGGGCGAGCGCCCGACCGGCCACATCGACGCCGACACCGCCCACTGGCTCGCCGCGTCGCTGGCTTGCGGCCGCGGCCCGACCGCGACGGGGGCCCGCATCGCTGTCGAGGTGGTGCGCGAGGCCGAGACCAACGACCCGGCTCTCATCAGCTTCGCCCTGAAGGCCAACCGGGCCCGGGCCGGGGCCGAGGACGCCGTCGAGGAAATCCTGTCCTACGCGGTCGCCGCGTGAGCGGCGGCTTCGCCCGTTTGACCGAGAACAGCCGGCTTTGCGGCGCGCCCGCCATGCTTTAACGGGGATGAGCTTGGGTGTGTCCCACCCCGGCCCGGCTCCCCCTCAAGGCTCGAGTGCGCGCTCCGATGTTCGACAAGATCCTGATCGCCAACCGCGGCGAGATCGCCTGCCGCATCATCAAGACGGCGCGCCGGATGGGGATCAAGACGGTGGCGGTCTATTCCGACGCCGACCGCGACGCGCTCCACGTCGCCATGGCCGACGAGGCGGTGCATATCGGCCCGGCGGCCGCCCAGTCCTACCTCGTCATCGACAAGATCGTGGAGGCCTGCCGGCAGACCGGCGCACAGGCGGTCCACCCCGGCTACGGCTTCCTCTCCGAGCGCGAGGCCTTCCCGAAGGCGCTGGAGGCCGCCGGCATCGTGTTCATCGGCCCGAACCCCGCGGCGATCGCCGCCATGGGCGACAAGATCGAGTCGAAGAAGGCGGCCTCGGCCGCCCGGGTGTCCACCGTGCCGGGCTTCCTCGGGGTGATCGAGAGCCCGGAGCACGCCGTCACCATCGCCGACGAGATCGGCTATCCGGTGATGATCAAGGCCTCGGCCGGCGGCGGCGGCAAGGGCATGCGCATCGCGCACTCGGCCGGCGAGGTGGCGGAGGGTTTTGCCCGCGCCCGCTCGGAGGCCGCCTCGTCCTTCGGCGACGACCGGGTCTTCGTGGAAAAATTCATCACCGACCCGCGCCACATCGAGATCCAGGTCATCGGCGACAAGCACGGCAACGTCGTCTATCTCGGCGAGCGCGAATGCTCGATCCAGCGCCGCAACCAGAAGGTCATCGAGGAGGCGCCCTCGCCGCTCCTCGACGAGGCGACGCGGCGCCGGATGGGCGAGCAGGCCGTGGCGCTGGCCAAGGCGGTGAACTACGATTCCGCCGGCACCGTCGAGTTCGTCGCCGGGCAGGACAAGTCGTTCTACTTCCTCGAGATGAACACGCGGCTCCAGGTCGAGCATCCGGTGACCGAGATGATCACCGGCCTCGACCTCGTCGAGCTGATGATCCGGGTCGCGGCCGGCGAGACGCTGCCGATCGCGCAGGACGACGTGAAGCTCAACGGCTGGGCGGTGGAGAGCCGCGTCTACGCCGAGGACCCGACCCGCAACTTCCTGCCTTCGATCGGCCGGCTCACCACCTACCGGCCGCCGGAGGAGGGCGCGCTCGGCGACGCGATCGTGCGCAACGACACCGGCGTCGAGGAGGGGAGCGAGATCGCGATCCACTACGATCCGATGATCGCCAAGCTCGTCACCTGGGCGCCGACCCGCCTGGAGGCGATCACCTCGCAGGCCCAGGCCCTCGACGCCTTCGCGATCGACGGCATCCGCCACAACATCCCGTTCCTCTCGGCGCTGATGCACCATCCGCGCTGGCAGGAGGGCGCGCTCTCCACCGGCTTCATCGCGGAAGAGTTCCCGAACGGGTTCGAGGCGCCGCGGCCCGAGGGCGAGGTCGCGCGCCGGATGGCGGCCGCGGCCGCGGCGATCGACCACCTGCTCAACGAGCGCAAGCGCGGCATCTCGGGGCAGATGCGCGAGCCGTTCCTGCTGCGCTTCGAGCACGAGCGGGTGGTGCTGCTCGGCGACCAGCGTTTCGACGCGATCGTGGAAACCACCAACGACGGGGTCTCCGTCGCCTTCGCGGACGGGACCGAGTGGCAGGTCGACAGCGACTGGCTTCCGGGCGAGCCGGTCTGGACCGGCCTGATCGACGGCGAGCTGGCGGCGATCCAGGTCCGCTCCCTCCTCAACGGCGTGCTGCTGCACCATGCGGGCGCGGCCGCGGAGGCCCGGGTCTACACGAAGCGCGAGGCGGAGCTCGCCGCCCTGATGCCGGTCAAGGAGGTGGCCGGGTCGGGCAAGCAGCTGCTCTGCCCGATGCCGGGCCTCGTCAAGAGCATCATGGTCACCCCCGGCCAGGAGGTGAAGGCGGGCGAGCCGCTGGCGGTGGTCGAGGCGATGAAGATGGAGAACGTGCTGCGCGCCGAGCGCGACGGCACGGTCCAGACCATCCAGGCCAAGGAGGGCGACAGCCTCGCGGTCGACGCGGTGATCCTCGAATTCGCCTGAACCGTCGTTCGTGCCGCTCTACTTCGCCTACGGCTCCAACATGGACCGGGCCGCCATGGCCCGGCGCTGCCCCGCCTCGCGGGTCCTCGGCCTCGGCCGGCTCAACCGCCACCGCCTCGTCATCATGCGCGAGGGTTACGCCTCGGTGGAGCGCTCCCCCACCGGGACGGTCTGGGGCGTGCTGTGGGATCTGGCGCTCTCCGACGTGCCGGCCCTCGACCGCTACGAGGGCGTGGCGAGCGGGCTCTACGTCAAGGCGCAGCAGCCGGTCTCGACCGAGGGCGGGGTGCGGCGGGCTCTGGTGTATCTGGGGCGCGGCAACGGTGGCGTGCCGCGGCCGGGCTACCTCGAGGGCGTGATCGCGGCGGGCCGGGAGAACGGGTTGCCGGAGATGTATCTGAAGGGGTTGATGGCGCTGAAGCGGTAAAGGCCCGCACCGCCTGAACCCTCCCCGCTCTGCGGGGGAGGGTGCCCGGCGAAGCCGGGCGGGAGAGGGGAACCCCGCTTCCGGACGAAGCGAAACCGTTCTGAAGGACGCCAAGTCCTAAAGCGTCGCGCCGCCCCTCTCCCGGCTCGCTCCGGTCGCCACCCTCCCCCGCAGAGGGGGGAGGGTTGAGCCGCGGCGCTTTAAGAGGCGCGGGGAGCCAGCCTTACCGTTCCAGTCTCCGGATCATAGTTCACGCCCCGATAGAAGCAGTCGCGCCGCCCGGTATGGCAGCACCCGCCGTCGCCGCCGACGCGCACCCGCAGCAGCAAGGCGTCCTGGTCGCAATCGACCCGCATCTCGACGAGCGTCTGGATCTGCCCGCTGGTGGCGCCCTTGTGCCAGAGCTCCCCGCGCGAGCGCGACCAGTACCAGACCTCGCCAGTCTCAAGCGTGCGCGCCAGCGACTCGGCGTTCATGTGGGCGAGCATGAGGACCGCGCCCGAATCGGCATCGACCGCGATCGCGGTGATCAAGCCGTCAGACCCGAAGCGCGGGGTGAAGGCCTCGCCCTCTTCCAGCGCCCGCTTGTCGCCGGGCGGGGCAAAGGTCGGAAGCGGGGTCATCGCCGGTCGCGGACCAGGGTGAGGAAGCGGACCTGCTCGGTCGGATCCTGCTTGAACACGCCGGTGAACTGGGTGGTGATGGTCGAGACGCCGGATTTCTGCACGCCGCGCATCGCCATGCACAGGTGCTCGGCCTCCAGCATCACGGCGACGCCGCGGGGATGGAGCACCGAATCGATCGTCTCGGCGATCTGCGCCGTCATCGTCTCCTGGGTCTGGAGCCGGCGGGCGAAGGCATCGACGACGCGGGCGAGCTTCGACAGGCCGACGACGCCGCGACGGGGATAGTAGGCGATGTGGGCACGCCCCATAAACGGCACCATGTGGTGCTCGCAATGGGAGTGGAAGGCGATGTCGCGCACCAGCACGATGTCGGAATAGCCCTCGACCTCCTCGAACACCCGGTCGAGGATGGCGTCGGCGTCCTGGCGGTAGCCCCCGAAGATCTGCTCGTAGGCCTTCACCACCCGCTGGGGCGTCTCGATGAGGCCCTCGCGCTCCGGATCGTCGCCGGCCCAGCGCAGCAGGGTGCGCACCGCGGCCTCGGCCTCCTGGCGGGTCGGCCGCTCGGTGACGCGCTCCGGACGGGGGGCGTCGCTGCGCTTGTCGGCCGCCTCCGGGGCCCGAACCGACAAGGACTTCAGCACCGCATCCATCACGCCTCCAAGATCTGGGCCACCACGACCAGGGTCGGCCCACGGGGCCAGCCATGCCGGGACCAGAGATGCGCCCCGATCCGGCCGCGCCTCGCGCCGCCGGGCAACCGTGCCTATATCGGGAATCCCGCCTGCGCACGCAATGCGCGGCGCGCGCAGCAGGTCACCGCGTTCCATCGTCCGTCCCAACGTCAAGCCCAAGTCAGACCCGTCTGGTCAAGCCCGTTTCGTCCGTCCCGCGGCCCCTCTCGTCCAAAGTACGAATGCCATGCTCGACGACATCTACAACGCCCGTATCCTTTCCCTCGCGGCGGACATCCCGCGCCTCGGCCGGCTGGCGAGCCCGGGGGCGAGCGCGTCCAAGCACTCGAAGCTGTGCGGCTCGACCGTGACGGTGGACCTCGTCACCGAGGGCGGCACGGTCACCGACTTCGCCCACGACGTGAAGGCCTGCGCGCTCGGCCAGGCGGCGTCCTCGCTGATGGCCCGCCACGCGGTCGGCGCGAGCGCCGAGGACCTGCGCACCTTGCGGGAGACCGTGCGGCGGATGCTGAAGGAGGGCGGGCCGGCGCCCGCGGGCAAGTTCGCGGATTTCGCCGTGCTGGAACCGGTGCGGGACTTCAAGGCGCGCCACGCCTCGACGCTGCTCACCTTCGACGCGGTGGTCGACGCCCTCGACCAGATCGCCGCCGGGGACGTGTCGAAGAGCGAGGCGGTGCCGGCGTGAACCCGACCCGCCGCGCGGCGCATCTCGCCATCCGCGGCTACCAGCTCACCCTGTCGGGCCTCGTCGGGCGGCAATGCCGGCACTGGCCGTCCTGTTCGGCCTATACCGACGAGGCGGTCCAGCGCCACGGCCTCTGGGCCGGCGGCTGGATGGGATTCGCCCGGATCTGCCGCTGCGGCCCGTTCGGCACCCACGGCATCGACCTCGTGCCGGAGACCGCACCGCCCGGCGCCGCCTGGCACCGCCCGTGGGCCTACGCCCGCTGGCGCGGGGTCAACGCCCCGCCGCCGCTCTGCGAGAGCGTCGAGGGCTGAGGCGACACGTTTTCGTCGACGCGAAGGCGTCCGGCTGTGTCTGTCATTTCCCGCCATCGCTGGTATACGGCGCCGGTCCGGTGCGCGGCCGCCTGAAGCCCGCCGGACGTGTGTCCACCACCCCGCTTACCTGCACCGTGCGCAGGAGTGAGCCCCGAGGAGTCTTTCAGACCCATGCCGATCCTGACATTTCCCGATGGCGCCACGCGGTCCTTCGACGGCGCCGTGACCGGCCGTGCGGTCGTCGAGGGCATCGCCAAGTCGCTCGCCAAGCGCACCGTGGCGATGGCTCTCGACGGGACCGTCCGCGACCTCGACGACACGATCGCGGCGGATGCCCGCATCGAGTTCCTCGACCGCACCGACCCGCGGGCACTGGAATTGATCCGGCACGATTGCGCCCACGTGCTCGCGGAAGCCGTGCAGTCGCTGTGGCCGGAGACGCAGGTCACGATCGGCCCGGTGATCGAGAACGGCTTCTACTACGACTTCCACCGCGAGACCCCGTTCTCGCCGGAGGACTTTCCGGCGATCGAGGCGCGGATGCGCGAGATCATCGCCCGCGACGCCCCCTTCACCAAGGAGGTCTGGGCCCGCGACGACGTGCGCAACCTGTTCGTGGAGAAGGGCGAACACTTCAAGGTCGAGCTCGTCGACGCGATCCCGCCGGGCGAGGACCTGCGGATCTACCGCCAGGGCGAGTGGTTCGACCTCTGCCGCGGCCCGCACATGACCTCGACAGCCAAGATCGGCAGCGCCTTCAAGCTGATGAAGGTGGCGGGCGCCTACTGGCGCGGCGATTCGACGAAGCCGATGCTGAGCCGGATCTACGCCACCGCCTGGGCCAATCAGGCCGATCTCGACGCCTACCTGAACCGCCTGGCGGAGGCCGAGCGCCGCGACCACCGTAAGCTCGGCCGCGAGATGGACCTCTTCCACTTCCAGGAGGAGGGGCCGGGCGTGGTGTTCTGGCACCCGAAGGGCTGGACGCTGTTCCAGTCCCTCATCGCCTACATGCGCCGGCGCCTCAAGGGCGATTACGCCGAGGTGAACGCGCCGCAGATCCTCGACAAGGCGCTGTGGGAGACCTCGGGCCACTGGGACTGGTACCGGGAGAACATGTTCGTCACGAAGACCGAGGACGAGCGCGTCTTCGCGATCAAGCCGATGAACTGCCCCGGCCACGTGCAGATCTTCAAGCACGGGCTCAAGTCCTACCGCGACCTGCCGCTGCGGCTCGCCGAGTTCGGCTCGGTCTCGCGCTACGAGCCGTCGGGCGCGCTGCACGGCCTGATGCGGGTGCGCGCCTTCACGCAGGACGACGCCCACGTCTTCTGCACGGAGGACCAGCTCGCGGCCGAGTGCCTGAAGATCAACGACCTGATCCTCAGCACTTACGCCGATTTCGGCTTCGACGAGATCGTGGTGAAGCTCTCGACGCGGCCGGAGAAGCGGGTCGGGTCCGACGCCCTGTGGGATCACGCCGAGGAGGTGATGACCCGGGTGCTCGCCCAGATCGAGGAGCAGTCGGGCGGGCGGATCAAGACGGCGATCAACCCCGGCGAGGGCGCCTTCTACGGGCCGAAGTTCGAGTACGTGCTGCGCGACGCGATCGGCCGCGACTGGCAATGCGGCACCACGCAGGTCGACTTCAACCTGCCGGAGCGGTTCGGCGCCTTCTTCGTCGATGCCGACGGGCAGAAGAAGACCCCGGTCATGGTCCACCGGGCGATCTGCGGCTCGATGGAGCGCTTCACCGGCATCCTGATCGAGCATTTCGCCGGCCATTTCCCGCTCTGGCTGGCGCCCCTGCAGGTGGTCGTCGCGACGATCACCGGCGAGGCCGACCCCTACGCCCGCGAGGTACTGAAGGCGGCGGACGCGGCCGGCCTGCGGGCCGAGGCCGATCTTCGCAACGAGAAGATCAACTACAAGGTCCGCGAGCATTCCCACGCCAAGGTGCCGGTGATGCTGGTCGTCGGCCGCAAGGAGGGCGAGGAGCGCACCGTCTCGATCCGCCGCCTCGGCAGCCCGCAGAGCCGCACCCTGCCGCTCGACCAAGCCCTGGCCGAGCTGGTGGCCGAGGCGACTTTTCCGGATCTGCGCCGGGCGGCAGCGGTGGCGGACAGCGTGCCGAGCGCGGGCGTGACGCTCGACGGGCAGCACGACGAAGCGCCGGTGCCGTAAGGCGCTGTGTGAACCCTCCCCCCCTCCGCGGGGGAGGGTTCACGCGCGCGAGCCCTGCGTGACATCGACGTCCTCAATGCGCCTCGACCGGCCCCGCTACCCGCGGCGGCTTCTTCAGCACCGCCACCACGGCGAGGCTCAGCACGAGGCTCACTCCGACGAGCCAGAATCCGTCGGCATAGGCCATCACGTAGGCCTCGCGCCGGACCTGTTGCGCCAGCATCCCGACCGCCGCGGCCTTCGCGGCGATCGGATCGGCGATGTGGCCGTGCAGGCCCGCCGCCAGGGCGGAGAGTCGCGCCTGCGTCCGGGTCGCGTTGACGGTGATCGCCTCGGCGAGCACCGAGAAGTGCATGTGCTCGCGCCGGTCGATCATCGTCGACAGCATGGCGATGCCGATCGAGCCGCCGAGGTTGCGCATCATGTTCGACAGGGCCGAGGCATCCGCCGTGTCGCGGGGCGCCAGCCCCGCGGTCGAGAGCTGCGACAGCGGGATGGTGAAGAGCGGCTGGCCGATGGCGCGCATCAGCTGCGGCAGGATCAGCTGATCGGCGCCGACGTCGTGGGTGAGGCCGACATTGATCCAGCAGCTCGCGATGAAGAACAGCGTGCCGGTGATGACGAGGAGCCGCGCATCGACCGCCCGCATGATCAGCGGCATCATCGGAAACAGCACGAGCTGCGGCAGGCCCGACCACATCACCACGTAGCCGATCTGCTGGGCGTTGTAGCCCTGGATCTGGGCGCAATAGACCGGGATGATGTAGATCGAGCCGAACGAGACGGCGCCGAGCACCGTCATCAGCACGCAGGCGCCGCCGACCGAGCGGTTGGCGAGCACCCGCAGGTTGATGAAGGGCCGCTCCGCCGTCAGCTCGCGGATGATGAAGCCGGCGATGCCCAGCACCGCCAGCAGGCTCGCCTTCACGATGATCGGCGAGCCGAACCAGTCCTTGCGCTGGCCTTCCTCCAGCACGAAGGTCAGGGCCGGCAGGCCGGTCGCCATCAGGCCGATGCCGATCCAGTCGCCCTTGAGCAACTCGCCCCAGCGCGCCGGCACCGATTCGAAGGCGCCGAGCTGGATCGCGGCGGCGAGCGGGCCGAAGATCAGGTTCAGGTAGAAGATGTAGTGCCAGGACAGGTTGTCGGTGAGCCAGCCGCCGACCGCCGGTCCGATCGCCGGCGCGAAGGTGGCGGTGAGGCCGAACAGGGCGATGCCGACCGGCTGCTGGCTCTTCGGCAGGCGGGTGCGGACGATGACGATCGCCGTCGGGATCAGCACCCCGCCGGTGAAGCCCTGTCCGGCCCGGAACAGGATCATCTGGCTCAAGTTCGTCGAGAGCGCGCAGGCGAGCGAGAAGCCGGTGAACAGGATCGTGTTGACCGCGAGGTAGCGGCGAAGCCCGATCACCGAGGAGAGCCAGCCGGTGAGCGGGATCACGATGATCTCGGCCATCAGGTAGGCGGTCGAGATCCAGCTGCCCTCTTCCGTCGAGGCGCCGAGCGCGCCCTGGATGTCGGCGAGCGAGGCGTTGGTGATCTGGATGTCGAGGATCGCCGTGAAGGCGCCGAGGATCGCCCCGAACACCGCGAGCCAGTCGCGCCCGCTCGCCCTGACCTCAGCGGCGCTCATCGCGGCAGCGCCTCGCTGACGAGAGCGGTACCCGGGAGGCGCTCGCCGGGCTCGATCGTGCCGTGGGTATGGACGGTCGCCTCGACCGAGAGACCCGGGCGCAGGCGGGGAAGCAGGGGATCGTCGGCGTCGAGCGCGATCCGCACCGGCACGCGCTGCACCACCTTGGTGAAGTTGCCGGTGGCGTTCTCCGGCGGCAGCAGGGCGAATTGCGCGCCGGTGCCGGGGGAGAAGCTCTCGATCCGGCCGCCGAACTCGTGCTCGCCGAGGGCATCGACCGTGAAGGTGACGGGCTGGCCCTCGATCATGCGGCCGGTCTGGGTCTCCTTGAAGTTCGCCACGAGGTAGATGTCGCGGCCCATCGGCACGACGGTGAGGAGCCCGGTCCCGGCCGACACGAACTGCCCGACCCGCAGGGAGCGGTCGCCGACCGTGCCGTCGATCGGGGCGGCGACGGTCGTGTAGCTGAGATTCAGCCGGGCCTGCTCGACCTTGGCCTGCGCGCCCTCCAGGGTGGCGCGGGCGCTCGCCTCCAGCGCGCGAAGGCTCTCGACCTGCTTCCTCGACGCCTCGAGCGAGGCCACCGCCTTGTCGCGCGCCGCCCGCTTCTGGCGCAGGTCCGCATCGGCCTGCTGCTGGCGCTGCACCGTGCCGGAGCCGGTCTGGAGCAGGTTGCGGTAGCGGTCGTACTCCTTGGTCGAGAAGTCGAGTCCGGCCTCGGTGTTCTCGATCTCGGCCTTCGCCGATTCGACCTGCGCCTTCGCCTGGGTGATCGCGGCGGCCGTGCCGAGGATCTGGGCCCGCGCCTTCTCGACCTCGGCCTCGGCCTGCTTGAGGGCCACCCGGTACTCGCGGTCGTCGAGGCGGGCGAGCACCGTGCCGGCCTTCACCGGCTGGTTGTCGCCGACCAGCACCCGCGCCACGTATCCGGCGATGCGGGGGGCGACCGTGACCTTGTCGGCCTGAAGGTAGGCATCCTCGGTCGTCTCGAGGAAGCGCCCGGTCGTCCACCAGTGCCAGCCCCAGGTGCCGCCGCCACCCACAGCCGCGAGCAGGACGAGGCCGAGGATCAGCCGGCCCTTGCGCCGTTTGCGGGGCGCCGGGGAAGGAGAGGGGGATTGCTGCATGGCGGCTGGCCGGTAACGAAACGATACGGTATCGTTGTGATATTCCGGACGGTGGAGCCGGGCAAGGAGACGACCCATGACCCAGGCGGTGCTCGCCGATGCGAGGGACGCGGGGCGGCGCAGCGGCGGGCGCCCGACCCGCGAGGAGGCGGCGAAGCGCGACGCGCGGCTCGTCGCGGTCGCGACGCAGCTGTTCATGGAGCACGGCTTCGACGCGACCTCGATCGACGCGGTCGCGCAGGCGGCGGGCGTGAGCAAGCCGACGCTCTATGCCCGCTACCGCGACAAGCGCGCCCTGTTCGCGGCGGTGCTGGAGGAGCGGATCCGCGAGTGGCTGGCGCCGCTCTCCGCGGCCGCGGAGGCGCAAGGCGCGCGAGGCGCGGCCCGGGAGGCCGGGGAGGTGCTGGAGGAGCTGAGCCGTACCCTGCTCGCCCGCGCCCAGGCGCCGGGCGCGGCGGCGCTCAACCGCTGCATCGTCGCGCAGGCGCTGCACTTTCCCGAGCTCGCGCGGCTGGCCTACGAGGAGGGATGGCTGCGCGGCGTGCGGGCGGTGGCCCGCCTCCTGGAGGTGCTGGCCGCGCAGGGCCAGATCGCGGTCGAGGATCCGGAGGTCGCCGCCGACCTCTTCCTCAACCTCGTCCTCGGCAAGGCCTCGCGGCAGGCGCTCTACGGCATCCCGGCCGATCCGGAGGCGCAGGAGACGCGCCGCCGGGCCGCGGTGGCGCTGTTCCTCGCCGGCACCCGGCCCGGCCCGGGCCCTACTGGGTGAGGCGGGCGACCTTGAGCGCCTGGTCGAACATCGCCTTCAAGGCGGCGGTGATGTCGTCCGGTGTGTTGGCGGTCTTGAAGTAGCCCGGCGAGGCGCAGGCCTGGAGCGGCGTCGCCAGGGTCGGGCTGAAGCCGTTGACCCGGTTGTTCTCCCAGGCGATGCCGCCGCCCTTATCGACGAAGCTGATCTGGTTGTAGGGGATGTAGAGGATCGAGATCGTCGCGCCGGCCGCCTTCAGGGCGTCGCAGTTCTTGGAATCGATCTGCGAGGGCTGCGAGCCGTCCCACCAGGCATCGGCGTAGCCCGCGAACTTCGACGGATTGCCCGGATAGGCGTACTTGCCGTTGCTCGACGTGAAGAAGTGTTGCCCGTTCTGCATCCCGTCGGTGACGAGGAAGACGAACGGCTTGCGGCTGGCGCTGGTTGAGCCGTCGCCGAACCCGCCCTGGCCGACGATCGTCTTCATCTGCGGGAAGGAGGTCTCGAAATGGGTGCCGCCGGAGCCGATGCCGGTGGTCGGGTCCTTGGGGGCGTTGAGCTGCGTCGCCCCGGTATCGAGGAGGTTGGTGAAGGCGAGCGGCCAGGTCTGCGAGCACTGGGCCGAGGTCTTGAGCGAGGTCACGTCGCTGGTGAGGGCGGCGAGCGTCGCGAGCTGGTTGATGAACGGGAAGATCCCGATCCGGTACTGGTTCGGCACGGTCGGGTAGGAGGCCCGCTGGAGCAGCGCGCAGACCGCGTTGTTCACCGCGTCCGACCGCAGCTGGATCTTGCCGGCGGCCAGGCCCCAGCCCTTGTAGCCGGGGAAGTGGCAGGCGAACTGGCAGCCCTGCTGATAGTCCGACCACATGTCGTTGTTGTCCTTGGCGAGCTGGGTCATGCCCGCCGCCGTCGTCGGCAGGCCCATCGAGCCCGACACGTCGACCATCAGGTAGAAGTCGAGGTAGGTCGGCAGGTCGACCGAGGCGGTGATCGTGTTGCCCACCGTCGAGGTCGGCACCATGAAGAGCTTCGAGAAGCTGTTCTGGATCGTCGCCGTGTAGCTCACCGAGGAGTTGATCGTCTGGCCCGAGGCGGTGACCTGCGGCGGCTGGAGCGTCACGCTCGACATCGGCACGCTGCCGGCATTGACGTTGAAGGTGTTGATCGCCTGGGTCTTGCCCGCCGCGAGCGCCGAGGCCAGCACGCCGTTCTGGGCGGAGTTGGCGGCGATGTAGGCCTTGGCGGTGACGACCGCGGCGATCGCCGCCGCGTCCGCCGCCCGGTCGAGCCGGGACCGGTTCGTGACCGCCACGCCGTAATCGACGCCGAGCCCGATCAGGCCGACCATCGGGATCAGGCTGAGCCCGAACAGCATGTTGATCCCGCCGCCGCGGGCGCGAAGGAAGGACGCCGCTCCTGCGGCGAGCCGGGATGCGCGGGTCAGCATTTCGAGGCGATTCCGTCGTTGTTCGTGATGTCGTAGTCGACGAGCGTGGCGTAGCGCGGCTGGACGTAGGCCGAGCGCGAGATCGTCAGGGAGGGCAGGTAGCGGGCGCCGAAGGTCGGCGTGAAGGCGAACACGACGTCGATCACCACCACCCCGGCGGGGCCGAAGATCGAGCGCGGCAGGGCCGTCCGGCTCGGGGGGGCGGTGTTGGCCGCCGCGATCTGCGGCGTGCCGCAGGGCCGGTAGGCCGCGCCGCTCGCCGGCTGCTGCGTGCCGGTGCTGGTCCAGACCACGTCGGCGCGGTAGCAGGCGCTCAGGTCGGTGCTGTCGGAGCAGTTCGTCGCGGTCTGGGTGAACTGGATGCTGGCATAGTTGATCGTGATGACCTGCGACCAGGCGGTGTTCCGCCGCTTGCCCTCGACCATCAGGTAGGGGAACAGGACCAGGGCGGCGTCGAAGCTGAAGTGAAGGTCGGTCGCGTTGACGGTCGCGACGGTCGAGCCGCCGGGGGGCTGGCTCTGCGAGATCATCTGGCTGATCGACTGCACGACCAGCTCGGCCTTCCGCGTCGCGTTGATGTAGGCGACGAGCTGGATGCCCCCGAGCATGATCACCATCAGGACCGGCAGGATCAGCGCGAGTTCGACCGCCGCGAGCCCGTCCTCGGCGGACCGGAAGCGGCGGAGCCGGAGCGTCAGGCCGGCGCGCATCAGTACTGCTCGACGCGGAAGGCGGCCGTCGACATGATCAGGTAGGCCGGCTTGCCGTTGTAGGTGGCCGAGGCATCGAGCCAGCCGGTCATGAAGCTCGGCAGGACCGTGACCGGATAGACGACCTGCAGGTACTGGTAGTCGCCCTGGCCGCCGAGGGTGAACTGGCCGGTGCCGGATGTCAGGGTCGGCAGCTTCAGGCCGCTGAGGTCCGACTTGGCGTAGGCGTAGTAGCCCGTCCCCGATCGCGGCACGACGTAGAGGTTGACGATCACGTCGCTGCACGACATCGCCGCCGGCAGGTTGCCGCAGAGCGCCTGCGTGAAGCTCGCCAGGCTCGCCGGGGGCGACTGCTTCTGGGCGTTGCCGACGATGATCTGCCGCGAGGCCTGCTCGGTCGCGAAGTCGAGCTTCTGGCTGAAGTACAGGATCTGGGCGACGATCATCGTGAACAGGATGATCGAGATGAACAGCATGCCGACCAGGGCGAACTCGACTGTCGTCGATCCCTTGTCGTCACGAATGAGGCCCGGCACGCGTCGCATGCCGTGACCCTAGCGTTGCCAAGTAAAAAATTCGATAATCGCGAGATGCAGACTCGCGTGCTCGTCGTGATTGTTGCTGTTCTATCGCGCTAACCAATCGCTAACCGACATGACGGTTAGGCAATTCGGTGTATCCTCCGGCCGCGCGCGAGATCACGGCTCCCTGGCGATGGCCTCGATGTCGCGGTCGACGCCGCTCTCGACCTTGAAGTCCTGGGTGTAGACCTTGCCGTCGTGGCGGGCGATGAGCTGGTACTCGCCCTCGGCGAGCGTCACCTGCGGGAAGGCGCCGATCGCCTCGCGGATGGTGTCGCCGCCGGGCGTCAGCACGCTGAAGGCGGTGCCCGCGAAGGCCTCGGTGCCGGGCGCAGCGACGAGCTTCAGGGTCACGGTGGCGGCGCGGTGGTTCAGCGTCGCGTCGGTCAGGCGGCCGTTCTCGACCTTCAGGTCGGCGCGCTGGATCGCGTTGGAATCGCCCCAGGTCGAGACGACGTGGTAGGTGCCCTCGGGCAGGCGCACGACCTCGCCGGCCTTGACGCCGTCGCGCACGAGCCGCCCCTCCGGGTTGTTGCCGATCGGCACGAAGATCGCGAAGGCGAGCTGGCCGGGCGCGATCCTAGCCTCGCCGACCGCGCCGGCGAGGCGGAGCGCCCCGGCATTGACGGTGAGCTGGTCGCTGGCCGAGCCGGAATTCAGGGTCACGCGCTTCGAGGTGCTGACGAAGCCGTAGGTGACGTTGGCGAGGTAGCTGCCGGGCGGCAGCCGGAAGGTCGGCTGCGCCTCCTCGGAGCGGGCGAGCACCACCGGCCGGCCGCCCTCCGGCCGGTCCTCGTAGATCCGCCAGGTCAGGCCGCCGCGCAGGGGCTTGGCCTCGCTGGTCAGCACCGCCCGCAGGGACAGGCTCGCCTCGGCCGGCGCCGGGGCCGGCGGCGGACCCTGCGTCACGCCCTGCGGCCCTACCCCCGGCACGCCGTTGCCCGGCACGGCACTTCCCGGCATGCCGACGCCCGGGGGCGGCACCGGCGGGTTCGGCATCTGGCCGGGCGCCTGGGCGAGGGCGGGGCCGCCCCAGAGGACGGCCAGCGCCAGGGCCTCACCGTAGAGCCGTCTCGCCCGCGTCATCACCGTCCCTCGTCAGGAGTTCGCTCGCCGCCGCCATCAGGTTGCCGACCGAGAGCGGGCGGAACCGGAACTCGACCACGTGCTTGCCCGCCGGCACCTCGACCCCGCGGAAGAGCAGGTTGGTGCGCAGGATCGGGCGGCGGGCGCCGTCGACCCGGGCCTGCCAGCCCGGATAGAAGATGTCGTGCAGCACCAGCACGCTGTCGCGGTCGGTCTCGACCTCCACCGTGACGACATTGCGGCGGTAGGCGAGAATGGCCGCCGTGCCCCGGGCGGCGGTCACCGGCGCGGCCGGGTCCTTGAGCCCGAACTCGCCCTTGATCCGGGGCACGCTCTCCCGGTCGACGAGCGCCGTCTCGCTGCCCTCGAACTCGGGCAGCTCGTCCTGGTCGAGCACGCTCTCGGAATCGACCGGGACGAGGCGGGTCGCCAGGTAGGCCCGGGGCTTGGCCGGGTCGAGGCGGTAGATCCACATCTGGCCCGAGCCGTAGAGCAGCCTGGCGCCGGTCAGCTGCGGGAAGTGCCGCGGCAGGCGCTCGGCCGGCCGGTCGAGGACGAGGTATTCGAGGCCGAGCAGGCTCGCGAGCCGCGAGCGATAGCCGCGGAACAGCCCGGGGAACTGGCGCAGGTTCGGGTCGGCGGCGTTCTCGCCCGGGCCCACCGCGCGCTCGTAATCGGCGAGACGCAGGGGGTTGTAGCCGATCGTGTCCTCGAGCCCCAGCACCATCGAGGCGTTCTGCCAGGCGCCGCCGAGGCCCAGGATCTCGACCCGCGGGTGCTCGCCCTTGGCGTGGCGGGCGTCGAGCTCGGCCTTCAGCAGCGTCAGGCCCTGGAGCTGCTCGGGCGGCAATTGCTGGAACACCGCGTAGCGGCCCGCCGGCTCGGCGTTGAGGGAGGAGCCGGCATTGCGCCAGACCAGTTCGGCGCCGAGCAGCGCGACGAGGCAGGCCGCACCGAGCGCCCGCCGGCGCGGGCCGGCCCGCAGCATCGCGACCGCGGCGACCGCCGCGATCCCGGTCCCGATCAGGCCGTCGCGCAGGGCGTCGGGCAGGTGGTGGGCCTTGGCGGAGTAGCGGTAGGAGACGAGCAGGATGCCGCCGAGCGCCGCGAGCGCCAGGACCGGCGGGACGACCCGGGCGGCCGCCGCGAGGCGCGGCGCGCCGGCCGCGAGGCCGAGGCGGGGCGCGCCCTCGGCGACGTAGCGGTGAACGAGGTAGCCGGCGGTGAGCGCGAGCCCGATATTGATCACGAAGGTCGCGTCGGCGGGCCGGCGGTAGAGGTCGACGCCCGGCATGTGGTCGAAGACCGGCGCGAAGAGCGGGGTGTAGCGCCCGAGCGCGTAGAGGGTGGCGGCCCCGAGCACGATGACGGGGTAGCGGATCTCCCGGGCGGCGAGGCGCCCGCCGGCGATGCCGTGCCAGAGGATCAGCACCGCCGGCAGGGTCCCGGCGAACAGATAGTTCACCGCCCGGTCGGTCCAGGTGTTGCCGTCCATCGACTGCCAGTCGGGGCCCCAGTAATCGTAGGTCCAGCGCAGCGAGCCGAACACGTCGGCGAAGAGCGCGGTGGCGAAGCTCGAGGGCGGCAGCGAGCCCATGATCGCCGCGCCGTAGCCGAAGGACGGCCGGGTCGAGGTCATCAGGAACTGCATCGTCAGGAGCGAGGGCACGGCGAGCAGCGCGCCGCCGACGAGCGCCATCACGGCGAGCACGCCGATCCGGGCGCGCAGGTAGGCGACGGGCGCGGGCGCGGTGAGCACGGCATGCACCGCGACCCCGATCAGGCTCAGGCCGCACAGGAACGCCACCTGGTCGCGACCGACCGTCATCACGGCGGCCACCACCGCAAAGGCGAGCCCGAAGGCGTAGGAGCGGCGCGCCAGAGCCTCCTCGAGCAGCCACCAGGCGAGCGGCACGAAGCCGTAGGAGATGATCATGCCCGTATGCTGCAGCCGGGCCGAGGCCGAGCCTCCGAGCACGAACACCATCGCGGCCGCGACCGCGCCGACCGGGTGCCAGCCGCGGCGGCGGAACAGCAGCAGGGTCGCGACCGCCCCGGGGACCAGGTGGGCGAACACCACCGCGTCGAACAGCTCCATCGACGGCGACGGGTCGAGCCACGCGAAGAACAGCATGGTCGGGGTGAAGAGCAGCGATTGCGGGTCGGCGACGGACGGGTGGCCGGCGAAGTGGTAGGGATTCCAGAGCGGCAATTCGCCGTTGGCGAGCGCCGCGCCGAGGTAGCGCAGCATCGGGTAGAAGTGGTTCTTCGAATCCCACGGCACCACCGTGCCGGTGATCGGCCAGATCGCCGCGGCGGCGGCCCAGAACAGCAGCACGGCGGCGAGCGCCAGCCAGAAGTCCCGGGGCGTCCAGGTATGGGCCAGGGCCGGCGGAGGAGGTGGGGCGGGGAAGCGCGTCATGGTGCGGTCGGCGTCCTCGGCACCGGCTCTCCCGGCGCACGGCTTCTCGTCGCACCCGGCCGTGGCCGTCCGGGGCGGAATGGTGCTTAAAGGGGATAACGGGGCACCAGAATGGCAGCCCGCCATCCTGCCCCGCTCGTGATAGCTCAAGCCACTGAAGCCGAGATGAACGCAACCCTCGACCTTCTCCGCACCCGCCGCTCCGTGCCGCCGGCCCAGCTCGCCGGGCCCGGCCCCTCCCCGGAGGAACTGGACGCGATCCTCGCCGCCGCCTCGCGCGTGCCGGATCACGGCAAGCTCGCGCCCTGGCGCTTCGTCGTGATCGAGGGCGAGGGACAGTCCCGCATCGGCCGCGTGGTGGCCGCGGCCTACCGGGCCGACCACCCGGAGGCGGACGAGAAGCGCCTCGCCCTCGAGGCCGGGCGCCTCGCCCAGGCGCCCCTGGTGATCGCCGTGGTGTCGCGGGCCGGCCCGCACGTGAAGATCCCGGACTGGGAGCAGGTGCTCTCGGCGGGCGCCGCGTCGATGAACCTGATCGTCGCCGCCAACGCGCTCGGCTTCCGCACCGCCTGGCTCACCGAGTGGATGGCCTACGACCGCCGGGTGCTCGACGCGCTCGGCCTCGATCCGGCCGAGCGGCTGGCGGGCTTCGTCCATGTCGGCCGGGCCGCCGAGGTGCCGCCCGACCGGCCGCGGCCGGCGCTGCCCGAGATCGTGACCCGGTACTGACGCGCGGGCGGGCTGGCGCCGGGGCCCGGTGGTGCTCTAACTGGCGGCGCACGGCCCGGATCGACGGGCCGCCGTTTCCAGAGCATCCCGGGGCCGCCGATGCATTACGACGCCGAGACCCGCACCCTGCCGCACAACCCGTTCAAGGCCCTGGTGGCGCCGCGCCCGATCGGCTGGGTGAGCGCGCTGAGCCGCGCGGGTGCGCTCAACCTGTCGCCGTACTCGTTCTTCAACGGCGTCGGCGACAACCCCGAGATGGTGATGTTCTCGTCCTTCGGCCGCAAGGACGCGCTCACCTTCGCGGAGGAGGGGGGCGAGTTCGTCTGCAGCCTCGCCACCTTCGACACCCGGGAGGGCATGAACCAATCCTCGGCGCCGCTGCCGCGCGGCGAGAGCGAATTCGACTTCGCCCACCTCGCCACCGCGCCCTCGCGCAAGGTCCGCCCGCCCCGCGTGGCCGATGCGCCGGCCGCCCTCGAATGCCGGTGGCTGCAGACCATCCCGCTCGTCCCGGCCGGGGGCGGCGAGGCGGCCTACTTCATGGTGATCGGCCAGGTCGTGTCGATGTACATCGACGACCGCTTCGTCACGCCGGAGGGCCGGGTCGATACCGGGGCGATGCGGCCGATCATGCGCGGCGGCTACTTCGACTACTTCACGGTCGAGCCCGAGAACCGCTTCGAGATGCGCCGGCCGGCCGGCGGGGGCGACGTGCCGAGGCGGTAGGGGAGGCGCCTCGCGTCGCCGGAGGCGGCGCGGGGCGAGGCTGCCGGATCGGCGGCGGTGCTCGTAGTGGGATTTCATGCTACCGTCGGCACCGACGAAGGCAGAGGGCTCATCCATGCAGGCCGCCGAGAAGATCAGCATCACGATGACGTCCGAACAGCTTCGCGCGGTGCGCGAGAGCGTCGCGGCGGGCGAGTATGCCTCGACCAGCGAAGTGCTGCGCGACGCGGTGCGGCTCTGGCAACGCCGGCGCCGGGAGGATGCCGAGCGCCTGGATGCGATTCGCGCCCGCATCCGTCGCTCGCTGGACGATCCTCGGCCCTCGTTGACCCTTGAGCAAGTCGACGCCCATCTGGAAGAGCTGTTCGCCGAAGCCGAGAAGGATTTCCGGCGTGCGTAGAATGCGCGTCGAGCTACAACCGGAAGCTCTGGCTGATCTCGCAGACATCTTCCGGGTCGTTCTAGTCGCCAGCCGCAACCTGACAACCGCGAGAGGCTTCGTGCAGCGGATCAGGAACCGATGTGAGCGCATCGGCGATGCGCCGCGCGGCGGACGACTGCGGGACGATCTCGAACCCGGCCTGCGGACGGTGCCGTTCGAGCACACGGCCGTGATCGCCTATCGCGTCGAGCCGAATTTCGTGCGGATCACCAACGTGTTCTACGGCGGACGCGATTTCGAGGCTCTCTATCGCGGCGAGGGGCCGGACGACGAGGCATAGGGTACCCCGACAGGACGCTTCCACCCGGCTCCGCTTCAACCTTCCTTTACCATAACCCCACATCCTCGGGCCGATGAGAGAGCCGGCCCGCGCGTCGCGGCGCCGCTCCACCGGGCCGCCATGTTCCTGTTCACCAGCACGCCGACGCAGGGAACTGCCAGCACGGGGGCTTCGGGCGCCGGGCGCGCCGCCTCGGGCAACCCGGTCATCGACGCGATCCGCCAGGGCGCCGAGAAGACCGGCGCCGCCTTCGACTACCTGCTCTCCACCGCCCAGCGCGAATCGAGCCTGAACCCGGGCGCCAAGGCCGGCACCTCCTCGGCCACGGGCCTGTTCCAGTTCATCGAGCAGACGTGGCTCGGGGTGATGAAGCAGGACGGGCCGTCCCTCGGGCTCGGTTCCTACGCCGACGCCATCACGGCCCGCTCGTCCGGCGGCTACACGGTGAGCGACCCGGCGGCCCGGCAGGCGATCCTCGACCTGCGCCGCGACCCCGAGGTCGCCTCGGCGATGGCCGGCGCGCTGACCCGGCGCAACGCCGACGCCCTCTCGGAGGCGCTCGGCCGCGAGCCGAACCGGGCCGACCTCTACGCCGCCCACCTCCTCGGCGTGCGCGGCGCGCTGACCCTGATCCGCGCCGCCGAGAGCGCCCCCGGACGCTCCGCCGCCGCCGACCTGCCGGAGGCGGCCTCCGGCAATCGCGGCCTGTTCTACGACCGCGGCGGCCGGGCCCGGAGCGCCTCCGAACTCTACGCCGTGCTCGGCACCAGCCCGGGCGTCCCCGCGGCGGCGGCCGCCCCCACGACCGCGCCGGCGACGGGGCCGATGGCCTACGCGCCGGAGGCCGGCAGCGGCCTGCGCACGCTGTTCCAGACCGACGCCCGAAGGGGCCCGGTCTCCGACAGCGTCGCCCGCCTCTGGGGCGGCCGCGGCGGCGGCGGCACCGCCCCGACCTACTTCCCGCGCTCGAACGACGGCCCGGTGGTCGCCTCCGCGGCGGCCCCCGCCGTCCCCGTTCCCGCCGTCACCGTCCCGGCCGCGCGGCCGGACGCCTTCCCGGACGGGGCGCCCCTGCCGCCGCTGCGCCCGCGGGAATACGGCGGCGGGCGCAACCGCGCCGCCCTCGCATCGCCCTCGATCGAATCCTGAAGCCCCCGCCCGAACCCCGTCACGGAGCCGCGCCGATGATCATCCGCCAGTTCCTGCTCTGGACGCAGCACGAATCCGCCGGGCGACGGGCGGAAGCCGCCTCGTCGCTCGCCCGGGCCTACCTCTACGCCAACCTCGACCCGGCGGCGCGCTGGGAGGCGAAGACCGCGATCACGGCGCTCCTCGACGACCCGTCCCCGCTGGTCCGCCGGGCGCTCGCCGAGGCCTGCGCCAACGCCGCGGAGGCGCCCCGCACCCTGGTGGTGGCGCTGTCCCAGGACCAGCCGGAGATCGCCGGGCTGGTTCTGGCGCGCTCGCCCGTCCTGTCGGATGCCGACCTCGTCGATTGCGCCGCCGTCGGCGACGAGGCCGGCCGGATCGCCATCGCGGGACGGCCGCACCTCTCGGCGATGCTGTGCGGGGCGCTCGCAGAGATCGCCGGGCCCGCGGCCCTGCGGGCGCTCGCCGCCAATCCGGGCGCGCAGGTCACCCGCGGCAGCCTGATGCGGATCGTCGAGCGCCACGGCGACGACGCGCGCCTGCGCGAGGCGCTGCTCGCCCGGCCCGACCTGCCGCTCGACGTGCGCCAGGCGGTGACCGCGCGCCTCGCCGGCGCGCTCGCGGCCTTCGTGAGCGGCTGCGGCTGGCTCTCGCGCGAGCGCAGCGAGCGGGTGACCCGGGAGGCGCGCGAGCGCACCACCCTGGGTCTCGCGGAAGGCTCGGACAAGGCCGACCTGCGCCGCCTCGTCGCCTACCTGCGCGAGGCCGGCCAGCTCACCCCGGGGCTGATCCTGCGGGCGATGCTGTCGGGCCGGATGGCCTTCACGGAGGCGGCGCTCGCCGACCTCTCCGGCCTGCCGCCCGCGCGGGTGGCGGGCTTGCTGCACGATCCGCGCGGCAGCGGCCTCGCGGCGCTCTACCGCCGGGCGGGCCTGCCGCCCGCCCTCGAGCCCGCCTTCGCGGCGGCGATGTCCGCCTGGCACGAGGAGGAGGCCGGTCTCGCCGAGAGCGGCAGCGGCGGCCTGTCGCGGCGGATGATCGAGCGGGCGGTGACCGCCTGCGAGCGCCTGCCCTTCGCGGATGCCCACGCCATCGTCGCCCTGCTCAACCGCTTCGATGCCGAGGCGGCCCGCGACGAGGCCCGGGTCCTCGCCCGCGCGCTCGCGAGCGAGGCCGCGGTGGAAGCGGTGCTGGACACGATCCCGGCCGCGCTGATGGAGAGCTACCGCCAGGACCGCCTGCGGCTCGCGGCCTGACCCGCTAGCGCGGAGCCGCCCGACGGTCGGCGCACATCACCGCCGCGGCGAGATAGCCGGCCAGCGAGACGATGACGGCCTGGGGGTAGATCGGCGGGATGAAATGGGCGGTGACGCTCATCAGGGCCTCCCGAATCGTTGAGGACCCAAGATTACGATGGCTCACATCCGGCCCGCAAGCCGGATGCGGCAAACATCGTCGCGCCGAAGACTGGATGATCCTGGCGCTCTCGGCCGTGCGGTGACGCCGGGACCTTGCGATCGGGCCCCGACCGGTGCTTCAGGCGGCAGCGAGGCCGACGCGGGGCGCGAGGGCGGCGAACGGGGCCGCGTCGTCGTCCGGCTCCGCGTTCGCCCCGGCGAGGAGGCACGGGATCGGCGCCTCCCGCCCGATCTGCGCCCGGATCCGGACGCCCATGGAGGGCGAACCGCCCGGCGCGACGATCGGGCAGGTCCGAAAAAGGCCTACCCCCCGAGCCGCACCAGCCGATCGAGCAATGCCCGGTCGTGCAGCAGCACCATCTTCTCCTTCGGGTTCAGCCAGGCCGCCGCCTCGTCGATGGTCTCCGCCTCGACCACCTTGGCCTGGGCCATGACGTGGTCGGGCTGGGGCGCGCCGCGGGGCCGGCGCTCGGCCGGGGGCAGGAAGGCGAGGTGGCCGGCCTGGAGGCCGGGATCGGCGTGCAGCGCCCGCAGGCCGTCGGCGTCGTCGTAGGCAAGCGCCGCGTTGCGGGCCTCGATCGCCCTCGCGGCGGTCGCGATCGCCGGGGGCTCGCGCTCCTCGGGCGTCATCAGCAGGCCGGCGCGCTTGAGGGCGAGGCCGAGGAAGAGCTGCCCGCTCGCCCACGAGATCGGGATCGCCAGGACGAGGCCGAGGATCGTCGGCGACATCCACAGGAACAGCGAGGTCGCGATGGCGAAGGCCGACACGCCGGCCACCACCCCCAGGATGGTGTGCCAGCGGTGGCGCCGCACGATGTCCGAGAACGGGATCGAGCCGTCGTCGCGCCGCTGCGGGTTCCAGCCGGCGTCGCGCCGGAGCAGGATCTGGATCACCGAGCCGGACTGGACCAGCATCGCGATCGGGGCGATCAGCGCCGAGAGCAGCGTCTCGATCAGGGCCGAGAGCACGAGGCGGACGCCGCCGCCGCTCGCCCGGCGCACCCGGCCGTCGAGGAGGCCGAGGATCAGGCCGAACAGCTTCGGGGCGAGCAGGATCGCCATGGTGATCCCGAAGAGCTGGAGCGCGCGGACGGGGTCGAAGCGCGGCCAGACCGGGTAGAGGCGAAACTCCGTCGAGAAGTATTCCGGCCGGATGTAGGCGGTCTGGAGGGCGAGCGCGATGCCGACCACGAGCTGCGCCGCCCAGAGCGGCGAGGCGAGGTAGCCGGCGATGCCGGTGGCGAAGTGCTGGCGCGAGGCGAGCTTGAGGCCCGCCGTGCCTATGATGCGGCTGTGCTGCAGGTTTCCTTGCGCCCAGCGCCGGTCGCGGATCGCGACGTCGATGAGCGAGGGCGGGCTCTCCTCGTAGGAGCCCTGGAGCTCGGGGAGCATGGTGACGCTCCAGCCGGCACGCCGGATCAGCGCCGCCTCGACGAAGTCGTGGCTGAGCACGTGGCCGCCGAAGGGCGGCTTGCCGGAGAGGTCGGGCAGGCCGCAATGGTCGGCGAAGGCCCGCGTGCGGATGATCGCGTTGTGGCCCCAGTAATTGCCGTCGCGGCCCGACCACAGGGCGAGGCCGGTGGCGATGACGGGGCCGTAGATCCGCGCCGCGAATTGCTGCACCCGGGCGAACAGGGTGTTGCGGTTGATGATCAGCGGCAGCGACTGGATGATGCCGGAATCCGGGTCCGCCTCCATCGCGCGGGCGAGCGTGACCACGCAATCGCCGCTCATCAGGCTGTCGGCGTCGAGGACCAGCATGTGGTCGTAGTGGCCGCCCCAGCGGGTGACGAAATCGGCGATGTTGCCGGCCTTGCGGTGGTGGTTCTTCTGCCGGTGGCGGTAATACAGGCGCGCCTCCTCGCCGAGGCGCGCGCGCAGGGCGAGGTAGGCCCGCTCCTCGGCGATCCAGGCATCGGCCTGGGTCGAATCCGACAGGATCCAGTAGTCGAAGGCGGTGCCCTCGCCCGTGGCCTCGATCGAGTCGCGGATCGCCTCGACCGCCGCGAAGGTGCGGGCGGTCGCCTCGTTGTAGACCGGCATCACCACGGCGGTGCGGGTGGTGAGGGGACCCTGAAACGCGTCAGGCCGGCGCCGGCGCATGAGCGCCAGGAAGCCGAGCAGCCCCGAGGTGAAGGCGAGCGCGATCCACGAGAAGTTGAGGGTGAACAGCGCCAGCAGGAGCCACTGCAGCCAGGTGGTCGAGCCGGCGACCGACACGACCTCGTACATCTGCACCGCCCCGTAGGCGGTGAGCAGCGCAGCCCCGCCGAACACGAAGGCGCGGGCGCCCCAGGGTGCCCGGCGGTCCGGCACCTCGTGCGCGTCGTCCTCCGACCATTGCCGCAGGTCCTGCACCGGCATGGCGAGGGGCGATTCCGGCGGCACCGCCGGCGCGACCGCGAGGGTGGGGGCTTCGCGGCGCAGGGGGTCGAGACGGTGCGTGTCGGGGTGTGGGGCGAAGGTCACGGGGTCCACCGGTACAGCCATGTCTCACTGACGGGTTTGTCGCCGGCCTTGACGACCAGGCGCAGCTCGCAGGCGGTGTCGTTGCCGGGATCGAGCTCGAACACCGCCCGCACGGTCTTGCGCTCCGGGTACGGGTAGACGCGCTGGCGGGTAATGCTGCCGGGGGCGGTGTGGAGCGCGATCTGGAGCGTGTTGGGGTCGATCCCCTCGGCGAAGGGCGCCTCGCCGGTGAAGTCGACGAGGAACAGCCGGCGTTTGCCGTTGGTGCCCTTGCCGATCCGGGTGCCGGAGCAGACGGCGAGCGGCGGCGCGCCAGGCACCGCCCAGCACCAGAACTGGCGGTAGCTGAAGGCGGTCTCCTTGGCGAGCGGCTCCTTCGGGCGCCAGTAGGCCAGGACGTTCTCGTTGACCTCGGACTCGCTCGGGATCTCGATCAGCTGCACCGCGCCGGCGCCCCAGCCGTGCTGCGGCACGCCCGGGCCCCAGCTGCCCAGCGGCTCGATCCACAGGCTCGGGCGCTTCTCCCAGCGCTGCACGTCGTCCTGGTAGTCGCCGTAGGCACGGGCGCGCTGGACCAGCCCGAAGCCCTTCGGGTTCTCGTCCATGAAGGCGGAGATCTGCAGCGTCTCGGGGTTCTGCACCGGGCGCCAGATCGCCTCGCCCCAGCCGTTGCGGATCTGCAGGCCGTCGACCTCGTGGGCGGCGGGCCGGGCGTCGTCGACGCCGCGGCGGTCGGTCGGGCCGAACAGGTAGGCGCCGGTCATGCCGGCGATGCCGACATGCTCCAGATTGGTGCGCGGGCAGAGCGTCGCCTCGACGTCGACGATGGTCGCCTCGCCCGGGCGCAGGGTCATGCGGAGCGCCGCGGTGGCGGATTCGGAATCGACCAGCGCGTGGATCACGATCTGCCCGGTGCCGGCCCCCGGCCGCTCGAGCCAGAAGGCGCGAAACAGCGGGAACTCCTCGCCCCTGGCCTCGGCCGGCTTGAGCGTCAGCGCGCGGGCGGTGACGCCGTAGCTCTGGCCCGCGGCGAGCGCGCGGAAGAACGAGGCGCCCTGGAAGATCGCGCAATCGGAGGGCTGCGCGCCGTTGAAGCTCGCGTAGAGCCGGAAGCCCGAGAAGCCGAGGTCGCGGCCCTCGTCCGGGGCCTTCAGCTTGCCGAAGGTGAAGCGGTTGCGGTCGTAGGCGATGCGGCGCACCACCCCGTCCTCGACGGCGTGCAGCGCCACCGGCGTGGTGAAGACGAAGCCGCGGTGCAGCGGCTCGACCACGAAGCCGCGGCCCTCGCCGGCCCAGAGCAGCGCCTGGGCTTGCGCCCGCACGCCGATATACTGCTCGTAGGTGATGTTGTTGAACGGCTCGGGCAGGTCGGCCGCCGGCGCGGCGTAGGGCTTCTTCGCGAGCGCGCGGGCGAGCTCGACCACCTGGCCGGGATCGAAGCGCTGGCCGTCCGACAGCGGCGCCGGCTCCGTCGGCTGCGCACCCGCCGCGGAGGTCACGGCCAGACCGCCGGCGAGCGCCAGCACCGCGCGTCGGTCGAGGGCTGTGCGGGAGGGCGGGGCAGTCGGGCTTTGGGTCATCAGGGGAAGTCGTACCGGTCCGGATTCGAGGGAGCGCCGGCCGTTTACCACGATCCGGGCTGAACCGGGGGTTAAGAATCGCGAAGCTTGCCCCGCAGGGGAAGCGCGCCCCGACAGGGGTGGCACGCTCCGGCGCCTGTTCCGCGGGCGCCTGTTCCGCGGGCGCTTGTTCTGCGGGCGCTTGTTCTGACGGAGCGATCGGCTAGACGGTCGGGACGCCGACGGACAATCCCGCCAACGCCCAGCCCCGCCAGAACCAAAGGCCGCCGATGACCTCGATACCGAAGCCCGCCGGGGCCCGCTCCCTCCTCGCCGTCGTGCTCGCCGCCGGCAAGGGCACGCGGATGCGCTCCGACCTGCCGAAGGTGCTCCACCCGATCGCCGGCCGGCCGATGCTCGCCCACGTGCTCGCCGCCGTGGCGGAGGCAGGCGCCGGGCGCCTCGCCGTGGTGGTCGAGCCCGGCCGCGACGACGTCGCCCGGGTGGTGGCGGATGTCCCGGGCGCCGAGACCTACCCCCAGGAGGAGCGCCTCGGCACCGCCCACGCGGTGCTGGCGGCCCGCCGGGCGCTGGCGCAGGGCGCCGACGACGTCGTGGTGGCCTTCGGCGATACGCCGCTGATCAGCCCTGAGACCTATGCCCGCCTGCGCGCGCCGCTGGCCGAGGGCGCGGCCGTGGCGGTGCTGGCCTTCGAGGCGGAGAACCCCGCCGGCTACGGCCGCGTGCTGGTCGAGGACGGCCGGGTCACGGCGATCCGCGAGGAGAAGGACGCCAGCGAGGCCGAGCGCCGCGTCACCCTGTGCAATGCCGGCCTGATGGCCCTGTCGGGGCCCCTCGCCCTCGGCCTGCTGGAGCGGATCGGCAACGCCAACGCGGCCGGCGAGTACTACCTGCCCGACGCGGTGGCGCTCGCGGTCGCCGATGGGCACCGGGTCGCGGTGGTGCCGGTGGCCGAGGCCGAGGCGCAGGGCGTCAACGACCGGGTGCAGCTCAGCACCGCCGAGGCCTCGGTGCAGGCCGCGCTTCGCCGGCGCGCGATGCTCGCCGGCGCGACCCTGATCGCCCCCGAAACGGTGTTCCTCAGCCACGACACCGCGCTCGGCCGCGACGTGGTGGTCGAGCCCCACGTGGTGTTCGGCCCCGGCGTCGTCGTCGGCGACGGCTGCACGGTCCACGCCTTCTCGCACCTGGAGCAGGCGCGCCTCGCAGCCGGCGCCCAGATCGGGCCCTATGCCCGCCTGCGGCCCGGCGCGGTACTGGAGCCGGGCGCGCGCATCGGCAACTTCGTCGAGGTGAAGAACGCCGCGATCCGGGCCGGCGCCAAGGTCAACCACCTGTCCTACGTCGGCGATGCCGAGGTCGGGGCGGGGGCCAATCTCGGTGCGGGCACCATCACCTGCAATTACGACGGCGTGAACAAGCACCGCACGGTGATCGGCGCCGGGGCCTTCGTCGGCTCGAACTCGGCGCTCGTCGCGCCGGTGACGGTCGGGGAGGGCGCCTTCGTGGGCTCCGGCTCGGTCATCACCGACGACGTGCCGCCCGGCTCGCTGGCGATCGGCCGCGGCCGGCAGGTGGTGAAGACCGCGTGGGCGAAGCCGACGAAGAGGTAGCGCCTCATACCCTCGCGCCTTGGCATCGACACGTCGGTGCCAAGGCGTCCGGCGCATGGGCGCCGACGCCCATTCGGGCTTAGCCAGCGCCTTGGAACGGGTCCGTTCGAAGGCGCGGCGGTATCACACGTGCACCGCGCCGTCGCCCTCGTCGCGGCGGCGCGCGCGCAGGGCGGCCGCCAGGAGCCAGACGTAGAACGAGGCCACGGCCGCGAGCACGAGCCAGCCCGGCAGCGGCCCGAGGCCGGCCCCGGCCAGGATCTCGGGGATGCCGTGCACCGTCTCCCCGGCGCCCGGCGCGCCCGCGTCCTGGAGGCGGGCGGAGGTGATCTTCAGCACCCAGGCGAGCAGCAGGATCGCGAACATCCAGCCGTAATTGCGCCGCAGCCGCCGGCCGAACGCCTCACGCAGGCTGATGTGGAAGGTCGGGCGGCGAAGATCCTCGGCGAGCAGCCGCGTCCAGGCCGGATCTCCGGCGCTGCCCGAGGCGGACCCTCCCGCGTGGAACACCTCCGCGTAGTAGTGCCGCTCGAGCTGGCGCACCCGGGTGCGGTAGACGTCGAAGAAGCGGTAGCGCCTGGCCTCGATGCCGAGGAGCAGCAGCACCAGCAGCATGCAGAACAGGAGCACGCCGTGATGCGCGGTCGGGGTCGAGAGCGAGACCGACAGCATCGCGGCGATCACGGTGATCGCCCAGTTGGTGGTGCGGTCGATCCGGTCGCGCCAGCCGGCCATGCGGGCGATCTCGGCCCGGTGGTAATGGGCCAGCACCGTGATCGTCTCGGCGGGTGTCCTCGGCATCGGCAGCGGCGCGGTGGCCTCCGTCGGCGCGGCGATCATGGCGGGCCTCCCTCCGGCCGCGCCTCTTCGTCACCCGGGCGCGGCCGCCGGCATCATGGCGCAGAATCCGGCCGGACCGAAGGATCGCGTTGCCGCCGGGCCGAGATGGCCGGGCTGGACAACCGAGCTGAAGACCCTTCGCGCGCGGTGGTCCTTCGCGCGCGATTGATCTATGGCGGGAAGCGAGGGGCGTGCCCGCGCGCCGCCCAGGAATGCGAGCCATGGTGCGCGTCGAGGATCGTCCCCACCAGCCCCCGCCCGATCGCGAGGCGACCGACCTGGCCGCGCTGATCGCGCAGGTGGCCGGAGGCCGCCAGGACGCGCTGCGCGCCCTCTACGACCGCACCGCCCCGAAACTTTTCGGCCTGATCCTGCGTATCGTCCGCGACCGGGGCACGGCCGAGGACGTGCTGCAGGACGCCTACCTGCGGGTCTGGCAGCGCGCGGCGGGCTACGCTCCGGAGGCGGGACGGCCGATGGCCTGGCTCGCCGCGATCGCGCGCCACCGCGCCATCGATCTGGTGCGCCGGAAGGGTGAGGTGCCGATGCCGGCCACGGACGACGAGGAGGACTGGATCGCCCGCATCGCCGACCCGCGCGACAGCGAGGCCGCGTTCCTGGACCGCGACGCGCTCCTCGCCTGCCTCAACCGGCTGGAGCCGGCGCAGCGCGACTGCGTGGTCCTGGCCTATTGCGAGGGCCTGTCGCGGGAGGAGCTGGCCCTGCGCTACGACCGGCCGGTCAACACCGTGAAGACCTGGCTGCATCGCGGGCTCGCATCGCTGCGCGGCTGCCTGGACGCCGCCGCATGAGCACTCCCGACGAGATCCCCCCGGCGAGACCGACCTGCGGGCGGCCGAATACGTCCTGGGCACCCTGAGCGCCGCCGAGCGCGAGGCCTACCGGCGCGATCGCGCCGGCTCCCCGGCCCTGCGGGCGGCCGAGCGCGCCTGGGAGGCGCGCCTCGCTCCCCTGGCCGGGGCCGTGCCGGAGGCGGCCCCGCCGCCCGGCGCCTGGGCGGGCATCGCCGCCCGCCTGCCGGGCGAGACGCCCCGGGCGGCCGCGCCGGTCGTCGATCTGCGCCCGGCGCTCCGGCGCTGGCGCCGGGCCGCTTACGCCGCGGGGGCGCTGGCCGCCGGCCTCGCCCTGTTCATCGCCGTCGAGCGCCTCGCTCCCCGGCCCGATCCGGCGCAGTACCTCGCGGTGGTGAACCGGGGCGGCGAGCTGCCGGCGCTCGTGGTGCGGGTCGATCCGCGGGCCGGCACGGTCCAGGTCCGGGCGCTCGCCGCCGAGGCTCCGCGCGAGCGCAGCCTGGAGCTCTGGGTGGTGCCGGCCTCCGGCGCGCCCCGCTCGCTCGGTCTCGTGCAGAGTGCGGCCGGCACCCGGCTGCCCTTGCCGGCCGGCGACCGCGCGCTCCTCGACGGCGCGAGCCTCGCCGTCACCGTGGAGCCGCCGGGCGGCTCGCCCTCGGGCGCACCGACGGGGCCGGCGGTCTATAGCGGCCGCCTGGTGCGCGAATAGGCGCGAGAAGAATCGCAGGCGCACGAAAAAATCGCAGGCGTCCCGAAACTTTCCCGTCCGGCCCTCCGTACCGGCCCCCGACCCCGACGAGAGCGGGGCCGACACGAGAGACGGGACGACACCCCATGACGATCCGGAATCACGCCCGCACCCTCATCCTCGCCCTGGCGCTCGCGACGGCGGGCGGTGCCGCCCAGGCGAAGAACCCCATGGTCGGCGGCGCGCCGATGTACGCCTCGAAGTCGATCGTCGAGAACGCGGTCAACTCGAAGGACCACACCACCCTGGTCGCCGCCGTGAAGGCCGCCGGCCTCGTCGACACCCTGGCCGGCCCCGGCCCGTTCACGGTGTTCGCTCCGACCAACGCCGCCTTCGCCAAGCTGCCGGCCGGCACGGTCGAGTCGCTGGTGCAGCCGCAGAACAAGCCGACGCTCACCAAGATCCTGACCTACCACGTCGTGCCCGGCACCTACACGGCCAAGGACCTGATGGGGCTGGTGAAGAGGGGCGGCGGCCAGGCCGAGCTGAAGACCGTCGAGGGCGACAACCTGACGGTGATGCAGAAGGGCAAGCGGCTGTTCGTGGCCGACGACAAGGGCAATACAGCCCGGGTGACGATCGGCAACGTGATGCAGTCGAACGGCGTCATCCACGTCATCGACACCGTGCTGATGCCCTGACCGGCGCGGCGGCCGGGCGGGAACCCGCCCGGCTCCTCAACCCTCGGCCGTAAACCTTGGCCGTCACACACCGTTACGCAAGTTGATTCGCCGGGATGCCGGCCGGTTCGCTAGAGGGCACTCGAGCGCGGCAGGTGCATTGCGGCAGGAATCCTGCCGCAATGCTGCGCATAAGGGCCGGGACGACCCGCGGTGGGACACTCGGCGGGCGAGACGTGAGGCGGTGAACATGTGCGGGATCGTTGGGATCGTCGGCCGGAATGCGGTGGCGGGACAGGTGGTTGACGCGTTGCGGCGGCTTGAGTACCGCGGCTACGATTCGGCGGGCATCGCCACCCTGGAATCCGGCCGTCTCGAGCGCCGGCGCGCCGAGGGCAAGCTGTCGAACCTGCAGCTCAAGCTGCTGCAGAGCCCGCTCGCCGGCGCCATCGGCATCGGTCACACCCGCTGGGCGACGCACGGCCGGCCGAACGAGACCAACGCCCACCCGCACGCCACCGAGCGCCTGGCGGTGGTGCATAACGGCATCATCGAGAACTTCCGCGAGCTCAAGGCCGAGCTGCAGGCCCAGGGCTGCGTGTTCGAGACCGAGACCGACACCGAGGTCGTGGCCCAGCTCGTCAGCCACCTGATGCGCGGCGGCCTCGGCCCCGTCTCGGCCGTCGAGGCGGCCCTGCCGCGCCTGCGCGGCGCCTTCGCGCTCGCCTTCCTGTTCGCCGGCGAGGAGGACTTCCTGATCGGCGCCCGCCACGGCGCGCCGCTCGCGGTCGGCTTCGGCGACGGCGAGACCTATCTCGGCTCGGACGCGCTCGCGCTCGCCCCCTTCACCGACGAGATCACCTATCTCGAGGAGGGCGACTGGACCATCCTGACCCGCGACGGCGCCGAGATCCGGGACGCCGCCGGCCACGTCGTCGCCCGCCCGCGCCAGAGGATCGCCACGCAGGCCTTCCTGGTCGACAAGGGCAACTACCGGCACTTCATGGCAAAGGAGATCTACGAGCAGCCCGAGGTGGTCGGCCGCACCTTCGCCCACTACGTCGACCTCGCCGCCGGCCGGGTCGCCCTGCCGGAGGCCTTGCCCTTCGACTTCGCGACGCTCAACCGCCTCTCGATCACCGCCTGCGGCACCGCCTACTATGCCGGCCTCGTCGCCAAGTACTGGTTCGAGACGCTGGCCCGGCTGCCGGTCGAGATCGACGTCGCCTCCGAGACCCGCTACCGCGAGCCGCCGCTGGAGAAGGGCGGGCTGACGCTCGTCATCTCGCAATCGGGCGAGACCGCCGACACCCTGGCCTCGCTGCGCTACGCCAAGGCGCAGGGGCAGCACACGCTGGCGGTGGTCAACGTGCCGACCTCGACCATCGCCCGCGAGGCCTCGGCGGTGGTGCCGACGCTGGCCGGCCCCGAGATCGGCGTCGCCTCGACCAAGGCGTTCTCGTGCCAGCTGACCGTGCTGCTCTGCCTGGCGCTGGCGGCGGGCCGGGCGCGGGGCACGCTCGACGAGGCGGCGGAGAAGCGCCTCGTCGACGCGCTGATCACGGTGCCGGGCCTGATGGCCGAGGCGTTGAAGCGCGAGGAGGAGATCGAGATCCTGTCCCGCGAGATCGCCAAGGCGCGCGACGTGCTGTATCTCGGCCGCGGGACCGCCTACCCGATGGCGCTCGAGGGCGCGCTGAAGCTCAAGGAGATCTCCTACATCCACGCCGAGGGCTACGCGGCGGGGGAGCTGAAGCACGGGCCGATCGCGCTCATCGACGACGCGGTGCCGGTGGTGGTGATCGCCCCCCACGACGCGACGTTCGAGAAGACCGTCTCGAACATGCAGGAGGTGGCGGCCCGCGGCGGCCGGATCGTGCTGATCGGCGACGCGCGCGGCGCCGCCGCCGCCGGGCTCGACACGCTCGCCACCCTGATGATGCCGGACCTCGATCCGGTCGTCGCCCCGATCGTCTACGCGGTGCCGGTGCAGCTGCTCGCCTACCACACCGCCGTGGCGCTCGGAAAAGATGTCGACCAGCCGAGAAACCTCGCAAAATCCGTCACCGTGGAGTGACCGTCGGCTCGCGGCCAGCGTGTCACGCGAGGAGGGCGCGCCGTCCCGGGCCATGGGGCGGCGCGTTCTCGCGAAGAGAGGGGTCCGAGCCGCGGCGCGCGGCCTCGGACCGCCCGCCATCAGGACGCCACGAATTCTTCCGATTCGCTCGATGTCATTTAGCCGGGATTAACCAAGAAGCCCTTCAATACGAAGGCTTAAGGTTGATCCTTTCCTAAACGGCCGAACTCGCCGGCCCGCCGCGCGCCCTCGCGCCGGCGGCCGGCCGGGCGGGTCCGTGCGGGACAAGCCATCGAGTACAGACCGCATGGACCTCGTCGCGTATTCGTCCGGTCGCCTCGCCCCGGGCTCCCTCCGTCGCCGCCGCCGCAACCGGCGGCTCCTCGGCATCGCCGCCGTGCTGGGCGGCATCGGGGCCGCCGCCGGCCTGGTGCCGCGGGAGGAGGCGCATCCGCTGCTCGCCGGGCCGGCCAAGCCCGCCCCGGCGATGCGCCAGGCCGCCGTCACCCCGGCCGAACTCGGATGGATGCTCTCGCCCCGGGCGGCCCTCGGGACCGATGCCGCCGGCTTCATCCGGGAGACGGCGGGCCTGCCGCGCGCCGAGGCCGCCATCGTCGCCGCACTCCCGGTTCCCATCCCGACGCCCGCCGAGACCCTGCGCCTCGCCGAGGCCGCGCCGGCCGCCCTGGTGCCTCCGAGAGCGGGGCCGATCGCCGGCCCGGTCGCCACCGCTCCGGAGACGACGCCTTCCGAGACGACACCCCTCGCCGTCGTACCCCTGCCGGTGCCGCGCCCGCCCGAGCTGCGACCGACCCCGACGGTGCTCGCGACCCGCGCACCCCGGCGGCCGGTCCAGGCCATGGCCTCGACCCAGAGCGTGTTCAAGGCCGCGCTCCCGGAGGAGCCGTCGCTGTTCGACCGGATCTTCGGGGGAAGCGGCGGGAGCGCACCGAGCCAGACCCTCGCCTACGCGGCGCCGGGCGGCCTCGATCCGAGCCCGCGGCCGCGCCTGAGCGCCAGTCCCGGCATCGCGGTCTACGACATCAGCGCCCGCACCGTGACCCTGCCGAGCGGCGAGTCGCTCGAGGCGCATTCGGGCCTCGGGCCGCACATGGACGATCCCCGCAACGTCCACCTGAAGATGCGCGGCGCGACGCCGCCGGGCACCTACGACCTCACCGAGCGCGAGGCCCTGTTCCACGGCGTGCGGGCGATCCGGCTCAACCCGGTCGGCGGCAGCGGCGCGATCCACAACCGGGTCGGGCTGCTGGCCCACACCTACATGCTGGGCCCGAGCGGCGCCTCGAACGGCTGCGTCTCGTTCCGCAACTACGACCGCTTCCTGCAGGCCTTCCTGCGCGGCGAGGTGCGCCGCCTCGTCGTGGTGCCGGGCGCCGGCGCCAGCGACCTGCCGCGGATCGGGCGGGGCGGTCCGTCGGACCGCGCGACGCGGGGGTGACAGCGTCGCTCGGCAAGCTCTCGATGATAGCCGACCCTCCGCGTCGTTCCGGGACCGCGAGAGCGGAGCCCGGAACGACCACGCGGGTTTCGAGACCGTCGAGCAGTCTTTCGAGATGCGGGACGATGCGCCCTCCCGGAGGACGATCCGCCCAGATCCCGCTCACTCGCCGTCGATTCATACCCTCGCGCCTTGGCATCGACACGTCGATGCCAAGGCGTCCGGCGCATGAGCGCCGACGCCCGTTCGGGCTTGGCCAGCGCCTTCGAACGGATCCGTTCGAAGGCGCGGCGGTATTACTCCCCGTCGATCTTGGCGCCGATGATCGCGATGGCGCGCTGGTAGACCGAGGCGGCGTTCCAGCCCTGGATCGCGCCGAAATTCGGCTCGCCGGGCTGGTAGCCGGCGCCGGCGCGCCAGCCATGGGCCTTGAGGAAGTTCGCGGTCGAGTTCAGCGCCACCGAGGCGTTGTCGAGGCTGCCGCCGGTGCCGTAGTTCAGCACGTTCTTCGGCAGGAACTGGGTGTGGCCGACCTCGCCGTGGGCCGCGCCGCGGGTATTCGCCGTCAGGATGCCGCGATCGACCAGGGCAAGGGCAGCGTAGAGCTGGTCGGTGAAGAAGGCCGAGCGGCGGCAATCGTAGGCCAGCGTCGCCACCGCCGACAGGGTGTTGACGTTGCCCTTCACGGCGCCGAACCCGGTCTCCATGCCCCAGATCGCGAGGAGCGGGCCGGGGGGCACGCCGTAGCGCTGCTCGATCGAATCGAACAGGGCGGCTTGCGAGCGCTTCATCGCCCGGCCGCGGGCGATGATCGCCGAGGCGCCGCGCTTGGCCATGAACTGGTCGAGGGAGAGCTTGAAGCTCCGCTGGCCCCGGTCCGCCGCGATGGTGGCGGAGGAGTAGGAGGTGCCGGCCAGGGCCTGGAGGGCGGCCGGGCTGGCGCGCCCGCGGGCCTCGTCGGCGAATTCCTGCTTCCAGGACTCGAACCCGGCGGCCGAGTTGCCGCATTGCGCGGCCTGCGCGCCGCCGGCCAGCACCGCGAGGCCCGCGGCGATCAGGGCCCGGCCGTAACCGCTCTTCGTCATCCCACACACTCCCTCGGAGCCGCGCCGCAGACCTCGGACGTCGCGGCTCGCAATGACCGGCAATCCATGCCTGCCCGACGGGCGAGGCTACACTCCCGGCCGTCTGCGGAATCTTTACGGCGGGATTGCAACTCGCCCGATCCTCGCCTTCCGGGTGAAGACGGGGCTGGCATCGTCGGGAGGGATGTAGGGCTGCGGACGGAGGGTCAGGAACGAAAGTCGGTGGGCGTGGCCGGAAGGCCACGCCCACGGTGCGGGTGTTCCGGATACGTCAGGCGGCCAGCCCGAAGATCCCCCGCGCCTCGGCGGGGCTCGCCGCGGCGCAGTCGAGATGGGCGAGCAGGCTCACGGCCTTCTCGACGAGGGCCGCGTTGCTCGGCGCGAGTTCCCCGCGGGACAGGTAGAGGTTGTCCTCGAGCCCGACCCGGACGTGGCCGCCGGCGGTGGCGGCGAGCGCGACCATCGGGAACTCGGCCCGGGAGATGCCGAAGGCCGACCACGCCGCGTCCTTGGGCAGTCGGTCGCGCATCTGCAGCAGGGTCTCGGGCGTCGCCGGCGCGCCCCACGGGATGCCGAGGCAGATCTGGAACAGCGGCGGCGAATCGAGGTGCCCCTCCGCCAGGAGGTGGCGGGCGAGTTCGATCTGGCCGAGGTCGAACACCTCGATCTCGGGCTTCGCCCCGGCCTCGCGGATCAGCGCCGCCATCGCCCGCAGGTGGGCGGGCGTGTTCATGAAGGCGTGCTCGCCGAAATTCATCGTCGCGACGTCGAGGGTGCAGACCTCGGGCCGGAGCGCCGTGACGTGGCGGGTGCGCGCCTCGGGCGAGGCGAGGGTGGTGCCGGGCCCCGCCACCGCCGGGTCGGGATCGCCCGCGACGTAGCGCCCGCCGGCGCCGGTGGTGAGGTTGAGGATGACGTCCGCGTTCTTCTCGCGGATGCGCTCCACCACCTCGCGGTAGAGCGCGAGCTCCATGCTGGGCTTCGCCGTCCGCGGATCGCGGACGTGGATGTGAACCACGGCAGCGCCGGCGCTCGCGGCCTCGAGGGCCGATTGCGCGATGGCCTGCGGGCTCACCGGCACGGCCGGATTCTTGGACGGGGTATCGAACGAGCCGGTCAGGGCGCAGGTGACGACGGTCTTGCGAGACATGGATCCCTCCCTTCAGAGCATGCCGCCGTCGACCACCAGGGTCTCGCCGGTGACGTAGGCGGCGCCGGCGGCGAGGAACAGCATCGCCTCGGCGATGTCCTCAGGTCTCGCCATGCGGGCGAGCAGGGTGCGCGCGACGGATTCGGCCTTGCGCTCGGCCGGCCAGGTCGCGGTCCACGGCGTCTCGACGAGGCCCGGCGCCACGGCGTTCACCCGCACGTCCGGGGCGAGCGCCCGGGCGAGGCTGCGGGTGAGGTTCACGAGCCCCGCCTTGCTCGCCGAGTAGGCGATGCTGGAGCCGCGCCGCCCGAGGCCTGCGACGGACGCGGTGTTGACGATGGCGCCCTTGGCCTGGCGCAAGGCCGGTGCCGCCGCGCGGGCGCAGCGGTAGGGACCGATCAGGTTCGTCGCGAGGATCGTCTGCCAGAACTCCTCGGTCATCGCATCGAGGTCGGCGAAGTCGATCGGCACCGTCGAGGCCGGGGTGCCGGCATTGTTGATGAGGATGTCGAGGCCGCCGAGCGCGTCGATCGCGCGCGCCACCATGCCCTCCGCCTCGCCCGGTACGGAGACGGTGCCGGGCAGCGCCCGGACCTTCAGCCCCTCGGCCGAGAGCCGCGCGGCGGCCTCCGGCCCCCGGGCATCCTCGGCGAGGTGGTTGAGCACGACGTCGGCACCGCACCCCGCGAACAGCGTGACGGCGGCGAGCCCGATTCCCGAGGCGCCGCCGGTGACGAGCACGCGACGCCCGCCCAGATCCGCTTTGATCATTGACGTTTCCACCCTGCGAAATGTTGTTTCGCGGAAGAGTGGCCGGACCGGGCGGGCTTGTCCAGCTTGGCGCGCGCATCGGTGGTGCGCTGGCGCGGGCCTCGACGGCGGCGGGCGGCGTGCCATGATCGAGGGTCGGGGGACTCTCTCCGCGCCGACCGCGTCTCGCGAAGAATCTCAGAGCCCGTTTGGTCGGACCGACCGAATCGACCCATGCCGTCGTCATGCCGGGTTCTCGCCTGCGGCGAGCCCCGGCACGACCCTGTGAGTTGTCAACGTATCGGATGGCCCGAATCGAGCCGATCCTCAATACTCCCAGAAGATCCGCTGCAGCTCCTTGGTGTCGCTGGTCTTCGTCAGGGCGACCGCGGCCAGGATCTTGGCCTTCTGCGGGTTGAGGTCGTGGGCCACGACCCAGTCGTACTGGTCGTCCGGCTGCTCGGCGTTGCGCAGCACGAAGCCGTCGCCGACGCGCGAGGAGCGGATGATCACCGTGCCCTTGGCGCGCAGGTCCTTGAGCGTGTCGACGGCGTAGCCCGCCACCGAGCCGTTGCCGGTGCCGGCATGCACGATCGCCTTGGCGCCGCCCTGCACGGCGGCGGTGTAGGCGGCCGGGTTCATGTTGCCCGAGCCGTAGACGATCGCGACCTCCGGCAGGGTGTCGATCGCGTCGATGTCGAACTCGGAGGTCGCGCCGTGGCGCTTCACGGGGGCGCGGAACCAGTAGGTCTTGCCCTCGACCACCATGCCGAGCGGGCCCCACTGGCTGGTGAAGGCGCTCGGCTTGATGTTGACGCGCTTCGTCACGTCGCGCCCGGCCTGGATCTCGTCGTTCATCGTCACGAGCACGCCCTTGCCCTTCGAGGCCGGGCTCGCCGCGGTGGCGACCGCGTCGGCGAGGTTCAGCGCGCCGTCGGCCGAGAGCGCGGTCGAGGGCCGCATCGAGCCGACGACCACGATCGGCTTGTCGCTCCTCACCACGAGGTCGAGGAAGAGCGCGGTCTCCTCCAGGGTGTCGGTGCCGTGGGTGATCACCACGCCGTCGACGTCGTCCTGCTTCAGGAGCGCCGAGACGCGCTTGGCGAGCTGCACCAGTTGCGCGTTGGTGAAGCTCTCGGAGGCGATCTGGAACACCTGCTCGCCGCGCACGTTCGCCAGCTCGCCCAGGGACGGCACGGCGGCGATCAGCTTGTCCACCGGCACCTTGGCGGCCTGGTAGGTCGCGCTGTTGCTGGCATCGGCGCCCGCGCCCGCGATGGTGCCGCCGGTGGCGAGGATCACCACGTTGGCCTTGCGGGCGGAAGCCGGCGCGGTCGTCGCGGTGGTGGGCATCTCGCGGGCGAGCGCGGCGCCGGCGAGCGGCGATCCCGCGAGCATCAGGGCCGCGAGGGCGGGCAGGACGGTGAGGCCGGGACGGCGCATGGTCGGATCCTTGGAAACGGGGATCGGGAGCCCTGAGCGCGTACCAGCCTCGGCCGATTCCCGCCACCCGATGCCGCAGCGATCCGGCCGCAGCGATCCGGATGACGACCCGGCAACTTTTCCCGGAATCGAGCGTTCTCTGGATACGTGACGCACAGCGTCCCGCGCCAGCGGTTACTGGTCAGCCCCACACCCAGGAAATCCTCATGTCCGTCACCCAGGACATTCTCAAGCCGCGCTTCTCGCAGCACATCGACATCCATTGCCCCGACGACCGGGCCTACTGGGCCGGACATTTCGGGGTCAGCGGCGACGAGTTGCGCGACGCCGTGAAGATGGTCGGCTCGCGGGTCACCACCGTCGCGGCGCATCTCGGGCGCCAGGCGGCCTGACCTCGGCACAGATCGAAACCCGACACCAGGCGCCGCGGGCCACGACAGGCACGCGGCGCCCTTCTTCGTTCCGGCGGCTCACCGGCCGCGCCGCGCCCGGACGTGGTCGGGGGTGATGGCGTCGAGGGTCGGCGTCCCGAGCAGGGTCATGGCGTTGTCGATCTCGTTGCGGAAGATCTCGACGACCCGGGAGACGCCCTCGCCGCCGCCGGCCGACAATCCCCACAGGAACGGGCGCCCCAGGCTGCAGGCGGTGGCGCCGAGCGCGAGCGCCTTGATCACGTCGGTGCCGCGGCGCACGCCGCCGTCGAGGATGATCTCGGCCCGGCCCGCCACCGCCGCGGCGACGTCCGGCAGGGCCTCGATCGCCGCCGGCACGTCGTCGAGCTGACGGCCGCCGTGGTTGGAGACGATCACCGCCTCGATCCCGAGCGCCAGCGCCCGCTCGGCGTCGGCCGGGTGCAGCAGTCCCTTCAGCGCCATCGGGCCGCGCCACCGGTCGCGGATGCGCGCGATGTCGTCCCAGTTCGCAGACGGGTCGAACAGCGAGGCGACGTGCTGGGCGACGCTGGTGAAGCCACCCCCCGCCGTCTCGAAGTTGCCGAAGCCGAGCCGCGAGCGCGCCGCCCCGGCGAGCCAGGCCGGGCGGCGGGCGAGGTCGAGGGCGGTCGAGAGGCGGGGCTTGAGCGGCATGGTGAAGGCGTTGCGCAGGTCGCGCTCGCGCCGCCCCTGCACCGCGAGATCGACGGTGAGGCAGAGCACCCGGTAGCGCGAGGCGGCGGCGCGGCTCAGCAGCGCCTGCATCCAGTCCCGGTCGCGCAGGAAGTAGAGCTGGAACCAGCGCTCGCCCTCCGGCGCGCCCTCCGCCACGTGCTCGATCGAGCCGACCGAGTTGGTCGACAGGCAGTAGGGGATGCCGGCCCGCGCCGCGGCCCGCGCCCCCGCCACCTCGCCGTCCGGCCAGAAGAAGCCGGCGAGCCCCGTCGGCGCCATCATCAGCGGCAGGGACGAGCGGGTGCCGAGGATCGAGCGGGAGAGGTCGCGGGTGCCGACATCGATGCCCACCCGCGGCATCAGCATCCAGGCGTCGAAGGCCTCGACGTTGTCGCGCAGCGTGCGCTCGTCCTCGGCGCCGCCGTCGATGAAGTCGAACACCGCCCGCGGCAGCCGGCGCGCGGCCTGGGCCCGCAGGTCCGCGACGGCGTGGGCCCGCTGCAGGCGGGCGGCGAGCCGGGTCGGGGCGGGGGCCTTCGCCGGCACGGCCGGGGGCGGCGTCAGCGCGGATGACGGCCGGTGGGCGATCGCCCGCCCGGTCTGGCGCTCGTCTGCGTCCACGATGGCCCTCCCTTGCCGGTTCTCGCGTCCGGTCCGCTGACGGGTAGCACGGGGCGCACGCCGGATGGAACGGCGGCAGATGCCGCGCGTCGAACCCGCGTCCAGCCCCTCGCGGGCGGCGCGGGCGGCAGGCCGATGGCGGAGCGGGACGACGGGGAACGCGGCGAGATCGAGGAACGCTCGGCGCCGCGCGCCACGATCGTCCACGAGGCGGTGCGCAAGCAGGGCGAGGAGGAGCTGTCGCGCCCCGCCGGTTCCCTGTTCTGGTCGAGCGTGGCGGCGGGCATCGCCATCATGGCCTCGGTGATCGCGCAAGGGGCGCTGCACCACAAGCTGCCGGCCGGGATGGACTCCCGCACCCTGGTCTCGCAGCTCGGCTATCCCCTGGGCTTCCTCGTCGTGATCCTCGGGCGGCTCCAGCTCTTCACCGAGCAGACGATCGTGACCGTGCTGCCCCTCGCCACCCGGCCGAGCGGGCGGGCGCTCGGCCGGACCGCCCGCCTCTGGGGCATCGTGCTCCTCGGGAACCTGATCGGCACCGCCGCGGCTGCCGCGCTCAACGTCCACGGCCGCCTGGTCAGTCCGGACCTCCTCGGCGCCATGCTGACGGTGTCGCGCGAGAGCCTGATGCACAAGGCGCCCTCGTCGCTCCTGCTCCAGGGCATCCCGGCGGGTTTCCTGATCGCCACCGTGGCGTGGCTGCGGGCGGCGTCGAGCGGGGGCGAGTTCTGGATCGTCTTCACCCTCACCTTCGCGATCGTGCTCGGCGACTTCACTCACGTAGTGGCGGGCGCCGCCGAAGCCTTCCTGCTGCTCTGGGCCGGCGAGGCCGCACTCGGAGACGTCCTCGGCGGCATGATCCTGCCGGCGCTGATCGGGAACGTCGTCGGCGGCACCGGCCTGTTCGCGCTCCTGGCCCACGCCCAGGTCCGCCAGGAACTGTGACGGTCACTTCATGCTGCGCTGCGGCGGCCGCGCAATATTCTCGGTCCCCCGCGCTTGGTAGGCAGGCGCGACGCGATATGCGCGGAAGGGAGACCCATGAGCTTCGTCCAGGCGGCCTTCGGCCGGTTCAAGCAGACGGTGACGGCCTATGCCGGCGACGAGGCGCTGATGCGGGCCGCGGTGTCGGCCTGCGCCAACGTGATCGTGGCCGACGGCGAGGTCGCGGGGGCGGAGTTCGAGGCGGCGCTGAAGGGCATGCTCGCCGACCCGATCCTCGAGAAGGGCTACGACAGCCTGATGCTCGAGGAGGAGCTCTACGACGGGATCGGGCGTGCCCGAACCCGGGCCGGGCGGATGCAGAACATGCACTTCATCGAGGCGATCGCCGAGCGCCCGGCGGAGCAGCGCCAGAGCGTCTTCCTGATCGCCGCCGACGTCGCCGATTTCGAGGGAATCAGCCCCTCCGAGCACCGGGCCCTGACCGAGGTGGCGACGGCGCTCGGGCTCGACCGGGACGCGCTCCTGTCGTGAGCCTCAGCCCTCCCGGAGCGCGCTCGGGGGGCGGTCGTGCAGGCGCGACCACGCCCGCCTGAGCTGGCGCGGCGAGGCGAAGCCCGCCCGCTCGGCGACGCGCTCCATGTCGAGGCGGGTCCGGGCCAGGAGATCGCGGGCGAGCGCCACCCGGAGGGAGTTGACGTAAGCCGGCAGGCTCATCCCCACGTGCCGGTTGAAGAGGCGCGAGAGGTGGCGCGGGCTGGTGGCGGCGATGTCGGCCAGCGCCTCCAGGCTCCAGGCCCGGGCCGGATCGGCGCTCACCGCGTCCTGCACCCGGTGGATCGCCGGGTGCAGGTGGTTGCGCCCCTCGAGCCAGGGCGAGAGCTGCGGGTCGTGGCCGCTGCGACGCAGGTACACCACGAGGTAGCGCGCCACCGCCGCCGCGCAGGCCGGGTCGACGAGGCGCGCGACGAGGTGGAGCATCAGGTCGATGCCGGCGGTGATGCCCGCACTCGTCAGGCGCTCCCGGTCCTCGACGAACAGCCGGTCCTCCAGCACCCGGGCCGCCGGAGCGAGGGCGGCGAGCTCCGCGCAGGCCGCGTGGTGCGTGGTGCAGGCGTGCCCGTCGAGGAGCCCGGCCCGGGCCGCCAGCAGGGCGCCGGAGCAGATCGAGACCAGGCGGTGGCCCGGCCTAACCTGCGCCCGCAGCCAGGCGACGATCGCCTCCTCGGCGTCGCGCTCGGCGTCGCCCGGGGGAGAGGAATCCCCGAGGATCAGCTCCGCCGCGCCGGCGAGCACCACGGTCGCCCCCTCCGGCAGCGGCGCGGGCAGGGGTGCGAGGCCGGCGAGCCCGAGCCCGGTCGAGCTCGTCACCTCCGCGCATGGACCGACGTGGACGACGCGGAACCGCACCCGGTCCTGGATCAGGTTGGCCTTGCGCAGGACCTCGACCGGGCCGGCCACGTCGAGGAGCAGGGTGCGCGGCGGGCACACCACCACGACCGCGATGTCCGTCGGCGCGCTCACGCGGCGAGGCGGGGGGCCGGCCCCGCCAGCGCCTCCTCGACGGTGGCGATGCGGGCGAAGCGCCCGGCGAGCACCAGCTCGGTGCGGGCCCGGATCTCGTCGGCGCTCCAGCGCCGGCCGGCAGCGTCCGTCATCGCGAAGGTCAGCGTCGCCTCGCCGACGTAATCGACCGCGTAGCCGAGATCGGAGGCGTGGCGGGTCGTGGTCTCGCAGCACTGCTCGGTGCGGATCCCGCTGACGAGGAGCCGCCGGATGCCGTTCCGCGTGAGCCAGACCTCGAGCCCGCTGCCGACCAGCGCGCTGTGGCGCCGCTTGTGGAACACCACGTCGGGGGCGATGCGCACGGGCTCCAGGGTGCGGACATGGCCCGAGGCGAGGGAGAACACGCCCTCGTCCTCGACGTGGAAGACCTGCACCACGGGGACGTTTCGCGCCACCGCGCCGTCGATCAGCGCCTGCTGGCGGGCGAGGTAGCGGGCCAGGTCGGCCTCGTCCCAGTAGGGGCGGTGGCGGAAGGAGTCCTGGACGTCGATGACGAGGAGGGCGGTGTCGGACATGGGCGCGATCCTTAAGCGGTGGGACGGCGCCAGGATAGGCGCCGCCCTCGGTCCCGAAAGACCGCGCCCGGACCGGAAGCGGACGGAAAAGGACACGCCGTCAGCGCGCCGCGATGACCGCGACGCCCGCGCCGACCATCACCCCGCCGGCGACGCGGTTCGCCCGCCTCACGGCGGCGCGGGTCCGCAGGGCATGCCGCAGCCGGCCGGCGAGAAGCACGTGCCCGCCGATGACCAGGGCCTCGACCGCGAGGATCACCGCCGCCAGGATCCCGACCTGCGCCGGGGTGAGGGCCGCGCCGACGACGTTCGGCAGGAGAGCAAGGTAGAACAGCGGCATTTTTGGGTTGCCGAGATTGAGGGCGAGGCCGGTCAGCACGCTCGCCGCCAGCCCCGGCCGCGTGCTCCCGGCGCGCTCGGCCGGCAGCACGGGCTCGGCGGTCCAGAGCCGGATCCCGGCCCAGACCAGGTAGGCCGCGCCTGCGTAGCGCAGGACCGTCATCACCGCTCCCATCTCCTGCGCGACGACCGAGAGGCCCGCAGCGGCGAGGACGAGGAAGGCCAGGATGCCGACCACCATGCCGAACCCGTAGGCGATCCCGGCGCCCGGCCCGTGCGACAGGGTGCGGGCGACGATGGTCATGTTGTCGGGCCCGGGGCTCGCGGCGAAGACCAGGAAGGCGGCAGCGAACGAGAGTAGCGTAACGGGTTCCATTGGACTTCCCCTGCGTCGAGAGACGCAAGGGTCGAGGCAAGTCTCACGCCGTCGCCGCCGGCGCCGCTCGAGGCGAGCGGCCCGCCCTCAATGCTCTCCCACCTCGCCGAGATGCGTCAGCAGCGCCTCCGCGACCTTGTCGGGCGCCTCCCGGGTCGGGAAGTGGCCCACCCCCTCCAGCTCGACCTGCCGGTACGGCCCGGTGAAATGCTGCTCCTGGCCCGAGAACGAGGCCGGCAGCACGCAGGAATCGGCCGCGCCGTGGATCACCAGGGTCGGCACAGCGATGCCGCGCGCCTCCTCGGCCTCCCGGGCGAGGTCGGCGAAGCGCGGGTCGGGCGCGTCGGCGCCCCAGCGCGAGCGATAGAAGTTGAGCGTCACCGCGGCCCAGTCGGGGTTCTGGAACGAGGGAGCGGTCTTGCCGAAGGTCTCGTCGGTGAACCACGGGCCGGCCGGGCCCCAGGCCACCCATTGCTCGCGGGCGAAGGCGAGGGGGTTCTCGCGCACGAAGGCGGCGCCGGGCTCGGTGTTCATGAACCACTGGTACCAGAAGGCGCGCACCTGCGGCAGCGGCGGCACGCCGATGCGGCCCGGCGCCCAGGGCACCGACAGGGCGGCGATCGAGGCGACGCGCTGCGGCCGGGCCGCCGCCAGCAGGTAGGCGACGCGCGCACCCCAATCGTGCCCGACGACCGGCAGGCGCGAGAAGCCGAGGGCGTCCATGAAGGCCAGGATGTCGGTGGCGAGCGCCGCCGTCTCGCCGGTCCTCGGACCCTCGGCATTGACGAACTTCGTCGGGCCGCAGCCGCGCCAGTAGGGCACGATGGTGCGCCAGCCGGCGGCGTTGAGCTTCGGCACCACGCCGTCGAAGGTCCGCGGATCGTCCGGCCAGCCGTGCAGCAGCAGGATCGGCTGCCCCATGTCGGGGCCCGAGGCCTCGTAGGTGATCTCGACCTCGCCGGCGGCGACGCTGTTGACGTCCATGGGCAATGCTCCCGTCGCGGACACGAAGGGCGGAGCCCGTGAAGGCTCCGCCCTGCTTCCCTCGAACGGCTAAGATGGATCAGCCGAGGATCTTGTCGATGGTGATCGGCAGCTCGCGCACCCGCTTGCCGGTGGCGTGGAACACCGCGTTCGCCACCGCGGCGGCCGCCCCCACGATGCCGATCTCGCCCAGCCCCTTGACGCCGAGCGGGCTGACCTTGTCGTCGTGCTCGTCGACGAAGATCACCTCGATGTCGTGGATGTCGGCGTTCACCGGCACGTGGTACTCGCCGAGATTGTGGTTCATGATCCGCCCGAGGTTGTGGTCGAGCATCGACTCCTCCTCGAGCGCCGCGCCGATCCCCATCACCACCCCGCCGAGGATCTGGCTGCGGGCGGTCTTGAGGTTCAGGATCTTGCCGGCCGCGATGGCGCTGACCACCCGCGTCACCCGGACCACGCCGAGCTCCTCGTCGACCTTCACCTCGGCGAAGACCGCCGAGTGGGTGTAGGCCGAGAAGCGCATGTTGGTGAGCATGCTCGGCTTGACCTTCTCGGTCGCGGCGACCGTCTCGACGCCCACGGCCCGCATCGCCTCGGCGATTCCGACCTTGCGCGAGGGGTCGTTCTGGAGCCGGATCTCCCCGTCGGCGAAGGTGACGTGGGCGAAGTCGGCATTCGCCAGGGGCGAATTCGCCATGCCGCGGGCGTAGCCGAACAGCGTCTCCGCCACCGTGCGGCAGGCCGCCTGCACGGCGGCGCCCGAGGACGCCGCGGTCCAGGATCCGCCGGCGAGCGGCGCCTCGGGGAGCGCGGTGTCGCCGAGCCGGGTCGTCACGCGGTCGAGGGGCAGGCCGAGCGCGTCGGCGCCGATCTGGGAGAGGATCGTGTAGGTGCCGGTGCCGAGATCCGCGGTGGAGCAGGCGAGTTCGAGCTTTCCGTCGGGCGTGAGCGTCGCGCTCGCGCTCGACTGCATCATCATGGCCTCCCACACGCCGGTCGCCATGCCCCAGCCGACGAGCTCGCGCCCGTCGCGCATCGCGCGCGGCTCCGCCTCGCGCTTGCCCCAGCCGAACCGCTCGGCGCCCTGCTCGTAGGCGGCGCGCAGGGCCTTCGAGGTGAACTCCTTGCCCTCGCCCTCGTCGCGCTCGGCGTAGTTGCGCAGGCGCAGTTCCAGGGGATCGACGCCGGTGGCGTAGGCGAGCTCGTCCATCGCCGATTCGAGGGCGAAGATGCCCGTGACGGCACCGGGCGCCCGCATGTCGGACGGGGTGTAGGTGTCGATCTTGGCGAGCTTGTAGTCGAGCGTGACGTTCGGGCAGTGGTAGAGCAGGCCCGACCAGTTGACGACCGCTTCCTGATAATCCTCGAAGGTCGAGGTGCCGGCCACCGCATCGTGGGTGAGCGCCTGGAGGCGGCCGTCCTCGTCGGCCCCGAGCGCCACGGTCTGGAAGGTCTCGGGCCGGTAGCCGAAGGTGAACATCTGGTCGCGGGTCAGCACCACCCGGACCGAGCGCTTGAGGTCGAGGGCGGCAGACACCGCCAGGTAGAGCTGGTATTGCGGCCGCAACCCCGAGCCGAAACCGCCGCCGACGTAAGGCGTGATCACCCGCACGTCGTCGGGCTTCAGCCCGAACACCCCGCAGACGTACCCTTGCGTGTTGTTCACGCCCTGGATCTTGTCGTGGATGGTGAGCTTGCCCCCGCCCTCGTAGACGACGGTCGAGGCGTGCGGCTCCATCGGGTTGTGGTGCTCGATCGCCTGCTTGTACTCCTGGCGGAGCTGGATCGGCGCCTTGTCGTAGGCCCCCGCCGCGTCGCCGCGCGGGTCCGGCGGCGGCTTGATGCCGGAGCGCTTCTTCGGCGGCACGTAGGCCGCGTCAAGGGTCTTCGAGAGGTCGGTGTTCGGCGCCTCCTCGGAATAGGTCACCTTGACCAGGGTGGCGCCGTAGCGGGCGAGCTCGAAGCTCTCGGCGACCACGAGCGCCACCGGCTGGCCACCGTAGACGATCTCGGGGCCGTTGAGCGCCCGGAACGGCGAGCCGGGGGGCGCGACCTGATCCTGGTAATTGTAGTCGAGCCAGGCGGTACGCGCCTTGTTCTCGTGGGTGAGCACCTTGATCACGCCGGGCACCGCCTCGGCGGCGCTCGCGTCGATCGCGGTGATCCGGCCCTTGGCGATGGCGCTCGAGACCACGACGCCGTGGGCGAGGTCGGGGGCGGTGAACTCGGCGGCGTACTTGGCGGCGCCCGTCACCTTGGCGGGGCCGTCCTGTCGGCTCTGGGCGGTGCCGACGAAGCGGGAGGGAGTGGCCATGGGTTTACCTCAGGCGATGCGCTTGTCGGTCTGGGATTGCGGCGTGCCGGCGGCGGCTTGGGCGAGACCCCGCACGATGGCGCGCCGCGCCAGCTCGACCTTGAAGGCGTTGTGGGCGTAGGGGCGGGCCTCCGCCAGGATCACGTCCGCGGCCTCGCGGAAGGTCTCAGGGCTGGCGGGCCTGCCCTGGAGGCGGGCTTCGGCCTCGGCGTTGCGCCAGGGCTTGTGGGCGACGCCGCCGAGCGCGAGGCGGGCGGTGCGGATCGTGTCGCCGTCCATCTCCAGGGCGGCCGCGACCGAGACCAGCGCGAAGGCGTAAGAGAGCCGGTCGCGCAGCTTCAGGTAGGTGTAGTGCTTGGAGAAGTCCTCGTCCGGCAGGTCGACCGAGAGCACGATCTCGCCGTGCCGCAGCGTGGTGTCGGTCTGCGGCGCGTCGCCCGGCAGGCGGTGGAACTCCCCGGAGGGAATGCTGCGGCGCCCGTCCGGACCCTCGACCTGCACGGTGGCCTCGAGCGCCGCCAGCGCCACGCACATGTCGGAGGGGTGGGTGGCGATGCAGGTGTCGGAGGCGCCCAGGATCGCGTGGATCCGGTTGACCCCGGTTATCGCCGGGCAGCCGCTGCCGGGCTGGCGCTTGTTGCAGGGCGTGCCCTCGTCGTAGAAATAGTAGCAGCGGGTGCGCTGCAAGAGGTTGCCGCCGGTGGTCGCGGCGTTGCGCAGCTGCGGCGAGGCGCCGGCGAGCAGCGCGCTGGCGAGCAGCGGATAGCGCTCGTTGACCAGCGGGTCGTAGGCGAGCGTGGCGTTCGGCACGAGCGCGCCGAGGCGCAAGCCCCCTTCGTGCTGGACGATCTCGTCGAGCGGGAGCCGGGTGATGTCGACGAGCCGGCCCGGCCGCTCGACGTTGTACTTCATCAGATCGACGAGGTTGGTGCCCCCGGCGATGAAGCGCGCCGCCGGATCGGCGGCGAGCGCCTGCACGGCCTCCTGCACGGTGTCGGCGCGGGTATACTCGAACCGGTTCATTCCGCGGCCTCCCGGAACGAGGACGACTTGCTCTTCAGCACGTCCTCGACGGCGTCGACGATGTTGGCGTAGGCGCCGCAGCGGCAGATGTTGCCGCTCATGTGCTCGCGGATCTCGTCGCGCGAGCGTGCGCGGCCCTCCTCGATCAGGGCGACCGCCGACATGATCTGGCCCGGCGTGCAGTAGCCGCACTGGAAGGCGTCGTGCTCCAGGAACGCGGCCTGGACCGGATGCAGGCTGCCGCTCGACAGGCCCTCGATGGTGGTGACGTGGGCGCCGTCCTTCTGCACGGCCAGCGCCAGGCAGGAATTGATCCGCTTGCCGTCGACGATCACCGTGCAGGCGCCGCACTGGCCGTGGTCGCAGCCTTTCTTGGTGCCCGTGAGGTCGAGTTCCTCGCGCAGGAGGTCGAGGAGGGTCGTCCAGGGCGCGACCTGGAGCCGGCGCTCCTGCCCGTTGACCGTCAGGGTGACCGGGATCGTGTCCGGTAGGGCGGGGGAGCCGCTTTCGCTCAGCATGGGCCTGCCATCGATCGTGAAGGAGCCCGGCCTCGGCGCGCGCAAAGAGGGCGCGCGGCCCTCGAGCCGGGCGGCATACCCCATAACTGTTCCAAGGTGTGGACGTTCCCCAAGGGAGTATCGAGGCGGGCTCGCACCGGAACCCTCCCCCCTCTGCGGCGGGAGGGCTCCGGTGCGAGCCTTCGGGCGGGGGGACGTCCCCAGTTTCGCCCGCCATGCACCCGAAGCCGCCCGTCGCCCGTCTTCCGCCGCTTCTGGCCGCCGTCCCGCTGCGCTAGTGATGACGGGATCGCGGCGGGACACCCGTCCCCGCGCCCGATACGACCCGCACCCGGAGACCCCGCATGGCCGCGCCCGACCGGATCCTCAACGACATCGACCGCGACCTCGACAACTCGCTGGAGCGGCTGTTCGCCTTCCTGCGCATCCAATCGATCTCGACCGATCCGGCCTACGCGGCGGAGTGCCGGAAGGCGGCGGAGTGGCTGAAGGGGGATTTGTCCGCCATGGGCTTTCAGGCCTCCCTGCGGGAGACCGGCGGCCATCCGGTGGTGCTCGGCCATTACCCGAAGCCCGGCGCTCCCCACGTCCTGTTCTACGGCCATTACGACGTGCAGCCGGTCGATCCGCTGGACGAGTGGGAGACGCCGCCCTTCGAGCCGCGCATGGCGACGCTCCCGGACGGCAGGAAGGTCGTCAGCGCGCGCGGCGCCTGCGACGACAAGGGACAGGTGATGACCTTCGTCGAGGCCTGCCGCGCCTTCAAGGCGATCGACGGCGAACTGCCGGTCGGCGTCACGATCCTGATCGAGGGCGCCGAGGAGGACGGCTCGAAGTTCCTGCCCGAATGGGTCGCGGCGAACCGCGACGAGCTCAAGGCCGACGTCGCGCTGGTCTGCGACACCGGGATGTGGGACCGCGACACCCCGGCCATCACCTCGTCGCTGCGGGGCCTCGCGTATTTCGAGGTCACGGTGAGTTGCGCCGACCGCGACCTGCATTCGGGCCTGTTCGGGGGCGCGGCCGCCAACCCGATCCGGGTGCTCTCGCGCATCATCGCCGACCTGCACGACGAGGACGGCCGGGTGACCGTGCCGGGCTTCTACGACGGCGTGCACGAGACGCCGCCCGAGGTGCTGGAGCAGTGGCGGGGCCTCGACCTGACGCCCGAGAGCTTCCTCGGCACCGTCGGCCTCGACCGGCCGGCTGGCGAGCGCGACCGGATGCTGATCGAGCAGATCCAGTCCCGGCCGACCTGCGACGTCAACGGCATCATCGGCGGCTATACCGGCGAGGGCACCAAGACGGTGATCGCCGCGAAGGCGAGCGCCAAGATCTCGTTCCGCCTCGTCGGCGACCAGGACCCGGAGGCGCTCGACCGCAACTTCCGGGCCTTCGTCGCGGCCCGCATCCCGGCCGATTGCTCGGCCGAGGTCGTCACCCACAAGGGCTCGCGGGCGCTCGCGCTCCCTCACGGCATGCCCGCGCTCGAGGCCGCCAAGGAGGCGCTCGCCGAGGAATGGGGCCGGGCCCCGGTGACGATCGGATCGGGCGGCTCGATCCCGATCGTCGGCGACTTCAAGCGCACGCTCGGCCTCGACACGCTGCTCGTCGGCTTCGGCCTCGACGACGACCGGGTGCACTCGCCGAACGAGAAGTACGACCTGCAGAGCTTCCACAAGGGCACGCGCTCCTGGGCGCGGATCCTGGCAGCGCTGGCGAAGTAGGGTGGGCGCCTGCCGCCGGACGACCGGCGGCAGGCTGTTCCGGCGCGCGTCGTCGATCGAGGAGGCCCGTGGTGCAGCAGAAGGTCATCGGCCTGATCGGCGGGATGAGCTGGGAGAGCTCGGCCGAGTACTACCGCATCGTCAACGAGACGGTGCGCGCGCGTCTGGGCGGCCTGCGCTCGGCGCGCTGCCTGCTGTGGTCGTTCGACTTCGGCGAGATCGAGGCCCTGCAGCATGCCGGGCGCTGGGACGAGGCGACGGCCGAGCTGATCGGGGCCGCCCGGCGGCTCGAGCGGGGCGGGGCCGACGTCGTGGTGATCTGCACCAACACCATGCACCGCATGGCCGACGCGGTGCAGGCCGCGATCGGCCTGCCGCTCCTGCACATCGCCGACCCGACGGCGGAGCGGATCCGCGCCACCGGCCTGTCGCGGGTCGGCCTGCTGGGCACCGCCTTCACCATGGAGCAGGACTTCTACAAGGGCCGCCTCGCTGAGCGCCACGGCCTCGACGTGCTGGTGCCCGAGCCCGACGACCGGGCGGAGGTCCACCGGGTGATCTACCAGGAGTTGGTCCAGGGCCGGGCCGAGCCCGCCTCGCGCGAGGCGTATCGCGCGATCATCGCCCGGCTGGTCGAGCGGGGCGCGGAGGCGATCATCCTCGGCTGCACCGAGATCATGCTGCTGGTGCGGCCGGACGACAGCGCGGTTCCGCTCTTCGACACAACGGCGATCCACGCCGAGGCGGCAGTCGACTTCGCGCTGGCCGAGGCCTGATCGAGGCCGCTCCGCGCCGTTCACCAATTCGCGGGCGCTCGTCGCGGCGGGAGCGCAGATGCGAGGCGTGCCGGCACGCCGAGCTTGACCGCACGGCAGCCCTCGGGCACCCCGGGAGCCCGAGAACGGAGTTCCGATCATGTCGAGCCCAGATCGCCCGCGCCTGACGACCCACGTGCTCGACACCGCCCACGGCCGGCCCGCCGCCGGGGTGGCGATCCAGCTCTGGCGCCTCGCCGACGGGGCGCGGGAGGAGGTCGCCCGCACCCTCACCAACGCGGACGGGCGCTGCGACGCGCCGCTGCTCTCGGGAGCGGCCCTGCGGCCCGGGATCTACGAGCTGGTCTTCGCGGTCGGCGCCTATTTCGCGGGAGCGGGCGACGCGGGGGGCGGCGACTTCCTCGACGAGGTGCCGGTGCGCTTCGTGGTCCGGCCCGGACTCGACCACTACCACGTGCCCCTGCTGATCGCGCCCTACGCCTACAGCACCTATCGGGGCAGCTGAGCGGACGCGCCGGACCCCGGCTTCTGCCAGCCGCGGCGACGCTCGAACAGGCCGTGCTCGCGGTAATGGAGCAGGGGGTTCACGCCCGCCCGCGCCACGTCCGGATTGGCCGAGAGGTAGCCGGTGGTGCTGAACTCGGCGGACGGATCGCGCCCCTCGCGCCAGCCGAAATACAGGTAGTGATCGAGGGGATCGCACCCCTCGGCCGCGACGTCCGGATTCTTGCCGAGGTAGTAGACGGGATCGAAGCCGCCGACGAGGTCGGGCGGGGTCGGCCTGCGGTGCCAATGAACGATGCGCCACACCATCGGACGTCTCGAGCTCCCTCGGGGGAAGCCGGGCGACGCCGGTGTTCCATGACCTAGCGTTTCACCCGATTCCCGACCCTCAGGAAGCCTGAATCCCGGGCGCAGCGCAAGTGGCCATGAGCCGGCTTCGTCCAGGTTCCCGCGCCGCCGTCCGCCGGCACGTCGATGCCCGGGCGGGGCCTCATCTTCGCCACAGGTTGCGCCGTCACCGGGTCCGGGCGGCGGGGCGCATCGCGCAGGAGTTGACGATGGGATTCGTCATTCTCGATCCACAGACCGGCAAGCGCGTCGAGATCGGTATCCTACCACCCGATCGGGGGACTGGCACAGTCGGGACGGACAGGGCAGGTAGAGCCTCTGTCCGGCCGGAAGGATTGCCCATGCCCCGATACTTCTTCAACACTCACATCGGCGAGGACGTCATCACCGATCTGAACGGCGAGGAGCTTCGCGATCCCGATCACGCCTGGGAAGCGTCGCGGTCGATCATCCGCACGATGATGGACGATCCCAAGATGACGGCGAGCGCGAGCCACGACCGCCTGCTCGCCGCGAGCCTGGTGGTCACCGACGAGGCCGGCGAGGTGGTGCTGGAATTCCCCTTCGCCGAGGCCCTGGCGGGGGACGCGCCCGAGGAGCCGCGGCACGAGACGCCGACGGGCCATTGACGCCCCGGACGGCACGCGCAGGGCCGGTTCGGCCGCGTCGTGCAACGCCGGGAGCGAACGGGATGGCGGCCTCCCGGCCGCCTCGCGGAGGAGAGGCAGGCCCCGGGAAGGCCCGCTCATCCCGTCGATGCCCGTCACCCGCGCATCGCGCGCGACGGCACGGCCGCGCTCACTCGTAGACGCAGACGTAGATCTTGCGGACGGTCTCGATCGTGCGCCAGATGCCGACGAAGCCGGGCTTCATGACGAAGCTGTCGCCGGCCTTGTAGGTCTGGGTCTCGCCGCCCTTCTCCTCGATCTCCACCAGGCCGGAGAGGATGTGGCAGAACTCGAAGGTCGTGCCCTTGATCGAGTGGGTCTCGCCCGGGGTCGCTTCCCAGATGCCGCTCTTGACCATCCCGTCGCGGGACTCGTCCTGCGCCCAGGTCTTGAACTCCGGCGCGCCCGAGATCAGGCGCTCGGGCAGCGGCAGGCCCGGCTTCGGCGCGAAGGTCGGGTTGGGGTCGAGGGTGACGAGAAGGGACATGCCGGTTTCCTTGGGCGTGCGGGGCGGGCCCGCGAGGGTCGTGAGACCCGGCTCGGTGTCGAAGGGGTCGGATCGGCCGCGAGGCCGCCTCCATCGGAACCGGCCCGAAGCTACCGGCGGGACTGCCGGCATTCCTGCCGTCGCGCGGGAGAGTTCGGCCGAATATTCCGAAAACCACCCGTTCCTCGGCAGAAACCGCGGACGGACCCGGGTCATCTTGGAGCGAGCGGTGAGGCCGTGCGACGCGGAACCGGCCCGGTCCGGGCTGCGCTCCGGCCGGCCGCCGGGGGAGAGGATGCGGTGACGATGTCCCAGAACACCATGCGCCTGCAATCCTTCGACCTCGCCTCGCAGGATATCGCCTCCGTCGACGTGGAATCGCTGCACGGCCTGTCCCTCGGCGTCGAGTGGCCGCATCGCCCGGCCGACTGGGATTTCCTGCGCAAGGTCGGCCGCGGCTTCGTCGCCCTCGACGAGATCGGCCGGGTGTTCAGCTCGGCGATGTGGTTTCCCTACGGCGCCGATTGCGCGACGATCGGGATGGTCATCACCTCGCCGCGGGTCCAGACCCATGGCGGCGGGCGCTGGATGATGGAGGGCATCCTCCGGCAATGCGGCGAGCGCCGCCTGATCCTGAACGCGACCCGCGCCGCCTACAGCCTCTACCGCTCGCTCGGCTTCGAGCCGCAGGCGACGGTCCATCAGTGCCAGGGCTACGTGCGGCCGGTCGTCCCGGGCGTCACGGACGCGGTCGAGGCGATCTCGGCCGCCGACCTCGGCGAGGTCGCGGCCCTCGACGCGGCCGCCTTCGGGGCCGACCGGTCGCACCTGATGGCACGGCTCGCCGAGACCGCCGAGATCCGCGGCCTGCGGCGCGGCGGGCGGCTCGCCGCTTACGCGATGCGCCGCCCGTTCGGGCGGGGCTGGGTCGTCGGGCCGGTCGTCGCCGAGAGCGAGGAGGACGCCGTGCAGCTCGTCGCCGCGCTCCTCGTCGGGCTCGACGGCCAGTTCGTGCGCCTCGACACGCGCCAGTCGGGCGGCGTGCTGCGCGCCTTCCTGCACGCGGCCGGCCTGCCCCTGCACGACACCGTGACGACGATGACCCGCGGCGCGCCCCTGCCCAGGGTCGAAGCCGGATCGCCGGGTACCTACGCCCTGGCGGCGCACGCGCTGAGCTAGGCGCGGCGCGCCCGGCCCGCCACTCCCCCTCGATCGACCAAAGAAGCCCGTCCCCGTCATGGAAGCCGCAAGCCTCCCGGCCGCCTCCCCGGATCCCCGGAGCGACACCGACCCCGTCGCCCTGGTGCCGTTCACCGGCGCGCATCGCGATGGGGCCCTGGCTCTGTCGCGGGAGATGGCCTGGCCCTACCGGATCGAGGACTGGGACTTCGCGCTCCGCCTCGGCCGGGGATTCGTCCTGGAGCGGGACGGCGGGGTCGTCGGCACGGCGGCCCTGTTCCCTTACGGCGAGAGCCACGCCACCGTCGGCATGATCATCGTCGCGAAGGCGGCGCAGGGGCGGGGCTACGGGACGCGGCTGGTAGCGGCGCTCATCGAGGCGGCCGGCCCGCGCAGCATCCTCCTCAACTCGACGCCGGAGGGGCGCGCCCTCTACGAGCGCTACGGCTTCGTGCCGGCCGGCACCCTGCGGCAGCACCAGGGCCCGTTCACGGCGCAGGTTCCCCCACTGCCGGACGACCGCGTCCGGGCGATGGTGCCGGCGGATCTCGGGGCCGTCCTGCGCCTCGACCGCGCGGCGACGGGGCTCGACCGGCGCCCGCTCGTCGAGGCCCTCGCCGCGGCGGGCGACGGGTTCGTCCTCCTGCGCGACGGCGCACCCGCCGGCTACGCGATCTCGCGCCCGTTCGGGCGGGGCCACGTCGTCGGGCCGGTGGTCGCCGGGGACGCCGCCGAGGCGCGCCGCCTGATCGCGGCGGCGCTCGCCCGCCTCGACGGCCGCTTCGTGCGGGTCGACACCTCGACCGAGTCGGGATTGTCGTCCTGGCTGACCGGGATCGGCCTGCCCCAGACCGGCGACGCCCTCACGATGGTGCGCGGCACCCTGCCGCCCGCCGGGCCGATGCGCGTGTTCGCGCTCTCCAACCAGTCGCTCAACTGAGGCGCCTCGACCGGCGCGAGCCGGCCCGGGCCTCCGACCGCCTGCCGGTCTCGCAGGAGATCCGGCGATCACCTTGACGAAACCCGCCGAGGGTGGACCGCGCCGCGGTCCGCTCCGGGCCGTCGCGCCCTCTCGGCCTTGAAGACCGCGGAGCCGCCATGAAGCTCACCTCCTACTGGCTCGACACGTCGAGGCCGTTCTCGAGCGGTGCCGCGGGCCCGGTCGAGGGCACCTGCGACGTCGCGGTGATCGGCGGCGGGCTGACCGGCTCCTCGGCCGCCCTGGCGCTCGCCAAGAAGGGCGCCCGCGTCGTGCTGCTCGAGGCCGAGACGGTCGGGGGTGCCGCCTCGGGCCGCAACGGCGGCATGTGCAACAACGGCTTCGCCCAGGACTACGCGACGCTGTCGGAGCGGCTCGGGCGAGAGGCCGCCAACACGCTCTACCGCGCCTTCGATGCCGGGGTCGACACGGTCGAGCGCCTGGTGCGGGAGGAGGGGATCGATTGCAGCTTCGCCCGCGTCGGCAAGATCAAGCTGGCGGCCAAGCCCGAGCATTACGACAAGCTGGCGCGCAGCCAGGAACTGCTCGCCGCCGACGTCGATCCCGACACCGCGATGGTGAGCCGGGCGGACCTGCGCTCCGAGATCGGGTCGCAGCGCTATCACGGCGGCCTGGTCTACCGGAAGAGCGCCGGGATGCATGTCGGGCGCTTCGTGCGTGGCCTCGCCGAGGCCGCCGCCCGGCGCGGCGTCGCGATCCACGAGCGCACGCCGATGACGAGCCTGAAGGCCGCATCCGGCGGCGGCCACCTCGTCGGCACGCCGAAGGGCACGGTGCGGGCGCGTCAGGTTCTCCTCGCCAGCGGCACCTCGCAGACGGGGCCGCTCGGCTGGGTGCGCCGGCGCATCGTGCCGGTCGGCGCCTTCCTGATCGTCACCGAGCCGCTGCCGGCGGCGGTCCTCGACCGTCTGACGCCGCGGCGCCGGATGGCGACCGACACCAAGAACCTCGTCAACTACTTCCGCACCACGCCGGACGACCGCCTGCTGTTCGGCGGCCGGGCCCGCTTCGCGGTGTCGAACCCGGCCTCGGACGAGAAGAGCGGCGCGATCCTGCGCGCCGCCCTGCACGACGTCTTCCCCGAGCTCGCCCAAGCCCGCATCGACTACTGCTGGGGCGGCATGGTCGACATGACCCGCGACCGGCTGCCCCGGGCCGGCGAGCGCGACGGGGTCTACTACTCCATGGGCTACAGCGGCCACGGCACCCAGATGTCGACCCTGATGGGCACGATCATGGCCGAGGTCATGGACGGGCGCGCCGAGCTGAACCCCTGGGGCGACTTCGCCTGGCCGGCGATTCCTGGCCATCTCGGCCCGCCCTGGTTCCTGCCGCTCGTCGGCGCCTATTACCGCCTCAAGGACCGCTTCCAATGACCGACCCCATCCGGCACCTGACCGAGGCCGGGCGCCTCGGCCGCTTCTACGTCGACGGGGCGTGGCGGGACCCGGCGGGCGTCGAGCGCGCAGCCGTGATCGACCCGGCGACCGAGGCCGCCGTCGCGGAGATCGCGCTCGGCAACGCCGACGACGTCGAGGCCGCGGTGGCCGCGGCGCGGCGCGCCTTCCCGGCCTGGTCGCGGACGGAGCCTTCGGAGCGCGCCGCCCTCCTCGACCGCGTCCACGCCCTCGTGCTGGACCGGCTGGAGCTGTTCGCGCGGGCGCTCACCGCCGAGATGGGCGCCGCCATCACCTACGCCCGTACCGCACAGGTGCCGCTCGCGGCCGCCCATCTCCGGGTCGCGCGCGACAACCTCGCGACCTTCCCGTTCCTGTCGCAGCGCGGCACCACCGCCATCGCCCGCGAGGCGATCGGCGTCTGCGCGCTGATCACGCCCTGGAACTGGCCGCTCTACCAGATCACCGCCAAGGTCGGCCCGGCGCTCGCCGCCGGCTGCACGGTGGTGCTCAAGCCGAGCGAGCTGTCGCCCCTGAGCGCGCTGCTCTTCGCCGAGGTGATGGACGAGGCCGGCTGCCCGGCGGGCGTGTTCAACCTCGTCAACGGCGCAGGACCGGTGGTCGGCGAGGCGCTCGCCACCCATCCGGAGGTCGACATGATCTCGATCACCGGCTCGACCCGGGCCGGCGTGCTGGTGGCGCAGGCCGCGGCGCCGACGGTCAAGCGCGTCGCCCAGGAACTCGGCGGCAAGTCGCCGAACGTGGTCCTGCCGGATGCCGACCTCGCCCGCTGCATCCCGCTCGGCGTCGCCGCGGCGATGCGCAACCTCGGCCAGTCCTGCAGCGCGCCGACCCGGATGATCGTCCCCCGCGACCGTCTCGCCGAGGTCGAGGCGCTGGCGAAGGCGACCGCATCCGCGTTCCTGGTCGGCGATCCCTCGCGCGAGGAGACGACCCACGGCCCGATCGCCAACCGCGCGCAGTTCGACCGCATCCAGCGGATGATCCGGATCGGCATCGAGGAGGGCGCCAAGCTCGTCACCGGCGGGCCGGGACTGCCCGAGGGCTGCGAGGCCGGCCTGTTTGCTCGGCCCACCGTGTTCTCCGAGGTGCGCCGCGACATGGCGATCGCCCAGGAAGAGATCTTCGGGCCGGTCCTCGCCATCCTGCCCTACGACACGGTCGAGGAGGCGATCGAGATCGCCAACGACACGATCTACGGCTTGGGCGCCCACGTCCACGGCACCGACCTCGAGCAGGCGCGCCGGGTGGCCGGGCGGATCCGCGCCGGCCAGGTCCACCTCAACGCGCCCGACTGGGACCCGCAGGCGCCGTTCGGCGGCTACAAGCGCTCGGGCAACGGCCGGGAATACGGCCGCGAGGGCATGGAGGAATACCTGGAGATCAAGGCGATCCTCGGATACGACCGCTAGAGCATTTTCCGACGAAGTGGATACCGGTTCGTCGAAGAAAATGCGGCAAAACTAAAGACTTGGAGAGCTTCGCGATTGCGACGCGATCGTGAAGTGCTCTAGCACGGAGACGACGATGGTCACGTTCATCCCGGAAGACGTGTCGTCGCGGCTGATCTCGCACGACGCGGCGTTCGAGCCGGTGCGGCGGGCGCTGGTCGCGGCGGCCTCCGAGGGCGCGCGGGTCTTCCCGGCGGTGATCGCCTCCGCCTCGGACCCGCGCGACCGGTTCTCGATCAAGTCGGGCTCCACGGCGGAGCTCGCCGGCCTCAAGGTCGGGGCGTTCTGGCACGACAACCCGGCGCGCGGGCTGCCGCGCCACAACTCGACGATCCTGCTCATCGACCAGGATTGCGGGCGGATCGGCGCGGTGGTCGAGGCCGCGGCCGCCAACGCCTACCGGACGGCCGCCGCCGACGCGGTGGCGGCCGCCGCGCTCGCGCGGCCCGACAGCGAGACCCTGGCGATCTTCGGGGCCGGCAACCAGGCCCTCTACGAGGTCGGCGCGCTCGCCCGCATCCTGCCGCTCAGGCGCCTCCACGTCGTGGCGCGCGAGCGGGGAAAAGCCGAGGGCTTCGCCGCCCGGCTGGCGGAGCAGGGCGTCACCCTCGACGTCCGGGTCTCGGGACCGGAGGAGGCGTGCCGGGCCGCCGACGTCATCGTCACGGCGACGCCGTCGCAGGCGCCGCTGTTCTCGGCCGAGTGGGTGCGCCCCGGCACCCACGTCGCCGGCATGGGCTCGGACGGCCGCGGCAAGCAGGAACTGCCGGTCGCGTTGTTCGAGCGGGCGCGCCTGTTCTGCGACCTGCCCGCGCAGTCGATCGAGATCGGCGAGTTCCAGCACGTCCGCGCGCGGATCGAGGGCGGCGCGCTGACGCTGACGGCAATCGGCGCGGTGCTGGAGGGGCGCGAGCCCGGCCGCACGAGCCCGGACGAGATCACCGTCTTCGACAGCTCCGGCATCGCGCTCCAGGATTTCTACCTCGGCCAGTTCCTGCTCGAGGCGGCGAGGGCTGCCGGCGACACCTGAGAGATGCCCCTGTCCCGGACGACCGAAGCGACGGCGGAAGGAGATCCGGGACAGGGTCGGGTGCGATCTCGGGACCGGCCCTGCGCCCACACTCGGTGGAACGGCCGGCAACGCCGCCGAATCGGCGGCCGATCGCCACTGGCCCCACTCGGCCGGCTCCCGTACAGAGCGTAGGAGATTTTCCCGCGTTCCTCATACCCGGGCGGCCCGATGTCCAAGCTGGCGAGCCTCGCCGTCGCCGCGTTCATGGCCTCTGCCGTCGCCCCGGCGGCGGGCCAGCAGCTCACCTATTCCTGGCCGACCAATGTCGGGCCCCTGAACCCCCACCTCTACGCGCCGAACCAGATGTTCGCCCAGGCGAGCGTCTACGAGCCGCTGGTGCGCTACCGGGCCGACGGCACGATCGAGCCCTGGCTCGCCACCGCCTGGACGATCTCGGCCGATGGGCGGACCTACGACTTCACCTTGCGCCCGGGCGTCGCCTTCAGCGACGGCACGCCGTTCGATGCGGCCGCCGTGAAGGCCAATTTCGACGCGATCCTCGCCAACCGCGCCCGCCACGCCTGGCTCGACCTCACCCGGCAGATCGAGCGCACGGAAGTTGCCGGCCCGCTGGCCTTCCGCCTGGTGCTCAAAGGCCCCCACGCGCCGACCTTGCGGGAACTCTCGCTGCCGCGCCCGTTCCGCTTCGTCTCGCCCGCCGCGATGGGGGAGGGCGGCACCACCGCCGGCGGCCTCAGGGCGCCGGTCGGCACCGGGCCCTGGCGCCTCGTCGAGACGCGGCTCGGGGTCTCCGACACCTTCGCGGCGAACCCGGGCTACTGGGGCGGGAAGCCCGGCTTCCAGCGCCTCGTCGTCAAGGTGATCCCGGACCCCAACACCCGCGCCATCGCGCTCCAGACCGGCGAGGTCGATCTCGTCTACGGCGCCGCCGGCCAGATCCCCTCCGAAGCCTTCCTGCGCCTGCGCGACCAGGCGCCGGCCTTCTCGGGCGCGGTCTCGGGCCCGCTCGCCACGCGGGTGCTGGCGCTCAACTCAGGCCGCCCCCCGACCGACGATCCCGCGGTACGGCTCGCGATCAACCGGAGCATCGACAAGGACACGCTGGTGCGCACCGTCCTCGACGGCCTCGAGCCCCGGGCCGATTTCCTGTTCGCCCCGAGCGTCCCCGACGCCGATGTCGGGCTCACCCCCCACGGCTTCGACCGGGCGGCGGCGGAACGCCTCCTCGACGGGGCCGGCTGGGCGCGGGGGCGCGACGGCGTGCGGGCGAAGGACGGACGCCCCCTCGCCGTCGAGCTCGACTTCGTCGGCACCAACGCGCAGCAGAAGGCCATCGCCGAGGTGATCCAGGCCGACCTCGCCCGGATCGGCGTCGCGGTACGCCTCGTCGGCGAGGAGGAGAGCGCGATCCTCGCCCGCCAGAAGGACGGGCGCTTCGGCCTGATCTTCGGCGAGACCTGGGGCCCGCCCTACGATCCCGCCTCCTTCGTGAGCGCGATGCGCGCGCCCTCGCACGCCGACTACCAGGCCCAGAAGGGCCTGCCCGACAAACCTGAGATCGACGCCACCATCACGGCGGCGCTCGCCGCCACCGATCCGGCCGAGCGCAGGCGCCTCTTTGCGAAGCTCCTGACGGCGCTCCACGACTCGGCCGTGTACCTGCCGATCTCCCACGCCGTCGCGATCGAGGTCCACCGCGCGACGGTCGCCGGGGTCGGGTTCGGCGCGACGCTGAACGAGATCCCGTTCTCCGCGATGCGGCCGGCTGCGGCCCGGGCCGGCCGCTAATGCTGCGCTTCGTGCTCGCGCGCCTCGCGCTGATCCCCCCGATGCTGCTCGGCGTCTCCCTCCTCGTCTTCACGGTGCTGCGGCTCGGGCCCGGCGACCCGGCGCTCGACTACCTGCGCCTGTCGCAGGTGCCGCCGACCGATGCGGCGCTCGCCGACGCGAGGGCGATGCTCGGCCTCGACCGCTCCTTCGCGGTCCAGTACCTCGACTGGCTGTGGCGGGCGCTGCAGGGGGATTTCGGCCTCTCCTACGCCACCCGCCGTCCGGTGCTGCCGGACCTCCTCGGCTACCTGCCCGCCACCCTCGAACTCGCCGGCGCGGCGCTCGTCGTCAGTCTGGCCTTGAGCCTGCCGCTCGGCGCCTGGGCGGCCGGGCATCGCGGCGGCTGGCAGGACCGGCTGGTGCGCGCCGTCGCGGTGCTCGGCGTGTCGCTGCCGAATTTCTGGGTCGCCTTCCTGCTCGTCGTCGCCTTCTCGGTCACCTTGGGGTGGCTGCCGCCGATGGGAAGCGGCACCCCGTTCCACCTCGTCATGCCGGCGCTCGCCATCTGCCTGATGTCGCTCTCGGTCAATGCGCGGCTCCTGCGCGCAGGCATGCTCGAGGCGGGGGCCGGGCGCCACGTGCTCTACGCGCGCCTGCGCGGCCTCTCCGAGCGCGCGGTGACCCGCCGCCACGTCTTCCGCAACGCGCTCGTGCCGGTCGTCACCGCGACCGGCATGCATGTCGGGGAACTGCTCGGCGGCGCGCTCGTCGTCGAGACGATCTTCTCCTGGCCGGGGGTCGGCCGCTACGCCGTCTCGGCGATCTACGACCGCGACTACCCGGTGATCCAGTGCTTCACCCTGGTGATGACGGTGGTGTTCGTGCTGTGCAACCTCGCGGTCGACGTCGCCTATGCCTGGCTCGACCCGCGCATCCGCCTCGGGCAGGAGGGCGCATGACCTCGGCCGGCCTGCCCGCCCGGCCCGGCTCCGCCGCCGCCGGCACGCTCGCCGCCGGCTTCGTGCTGCTGGCGCTCGCAGGATCCCTCCTCGCGCCGCACGATCCCCTGGCGGTCGACCTCCCGCACCGCTTCGAGGCGCCGAACCTCGTCCACCTCCTCGGCACCGACCATCTCGGCCGCGACATCCTCTCGCGCCTGATCGCGGGCGCGCGCACGACCCTGGGCTCGGTCCTCGTCGTGCTCGCCCTGGTGCTGGCCCTCGGGCTCTCGGTCGGGGGGCTGGCCGGGATGGTCGGCGGGCGGCTCGACGCAGGTCTGATGCGCCTGTGCGACGTCTTCCTCACCGTGCCGACCTTCGTGCTGGCGCTGTTCATGATCGGGGCGCTCGGCACCGGCCTCGTCAACGTGATCGTGGCGATCGTGCTGTCGCACTGGGCCTGGTACGCCCGCATCGTGCGCGGCCTCGTGCTCGAATTGAAGACCCGCGACTACGTGCTGGCGGCGCGGATCGCCGGGGCGCCGCCGCTCTCGGTCTTCGCCGAGCACGTGCTGCCCGGCGTCGTCCCGTCGCTCGCCGCGCTCGCCACCCTGGATATCGGCCACATGGCGCTCCACGTCGCCGGCCTGTCCTTCCTCGGGCTCGGGGTGCAGCCGCCGACGCCGGAATGGGGCGTGATGATCAACGACGCCCGCGCCTTCTTCTGGACCCGGCCGCTCCTCGTCGTCTGGCCGGGCCTGGCGATCGCGCTCGCGGTGCTGGCCTTCAACCGCCTCGGCGACGGCTTGCGCGACCGCCTCGACCCGACGCTCGTCGCGGGGCGCGGCCTGTGAGCGCCCAGATGCTCCGGGCCGAGGGCCTTTGCGTCGAGACCTGGCGGGGCGCCGAGCCGGTGCCGCTGGTGCGGGACGCCACCCTGGAGTTGCGCAAAGGCGAGGTCCTGGCCCTCGTCGGCGCCTCCGGCTCGGGCAAGTCGCTGGCCTGCGCGGCCCTCCTCGACGTGCTGCCTCCGGGCACGCGGCGACGGGGCGGCCGCGTCCTCCTCGACGGCGCGGAGGTCGAGCCGGTCTCCTTGCGCGGCCGGGCCGTCGCGAGCGTGCTCCAGGCGCCGCGCACCGCCTTCAACCCGCTGCGCACGATCGGCGACCATGCCGGCGAGACCCTGGCGGTGGCGGGACGCCGCGGCCGGGCCGGGCGGGCGGCGGTGCGGGAGGCGATGCGGGAAGCCCTGGCCGCGGTCGGCCTCGGCGACGATCCGCGCGTGCCCGACCTCTACCCGTTCCAGATGTCCGGCGGCATGCTCCAGCGGGCGATGATCGCGCTGGCGCTCCTCTCCGGCGCGCCGTTCCTGATCGCCGACGAGCCGACCACCGACCTCGACCTCGTCGCGCAGGGGCGCATCCTCGACCTTCTCGGGGGCCTCGTGCGCGCGCGGGGCCTCGGCCTCCTGATCGTGACCCACGACCTCGGCGTCGTCGCGCGCCTCGCCGACCGGGTGGCGGTGATGGAGGCGGGGCGCATCGTCGAGACCGCCCCCGCCGCGTCGCTCTTTTCCCACCCCGCCGAGCCGGCGACGCGGGCGCTGCTCGCCGCCCACCGCGCCCTGCATGAGTTCCCGAACGAGGTTCGGGCGGAGGTCCCAGCGGAGGTCCCCGCATGACGGCCCTGCTCGCGGCACGCGGCCTCGGCAAGGCCTATTCCGGCGCGGGCTGGCGGCGGAGTCCGCCCCGCACGGTTCTCGACCGCATCGAGCTTTCGCTCGCCGACGGCGAGTGCGTCGCCCTGATCGGCCGCAGCGGCTCGGGCAAGAGCACGCTCGCCCGCCTGCTCCTCGGGCTCGAGGCGCCCGACGCGGGCGCGGCGCTGTTTCGCGGCCGCCCGCTCGCGGGCCTCGACCGGGCCGGGTGGACGGCCTTCCGCGCGGCGGTCCAGATGGTGCTGCAGGACCCGCTCTCGGCGGTGAACCCGCGCCACACGGTCGGGCGGATCCTCGCCGAGCCGCTGCGCCACCTCACCGCCCTGCGGGGTCCGGCGCGGCTCGAGCGGGTCGGCGAACTCCTCGACCTCGTCGGCCTCGATCCGGCCAGCGCCGGGCGGCTGCCGGGCCAGCTCTCCGGCGGACAGGTGCAGCGGGTGGGCCTCGCCCGGGCGCTCGCCACGCGGCCCGCCCTCGTGGTCCTCGACGAGGCGGTCTCGAACCTCGACGCGCCGCGCCAGGTCGAGATCCTCGACCGCCTGACGGCCCTGCGCCGCCGGCACGGCACCGCCTTCCTGCTCGTCACCCACGACGTGCGCCTGGCGCGCCGCTTCGCCGACCGGGTCGTGGTACTGAGCGAGGGGCGGATCGTCGACGCATCGCCCTGCCGGCCCGCCCTCGCGCTGACGCACCCGGCGGCGCGCGAATTGATCGACGCCGTGCTGCCGGCCGCCCCGGCGGGAGTGTGATCGATGCAGCGGATCACCGTCACCCTCGATCCGGACCTCGTCGCGGAGGTCGACCGCACGGTCGCGCAGCGCGGCTATGCCGGCCGCTCGGAGGCGATGCGCGACCTCCTGCGGCGCGGCCTCGCCGAGGCGCGCCGCCGGCTCGACCCCGACCTGTCCTGCGTCGCGACCTTCACCTTCGTGGCCGAGGCCGGGGTGCGGGATCTGGGCCAGCGCCTCGCCGAGGTGCAGCAGCGCCGTCACGACCTCGTCATCGCGCAGGTGCAGGTCCCCCTCGACCACGACGCCAGCCTGCACACGCTCCTCGTCCGCGGCCGCGTGCGCGACATCCTCGCCTTCGCCGACGAGGTCGCGACCCAGCGCGGCGTGCGCCACGACAGCCTGTCGATCATCCCGGCGCGGATCGAACTCGGCGAGCATCCCCACGGGCCGGACCCGCATCCGCACGAGCATATCCGGACGTGAGGGGTGGGATCGGGAACGCGATCCGGATCCCCCGCTCCCCGCGGGCGGGGAGAGGGCTGCATCCCCCTTGTCGGGGATGCGGCAAGCGGAAGGCGCGGCCGAGGCGAGGGTGAGGGGGTATTTCCGGAGGAGCCTCACGCGTCGAGCCCCCTCACCCTCGGCTGACGCCTCGCTGCGTTCCCTGAAACGGGAACGCAGCCCTCTCCCCGCCCGCGGGGAGAGGAGAAACCCGCGCCATTTTCTTCTCACGACTTCCGCCGAAATCGACTGCCGCCGAGAATCGAGAAGGGCAGGCGGCCCGTGACGAGCCGCCTGCCCCTACCATTGTAGAAACCGCCTCGGGCCGGCCCTCATCATCGGGCCGACCCCGCCTTCACCCGCCGCTCAGCTGCAGCCGGTCGTGCTGCCGCAGGTGTCGCACTTCAGGCAGGTGCCGTTCCGCACCAGGGTGAAGTTGGCGCATTCCGGGCAGGCCTCGCCGACATACCCCTTCATCTTGGCCTCGGCGCGGCGGTCCGAGACGCTGCGGACGGGGGCTGCCTCCGGCTTGGCCAAGTCCGCTTTGGCGAAGGGCAGGGCCTCCACCAGCGCCTCGACCTTCCCGGCGAGCGAGGGTTCGGTCTTGAGCGCCACCGCACCCCGCACCGCGTGGACGGAGCCGCCGGCCGGCGCCGACTGGCCGGTGGCCGGGGCGGCGACGCCGGGGGTCGTGCCGCCGGGGCCGCCGTGGATCAGGGTCAGCCGGTCGCCGGAGCCCCGCAGCAGGCCGCGGGAGACGACGTTGTGGGCCGGCACCGAATCCGAGGCGCTGGGCTTGGCCGGCGTGACGCCGGTCGCCGTGTTGCCGATCTCCGAGAGGTCGACATGGGCGAGGTCGTTGCGGCCGAGATACGAGATCGCCAGTTCGCGGAAGACGTAGTCGAGCACCGAGGTGGCGTTCTTGATCGCGTCGTTGCCCTGCACGAAGCCGGCCGGCTCGAACCGGGTGAAGGTGAAGGCGTCGACGTACTCCTCCAGCGGCACGCCGTATTGCAGGCCGAGCGAGACCGAGATCGCGAAGTTGTTGATGAAGGCCCGGAGCGCCGAGCCCTCCTTGTTCATGTCGAGGAAGATCTCGCCCAGCCGCCCGTCGTCGTACTCGCCGGTGCGCAGGAAGATGGTGTGGCCGCCGATCTTGGCCTTCTGGGTGTAGCCCTTGCGGCGGCTCGGCAGCTTCTCCTGGGAGCGCAGGCGCTCGACGCGCTCGACGATCCGCTCGACGATCTTCTCCGTCACCGCGACGGTCTTCGCCACCGCCGGCTGGGCCAGCAGCGCCTCGACGGTGTCCTCCTCGTCCTCCGACTCGTCGCTGATGAGCGCGGCGTTGAGGGGCTGCGACAGCTTCGAGCCGTCGCGGTAGAGGGCGTTGGCCTTGAGCGCCAGGGTCCAGGACAGCCGGTAGGCGTTCTTGCAATCCTCGACCGTGGCGTCGTTCGGCATGTTGATGGTCTTGGAGATCGCCCCCGAGATGAAGGGCTGCGCCGCCGCCATCATGCGGATGTGGCTCTCGACCGAGAGGTAGCGCTTGCCGATCCGGCCGCACGGATTGGCGCAGTCGAAGACCGGGTAGTGCTCAAACTTGAGGTGCGGCGCACCCTCGAGCGTCATCGCCCCGCAGACGTGGACGTTGGCGGCCTCGATGTCCTTGCGGCTGAAGCCCAGGAAGGTCAGCAGGTCGAAGGACGGGTCGGCGAGCCTGTCGGCCGGCACCTTCAGGGTCTGGGTGAGGAAGTCCTCGCCCAGCGTCCAGCGGTTGAACACGAACTTGATGTCGAAGGCCGACTTCAGGCCCGCCTCGACCGCCGCGATCTTGTCGTCGGTGAAGCCCTTGGCCCGCAAGCTCCCGGGGTTGATCGCCGGCGCCTGGCCGAGCGAGCCGTGGCCGACGGCGTAGGCCTCGATCTCGGCGATCTCGGCCTCGCGGTAGCCGAGGGTGCGGAGCGCGTCCGGCACCGCCCGGTTGATGATCTTGAAGTAGCCGCCGCCGGCGAGCTTCTTGAACTTCACCAGCGCGAAGTCGGGCTCGATGCCGGTGGTGTCGCAATCCATCACGAGGCCGATCGTGCCGGTCGGCGCGATCACGGTGGACTGGGCGTTGCGGAAGCCGTGCTCCTCGCCGAGCTGCAGCGCCCGGTCCCAGGCCGCCTTCGCGTGCTCCACCAGCTCGCCCTGCGGGCAGCCGGCATGGTCGAGGGGGACGGGGTTGGTGTTGAGGAACTCGTAGCCCGCGGCGTCGCCGTGGGCGGCCCGGCGATGGTTGCGGATCACCCGCAGCATCGCGTCGGCATTCTCCTCGTAGGCCGGGAACGGCCCGAGCTCCTTCGCCATCTCGGCCGAGGTGGCGTAGGACACGCCCGTCATGATCGCGGTGAGCGCGCCGGCGAGCGCCCGGCCCTCACGGGAATCGTAGGGCAGGCCCATGGTCATCAGCAGGCCGCCGATATTGGCGTAGCCGAGGCCGAGGGTCCGGTACTTGTAGGAGAGGTCGGCGATCTCGCGGCTCGGGAACTGCGCCATCAGCACCGAGATCTCGAGGACCACGGTCCAGAGCCGGCACAGGTGCTCGTAGCCCTCGACGTCGAACCGCTTCGCGCTCCGGTCGTAGAGCGCCAGCAGGTTCGCCGAGGCGAGGTTGCAGGCGGTGTCGTCGAGGAACATGTACTCGGAGCACGGGTTCGAGGCCCGGATCCGCCCGCCCGCCGGGCAGGTGTGCCAGTCGTTCATCGTGGTGTTGAAGTGCAGGCCCGGATCGGCCGAGGCCCAGGCGGCCTCCGCGATCTTCTCCCACAGGTCGGCGGCCTTCACGGTCTTCGCGACCTTGCCGGTCGTGCGCTGGCTCAGCGTCCAGTCCGCATCCGCATCGACCGCGCGCAGGAAGTCGTCGGTGAGCGAGACCGAGTTGTTCGAGTTCTGGCCGGCCACCGTGAGGTAGGCCTCGGAATCCCAGTCGGTGTCGTAGATCGGGAACGAGATGTCGGTGTAGCCCTGGCGGGCGTACTGGATCACCCGCTTGATCGCGGCGTCCGGCACCATCGACTTGCGGGCGCTCCTCACCTCGCGCTTCAGCGCCGGGTTGCGCTCCGGATCGAAGCAGGCGTCGCCGGCGGCCTCGCAGTTGACGCAGGCCTTCATCACCGCCTTGAGGTGCCTGGACACAACCTTGGAGCCGGTGACGAGGGCGGCGACCTTCTGCTCCTCCTTGACCTTCCAGTCGATGAAGGCCTCGACGTCCGGATGGTCGATGTCGACGATCACCATCTTGGCGGCGCGGCGCGTCGTGCCGCCCGACTTGATGGCGCCGGCGGCCCGGTCGCCGATCTTGAGGAAGCTCATCAGGCCCGAGGACTTGCCGCCGCCGGCGAGCTTCTCGTTCTCGCCGCGCAGGCGCGAGAAGTTCGAGCCGGTGCCCGAGCCGTACTTGAACAGGCGGGCCTCCCGCACCCACAGGTCCATGATGCCGCCCTCGTTGACGAGGTCGTCGGCGACGGACTGGATGAAGCAGGCGTGGGGCTGCGGGTGCTCGTAGGCGGTCGCCGACTGGGTCAGCTCGCCGGTCCTGTAGTCGACGTAGAAGTGCCCCTGCGCGGGGCCGTCGATGCCGTAGGCCCAGTGCAGGCCGGTGTTGAACCATTGCGGCGAGTTCGGCGCCACCATCTGGCGGGCGAGCATCGCGCGCAGCTCGTCGTGGAACGCCGCCGCGTCCTCCTCGCTCGAGAAGTAGCCGCCCTTCCAGCCCCAGTAGGTCCAGCAGCCGGCAAGCCGGTCGAAGACTTGCACGGCCGAGGTCTCGGAGCCGGTGCGCTCACCCTCGGGGAGGGCGTCGAGCGCCGCCTCGTCGGGCACCGAGCGCCACAGGAACGAGGGGACGCCGTTCTCCTCGACCTTCTTCAGCGCCTTCGGCACGCCGGCCTTGCGGAAGTACTTCTGGGCCAGCACGTCGCAGGCGACCTGGCTCCAGGCCTCCGGCACGTCGATGCCCTCGAGGCGGAACACCACCGACCCGTCAGGGTTGCGGATCTCGCTCACCGCCTTGCGGAACGGGATGCTGGCGTAGGGCGACTGCCCGGCAGTGGTGATGCGACGCTCGAACCGCATGGGATACTCTCCGGTCACGAACAGCCGGGGACCGCCCGCAGGGAAGCGGGGTCCGCCGGATACGAGGAATGGCGGGGCGCTGGAGGCTCGGTGGACGCGCACGAGCCCCGCTCGGGAACGCCCGTCCTATGCCCTGGAAACTACCGACCCTGGCGGCCACACGTCAACAACTAGTGTCGACGGACTCCGTTCCTCCCTACATATAGTGTTAAGGGCCGGATTCCTGTGGATAGCGGCGAACCCCCGCCTAAGGCCGCGGCGGGCTTCGCGGAATCGCCGCGGGGCTGATCCCCGCCCACAGCCCGCGGGCCAGTGGACCACCGACTTGTTCACAGATCGTTGCCGATTCCGGGGCCGGGCGGGCCTCCGGCCGGGGGCCCCGGCACGGATTCCCGCTGCGACGCGGGACGCGCTGGACATCCGGGGGCCATCTCACCATAGTCCCGCGCGACGTAAGGGGGGCCTCCCTCCCATTCCCGGGGGCGTTAGCCCAGAGACGGTCGCGATGGCGCTGAAAGACACCCTGCTTCGGATCTTCACCTGGTGGAGCGGCTCGACCGTCAGCCTGGAATTTTACACCAAGCGCCGCGGCAGCTTCGTGGGCACGGACGAGCTCGGCAACCGCTACTACCGGGCGCAGGGCCCGCTGATCGACGCCTCGGTCGGCTCGGAGCGGCGCTGGGTCATCTACAACGGCTACGCCGACGCCTCGAAGGTGCCGCCGGGCTGGCGCGGCTGGCTGTGCCACGCCACCGACGTGGCCCCCTCCGAGGAATCTTACGTCCCGCGCGAGTGGCAGAAGCCGCACGAGGAGAACCTCACCGGCACCGTGGCGGCCTACCGGCCGCGCGGCTCGCAGCTCTCCTACGGCCAGCGGCCGGCGGCGACCGGCGACTACGTGCCGTGGGTGCCGGGCGAGTAGCGCGCCGCCCTTTTTCCACCATCCTCCGGGTGTCTACCGCGGGCCGACCGAGGGGCGCCCGCGCGCCCGCGTGATTCGGGCGCGAGAGGCCGGCAGTCCTCGGCGACGGGCCTTCACGACGAGCCGGGAGCGATTGGGTTTTGAGCCGCATGACCGCACGCCGCGCCGTGGGCGCCTTCCTGGTTCTGGGCTGCGCGCTCCCGGGCCTCCTCAGCGTGCCGGCCCGGGCCGACAAGATCCGCAACCCGACCGCGGTGTTCGCCGGCCTCGACAAGATCACCGGCCGCACCGTCTCCTTCGAGGTGGCGGTGGACGAGACGGTGCAGTTCGGCGCGCTCCAGCTCACCCCGCGGGTCTGCTACACGCGGCCCCCGACCGAGAGCGCCAAGACCACCGCCTTCCTGGAGGTCGACGAGGTCACCCTCGAGAACAAGTACCGGCGGATCTTCACCGGCTGGATGTTCGCCTCGAGCCCCGGCCTGCACGCGATCGAGCACCCGATCTACGACGTGTGGCTGGTCGACTGCAAAGGCGGCACCGAGCTCGTCGCCGAGCCCAAGGAGCAGGAGGATGCCCCGGTGGCCGCCGCCAAGCCCGAGGGCCGCAAGCGCCGCGAGCAGGCGCGCGGCGGCGAGGACCAGCCGCGGGCCCGCCAGGTCAACCGCCAGGGCCAGGTCGACGTCGAGCCCCTGCGCGGCACGCCGGTGCAGCCGCGCCAGACGCCGTCGCGGCGCTTCTTCCCGACCAATGACGGCCCGATGCCCATCGGCGCCGACCCGATGAACCCGAACCCGCGCTGAGGCGGGCGGGGCGAAACATCGCTCCCAAGAGGTTCGCGCCCGACGCGTCGCGCGGGCGAGGAGACCGGACGCCGCCGCAATCGTCGGCCTGCAGCGATACACTCCCCAGGAGCAGTGCGGCAGTCGAGGCGGCGCCGCACGAGATCGGGTCGACTGGGTCACCTGGCGGAACGCCGCCCGGCATCCTCGTCCCGGTCGCCTCGATACTCGCGAAAGTCATCCCGGCGCGATCCCCATCAAGTCGCCCGGCGAGATCGCGGCTGCGCCGAAATACGGCGAGAAATTTTTCGATTGAGAGTCTCAGCGACTGTTGAGGCCGGCATCATCGCCTTGCCCGATCGCCCGCTCACCTGATCCTGTTCTCTGCGTCCGGCGATCTCGCGACTGCGACCGCGCCCGCATCCGACGCTCGCCCGCGGCGGAACACGCCGTCTCCCCCTGCGGAACCGTCCGCGACACGCCCGGTTGTCCGGCGCCTCGCGGCTGCACGTTCGGGCCGTCGCGATAATCCCGACGACGGAAACGGATTCTCCGATGACCCCTCAATTCTGGCTCTGGCTGGGCTTTTCCGGCATGAGCGTGGGCGCCGCCCTCATCCTGTTCATCGGCAAGAGGCGCACCCGCGCGGAAGAAGCCGACACGATCATCCACGGCCTGGTGCCGATCATCGCCGCCTGCTCGTACCTGGCGATGGCCTCGGGGCAGGGGAGCGTCGTGCTGCCGGCCGGGCCGGATGCCGGGGCGGCGACCCGGGCGTTCTACTTCGCCCGCTACATCGACTGGTCCTTCACCACGCCGCTCCTGCTGCTCGGCCTCGCCAACACCGCGATGCACAGCGGGATGCGCCGCCCGGCGATCGTGTGGGGCATGATCGGCTCCGACCTGATCATGATCGTCACCGCCTTCGTGTTCGGCCTCACCCAGGTGGCGTGGCTGAAATGGACCTGGTTCGCGATCTCCTGCGGCGCGTTCCTCGGGGTCTATTACGGCATCTTCGTGCAGCTGCGCGAGGAGAACGCCCGCGAGCGCGACGACGTCCGCGCCGCCTTCCTGCGCAACGCCGTGTTCCTGTCGGTGGTCTGGCTCGCCTACCCGGTCGTGCTGCTGCTGGGCGACGACGGCCTCGGCCTGCTCGGGCCGGCGCTCGGCCTCGGCATCATCGCGATCCTCGATCTCGTCGCGAAGGTCGTCTACGGGCTGATGGCGACGATGCAGACCGCCAAGCGCGTCGAGCGCGACCTGCGCGAGGGTCATCCGGTCGCGGGCGGGGCGGGGCGGCCCCACCTCGCGGCGGCGGAGTAGGCGCGGTGGCGCGCCGGCCCGCCCCGTTCCCGGCGCCGGCCGGCGCGCGGACGCTCGCCGTCCCGGCGGCCTCGCCGCCGCGTCCGGGCCGGGGAGCGGCGTCCTGCCTGCTCCCCGCCTGCGCCGTGCTCCTCGCGGCGACCGCGCTCCTGCCGCGGGAGGCCGGCTGGGCCGCGGTGCTCGTCCTGGTGATCGGGCTCGGGGTGCCGCACGGCGCCCTCGACGGCGAGGTGGCGAAGCCCTTCCTCCGGCCGCGGTTCGGCCGGGCCTGGTTCCCGGTCTTCGCCGCGCCCTACCTCGCGCTCACCGCCGCGGTGCTGACCGCCTGGAGGCTGGCGCCGGAGGCGACGCTCGCGGGATTCCTCGGCCTCTCGGTCCTGCATTTCGGCCACGAGGATGCCGGGCCCGGGCAGCCCGTCGAGGCCCTGGTGCGCGGCGGCCTGCCGATCGCGCTCCCGGCCCTGGTGCGGCCGGACGAGACCGCCCGGATCTTCGCGGTGGTGACCGATACCGCGATGCCGGTCCTGCCCGTCTGGTGGACGGCGTCCGCCTTGATCTGGCTCGGCCTCGCCGTCGCCTGGCTGTGCCGGCGCAGGCCCGCGCCCGGGCTCCTCGGCGAGCTCGCGGCCTTGAGCCTCGCCTTCCTGGTCCTGCCGCCGCTCAGCGCCTTCGGGCTCTACTTCGTCTGCCTGCACGCGCCGCGGCACATGCGGGCGCTCGCCGCCGATCCGGCCCGGGCTCCGGCGGTCGACGGCATGGCCCGGGCGGTGGTGCTGTCCCTGCCGGTCTTCGGGCTGACGCTCCTGATCGGGCTCCTCCTGTGGCCGACCTACCCGCAGGCGGGCGCGGCCGGGCGACTGCTCGCGCTCACGCTCCAGCTCCTCGCGGCGCTGACGCTGCCGCACCTGCTGCTGGACCGGTGGGTGGAGGGGAGGGGCCCGGCCTGACGCCGTTCCGCCTCAATCGATCCCGAACAGCCGCTCCAGGAAATTCTTGTCCTCCCGCGTCGGCCCGCCGCCGCGCTGAGGCGCCGGCTGCCGGGCCGGGGGCTGGCCGCCGCCGACGAGGTCGTCGATCAGGCCGCCGAGGGTCTGCGGCTCGCCGGGGCTGGCGGCGGCGACCGCGGCGCCGGTGGCGCGGCGCCAGCGGGCGGCACCGGGGAGCGGCACCGGCTTGTCGCCGCGCAGGGCCGCGGTCATGACGCGGTTCCAGACCTCGACCGGCAGGTTGCCGCCGGAGACCCGCTTCGTCGGCTCGCCGTCGTCGTTGCCGAGCCAGACCCCGGTGACGAGCGTGCCGGAGAAGCCGACCACCCAGGCATCGCGAAAGTCCTGGCTGGTGCCGGTCTTGCCGGCGAGGTCCCAGCCCGGGATGTCGCCCTTCTTGGCGGTGCCGCTGACGAAGACCTCGTGCATCATCGCGTTCATCATGCCGACCGCGTTCGGCTCGATCACCCGGCCGAGGCCGCTCGGGCCGCGCTTGTAGACGGTGCGGCCGTCGACGGTCTTCACGCTCGCGATCACGTAGGGGATCACCCCCATGCCGCCATTGGCGAAGGCCGCGTAGGCGCCGACGAGCTCGAGCGGGGTGACCTCGGAGGTGCCGAGCGCGATCGAGGCGTTGGCCTGGAGCGGCGACGTGATGCCGAGGCGCTGCGCCGTCTGCACCACCGCCTTCGGGCCGACCTCCATGCCGAGTCGCACCGCCACGGTGTTGAGCGAGTGGGCGAGCGCGTCGCGCAAGGTCACCGGACCGCTGTAGTTGCGCGAGTAGTTCTCCGGGTTCCAGCCCTTGATGTTGATCGGCGCGTCCTCCCGCACCGTGTCGGGGGTCAGGCCGCGCTCGATCGCCGCGAGGTAGACGAAGGGCTTGAAGGCCGAGCCGGGCTGGCGCTTGGCGGTGGTGGCGCGGTTGAACTGGCTCTGGGCGTAGTCGCGCCCGCCGATCAGCGCGCGGATCGCCCCGTCCGGCCGCATCGACACGACGGCGCCCTGGCCGACGTTGAAGCGCCCGCCCTTCTGGTTCAGCTCGTCGACCAGCGCCCGCTCGGCCACCGCCTGGAGCGCGGGATCGACGGTGGTCTGGACCGCGACGTCGCTCTCGATCTTGCCGACGTAGTCGTCGAGCACGTCCATCACGAGGTCGGCGACGTAGTTGGCCGAGCCGCCGCCCTTCGCCCTCGCGGGCTTGGCCGGCTGGGCCAGCGCGACCTTCACGTCGGCCGGCTTGGCAAAGCCCAGTTCCTGCATCGCCGCCAGCACCTGGGCGGCGCGGGCCTGCGCGGCCGGCAGGTTGCGGTTGGGCGCCAGCCGCGAGGGCGCCTGGACGAGGCCGCCGAGCATCGCGGCCTCGGCCAACGTCACGTCCTTGGCGGGCTTGGCGAAGTAGCGTTGGGCGGCGGCCTCGACGCCGTAGGCGCCGGCGCCGAAATAGACCCGGTTGAGGTAGAGTTCGAGGATCTCGTCCTTGGTGTACTTGTGCTCGAGCCAGAGCGCCAGGATCGCCTCCTGGATCTTGCGCGAGGCGGTGCGCTCCTGGGTCAGGAAGAGGTTCTTGGCGAGCTGCTGGGTCAGGGTCGAGCCGCCCTGCGCCACGCCGCGGCGGGTCAGGTTCTGGCCGATGGCGCGGGCGATGCCGATCGGGTCGATGCCCATGTGGCCGTAGAAGCGCCGGTCCTCGATCGCCACGAAGGCGCGGGGCAGGTAGGGCGGCAATTCGCGGATGCTCACCGTGCGCCCGCCGGTCTCGCCGCGATTGGCCAGCAGCGAGCCGTCGGCGGCCAGGATCGCGATGTTGGGCGGGCGCTTGGGCACCGCGAGCTGGTCGATCGGCGGCAGCTGCGAGGCGTGGTAGGCGACGATGCCGGCGACCGCCACCAGGCCCCAGAGACCCAGGATCACCGTGCCGTAGACGAGGGTGCCGAGGAACGAGCGCCGCCGGCGCCGCGGCGCGGCCGGTGCCGCGCGGGCGGCCCGCTTCGGCGGCGCCTTGGCCGCCTTGCCGGACCCCTTGGATGCGCCCTTGGATGCGCCCTTGGATGCTCCGTTGGCCACGCCGCCCCCCGCCCGGTCGCCGCGCGAGAGGCGCAGGTCGAGGGAGGCCGGGTCCGCCGGCCCGTCCGCCTCGAACCGCGGCTCGACCCGACCTGTCCGCTCGCGACCCTTCGCCATTCCGCCGTGTTCCCCTTCGCCCCCGGACGAGCCGGCCCGCGCGGGGCACTCAAGAGACGTTAAATGAGGCGGGTTTAAGGGCCGTTAACCGAAACTTTGTCAAATAAACTCCGTGACTTACGCGATCGACCCGGCGGCTGCGGCAAGCCGTGCCGGAACGGCGCCCATCCGCGAGCGTTGCGGTGGCTCTGACAAGGAGCCGACATGCTGCACCTGCTGGTGGCGGACGGGAACGACCGGGCCGGCCGCGAGAAGCACCTTACGGTCTGCGACAAGACCTCCGCCCAGACCTATGCGGGCATCCTGACGACCCTGGCGCCGGACGCGATCTGCCACCTCGTCGCCCCGGCCGATGCCGACGCGGTGCTGCCCCACGCGCTGTCCGATTGCGACGCCCTGGTCCTCACCGGCTCGACCCTGCACGTCGAGGAGGGCGGCCCCGCCGTGACCCGGCAATGCGACCTGGTACGGGCGGCGCTGGAGGCGGGCATCCCGGTCTTCGGCTCGTGCTGGGGCGTGCAGGTGGCGGCGACGATCGCGGGGGGCCGGGCCGCCCGCAACCCGCGGGGCCCCGAATACGGGCTCGCCCGCGCCATCAGCCGGACCGAAGGAGGAAGGGGGCATCCGCTGCTCGACGGGCGCCCGCCGGCCTGGGACGCGCCCGCGATCCACGACGACGCGGTGATCGAGCCGCCGCCGGGGAGCACGGTGCTCGCCGGCAACGACCGCCTCGACGTCCAGGCGATCGAGATCCGCCTCGGCGACGGCGTATTCTGGGGCACGCAGTACCATCCCGAGCTCGACCTCGACGAGGTCGCGGCGATGCTGCGGCTCTCGGCGCAAGGCGTGGTCGAGGCCGGACTGTGCGCCGACGAGGCGGCGCTGCACGCCTACGCGGACGCCTTGCGCGACCTGCACCGCGATCCCGAGGGCCGGCCCGACCTCGCCTGGCGCCTCGGCGTCGCCGCCGAGGTGCTGGTGCCGGAGCGGCGCCGGCGCGAGATCCGCAACTTCCTCGACCGGGTCGTCCGGCCGCGGGCCGGGGAACGGCGCTGACGGTTCAGGCCGTGCGGACCGGCGCGAGGTGCGGCGCGGCCGGCGCCCGCTCCTCGCCGACGAGGTGGAAGGCGGCCGGGCGGCGGAACAGGAACCGCGCCGGGGTGTGGCGCACCAGCCGCTCGATGCCGAGCGGCAGGGCCACCGCGGTCACCGTCACGAGGAGCGAGACCAGCCCGACATCGTCGATGATCCCGCTCCTCACGAGCAGCGTGCGCAGGGCGGCCATCGGCAGGAAGAAGGCGAGGTAGATCACGATCGAGCGCTCGCCGCAGGCCCGCAGCGCTTCCGTGACCGGGCCGCCGGCCTTCGTCAGCAGCGCCGCGGTCGCCACGATCGCGAGCGCGCCGGCCGCCCCCAGCACCAGGCTGATTCCGGGCAGGCTCGCGAGCGTCGGGTGGGATGGGAAGCCCGTGGCCGTGAAGGTGAAGACGCCCTCGACCAGCGCCCAGGCCGCGAGCCCGAGGAGCGCGAGGCCGGCCCTCGCCCGCACCACGTCGGCGAGCGCGAAGATCCGGGACGCGAAGAGGGTGCCGGCGACGAAGTAGACGAAGCGCCCGCAGAACTCGTCGATCAGGGTCGAGCCGGTATGGATCGGGGCGAGCTGCAGGAGCGCCGCGCCGATCAGCAGCAGCGGGCCGGGCACCCGGCGCAGCAGCTTCACGGCGACCGAGAACACCGCCAGCAGGTAGATGAACCACAGGGTCGAGTACGGCTCGACCAGCCCGTAGGCGAGGTGGGCGAGGAAGGCGCCGGGTCCCGCGCCCTCGGTGATCTGGCCGTACTTCACCGCCGACTGGAGCACGAGCCACAGCAGGTAGAAGTAGGCGAAGTGCACGATCCGCCGGTCGGCGAACAGCCGCCAGTCGCGGTCGACCACCCGGCCGAGGAACAGGCCGGAGAGGAGGAAGAAGTCGGGGATCCGGAACGGTTTGGCGAACTCCACGACGTGGTGCATGAAGCCTTCGCGCCCCATCGCCTCGCCAACTCCGAGGGTGGAGTGCATCATCACCACCAGGATGATGCAGATGCCCTTGGCGACGTCGACCCAGGCGAGGCGGCCCGGCTCCGCCGTTTGGCGCGGGCGCACCGGATCGTCCGGCCGGACCGAGAGGGCGGGTTCGGTGTTGGAGCGGGCGGACATCGGCGTCTCCACGAGGGCGATCCGAGGCTCGCACGCAGACGTAAAGAACCGGCCGGGGACGTCCGGTCGAATCGCGCGGAGATCCGCAAGGCGGCGTTCACCCTCTCACCGGGAACTCCGCTTCGAGTCCCGCCGCGTCCGGGTCATGCGCGTCGCGGCGTGGAAATCGTCCGGCTTCGTGCGAACCCAGTCGAGGAAGCGGGCGATCTCGGGCTCGGCCCGCAGGCTCTCGACGTCGCTGAGGCGCCGCGCCAGCTCGGCCTCGCTGTGGCGGGCGTGGATCGCCGAGTGGCAGATCTGGTGCAGCTGCACGGTCTCGCCGTGGGTGCCGCCCTTCAGCTTCGGCGTCAGGTGATGGCGGCTCTGGCGCGCGCCGGCCGGGATCGGCCGCTCGCAGAGCGGGCAGATCACGCTCGCGCGGGCATGCGGGCCGTGGGTGGAGGGGTCGTCGTCGCGCCAGCGCCGGTCACGGCGTCCCAAATCGGGCTCCTGCGGGGAAGGCTTGCGGGGAAGGCTTGCGGGGAAGGCTTGCGGGGAAGGGAGGTTCGCCGATCTATCTGGGTCGCCCGCCCCCGGTGCTTCAAGGCCGGCGCCGGGATGCCGCAGCGTCCCGGCGCAGGGGCGATTGACAAACCTCCTGCACCACAGGACAGTCGCCCCGTTACCGAGGGGAGCCCCGCCGACGGGGGCTGAGATTGGACGAGCGCGCGTCCTGACCCTTGAACCTGATCCGGTTCGTACCGGCGGAGGGACGGGAACCTGCCATGACCGACGTGACCCGTGCGTCCTCGCGCCTCGAGGCCGGATCGTCTCCCCGGGAGAGATCCATGAACGCACCCGCCTTCCCCCAAGGACTGCCCCACCGCGTCACCACCGGGCCGGTCACCGGCTCGGCCAAGGCCTACGCCTCGCCGAAGGAGCGCCCAGACCTCCGGGTGCCCTGCCGCGAGATCGCGCTCACCGACCCGGGCGAGGCCCCGGTGCGGGTCTACGACCCGTCCGGCCCCTACACCGAGGCCGACGCCCGCATCGACCTGAGCGCCGGGCTGCCGGAGGTCCGCGCCGGCTGGATCGCGGCCCGCGGCTACGGGGCGATCGCGCCGCGGGCGGTGCGGCCGGAGGATAACGGATTTGCCGCCGAGGACCGGCTGGTGGCGCCGTGCCCGGCCGCCCGCACCGTGCGGCGGGGCGAGGCCGGCCAGATGGTCACCCAGTACGAGTTCGCCCGGGCCGGGATCGTCACCGAGGAGATGATCTACGTCGCCCACCGGGAGAACCTGTGCCGCGACGCGATGCGGGCCGGCGCCGAGGCCAGGATCGCCGACGGCGAGGGCCACGGGGCCGCGATCCCGCCCTTCGTCACCCCCGAATTCGTCCGCGACGAGGTCGCCAGAGGCCGGGCGATCATCCCGGCCAACATCAACCACACCGAACTCGAGCCGATGGCGATCGGCCGCAACTTCCTCGTCAAGATCAACGCCAATATCGGCAACTCGGCGGTGACCTCCTCGGCCGCCGACGAGGTCGAGAAGATGGTGTGGGCGATCCGCTGGGGCGCCGACACGGTCATGGACCTGTCGACCGGCCGCAACATCCACAACATCCGCGGCTGGATCCTGCGCAACGCCCCCGTGCCGATCGGCACGGTGCCGATCTACCAGGCGCTGGAGAAGGTCGGCGGCGATCCGCTCAAGCTCGACTGGGAGGTGTTCAAGGATACCCTGATCGAGCAGGCCGAGCAGGGGGTGGACTACTTCACCATCCATGCCGGCGTGCGCCTCGCCCACGTGCCACTGACCGCGCGGCGGGTCACCGGCATCGTCTCGCGCGGCGGCTCGATCATGGCGCGCTGGTGCCTTGCCGGGCATCGGGAATCGTTCCTCTACGAGCGCTTCGAGGAGATCTGCGACATCTGCCGGGCCTACGACGTGTCGTTCTCGCTCGGCGACGGCCTGCGCCCGGGCTCGATCGCCGACGCCAACGACGCCGCGCAGTTCGCCGAGCTGGAGACTCTCGGGGAACTCACCAAGGTCGCCTGGGGCAAGGGCTGCCAGGTGATGATCGAAGGCCCCGGCCACGTGCCGATGCACAAGATCAAGGTCAACATGGAGAAGCAGCTCGCCGAGTGCGGCGAGGCGCCGTTCTACACCCTCGGCCCGCTCACCACCGACGTGGCGCCGGGCTACGACCACATCACGTCGGGCATCGGCGCGGCGATGATCGGCTGGTTCGGCACCGCGATGCTCTGCTACGTGACGCCGAAGGAGCATCTCGGCCTGCCGAACCGCGACGACGTGAAGACCGGCGTCATCACCTACAAGATCGCCGCCCACGCCGCCGACCTCGCCAAGGGCCACCCGGCGGCCCAAGTGCGGGACGACGCCCTGTCGCGGGCCCGGTTCGACTTCCGCTGGGAGGACCAGTTCAACCTCTCCCTCGACCCCGACACCGCCCGGGCCTACCACGACGAGACCCTGCCGAAGGACGCCCACAAGGTCGCGCATTTCTGCTCGATGTGCGGCCCGAAATTCTGCTCGATGAAGATCACCCAGGACCTGCGCGCCGACGTGCTGGCGATGGAGGCCGCGAGGGCCGTGGTCGGCGAGGCCACACCGCTCGACGAAGCGGCCCGCGCCGCCGGCATGGCCCAAAAATCGGCGGAATTTTTGGGAGACGGCGGGAGACTCTACGTCGATGCCGGCTGAGTGACACCCGCCGCGCCCCCGCGGATCGCCCGGGGGCGCGGTGGGCACGTCAGCCGGCACGCAGGCCGCCCAAGGACCCTCCAAGGACCCTCCATGTTGATGCAGGCCCAACAGGCCCCGCGCGACCAGGCCCCGCGGCCGGCCCCCGGACGATCGCGCCCGGGCTCGATCGTGCGCCGCCTCGTCGTCTTCGCCCTCGGCCTCGCGGTGCCGATCCTGATCTTCGGCGGCGTGGTCCTGTGGCAGTTCGCCGGTGCCGCCCGCGACCGCCTGGAGGCCGACGCCCTCGGGCGCGCCCGGATGGAGGCGGCGGCGGTCGACCGCGAGGTCGCGAGCCTGATCGCGACGCTCGAGGCGCTCAGCCTCTCGAACGCGCTGCAGCGCGGCGACGTGACGGCCTTCCGCGAGCAGGTGCAGGAGCTCTCCCGCCGCAGCGGCCTGCCGGCGACCCTGCGCGACCCCGACGGACGGCGGCTGATCGACCTCGGCAGCGAACCGATGCCCGAGCGCCTCGACGCGACGGACGAGGCGGCGCTCGCCGGCCGGCCGGCGATCTCGGGCGTGATCGACGGGCGCTTCCGGGTGACGGCGCCGGTCATGCGCCGGGGCGGCGACGCCGTGCTCTACCTCCTGTCGTTCTCGCTGCCGACGGGGCGGATCCGCGACGTGCTCGCCTCCGGCGGCGTGCCGGAGGGCTGGGTGATGAGCGTCATCGACCGCGACCAGCGGATGCTGACCCGCACCCGGTCGCCGGAGCGGTTCACCGGCGTCAGGGCGCCCGACGAATTGCGCCAGGCCACCGGGCCCGAGGGCAGCTGGCGCGGCCGGTCGATGGAGGGCGAGCCGTACTTCGTCGCCTATGCGCGGGCGGGCGTCCCGGACTGGCGCGTCGCCGTCGGGGTGCCGGACGAGGCGCTGGCGGCACCGGTGCGGGACTCGCTCCTCTGGTTCGCCGGGCTCGGCGGCATGCTGGCCGCCATCGCGGCCGTGCTGGCGCTCGCCTTCGCCCGCGGCATCGCCGCCCCCCTGCAGGCCCTGCGCGACCAGGCAGTGGCGCTCGGCCGCAACAAGCCGGTCCCGGCGCTCGCCGGGGTGCCGGCGGAGGTGGCGGCGGTGAGCGCCGAGATCGCCGACGCGGCCCAGCGCCAGCGCGAGCGGGTGACCGAGCGCGAGCGGGCCGCCGCGGCGCTCCGCTCCGAGACCCAGCGCCTCGAGGTGCTGAACCGCCTCGGCACCGCGCTGGCGAGCGAGCTCGACCGCCAGCGCCTCGGCGACGCCGTGGTCGAGGCCGCGACCCGGCTGACCGGGGCGGCCTACGGTGCCCTGTTCGAGCGGGTGCCCGAGGGGCCCGACGGGCCCGAGCACTGGCAGCTCCTCAGCCTCACCGGCGGACCGCGGGAGGCCTTCACCCGCTTCGGCCTGCCGCGGGCGACCACCCTGTTCGGCGAGACCTTCGCGGCCCGCGGGGTGGTGCTGAGCGAGGACGTGACGCGGGATCCGCGCTACGGCAGCCACGGCGGCATGCCGAAGGGCCACCTGCCGGTGCGCAGCTACCTCGCGGTGCCGGTGGTGTCGGGCACCGGGGCGGTCCTCGGCGCGCTGCTGTTCGGCCACCCCGAATCGCACCGCTTCGGCACCCGCGAGGCGGCCCTGATCGAGGGTCTGGCGGGCCAGGCCGCGGTGGCGATGGACAATGCCCGCCTGTTCGCCTCGGTCCGGCGCGAGCAGAACCGGTTCGAGGCCGCCGTCCAGGCGGTGCGCGGCGTGCTCTGGACCAACGACGCCGAGGGCCGGATGACCGGCGACCAGCCGGCCTGGGCGGCGATGACCGGGCAGACCCCCGAGCAATATGCCGGCTACGGCTGGGCCGATGCGGTGCATCCGGACGACCGCGCCGGCTCCGTCGAGGGCTGGAACGCCGCGGTGGCCGAGCGCCGCCGCTTCACCTACGAGCACCGGGTGCGCCGTCACGACGGGGTGTTCCGCACCTACGCGATCCAGGCGGTGCCGGTGCTCGATGCCGGCGGCACGATCCGCGAATGGGTCGGCGTGCATTCCGACATCACCGAGCAGCGCGCCGCCGAGACGGCGTTGCGCGAATCGAACGAGGAGATCCAGCGCTACGCCTACATCGTCAGCCACGACCTCCGGGCGCCGCTCGTCAACATCATGGGGTTCACGAGCGAGATCGAGGCGGGCCAGGACGACATCCGTGCCGCCCTCGCCGGGCGGCCGCAGGCGGAGCGGATCGACGCCGACCTTACCGAGTCGGTGAGCTTCATCAAGGCGGCGATCACCAAGATGGACGGGCTGATCAACGCCATCCTGAAGCTGTCGCGGGAGGGGCGGCGCAACTTCCAGAACGAGCCCCTGGCGATGACCGCCCTGGTCCAGGGCCTCGCCGACGCGCAGCGCCACCAGGCCGAGACGGCGGGCGCGGTGGTCGAGATCGGCGACCTGCCCGACATCGTCGCCGACCGGGTCGCCGTGGGGCAGATCTTCGGCAACCTGATCGACAACGCGATCAAGTACCTGGCCAAGGACCGGCCGGGCCGGATCACCGTCACCGGGTCGGTGTCGGACGGGCTCGCCGTCATCCGGGTCTCCGACAACGGCCGCGGCATCGACGCCCGCGACCACGGCCGGGTGTTCGAGCTCTTCCGCCGCTCCGGCGTGCAGGACCGGCCGGGCGACGGCATCGGGCTCGCGCATGTGCGCACCCTGGTGCGGGCGCTCGGCGGGCGGATCGACCTCTCGTCCGAGATCGGGGTCGGCACCACCTTCAGCGTGACGCTGCCGCTGCGCCAGGGCTGAGGTTCGGTGCAACGCGAGGTTAACGTGACCGCGCTGTTTTCTACGCCAGCCACGTGTCCAAACGGGGCGGGATGTGGTCTAGAGAGCGGATGACGGGAGCATGACTCCCGCGGATGACCGCGGTCGGCGCGGTTTGCGTGAAGAAGTCAGGGACGTCCCGGTGCGGCCGGGTCCCGCCACGGGGAGTCGTCAGTGCCGGCCGTACACATCGTGATGATCGAGGATGACGAGGGCCACGCCCGGCTGATCGAGCGGAACATCCGCCGCGCCGGCGTCAACAACGTCATCGAGTCGTTCCGGGACGGCACCTCGGCGCTCGCCGCCCTGTTCGGGCCCGACGGCAGCGGCGAGATCAACGCCGGCCGGCCGCTCCTGATCCTGCTCGACCTCAACCTGCCGGACATGACCGGCATCGACATCCTGCAGAAGGTGAAGTCGAACCCGCACCTGCGGCGCTCCCCCGTGGTGATCCTCACCACCACCGACGACCAGCGCGAGATCCAGCGCTGCTACGACCTCGGCTGCAACGTCTACATCACCAAGCCGGTGAACTACGAGGGCTTCGCCAACGCGATCCGCCAGCTCGGCCTGTTCTTCTCGGTGATGCAGGTTCCGGAGAGCGCGTGACCGTGACCGAGCCGGTCCGCGTCCTCTACATCGACGACGATCCGGGGCTGGCGCGGCTCGTCTCCCGCACGCTCGCGGGCCGGGGCTGCGAGGTCGCGCACGCGGCCGACGGCGAGGCGGGGCTCGCCCGCATCGCCGGGGAGCGCTTCGACGTCGTCGCCCTCGACCACCACATGCCGAACGAGACCGGCCTCGAGATCCTGCCGCGCATCCGCGCGCTCCCCGACGCGCCGCCGGTGATCTACGTCACCGGCTCGGAGGACAGCCGCGTCGCGGTGGCGGCGCTCAAGGCCGGCGCCGTCGACTACGTCTGGAAGGACCTGCAGGGCCACTTCCGCGAGCTCCTGGCCGAGGCGGTGGCGACCGCCGTGCTCCAGGACCGCACCCGCCGCGAGAAGGAGCGGGCCGAGGCCGAGGTGCGCGAGGCGCGCGACCGGGCCGAACTGCTCCTGCGCGAGGTCAACCACCGGGTGGCGAACAGCCTCGCGCTCGTGGCGGCCCTGGTGCGGATGCAGGCGAACACGGTCACCGACGCCTCCGCCCGCGCCGCGCTGGAGGAGACCCAGACCCGCATCACCGCGATCGCCGGCATCCACCGGCGCCTCTACACCTCCGACGACGTGCGGGTGGTGGCGGTCGACGCCTACCTGGCGACCCTGGTCGAGGACCTCGACGGGGCGATGAACGCCACCGGCCAGCGCCACCGCATCCTGCTCGACGCCGTCCCGGTCGAGGTCGCGACCGACAAGGCGGTGTCCCTCGGGGTGATCGTCACCGAGCTCGTCACCAACGCCTACAAGTACGCCTATCCGGAGGGCGTGACCGGCGAGATCCGCATCACCGCGCGCCGCGACGGCGACAGCCTGCGCCTCACCGTGGCCGACGACGGCGTCGGCTGGCAGGGCGCCGGCACCCCGCGCGGTACCGGCCTGGGGTCCCGCATCGTGCGCGCCATGGCGTCGAACCTGCGGGCGCAGATCGATTACGCGCAGGCCGAGCGCGGCACCGCGGCGAGCATCGACATCGCGCTCTGAGCGGGCGGCCGATGGCGGGTCGTCGTCACCACGCCGCATGGGGCTTCAGCCCCCGTACCCGCGCCACCGCGGCCTCCAGCCCCGCCCAGGCCGGCGCGTCCGGCGCGTAGCGCGCCCGCGCGAAGGCGACGACCTCCGCCACCTGCCGGTCGGTGAGGGTGTCGCGAAAGGCCGGCATCGCGGCGGGGGGCGCCGAGGGATCGGGGAGGGGGAAGCGCTCGGCCGAGGCCGGGACGCCGTTGAGGACGGCCTGGATCAGGTTGTCCGGGTGCGCGCTGTGCACCGACGTGACGAGGCCGAGCGGCACGAGGTCGCCGCCGGCTCCGCCCTCGTGGCAGGCGGCGCAGGCGCCCTGGAACAGCGAGGAGGCCGGGGCCGTGACCGCGGCAGCGACCGTGGCGACGGCGGCCGGCGCCGCGCCGGCGAGGCTCGCGAGGTAGACCGCCATGGCGCGGATGTCGGCATCGGGCAGGGGCGCCAGGGAGGCGACCACGTCGGCCATCGGGCCGGCGGCGCTGCCGTGGCGGGCCGAGCGGCCGTGGCGCAGGTAGGCGAAGAGGTCGTCCTCGGTCCAGGGCAGGGGCGCGCGCGACAGCCCCGCGAGGGCCGGGGCCTCCCAGCCGTCGGCGAAGGCGCCGCGAAGGTGGGCCGCACCGCGCCGCTCGGCGCCGAGCGCGTTGCGCGGGCTGTGGCAGGCGCCGCAATGGCCCAACCCCTCGACCAGGTAGGCGCCGCGGTTCCAGTCCGGCCCGCGGGCCGGATCGGCGAAGGCGGCCGGGCGGTGGAACAGGGCGTTCCAGTCCGCCATCAGCGGGCGCACCCCGAAGGGGAAGCGCAGGCGCGTCTCGGGGACGGGCGCCGCCACCGGATCCTGCGCCATCAGGTAGGCGTAGAGCGCCTGCAGGTCGCGCTCGGACACGTTGACGAAGCTCGTATAGGGATGGGCCGGGTAGAGGTGGTGCCCGTCCCGCGACACCCCCTCGCGCATCGCCCGGGCGAAGGCCGGATAGGACCACGCGCCGATGCCCGAAGCGACGTCCGGCGTGATGTTCGAGGCGTAGATCGTGCCGAAGGGCGTCTCGAGCCCGCGCCCGCCCGCGAAGGAGGCCCGGCCCGGCCCGGCATGGCACACGAGGCAGGCGCCGGCCGCCGCGACGAGGCGCCCCTGCGCGATCGTGGCCGCCGCATAGGCCGCGGGGTCCGGCCGCTCGATCGACGGATAGGCCGGGCGCCACGGCATGAGGGTGAGGCCGAGCGCGAGCGCGCCCGCCCCGGCGCCGAACAGCCCGGCGAGGAAGCCCCGGCGCCGGCGCGGGCCGTCGTCGGGCCCGGCGATCCGCGGCGGGTTCAGGGCGGCGCGGACGGTCTCGGCGGTGAGCGGCAATTCGCGGAAGCGGATGCCGGAGGCATCGAACAGCGCGTTCGTGATCGCCGCCGCGCTCGGCACGGAGGCCGACTCGCCGGCTCCCAGCGGCGGCTCGCTCGGCCGCGGCACCATCAGCACGTCGATCTCGGGGACCTGCGGGAAGGCGAGGATCGGGTAGCTGCCCCATTCCCGGCTCGTCACCCCGGTGGCGTCGAAGCCGACCGATTCCTTGAGCACCCGGCTCGTCGACTGGACGACGTTGCCGTGGATCTGGTGGCGCACCCCGTCCGGGTTGATCATCAGGCCGGAATCCTGGCCCACCACCACGCGGGTGACGGCCACCTCGCCGGTGACCCGGTTGACCGCGACGTCCGCCACCCAGGCGGCCCAGGCGGCGGCCTTCCCGGGGAACGGCCCGTGGACGTAGACCGCGTAGGCGAAGCCCCGTCCGTACAGGACGTCGCCGGCCCCCCCGTGGGTCCCGGGCCCGGTATGCGGCACCCAGGCGGCGCGCTCGGCGACCGCGCGCACGAGGTCGGCGGCGCGGGAATCGCTCAGGTAGCGCAGGCGGTACTCGATCGGGTCGACGCAAGCGGCGGTGGCGAGCTCGTCGATGTAGGATTCGTGCGCGAAGGTGTTGGGCAGGGCCGAGACGCCCCGCAGCCACGAGGCGCGGGCGATCGGCGGCATGTCGTGCACCGTCACCCGGGCGTTGCCGAAGGCGTAGGGCGGCACCGCCGTGCGGTCGCCCATCGGGTACACGGCGGGGTTCGCCGCGACCTTGCCGGTGAGGATCAGCGCCAGCGTCGGGGCGCCGTTCGAGGGGTAGCGGGTCTCGAAATCGTAGGCCGCCGGGCCCCCCTCGGCGTCGAGGCCGCCGCGCACGTCCATGACCTGGGCCGCGCCCTTCGGCTCCCAGGCGTGCTCCTGCTCGCGGGTGAGCTGCACCCGCACCGGCCGCCCGACCGCCCGGGCGAGGAGGGCGGCGTCCGCCGCGACGTCGTCGGCGCAGTTGCGGCCGTAGCACCCCGCCGCCTCGTGGCGCTCGATCGCGATCCTCTCCTCGGGCAGGTCGAGAAGCAGCGCGAGGTCGCTCTGCAGCACGTGCGGGTTCTGGGTGCCCGACCACACGACGAGGTCGCCGTCCCGGAACGCCGCGACGGCGCAGGACGGACCGATCGAGCCGTGCATCTGGTAGGGCCAGACGTAGGTGCGGTCGAGGCGGGGTTCCGCGTGGGCCAGCGCCCGCTCGACGTCGCCGCGCTCGAGGAGCCGGCGCGCCGTCGCGGGGTTGCCGCGAAGCGCCGCCTCGGGCCGGTTGAGGTCGGGCAGGCCCTGCGAGGATCGCCAGGTCACGGCGAGGCAGCGGGCGGCCTCGGCGGCGTTCTCCTCGCGCTCGGCGACGATTCCGACGAAATCGCCGAGCCTCACCACCGCGACGAGGCCGGGGATGTGGGCGACCGAGCCCTCGTCGACCGCGAGCAGCAGGCCGCCGAGCCCGGCATCGACGCCCGGCGTCGGCGGCCGGACCACGCGGCCGTGCACCATGCCGGGCACCCGCACGTCGTGGACGTAGGTCCAGGCGCCGGTGGCCTTTTGCAGGATGTCGACCCGCGGCACCGGCCGGCCGACGATGCGGTAATCCTCGACGGCCTTCAGGGCCGCGTCGGGGTCGAGGGTCAGCTCGGTGCGGCCTCCACGCACGAGGTCGCCGTAGGCCGCGCACAGATCGGGCTCCGCCGCGACCCGGACGATGCCGGCTTCGACGGTCAGCTCCCCGATGCCGCGGTTGAGCCGGCGCGAGGCCGCCTCGACGAGGTGGCGCCGCGCGGTGGCGGCGGCCTGGCGCAGGGGGATCGCGGCGATCTGGATCGTCTCGCTCGCGATGGTGCCGCCCTGGTCGGGGGCGGTGGCGGTGCTGCCGAGCTCCATCGCGACGTCGCCGAACGGCACGTCGAGCTCCTCGGCGACGATCTGGGCGAGCGCCGTGCGGATGCCGGTGCCGAGGTCGACGTGGCCGTTGAAGGCGGTGACCCGGCCCTCGCCGTCGACCGCGAGGTAGAGGGCCCGCTGCGGCCCCGCCGCCGCGGCGGCCCCCGGCGCGTCGCCGAGGCGGGGCGGGCGGCCCATCGTCTCGCGGTAGACCAGCAGCAGGTCGCCCGCCTCCTGCCAGTGCCGGCGGCGGGCGGCGGGATCGGGGTGCTGCTCGGTCATGCCTCTCCCCGGGAGCCGGCCTCCGCGCGCATCTCCGCGGCGGCGCGAACGGCGCGCAGGATCTCGATATGGGTGCCGCAGCGGCACAGGTTGCCCTGGAGCCCGGCCCGGATCTCGGCCTCGCTCGGGGCGGGATTGGCGGCAAGCAGCGCCACCGCGGTCATGATCATGCCGTTCAGGCAGTAGCCGCACTGCGCCGCGTTCTCGGCGACGAAGGCCTCCTGCACCGGGTGCAGCCGGCCCCCCTGGCCCAGGCCCTCGAGGGTCGTGATCCGGCGCCCGACCGCGGCCCGCAACGGGATCGCGCAGGACCGGAGCGCCCGGCCGTCGACCAGCACCGTGCAGCTGCCGCACTGGCCGAGGCCGCAGCCGTATTTCGGGCCGTTCAGGCCGAGGTCGTTGCGCAGCACGTAGAGGAGCCGGGTGCCGGGCGCGGCCTCCACCGTCACGCTCCGCCCGTTGACCGCCAGCACGTGGCGGACCGGTACCAGGCGGGGGTCGTTGGCGATCGGCCGCCGATCGTCCTGCATGCGGTGCCGTCCTGCCCCGGGCCCCGGCTGTCGTCGCCGGCTGCCTTTGTTCTCACAGATTTCCGGCGCGACCGGAACCGGGCCGCCCGTGAATTTTGACGACTTGCAGGACCTCGGCTTGCAGGACCTCGGCTTGCAGGACCTCGGCTTGCAGGACCTCGGCTTGCAAGACCTCGGCCACTCGGCAGGCCGGGTTGCAGGCGGCCGTCCGGCAAGGCCGTGCCGAGACCGCGTCGGCGGATCAGGTCCTGGCCGGTTCCGTCACTTTCTTCGAGACCGCGAGAAGGTCCGTTGCGGGACGTGGTCCGGCACCGGGCCCTACGTTCTGCGATCGTCCACGCGTCGCGCCACACGTCTCGACGAGCGGGGTGGTGGAATCGTCGGGCTCGACCCCGAGATCTGCATCGCGGCCGGTACGACGATCCGGGTCCGCCGCGGTCCGCGCGATCGGCTTCCGGCCGGGACGGCGCGGCATCGTCGGGGACCGGTCCCGTCGAGCGATGCAGTCTTCGACGGCTTTGTCGATCGCGTACGGTGATGAGGAACGGGTGGTTCGCCGCTTCTCCGCGCCGGTCGCCGGCGACCCGGAAGACGCATCCGCCGAGTATCCATGTCCGGCGAACGCTTTGCCCGCGCGTCGTCGTCGAGACATCACCCGACGGTGTCGCCCTCGATTGGCGCCGCGGGTTGCCGCCGCCGCCCGGTTTTCCGCGATGCGTGGTTCATCACGCCGCTGCAGCACGCGGCCCGCGATAGACTTCAAGTCGAGGCGCGACCGTCAACGCCGAACGACTTAAATTTGTTAATGATTTACAGTTAAATTCATGTAAAATTTATCAAAAATAAATGAATCAACATTGATCTGGAGGATGACTTGACCGAAGGAACCATCCAAACCGGTCCGCCGGACGGCGAACCCGAGCAGGCTGCGGTCGTCGGGTCCGATGCCCCGCCCGCCGACGAGGGCTCCGACGCCGCCGCGTCGGAGCCGACCATCGTCGCCGATGAGACGACGTCCGCCACCTCCGCACCGATCAGCATGTTCCGCCCGACCATGCATGACGGATCGTCCGCGTCGGAGACGGGGGGCAGGACCGTCCCGGCGCGGCCGCTGGAGACGCAGCCCGACGGCCCGACCGCCGGCGAGTTCGCCTCATGCAACGATCCGGACGGAGCCGCCGACCAGGCCCTGATCCTCGGCCCGTCGGCCGGGGAGGGGGCCGGCGACGGAGGCGATCCGGTCGCGGGGGCATCGGACGGGGTGACCGCGCCGGCGGTCGCGGCCGACCTGATCGACGGGACGAACCTCTTCGGCGACCGGGCCGCGACGTGGTCGGGCGACCCGTCCGAGGTCGGGGCAGGCTACGACTCCGCTGCGTCGCACGCCGAGATCTGCCTGTGCGAGGAGCCCGGCCTCGCGGCCGGCGAGGCACCGGCCCTCGCGTCCTGACCCGGCGCACCTCCGGGCCCGGTCCCGGAGCGACGAGGCGGCCGCGACGGGAGCGGCCGGCCTCGTCGCGAGCGCCGTCACGCCGCACGCCGCAGGCGCTTGTTCCGCCTCCCGTCTCCGCTAGCTCCCCGTGGCGACCTCGGGGGGTGAACGATGCAGCAGCGCTGGCCGGACCGGATCTGGATCGTGCGGCACGGCGAGAGCGCCGGCAACGTCGCCCGCGACGCCGCGCAGGCGGCCGGACACACCCATATCGACATCGCGGAGCGCGACGTCGACGTGCCCCTGAGCCCGCTCGGCGAGCGCCAGGCGACGGCGGTGGGGCGGTGGTTCTCCGAGAAGCCAGCCTCCGAGCGGCCCGACGTGGTGCTGACCTCGCCCTATCGCCGGGCCGACTCCACCGCCCGGCTGATCCGCGAGGCCGGGGGCGTCGCCGACCCCCTGCTCGACTACGTCGCCGACGAGCGCCTGCGCGAGAAGGAGTTCGGCGTCCTCGACCGGCTCACCCGCGAGGGCATCATCCAGCTCCACCCCGACCAGGCCGAGTTCCGGCGCCTGCTCGGCAAGTTCTACCACCGGCCGCCGGGCGGCGAGAGCTGGTGCGACGTGATCCTGCGCCTGCGCAGCGCCCTCGACACCGTCTCGCTGCATTACGGCGGCCGGCGCGTGCTGGTGGTCGGGCACCAGGTCGTCGTCCTGTGCCTGCGCTACCTCATCGAGGGCATGACCGAGGACGAGATTCTCCGCATCGACCGCGAGGGCGACGTCGCGAATTGCTCGGTCACCGAGTACGCCTTCGATCCCAACCGCGGCAGCAGCGGCAAGCTGGTGCTGCAGCGCTACAACTTCGTGGCGCCGCTGACGCAGGCCGGCGCCCCGGTGACGGCCGAGCCCGACGCCACGGGAGCCGCGCGATGACCAGAGGGACGATCGTCCGGGAGATCACCGCCGAGACCCTGCGCGGCCTCCCCCTGCCGGACTCGGGCGGCGGCAGCAAGGAGGCGCGCGGCAGCGCCCTCGTGATCGCCGGCTCGGTCGAGGTGCCGGGCGCCGCGATCCTCGCCGGCACCGCGGCGCTCCGGGCCGGGGCCGGCAAGCTGCAGATGTCGATCGCCGCCGGCACGGCGCCGCACGCCGGCCTGGCGGTGCCCGAGGCCCTGGTGGTGCGGCTGCCGGAAGGCGAGGGCGGCCACGTCGACCACGGGCAGGCCGCCGAGGTGCTGCTGCCGCGCACCGAGCGCGCCGCCGCGGTGCTGATCGGCGCCGGGATGTCGTCGGGCGAGCCGACCAGGGCGCTCACCGCCGCCCTGCTCGAAGGCCCGTCGGAGGCGCCCTTCGTCCTCGACGCCGCGAGCATCGACGGGCTGTGCGAGAAGGCGCAGGCGGTGCGTGCGCGCGCCGGGCGGGTGGTGATCACGCCGCATGCCGGCGAGATGGCGCGCTGCCTCGGCTGCGAGCGCGACGCCGTCGAGGCCGATCCGCTCGCCGCGGCGCGCAAGGCCGCCGACATGCTGGGCGCCGTCGTGGTGATGAAGGGCGCCGAGACCTGGATCGTCGATCCGGCCGGCGGGACCTGGCACTATGCCGGTGGCGGCGCCGGCCTCGCCACCTCCGGCTCTGGCGACGTGCTCGCCGGGATCATCGTCGGGCTTCTCGCCCGCGGGACGACGCCCGCCGAGGCCGCCGCCTGGGGCGTGTTCCTGCACGGCGAGGCGGGGCGGCGGCTGGCTCGGAGCTGCGGGCCGATCGGGTTCCTGGCGCGGGAGCTGCCGGGCGAGGTGCCGGGCCTGATGCGGGACGTGGCGGAGGGTGCGCTCTGACCCGCGCCCGGCACCGCTCCCGTGCTCAGGCCGCCCTCACGGTCGCGAGGAAGCGCCGCAACTCGGAGGCGAGGTGCTCGGAATGGCGCGACAGCTCCGCGGCCGAGGCGAGCACCTGGCCCGCGGCGCCCCCCGTCTCCTCCGAGGCGCGCGCCACGCCGGCGATGTTGCTCGTCACCTCGCTGGTGCCGGACGCGGCCTGGACGACGTTGCGGACGATCTCCCGCGTCGCGCCGCCCTGCTGCTCGACCGCCGCCGCGATGCTCGCCGCCGTCGCGTCGATCTCGCGGATGCGCGCCGTGATGGTGTCGATGGCCGCGACCGCCTGATCGGTCACGCCCTGGATCTCGCCGATCTGGCCGGCGATCTCGTGGGTGGCCCGGGCGGTCTGGGTGGCGAGGTCCTTCACCTCGGCGGCCACCACCGCGAAGCCGCGGCCGGCCTCGCCGGCCCGCGCCGCCTCGATCGTGGCGTTGAGCGCCAGCAGGTTGGTCTGGCGCGCGATCGTCGAGATGAGGTCGACCATCTCGCCGATCCGCCCCGACGTCGTCCTCATCGCCTGGACGAGGCGGGCGGTCTCGTCCGCCTCGGCGACGGCGTGGCGGGCGAGCCCCGCCGAGCCCTGGACCTGCCGGCCGATCTCGCCGACCGAGGCGCCGAGTTCCTCGCTCGCCGCCGCCACCGTGGTGACGTTCGCGGCGGCCTCCTCGGCGGCTGCGGCGACGTGGCCCGATTGCCGCGCCGTTCCGGCCGCCGTCTCGCTCATCTGCTCGGCGGTCGCCTGCAGCTCCGTCGCCGCCGCCGAGACCAGGTCGACGATGCCGCCGACCGTCGTCTCGAAGCCGTCGGCCATCTGGCGCATGCCGGCCCGGCGCTGCTCCTCGGCCGAGGCCCGGGCGAGGGCGGTCTCCTCCTCCAGGCGGCGCGTCCGGATCAAGGTCTCGCGGGAGGCCTCGAGAGCGGCCGCGATGGCGCCGATCTCGTCGGCCCGGTCCCGATAGGGCACCGGGGCGTCGACGTCGCCGCCGGCCAGCCCGCCCATGCGCCGGATCAGCCGGTCGATCGGCCGCGTCACGCCGGCACGGACGTAGACGAGGCCGGAGAGGCCCGCGGCGAGGGCCGCGCAGCACAGGAGGCCGGTCAGCCCGAGGGCGCGGGAATAGGTGGCGTCGGCCGCTTGGCGCGCCTGCTCGCCTCCCGCCGCGTTCAGGGCGGCACCGCGATCGAGCGCGTCGAGCGCCGCATCGAAGGACCGGCGCGAGGCCTGGAACAGGTCGTTCAGGGCGACGTGGTCCCGTGAGCGCGACGCGGCCACGATCTTCGCCCGCACGGCCAGGTATGCCGCCCATTGCTGCCGGAACGCGTCCCACACGGCCCGCTCCTCGGCGCTCGAGATCAGCCTCTCGTAGCGGCCCGCGACCGCGTCCACGTCCGTGAGGCGGCGGTTCGAGACGGCGTCGAGGTCGTCCACCGGCTCGATCGCCGTGACGTAGCGCGCATCGACGAGGCGCAGGCGCGTCACCTTGTACTTGAGCTCGCCGAGTTCCCGCACGCTCGGCAGCCAGTTCTCCGACAGTTCGAGGGCATTCGCGTTCACGGCGCGCAGCTGTGCGGCACCAAGGATCCCTTGCGCCAGAAGCCCGATCGAGAGAAGCGAGATCAGTCCACCCAAGACGTACGACAGTTTGAGCTTCATCATTCGGCCTCTCTCGTCGCCTCCACACATCGTCCCGGAGCGTCAATTTTCCCCTAAAATTCCAGGATTGTCCTGCCGCAACGGCGTAGGTATTTATTCTGCGACTCCCTGTGCAGCAGAGACGAGCCCAGGGAGACGGCACGGCGCAACTCTCCCTTGGGGCCGGTTAGTCCCAAGATCCGCTCGCGCGGACCGTCGGGGCCGCGCGCCCGGCGCCGGCGATCGCGCGCGGCCTCGCGGCCGCGAACCCGGGCGCCGCCCGCGTGTTGGAGAGGCGACGCTTCCTCACGGACAGGCCGATGATCAGGACCGCCTTCACGCTCGCCCTCACCCTCGGCCTTCTCGGCACCGCCGAGGCCCAGACTGCCCCGGTGCCGCCGCCGAGCGACGCCGTCGGCGCGCCGGGCCCCGGCACCGGGACGAAGCCGCCCGCGTCGCGCCCGACGCAGAACCTTCCGGGCAACCCGAGCAGCACCTCCGTGCCCGGCACCAATCCGGGCGTCTGGATCGGCGGCAGCCCGACCGCGGGCCCGCCCGGATCCGGCGGCACGGCGGGCGGGCCGGCGGCGGGGAACCGCTGAGCGAGCACCGTTCGGGATCGAGGCCTGGCGGAGACCCGAAGGCCTCGCGTCCGACATGCGGCCGTTTCGGCGAAGGGGAGACGTCCAGTGCTGAAAATCCACCATCTCGGCCGCTCGCAATCCGAGCGCATCCTCTGGCTGTGCGAGGAACTCGGGGTCGCCTACGACCTCGTCCGCTACGACCGCGACCCGGTCACCATCCTGGCGCCGCCGGACTTGCGGGCGCTGCACCCGCTCGGGGCGGCGCCGGTCATCGAGGATGACGGGGTCGTGCTGGCGGAATCCGCGGCCATCGTCGAATACGTCATCGTGCGGCACGGCGGCGGCCGGCTGCGGCTCGGGCCGGAGCATCCCGCCTATGCCGACTACCTGTACTGGTTCCACTTCGCCAACGGGAACCTGCAGCCGGTCGTCGGGCGTCTGATGATGGTGGGCCGCGTCGGCCTCGCCCCCGAGCATCCGGTGCAGAAGGCGGTGCAGGGGCGCCTCGACCGGGTGACCGCGCTCGTCGAGGCGCGGCTGTCCACGGTGCCCTACCTGGCGGGCGGGGAGTTCACGGCGGCCGACATCATGAGCGTGTTCTCGCTCACCACGATGCGGCTGTTCCAGCCGATCGACCTCGCGCCGTTCCCCGGCATCCACGCCTACCTGCGGCGCATCGGCGAGCGCCCGGCCTATCGCCGCGCCATGGCGAAGGGCGATCCGGGCTTCGCCCCGATGCTGGCCTGATCCTCACGCTGCCAGCCAGTCCCGCAGGAGCGCGCTCGTCTCCTCCGGCCGCTCCAGCGGGGGCAGGTGCCCGCATTCCGGCAGGACGTGCAGGCGCGAGCCGGCGATGCCGTCGTGCATCTCCCGGGCCAGCGCCGGCGGCGTCAGCAGGTCGTCGGCGCCGACCGCCACCAGGGTCGGCACCCGGATCGTCGCCAGGGTCGGGCGGCTGTCGGGCCGGTCGAGGATCGCGCGCTGCTGGCGCAGGAAGGCGGCGCCGCCGACCCGCTCGGCCATCGCCTTCACGGCCTCGCCCACCGGGCCGTGGACGTGCGAGGCGTGGACGAGCTTCGGCAGCAGGCGCGTCGTGACGCCGGCGAAGCGCCCGACCTTGAGCTGGTCCATGCCCTGGCGCCGCGTGGCGGCGCGCTCGTCGCTCTCCGGGGAGGCGGCGGTGTCGAACAGGGCGAGGCGGGTGACGCGCTCGGGCGCCCGGCGCAGGATCTCGAAGGCGACGTAGCCGCCCATCGACAGGGCGACGAGGCCGAAGCGCTCCGGCGCGGCCGCGAGCGCGCGCCGCGCCATCGCGGCGATCTCGTCGTCGAGGGTGAGGTCCGCCACCGACGCGGCCGCCCGATCGGCGAGCGCGTCGATCTGCGCGCGCCACAACACCGCGTCGTTGAGGAGACCGGGCAGGAACAGCAGCGGGGCGAGGTCGGGGGTCATGGTCGGCCTTTCGCCGCCCCTTTTGGCCGGATCGAGGGTCCGGCGCCAGGGGCGGCGGAGCGCTTCAGTAGGAGCGCGGCATGCCCAGCACGTGCTCGGCGATGTAGGACAGGATCAGGTTCGTCGAGATCGGCGCCACCTGGTAGAGGCGGGTCTCGCGGAACTTGCGCTCGACGTCGTATTCCTCGGCGAAGCCGAAGCCGCCGAAGGTCTGGATGCAGGCATTGGCCGCCTCGAACGAGGCGTCGGCGGCGAGCATCTTGGCCATGTTGGCCTCCGCACCCGGATTGGCGCCGGCCTCGTAGAGGCGCAGACCCTCCTGCACCATCAGCTCGGCGGCGCGCATGTTGGCGTAGGCCTTGGCGATCGGGAACTGGATGCCCTGGTTCTGGCCGATCGGCCTTCCGAACACCTGGCGCTCGCGGGCGTATCCGGAGGCCTTGGCGATGAACCACTTGGCGTCGCCGACGCACTCGGCGGCGATCAGCAGCCGCTCGGCGTTCATGCCGGACAGGATGTAGCGGAAGCCCTTGCCCTCCTCGCCGACCAGGTTCTCGGCCGGCACTGCCATATTGTCGAAGAACACCTCGCAGGAATTGTGGTTCATCATCGTGCGGATCGGCCGGATGGTCAGGCCGCGGCCGAGCGCCTCGCGCATGTCGACGATGAAGGTCGAGAGGCCGTCGGTCTTCTTCGCCACCTGGTCGCGGGGCGTGGTGCGGGCGAGCAGCAGCATCAGGTCGGAATGCTCGGCCCGGCTGGTCCAGATCTTCTGGCCGTTGACGATGAACTTGTCGCCCTCGCGCCGGGCGGTGGTGCGGAGGGCCGTGGTGTCGGTGCCGCTCGTCGGCTCGGTGACGCCGAAGGCCTGGAGCCGCAGGCGTCCGGCGGCGATCTCCGGCAGGTAGCGCTCCTTCTGGGCCTGCGTGCCGTGCCGCAGCACCGTGCCCATCGTGTACATCTGGGCGTGGCAGGCGGCGCCGTTGCAGCCGGAGCGCTGCACCTCCTCCAGGATCGCCGCCGCCGCCGAGAGCGGCAGGCCGGAGCCGCCGTACTCCTCGGGGATCAGCACCGAGAGGTAGCCGGATTCGGTCAGCGCGTTCACGAACTCCGTCGGGTAGGCGCGCTCCGCGTCGAGCCGGCGCCAGTACTCGTCGGGGAAGCGCGCGCAGAGCTTGGCGACCTCCTCGCGGATCTCGGGATGCCGGAGGGCGTCGGTCTCGGTCATTCGGGCGTCTCCATCCACGGGCGCCCGCCTCGGGGCGCCTCGGCGCGTCGTTCGGGCGGGAGGCTACACCGATCGCGGGCGCCTGTGTCACTCCCCGATGAGCCGTCGGCGCTTGCAGGACCGGGCGGCCCGCCCTGTATCCCGTCCGGGGACCCGTTTCCGGATCATCTTAGCCGAGAGCGGGTTCCGGGTGCCGGACGTCCAACCGTCGAGGATGCATGCGCGCGGCCGACCTCAGCTTCGCCCCCGCCGATTTTCTCCGGCTGATCGAGGATGTCGGCCTGACGGGGAGCTGGGCCTGGGTCTTCGCCTCGGACGTGCAGACCTGGTCGCCCGGCCTCTACCGCCTGCTCGGGCTCGATCCCGTGCGCACGCGGCCGAGCTACGACCTGCTCGCCGGCTTCGTCCACCCCGACGACCGGCTCCACCTGGCGAGCGCCGCCGACCTGATCCAGGGCCACGCCCTGCCCGAGCGCGAGGTGCGCGTCGTGCGGCCGGACGGGACCCTGCGGACGCTGGCGCTGCGCACCGAGCTGCACCTGACCCCGGAGGGCCGCCCGCGGGCGGCGGCCGGCATCGCCCTCGACGTGACCGACCCCGCGGCCCTGCTGCACCTGCGCCGCGCCGACCAGCGCCGGCGCAGCGCCTGGTTCGCGCAGGCCCGCGTCCTGTTCGTGCCCGTCGGCCTCGACATGAGCTTCGACTTCCCGCCCGAGGCGGCGCGCCTCGCCGGGCGCTCCCTCGACGAGGTGAACGCCGATCCCTTCGCCGACGTGGTGCCGGAGGAGCGCGCGGCGTTCCGCGACAGCGTCGCCCGGCGCCGGCCGGGCCTGGTGTTCCAGGGCGCCCCGCTGATCCGCCACCGGGATCGGGCGCCCGAGCGCTACCGGATCCTGTCGGTGCCGGTCCACGACGACCAGGGCCGCCTGATCGAGCGCAGCGGCCTGATCTACCCCGCCGCCCTCGGCGCCCCCCCGACGGCGGACGGCCTGCGCGAGGGGCTCGAACAGGCGGTGGAGGGCCGCCACCTGCGCGCCGCTCGGGCGCTCCTCGACTGGTCGATGGCGACGCTCGCCGCGGCGAGCGGCCTGTCGCTCTCGACGGTCCGGCGACTGGAGGAGGGGGACGGCCCGGCCGCCCAGCGCTCCCGCCACCAGGCGGTCGCGACCCTGCGCCGCGCCGGCATCCGCTTCGTCGTCCTCGACGACGGCGCCGTCGCGGTCGCCCGGACCTGAAGGCGGTTCAGGGGAGGGCCGCGGCGGAGCGGGGAGGGGCGAACAGCCCGGCCTCCAGGTAGCGCCCGACCGCGTCGGCCGCGCCGGCCGACGAGAAGTGGCCGGAATCGGCGTACAGGAACGTCCCGCCCCGAGCGTAGGGACAGGTCGCGGCATCGCACAGGACGGCGTTCGGATCGACGAAGGTCGCGGAGGCGGGCAGGACCGACCGCAGCACGCCGTTGAGGCCGGTCTCCGCGACCGGGCGCCAGCGCCCGGCGGCATCCGGCGGGTCGCGGCGCTGGTGATAGGCCAGGAAGGCGGGATCGAGGGGAAATTCCGGCGATTGCCCGACGACGTGGACGCGGGCCCCGAGGGCGATCACCTGCGCGACGGTCTCGTGCAGCAGGGCGGGGACGTTGCGGTCGCGCTGCGCGCCCCAGCGGGCCGCCAGCACCACGTCGCGGATCCCGAGCCGGCGGATCAGCGCCAGGGCGTTATCGTTGAAGGCCCGGCAATGCGGCACGACGTACGAGGCGACGCCGAGGGTCGGCCGGCACCCCGCCGCCGTGTACTGGAGGAGGTTGCCCGGCAGCCTCTCGGCGTGCCGGATCAGGCCGGGCACGTAATGGGCGGCGAAGCTGTCGCCCCAGAGCAGGACCAGCCCGTCCTTGCCCGTGGTCCGGGTGCAGGCGGCCTGGTCCCAGGCCTGCCAGGTCTGGTCGGCGAACAGGAAGCAGGTGCGGTGGTTCCAGGTCTCGGTTCCGGGCACCGGCCTGACGCGGAAATCCGGGAAGCGTCCGGGCAGGCCGCCGCTCGCCGTCCCGGCCCAGCCGAGGCACGCCAGCGCGAGCGTGGCGGCGAACCCGGCGGCGAGGGCCGGCCGCGCGGGCGCCTGCGGTCGCCGGAAGGGATGCTCGACGAAGCGGTAGGAGAGGGTGGCGAGGAGCAGCGTCGCGCCGATGACGACGACCGTCTCGGCGACATCGAGATCCCGCATCAGGCCGATCCGGGCGAGCACGATCAGCGGCCAGTGGATCAGGTAGGCCGAGTAGGAGATCAGCCCGACGGCGACGAGCGGGCCGGCCGCCAGCAGGCGGGTGGCGGCGCTCCCGCCTCCCGGCTCCCCCCCGAGGCGGATCAGCAGGACGGCGCCGAGGCAAGGCGGCAGGGCGCCGGCGCCGGGAAACGGCGTCGCCTCGGTGTAGAGGAAGGCCGGGGCGAGGATCAGGGCGAGGCCCGCGAGGCCGGCAGCCTGGCGCAAGGCCGGCGGCAGCGCGACGCTGCCCCGCGGCGCCATCGCCAGCAGGACGCCGAGGAGGAGTTCCCAGGCCCGGGTCGGCAGCAGGTAGAAGTTCGCCGTCGGCGCGTAGTGGCCGGCATAGACGCTCAGGCCGAACGACAGCGCCGCGACGAGGCCGAAGGGGAGCCAGAGCCGCCGCAGCCGCAGGCGCACCGCGAGGAGGAGCGCGACCGGGAGGAGGAGGTAGAACTGCTCCTCGACCGAGAGCGACCAGGTGTGGAGCAGCGGACGGTAGAGCGCCGCGGCGTCGAAGTAGCCCGACGAGCGCCAGAAGTAGATGTTCGCCACCGACAGGGCGGAGGCCGTCGCGCTGCCGGCGTAATCCGCGAGCTGCGGCGGCAGCAGCAGCCAGTAGGCGGCGAGCGTGGTGAAGGCCAGGGTCGCGACGAGCGCCGGCAGGATGCGCCTGACCCGCCGCGCGTAGAACTCGCCGAGCCCGATGCCGCCCGATGCCGCCTCCCGCAGCAGCCCGCGGGTGATGACGTAGCCGGAGATGACGAAGAACACGTCGACCCCGACGAACCCGCCCGGCATCCAGGCGATGCCGGCGTGAAAGAGGATCACGACCAGCACCGCGACGGCGCGCAGTCCGTCGATGTCGGGCCGGTAGGCAGCGGCGGTCGCATGCCCGGTCACGCCAGATCGCATGATGGATGTCCTCGGACGAAGGCTCTGTCTTCCCGTCTGGCCGTGGGACGCGAGGGTCCGCGCTCGCCTCGGGGCGGAGCCGGCGGCCCCGCCCCGTCCGGCGATCGTGTCAGCTCCTCCGACGACGGGTTCAGTGTAGGAAGAGCGCCGCCCGGAGACAGCACAGCCTTTCTCCGTAATCGACGGGTCCACCTCCGCCATTCGTCGACACCGATTTCTCGGGATGTTTCGCGAAGGCGGCGCCGTCGCGATGCGGCGCTCTGGAGCTGAGCGGATGTTTCCTGATGATCTGATCCGCAAGATCGAAGACGAAGCCCTCTCCAGAGTGGGAGAGAGGCTCGACGCGCCGGCGCGTGCCGAACCTGCTTCACGGCGCAGCCCGTGAGCGCCGTCGGAGAGGCACACCACCCGAGGGCGCTCCTCCGAAAGGCGCAAGGCGGCCCGGGACGCCGTCAGAAATCGGCGTGGAGGCGGGTGCCGAAGAAGTTCGCCGGGCCGCGGTCGCGGTTGTAGGCCGGATTGACCACGAGCTGATAGTTGAACGACACCGTCACGGCCTTGGTGAGGCTGAGCGCGTAGTAGGTCTCGAGGGCGCGCTCGGGGGCGTAGTTGAGGCGCCCGTCGCCGATCAGCAGGCCCAGGCCGCCGTTGGCGAAGAAGGCGCGGTGCGACGGCGACAGGCCGTTGACCGCCGCGCCGATGCCGACCGTGTCGCCCGGCCGCTCCCAGGCGGTGCCCTTGAGCGAGAGCCCGCCCGAGAGGCTGCGGTCGATGTCGGTGAAGGACAGGCTCTCGTTGCGGCCGTCCGAGACGCTCGCCCGGGCGAACAGGCCGAGGTCCGGCGTCAGCGCCTGCTCGAGGTTGACGTAGGCGCCGGTCTTGCGCCGGGGGCGACGCGTCGCGGCGGCCGCGTCGTTGATGTCGTCGAACACGCCGCCCTGCGTCAGGTCGACGACCTGGCGGTAATTGGCGGTGTTGCCGACGTTGCTGAACAGGCCGATGCGCAGCTTGCCCGGCTGGTCGAGCCCCGGCAGCACGTGGCGCTCCTCGAACTCGATGTTGGCGCCGGCGCGCTCGAAGACCCGCGGGTCGAGCACGTCGTTCGAGGGCTGCTTGGGCACCTGGGTGTAGGCGGCCCGGATCGCGAATTCCGGCCGGTTGTACTCGACCATCACGCCTTGCGTGAAGCCGGGCAGGTTCGCCGGGAAGTCCCAGGCCGAGGAGCCCCAGATCGACCAGTTCATGAAGTCGACCCGGGGGTCGTGGGCGTAGACGTTGCCGTCGAAGAAGTCGCCCAGCGCGAACTTGCCGGCGACCACCGTGATCCGCTCGACGTCGCGGGTCATCGCCACCTGGTTGACGCCGTCCGGCACGTCCTCGGTGACGCCGCCGAGGCCGAAGGTCTGGCGCACGAAGAAGCGGTTCGAGCGCAGCTTGGGGAACGGCGCGCCGGCCTTCTGGGCCTCGCCGTTGACGAAGCCGGCGACGCCCAGCGTCCGCGACAGGCCGAATCCCTGGGAGAATTCCGGGTTGTAGTACAGTTCGGTGCTGTCGGTCAGCTTCACGCCGAGGAACAGGGTCGCGGTGGTGGTGGCCTGGGCCTGGCGCGGCACCAGGCTGTTCTCGCCGCGATAGGGCGAGCGGAAGCCGGGCACGCCCTGGTTCACGAAGGTGGTCTGGCCGTGGAACGAGTAGCGGCCGGTGTCGCGGCTCGCCGGGGCGTCCTCGGCCACCTCCGCCGGCAGCCTCAACCCGTAGGGGTACCAGGACAGCCGCGCCATCATCTGGTGCGACGAGAACGCGGCCTGGGTCGTGACCGGGCCGAGGCCCGGCACGCTGCCGAGGTCGAACCGGCCGGAGCGGCCGAGATCGATGTAGCGGTAGTCGAGGCCGAGGGCGAGGTTCGGGGTGATGGCGTATTGCACGCCGGCCCCGAGGGTGAAGCCGAGGAACGACAGGTCCTTGCGCGCCGTCGCGACCGCGCCGGTGGCGAGGTCCGGATAGGTCGCCATCACCCGGGCGCTCGCGCCCGCGAGCCCGACGGTCGCGTAGACGAGGTAGCTCTCGAACGCGTAGCCGAGGCGGCCCCTGAGGGCGCCGTAGAGGTCGGTCTTGTCGCGGAGGAGGGTGAAGGGCGGATCGACGCCCTCGTAGCCGAAGCCGAGGGCGGTGGAGGGGACCGGGCGCTTGAGGTTGGCGCCGTAGAGGTCGGCCTCGATCCCGTAGAGGTACGGGCCCGTCTGCCAGTTGGTGCCGCCGAACAGCCCGCCGACCGCCGTGGTGGCCTCGCGGCCGGCATCCGAGCGCCGCGTCGAGTCGCCGCTCTGGAAGGCCGGGATCGGCCGGCCGCCGACGGTGCTCGGCCCGAAGCGGTAATTGCCGAACGAGGCGCCGGCGCTGCCCTCGATCCCGAGATAGGGGCCGGACCAGTCGACGTAGGACGGAGCATCCGCCGCGGCGGGAGCGGAGGGCCGAAGGTCGGCGGCCCTCGCCGTGCCGGCCCACAGGCTCGAGGCCACCCCGATCGCGGCCAGCCCGATCCCCGCTCCGCCCGTCCGCCGCATCGTGCTCCCCCGTGCCGTTCCGGCGGCCAGGTATAGCCAATGCTATATTCCTGGCAACCGGCCGCGCTCGCGCGGGACACGGGTCCACGGTTTCCGTGACGGTATTGTCACGGCGCGGGCCGGGACGACGGTTTTCAGGCCCCGAGGAGTCCGCGCCCCGCGAGGTTGCGCATCAGGGCGGCGGCCCCGAAGGTCCAGGGCTCGCAATCCTGGCAGTGGCGCATGCGGTTGACCAGCGCCCCGAGGCCGGGGCTGCGGATCACCACCCGGTCGCCGACCTTGTGGGTGAAGCCCTGGCCCGGCGCGCCGCGATCCTCGACCGGCGCGAACATCGTGCCGAGGAACAGGACCGCGCCGTCCGGGTACTGGTGGGTGCCGCCCATCATCGCGGCGACGAGGTCGGCCGGGTCGCGGCTGATCTCGGAGAGGGCCGAGGTGCCCGACAGCCGGAACCCGTCCTCGCCCGTCACCTCCAGGCTCACCACGGTGCGCCGCACGTCGTCGAGGGAGAAGCGGTCGTCGAACAGGCGCAGGAACGGACCCAGCGCGCAGGAGGCGGCGTTGTCCTTGGCCTTGCCGAGCAGCAGGGCCGAGCGGCCCTCGAAGTCGCGCAGGTTGACGTCGTTGCCGAGCGTCGCCCCGACGACGCGCTGGTCGGAGGCCACCACCAGGGCCACCTCGGGCTCCGGGTTGTTCCATTGCGAGCCCGGATGCAGGCCGGCCTCCTGGCCGCAGCCGACGGAGGAGAGCGGCTGGGCCTTGGTGAAGATCTCGGCGTCCGGCCCGATGCCGACCTCGAGGTACTGGCTCCAGGCGCCTTGCGCCACCAGCACGTCCTTCAGCGCCATCGCCTCGGGCGAGCCGGGCTTGAGCCGGCGCAGGTCGTCGCCGACGAGGCGCCCGACCTCGAGGCGGATCGCCGCCGCGGCGTCCGGGTTGCCGCGCGCGCGCTCCTCGATCACCCGCTCCAGCATCGAGACCGCGAAGGTGACGCCGGCGGCCTTGACCGCCTGGAGGTCGACCGGCGCCAGCAGCCAGGGCTTCGACGGATCGCGGGTGTCGGGGGGCGTGTTGGCGAGCACCGCGTCGAGGGGGGCGATCGTCTCGCCCGCGGCCCGGCGCAGGGCGCTCGCCGGATCCGGCGCCTCGCACAGGTCGCGGATCGTCGGGAAGGCGCGGCTGATGTCGACGAGCTCCGGCGCGCCGCCGGTCCCTTCGCGCACGGCGACGGTGCTCGGCCCGTTCAGCTCCGGCCGCCAGACGCGGCCGGCCAGCGCACCGGCCAGGCCGTCCTCCGGCAGGATGGCGCGGGCGTCGTAGGCATCGAGAATCGGCTGCATGGGGTGAGGTCTCCTCCCGGCCGGCGCCCGTTCGGCGGGTGCGCGGTCACGGCTGAGACCTAAGCCGATCGGCTGCGGCGGGGAAGCGCCCCGCGAGCAGATCCGGCCCGATGCTCCCGACAGTCCCGTCGGGAGGCGGCGCGGGCGTCAGGCCGCGTCCGGACGGCAGGCCAGGGCCTCCCGGAGCGCCTGCTCGGCGGGGACCGGCCGGCCGAGGTGGTAGCCCTGGAGGAACGGGCAGCCGAGGGCACGCAGGGCCGCGAGATCCTCGGCGGTCTCGACGCCCTCGGCCACCACTTCGAGGCCGAGCGCCCGGCCGAGGCCGAGCACCGCCTGGACCAGCCCGCGCTTGTCGTCCGAGGTCGACAGGCCGGTGACGAGGCTGCGGTCGATCTTGACCCGGCCGGCCCGGAGCTGGCGCAGCGAGGCGAGCGACGAGTAGCCGATGCCGAAATCGTCCAGCGCGACGCGGATCCCGGCGCGGGAGAGGGCGAGGAGCTTGTCCTGAACCGCCTCGATGTCGAGGGCGGTCTCCTCGGTGATCTCGATCTCGAGGAGCGCGGGGGCCAAGCCGAGCGCCCGCAGGCGGTCGAGCACGATCTCGTCGACCGGGACCTGCGCCATCTCCCGCGGCGAGACGTTCATCGCCACCCGGATGTCGGGCAGCCCGCCGGCGCGCAGGGCCTGCATCGCGCCGCAGACCTGCTCCAGGATGAAGCGCAGGAGCGATTCGGTCAGGCCGGCGCGCGCCGCGGCGGCGACGATCTCGCCGGGCGGCACCCAGCCGTGGACGGGGTGGTGCCAGCGCACCAGGGCTTCCAGGCCGGCGACGCGGCGGCCGCCCTCGCCGAAGATCGGCTGGAACCAGACCGCGAGGCCGTTCTCGGCCAGCGCGTGCGAGAGGTCGCGCTCGCTGTCGCGCCGCATCTCCAGGCGCCCGCGCAGGCCCTCGTCGAAGATCCGGAAGCGGTTCCGCCCCGCGGCCTTGGCGGCGTAGAGCGCCTCGTCGGCGCAGCTCAGCATCTGGGTCAGGCTCGGCCCATGGGCGTGGCAAAGGCCGATGCTGACGCCGAGGCGGCCGGCATCGAAGCTCTCGAACGGCTCGATCACGGCCTGGATCAGCGCCGTCGCCAGATCGGCCGGCGGCAGCCCGCCGGCGGGATCGTACAGGACCGCGAACTCGTCGCCGCCGAAGCGCGCCGCCAGCGCCCCCGGCGGCAGGGTCCGGCGCAGGCGCCGCGCCACCTCGATCAGGACCCGGTCGCCCGTCGAGTGGCCGTAGACGTCGTTGACCGACTTGAAGCCGTCGAGGTCGAGGAGCATCAGGCAGGGCGCCGGCCCGGGCCGCAGGAGGCGCGCCTCCGCGCCCTGCGCGAAGCCGGCCCGGTTCATCAGCCCGGTGAGGGCGTCGTGGGTGGCGCGCCGGCGCATCTCGTCGGCGAGCGCCGAGGCCTCGGCATGGGCCTCGTGGCGCGCCCGCGCCAGCGCGGTCGCCTCGTTCTTGAGCCGGGAGGTGCGGCGAAAGCCCCGCTCGGTCTCGACGGCGCTGCGCAGGAGCGCGGCGAGGTAGAGCAGCACCGTGACGGCGAGGCAGGCGCGGTCGAACCCGCCGGCGGCGGCGAGGCAGCCCGCCACGGTCAGGAGCGGCGGCGCGATGAAGCTCGCGGGGATCGCCGCGTAGGCCATGCCGTGGGTGACCGACCCCGCGGTGATGCCGCAGACGACGATGAGGTAGAACAGGGTCTGGGGCGAGGTGTAGCCCTCGCACAGGAGCGCCACCAGCGCCCAGACGACGCCCGACAGGGCCGCCGCCAGGGTGGCGAGGCGCAGGTGCCGGTCGACCGAGCGGGCGGCCTCCCGCGCCTCCTCGGCGAGCAGCGCCTCCGGACGCGCCGCCTCGGGCGCGGCGAGGCCGGCGCAGGGCGCCCGGCACAGGCCGAGCCGGGTCAGGTTGACGGCCGAGGAGACCGCGAACCACGCGAGCCCGGCCTGCCACTGCCCGGCCTGCACGGCGACCAGGGCGCCGGTGGCGCCGAGGACCGCGTTGACGGGAATCGCCTGCCGCACGCTCAGGCGCACGGATTCGAGCTGGTCGCGCCGGATCGACGCGCGAAGATCCGGGCCGTCGCCCGCGGGCGACATGTCGGAACCTGCTGAGTGGCGGCCTCGCCCGGACATGGCACCTCGGTGAAACGGCCTCGCAGCCGTAGCGGCTATGGGTAAAGAATCGTTGACGACCGCCAAGGTCAACCGCCGGGGCCGGCCGCGTCAACGTCTGCCGCCGCGGAACGCGCGCCGAGCCTGGCTGTTACTCTTCCAGCCGACATCGATGTCCCGGTCGGGCGGAGGAGCAGCATGCGGAACGTGGCGAAGGCGGCGGTGGTGGCGGTCGTGACGCTGATGGGCGTCGGCGCGGCGGAGGCCAAGGGCTGCATCAAGGGCGCGATCATCGGCGGCGTGGCCGGCCACTACCTGGCCGAGCGCGGTGTCGTCGGCGCCGTGGCGGGCTGCCTCGCCGGCCGGGCGCTGGCCAAGCGCCGCGCCCAGCGCGACCTCGATTACGGCGACCGCGTGCGCCCGCGCGGCGGCTACGGCCCGAGCCGCAGCTACAGCTACTGAGGCTCCGGCGGCAGGATCGTTCGACCCCTGCCGCTCGATCCCCCATGCCGGTCCGCGGCCGCGACGAGCGGGATCCGGCTTCGTCCCGCGGCACCGGAAACCCCGGGTCCGCCTCCCGGCAGCCCGGGACCGACTCGGACGGCGCCCGGCTTCCGCGCCTCCGCATTGACGATGGACGGTGCGATCCATTCGGTGGGATACACCTCGGGCCCGCTCGATCCCTGGTGAGCCCCATGACCGACCACGTCCGCATCACCGACGAACCCGGCGGCGTCCGCCTCGTGCGGCTCGCCCGTCCCGAGAAGAAGAACGCCCTCACGGGGGCGATGTACGACGCCATGCGGGAGGCCCTGGAGGGCGCCGACCGGGAGGGCTCGGGCGTCGGCGCCGTGGTCTTCGCCGGAACCGAGGGCGTGTTCACAGCCGGCAACGACATCGCCGACTTCGTCGCCCGGGCCGAGCGCTCGTTCGGCGAGGCGCCCTCGCTGCGCTTCATCCGCCAGCTCGCCGTGACCCGTACCCCGATGGTGGCGGCGGTGGACGGCCTCGCGGTCGGCGTCGGCACCACGCTGACGCTCCACTGCGACCTCGTCTACGTCGCGCCCGCCGCGACCTTCCGGATGCCGTTCGTCGATCTCGGCCTCGTGCCGGAGGCCGCCTCGAGCTACCTGCTGCCGCGCCGGGTCGGCGTGCCGAAGGCGACCGAGCTGCTGCTGCTGGGCGAGGCGTTCGGGGCCGACGAGGCGGTGCGGCTCGGCCTCGCCAACGCGGTCGTGCCGGCCGACGGGCTCTTGGAGCACGCGCTCGCCCAGGGCGCGAAGCTCGCCGCCAAGCCCCGCCAGGCGCTCGCCGCCGCCCGCCGGCTGATCCGCGGCGACCACGAGGCGGTGCGGGCCGCGATGGATGCGGAGGCCGAGGCCTTCGACGCGGCGCTCCGCTCGCCCGAGGCGCAAGCCGCGTTCCAGCGCTTCCTGTCCCGCGGCGCCCGGTGAGGCCGCCCGGGGTCCCGGACCTCTCGGGAAAGGTCTGCCTCGTCGCCGGCGCCTCGCGCGGGGTGGGCCGGGGCATCGCCCGGGGCCTGGGCGAGGCCGGCGCCACCGTGGTGGTCACCGCCCGCTCGAGCGAGACCGGCGCGCGCACCGACCAGCGCCGGGAAGCCCTGGAGGACACCGCCCGGGAGGTCGACCTCGCCGGCGGGCGCGGCCACCACTACCTCTGCGACCACACCCGCGAGATCGAGGTCGACGCGATGGTGCGCTGGGTGCTGCGCCGCTTCGGCCGCATCGACGTCGCGGTGTCGAGCGTCTGGGGCGGCAACGAGGGCTACGACGGCGTGCGCTACCCCGACGGCGCCGCCTGGGGCACCGCGTTCTGGCGCCGGGGCCTCGCGCCCTTGCGCCACACCCTCGAGACCGGGCCCCTCGCGGCCCTGCTCTTCGCCCGGGCGGTGGCGCCCGCCATGGTCTCGGCCAAGGGCGGCCTCCTGGCGCTCGTCTCCTTCGGCACGGACGATTACCTCGGCGACCTGTTCTACGACCTCGCCAAGGCGACCACCAACCGCCTCGCCCTGGGCGTGGCGGCGGAGCTCGGGCCCTACGGCGTGACGGCCCTGGCGCTGGCGCCGGGCCCGGTGCGGACCGAGCGGGTGGTCGAGGCGGGCATGGCGGGGGAGGCGGGCGAGAGCCCGCTCTACGCCGGACGCGCGCTCGCCGCGCTCGCCGGCGATCCCGGCATCGGCGCGATGGCGGGCCGCGTGCTCCACGTCGCCGACCTCGCGCGGGACTACGGCTTCACCGACGAGGACGGGACGAGGCCGGAGCGGTACCGGGCGGAGGGGTGATCGGGCATCTCTCCGGGCCGGTGCCGCACGGTGCGCGCCGACCCTCGCCTCACCGGAACATGACGTCGAGATCCGCCGCGGTGCGCGTCCCGGCCGCGTAGTCGCGCTCGCCGCGGCTCTGCACGTAGCCCAGGTAGGACGCGAGCAAACGGGCCGACTTGACCGACACGTTGTAGCCCTCGTCGTAGCGGCCCTTGTTTCGCTGGATGCGGCCGCCGGTCGAACCGTCCTCGTTGACGAAGAAGACGATCTCGGTCGAGGACTGACCGTCGATCTTGTCGCCGTCGCGCGGGCACGCGGCTTCCGGGAAGCAATCGACCCGCTTGCGGTAGTGGCGCCGCACCTCGTTGCGGTGGGCGATGTCGGACCAGGACGAGATCTTGCCGACGGCGAGCTTCATCCGGTCGAGCTGCTCGGGGGTCAGGTCGATGACGGCGCGCTTCTGGTCGACGCCGGCGCGCGGATCGACGAAGACCAAGTCGTAGGACAGCCGGCCGGTGTCACCGACGCGGGGCTCGATCCAGAACCGCCCGCTCTCCCGCGTGCCGGGAATGTAGTAGGGCACCTTCGGGAACTGCTCGGAGGCCGCCCGCGCCGTGCGGCCGAGATCCTGGTCGTCCGGCCTCGTGGGCGTGAGGTAGGAGGCGCGATTGGCCGTCGCCTGCTCGAAGCGCGCGCTCAGGCCCGCGAGCGCATCCTCGTCGGCGAACGGACGCTCGGCCTCCGGCGCCGGCCGGGCGGCCGCAGCCGCCTCCCGCTCGCGCCGTTCCTGCTTCTCCTGGTTGGCGCGCACGAGGGCCGTGAGCTGCGCGACTTGGCCCCGCAGCCGCGCGGTCTCGGCCTCGCCGGACTGCACGACGATCTGCGTGGTCTGCGCGACGGCGGGCGCCGGCTCTTGCGGCCCGCGGGCGCAGCACCCGACGTAGCGGCCGTAGACCCACCCGCTCTCGCCGTCGAGGAGGCGCACATTGTACCAGGCGCCCTGCCGCCCGATCACGCCGAACAGCGTCCCCGGCGCGAGCTTGCGCAGCCGCACGCCCTCCTGCGTCGTCGGCCGGCTGCGCAGGGCGAGGAAGTTGTCGCCGTTCTCGTCGAGCCCGACCGGATAGCTGTAGCCGCCGCTCTCGGCCTGCGCGCTGCTCACCGACGCCAGGATGATCGCCGCCAGAACCCCTTGCTTCAGCATCGCGCGCACATCCAGTCTCGACGGCCGGACCACGGACATCCCGGTCGCGTCCCCGGCCTTTGCATGACGCGAAGCTCGCGCCGAAAGGTTCAGGAATCCTGAAATGCAGTCGCCCGTCCCCGGAAGACGGACACGACATGGTTATGCAAGTTGGTTGGATTTGAGCGTCATCTTGAGCGGAGCGACAATGCGGGCGTGCGACTGTCCGTCCATCGTCGCACGTCCCCTCGCGAGGGGGGCCGGCAAGGCGGACCGCGACGATGCACCGGTCCGTCCCTCGGGAGGTGGAGTTCCTGATGCGCGTTCTCGTCCTCGTCCTCGTCCTGGCGGCCGGCCTGATCCCGTCGGCTGCCCTCGCCAAGATGCCCACCGGGACGCCCGGCGAGGCCCCGTTCTACGTCGGGATCTGGTCTCCGTCCGCCAAGTCCTGCAAGGCGAACCCGCTCGAGGTCGAGGGGGCCCTGGTCCGGATCGAGCAGTCGCGGATCATCTGGAACGAGACGACCTGCACGTTCAGGCTGTCCGCGTCGCGGTCGACCGGGACCGGGACGACGATCCCGGCGACCTGCGAGTCCGAGGGCCGGACCAGCAGGGAGACCTATAAGTTCGACGCTGTCGGCGGCCGGATGCGCATGAACGGCCACGTCATGGCGCGCTGCAAGGACAGCGACTGGCGGACCGGCTACGAGTAGAGAGCGGGCCTTTCCCTCGCGGCGCGGGCGGGATCGTCAGTAGGTCCCACGCGCCACCCCCTCGGTCACCAGAGCCACGCCCGAGCTGGTGCCGAGCCGCGTCGCGCCCGCTGCCACCAGGGCGCGGGCGACCTCCAGGCTGCGCACGCCGCCCGACGCCTTGACGCCGAGGGCGTCGCCGACCGTGGCACGCATCAGCGCCACGTCCGCCACGGTGGCGCCGCCGGTCGAGAAGCCGGTCGAGGTCTTGACGAAATCGGCCCCGGCCTCGGCCGCCAGGGTGCAGGCCAGGCGCTTCTGCGCGTCGTCGAGGAGGCAGGTCTCGATGATGACCTTCAGCACGCGGCCCGCGCAGGCCGCCCGCACCGCCGCGATGTCGGCCCGCACCGCGTCGGTGCGGCCCTCCTTCAGGGCACCGAGCGCGATCACCATGTCGATCTCGGCCGCGCCGCGGGCCACCGCGCCCGCGGCCTCCGCGGCCTTGTCCTGCGGCATCGACGCCCCGAGGGGAAAGCCGACGACCGCGCATGGCGCGACGTCGCTGCCGGCCAGGATCTCCGCCACCGGCCCGACATGGACCGGATTGACGCAGACCGCCTTGAAGCGGTGCGCCAGCGCCTCCTCGCACAGGCGGCGGATCTCCGCCGCGGTGGCGTCGGCCCGCAGGAGGGTGTGGTCGATCAGGCCGGCGAGGGCGGGCATGGGCAAGGCGAGATCCCTCCGGGACGCCGGGACCCGCCCGTCGCCGCCGGGGAGGCTTCCCATCGCGGCGCGCGGGCCGTCAAGCACACCGGAATGCTGGCCCCCGGGCTTTCAGCGCCCGCCGGCCCCGCGGATCGCCGCGACCGTCGTCTCGACGAAGGCGATGCCGGTCTCCGTGAAGGTGATCTCGTCGTCGCTCAAGGTCGCGAGGCCGCGCTCCTCCACCTCGGCGGCGCCCTGCGGGTCGGCGTGGTGGCCGCTGCCGTCCCGGCGCACCACCGAGCTGATCGGCTGGCCGCTGATCAGGTGGTGGTAGGCCGCGAAGGCGAAGATCGACAGGGCGCGGTCGGAGAGGTCGTTGGTCTCGGCAGCCATCGGGTCGGGCCTCAAGGAGGTGAGGGGGAACCCCGCGGGAGGCGGGGCGCGTGCCCGGCCCAACGCCCGGGATCTCGGAAAGTCCTGCGCCCCAAATGACGCAGGTCTCACCCGAGACTCTCACCTGAGGCGGGCGGGGAGCGGCATCGCCGAGGTCTTCTCGTCGTAGAGCACGGCGTAGGGCCCGGATTCGAGGTCGAACATCGCGTAGTCGAGCCCCTTGATGGTCTCGACCCGGAACGGCACCCGGTGGCCGCCCCGGGTGATCGCCGCGAGGCGATGGGACACGACCGAGACCGGCAGCATCCCGGTGACCCGCTCGGGCCCGGGATCGAGGCGGACCCGGAAGGTCAGGTCGTGCCCGTTCCAGGCCAGGGCCTCGAACCGGGTCGCCTCCCGGCGGTCGAGCCAGCGCAGCATCTGCGCTGCCGAGATCAGGGCGACGCCGCGCTCGCGGGCCGCGCTCACCAGGTGGTCGAAGTAGCCGTCGGAGTAGTCGTAATGGCTGCCGAAGGCGCCGAAGAACTGCTCGGGGCCGAGCGCCCGGTCGAGCATGACCTCGATGCCGCGCCGCTGCTCGATGCCATTCTCGTTCACCAGGTGGCTGGCCGCCTGGTAGATGTCGAGGACGCGGCCGTCGAGGTCGGCGAAGCGCATCGGGAAGCCGGAGCCGGTCATGAAGCCCGGCCGCCGGCGGATCCACGAGCCGGGCCAGTAATAGTAGCCGAGATCGAGCCGGATCCCGGCGGCCCGCTCGATCTTGGCGGTGTCGGCCCAGCCGTTCCAGGCGATGCAGTGCAGGCGGTGCGTCGTCTGCGCGGGCAGGCCGAGCCGCGCGGCCACCTCGCCCGCCTGCCGGCTCAGCGCCAGGCCGAGCGCCGCCCCGTCGACGTCGCGGCAGCCGGTATCGACGTGCGCCGCGGTCTCGAAGCCGAGTGCCGCGTAGGCCTGCGCCTGCTCCGCCGGCAGAGGCGTGCCCGGCGTGATGTAGGAGGTCGCCCGGGGGCAATCCCAGGAATCAGGCCCCGAAGAGTCCCGCCCCGAAGAGTCCCGCCCCGAAGAGTCCCGCCCAGAAGCGTCCCGCCCCGAAGGATCCCGGTCCCGGATCTCCGGCCGGCAATCGGCCGGGCTCTCGGCGACGAGGCGCTTGTAGGCGTTCAGGGTGCCGTGGCGGGTGGCGTGGTCGTCGCCCGCCAGGATGATCGCGGCGCGGCGCTCCTCCGGCAGGTACCAGATCCGCGGCAAGGGCAGGCGCCCGGCGCTCATCGTGACGATCAGGTTGGCGAGGAGCCGCTGCTGCTCGTCGGCCTGCGGGATCGCGACCCGCGACAGGTCGAGGTAATCGGGGAAGAACAGGTCGTTCGGCCGCCGGGGGGGCAGGCCGTCCCGCTCCTGGCCCGCGAAGGCGGGGTTGCCCTGGCGCAGGCGCACCACCGAGGTGGCGAGGTCGAAGGCGAAGGCTGCCGCCTGGCCCTGGCCGGCCCGGCGCAGGGCGATCGCGGGCCAGGGCAGGGGCTCGGTCCCGTCCGAGAGGCGGGCAAGTGCGGTCGCATCCTCGAGGGCGTAGCGGCTCGCCGGCCCGTGGATCTGCATCGCCTCCCGGGCGATGCCGCGGGCGGCCGGCGCCTCGCCGTCGGCCTGAAGGTAGCGCTCGGCGAGGGGCTCGCCCGCCGGCGCGAGTCCGAACAGCGGCAGCCAGGCGCCTTCCGGCCGGATCGCGATCAGGTTGCCGCCCGCCTCGACCCAGTCGGAAAGCCGCTCGGCCAGGGCCCCGTCCGGCGCCTCGGTCATCAGCACCAGGGAGGCCCGGGCGAGGCGCTCCGGCGTGAGGGACTGGGGCGCGACCACGGCGAACAGGTTCAGCCCCTCGGCCCGCAGGATCTCGGCGTAGTAGGCCCCGAGGGGATTCTTCGCGCCGACCGCGACCAGGACCGGCGCCTCGGGCTCGTCCGGCAGCACCGGCGCCGCCGCGACGGTGAAGCGCCCCTCGGCCGGCGCGCGCAAGGTGAGCCCGAGGGTGCTGGCGGGCGTGGACGCCGCCCCGACCGCGATCCGGTACGCCGCGCCGGGCCGCAGCGGCGCCCGCGGGGTCAGCCGGACGGAGCGGCCGCCCACATCGGAGACGATCGCGGCCGGAACCTCGGTACCCGCGTCGTCGCGCAGGACGATGGCGGCGGCTCCGATGGTCTCGGGCATCATGGCACGTGAGAATTCGATCGCGATCGGCAGTTCAGGATAGACTTCCGTCGCTCCGTCGCGCGGCATCAACGCGACGTCACGCGGCGACAGATGATCGAACAGAAGACGTGTCGACGCCGCGACCACCAGGCACAGGATTGCTGCTGTCAGCAGGCGCACGGTTATCCGCCGCATCGCGTCTCTCGTCTTGTATCGCTGTTTGGTATGCCCGATGCTTAGCAGGCCGATACATCCGACGACAGCGAGAGACGGCGCAGGAGGGCGCATCCCTTGGTGGAGGGACGAGGAGGGCCACTACCGCTTTGGGAGGATGTCGCCCGGCGGGACGGCACGGGCACGGCATCGCGATGAGCCGCAGGTACGCAGCCGGATCGACGATGACGGGACAATTCGGCCGGTGGCGCTCCCAAGGGGACTCGAACCCCTGTTTTCGCCGTGAGAGGGCGACGTCCTAGACCGCTAGACGATGGGAGCTGTCCCGGCGGATGGCGGCGGTATAGCGACGGTCCGGCCGGGGCGCAAGCCTCGTGGCCGGCAATCTCGGGCCGGACCCGGCGTTTTCTCGCCCGCGCGGCCGTGTTCCGTCGGCCTTTCGCCGGATGCACGCAAGAGTGGCTTAACTCTGCCGCGCAAGATCGCGGCGCACCGCCGGAGCCGATCCGGATTCGGTCACGGGCGATCGAACCGCACCTGATACAACCGATGCGCGGAAGGCAGCGGAGGTCCCGGACGGAGATGAGCGCCGTATCGACGATCGCGACGGGAGACGGCCCGGACGCGCCGGAGCGCCGCGAGGCGGACCAGCGGGGCAGGCGGCGCTACGGCACCTCGATGCCGGCGACGATCCTGATCTCCCACTACGACCGCGTGCCCTGCGTGGTGCGCGACCTCTCCGACGGCGGCGCGAAGATCGGCCTCTCCCGCCGCTACGCCCTGTCGAACCGGTTCTGGATCGTCATCCGGCACGCGGAGATCGCCCGGCGCGCCTCGCTGGTATGGCGGCGGGGGGATTTCGCCGGGATCGCGTTCGACCGTCCGCTGGAGCGAGGTGGGGGTGCGGGCTGATCGAGCCGGATGCGAAAGGCCGCGAGGGGCGAACCGCGGACGTCGACCGAGCGCTCTCAAGCCGACGTTTCCCTCCCGCCGCAACCCAATCGTTTCCTCCTCGTTCAACATACATGATAGGGCGCTGTCGCGTGCGTCCTTCTACAAAAAAATATATATATTGTGCCGCATGATATATATCATGATTTGTAGAATTATAATCATATACAATTATACATTAAAACAAATAGCATGGATCCATATTTTTATTTATTACGCAATCTTCCAATCCATTCATGCCCAGGATGGAGTTTTTCCAGCCAAATGGCCAATTGATATTTTTCTCCGGTGGAAAATTTCGAGTAGGCAAAATCGAAATCCCTCTGATCTTTCTTCCTACGGTGCTTGGCTTTAAATAGAAAAGTAATTATAGGAGCGAGATATGGAATTCCCGTTTCGCTCACTCGAACAGCGTCGGAACGTGCCATCCGTATCGTCTGATCGCGCTTATAGATCCATAGTTCTTGCGTTCCTGGCTCCATCATCATGTCCACGCGCCAACAGCCTTGACGCATGTCTCCTCCCCAAAGCTGCCAGACATCGCTCGGCACGTCAGCGAACGGGGGCAGATATTCGATTGTACCGTTTTTCACGGTGAAAAATTCGAGATCGTGTAAAATAGCGCGAAAATAATTCGCATGCTCACGAATAACAGCAAACTCTAGGTCTTCGTGCTTGCGCGTTGGCCTGCCATGCCAAACGTCCAGAGCCCATCCGCCTGCGACGTACCATGGGAAGACTGCTTCTCGAAGATGCCGGCCGAGCTCATGAGGAGACCATGCATCCCACGCTTCGTCGTCGAGAGGATTCATCGAAATATCCGTGGAGAGCACTTGTAAAGAACAATAACCTCGTGATCGTCGCAGCGCTCTCAACGGAAGGCCCGCTTCATCGAGGCAGAAAATCACTAGAGCATCGCCCGATCGCCTTACACCACAGTACACAACATTGGCGCAAAGCAAAGCGGTCGTGTCCCTTGGAGTGGTGTAGCTGAACGGAAGCGGGAGATGCCGCCTGCGCGCCCTCCATGGCGCTGGAGCAGGCGGGAACTCTCGCGGGGGTGGCCATCGGCGGTGACGGGTAAGGATCGGGTTGCTGACACCAACCCCGAACCCGGGAGCCCCCCCGATGACCGATGCCATGATGAGCCTGTGGGCGCTGGCTGAGAAGTGCGCCGACGCGTTGCGCGAGATGATCGGCTTTGCCGCGCAGCGCCTGATGGAACTGGAGGTCGCCGGCCTGACCGGCGCGGCCCACGGCGAGAAGAACCCGGAACGGCTGGCCCAGCGCAACAGGTACCGTGACCGGGACTGGCAGACGCGGGCCGGCACGGTCGAGCTGCGCATCCCGAAGCTGCGGACGGGGAGCTACTTTCCGAGCTTCCTCGAGCCGCGCCGGATGACCGAGAAGGCGCCGACAGCCGTGATCCAGGAGGCCTACATCCAGGGCATCTCGACCCGCGCCGTCGATGATCTCGTCCAGGCGCTGGGCGGGACGGGCATCTCCAAGAGCCAGGTCAGCCGGCTGTGCCAGGAGATCGTCCTTCGACAAGCTCAGGATGAGGGAGCGGGTGAACGCCTTCCTGGAGCGGCCGATCGAGGGCGAATGGCCCTATCTCTGGATCGACGCCACCTGCGTGAAGGTGCGCCAGAACCACCGCATCGTCTCGGTGGCGGTGATCGTAGCGGTGGGCGTCAACGCGGATGGCCGACGCGAGGTGCCAGGGCTCGACATCGGCCCGTCGGAGGCCGAGACCTCCTGGACCGAGTTCCTGCGCAAAGCCGGCCCGGCGCGGCCTGCGCGGGGTCAAGCTGGCGATCTCTGATGCCCACGAGGGCATCAAGGCCCCGGTCGCCAAGGTGATGACCGCCTCCTGGCAGCGGTGCCGGGTGCACTTCATGCGCAACGTCCTGGCCCATGCCGGCCGCTCGGGCCGACACGGCGGAGACCGACGTCCCGGCCTACATGGGCTTCCCAGCCGCCCATCGTGCCAAGCTGCACTCGACCAATCCGTCGGAGCGCCTCAACAGCGAGATCAAGCGGCGCACCGAGGTCGCCGGTATCTTCCCCGACGAGCCGTCGATCCGCAGGCTCGTCGGCGCGATCCTGCTCGAGCAGAACGACGAACGGGCCGTGCAACGCTGCCGCTACACGACCCTGGAAAGCATCGCCCCGATCGGCGATGATCCTCTCGTCAGCCTGCCAAACCTCGCAGTCTGACCAGTCCGGCCCTGCCGGTCATCGTGGTGGACCAGCCCAAGCTACACCACGCCCCGGGACACGATCGCCGGACATGGGCGGATCGATCCACTGCTTCTCCGGCGCGCACTGTGGTGGGTGCGAGGCACCTGACGGAAAGCCACGCGCCTCGTCGAGCCTGCGGTAGCCCCGGGCTCCCATCCGATCTGCGCCGGCTCTGTGATCCGGCATCCCGGATCCCTTGCGTCATATCCGGCGGATCTCTCCGTATTTATTTTCATTCCCTGGGTTGATCATTCGGATATCGCGACATAAACTATGGCATTCAGCATAATCTTCTACGGCAAGGCAGGCGATGAGCGAGCACGTGCGCTACACCCAGGCCGGGCGCCTGATGGCGATCGACACCGTGCTCGGACCCGACGCCCTCCTGCTCGAACGCCTCGAGGTCGAGGAGGGCCTCAACCGCCTCTTCACCATCCAGGCCCGCGTTCGGGCGCAACGCGACGAGGTCCGCCCCGACGAGATCGTCGGCACCGCGGCCGATCTCTCCCTCACGCTGGCCGACGGCTCGCAGCGGGTGTGGAACGGCCTCGTCACCGAGCTGCACGAGGGGCCGATCGTCACGAGAGGCGCGCGCCAGTACGCGCTGACCTTGCGCCCGCGGCTGTGGCTGATGAGCCAGCGCAGCGACTGCCGCATCTTCCTGACGCAATCGACGCTCGAGGTGCTGGAGACCTTGTGCGCCGAGCACCGCATCCGCGACTACAATCTGGCCGGCGTCACCCGCCCGCCGCAGAAGCGCGACTACGTCGTGCAGTGGAACGAGACCGATCTCGCGTATCTGCTGCGCCGCCTCGAAGAGGAAGGCCTATTCCTGTGGTTCCGGCATGAGCGCGGCAAGCACACGCTCGTCGTCGGCGACCATCCCTCGGCCTATGACGGCGGGACCGAGACCCGGGTGCGTCTCGCCTTCGGCTCGTCGGATGCCGAGCACATCCACGACTGGCGCCGGCAACTCTCGTTCACCCCGGGACGACGAGCCGGTAACGACTATGAGTTTCTAACGCCAAATCTCGATCTCGCTGCCAATACACCTTCGATCGACCGCGTTCCCGAGAACACGGCTTACGAACTCTACGAGTATCCGGCAAGGGCGCTGACCCGCGAGGCCGGCGAGCGCGCCACGCGCCTGCGCATCCAGGCGACCGAGACCGGCTTCGACCGCATCGAGGGCCGCTCCAGCGTGCGAACCCTGGCGGCGGGCTCGCGCTTCACCCCCTACGAGGTGGCCCATCCGGGCCACGTCTACCCGGCGCAGGTGGTGACGCAGATCCTGCACCGGGCCGAGGATCCGACCTACGAGAGCGGGGCGGGCACGCCGCACTACGAGAACGCCTTCACGACGCTGCCGGCCGACCGCCCGGCGACGCCGCACCGCGCGGTGCCGCGCCCGCGCATCGACGGGTTGCAGATCGCCCGGATCGCGGGACCGCCGGGCGAGGAGATCCACACCGACGCGTTCGGACGGGTCAAGCTCACGCATCTGTGGGACCGGCGCGCCCGGGGCGACGGGACGGATACCGGTTGGGTTCGGGTGACGCAGTCCTGGGGCGGGACGAGCTGGGGCCAGCAGATCATCCCCAGGGTCGGGATGGAGGCGCTGGTGGCCTACCAGGAGGGCGATCCGGACCGGCCGATCGTGGTCGGGATCGCGCCCAACCCGAACAACCCGGTGCCCTACGCGCTGCCGGCGCACAAGACCAAGCTCGTGGTCCGGTCCAACACCTACAAGGGGCGGGGCTACAACGAGATCTCGATGGAGGACGTGGCGGGGTCCGAGAACCTGTTCACCCACGCCCAGAAGGACATGACGACGAAGGTTCTGAACGACGCGACGGCGCGGGTGGACGCCAACCAGGTCGGGAGCGTGGGGGCGAACCACTCGTTCGAGGTGGGGAACAACCAGAACCAGGCGATCGGTGGGTCGCGCTCGCTCACCGTGGGGGCGGTGGGCGGCGTGGCGAGCGCGGCGCTGGGCGCGGCGATGGCGGGTCTGTCGGGGCAGACGGCGGGGCTGCTGGGCCAGGCGATGGGCGTCGCGATGGAGGCGATGGCGGCCGAGGCCGGCGGATCGAACGCCCCCGTCGATGCGGGCGCGCTCTCGGGCGGCGGCGCGCTGGCGGGGCTGGCGGCGGGGTTCGGCGGGCTGGTCGGCGGCGGCGGCATCGGGGGCCTGCTCGGCGAGGGCATCGACGGGGTCCGCGCCGGGATCAACGACGCGAGCGTGCGCAGCCTGCGCACCGCCGGCGGGGCCGGGATGGCGGCGGCGGGCACCGCGCTCGCCGGCCAGGTCGGCGGGATGATGGGCGGCCTGGGGGGCGTGATGAACACGATGGTCACCCGCTTCCAGAACAACACCACGGGGATCGCCTCCACCGAGCAGGTCGGGGTCAGCAAGGTCGTCAATGTCGGGCAGACGATGCTGGAGAACATCGGCAAGGCCCACACCCACACGGTCGGCGAGCAGTACGTGATCGAGGTCGGCCGGGAGATGCTGGTCAAGGTCGGCGAGGTGTTCCGGATCGTCGTCGGCAACTCGACCCTCACGATGGACAAGGACGGCAACGTCACCATCACCGGCAAGACCTTCACCACCGACTTCTCCGACCAGGTGAAGCACTGGGGCAAGGTCATCGACCTCAACCCGTCGCGCTGACGGGGCCTCCCGATGCTCATCCGCAACGACACGCCGTTCGCCGCCCTCGGCTTCGGCGACCTGCACCGCGACGGGACCGGCATGGCGGTGGTCGCGGTGCGCGGCCGCTACGACCTCACCGCCGGGGGCGAGCTGCGCCTCGCCGGCACCCAGGCGATCGTGCTCAACGACGTCTACGCGGGCGATCCCCATCGCACGCCGCTCGTGCAGGTCGGCGACCTGATCCCCTACAAGCCCGGCGCCGACGTGACCGTCCTCGGCCACGCCCACGCGCCCGGCGGGCGGGCGGCGCGGTCGTGGACGGCCGCGCTGACGGTGGGCGAGACGCGGGCGGCGCTGCGCGTGCATGGGCCGCGCTCGTGGCAGCCGGCCCTGCGCTTCCTGACGCCGACCTGGAAGCTCGGCCCCGCCGAGCCCGCCACCCGCGTGCCGCTCGACTACCGCCTCGCCGCGGGCGGGCGCGTGGTCGGGGACCCGCAGGGCGCGGAGAGCCCCGACAACCCGATCGGCCCCGGGCAGCTGCACCGCAACTGGAGCCCGGTCGGCCGGGTGCTGCCGGCGGCCCAGATCGAGGCGCCGGATGCGGCCCTCGGCGATCCCTTCGCGGTCCCGCGCCCGGCCGGCTTCGGACCGGTGCCGCCGTTCTGGTCCTGGCGCGAGGGGCATTGCGGCACCCGCGACGAGGCCTGGCTGCGCGAGCGCTGCCCGCAGATGCCGGCGGATTTCGACTACCGCTTCTTCCAGACCGCCCCGCCCGCCCTGATCCGGCCGCACCTCCACGACGACGAGACCGTGCGGCTCGACGGGCTGGTGCCGGGCGGGGCGCTGGCGTTCCGGCTGCCGGGGGTGGTGCCGGTGGCCCACCACGCCTGGTTCGACGGCCGGGCCGTGTCGGCGCGGCTGAGCCTCGACGGGCTGCATCTCGACCTGCGGGCGGAGGCGGCGCCGTGGCGGGTGGACCTGACCTGACGCGGGTGGGTGGCGCGCTGCCCGGCCTATCACGGGGCGGTGCTGGCGGTGCTGCCGCCGGCCGAGGCAGCGGGTCTGGCGGTGTCGGGCGAGTACGGGCTGACCGCGGGGGCGGAGGCATGAGCCTGCCGCGGGAGGGCTCGCGCACGATCGGCGAGGGGATCATCGTCTCGGAGGCGATGGATTGGTGCCGCTCGCCGACGGCGATCGTGCCCGACAAGATCACATCGCGAAAATCCAGAGAATGCCCTTGCGTCGTCGCGCTATACCGGCAGTCGCAGCATGTCTGCGCGAAGGCTTGCGTCGATGGGCAGGCCCATCACATCGTGCCCGATTTCACCCCACGAACGTCTGCATCGGCCGCACTCCAGGAGGCCTGTAATTACCCAGGGGGTATTTTTCGGCATGCGGGTTCGTCGGCGCCTCGTATCCGGGTTGGGGGGTGATCAGGCTGTGATGGTGGCGAGTAGGGTGGCGAAGGGGGTTGCCTTGGTCTTGAGGGCAGCGGTGGCGACGACGGTGCGCACGTCCGCCTCGCCCTTGGCGGCCCACATCGCCCGATAGCCGTTCGTCACCTTGCGCTGGATCACCGCCGGCCGCAGGTCGCGCTCGCAGGCGTTGTTCGTCACCTCCACCTTGCCGGGGAAGGCCACGAAGGTCAGGAGTTGGTCGCGCGCTCGCTGCATCCGGGCCCGGATCGCCTGGGCTAGATCGCACGTCGCCGGGGCCTTCAGGATGGCATCGAGGTCCTGCTCCAACTCGCGCCGCTTGCGCGCCAGGGTCGAGGCCGCCAGTTCCGTCAGGCGCCGGGCCAGCCCGAAGGCCTTGTCGAGCCACCACTGGAGCCGCAGCGCGAGCAGGTCGTTGCCGGCTTCGACCGCGTAGGCCACGTCGCGAGCGAGGTGCGCCAGGCAGGTCTGCTGACGCTCGCCGTGCCCTTGCTGAGCCGAGTACCGGTCGGAGAGCCACACCGCCGGCCGGTGCCCGGCCATCACCTCGCCGACCACGGCCGAGGCCCGCGACGGGGCGGCATGATGCACCACCGCGTCCTCGCAGCGGAACACCCAGTGGAAGCTGTTGGCGCCCTCGATGCGCACCCCGGTCTCGTCCGAGGCCACGACAGAGGCTTGCCGCAGCCGGGCCAGTGCCGCGTCCCGGCCCTCGGCAAAGCAACCCTGGGCGCGGCGCAGCACGTTCATCAGCCCGCCCTGGCTCAGCCTGAGCCCGAACAGGTCCGACAGGGCGGCCTGCAACCGTTCGTAGGACAGCGCCTGGAAGGTCTTGAGGTACGTCGCCACCGCGTGCAGCCGCGGCCCGAAGGGTGTCGCGTCGGCCCCCGCCGGTCGCGGGGCGGCGACCCGGGTCCGGCAGGCCGGGCAGGTCACGCACAGGCGCCGGTGCTGCTCGACTGCTGGGCGAACCAGCGGCAGGTCGATCCGCTCATGCACGCTGATCACCTCGGCCGGCAGATCGGTGGGCAGTGGCTCGCCGCAGGCCGAACACGAGGCAGGCCGATGCTCCATGACCTGATCCGGATCAGGCGTCAGCGCCCGCTTGTGGCCCTCGTGCCCGGGCTTGGCGCCGCCCGGCCGGGCCTTCTCGCGCCGCTCCTTGCGGTCGCTCGCCGGCGGCTTGGACGAGGTGCGTGAGGTCTTCTCGGGCCGGTGCAGCTTCAGCACCAGCTCAATCAGTTCCTCCTTGCTCAGGCGCTCGAGGTCACTGCGGCTCATCCCGACAGCGAATCAGCCAAACCGCGTTCCGGCAAGGGGGGCGACCCAACGAACCCGCCGCGACCGAGCCGCGCCCTCCCGACACCCCCTGGGTAATTACGGAGGCCTCGGGGACTCCGAATCCAGGCGACGCCCATACCAGAGCCGTCTCGGTGCTGCACCGCAGGCATCCCCCCGGATTCCGCGGCGGCAGAGTCAGTGCGGCGCACGAGCCTGGACCGCCCCGCAAGTCGCATCCGGCGCGGTTCAAGCCGACAGGGATCCCGGTTCGCGCGCGCCACACGGCCGCGCCGGGTGCCGCCCTTACCGCGCGCCGCGTCGCAGATCGTCCGCGATCAGCAGGGCGCTCCGCCCGTCCCCGGCTTCCGCCAGCCGCGTCCGGTACACCTGCAGGTTCTCGGTCACCCGCTGGACGTAGTTGCGGGTCTCGGTGAAGGGGATCCGCTCGACCCAGTCGACCGGGTCGACGCCGGGGTTGCGGGGATCGCCGTAGGCGTCGATCCACTTCTTCACGTTGCCGCCGCCGGCATTGTAGGCGGCGAAGGACAGGATGTAGGAGCCGCGCCAATCCTCCATCAGCTCGCCGAGATGGGCTTGGCCGAGGCGGGCGTTGTAGGCCGGATCGCTGGTCAGGCGGTCGGTGTCGAAGGCGGCGCTGACCCGGCGGGCGGTGCGCTGCGCGGTCGCCGGCATCATCTGCATCAGCCCGCGCGCGCCGACGCTCGACTGCGCCCGCGGGTCGAACTGGCTCTCCTGGCGGGCGATGGCGAAGACCATCGCGCGCTCGACCTGCGGCACGGCGGACGAAGCCTCGTAGGACGGGATGCCGTTGGTCGGGTAGGCGTGGCGGTCGAGCGGCAGTCCGCGCTGCACCGCGGTCTTGCCGATCGCCACCAGGGCGCGGGGATCGTTGAGGGCCATCGCGACGTCGCCGAGCGCGTTGAGCTCGGCCGGCTCGGCGAGGCGCTGGGCGAAGTCCATGTAGAGCGGCAGCATCAGGTCCTTGATGCCGGCCGCCGCGAGCAGGCGCAGGGCCCGCACCGCGCTGCGGTTCTCGAAGGCGGTGCGGGCGGCCTCGTCCAGGGTGCTGCACGGGCGAAGCGCGAGCGAACCCTGGCCGAGCTTCGCCCGGGCGAGCTGGCCGTAATAGGCGATCGGCTGACCGGCGGCGCGCTCGTAGAAGGCCTTCGCCTCCGGGCCCGCGCCCATCGCGTCCGCCGCGCGGCCCTGCCAGTAGGCGGCGCGTGCCACCGAGATCGGCGTCTCGGCGATCGCCGCGGCGGTCGCGAAATGCGTCGCCGCCCGGGTGGCGTCGTCGAGGAAGCGCAAGGCGATCCAGCCGGCGTGGAACTCGGCCTCGATGCGCTTCTCGACCGTGCGGGCGCTGTGGCCCGAGGCGACCGCGTAGGCCGCCTTGGCGTCGCCGGCATCCAGCAGCTTGCGGGCGACGATGCGGCGCTCGATCCACCACTCGTCGGGATCGGCCAGGACCTCGGGGTTGCGCGGCGCCTGCGCCATCACGGCGGCGGCCTCGGCCGGCTTGTCGAGGCGGCGCAGGTACTGGGCGCGGGAGAACAGGTAGGAGGAATCCTGCCGCAGGCTCGGCGGCACGGCGTCGAGGGCCGATCCGGCATTCGCGGCCTTCGCCTCGACGGCGCGGCGGGCCCGCACCAGGGTGCCGTAGGCCTTGCCGGCGTAGGCGGCGGCGCGGCCGGCGGTCTCCCAATCCTCCCGCATCAGCGCCCGCTCCATGCGGTAGCGGTGGTCGACCTCGCCGACGATCCCCGGGAAGGCGTCGAGCACCCGCAATTCCAGGGTGCGGCCGAAAGTGTCCTCGCGCCACAGGTCGCGCACCAGGCCGGCGGCGTCCTCGGAGAGGCCGTCGGCCCGGAAGGCCAGCGCCAGGGCGAACTTGCCCGGCGGGCTCTGGGGCCGGCGCGCCGCGAAATAGGCCCGCACCAGGGAGGGCGACTTGCGCTGGGACAGCAGCGCCTCCTCGGCGCGCCGGCGCACCATCGCGCCGACCGGCCAGTCCGGGTTGTCGCGGATGAACGCCACGGTCCGCTCGAAGCCGATGCCGGCCCCGGCGCGGATCGCCACCCAGTCGAGCAGGGTGCGGGCGGCCGGGTCCTTGAGACCGTCGCGGATCCGGTCGCCCTCGCTCACCTGGCCGCGGCGGTAGGCCTCGACCGCGCCGCGCAGGGCCGGCCCGTCGACCTCGGTGCCGAGCGCCGGGCGGCCGGGATCGGGCACGCTCGGCACCGGCGCGGGCGGGTTGATCGCCGCGTCCGGGGCGGGGAAGGGGATCGGGACCTCCGGGTCGGCGGCCGCGAAGGCGGCGGCGGCCACCGGCAGGCGGGATCCGGTCTCGACGGCGGCCTCGCTGCGCAGCCCGTCCTCGTCGGCGCGCTCGACCGCGCGGGCGGCGGCCGCCGGCATCGCGGCGGGCACGGCCGCGTCGGGCGGCGGGGCCGTCACCGTCGAGCCGCCCAGCGCCGACAGCGAGGTCAGCGCGGCGGCCGACACGGTGAGGGCGAGGACCGCGAGGCGGCGCCGCCGAGGCGAGAGCAGCATGGTTCCCGTTCCCCTTGAGCATTGTCCGACGAGGCGAGTACCGGTTCGTCGAAGAATGCGGCAAACCAAAGACCCGGAAGCCTCGCCCGGTCGCGGCGCGCGACCGGGCGAGGCTTCCGGAACTCGAATGACCGGACGCCCATGGTGGAAGCGCCGAATTAAGAAGCGATTAACCCTGGCCGCCGATCGCGCCGGAACGCGCGCGGCCACCGGAGCGTTTGCGCGCGGCCCGCCGAGCGAATATGTGTCGGACGCCGGACGGCCGAGTTGGTCCCCCGATGCGGGTTTCCCGAGTGTGTGGCCCCCTTGGTGATCCTCATGCGGGCCGGCCTCCCAACCAGACATCCCGGGGGCGCCGCCGCCCCGCCCGGGCGAGGAACGCCAGCATGACGTCGACGCAGACTTCGCAGCGCCTGAGGGGCTCGCTCACCGCCCTGGTGACGCCGTTCCGCGACGGCGCCTTCGACGAGCACGCCTTCCGGGCCTTCGTGGCCTGGCAGATCGAGAACGGCACCCACGGCCTGGTGCCCACCGGCACCACCGGCGAGAGCCCGACGCTGAGCCACGCCGAGCACGACCGCGTGGTCGAGGCCTGCATCGACGAGGCCGCCGGCAAGGTGCCGGTGGTGGCCGGCGCCGGCTCGAACTCCACCGCGGAGGCGGTCGAGCGGGCCCGTCATGCCGAGAAGGCCGGGGCGGACGCGCTGCTCATCGTCACGCCCTACTACAACAAGCCGACGCAGGAAGGGCTGTACCAGCACTTCAAGGCGGTGAACGATGCGGTCGGCATTCCCATCCTGATCTACAACATTCCCGGCCGCTCGGTGATCGACATGAGCGTCGACACCATGGCGCGGCTCTACGAGCTGCGGAACATCGCCGGGGTGAAGGACGCCACCGCCAACGTGGCCCGGGTCAGCCTGCAGCGCCAAGCCATGGGCGAGGACTTCGTCCAGCTTTCCGGCGAGGATGCGACGGCGCTCGGCTTCATGGCGCATGGCGGCCACGGCACGATCTCGGTGTCCTCGAACGTCGCGCCGCGCCTGTGCGCCGACTTCCAGGAAGCCTGTCTCGCCGGCGACTACCGCACCGCGCTCGGCCTCCAGGACCGGCTGATGCCGCTCCACACCCACCTCTTCGCCGAGACCAACCCGTCGCCGACGAAGTACGCGCTCGCCCGCCTCGGCCTCATGAGCGAGGAGGTGCGCCTGCCGATGGTGCCGGTGGGCGAGGGCACGCGGGCCCTCGTCGACGGGGCGCTGCGCCACGCCGGCCTCACCAACGGCTGAGCCGCACCCCATATAGGACGGGAGCCCCGAAGGACTCCCGTCGCCCGCCTTCCAGGATGCCCGCCGCCCGATGGCCAAGAAACCAGAGCCGAAGAACCGCGTCGTCGCCGACAACCGGAAGGCCCGCTTCAACTACGAGATCACCGACACGGTCGAGGCGGGCATCGCGCTCACGGGCACCGAGGTGAAGTCGCTGCGCGGCGGCAAGGCGACGATCGGCGAGGCCTTCGCCGGGCCGTCGGGCAACGACCTCCTGCTGTTCAACGCCTACATCCCCGAATACCTCGAGGCGAACCGCTTCAACCACGACACCAAGCGGCCCCGCCGCCTGCTGCTGCACCGGCGCCAGATCGACAAGTTCATCGGCGCGACCCAGCGCGAGGGCTACACGGTGGTGCCGCTGAAGATCTACTTCAACGAGCGCGGCCGGGCGAAGGTCGAGCTGGGCTTGGGCCGCGGCAAGAAGCTCCACGACAAGCGCGAGACCGCCAAGGAGCGCGACTGGCAGCGCGACAAGGCGCGGCTCTTGCGCGACAAGGGTTGAACGCGCCGCATCCCGGCCTCGACGGCACAACGCGCCGCACTGCCACCGCCGCCCGGACTTCCTAGCTCACGCGGGTGAAGGCCAGCGCGGAGGCGCCGATGTTCGTCGAGGGAGGATGGCGACCGCCCTGGGAGCCGCCGCCGCGTCCGCCCCGGCCCCGGCTGACCGGGCGCCAGGAGCGGGTGCTGGTCTGGATCATCGTCGTCAACGTATTGCTGTGGTTCATGGCGCCGATTGGCGGCGCCACCCTGATCCATGCGGCCCTCGCGATGATGCGGTAGCGCCCCCGCAACCCGGCCCCGCGCCGCCCCGAATTGCCGCCGGCCCGACCCCCGTGCTAGCGCGACGTCCTGAACCCAGGACGAAGCGAGCATCATGGCGCGGCGCCCCTTCCTCTCCGGCGACATGCTGCCGCTGCTCACCCGGCTGTGGCGCGACTGGCTGCGGCCGCATGCCGGCACGCTGGCGATCGTGCTGGCGCTGATCGCGGTGATCGGCGCCGCGACCGGCTTCTACCCGACGCTGATCAAGGCCGCCTTCGACGCCTTCGACGCCAAGGATGCCGGCGCGCTCGCCTACGGCCCGGTCCTGGTGATCGCCGTAACCGCAGTCCGCGGCTTCGCGCTGCTCGGCCAGACGGTCCTGACCAACCGGGTCGTCACCCGGATCGAGGCCGACATGCAGGCGGCGCTCTACGGCCACATGATCGAGCAGGATCTGGCCCAGCTCGGCCGCGAGAGCCCGGCGAGCCTGACCCAGCGCTTCACCACGGACTTCGCCTTCATCAAGGAGGCGCTGACGCGGATCTCCACCGTGCTCCTGCGCGACGTCGCGATGCTGATCGCGCTCGTCTGCGCCATGGTCTGGATGGATCCGTGGCTGACCCTCGTCGCCGGGGTCACGGTGCCGTTCGTCGCCGGGCCGATCGCCCGCATCGGCAAGAAGCTGCGCCGGGTCTCGACCTCGACCCAGGAGCAGGTCGGCGCCACCGCGAGCCTGATCAGCGAGAGCCTCGCCGGCGCCCGGGTCGCCAAGACCTACGGCCTCGAAGGCTACCTCAAGGGCCGCACCCGCGACGCCCTCGACGAGGTCCGCCGCCTCAAGATGAAGGCCGCCAATGCCCGCGGTCGGCTCGACCCGCTGCTGGAGATCGGCGGCGGCCTCGCGGTCGCCGGGGTGCTCGCCTTCATCGGCCACCGCATCCTCTCGGGCGAGAAGACGGTCGGCGACTTCACCGGCTACGTCGCGGCGCTGCTGCTCGCCGCCCAGCCGGCCCGGGCGCTGGGCAACCTCAACGCCATCCTGCAGGAGGCGCTCGCCGCCCTCTCGCGCACCTTCGCGCTGATGGACGAGGCGCCGACGATCCGGGAGAAGCCGGGCGCGCCAGCGCTGAGGATCGCGGGCGGCGAGGTCCGCTTCGAGGGCGTGCGCTTCCGCTACCGCGACGACGCCCCGGCGCTCGAGGGCATCGACCTCGTGGTGCCGGCAGGCCGCACCACGGCGCTGGTCGGCCGCTCGGGCTCGGGCAAGTCGACGCTCCTGTCCCTGGTGCCGCGGCTCTACGACGTCGGCGAGGGCCGGGTCCGCATCGACGGGCAGGACGTGCGCGACGTCACGCTCGCCTCGCTGCGCCGCGCCGTCGCGGTGGTGTCGCAGGAGGTGGTCCTGTTCGACGACACGGTCGCGCGGAACATCGCCTTCGGCCGCGAGGGCGCGAGCCGGGACGAGATCGAGGCGGCGGCCAGGGCCGCGGCGGCGCACGACTTCATCGCCGCGAAGGCCGACGGCTACGAGTTCCGGGTCGGGCCCGCCGGCAACCGGCTGTCGGGCGGCGAGCGCCAGCGCATCGCGCTCGCCCGCGCCTTCCTGCGCGACGCGCCGATCCTGCTCCTCGACGAGGCGACCTCGGCCCTCGACGCCGAATCCGAGCAGCTCGTCCAGGCGGCCCTGACCCGGCTGATGCGGGGCCGCACCACGCTGGTGATCGCCCACCGCCTCTCGACGGTGCGCGACGCCGACCTGATCGTCGCGATGGAGGGCGGAAGGGTCGCCGAGACCGGCAGCCACGCGGCCCTGATCGCGCGCGGCGGCACCTATGCGCGCCTGCACCGGCTCCAGCTCGCCGACGACCGGGAGCCGGCCTCCGCCGCGCAGGCCTCGTGAGGCCCGCCGGAGTCGAGACCCCTTCCGGCCGGCGCCTCGCCGAGGGCATCGCCTTCGCGCTCGTCGCGGTGAGCCTGTGGGGCGGCTGGTTCGTCATCACCCGGCGGACGGTGGGGGCGGGGGGCGTGCTCGGGCCGGCCGACCTCGTGGCCCTGCGTTTCGGCATCGGCGGCCTCCTGCTGCTGCCGGTGCTGGCCCTGCGCCTGCGCGGCCTCGGCCGGGCGGCGCTCCTCGACGGGGCCGTGCTGTTCTTCGCGCAGGGCGCGCCCTTCGCGCTCCTGATCTCGGTGGCCCTGCGCTACGCTCCCGCAGGCCACGGCGCGGCGCTGACGCCGGGCACCATGCCGCTCTTCGCCGCCCTGCTCGGCGCGCTCGTGCTCGGCGACCGGCCGGGGCGGCTCGCGCTCGCCGGCCTCGGGCTGATCGCCTCAGGCGCGCTGACCCTGGCGGGCGGGTTCCGCGATGCCGACGAGTTGTTCGGCTACGCCCTGTTCCTCACCGCCGCCTTCCTGTGGGCCGCCGGCACGGTGCGGATGCGCCGCTCGCGCCTGACGGCGCTGGAAGCGACGGCGCTGATCTGCGTCGCCTCGCTCGTCACCTACATCCCGGTCTATCTCGCCGCGGGCCTGTCGCGGCTCACCGAGGCGCCGGCCGGGGAGGTCGCGATCCAGGCCCTCTACCAGGGCGTGCTGGTGAGCGTGGTGGCGCTCGTCGCCTTCAACCGCTCCCTCACGCTGATCGGGCGGCGCACCCCGGCCTTCACGGCGCTGGTGCCGGTGATCGCCACGATCCTGGCGATTCCCGTCCTCGGCGAGATCCCGGACCCGCTCCATGTCGGCGCCATCCTGGCGATCGGGGCAGGGGTGCTGCTGACGACGCGGGGGTGAGCCTCACTCCCGCCGCAGCAGCCGGTCCACCACCAGGTCCGACCACAGGCCGGCGCGGAAGTCGCGCTTCAGCGCCTCCGGGTCATAGACGTGCTCGACCCAGTCGAGGAAGCCGAGGCCCTTCGGCTCGCCCTCGGCGAGGTAGCGCTCGAAGAACGCGTCGAGGATGCCGGTCTTGGCGAAGCGGAAATGACCGAACCGGGCCGAGAGCTGGCGCGCGGCCTCGCGCACCGGCCGGCCCTCGTGCAGGATCAGGTAGAGGGCGGCGGCGAGTCCCGCCCGGTCGGCGCCCGACTTGCAGTGCAGCACCGCCGGGTAGGCGAGGCCGGCGAAGAAGTCCTTGGCGGCGAGAAGCGTCGCCTTGTCGGGCGCCTCGCGCGAGCGCATCACGAACTCGACGAGGGCGAGACCCTCGCGCTCGCAGGCCTCGCGCTGGAGCTGCCACGAGCCGTGCTCGCGCCCGCCGCGCAGCGAGATGACCGTGCGCACGCCCTGGCGCCGGAACCAGGCGAGGTCGTGCGGCCCGGGCTGGGCCGAGCGCCAGACCAGGCCGCGCCCGATCCGGTGGCGGTTGAGATAGGCCAGGCGGAACACGCCGTGATCGACGAGCAGCATGTTGGCCCAGGCGCGCAGACGTCCGCCCGGGCCGGCGATCGGCTGCTCCCAGCGGGCGATGCGGGCCATGCGGCGGGCGTAGCGGGTCTCGGGCGGGAGGAAGCGGTTGAGCACGAAGGGGCCGACGCCTGGCTTTAAGGGAAAATACGCGATTCACCGGAACGGGCAGCGTGCCGCTCTAGCAGCCGCGTGACCCGGCCGCAACGACGGTCCGGCCAATGAGCCGGTGCTCAAGCCTGGCATTGCGCTTGCGACGTCTCCCCCGCATCGTAGGGACGCGATCCGTCGGCTAACAATCGAGGGGGAAGACCGTGAGCACTCAGGTCGTCAGCATTCGCCGGGCCCGGGAACAGGATGCCGGGATGCTGTCGGAGATCTTCGACGCCGCGTGGCGCGAGGCCTATCAGGGCATCATCCCGGGCGTCGCCCTCGACCGGATGCTCGCCCGGCGGGGCCCCCGCTGGTGGCGCTCCACGGTGGGCCGCAACCGGCCGCTGGTGGTGCTGGAGCTGGGCGAGAGCGTGATCGGCTACGTCTCCTACGGCCGCTGCCGCGACCGGGCGCTGAAGGCCGAGGGCGAGATCGACGAGATCTACCTCGCGCCGACCTACCAGGGCCTCGGCTACGGCACCCGGCTCTTCCGGGCGGTGCGCAACGACTTCGCCGACCGGGACGTGCGCCGGGTCGCGGTGTGGTCGCTCACCGAGAACGACCGGGCGCGCGACTTCTACGAGCGGATGGGCGGGCGCGTCGTCGCCGAGGCCTGCGACCGGATCGCCGGCGCCGACCTGCACAAGGTCGCCTACCTGTTCGGCTGATCCAGGGGCAGGTCCGCGGCGCCCCGGCCCGCGCGAGACCTGCCCTGCCTCCCGGATGATCGCCGCGACGGCGATAAGCTGCTCAAGCGAGACTCAGCCGCAGCAATGGACCCGGCGATCCCGGTTTTGTCGGCCGGCCGGCCCCCGATGGAACTTGTCCTCGACTGCCACAGCCGCCGTGGCGTCCCGGCGCTTGTGCGGGCGCCCGCGGCCCTCTAAGGACCGCGCCATTCAGGGGCGCATCGCCCTTGCAGGGAGTTCGCACATGCGCCTCGATGCCATCTCCATCGGCAAGAATCCGCCCGAAGACGTCAACGTCGTCATCGAGGTTCCGGTCGGCGGCGAGCCGATCAAGTACGAGATGGACAAGGAGGCCGGGACGCTGATCGTCGATCGGTTCCTCTACACCGCGATGCATTATCCGGGGAACTACGGCTTCATCCCCCACACCCTGTCGGGCGACGGCGACCCGTGCGACGTGCTGGTCGCCAACACCCGGGCGATCATCCCCGGCGCCGTGATGAGCGTGCGCCCGGTCGGCGTGCTGGTGATGGAGGACAATGCCGGCGAGGACGAGAAGATCATCGCGGTCCCGTCGCGCAACCTGACCAAGCGCTACGACCGGGTCGAGAACTACACCGACCTGCCCGAGATCACGATCCACCAGATCCAGCACTTCTTCGAGCACTACAAGGATCTCGAGCCCGGCAAGTGGGTGAAGATCGTGCGCTGGGGCGACAAGGCCGAGGCGCACCGCCTGATCCTCGAGGGGATCGAGCGCGCCAAGAAGGCGTAGCGGCAACGGCACAGGAGACGGGCGCTCGCTGCGCCCGGAAGCTCTCCCTCTTCCTGGGGGAGGGGCTTGCGAGTGACCGGGCGATCGGCCGGGACGGGCATCGTCCCGGCCGATCGCCGTTCTCGGGTGACCGTCCGGGACCCTGCCGCGCCGGTCGTCGTGGCGCTGCGCGGTGCGGCCCGGATGCCGGGAGCGGCCGGGCTCGCGCGCGAACCGCACCGACCCTCCGCCCGTCAACCGATCGTCCGCCTGGAACGGGCTGACGCAGCCCCGGCGCCGTTCCGGGCGCCGCAGCGCCCGATCAGGGGGCGCACCGCATGGCTCGCTCCATCGACTGGATCTGGGCGATCTCGGCCCGCTGGCGCGCCGACAGGGGCACGTCGGCCTGATCGTCGTACTTGCAGCCGGCATTGCCGAAGTTCCGGATCGCGTTGGCAGTCTTGAAGCAGTAGCCCGCCTCTTTGTAGATCATGTTTCGCTGATACCAGAACTCGTCGCAGGATTGCGCCAGGCCCGGCGTCGCGCCAGCCAAGAGCAGCAGGACGGCGATCGTCGTCGTCTTCATGAATCGCACCTGTTCTTGGATGCCCGGGGCACGAACGGGGAGCGACCCCGACTCGCGTCGCGGCGCCCGATCTCCCATCGGCCGTCCCAGGCGGTAACGGGATGAAAGCAGAGGCAACCCCGGTCGTGGGTTCGTTCAGGCCCGCGCCGTCACGGCCGCGCTTCCCGCCCGCGGCGTCTTCACGGCGTCGTTGTAGGGGGCGTTGTAGGCGCGGCGCACCGACGCCCAGTAGGCCTCGCGCTCGCGGGCCGAGAGGCGGCCGAGCGCCGCGTTGAGCGCGGCCTCGCCGGCGGCTTCCAGCCCGCGCAGCTGGTCCGGGGTAACGTCGTGAACGGTGGTCATGGTGAAGAGGTCCCGAGCCCGGTTGGGTTCGGGCGCCACCTTGCCACAAGCGCGGCGGTTCCGCACGCCCGCACGGGCCGCAGCGACGGGGCGCCCCGGGGCTGTCCCCGCTGTTTCAGCGCCCGTTGCCCCTGGCGCCGGACAGTAACGGGTTGCGGTCGGCGGCCCGGGCCGCGCTCGGCGGCAGGCCGTCGGCGGCGGACGGCTTGTCCCAAGCGGGGAGGGACGTCCCGGGTCCCGCACCGCCCTGCATCCGTTCCTTGCTCCAGCCGTAGCCGGCATTCACCCCGGCGTAGAAGCCGGTGAAATCCTCGGCCGCCGCCGGGGTGGCGAGAAGACCCGCGAGGGCGAGACCCGCGAGGGCGGCCCGCAAACGGAAAGGAGCGGTGGCCAGGGGCCACCGCTCCATCCGTATGACTTGCTCGTGCGTGCAGAGGTGCACCGAGGATCAATCCACGTTGATGGACTGTGCCTCGCGGCCCTTCATGCCCTCGACCACGCCCATGGTGACCGGCTGGCCCTCGGCGAGGGACTCGAGGCCGGCGCGGGCGAGCGCCGAGCGGTGGATGAAGACGTCCTTGCCGCCGTCATTCACCGAGACGAAGCCGAAGCCCTTGGCGGGATCGTACCACTTCACGGTGCCGCTCATCTCGGTCGACGGACCGGAGGCGAAGCGGCCACCACCGCCGCCGCCGCCGGCGCGGTCGCCGAAGCCGCCACGGTCGCCGAAGCCGCCGCTGCGCGGCGGACGGGGGTCGCGACGGGCCGGAGCCTCGGCCGTGCTGGTGTCGACGCTGGTGATGTTGGTCACCTGCGGGCCCTTCTGGCCCTGCGCGGTCTGAACGGTCAGGCGGGTGCCCGGCATCAGATCGGCATGGCCAGCCGCCTCGACGGCACGGATGTGGAGGAAGGCGTCGCCCGAGCCGTCGCCGAGTTCGACGAAGCCGAAGCCCTTCTCCTTGTTGAACCACTTGACCGTCGCGTCACGCTCCGGCCCGGAGGGGGCAGCGCCACCGCGCGAGGCACCGCCGCCGAAGCCACCGCCGCCGCCGCCGAAGCCGCCGCCGCCGTAACCACCGCCGCCGCCACCACCGTAGCCGCCGCCACCATAGCCACCGCCGCCGTAGCCGCCGCTCGGCTGAGCCTGATCAGGCCACCGCGGCTCGCCACCACCCTCGTCGAAGCCGCGACGGCGCGGCTCCCTGAAATCACGACCACGTCCCATTAGAAGCTCGCCAAAACGTAAAAACCGCCGACCACCCTTGTACCCCGGTGCGCTCTGTGCCTGACAGCGGACGCCTCGGGATCGTTCCATTCCCGGTTGCGGTGACCAAGATGACCGCCACACTCCTGACGCAACTCAGACCGTACCGCAAGGCGGATCTGCCACGCGTGGCGATGACAGGGGTTACTTTCTCACGTCGCGGCGCGGATTGACAGCCCGATTCGGCATCTTTTCCCCGTGTCGTTGATGCACCAGTGTGGCGTAAGAGCACGGGCGCCGCGCCCCGAAGGCGACGTCTCCGGGACACGGGAAGGGACCCGGGCCGCGCCGCGGCGCGTTGGCTCCCGACCGTGTCAGCCGCTTTCCGTCAGTTCTCCCGTTAGCTCTTCCACCGAGGATCCGATGCCGGCCCCCCTTCTCCGCCCGTCGCGCCGTCACGCCGATCTCGGCCCGGACTTCTACGACGTCGTCGCGCCCGCCCGCTTCCCGGCCCACATCCTGCGCCACCGCAACCGGCCCTGGGCGGAGCGGGTCGGCCTCGGGGACCTGACCGAGGAGGAATGGATCGCGCATTTCGGCCGCTTCGCGCCGCTGCCGGGCAGCTTTCCCGAGCCGCTGGCGCTACGCTACCACGGCCACCAGTTCCGCAGCTACAACCCGGAGCTCGGCGACGGGCGCGGCTTCCTGTTCGCGCAACTCCACGACCTCTCGGACGGGCGCCTGCTCGACCTCGGCACAAAGGGCAGCGGGCAGACGCCGTGGTCGCGCACCGCCGACGGCCGCCTGACCCTGAAGGGCGGTGTGCGCGAGGTGCTGGCGACCACGATGCTGGAGGCGCTCGGCGTCGAGACCTCGAAGTCGTTCAGCCTGATCGAGACCGGGGAGGCCCTGTCGCGCGGCGACGAGCCGTCGCCGACCCGCTCCGCGGTGCTGGTCCGGCTCAGCCACTCCCACATCCGCATCGGCACCTTCCAGCGCTTCCGCGCCCACGGCGATGCCGACAACCTGCTGCGCCTCCTCGACCACACTATCCGCACCTACCGGCCGGACGCCTGGCGCGACGATCCGGCCGACCGGGCGGCGTCCTTCCTCGCCGACGTCTGCCGCCGCGTCGCCCGGATGGGCGCGCAGTGGATGGCGGCGGGCTTCGTCCACGGGGTGCTCAACACCGACAACATCAACGTGACCGGCGAGAGCTTCGATTACGGTCCCTGGCGCTTCGCCCCCGTCAACGACCCGGCCTTCACCGCCGCCTACTTCGACGAGTACGGCCTCTACGCCTTCGGGCGCCAGCCGGAAGCGCTCGGCTGGAACCTCGCGCGGCTCGCCGAGTGCCTGCTGCCGCTCTCCGACGAAGCGCGCCTGGGCAGCGCCATGGACGTCTACGGGCCGGCCCTGCAGGAGGCCTTCGCGCAGGCGCTCCTGCGCCGCCTCGGCCTCGCGGTGCCGGCGGACGAGGCGGCGATGCACGCCCTCGTCGGGGCGTTCTGGGCCTTCCTGCAGACGAGCCGGGCGCCGTTCGAGCAGGCCTTCTTCGACTGGTACGGGGGGCTGGCGAGCGAGGCGCGGGCCGCCCGCAGCCCGGCCGCCGCCCACTACGAAGGCGAGGGCTTCGCGCGGGTGCGACAGGCGCTCCAGGGGCTCGCACCCGATCCGGCGGCGCGGCTCGACCATCCCTACTTCGCCAGGCCCACGCCCTGCACGATGCTGATCGACGAGGTCGAGGCCCTGTGGGCGCCGATCGCGGCGCAGGACGACTGGTCGGCCTACCGCGCCAAGCTGGCGGCGATCGACGAGATGGCGGAGGCCTACGGCACCCGGCCGGCGGCGCCCTGAGGCGCGGCCCGGGTGTCGGCCGGGCGGGTCTCGGTCTGTCGAGACTCGGCCGGCCGGGACTCGCCGCCCTCGCGCAGGTCGACGCCGCGGAAGAGGTGCCGGCCGAGGGGATCCATGCGGTAGCCCGTCAGCTCGCGTCGCGCCGCGACGAACACCGCCGAATGGGCGATCGGCACCCACGGCACCTCGCGCGCGAAGATCCCTTGCGCCTGCCGGTAAAGGTCGGCCCGGGCGTCCTGGCCGGAGACGCGGCGGGCCTCGGCCACCAGGGCGTCGAAGGCGGGATCGCACCAGCGGGCGATGTTGCTGCCGCCGGGCTGCGCCGGCACGCAGCCGAGCAGCACGCCGAGGAAGTTGTCGGGATCGCCGTTGTCGGCGGTCCAGCCGAACAGGGCCAGCGCCGGCTCGCCGGCGAGCATCCGGGCCCGGTAGGCGCTCCACTCGTCGGTCCGCAGGCGCAGCCGCACGCCGATGCGGGCGAGGTCGGCCTGGATCATGTCGGCGACGCGCCGGCCGTTGGGATTGTAGGCCCGGCTCACCGGCGGGTACCACAGCTCGGCCTCGAAGCCGGAGGGGAGGCCGGCTTCCGCGAGCAGCCTCTGCGCCGCCGGGCGGTCGAGGGGCGGCTCCGGGAGCGCCGGATCGTGCCCCCACAGGTTCGGCGGCAGGGGCGAGCGGGCCGCCGTCCCGCCCGGGCCGTAGACCCCCGCGACGATCGCCGCCTTGTCGATCGCCATCGCCAGGGCGCGGCGCACCCGCAGGTCGTCGAAGGGGGGCTTCGTGACGTTGAAGGCGAGGTAGCCGACGTTCAGCTCCTCCTCGCGCATCAGCGCCAGGCCCGGATCGGCCCGGATCGCCTCGAGGTCGGACGGGTTGGGGAACGGCATCAGGTGGCACTCGCCGGCCCGGACCTTGGCGAGCCGCACCGCCGCGTTGGGGGTGATCGAGAACACCAGGCTGCTGATCGGCGTCCGGCCGCCCCAATAGGCCGAGAAGGCGCGGTAGCGCAGGGCGACGTCGGGCTGGAACGCCGCGAAGCTGAACGGGCCGGTGCCGATCGGCTCGCGGTCGAGGCGCTCGGGCTCGCCGGCCGCGAGCAGCTGGGCGGCGTATTCCGCCGACTGGACCGCCCCCAGCGTCATGGCGATGTTCGGCAGGAAGGTGGCGTCGGCCTCCCGCAGGCGGATGCGCACCGTGCGGGGATCCGGCGCCTCGACCGCCTCGATCAGGCCGGGCAGGCCGAGATCGCGGAAATAGGCGTACTGGCCGCCCGAGACCTTGTGGAAGGGATGGTCCTCGCGCCACTGCCGGGCGAGGGAGAACACCACGTCCTCGGCCGCGAGCGGCCGGGTCGGCCGGAACCGGGCGTTGGCGTGGAAGGCGACGCCGGCGCGCAGGGTGAAGGTGTAGTCGCGCCCGTCCGGCGAGATCGTCCAGGATTCGGCGAGGCCGGGGCGGATCGTGGTGGTGCCGGGCTCGAACGCCACCAGGGTCTCGAAGACCGGCCAGGCCGCGTCCATCCCGGTCGTGGTGGTGACGAGCTGCGGGTTGAGCGATTCGGGGTTGCCCTCCGAGCAGAAGACCAGGGTCTTGGCGGCGGCGGGCAGGCACGCGCTCGCGACGGAAAGCCACGATGCGGCCCAGAGCCCCGCGAGCCGCGCGCCCGGGCGGCGTTTCCCGATCGGTCGATCCGTCCCGGACATCGTCCCTCGCAGCCGCGCCCTGTTCGTGCCTGAGCCACTACACACCGAAAGGAGAAAATCCCCAAACGCGGCCGCGCTACTGCGCCGCCACGACGGTCCGCGCCGGGGCCGCGGGGGCGAGGCGGGCGGGGAACTCGACCCGCACGGTGGTGCCGCGCCCGTCCTGGCTCTCGACGGCGATGCGGCCCTGGAGCTGCCCGGTGACGAGGTTGTAGACGATGTGCATGCCCAGCCCCGAGCTGCCGCGGTGGCGGGCGGTGGTGAAGAACGGATCGAAGATGCGCTCCCGGTCCGCCGCCGCGATGCCGCGCCCGTCGTCGCGCACCTCCAGCCGCACCCAAGCCCCGTCCCGGGAGACCGCGACCGCGATGCGGCCGGCCGCTCCCTCCGCGAAGGCGTGCACCACCGCGTTCTTGACCAGGTTGGTGATGACCTGGGCGAGCGCCCCCGGATGGGTGTCGACCTCGAACTCGTCGGGTGCCTCGAGCTCGAGGCGGTGCCCGCCCCGCCGCAGGAGCGGGCCGAGGCTGCGCAGCAACTCGCCCAGCCACTCGCGCAGGGCGAAGCGGCGGTGCTCGTCGCTGACCCGGTCGACCGCGACCTGCTTGAAGCTGTGGACGAGGTCCGCGGCGCGCGCGAGGTTGGCGGTGAGCAGGTGCGAGCCCTCCTGCATCCGGCCGACGAAGTGGGTCAGGCGCGAGCGCGAGAGCTGGCCGGTCCCCGCCACCTCGCCGAAGTCGCGCGCCTCGTCGCGCACCAGGGTCGCGGTGGTGAGCGCGATGCCGAGCGGAGTGTTGATCTCGTGCGCCACCCCGGCGACGAGCTGGCCGAGCGACGCGAGCTTCTCGGCCTGGATCAGGTCGGACTGGGTCTGGCGCAGCTCGGCGAGCGTCCGGTCGGCCTCCTCCTTGGCCCGGCGCAAGGCCCGCTCGCGCCGGCCGATCTCCTCGACGAACATCGCGGTGGCCCGCGCCATGTCGCCGAGCTCGTCGCGCCGGCGCCCCACCGCGGCGCCCACGCTTTCGGAACCTCCGTTCCCGGCACCCGCGTCCCCGACCGCCATCTCGCGCCGGCCCGGATCGGCGGCGAGCGCCAGCATGCCGCGCTGGAGCTGGCGCAGGGGCGCGGTGATCGAGCGCGCCACGGCGAGGCCGACCGTGGAGCCGAGAACCAGGCCGGCGCCGGCGCCGACGAGCAGCAGGCGCAGGAGGAAGGTGCCGAAGCGGTCGGCGTCGTCGATGAAGACCTCGTTGAGGCTGCGGGCGGTCTCGCCGATCACCGCGGCGAGGCCGTCCATCGCCGCGATCCCCTCGTTCTGCCGGCGCAGGCCCTCGACCGTGGTGCCGAGGCGCTCGCGCCAGCCGTCGATGGCGTCGATCATCTCGCCCTGGATCAGCGGCGAGATCGGCAGGGCGGCGGCGGTCTCGGACAGGCGCCGCCCGTCCTCGAGCATCGCGGCGGCGGCCGGCACGTCGCGCCGGCGCAGGGCCTCGGCGGTGCGCTGGCCGAGCTTGAGGGTCTCGAGCGCGATGTTCTGCGTCGCCTGCTCGGTCTCGTTGGCCTGCACCGCGTAGGAGAGCAGCTGCGTGACCTCGTCGTGCAGGGCGCGCTGGGCCGAGCCGTCGATCTTGAGGATCCGCTCGCACCACTCGTCGAGGACGTTGACCGGCGAGGGGAGCGGCGGGTGAACGGACGCGGCGTCGCCGGCCGCGACCGGACGCGGCTCCTCGGCCCCGCGCCAGGCCTCGTAGGCGGCGGTCAGGATCAGGAGCTCCTCCGCCTCGCGCTCGCGCCGGTCGCCCCGGAGCGCCGCCGCGAGGTCCCGGGCGGCATTGCGCACCTGGACCATCGAGACCTGAACCATCGGCGCGTGCGGGGCCGAGGCGGGGGCGGGGCCGGCCCCGCCGGACGGGGCGCGGGCCGACGCGGAGGCGGCCGCGCGCGCGGCCTCGACCTCGGCCTGGGCCACCAGGGCGCGCAGCTCGTTGACGGCGCCGATCACGTCGCGGACCTGCCGCAGGGTGCGGGCCTTGTCGGTGAGGGAGACGACGAGGTCGGTGTTGGCCGCGCGCTGCCGGTCCCGGGCCTGGTCGGCGAGGCTCACCAGGGCGTCCGCCCGGGCCGCCATCTCGGCGGCCAGCCCGTCATTCTCCCGGGTGATCCGCACCAGGGCCTGCATCTGCTCGATCGAATCCTTGAGCGCGGCCCGGGCCGCCTCGATGCGGGCCGCCTGGTCCGGGGTGCGGGCGAAGCGGCGCAAGTCGTCGAGGGAGCCGGAGGATTCGGCGGCCAGGCGGGCGAAGCGCTCGGCATGGTCGGTGCGCTCGCCCGGGCGCGCGGTCAGGAACTCGTCGCGCACCGTCGTCGAGAGGGTCAGGGTGCGGTAGATCGCGCCGGCCAGCACCGCGCCGTCGCGGGCCCGCTCGGCCTGGGCGAGCAGCAGCCAGCCCGCGAGCGCGATTAGCGCCGCGATGGTGATCGGCAGGCCGCCGACGAGGAAGATCTTGTGGCCGACCCGCATCGTGGCCCCGCTCCGCCGCGGGTGACGACTATGCATTATTTCTCAGGGGCCGCCAGCACCGGGCCTGTCCCGAGGAGCGCCGTCGCCGGGCGGGGGCGTCCTCATCCCGGCAGCGGCCGGCGGCGCGGGACCGTCGCGGGCCGGCCGGAGGGCGGCCTCGGGCGGCGCCCCCGCGCCTCGCCGTCGCCGGCCGGGCGCCGCCGGCGCGTCGCGGCCGGAACAGCCTCCGTCGGACCCGGGAGGAGCGCGGCCAACGGGGCCGGGCGGCAGAAGGCGCAGCGCCCCGGCGCCGCGCCGAGCAGGGCGCGCAACGCCTCCAGCTCCGCGGGATCGCCGTCGAGGAGCGCGTCCAGGAGGTCGGCGCTGAAATGCGGCATGGCGGCCTCGTCACATCGCCGGCCGCGTCAGCCCACCGACGACCGGCCCGGAAGCCGGACCGGGGCCGCCGGGCGCTGCTCCTCGATCACCCGCACCGGCCGGCGCGGCGCGGCCTCGTGCCGCGAACCGGCGCGCAGGCAGCTCTCGGGCAGGTAGGGCCAGGCCGCGCCGCCGCAGGCGGGGTCGACCGCCGGCGCCGCCGGGACCGGCGCCGATGCCGGCACCTGCTCGGCCAGGCGCGGCGTCACGGTCTTCGTCATCTCGACGATGCCGGTCGTCAGCATCGCGCTCACCAGGATCACCCGCGCCACAATCATGATCGCCTCCGCCGCCCGTTGTCCCCGGGCTCTCGTGGCGGGGGGTATAGGCGCGGCGCATGTCCGTGATTTTGCGTGGCGGCACGGATTCTCGTCGATCGGGCCGCTTCATGTTTCGTCCACCACGCCGGACGAAACATTCGACGGCCGGGCGCGCTGGAAGACCCATCGCACGACAATGAAAAGCCCTCTCTCCGGTGGGAGAGAGGGCCGAAACCGTCAGCACATTCTCGCAGCGCGGCCCGTGACCGGCCGCGGCGCGATCACTCGGCCGGGGTCTGCTCGGCGGTGAAGTGGCCGCACCAGTCCTGGCCGGCGACGACCGGCCACAGGCCGTGGCCCTGCGGCTCGGGCTGGCTGACCGGCGGGTTGTAGCGGCACAGGCCGGCATCGGCCTGCGCGGCCGCGCCGTTGAGCTTGTGGTCGTCGAAGTACCGGCAGCTGCTGCAGGCCGCGCCCTGGGTGGTCGCCATGGTGGTGTCTCCCGATCCGCTGGGCCGCCGTCGGGCCCCGTCAGTTGCTAATTAGAACAACTAAAAACTGATGGCAAGGGGATGCCTGGGCAAGGGGATGCCTGAGGAAGGGGATGCCTGGGCAAGGGGATTCCCCGGGGGAGGGCGGGGCGCGCCCGCGGCGACGTACCGGGGCGCCGATGCTCGCGCCGCCGCGCGAGCGGGGGCGGAGGCGGCGAAGGAGGACGGCCGACGGCGCCGACGCGAGGTCCCGACCGCCGCGCCGGCGATGAAGCAAGCCTGCCGGATGTCCCGGGCGGGCGACGCCTGATGGTCCGGGCGCCCGAGGGCGCGGAGCGCGGGAGGCCGCGGCGGCGCCCTCTTCATCCTCCGTCCGGCACGATCACCCGCCTCGCGGCAGCGCGCCCATCTTCGCCCGCAACTGCGGGCCTGCGACCGGCTGGGGCCGAATCGTCCCGGCACGCCGACAGCGGGGGACGCACCGTGAGGCCCGCACCCAGCGGGCGGGCTGCCATCGGATGCGCTCCGGGCAGCGCCAGAGACCCCGAGCCGTCTCAAGATCATTTTCAATTTATACTTTTGGAAACGTATTAGAAACAGAACTATCGTGCATTATAGGTGTAAACGCAACGTAATCTACATATATTTTCTTGTTCTAACATAGCTTGGACGTAAAAATGTTGCTGATATGAACGATGTTTCTGTTTTGTAAGTGCATAAGCGTTCCGTAGATAATCTCATGTTCTGTTTTTGTAAGAGCATGAAATTTATGTTAGTTCATGAGGATATACATTTCCTGGCGACAGACTAAATGTGATGATTCTGCCACATTCCGAACTCAAGGAAGCTTCCACGGCGTGTTAGAACTTGATCACGATTGATCAAATGCTCGCCTTGAAAGATTGTTCCCTCGCGCCGAATGAAGTCCGGCGCGATTTGGTCGACCTAATGCGGCGGCCGAATCTTCGGGGGGATAAGAGGGACATGGTCTCGAGGCCGAAGAGGTCTTCGGAACAGAGTCGTTCACCCCTTTCGGGTCCGAAATCTTGGAGGTCTCTATGAAGCTCGTGAAGAGCCTTCTGCTTGGGTCGGCCGCTGGCCTGACCGTCGTTGCTGGTGCGCAGGCTGCCGATCTGCCGATCAAGAAGGCTGCGCCCGTCGAGTTCGTCCGCGTCTGCTCGACGCATGGTGCCGGCTTCTTCTACATCCCGGGCACCGACACCTGCCTGCGCGTCTCCGGTCGCGCCCGGTTCCAGGCCACCTACCTGCAGAACTACTACCGCGGCGGCGTCGCCGGCGGCGGCGACCTGACCGGCTACCAGGGCCTCGGCCGTCTGAACCTCGATGCCCGCACGGCGACCGGCTACGGCACCCTGCGCGCCTTCGTGCGCTTCGACCTCGCCTACGGCACCGGTCCGTTCCTCGCGTCCGGCACCCAGCGCCTCGCCGGCACCGGCTTCCCGGGCCAGGGCGTCGACACGTTCGGTCGCTCGATCACCACGGTGAACGTCGACAAGGCCTTCATCCAGTTCGCCGGCTTCACCGCCGGTCGCGCGGCCTCGTTCTTCGACTTCTACGCCCACGACCTCGAGTTCATCGCGTCGTCGCTCGGCTCCGACATCTCCTCGACCAACCTGCTCGCCTACACGGCGACCTTCGGTCAGGGCTTCTCGGCCACGCTGTCGATGGAAGACCCGCTGCTCCGCAAGACCCCGGTCTTCGGCAGCGGCACCGCCGGCTCGAACTTCGTCAACTACCAGGTCTTCGGCGCCGGCTCGGGCAACTTCACCCCGGTCCTGGGCACCAATGCCCTCGGCCAGCCGATCATCGCCGACTACGACGTCGTCCAGCGTCAGCGCCTGCCCGACTTCGTCGGCGCGCTCCGCTACGACGCCGCCTGGGGTTCGGCCCAGATCTCGGCCGCCGTGCACGAGATCAACACCGCCAACGCGGCCGCGGTGCGGTCCTTCGCCGGTAACTCGATCACCGGCGCCGTCGCCCCGCGTCCGGGCAGCGACTACGGCTGGGCCGTGCAGGGTGGCGTGAAGCTCAACCTGCCGTTCATCGCCGCCGGGGACCTGCTGTACCTGCAGGGCTCGTACGGCGAGGGCGCCCTGCGCTACACCGGCTACAACGCCTGGCTCGGCGGCTACACCGCTTCGGCCACGCTCGCCGCCGGCACCACGCTGGGCACCTCGCTCGTCGATGCGGTCGTCGATCCGGTCACCGGCAAGCTCGACCTGTCGAAGTCCTGGACCGTCTCGGCGGCCTACCTGCACTACTGGGCTCCCGAGTGGCGCTCGTCGGTGTTCGGCAGCTACGGCGAAGTGTCCTACGGCAAGGCCAGCCGCGCCAATCTGGGCCTCGTGAACCAGCTCAGCGGCTTCGCCACCTCGTCGCTGCCGAGCCCGTTCGCGGCCGGCTACGGCTTCTCGAGCGTGCTGCGCGACACCAACCAGGTCATCGCGGGCGCCAGCCTGATCTGGTCGCCGGTGCGTGACCTCGACATCGGCATCGAGGGCAACTACGCCCGCCTCGCCCTGCAGAACGGTCGCGTCATCGACCAGAACAAGGCTCCGGGCTTCGGCGGCGCCCAGGTCGTCAACGTCGTGAACGGTGTGCCGGTCGTCGCCGGCGGCGGCGTCCTGCCGACCACCAACGCGACGGACACGTTCCAGATCCGCATGCGCGTCCAGCGCGACTTCTAAGTTCGACTTCAGTCGAAAATCGGGGGTCCCGGCGAGAGCCGGGGCCCTTTTTCGTTGTCGCATGATACAGACAAGAAAAAAGGCGCACTCGAAGAGTGCGCCTCGCAGGTGCCCTGGGTCTCGAAACTCAGGATGTCCATCTTGTACCAGCCGATGAAGGTCTCTTCAACTAACAAAATCGCGATTCGACCGGTCTCACGAGTAAAAATTCACGACCGCTGAAGATCTAACAAATCCCGGAATCGTGCCGGCTCCGGGCCCCGGGAGCCGGGCGATCCGGCCGCACGACGGCTCAGGCCCGCTGCTCCTTCAGCCGGCGGACGCACTTGCTGTAATATTGCGGCCAGCGCGGCCCCTGGGCGGCCTTCTCGGCGGGAGCCAGGGTGCGCCATTCGGCGCCGCACTTGCGCTGGCGCTCGCGGGCGGCGAGGCCGCGCAGGCTGGGCTCCCGGCGCGGCGCGACTTCGGGGTTCGGCCCGGCCTGGCCGAAGGCGACGGCGGGTGCGGCGACCAGCAGGGCCGCCAGGATCGTACGGAGGGGAGGGGTCATCGCTCGGCTCTCTGGCCCGGCTCGCGGGCTCGGCCCCGCGGGATCGGCGGGCGCCGGACCGACACTGCCACAGCCTGACGCAACGGCAAGATGCGGCGCGCGAGGCCCCGTGAGGGCGAAACACCGCTGCACGAGCGGCGATTGAGACAACCTTCACCCTGTACAGGGTGGGCCCGGCCCTGTTTACCTGACGGGGAAGCCCGATGCGCGACGGACGTGCCCCGTCCCCGCCGTGCGAGAAGGACCCGCCGCATGTCGGCCGTGACGACGCCGCCGATCGACCTCTACTACTGGATGACGCCCAACGGCTGGAAAGCCTCGATCATGCTCGAGGAATGCGGCCTGCCGTACCGGATGATCCCGATCAACATCGGCAAGGGCGCGCAAGGCGCCCCCGAGTTCCTGGCCGTGGCGCCGCACGGCAAGATCCCGGTCATCGTCGATCCGGACGGGCCCGGGGGTGAGCCGATCACGGTCTACGAATCGAACGCGATCCTGCAGTATCTCGGCCGCAAGACCGGGCTGTTCTACCCCGCCGAGGAGCGGGCCCGCATCGCGGTCGACATCTGGCTGTTCTGGCAAGCGGCGAATTTCGGGCCGACCCTCGGCCAGACCCACCATTTCCGCATCTACGCCTCGGAGAAGATCCCCTACGCGGTCGAGCGCTTCACCGCCGCGACGGCGAAGCTCTACGCGACGCTCGACGCCCAGCTCGGCCGCCATCCCCACGTCGCGGGCGAGGCGTACAGCATCGCCGACATCGCGATCCTGCCCTGGGCCAAGATGTGGGAGCGCCAGGGCCAGGACATCGCGGCCTTCCCGAATGTCGGGGCCTGGATCGACAGGATGAAGGCCCGGCCGGGGGTGCTGCGCGGCTTCCGGCTCAAGCCGGACCCGGACGAGCCGCCGGGCACGGGCTCCCGCGCCTGACGCGCGGGAGCGGGGGTCGCACGATTTCCGACCGGTCGCTTTGCGATGCGGAAATCGGCTTCGCTCAAGCGCCGCGCGGGCTGGTGATACGAACTCCGGAAGCACTCTTTCCGGCTTTCGTATCACTCCGCGGGCTTGGCCGCCGGCTTGGCCTTCGCGGGCGCCGCCGGGGCGACCTGCGCGAACTCGTCGGGAGCCTTGGTCCAGGTCTGCGAGCCGCACAGGATCTTCAGCATGCAGCCCGAGATCGCGAGCTCGCTCGCGCTCTCGCGGCTGACCGAGACGTCGTAGATCTTGCCCTCTTCGGCGTTGTAGATCTGGCCCTTGAAGGCGCCGTCCTCGGGCTTCAGGCCGTCCATCAGCGTGAGGCCGATCACCGGGCGGCTGCGCTTCTTCGGGTCGGGATTCTTGATGTCGGTGCGCGGCTGGCCCTGGTCGTTCAGCGGGGTCTTGAGCCACACCACCTTGCCGCAGGCATGGGCCGCGCCCGGGCCGCACTTCTCGATCTTGATCTTGGCCCGGCCGTCCTCGGTGAGCCAGGTGCCCGAAGGGTCGCCCGCGGGAGCCGCGGCGGCGGCGCCAGCCGAGAGCAGGGAGGCGGCGAGGGTCGGGATCAGGATCGAGCGCATGCAGGAAGCTCCTGGCTGTCCGCGTCACGCGCGGCCCGTTGCGGGGCCGCGGGCTCGCGGGAGGGGAGAGGGGACGCCGCCGCGGGCGAGCCGGGCAGCGTGGCCGAAAGGTCACGTCGAAATCAGGAAGCCCGAGATTTGGGGCGATTTTTCGGCCGTGTTGCGGCGAAGCCGCAACCGGCATCCCCGTCGCGCGCCCTTCCGCGCTTGAGGGGCGCCGGGCCCGCCGCTATAAGCCCGGCGCCGGACGTCCGAACGGACCCGGCGCGCGGGCGCTCGCGCCCGGCTCCAGAGCCGGACCTCCAAGGCTTGAGCCTGCAAGGTTTGATCCTGCAAGGTTCGATCCCGATGGGTCCGGTGCCGCGCGGCATCCCACCGCCCACGCCACCGCTTTTCTTCGAACGGACGTCCCATGGCCACCGAGCGCACCTTCTCCATCCTGAAGCCCGACGCCACCGCCCGGAACCTCACCGGCGCGGTCAACGCCGTGATCGAGGAGGCGGGCCTGCGCATCGTCGCCCAGCGCCGCATCCGCATGTCCGACGCCCAGGCCAAGAAGTTCTACGAGGTCCACGCCGAGCGCCCGTTCTACGGCGAGCTCGTCGAGTTCATGACCTCGGGCCCGGTCGTGGTCCAGGTGCTCGAGGGCGAGAACGCCGTCGCCAAGTACCGTGAGGTGATGGGCGCCACCAACCCGGCCCAGGCCGCCGAGGGCACCATCCGCCAGAAGTTCGCGAAGTCGGTCGGCGAGAACACCGTCCACGGCTCCGACAGCCTCGAGAACGCCGGCATCGAGATCAAGCAGTTCTTCGACGACAAGGACATCGTCGGCTGAAGCGTTTCCCCGAACGGGAAACCCCGATAGGGTGAGGGCCCCCGCCGCGAGGCGGGGGCCTTTTTGTTCGAGGGGAGCCAGCGGTGACGGCGCAGCCACGGATCGAGCGGACGACCTCCACCTGCCCGCACGACTGCCCGTCGGTCTGCGCCCTCGAGGTCGAGGTGATCGACGGCGCGACGATCGGCCGGGTGCGCGGCAACCCGCGCCACAGCTACACGGCGGGCGTCGTCTGCGCCAAGGTCGCCCGCTACGCCGAGCGCATCCACCATCCCGACCGTCTGACCCGGCCCCTGATTCGCACGGGCCCGAAGGGGTCCGGGCAATTCGCAGCCATCGGCTGGGACGAGGCGCTCGACCGCGTGGCGCAGGCGTTCCGCGAGGCGGAGGCCGCGCACGGGCCGGAAGCGGTCTGGCCCTACTACTACGCCGGCACGATGGGGCTGGTGATGCGCGACGGCATCAACCGCCTGCGCCACGCCAAGGGCTATTCCGGCCAGTACTCGACCATCTGCACCACGCTCGCCTGGTCGGGCTACATCGCCGGCACCGGCCGCCTCGCCGGGGTCGATCCGCGCGAGATCGCCGAGAGCGACTGCGTGGTGATCTGGGGCACCAACCCGGTGCACACCCAGGTCAACCTGATGACCCACGTCCAGGCCGCCCGCAAGAACCGAGGCGCCAAAGTGGTCGTCGTCGACATCTACGACAATCCGACGATGAAACAGGCCGACCTCGCCCTGCTGCTGCGGCCGGGGACCGACGGGGCGCTCGCCTGCGCGGTGATGCACGTGCTGTTCCGCGATCGCCTGGCCGACCGCGACTACATGGCCCGCTACACCGACTGCCCGGCGGAGCTGGAGGCGCATCTCGCGCCCCGCGACCCGGCCTGGGCCGCCGCCATCACGGGCCTCACGATCGAGGAGATCGAGCGCTTCGCCCACCTGGTCGGACGCACCAAGAACACGTTCTTCCGCCTCGGTTACGGCTTCGCCCGCAGCCGCAACGGCGCCGCCAACATGCACGCGGCGCTCTGCATCCCGGCGGTGACGGGCGCCTGGCAGCATCGCGGCGGCGGCGCCTTCCACTCGAACAGCGGCGTGTTCGGCCTCGACAAGCGGCTGATCGAGGGGCTCGACGCGGCCCGCCCTGAGACCCGCATGCTCGACCAGTCGCAGATCGGCCGGGTGCTCACCGGCGACGCGGAGGCCCTGCGCCACGGACCGCCGGTCGCCGCGATGCTGATCCAGAACACCAACCCGGTCTCGGTCGCCCCCGAGCAGGAACTGGTGAAGCGGGGATTTGCCCGCGACGACCTGTTCGTCTGCGTCCACGAGCAGTTCATGACCGAGACCGCCCGCATGGCCGATCTCGTCCTGCCCGCCACGATGTTCCTGGAGCACGACGACCTCTATACCGGCGGCGGCCAGCAGCACATCCAGCTCGGCCTGAAGCGCATCGCGCCGCCCCCCCTCTGCCGCTCGAACCACGAGGTGGTCGTGGGCCTCGCCGAACGCCTCGGCGCCGAGCATCCGGGCTTCGCCATGAGCCCGCGCGAGCTGATCGACGCGACGCTCAAGGCCTCGCGCCGGGGCAGCCTGGCGGAGATGGAGGGAGAGGGCTTCCTCGACGTGCAGCCGGCTTACGAGCGCGCCCACTTCCTCGACGGCTTCGCCTATCCCGACCGGCGCTTCCGCTTCCGGCCCGACTGGGCGAACGTCCCGGTGGCCAAGGACGGCCCGCGCGGGCCGGCGATGCCGCCGCTTCCCGACCATTGGGACGCGCCCCTGATGGCGGCGACGGTGGAGTACCCGTTCCGCCTCGCCACCAGCCCGGCGCGCAACTTCCTCAATTCGAGCTTCACCGAGACCCCGACCTCGCTCGCCAAGGAGCGCCACCCGACGGTGATGATCCACCCGGAGGATGCCGGGCCGCTCGGGATCGGCGAGGGGGCGTGGGTGCGCCTGACGAACGACCGCGGCGCCGTCACCTTGCGGGCGACGCTGTTCCCGGGCCTGCGCCGCGGCGTGCTGATCGCCGAGTCGATCTGGCCCAACGACGCCTATCCGGACGGGCGCGGCATCAACACCCTCACCGGGGCCGACGCGCCGGCCCCGTTTGGGGGTGCGGCCTTTCACGACAACCACGTGGCGATCGAACCTTTGCCGGTCGCGGCGCTGCCGCAGTAGCGGGAGCGGCATTTCCCCTCCCGGTGTGGCCCGCCCGCCCTTGTGCGGGCGGGGAGTTTCGGCGTCCAACGGTCGAGCTTGACGACAAGCAGCCCAACGGACTCCTTCTCCCATGCGTCTCCGCACCTTCCTCGCCGCCGGCTTCCTCGCGCTCGGCGCCGGCATCTTCGGGCTCGGCGCCACCTCGGCCCTCGCCGGCGCGTCCTCGTCGCAGCTCGAGGCCTACCAGCCCGACCCGTCGCTGCGCACCGCGCCCAGGTCGGACCTCGAGGCGCGGGTGCGCCGCGCCTGCACCGTCGTCCAGGCCCGCCTGCAGAACACCGCCGAGACCAGCCTCGAGCGCCCCTGCGGCTGCTACGCCCGGGCCACCCTGCGGTCGCTCGACGCCTCCGAGATCGAGGCCTACCGCACCACCGGCTACTTCAACGATTCGGCCCGCGCCAAGGCGCTCGGCGCCATCGACACCTGCAAGCTGCAGCGGCCGGTCTGAGCGAGGCGAGGCCGCGGGCCTGACGCTCACCTCTCTTCCCTCCGCAACCGCATCCTGAGGTGCCGCGGAGCGGCCTCGACGGAGGGCTCCAGACGTCTCGGCGCCCTCTGGAGTCCTCCGTCAAGGCTTACGTCGTTCGCACCTCAGGATGAGGTGGAGGGCGGAGTTGAATGAACGTGGGCTTCCCGCGTTCGCACCTCCGACACTTGCCTACAACCGCGCCCGCGCACTGCGCGGCGTCGCCAGCAAGAGATGCGTCTCGGAGGTGGTCACGCCCGGCACCAGGCGCACCCGCCGCAGCAGTTCGTCCAGCTCCGGCAGGCTGCCGGCGGACACCTCCACGACGATGTCCCAGGCGCCGACCGTCGTGTGGACCGAGGTGATCTCGGCGAAACCCTTCAGCGCGTCGATGACGTCGCCGGTCCGGCGCCCTTCCACGGCGATCAGCGTGATCGCCCGCACCGCCGCCGGCTGGCTGTCGGCTCGCAGCACCACCGTGTAGCCGATGATCTCGCCGTCGCGCTCCAGCCGGTCGAGCCGCGCCCGCACGGTGGCGCGCGACACCTTCAGCAGGGCCGCCAGTTCCGAGACCGGGCGCCGGCAATCGTGGCGAAGCAGGGTGACGAGGCTCTGATCGAGCGCGTCCATCTCCAGCTCTCGTCCTCCGCCTTCCTTGCCGCCACTCTGCGCGATGATCCCTGCCAGGATGCGCGATCCGCCCGAGAAATCGAGCAGCTTACCGTGTTCAGAGTGACGCGGCCGGTTGCTAGCGTCGAGCCGTTCCAGGCGGGAGCGGACGAGTGCCGGGCAGGACAGACTTGGTGGCCAGGAATCCGGAACCATGCGTGCTGGTCGGCGCGCCGGTGCAGTCGGGCACGAACCGGCTCGGCTGCGACATGGGACCGAGCGCCTACCGGGCGGCGGGCCTGGGCGAGGCGATCCGCGACCTCGGGATCGCGGTGACGGATGCCGGCACCGTCGCGCCCGTCCCCTTCGCGGCGCCGCCGCACCCGAACCGGGCGATCCACCACCTCGCCGAGACCGCGGGCTGGACGCTGGCGCTCACCGAGGCCGCCTTCCGGTACAGCGCGGCGGCACGCCCGATCTTCCTCGGCGGCGACCACAGCCTCTCGGCGGGCACCGTGGCGGGCATGGCCTTGCGGGCGCGCGAGGAGGGGCGACCGCTGTTCCTGCTCTGGCTCGACGCGCATGCCGACCTCCACACCCTCGACACGACGACGAGCGGCAACCTGCACGGGGTGCCGCTCGCCTACCTCACCGGGCGGCCGGGGTTCGAGGGCTACTTCCCGCCGCTCCAGGCGGCGCTCGATCCGGCGCGGATCTGCATGGTCGGCCTGCGCAGCGTCGATCCGGCGGAGCGCGCTGTGCTCGGCGGCGGCGGCACGCGGGTGCACGACATGCGCGACATCGACGAGACCGGCATCGTCGCGCCCTTGCGCGACTTCCTGCGCGAGGTCGCGGCGGCCGAGGGCCTGCTCCACGTCAGCCTCGACGTCGACTTCCTCGATCCCGGCATCGCGCCGGGCGTCGGCACCACCGTGCCGGGCGGGGCGACCTTCCGGGAGGCCCACCTGATCATGGAACTGCTGCACGATTCCGGGCTGGTGCGCAGCCTCGACCTCGTCGAGCTCAACCCCTTCCTCGACGAGCGCGGCCGCACCGCTCTCCTGATGGCCGACCTCGCCGCCAGCCTGCTCGGCCGCCGCATCCTCGACCGACCGACCCGGAGCTTCTAGATGCCGGCCCTCAACATCGTCCCGTTCGTCAGCGTCGACAACATGATGCGCCTCGTCCACGCGGTCGGGATCGAGGCGATGCTGGTCCGCCTCGCGGGCGCCGTCGCGGAGGACTTTTCGCGGTGGGACGCCTTCCACAAGACGCCGCGCATCGCCGCCCACAGCCCTGAGGGCGTCATCGAGCTGATGCCGACGAGCGACGGGCACACGTATGGCTTCAAATACGTCAACGGCCACCCGAAGAACGCGGCCGGCGGGCGCCAGACCGTCACCGCCTTCGGGGTGCTGGCCGATGTCGGCAACGGCTATCCCGTCCTGATCACCGAGATGACCCTGCTCACGGCGCTGCGCACCGCCGCCACGTCGGCGCTCGCCGCGAAATCCCTCGCGCGGCCGGGCTCTCGCACCATGGCGCTGATCGGCAACGGCGCCCAGGCCGAGTTCCAGGCCCTGGCCTTCCGGGCGCTCCTCGGGATCGACGCCTTGCGCCTGCACGACATCGACCCGGCGGCGACGCGAAAGTGCCTGCGCAACCTCGCCGGCCTCGGCTTCGACCTGACCGTCTGCGCCAGCACCGAGGAGGCGGTACGCGGCGCCGACATCGTCACCACCGTGACGGCGGACAAGCGCAACGCCGTCATCCTCGGCGGCAACCTCGTCGGGGAGGGGGTGCACGTCAACGCGGTCGGGGGCGACTGCCCGGGCAAGACCGAGCTGGCGCCAGAGGTGCTCGCCCGCGCCGCCCTCTTCGTCGAGTACGAGCCGCAGACCCGGATCGAGGGCGAGATCCAGCAACTGGCGCCGGACCATCCGGTGACCGAGCTGTGGCGGGTCCTGACCGGCGAGGCGCCCGGGCGCCGGGATGCCCGGCAGGTCACGGTGTTCGACTCGGTCGGCTTCGCGATCGAGGATTTCTCCGCCCTGCGCACCGTGCGGGATCTCCTCGCCGAGCACCCGTACTACGAGAACCTAGACCTCCTCGCCGATCCGGACGATCCGCGCGACCTGTTCGGCATGCTGCAGCGGGCCCGACCGCCGCGCCTGGTCGCGTGAGAGGCCGCCCGGACGACGCGCCGGGATCCTTCCGAAGACTTCATGCTTCTTGCCCGGCCGGTCGCGACGTCTTCCACCTGAGAACGCGCCGCGAGCCGCGGGGGAGATCTTCGGATGCCTCCGGGAGTGCTGGAAGGCGTCCACACGGCGACCTTGTGCGGCAGCAACGACCGTCGCGATCGCCAGGGAGGAGTGGGATCCGTTCGTCGCGACGGCCGTCCGGAGATCGAACGTCTGCGAAAACCCGCGTTCCCGCTCACATCGTCCCGCGACGGTCCGGGACCGGCCGACCGGGGATTGTGCACAGGCCTTCCCCAACGAAACTACCTACGCAGTTTTCGCAGTCGCAACGTAAGGCCTTGTCACCGATCCATTTTCCGAAATCGCTTTGGTTAACAACACTCTAAGGACCCACTCCGGCATATCGACACGTTCTGAAACATCTGGCATCTCAAGTCCTGCGAACGGGACACGACAATAGTCCCACAGATGAGGATGACCCCGATGAAGAAGCTCGATGTCGCCGCCCTCGCCACCGTCGCCGGCGGCACCCTGATCTGCAAGCCCGTCTGCGCCCCGGCCTGCCCGCCGGCCCCCTGCGCCCCCACCAAGTGCGACACCAAGTCGAAGAAGTGCTGAAAGCGCTGAGCAGGATCGCATCGCGCGATCCTGCTTAGACGCTTGTTGACGCCTCTCGCCTATCGCCGGAGGGGCCCCCGCTCCGGCGCCGGCCGTCCCGGCCGGCGGCGCGGTGCCGGGCGCGGATCGGGGCGGGGCTTCGGAGAAGGACCAGAGCCTGATGACGATGCCCCCCCGGATCCCCTGGACCTATGCCCGTCTCGCCGGCCTGCCGCTTTCCTGGCGCCGGCGCCTCCTGCGCCTGATCCTGACGGGGCGCGGCCTCGCCGCCCGCCTCCGGGGCCGGCGTCGGGACACGGGCTTCGCCGCCACCTTCGAGAGCGTGTTGCGCCTGCCGCGCCGCGAGGCCCTGCGCCTGTCGGCGCAGGCCCACCACCACGACGTCGCCACCGAGCTCGAGTGGTGCGCGCTCCACCGGCGCCCGGTCGACGCCATCCTGCGCGACATGGAGCGCGTCACCGTCACCGCGCCCGAGATCATGGAGCGCGTCGCCGCCGGGGGACGGCCGGTGATCCTGGCGCCCCTTCACATGGGCGCCTACGTGCTCGGCCTCGCCACCCTGATGACCCGCTACTTCCCCGGGCGGCCGATGCTGGTGCTGCGCCAGCGCGACGACATGGCGATGGAGACGGCGGTGATCGAGCGCCTGCGCGAGATCGGCACCGACGTGCGCTTCCTCACCGTCGGCGAGCGCGCCGACTTCCTGTCGGCGGTGCGCTTCGCCCAGAAGGGTGCGGTGATCGTGGTGTTCTGCGACCTCGCGCCCGCCTACGGCGCCCCGGCCGAGATGCCGATGTTCGGGCTGCCCTTCCGCTTCGCCTTCGGCACCGACACCCTGGCCCGGCTCACCGGCGCGACCGTGGTGCCGCTCGCCACCACCATGGGCGATCACGGCGACACGGTGAGTGTCAGCCAGCCCTTCGAGGTGCGGAGCAGCGCGCCGGACGAGCGGGCGATGGTGGCCGGCATCATGCGCCGGCACCTCCAGGCGGCGATCGCGGGCAGGCCGGACCAGTGGCATCTCTGGCCCTCGCTCGCCGATTATTTACCCTCGTCTGCCAGTGTCCAGGCCAACTCTCCGGCAGGCGGGGAGGCGCCGCAGAGCCTCGCGGCGTAAGGTCTCGCGAGCGGACGGTCGATGAGCGAACCCCCGGCGCCTCCCCCCGCGGAGGCCAGTTTCCAGCGCCGGCGGATCAGCGGCACCGTTCATCTCCAGCACGACCGCGGCAGCGTCTGGATGGCGTGGTTCTTCGGCGCCATCATCGTGGTCATCGTGGGGAGCCTCTTCCTCGGCCGGCTCGCGCGCTCGGAAGCGGTGCGCGGCTACGTCTCGGCGGCGTCGGGCCTCACCCGCCTCGACGCCCAGGCCGCCGGCATCGTCCGGGAGATCGCGGTCAAGCAGGGCGACACGATCGCCCGCGGCCAGCGCCTGATGCAGGTGCAGCTGCGCGAGCAGACGACGGGGGGCGTCTCGACCGTCGGCGCGACCCTGCGCAGCCTCCAGGAGCGCCGCACCAGCCTCAATGCCGAGCAGGCGCGCCTCGCCGCCTATCTCGATTCGACCCGCGGCGACCGCGACGAGACCGAGCGCAACATCGCCGCGGTGGTCCGCGCCCTCGACGAGCAGGAGCGCACCCTCAAGGAGGGCCTGAGACAGCAGGAGGAGATGGTCGCCCGGGTCGAGGCCTACCTGCGCCAGGGCTACGCCACCCGCGAGAGCCTCAACGGCCAGCGCCGGGCCGCCCTCGACTATGCCCGCCAGATCGCCGAATTGCGCGCCCGCCGGGCCGAGCTGAAGCAGGGCACCTCCGAGCGCCTGCGGGCGCAACGCACCGGCGACACCGAGAAGGCTGCCCAGCTCACCGCCACCCGCAACGAGTTGAGCGCCATCGAGGCGCAGATCACCGCGATCGGCGCCCAGTCGCGCATCGACGTGGTGGCGCCCACCGACGGCCAGGTCGCCGGCCTCTACGTCCAGCCCGGCGATTCGGTCACCGCCGACCAGGTCGTGGCGATCCTCGGCGACACGAGGGCCGATCCCCTGATCGTCCTCGAGGTGCCGGCCCGCGCCATCGGGCTCGCCAAGGTCGGGCAGGAGGTGGTGCTGAAATACGACGCCTTCCCGTTCAAGACCTTCGGCATCGCCAAGGGGGCGATCGCGGTGATCTCCGGCACCCCCTTGCGCAACCCGATGCTGGCCTCGGCCGAGGAGGGCGGGGGCGAGGCCGCCGCCGCGGCCTCGCGCCAATCCGTCTACCGGGTCGAGGTGCGGCCCGAATCGCGCACCATGCGCGCCTACGGGATCGACGAGCCGATCCGCATCGGCTCGACGCTTTCGGCCGACATCGTGGTCGAGCGGCGCCGTCTGATCGACTGGATGCTCGATCCGATCCGGGCGATGCGCGGCAGGGGGTGAATCGATGACCGACTGGCTCAAGCGCGCGCTCGCGCCCAAGCGGCGGGTGCGCTCGATCCTGCAGAACGAGGCCAACGAGTGCGGGCTCGCGGCGCTGGCGATGGTGGCGAACTACCACCGCCACGACATCGACCTCGCCTACCTGCGCGCGCTGTTCCCGCTCTCGCGCAACGGCATGACCCTCGCGAGCATCGTGACGCTCGCCGACAGCCTCGGCCTCGACGCCAGCGGCTACGCCCTCGACGGGGTGATCGAACTCGAGCAGGTGGCGCTGCCGGCGATCCTGCACTGGCGCGGCAACCACTTCGTGGTGCTGGAGAAGATTGTTCGCGGGCGCTACCACGTCCAGGATCCGGAATTCGGCCTGCGCATCTACGAGCGCGCCGACATGGAGCGGCTGTTCGGCGGCATCGTGCTCGAATTCGCGCCCCGGATGGACTTCAAGGCGATCAGGGTCGGCGGGCGGCTCAAGCTGTTCGACATCCTGCGCACGGCCCGGGGCCTCGGCGGAACGGTCTGGCAGATCACGCTCGTCTCGGTGGCGATCTCGCTTCTCGGCCTCACCACCCCGGTGCTGCTCCAGATCGCGCTCGACGTGGTGATCCCGCAGGTCGACCTCGACCTGATGCAGATGCTCGCCGCCGGCCTCGTCCTGATGATGCTGTTCGAGGCGTTCGGGCAGTGGCTGCGCGGCTACATCGCGTTGCGTGCGTCGACGCTGCTCCAGCTCCAGTTCACCCGCAACGTCGTCGGCCACGCGCTCCGGCTGCCGCTGAGCTACTTCGAATTGCGCCATCCGGGCGACTTCGTCACCCGGATCCAGTCGATCGACACGATCCGCAACTTCATGGTCGGGGGCCTCGTCACGTCGTTCGCCGATATCGGCACGTCGTTCCTGCTCGTCGGGCTGATGTACTACTACTCGCCCGCCATGGCCTCGATCACGCTGGCGACGCTCGCCGCGGTGCTGGCGATGCGCTTCGTCACCTTCCCGACGCTCGACCGCGCCACCGCCGGCTCGCTCGAGGCGCGCTCGCAGGAGCAGGCGAGCCTGATCGACGGGTTGCAGCGCATCGGGGCGCTGAAGGCGCATAACAGCACCGAACTCTTCGCCATAACCTGGTTCGAGAGCTTCGCGCGCTTCGCCAACCTCGACTTCCGGGCGAAGAAAGCCGGGCTCGACGCCGAGTTCATGATGCACGTCGTGATCGCGCTCAGCACCGTGACGACGCTCTATCTCGGCATCACCGGCGTCATCAAGAACACGCTGACGATCGGCACGCTCTACGCCTTCATCGCGCTGCGCGGCGACTTCTTCGAGCGGGTCAACCACCTGACCTCGAGCCTGCTCCAGCTCGCCGCCCTCAAGGTCCACGTCGCCCGCCTCGACGACGTGATCGGGCAGGCGCCAGAGGAGGGCCTGCACGAGGCGGGCGTCCACCGGGCGATTCGCAAGGAGGTGAAGGTCGAGGACGTCACGATCCGCTTCGGCCGCGGCGACGAGCCGATCCTGACCGGCGCCTCGCTCACCATCGATGTCAGCCGCTGCGAGACGATCGCGATCGTCGGCGCCTCGGGCTCGGGCAAGTCGTCGCTGATGCGGATCCTCGCGAGCCTCACCGAGCCCGCCGCCGGCTCGGTCACGGTCGACGGCGTGCCCCTGAGCCAGTTCGGCAAGCGCGAGTACCGGGCCAATCTCGGGGTCGTCTTCGCGGATGACGGCCTGTTCGCCGGCACGGTCGCCGACAACCTGTCGCTGTTCGATCCGGCCGTGTCGCACGCCGAGATGGAGGCGGCCCTGGTCCGCGTCGCCTTGCGCGAGGAGATCGAGCGGCTGCCGCAGGGCTACGCCACCCACGTGTCGGAGGAGGGCAGCGTGCTCTCGACCGGCCAGCGCCGGCGCCTGCTGCTTGCCCGCGCCATCTGCCGCCGCCCGCGGCTGATGCTCCTCGACGAGGTGACGGCGAATCTCGACCCGGCGACGGAGGTCGCCCTCGTCGAGAGCCTGAAGGGCGTGCGGGCCGCCAAGATCTTCATCACCCATTCCGAGCGCCTGCTGGACCAGGTCGACCGGGTGTTCCGGATCGAGAACGGCCGCCTCACCGAGGAGCCGCGCCCGCCGAAGAAACCCGGGGCGCCGGTGCCGGAGGCGGCGTGAGGGGGGGCGGCGCTCGCCGGCCTGGAGGTCTTGCGGGCGGCGAGCGACGGAAGCGAATGAGTCGAGCTCCACGAACGTCGACGCCGCGCGACGTCATCCTGTGGCGAGCCTCGGCGAGAAGCCGGGATAACGATGGAGATCTTGAACCCGATCAATCGAAACAAGGATCGACTGTCAGCTGTTTCCTCTTCCCCTGGCGACCTCATCCTGAGGTCGCGGATGGAAAAAGACGGTGGCGGGGTGCAGGGCGGTGAACGTCCCGACCCCTTTCAGCAGACCAGTACCTTCACTGCGGCTCCGCTTCCGCCCGCGATACCCGGAGCACCGGCACCGGAAACGGCCTCGGAACCGGCGCCGTGCTGCCGCGCAAGGCGGGCGGCGCCACTTGCGGGACCACTTGCGGGGCCACTTGCGGGACCACTTGCGGGACCACTTGCGGGGCCGCCGCGAGGGAACGGCGCAGGGGCGGCGGCGGCGGGGGCGCGAGCGCCTCGAAGCGCCGGGCCGACGATCCGCCGGGCGCGGCGTCGAGGAGCGCCGCCACGGCGGCGAGTTGCAGCGACTGCCCGTCGCGCTCGTTCAGCACGATCTCGGCCGCCACCTCGGCATTGGCGAGTTCGCCGCGGATGTTCAGCTCGTCGAGGACGGTGCGGAATCCCGCCGCCCGCTCGATCGCGAAGCCCCGCATCGTCTCGCGCAGCTCGCGGATCCGCGCCACCAGTTGCGTGTACTGCTCGGCGGTGGCCTGGCGCCGCGCGAAGGCGATGCGGGCCGAGGTGAGGGTCGCGAGCTCCCGGTCCTGGGCCTCGTAGCCGCGCTGGCGCGCCAGCGCCGACGCCTCGCCGATCCGCGGCAGGCTGCCGGGCTCGTAGATCGGCACGCTCGCGACCACGCGGGTCGTGGTGTCGGTGATCCGGTCGAGGACCGGGCTGTAGCCGAGCTGCGCGATCTTGGAGAATTGCAGGTTGACCTTCGGCAGGAGGTCGGCGACCGCAGCCTTCGCCTGGTAGCCGGCCGCCTCCGCCTCGAGCAGGGACGCCGCGATGTCGGGATTGGCCGTGCGCACCATCTCGGCGAAGGCATCGGCGCTGCGCGGCAGCCCGTCGGGCAGGCGCGGCGGCAGCATCCGCTCGGGCAGCATCCGGGTCAGGCGGGTGAAGTCGAGGCGCGACGCCGTGAGGTCGGCCTGGGCCCGCACGCGCAGCGCCTCGGCCTCCTGCACCCGCGAGCGGGCGAGCGCCACGTCGGTGCGGGTCGCGTCGTTGAGCTCGAACTGCTTGTCGGTGAAGGCGGTGATCCGCCGGATCGCCGCGGCTTGCGCCTCGCGCGCCGCGAGGATCCGGGTGTCGCGCAGGACCGCGATGTAGGCGATCGCGGTGTCGAGCAGCACCTGCTGGCGCCGGCCGATCAGGAGGAGCCGGCCCGATTCGGCGAGCACCCGGGCCGACTGGTAGGTGTTCCAGCGCCGGAAGCCGTCGAACAGCGGCAGGTTCGCCGAGAGCCCCACCACCGTCGGCGAGCGGCGCGGCGTCGCATCGAGCCCGACCACCGGAGGGGTGGCGTCCGGCGCGTAGGTGATGCGGCTGCGCAGGGGCCGGTCGGCCGTGAAGGCGACTGTCGGCATGAACGCGTCGATGGCGCCGCGCAGGCGCTCCTCGGCGCCGTCCTGGCGCGCGCGCTCGGCCCGCAGCACGAAGCTCGTCTCCAGTGCCGCGGCGGAAGCCTCCTCGAGGCTCTGCGCCCGCGCCGCCCCGGCGGAGCCCGCCAGGAGCGCGAGGACCCAGCCCAGCCTCTCCAACCTCGCGCGCCGCACCGGCATCTCGTCTCCGAAGGGATGGGGGCGTTCCGCGTCCCCGGGGCTTCACGCCCGGCGCGAATCCCGCGAACGGCCGCCCTCTTCTTCGCGCAACAGGGTGAACGAAGCCTTACCTTAGGGGGAAACAAGTCGGTGCGGAATCCCGGCCCCATGGCTGCGGAGGACAACAAGGTCGATACGCACCGACGCACCTGCCATCGACTGCGGATAAACTTGATGTATCACGACAAGTCGGTAGCATTGTCAGAAGTCGAAGAAGAAATCATGGCAAGGCACGCAACCGCCGCCAGCGGATTTTGCACCTTCCGCATCGTTTCGAGCTCCGCTGCGGCGGCCCGGAATGATGCCGGCGGCGTCGGCTCCGCCGCGCCGGTCGAACGGACGCGATGGCCCCCGGCCCCCGCACCCGGAGGGGAAAAACCGTTTGACGCCGGACGGCCCGCGGCCCTTCATGCCGGGCGAAAAACAACGATCCACCCGGTGAGGATACGCCCTTGACCCGCTCCCGACGCGCGCCCGCGGCGGCGCTCGCATGACCCGGCGCGTCGTCCAGTTCGGCACCAGCCGCTTCCTGCAGGCGCATGCCGACCTCTTCATCCACGAGGCGCGCGAGGCGGGCCAGGATGTCGGCCCGGTCGCGGTGGTGCAGACCTCGGGCGACGCAACCCGCGCGGGCCGCGTCGCCGCCTTCGGGGCGCCCGGCGGCTACCCGGTGATCATCCGCGGCCTCGAGGCCGGCACCCCGGTCGAGCGCCGGGTCGCCGTCACCAGCATCGATCGCGGCCTCTCGGCCGCCGTCGACTGGGATTCCGTGACGGCCCTCGTCATCGAGGAGGCCGAGATCGTCCTCTCCAATACCGGCGATACCGGCTACGCGATCGCCGAGGCCGATCGCGGCGGGGGCTGGCGCGAGGCCCGTCCCCCGGCCTCGTTCCCGGGCAAGCTGACCCAGCTCCTCCACCGCCGCTGGCTCGCGGGCGGGCGCCCGCTCACGGTGCTTCCCTGCGAGTTGATCAACCGCAACGGCCGGGTGCTGCAAGGCCTGGTGCTCGACCTCGCGACGGAGGCCCGCCTGCCGGAGGCGTTCCTCGCCTGGCTGCGCGAGGGCGTGGTCTTCACCGACACCCTCGTCGACCGCATCGTCTCCGAGCCGCTCGCCCCCGTCGGCGCCGTGGCCGAGCCCTACGCCCTGTGGGCGATCGAGCGCCGGCCCGGCCTCGTGCTGCCGTGCGAGCACCCCTGCCTCGTGCTCACCGACGACCTCGAGCCCTACGAGCGGCTGAAGCTCCACATCCTCAATCTCGGCCACACGGTGCTGGCCGAGATCTGGCAGCGCGAGGGCCGGCCGGCGGGGGAGACCGTGCGGGAGATCCTGGCCGACCCGGCGATCCGGGCCCGGCTCGACGCGCTCTACCGCGACGAGGTGGTGCCGGGCTTCGCCGCCCGGGGCATGGGGGCGGAGGCGAAGGCCTACGTCGCCGCCACCCTGGAGCGCTTCCTCAACCCGTACCTCGACCACCGCCTCGCCGACATCGCCCAGAACCACGCCCAGAAGGTCGAGCGCCGCATCCCCGCCTTCCTGGCCTGGGTGGCGGAGAGCGGCGAGAGCCCGGCGGCACCGACCCTGCGGGCGCTGGCGGCGGCCTACGGCCACTGATCCGTCGCCCGACTCCGATCCCCTGCCTGGAGAGACCCGACCCATGAAGGTGCTCATCTGCGACGAGCCGGGCCGCCTGCGGCTGACCGAGCGGCCCGAGCCGGTCCCGGCCGAGGGCGAGGTGCTGGTGCGCATCCGCCGCGTCGGCATCTGCGGCACGGATTTCCACATCTACCAGGGCAAGCACCCGTTCCTGCAATACCCGCGGGTGATGGGGCACGAACTGTCCGGCACGATCGAGCGGGCGCCGGCCGGCAGCGGCCTGGATGCGGGGCAGAACGCCTACATCGTGCCCTACCTGTCCTGCGGCGCCTGCGTCGCCTGCCGCAAGGGCGTGACCAACGCCTGCCAGGCCATCTCCGTGCTCGGCGTCCATCGCGACGGCGGCATGGCCGAGTTGGTCAGCGTGCCGGCGGGCAACGTCGTGCCGGTCGGCGACACCCCGCTCGACGACGCCGCGATGATCGAGTTCCTGGCGATCGGCGCCCACGGGGTGAAGCGCGGCGGCGTCACCGCCGCCGACCGGGTGCTGGTGGTCGGCTCGGGCCCGATCGGCATGGCGGCGGTGATCTTCGCCAAGGCGCGCGGCGCCCACGTCACGGTGATGGACCTGCGCGAGGACCGGCTGGCCTTCACGCAGGGCGCGCTCGGCGCCGACGCGCTGCTGCGGGCTGACGACGACGCCGAGGCGAAGGCCGGGGCCGCCACCGACGGCGACTTCTACGATTGCGTGATCGACTGCACCGGCAACCGCGCCGCGATGCAGCGGGGCTTCGGCTTCGTCGGCCATGGCGGCCGCTACGTGCTGGTGAGCGTGGTGCGCGACGACATCGCGTTCTCGGACCCCGAGTTCCACAAGCGCGAGACCACCCTGTTCGCCAGCCGCAACGCGCAAGCCGACGACTTCGCCGAGGTGGTGCGGCAGATGCAGGCGGGCCGCGTGCCGACGCGGGCGCTGCGCACCCATCGCGGGCCGCTCGCCGAGGGGCCGGACCTGTTCCGCGACTGGCTGCGGCCGGAGGCGGGGGTGATCAAGGCGATCCTGGAGTTGTGAGGCGGGGGCGGAGCCGACCCGTCGGCCGTGACGGCGCGGGTCTTCCCCTCACCCCGCCCGCGGGGAGAGGGGAAGCCACGCTTCTCCGATCCTCCGGACGGCCCTGCGACGGACGGGCAGGGGAGAGAGGCCCGGCGGCACCTCTCACGGGTTGACCCGCACCCCGACGAGATACGTGTCGGAATGGTAGCTCGAGCCGATCGCGGTGCTCTTCAGCAATTCGCGGGCGTAGCTGGCGCGCAGGCCCAGCCAGCGGTTGAGGCGGTAATCGAGCCTGACGCCGGCGCTGTAGCCCTGCTCGCGGATGCTGGTGCCCTGGTAGTCGTTGCTGATCAGCGTGCCGGTCAGCGTCAGGCGCAGGTTGCGCCGCAGGTCGTGGGTGACCTCCGCGACCGCGGTGCGGGTGAGGATGCCGCTCGCCCCCGGCACGATGGTCTCGATGACGCCGGTCGAGGCGCCGATGCGCAGCGAGGTGAGGGGCGTCGCCGCCCAGGTCACCGTGCCGTCGACGACGGGGCCGGTGATGTCGCGCAGGCGGCTGTCGGCGTAGCGGCGCGACAGGTAGCCGCCCGAGACCTCGCCGGTGAGGAGCCGGCTGAACTCGAAGCTCGATCCGGCCCGCACGGTGATGCCGTCCGAATCGCGCCGCAGGCCGAACTGGTCGACCGCGAAGTCGTGGATGCGGGTGTCGACCAGCGTGTCGACGAAGGGGGTGAAGCCGGGGCGGATCTCGTAGCCGGTGCGCAGGCGCAGGCCGAACTGGTTGACGTTGCGGTCGTCCTGGCGGAGCAGCGTGCCGTTGGCGAGTTGCGCGTTCTCGAAGGTCTGGCGGTCGACGAGGCCCGCCACGGTCACCTGCAGCCGGTTGAAGCTCTGCGTCAGCCCGACGGTGCCGCCATAGGTCGCGACGAGCGGCCGGTCGCGGACCTGGGCGTTGAGGTCCGGGCTTCCGGCGCGCTGGGTCGAGATGGCGTAGCGGCCCTCGACGTCGACCTTGGTGTCGCGGGCGACGTCGAGGCGCAGCCGCATCGCGCCGTCGCCGTCCGGCCGGTTGGCGTTGCGGTTGTCCGGATAGGTGAAGTAGCCGCCGCGCAGCTCGCCGGTGAGCGAGTGCGCCGACCAGTCGCTCTCGACGCGCAATTCGCCCTGGCTGCGCAGCACCATCGAGCCGCGGCGCAGGATCGAGCGGTCGGGGTTCGAATCGTAGCCGACGCTCTGCTGCAGGGCCGGGAACAGGGTGAGGCCGCCGACCCGGATGCCGAGCGGCGCGTAGGGGTCGAGGGGGTCGATCGGCCGCCGGCGCAGGAGCGGCGCCGCGGCGGCGAGGTCGGGCAGGCCCGAGACCGGGATCTGCACGGTCGGGCGCAGGCGCAGGTCGTCGGCGGTGCCCTGCTGGGTCGCCTGGCGGGTGATGGCGGTGGTCGGCGCGCGGGTCCGGCGCTGCGGCGCGCGCGCCCGGGCGCCGGAGCGGGAGGCGGCGCCCGGACGGGCGGCGGCACCGCGGGGGAGGCCGGCCTGGAGCGCCGGGTTGGCGCCGCGCAGCGCGAAGGTGTCGGGGTCCTGCCCGCCCGGGAGCGGGCCGGCGAGGCTCGGGTCGCCCGCCGGGGACAGGGACGGCGCCGCGCCCTGCGCCCAGGCCGGTCCCGCGGCGAGGAGGGAGGCGGCCAGCACCAGGGCCGGGACGCCGGACCCGGCCTGTCCGCGTGTTCGCCGCTCGTCCGCCACGGGCCTGCCGCTCCGCTCCGCCGGGGCCCGTCGGGGGCCGGGCCATCATGGTTAAGAGCGGTACAACGGCCAGGGTTAAGTCCGGGTAACCGACGCCTCCCGCGCGCCTCCCCGTTCAGCCCGGGGGCGGCGTCCCGTCCCGGGGCCGAGGTCGCGCTGCATCAGCACGGTGTCGAGCCAGGTGCCGTGCTTCCAGCCGACGGCGCGCAACACCCCGACGTGCCGGAAGCCGTGGGCGGCGTGCAGGCCGATCGAGGCGGCGTTGCCGGAATCCCCGATCACCGCCACCGCCTGGCGGAAGCCGGCTCGCGCGGCCTCGGCGAGGAGCGCCCCGAGGAGGCGCCGGCCGAGGCCGCGCCCGGCCTCGCCGGGCCGCAGGTAGACCGAGGTCTCGACGGTGTGGCGGTAGGCCGGCCGGGTCCGGTAGGGCCCGGCATAGGCGTAGCCGAGGACGGCGCCGCCGCGCGCGGCGACGAGGTAGGGGTAGCCGCCCGCGACGAGCGCCGCGCGGCGCCGGCCCATCTCGGCCTCGTCGGGACCTTGCGTCTCGAACGAGGCCCGGCCGGTCTCGACCGCGTGGGCGTAGATCGCCGTCACCGCCGGAAGGTCGGCCGCCTCGCAGGGGCGCAGCACGGTCCCGTCGTCCGTCATCGCGATGATCCGTCCCGGTGGAAACGCTCGCGCCCGCACCTTCTGGGCGGGCCCGGAAAACCTTATATTCGCTCCATGGCTCTTTCACCCCCCGGACGCCCGCAGGTCCGCCGCCTCGACCCCGTCCTCGTCGACCGCATCGCCGCCGGCGAGGTGGTCGAGCGGCCGGCCTCCGCGGTCAAGGAACTGGTCGAGAACGCGGTCGATGCCGGCGCGTCGAGCATCGCGGTGACGATCGCCGCCGGCGGGCGCAAGCTGATCCGGGTCGTCGACGACGGCGGCGGCATGAGCGCGGAGGACCTCGCCCTCGCGGTCGAGCGCCACGCCACCTCGAAGCTGCCGGACGGCGACCTCGAGCGCATCGACACGCTGGGCTTTCGCGGCGAGGCGCTGCCCTCGATCGGCGCGGTGGCGCGGCTCGCCATCACCTCGCGGGTGCCGGGCACCGAGACCGGGCACTGGATCGTGGTCGATGCCGGCCACAAGGGGCCGGTACGGCCGGCCGCCGCCCAGCCGGGCACCCGGATCGAGGTGACGGACCTGTTCGCCGCCACGCCCGCGCGGCTGAAGTTCCTCAAGTCCGACCGGGCGGAAGCGACGGCGGTGGGCGAGATCCTGCGCCGCCTCGCGGTCGCCCATCCGCAGATCCGCTTCACCCTGAGCGGGGAGGGGTCGTCGGGAAGCGGGCTCGTCCTTCCGGCCGAGACCGGACCGGGCTCGTGGCTGCGCCGGCTCGTCGCGGTGCTCGGCCCGGAATTCGGGGAGAACTCGGCGCCCTTGAGCCTCGAGCGCGAGGCCTTCGCCCTCGACGGCCATGTCGGCCTGCCGACCTTCCACCGGGCGGCGGCCACCCACGTCCACTTCGTCGTCAACGGGCGGCCGGTGCGCGACCGGCTGCTGCTCTCGGCGGTGCGGGGGGCCTACGCCGACGTGATGGCGTCCGACCGCCACCCGATCCTCGCGCTCGCGCTCACCTGCGACCCGGCCCTCGTCGACGTCAACGTCCACCCGGCCAAGACCGAGGTGCGCTTCCGCGATCCGGGCCTCGTGCGCGGGCTCATCGTCAGCGCCATCCACGAGGCCCTGCGCCGGGAGGGCGGACGCAGCTCGGCCACGGTGGCGGCCCGCACCCTGGAGAGCCTGCGGCCGGCGCACACGCCGGGGCAGGCCGCCGCGCCCGCCGCCGCGCGCCAGGCCGCGAGCCTGTTCGCCCGGCGCGACGAGACGGCGCCTCCCCGTCCGGCAGGCTCGGGCCGGGCGGAGGATGTCGAGCGGGATTTCGGCGCGGCGCGGGGCACGCCGTCTTGGGATGCGCCGTCTTGGGACGCGCCGACTCGCGATGCGCCGACTCACGATGCGCCGACTTGGGACGCACCGACTTGGAACGCGCAGGAGCCCGCTCAGGCCGCCTACGAGGGACCGCCCCAGGCATCCGGGCGGGCAGGCTTCGGCGAGGCGGCCCAGGCGCGGTTCGCCGGCGACCTGGGGGCGCCGAGCGCCGATTTGCGGGCGCCTCCCCCCGAGGCGACCGCCCACCCGGCGGAGCAGCACCCGCTCGGCGCGGCGCGGGCGCAGCTCCACGAGACCTACATCGTCGCCCAGACCCGGGACGGGATCGTCATCGTCGACCAGCACGCCGCCCACGAGCGGCTGGTCTACGAGCGGCTGAAGCGCGAGCGGGCCGGCGGCGGCATCGCCCGCCAGATCCTGCTGATCCCCGACGTGGTCGAGCTCGATCCCGCCGAGGCCGACCGGCTCGCCGACGCCGCGGAGGCGCTGCAGGATCTCGGTCTCGTGCTCGAATCCTTCGGCCACGGGGCGGTGCTGGTGCGGGAGGTGCCCGCCGCGCTCGCCGGCGGGTCGCTCCGCGCCCTCCTCACCGACGTGGTCGACGCCCTCGCCGAGGGCGGAGCCGACCCGCTCGCCCGCCGCCTCGACGCGGTCCTGTCGCGGATGAGCTGCCACGGCTCGATCCGCGCCGGCCGCCGCCTGCGGCCGGAGGAGATGAACGCGCTCCTGCGCGAGATGGAGGCGACCCCGTTCTCCGGCCAGTGCAACCACGGCCGCCCGACCTACGTCGAGCTGAAGCTCTCGGACGTCGAGCGGCTGTTCGGCCGGCGCTGATTTCGACGCGACCGGGCAGGAGCCGTCCGGGCCGGACCTCCAACAATCGAAGGTGCAAGCTCAGGCGCAGGACCCGTCCGGCGGGTCTTGCCGCGTGCCGGACGTCCCTAATAAGCACTCGCTATCCAGGGCGGTATTCGCCGCCCTGGATCGCGAAACGGTTTCGTTTGCCGGGGACGGCGGAGCCGGTGACGAACTGATCCCATCGCGCCCGTGCATCGACACGTCGATGCACGGGCGTTCGGCGCATGGACGCCGGCGCCCGTTCGGGCTCAGCCGGCGCCGTCGAACGGATCCGTTCGAAGGCGCTGCGGTACGACAGGAGCCCTGTCCTCCTCGAGGGCGCCTGCAGAAGCACCGGAACGGGATCGCCGCCCTCAGGTGCCGAGGCAAGGCCGGCCCGTGGGTGCGCAGGCCCGCGGTCCGGAGCGGCCGCTGCGATCCGGCCACGCTGCCCGCCCGGGCGGCGATCGCGGTGTCGCCGAGCCTGTCCGTTCGTCCCGCCGCCGGATCTGCGGAACCGGGCTCGCCGTCCTCGCCACCGGCGGCTGACGGCGCGCTGCCTCCGGCGGTGCCGAGCGCGACGTTGCCGAACGTCCGTCGCGATTCCCTGACGCCGAGCGCGCCGCCGCGACGGCCCCCGGGTCGAGCCGGTGGCACGGCCCGCGTCGAACGGGCTTGTCCGGGTGCGCGAGGCAGGCCAGATCACCGCGGGCGACGGACCTGCCCGGCCCGCGGGCGGCCGGACCTCGTGCCGGATGGAAGAGCGATGGACGAGGGGGCGGCCGGCCCCGCGCACGGGACGCCGGAGATGATCCGGCAATGCGCGGCGGAATGCATGGAGCTGGCTGCCACGTTCTTCGCGGCGGCCGCCGAGCGGCTGACCGAGAACGATCTCGCGGGCTATCGCTGCGCGATGCGCTGCGCCGCGGCCGCCGCGAAATGCGCCCGCGAGATCGCGGCGCTCCTCGGGACCGACGCGGCGCTCGACCGGCCGCGGACCGAGGCCGCCTACTCGAACAGGTCGGGGTAGCGGGCCTCGGCCCTGGGCAGGGCGCGCACGATCTCCCACAGGTGATGGCGCATCGCCGCCGCGGCGGCCTCCGGGTCGCGGGCGTCGAGGCCGGCGAGGATCGCGCGGTGCTGGTCCACCAGGGGCAGCATCGCGGCGGCGTCGCTCAGGGTGAGCTGGCAGGCGCGGTCGAGATGCGCCTTCACGTCCTGCACCGCCTCCCAGGCCAGCGCGCAGCCCGCCCCCTCCGCGAGGGCGGCGTGGAACAGCGTGTCGGCGCGCTGGAAGCCGGCGTGGTCGCCCGCGCCCGCCCGCTCGGCCTGCAGCGCGACGAGGTCGTCGATCCGCCGCCGGCTCGCGGGATCGAACGTCTCGCAGGCGCGCCGCACCACCGCGGTCTCGATCGCCTCGCGCACGAAGCGCGCCTGCATCAGCCGCGGGACCGAGATCTTGGCCACCACCGTCCCGCGCTGCGGGCGCACCTCCACCAGGCGCGTGCGGGAGAGCCCGATGAACGCCTCGCGCACCGGCTGGCGCGACACGCCGTGGCGGGCGGCGATCTCCTGCTCCGACAGCCGCGTGCCCGGCAGCACGTCGAGCGCGATGATCGAGCGCCGCAGCGACGCCTCCACCCGCTCCGCCGCAGAGCCCGTCGTCACCTCGATCATTCCGCTTCACAGCCTCCGCACGATGTGCATACACTACCATACAAGTCGGACGCCCCACCAGAAGGGCGCCGGTCTCCGCGGAGGAAATCATGACGCAAGGTCGCCCGTTCTCAGGTCGCCTCTCGCGCCGCGCCGTCGCGCTCGGCCTCGGCGCGCTGCCCGCTGCCGCCCTGCTGCGCTCGGGGTCCGCGCGCGCCGCGCCGGTCGCCCTGCGGCTCTCCTCCTCGCTGCCCGCCGACCCGAACTCGGCCCACTGGCTCTGGTACGACCGCTTCGCCGCGAGCCTGAAGGCCAAGACCGGCGACGCCGTGCAGGTGCGCTACTTCCCCGACAACCAGCTCGGCAAGGAATCGGACGTCGTCGGCTCGGTGAAGCTCGGCGTCGTCGACATGATGATCTCCGGCTCGTCGATCTGGTCGACGCTGGCGCCGGAGATCGGCGTCCTCGATCTCGGCTACCTGTTCCCCACCATGGAGAGCGCCGGGCCGATCCTCGACGGGCCGGCCGGCCAGCAGCTCGACCGGATCTTCTCCGACCGGATCGGCGTGAAGGTGCTGAGCTGGGGCTACAGCCTGGGGGGCCGCAACGTCACGGCGCGCGAGGCCGCCGAGACCCCGGCGGCGATGAGGGGCAAGAAGATCCGCGTCCTGCCGGTGGCGAACTTCGTCGCCACCTTGCGGGCCATGGGCGCCTCGCCGACCCCGATGTCGCTGGGCGAGGTCTACACCGCGCTCCAGACCGGGGTGATCGACGGGATGGAGCACGACGCGCCGACGATCCTCGCCATCAAGGCCTACGAGGTCGCCAAGCACGTCACGCTCACCCGGCACATCTGCAACCCGCAGACGATCGTCATCGGCAACCGCGCCTTCAACAAGGTGCCGGCCGAGCACCGCGAGGCGTTCCTCGCCTCCGCCGCGGAGGCGACGGCGTTCCAGCGCGGCCAGGCCGCCGCGATCGAGGCCAAGGCGCTGGCGACCCTGAAGGGCAACGGCGTCGGCATCCACGACTGCGACCGCGCCGCCTTCCGCACCCTGGTGACGCCGCTCTGGGACGAGTTCGCCAAGACCTACCCGGCGACGAAGCCGATCCTCGCGGCGATCACCCAGGCCTGAGGAGCCGCGCCCATGCTCGTCGAGACCGGCCCGGCCGCCGTCGCGGCCCGCGCCTCCCTGCCGGCCGCGATCGTCGCGAGCCTGCTGCGCGCCGTCCAGGCGCTGGCGGCGCTCGCCCTGCTCGCCGACCTCCTGGTCGTGGCGGCCGCCGTCCTGTGGCGCTTCGTCCACGGCGATTCGCTCGAATGGGCCGACGAGGTCGCCCGCATGCTCCTCATCGTCGTGGCGTTCCTCGGGGGGGCCGCGGCGGTGGCGCATGGGCGCCACGTCGGCATCCGCATCGTGCGCGACGCGGTGCCGCCGGCGCTCGGTGCCGTGATGGAGGCCGCCGGCCTCCTCGTCGAGCTCGGCGTCTCGCTCGCGCTCGCCGCCTGCGCCCTGTCCTACGCGGCGACCGCGGCGACCCAGGTCACGCCCTTCGGGCTGCCGCAGAACCTGTTCATCTATCCGATGGTGGTCGGCGGGGCCTGCATGGCGGTGTTCATCGCCGCGCGGCTCTCGGGGTGCCGCGGGCGCGACGTCGGGCTCGCCGCGCTGGCGCTCGCCGGTCTCGTCGGCATCGTCGCGGCGTGGTCGATCCTGCTGCCCGATGCGGCCCCGAGTCCGCTCGCGCTCCTCCTCCTCGGCTTCGCCCTGGCGCTGGGATCGGGCATCCCGATCGCCTTCTCGCTCTCGGTCGGCGCGCTCGCCTTCCTGGCCGCCGACGGCGGCATCGACCCGGCGGTCTTCGCCCAGCAGGCCTCGAGCGGCATCGACAACTTCGTGCTGCTGGCGATCCCGTTCTTCGTCCTCACCGGCCTCGCCATGGAGGTGAACGGGATGTCGGTGCGGCTGATCGAGCTCCTGCGCCGGGCCATCGGCGAGCGAAGGGGCGGGCTCGGCATCGTGACGATCCTCGCCATGGTGCTGTTCTCCGGCATCTCCGGCTCGAAGCTCGCCGACGTGACCGCGGTCGGCACCGTGACGGTGCCGGCGATGCGCCGCTCCGGCCAGGACCCGCGCGACGGCGTGGCGCTGCTCGCCGCCAGCGCCATCATGGCCGAGACGATCCCGCCCTGCATCAACCTCATCATCCTCGGCTACGTCGCGAACATCTCGATCGGCGGGCTGTTCGCGGCCGGCATCCTGCCGGCCCTGCTGATGGCGGCGGCGCTCATCGCCGGCGTGGTGGTGTTCTCGGCCCGCTCGCGGCCGGCCCCGGTCGAGCGCTCGCACCACAGCCTGCGCCACCTCCTCTGGTCGAGCGCGGTCAGCCTCGGGGTGATCGTCATCATCTTCGGCGGCTACCGCTCGGGCTTCGCCACCGCCACCGAGATCGGCGCCTTCGCGGTCGTCTACGCGATCGTGGTCGGGATCCTGTGCTTCCGCGAACTCTCGTTGCGGGCGCTCGCCGACCTGTTCGTGCGCTCGGCGACGCTCGCCGGCATGATCCTGTTCGTGGTCGCGGCCTCGCAGACCATCGCGTTCTCGCTCACCATCAACCAGGTCCCGCACGCGCTGGCCGACGCGATGATCGCCCTGAGCCACGGCGGCGGCGCCTGGATCTTCCTCCTGGTGTCGATCGCGCTCCTCGTGGTGATGGGGGCCGCGCTCGAGGGTGCGCCGGCGCTGATCATCTTCGGGCCGCTGCTCCTGCCGGTGGCGCAGGGCTTCGGCATCGCGCCGCTGCATTACGGCATCGTGCTCATCATCGCGATGGGCCTCGGCCTGTTCGCGCCGCCGCTGGGCCTCGGCCTCTACACCGCCTGCGCGGTGGGCGGCGTCTCGCTCGAGGAGACGGTGCGGCCGATCGGCAAGTACCTGCTGCTGCTGCTCGTCTGCCTCGTGCTGATCGCCTTCGTGCCGGAGATCACCCTGTGGCTGCCCCGCAGCATGGGTTTCGTGAAGTGACGGGTTTCGTGACGCAGGAGAGCCGGATGGGACGGCGCGGACAGGTCTTCACCCGGGGCGCGGAGGTCGCCTGGGAGCCGGCCGGGGCGGGCGTGCGCCGGCAGGTGCTCGCCTACGACGACGGCGTGATGCTGGTGCGGGTCGCCTTCGAGGCCGGCGCGGTCGGCCCGGCGCATTCCCACCCGCACGTGCAGTGCACCCTGGTGGAGCGGGGCGTGTTCGACGTCACCATCGCGGGCGAGACGGCGCGGCTCGTCGCCGGCGACACGTTCCTCGTTCCCTCCGGGGCGATCCACTCCGCCGTCGCGGTCGAGGCCGGGGCGCTGACCGACGTGTTCACGCCGATGCGGGAGGAGTTCGTCCCGGCGGCGGAGAACGGCTGACGACCCGGCGGCGGGCGCCGCGGGGTCGACATCACGGGCCGCACCGGTCCCGATCCCGTGGTCCAGGCCTCGTCGTTCCCTGGCCAATGGGCGGGTCACGCGGATGATGACGGGAGAACGCCCGTGAAAAGCTTCCAGGGCGTCTCTGCAGAGGGGTTCACACGGGCGGGGTGAGCGCCCATGCGGTCGGGATGCGACGCTTTGAACTGACCGACGCGCAGCGGGAGCAGATCGCCCCACTGCCGCCGCCGCAGAAGCCGCGTACCGGCCGTCCTGCGGTGGATCATCGCCAGGTGCTCAACGGCATGCTCTGGATCCTGCGCACGGGCGTGCCCTGGGAGGACCTACCGGCGCGATACGGAGCGGTCGGTCGGGACCGCGTCGAGCCGGTTCTACCGCTGGCGCAAGGCCGGCGTGTTCGACCGGGTGCTGCAGCGCCTGCAGGCGCAGGCGGATGCCCACGGCGACCTCGACTGGGACCTGCACTTCGTGGACGCGACGGTGATGCGCGCCCACCAGCACGCCGGTCCGGCGCCATCGGGGGGTGAGGGGACGGTCGAGGGTGCGGGCGAGGCGCCCGGGCGCAGCCCGGGCGGGTTCTCGACCAAGCTGCACCTGCGCGTCGAGGGCGGGGGCAAGCCGATCGCGGCCGTCCTGACGGCTGGCGAGCGGCACGCGCAGTTTGCGCTGGACGCGCTGATGGACAAGGGCGCGGTGCTGCGGCCGGGACGTGGCCGGCCCCGCCTGCGTCCGCGCCGGGCGGCGGGAGATCGAGGCTACTCCAGCCCACCCGCCCGCCGCCGGCTCAAGCAGCGGCGGATCGAGCCGATGATCCCGACCCGCAAGGATCAGCCGCGTCAGCCCGACTTCGACAAGGCCGCCTACCGGGAGCGCAACAAGGTCGAGCGGCTGATCAACCGGCTCAGCTCGTCGAGCGCCTCGGCGAACCGCCGCTCCTTGCCGGCCGCCTCGAGCAGCAATCCGCCCAGGATGATCTTGCGGCGGGTGTCGCGCTTGCGCACCTCCCGGGCCGCTCGCGCATCGATCTGCTGCAGCCGGTTCCGGACCTGAGTCAGCCCGGTTCGGAGGGCGTCGATGGGCGCGGCCCGGGGCTGCGGCATGGGGATCGGCCGCATGGCGTAGGGGAAGATTGTCGCGGGGATATCAGGCTATGGTAACCCTGGAAAGGAGTGGAAGGGTTCGCTTGAACATTGCTATCGCAATGTGAGTGCTCACGTTCCCTCCTCCTGCGGCAGGGGCTTGGGAACGCAACAGACGTGGCGATCTACCATCTCAGCATCAAGCCCGTCTCCCGCGCCGGCGGGCGCAGCGCCACCGCGGCTGCCGCCTACCGTGCCGCCTGCCTCATCGCCGACGAACGCACCGGCGTGGTTCACGACGACCAGCGCCGCACCGGGGTCGCGGCGAGCTTCATCGTGGCGCCGGACGGAGCGGCCGGGGCGCAGGATCGCGCGGCACTCTGGAACGCCGTCGAGGCATCCTGCACCGCACCCTGCAGGCTGCCCCTGCGGATCCGGGCCGGAGCGAACCGGAGCAGGCCGGGGCGGGGCCGCGCTCCGCGCCGTCGGCCGGGCCGGCTCGCGACGGCGCGAGCCTCGACGACCTCACCCCCGACGAGCGGCGGGTGTTCGGCCGCGACGCGCCGCGCCGCGGGCTGCCGGGCTGGCGGGTGGCGCTCGAGCGGGACGGGCGCAGCCTCGTGCGGGTGTTTTCCGACGCCAAGTACGGCGGATCCGCCGGCGCGCTGCACGTCGCGCGGGCCTGTCGGGCGGCGGTCGAGGCGGTGCTGCCGGATTTGCCGGATCCGGGAGCGAGCGGTGTACGCCGCCGGCGGCGCGGGGCGGCCGCGATCCAGGGCGCGCACCGGTTCGAGGCCGATGCACGGCGGGCGGCGCGCTGGGTCGCGTTCGCGACCGGCCCGGGCGGGCGGCGGGGAACCCGCAGCTTCAGCGTCGGGCGCCCCGGCGAGGACGAGGCGCGGCGCCTGGCGCAAGCCGCCCGCCTCGCCGACCTGGCGGCGGCCCGGGCCGGCGGCAACTGACGAGGATCGTCGGCCCCGGCAGGCGACGCGTTCGGGCGCCGCCTTGCGCCGGCTATACGACCGGACATCCCGGATCCCCAGCGTCATGCGCAGCGGACCGTCCCCGCATCCGCCGCATTCCGCCGGGTTGATCGTCCGGGCACCCCGTCCTAGACTATGGCATACTCCATGGACTTCTACGGCAGGGCAGGCGATGAGCGAGCACGTGCGCTACACCCAGGCCGGGCGCCTGATGGCGATCGACACCGTGCTCGGACCCGACGCCCTGCTCCTCGAACGCCTCGAGGTCGAGGAGGGCCTCAACCGCCTCTTCACCATCCAGGCCCGCGTCCGCGCGCAACGCGACGAGGTCCGCCCCGACGAGATCGTCGGCACCGCCGCCGACCTCTCCCTCACGCTGGCCGACGGCTCGCAGCGGGTCTGGAACGGGCTCGTCACCGAGCTGCACGAGGGGCCGATCGTCACGAGAGGCGCGCGCCAGTACGCGCTGACCTTGCGCCCGCGGCTGTGGCTGATGAGCCAGCGCAGCGACTGCCGCATCTTCCTGACCCAATCGACGCTCGAGGTGCTGGAGACGCTGTGTGCCGAGCACCGCATCCGCGACTACAACCTTGCCGGCGTCACCCGCCCGCCGCAGAAGCGGGACTATGTCGTGCAGTGGAACGAGACCGATCTCGCCTATCTGCTGCGCCGCCTCGAAGAAGGCTTGTTCCTGTGGTTCCGGCATGAGCGCGGCAAGCACACGCTCGTCGTCGGCGACCATCCCTCGGCCTATGACGGCGGGACCGAGACCCGGGTCCGTCTCGCCTTCGGCTCGTCGGATGCCGAGCACATCCACGACTGGCGCCGGCAGCTCTCGTTCACCCCAGGAAGACGAGCCGGTAAGGATTACGAGTTTCTAACGCCAAATCTCGATCTGGTTGCCGATACACCGTCGATCAACCGCGTTCCCGAGAACACGGCTTACGAACTCTACGAGTATCCGGCAAGGGCGCTGACCCGCGAGGCCGGCGAGCGCGCCACGCGCCTGCGCATCCAGGCGACCGAGACCGGCTTCGACCGCATCGAGGGCCGCTCCAGCGTGCGCACGCTCGCGGCGGGCTCGCGCTTCACCCCCTACGAGGTGGCCCACCCGCGCCACGTCTACCCGGCGCAGGTAGTGACGCAGATCCTGCACCGGGCCGAGGACCCGACCTACGAGAGCGGGGCGGGCACGCCGCACTACGAGAACGCGTTCACCACCCTGCCGGCCGACCGCCCGGCGACGCCGCACCGCGCGGTGCCGCGCCCGCGCATCGACGGGTTGCAGATCGCCCGGATCGCGGGACCGCCGGGCGAGGAGATCCACACCGACGCGTTCGGACGGGTCAAGCTCACGCATCTGTGGGACCGGCGCGCCCGGGGCGACGGGACGGATACCGGTTGGGTTCGGGTGACGCAGTCCTGGGGCGGGACGAGCTGGGGCCAGCAGATCATCCCCAGGGTCGGGATGGAGGCGCTGGTGGCCTACCAGGAGGGCGATCCGGACCGGCCGATCGTGGTCGGGATCGCGCCCAACCCGAACAACCCGGTGCCCTACGCGCTGCCGGCGCACAAGACCAAGCTCGTGGTCCGGTCCAACACCTACAAGGGGCGGGGCTACAACGAGATCTCGATGGAGGACGTGGCGGGGTCCGAGAACCTGTTCACCCACGCCCAGAAGGACATGACGACGAAGGTTCTGAACGACGCGACGGCGCGGGTGGACGCCAACCAGGTCGGGAGCGTGGGGGCGAACCACTCGTTCGAGGTGGGGAACAACCAGAACCAGGCGATCGGTGGGTCGCGCTCGCTCACCGTGGGGGCGGTGGGCGGCGTGGCGAGCGCGGCGCTGGGCGCGGCGATGGCGGGTCTGTCGGGGCAGACGGCGGGGCTGCTGGGCCAGGCGATGGGCGTCGCGATGGAGGCGATGGCGGCCGAGGCCGGCGGATCGAACGCCCCCGTCGATGCGGGCGCGCTCTCGGGCGGCGGCGCGCTGGCGGGGCTGGCGGCGGGGTTCGGCGGGCTGGTCGGCGGCGGCGGCATCGGGGGCCTGCTCGGCGGGGGCATCGACGGGGTCCGGGCCGGGATCAACGACGCGAGCGTGCGCAGCCTGCGCACCGCCGGCGGGGCCGGGATGGCGGCGGCGGGCACCGCGCTCGCCGGCCAGGTCGGCGGGATGATGGGCGGCCTGGGGGGCGTGATGAACACGATGGTCACCCGCTTCCAGAACACCACCACCGGCATCGCCGCGACCGAGCAGGTCGGGGTCAGCAAGGTCGTCAATGTCGGGCAGACCGCGTCCGAGACCGTCGGCCACGCGAAGAACCTCAGTATCGGCCAGGAATACACCGTCCAGGTCGGCGACAGGATGCTCGTCCAGGTTGGCACCGAACTGAAGATCGTCGTTGGACAATCCGAGCTGATCATGGACAAGGACGGCAACGTCACGATCCTGGGCACGAACTTCAACTTCACCGCCTCCGGTCCGGTGAAGATCAACGGCAAGGTCATCGACCTGAACCTGCCCGGGGCGGCGAGCTGATGCTCGCCCGCAACGAGACCCCGTTCGCCGCGATCGGTTTCGCGCAGCTCCACCGCGACGGCGACCTGATGGCCTGCCTCGCGGTGCGGGCGTCCTACACGCTCGGCGCGGACGGCGCGGTCGAGCTCGCCGACCGGCAGGAGACCGTCCTGGTCGACGAGCACGAGGGCGATCCCCACCGCACGCCGATGCGTCGGGTCGGCGATCTCATCCCGTTCAAGCCGGCCGCCGACGTCACCCTGGTCGGGTCGGCGCATGCTCCGGCCGGCCGCCCGGCACGGACGTGGCCGGTCGAGCTGAGCGTCGGTGGACACACGGCGCGCCTGCGCGTGCACGGCCCGCGGCAGTGGCAGCCGGGGCTGACCCTGCTGAAGCCGACCTGGAAGCTCGGCGAGGCGGAACCGGCCGCGGCCGTGCCGCTCGACTACCGACGCGCGGCGGGCGGGCGCTTCCTCGGCGATCCCGACGGCGAGGTCGACCGGCGCAACCCGATCGGTCCCGGCATCGCGCACCGCGACCACACCCGGCCGGGCCGTCCCTTCCCGGCGCCGCAGATCGACAGCCCGGCCGCCCCCGTCGCCGGCCCCTACGACGCGCCCGAGCCGCAGGGCTTCGGGCCGATCCCGCCCTGGTGGGAGCCGCGCCAGCGCCATGCCGGCACCTACGACGAGGCCTGGAAGGCCGAGCGTCACCCGCGGCTGCCGGGCGACTTCGACTACCGCTTCTACCAGACCGCCCATCCCGGCCTGATCCTGCCGGGCTACCTGCACGGGAGCGAGGCGGTGCGGGTCTCGGGCTGCCGGCCCGGCGGGGCGGCGCTGTCCTTCACGCTGCCGGGGGTGGTGCCGGTCGCCGACCATGCCTGGGACGATGGGCGCGCGGTGCGCAGCCGGCTCAACCTCGACGGGCTGCACCTCGACCTGAGCGGCGAGCGACCGCGCCTCGATCTGACCTGGCGCGGCTGGATCGCCCGGTGCCCGGCCTACCTGTTCGCCGTGCTCTCGCTTCTTTCCCTGGACGAGGCCCGGGGCCTGCCGGGCTGCGGCGCGCACGGGCTGACCGAGGCGGAGGACGCGGCGTGAGGGCGTCGCCATGAGCCTGCCGCGGGAGGGCTCGCGCGACGTGGGCCGGGGAATCGTGGTCTCGACCAGCCCGGACGTGTGCCTGACGCCGGTGGGTGCGGCGATGGTGCCGGTGCCCTACAGCCTGGTGGCCTACCAGGACCGCTCGGCGGCCGACATGGCGAACTCGGTGCGCCAGACCGGTCTGGCGACGCACGTGCAGGGCTCGCTGATCACGCAGAGCTTCGGCGACGAGCCGGGCACGGGCGGTGGCGTGAAGTCGGGGACGCGGGGAGCGGAATGCGAGCCGAAGACGTGGTCGTCGAGCGTGCGGGCGGAGGGGCGCCCCGTGGTACGCCACGACGACGAGTGGTGGATGAACCACAAGAACACGGTCGGGCGGCTGATCTACACCGACGATACGAGTCAGTACAAAGGACCGCCCCAGTCGAACACGCAGTACGCGATGTTGACGACCGCCAACGCGCGGTTGAATGAGAACGCAGGACCTTCATCGCGAGCGCCGGCCGGACCGCAATACGCCTTCAGTCCGGCGCCCTGGGTTCCGGGCATCCTTCCGAGGACTGCCCCCACGATCCGTCCCCTGCCGCCGAGCTTTCCGAGCCCGCTGGCGCCCGATGGGTCGCAGCCCGACCCGACGGAGCGGCCACTACCGGAGATGCTGCGACCGATCGAGCCCTCGGCGATTCCGGATCCGGCGCCGCAGCCGAGGCCTGCTCCTGGTCCCGGCGACGGGACGCGCACGACGGGACGCTGCTATGGCCGGCGGATCTGCTTCAACCGCAACGGGTATGATGCCAAGGAGTACGAGCGTCAGCTCCAGATGCAGCAGGATAAGATCAATGCCAAGTCGCCGCAGCAGAATGTGACGGATATCGATAATTATAGCCCTGCGATGCGTAAAATCTCAGAGCCATATCAAAATGCAGCAAAACAAGCATATATTTCTGCCAATCGGGATGGCTTTACTCAAAAATTTGGATCCTCAGCATGGAGAGAGCACATCTCAAGCTTGGCGGCGCTGCATCGGCTCGACATGGTGGCGGGTGGCGATCCCACCGACATCGCTGGGATGGGCAACACCAACATCAATTCGGCGATCGGAGCCGCCTGGAACAAACCCGACAGCGATAGCCGAAAAAATCAGGTGCGTAACTATGCCAAAGACATGGCAGAAAAGGGATGCCCGATGCAAATCCGTCTGAGCATTTGCGAGAGGCTGGAAGCATGATCTTATCCGTAGCATGTTGCAACTCGTGAAAAGGATTGCATGAATATGCCGGAACATGACACTTTCGCACAACTTATTGAAGAGGCAGGAGAGCCAGAGCAAGCAATAAAGGTAGGCTATGAAGATATCGAACGCTACGGCGCACGCTTGCCAAACGCGCTGCTCCGGTTCTGGCAAGAACATGGACGAGGATCATACAATAACGGTAGTTACTGGATCTGCGATCCTGCCCCGTATCAGGGCATTATCGAGGCCATCTTTAAGGACGACCCCGATTTCGAACCAACGCAAATGACGGTCGTTGGCTACGATGCGTTCGCTCAGATTTGGATTTGGCACCGACAGCGGTACGGCATCACGGTCGATCTGCTTCTAGGGACGGTATACAATCCACCCGATAGATCGCGAATCAGCAGCGAAACAGGAAAGCAGTTTTCCGCCGATTTTTCAGTAGGAAATTTTTTGTCGAACTTCCTGTATTTCGATCCAACGACGGACGAGGACGGCGAGCCGCTCCTGCCGCAGGCACGCGCCCGACTCGGGCCGCTCGGACACAACGAGGTGTACGGTTTCTTCCCCGCCCTGCAACTGGGAGGTGCGCGCCGGGCCGAGAACCTGCGCCGGGTGAGCGCCCCCGAGCACATGTTGTTCCTGGCCTCCCTCGAACCGCTCACGGTGACCCGCCTCACCGATCCCGAACCCGGATATCCTTTCGGCCGCATCGTGCCGGTCCGTCGCGTCGGCTCGCCCTAGCGACCTGCCCGGCCCGACGAGCCCCGCCGGGTGCGAGATCAGGACCCCTCGGCGGGCCACATGGCCGGCACGGTGCGCCAGACCGGTCTGGCGACGCACGTGCAGGGCTCGCTGATCACGCAGAGCTTCGGCGACGAGCCGGGCGTGGGCGGGGGCGTGCCCTCGCCCTGGGCGAGGCGGCGGGCGCCAAGGCCGCCGGCTGCGAGGGGCCGAGACCACCTCCGACAAGCCCGGCGGACGCGACGTGCCGGAGGAGCCCAAGGATCCCAAGAACCAGAAGGGCCGCGCCGACTGCCCGTGCGAGGTGAGCAACCCGGTGCGCATCGACACCGGCGCCTCGGTCTCGCACGACGTCGAGTTCACGATCCGCGGCACCCTCGACCTCGTCCTGTCGCGCCACTACGCCTCCGACGAGACCTTCCTCGGCCCGCTCGGGCGCGGCGTGGCGAGCCCGCTCGACGTCGTCCTGACCGAGACCCCCGACGGCGACCTCGTCTACCGCGAGAGCGTGCACCGCCGCATCTCCTTCGAGCGGCCTGCTCCCCTCCCGCGCTTCTTCGTCTACAACGACGCCTACAAGCACCTCGCGCTCGCCTTCGACGACCTCGACGCCCTGGTCGTGAAGGACCGCGGCCTGTTCCGCCGCTTCGCCCGCTGCCCGGACGAGGCCTGGCGCCTGATGCGGATCGAGGACCGCAACGGCACCGCCATCGTGGTCACCCGCGATGCGCAGGGGCTGATCATCCGCATCGACCATCCCGACGGTCTGGCGCTCGCCTTCGCCAACGACCCGCAGGGCCGGCGCATCCGGGTCGAACTGGTCGGCACCGACGGCAGCGCCTGCGAGATCCTGCGCTACGCCTACGACGCGCGCGGCAACCTCGCGGCGGCGCAAGCCACGCACGGCCCGTCGCACACCTACGAGCACGACGACTGGGACCGGCGCGTCGCCTGGACCGACGTCGTCACCACCTGGTCGCGTCGGATCTACGACGCCGAGAGCCGGGTGGTCCGCATCGCCACCCGCGACGCCGGTCGTAGCGCAGATGCGTCTCGTCGCGCGGGCGCAGCCCATCGGGATCGTCGGCCGCGAACGTGCGGATCGCCGTCAGCCGGTCGGAGCGGTCGTAGGCGTAAGTCAGCCGCGACCCGTCGGGCTTGCGCGTCGCGGTCACCCGCCCGGCCGGGTCGCGGGTGTAGGCGGTGCGCCGCCCGTCGAAATCCTCCTCCGCCACCACCCGGCCGGCGGCGTCGCGGATCAGGCGGTAGGTGTGCCCGGTCTGGTTGGTGACCGCCACGACCCGGCCCTCGCCGTCGTGGGAGAGCGTGAGCGTGCCGCCGCGGGGATCCTCGATCGCCCGGAGCACGTCGAAGGCGCCGTAGGCGTAGCGCCAGGTCCGGCCCTCGCCGTCGCTGACCGCGGCCAGCACCCCGTCCTCGGAGAAGCGCCGGCTGACGCTCACCCCGTCGGGGCGCACCAGGGTGGTGGGGGTGGCAAAGCCCCCCGCGCCCGCCTCGTAGGCCAAGCGGGAGGTGTGCCCGGCCGGATCGGTGACCGCGACCTGGCGGCCGAAGGCGTCGTAGGCGTAACCCGTGGTGCCGCCGCGCGGGTCGGTGAGGGTGGCGAGACGCCCGTGCGCGTCGTAGCTGCGGCGCTCCTCGCTCCCGTCGGGGAAGGTGGTGCGGACGATGCGCCCGCCCGCGTCGCGCTCGTGACGGGTGACGTTCCCCTCGGCGTCGGTCTCCTCGACGAGGTTGGCGCGCTCGTCGTGCTCGTAGCGGCGGACGTGGCCGGCGCCGTCGACGACGAGGTCGAGCTGGCCTTCCGGGCCCCAGCCGTACTCGGTGCTGCGCCCTTCCGGATCGACGACGCTCTTCGGGTTGCCCCAGAGGTCGTAGGTTTTTGTCGTGGTGTGGCCGTTGGGATCGGTGAGCGCGGTCTCGAAGCCGGCCTCGTCGAAGCTGCGGGCGGTGGTGTGACCGAGGGCGTCGGTCTCGGCGGTGACGTTGTGGTGGTCGTCGTAGGCGAAGCGCTGGGCGAGGGCCTCGGCGCCGCCGGGCAGGTAGGTGGTGCGGCGGGCGGCGGGGTCGTAGGCGAAACGGTCGTCGTGCCAGAGGCCGTTGGTGGCGGTGTGGACGACGCGTCCGTCGGAATCGTAGGTGAAGCGCGACTGCGAGCGGCGGGTGCGGTTGTGCCAGGCGGCGCAGACCCACGACTACGTCCGCCACGGCACCACGACGCTGTTTGCCGCGCTCAACGTACTGGAGGGCACGGTGATCGGCCGCTGCATGCAGCGTCACCGCCAGGACGAGTTCCTGCGCTTCCTTAACACGATCGAAGCCGCGGTGCCGGCGGGCAAACTGATCCACGTGATCCTGGACAACTACGGCACGCACAAACATCCGAAGGTGCGAGCCTGGCTGGCCCGGCATCCGCGCTGGATCTTCCACTTCACGCCGACCTCGGCCTCGCGGATGAACGCGGTCGAGGGCTTCTTCTCCGCCCTGACCCGGCGCAGGCTGAAGCGTGGCAGCTTCAGCGGGATCGTCGACCTGCAAGCGGCGATCAACCGCACCATCGCCGAGCACAACGACAGGCCAAAGCCCTTCGTCTGGACCAAGCCGGCCGCCGCCATCCTCGATGCCGTCAACGGCAACGCTGAACCATCTGTTTGGGTCAGTGCACTAGCACCCCGTCCTCGGCGAAGCTCTCTTTTTCAAGCAGGATCGGCTATGCCCATACTGCGCAGTTCGGCAAGGCCCTTAATAAAATTATCACGTTTATGTTTTGGCATTGCGAGCGGGGATGCGAGAATAAGTTCCTCTTCATCGCTTGACAGGAATGATGCAATCCATGGATTCCATGGATTAGAATCTATATCTCTTGCTCTAATTTCATTTTTAATATTTTTTTTCTGATTACAGCCTGCGTGTCACCGTCTATTTTAAATAAACTTGCAGGTATTCCTTTGCAATCAAAAGATGTAAATCGAGCATTGGAAATATCTATGGCGGTTTTATATTTTCATAATGTTTTATTCGATCTTGGTCAAAGAGAATTTGAAGATTTTCATCGGGAATGAGGGTAATCTTAGTATTAATTTTAATCGCCGGCACGCGATCGGAAAACACGACATTTTCAAATATCGAACCCCAAAAAATAATGAGATCTGTTGCTGTGGAATTTCTAATATGGCAATTTACGAATTTGCCCGGCCCAACTTGACATCCGATAAATTTGCAACGATCAGCAATAGAATTTTTTATAAGCGACCGCTTCATGTGCTCTGATTTAGAAAATAAGCAGTTGCTGAATGTGCATTGGAATGTGTGAACGTCCTCAATGTGCCACGAAGCATCAACGTCTTTTAGCATTTCAAACTTACGATCAACTACGTGCATCATGGGGGGAACACCAAATTTTCTGGCAGACTCGGATAAGTGATATAGCCGGTTGTCTGTCCATAGGGTCTGACGAGATGGGACGGAACGCCCGCTCCTGTCGTGATATCGTACGTCGCTCCACCCGATCCCGAGAAATCAGGGCCGCCTACAAATTTGCCATCAGGCCCTTTCAGATATTTGCCGGCCCATTCCAAAGTCGGGTCTTTCTCCAGAATTTGAGCGGTGCGCCGCTCGATTGCCTTGCCATAGCTTGCTTGAGCCAAGCGACTGCGGACTACAAGATGCCTATAACTCGCCGGTGTCATTAGGTCTTTAGCAAGGCTCGGATTTGCGCCAATCTCACGAACAGCTTGATTTACCGCTGCTTGAAGTCGCTGGGACCAGCCAATCGGATCAATCCATAAGTTTGGATTTTGCACATAACCAAGCAATCGATCACCTCCTGACAATTTGAATGGGTCAGGCGATACGTACTGCCCTAATATCGGGTCGTAATATCGATACCAATTATAATTTGCGCCATTTTCTTCATCCGCCCACTGCCCCTGGAACCGGATCGGGCACGCGTAAGCCCCCGCATCCGGTTCCGCCTTCAGCGCGACGCTACCATCCACCCGAGCCCGCGGGTAGAGCGCAACCCGCCCCGCGTCGTTGTCCGGCGCCGGCGGCGCCACCACCCGCCGCACGCACCCCCACGTCGTCAGCGACACCGCCCACCGCAGGCCCCCCGCCTCGTCGAACATCTCCCGCGGCGTGCCCAGATGGTCCGTCACGATGTAGCGCAGCGACCCGTCCGCTTCCTGCTTGGCCACCGGCACGAAGCTCTCCGGCTCGTAGTGCCACCGCGTCGCCGCCGCCCAGTCGACACCCCCGCCCAGACGAAGCGGCGCTTCTTCCGCCACCACGTCCCCGTCCCACAGGAACTGCACACCCACGACCGGCGGGCGCGGGTCGTGCAGGGCGTGGCCCCTCGGCGGCTCCGGCCACGTCCACAGGACCGTCTCCGGTCGCAGCGCCGCCGGCACCAGTTCCGGGTACCGGCGCGACACCCACGCCCGCTCGGTATCCGTGAACTGCCGCACCTTGCTCAGGCGGCGCCCGAACGCGTCGTAGCGGTAGTGCCAGACCGCCCCCTCCGGCGTCTCGCACCGCACCAGCCGGTCCTGGATGTCCTAGCCGTAGCCAAGCCTTCGGTCGGAACCCCTTGCGCTTCACCCGCAGCACACCAAACTAAACGCAGGCAACGCTCGTGACAGCAGATTGAACAGCATGATATCGAGCATCGCATAATATTATAAATGACTGTAATGCTTATCATATTTCACAACTGCTTTATTGTTGATCTTGTTCTATAGAAAATTTTTCGCAAACAAACTCGTAGCAAGGTCCATCGTCAAATAGTATCATATAATGATGAATTTTATGTTCATTTTCATCGCGATTTACCATATTTTTTAATTCACAACTATTTTCTACGGAAATTATTTTACCATATGAGTTGCGCATATCCTGAGTTAAACTTGTAGAAAATGTACAAGTAAATTTTTCCACATTTATAAACACTATTTTTATCTCACAGATTTTATAATTTGATCCCTCAAACTGAAATGTTAGAGAACACCTCCTCGAATGCTCCATAACGAATTTCGGATCATTATAAAGATCGGTTGGCGCCACGGGCATTATCCACACGTCCATTCGCTCCTCCTATGGCCTAGGTATGTTTCCACTTCCGAATAGAGTACTGGACCTACCACCAGATCCCGTTATCCTTAAAGTATCAGTTCCTACATCGCCTAAACCATTTCTTGATAACCGATTCATCATATCCTGCACAACTCCCGCGTTTGAACTTTTATCCATCAAATTCCAATCATTGACACTTATTCCCGCCTGTCTGAGCGCTAATGAAGACCTCGTGTTAACAATTAGTTTTTGACCCTTTACGACGATTATTTCGACCGGCACATCGGCTGGAGTCAGCGCGCCAGAGCGCAATTTTTCTGCAACGTCGCTAATTGTCATACCAGAGAATTTTCCTTGTGAGCTAAACAAAGGACTGGCAGTTTTTTGAGTGAAAGCAAATCCTGCATTGCTATTAACTAGCCCTAGTGGATCAATCCAACAATTTGCGTCTACAACATAAGCTTGAGGACGGAAGCCACCATCAAGCCGTGTGGGGTCTGGACTGACATACTGCACTGCAATGCCATCATAGTAGCGGTGGCGATTATAGCAGAGTCCCGTTTCCTGATCCGCCCACTGCCCCTGGAACCGGATCGGGCAGTCGTAAGCCCCCGCATCCGGTTCCGCCTTCAGCGCGACGCTACCATCCACCCGAGCCCGCGGGTAGAGCGCCACCCGCCCCGCATCGTTGTCCGGCGCAGGCGGCACCACCACCCGCCGCACGCACCCCCACGTCGTCAGCGACACCGCCCACCGCAGGCCCCCCGCCTCGTCGAACATCTCCCGCGGCGTGCCCAGATGGTCCGTCACGATGTAGCGCAGCGACCCGTCCGCCTCCTGCTTGGCCACAGGCACGAAGCTCTCCGGCTCGTAATGCCACCGCGTCGCCGCCGCCCAGTCGACGCCCCCGCCCAGACGAAGCGGCGCTTCTTCCGCCACCACGTCCCCGTCCCACAGGAACTGCACACCCACGATCGGCGGGCGCGGGTCGTGCAGGGCGTGGCCCCTCGGCGGCTCCGGCCACGTCCACAGGACCGTCTCCGGTCGCAGCGCCGCCGGAACCAGTTCCGGGTACCGGCGCGACACCCACGCCCGCTCCGCCTCCGTGAACTCCCGCACCTTGCTCAGGCGGCGCCCGAACGCGTCGTAGCGGTAGTGCCAGACCGCCCCCTCCGGCGTCTCGCACCGCACCAGCCGGTCCTGGATGTCCCAGCCGTAGCGCCAGGTCTTCGGCCGGAACCCACGCCGCTCCACCCGCCGCTCGGTCACCCGCCCGCAGGCATCGTGCTCCAAGGTCACCCGCTCGCCGTGCGGGCCGTGACCGACCCGCACCGCACCGCCCGGCGTCGCCTCCACCCGACGAAGCGCCCCCAGGATCTCCCCGGCCTCCGGCCCCTCCGCCAGCACCCCGACCACGTTCCTGGCCGCGTCGTAGTCGAACCGCTCGGTCAGGCTCTCGCCGAACGAGGCCTGCGCCACCTGGCCGTTGCCGTCGTAGCGGTAGCGCGCCGGGCCGAACAGCGCGTCGTCGATCAGCGTCGGTGCGCCCGCCTTGTCCCAGGCGTAGGCACGGCCCGCCCGTCCGTCCCGGCCCGCCCGCTGGTGGCGCAGCTGACCGACCGGGTCGAACGCCTGCTCCAGCACGAAGCCCTTGGCCGACGCCCGCCGCGTCTCCCGACCCAGCGGGTCGCGCGTGACCGCCAGCGGCGCGTGGTCGTCGATCGCCAGCGAGGCCAGCGCCCCGAGGGGATCGCGCCCGATCCGCACCAGGCTGTCGCCCGGCTGCCCCGCCCCGATCCGCCGCGCGATCCGCCGCCCGAGCCCGTCGAGACGGCTCTCGACCCGCCGCCCGTTCGTCGTCTCGGAAACGATCCGCCCGTTGCCGTCCCGCTCCAGCACCACCCGCGCCGACCGGCTCGACGCCTCGACCAGCAGACCCCGCCCGTCGTAGCGCAGATGCGTCTCGTCGCGCGGGCGCAGCCCATCGGGATCGTCGGCCGCGAACGTGCGGATCGCCGTCAGCCGGTCGGAGCGGTCGTAGGCGTAAGTCAGCCGCGACCCGTCGGGCTTGCGCGTCGCGGTCACCCGCCCGGCCGGGTCGCGGGTGTAGGCGGCGCGCCGCCCGTCGAAATCCTCCTCCGCCACCACCCGGCCGGCGGCGTCGCGGATCAGGTGGTAGGTGTGCCCGGTCTGGTTGGTGACCGCCACGACCCGGCCCTCGCCGTCGTGGGAGAGCGTGAGCGTGCCGCCGCGGGGGTCCTCGATCGCCCGGAGCACATCGAAGGCGCCGTAGGCGTAGCGCCAGGTCCGGCCCTCGCCGTCGCTGACCGCGGCCAGCACCCCGTCCTCGGCGAAGCGCCGGCTGACGCTCACCCCGTCGGGGCGCACCAGGGTGGTGGGGGTGGCAAAGCCCCCCGCTCCCGCCTCGTAGGCCAAGCGGGAGGTGTGCCCGGCCGGATCGGTGACCGCGACCTGGCGGCCGAAGGCGTCGTAGGCGTAACCCGTGGTGCCGCCGCGCGGATCGGTGAGGGTGGTGAGACGCCCGTGCGCGTCGTAGCTGCGCCGCTCCTCGCTCCCGTCGGGGAAGGTGGTGCGGACGATGCGCCCGCCCGCGTCGCGCTCGTGACGGGTGACGTTCCCCTCGGCGTCGATCGCCTCGACGAGGTTGGCGCGCTCGTCGTGCTCGTAGCGGCGGACGTGGCCGGCGCCGTCGACGACGAGGTCGAGCTGGCCGTCCGGGCCCCAGCCGTACTCGGTGCTGCGCCCTTCCGGATCGACGACGCTCTTCGGGTTGCCCCAGAGGTCGTAGGTCCTGGTGGTGGTGTGGCCGTTGGGATCGGTGAGCGCGGTCTCGAAGCCGGCCTCGTCGAAGCTGCGGGCGGTGGTGTGACCGAGGGCGTCGGTCTCGGCGATGACGTTGTGGTGGTCGTCGTAGGCGAAGCGCTGGGCGAGGGCCTCGGCGCCGCCGGGCAGGTAGGTGGTGCGGCGGGCGGCGGGGTCGTAGGCGAAACGGTCGTCGTGCCAGAGGCCGTTGGTGGCGGTGTGGACGACGCGTCCGTCGGAATCGTAGGTGAAGCGCGACTGCGAGCGGCGGGTGCGGTTGTGCCAGGCGGCCAGCAGGTCGCGGTCGGGCTGCCAGAGGTAGTCCACCGACATGCCGAAGGCGCAGGTCGCCTCGGTCATGCGGCCCTCGGCGTCGTAGGCGTAGCGGGCGAGGTCCAGGCGCGCGCCGTCGGTGCCGATCAGGGTGATCCCGGTGCGCCGGCCGCGTTCGTCGTTCGCGAAGGCGAGCGCCAGCCCGTCGGTGCCCTCGGCCCGCTCCAGCACCCCGTCGGCGTTTCGGATGAAGGTGATGGCGTGGCCGTCGAGGTCCTCGATCCGCGCGAGGCGGTAGATGTCGTCGTCGTCCTGGCGGAAATGCTTGATCAGGCGGCGGTCGCGCAGCTCGAGCTGGCGCAGCCAGGGGGCGCGCAGGTCGAGATGGGGATGGCCGGCATTGTGGCTGGCGAGGAAGTTGAACGGCCGGTCGAAGCGGACGACCTTGCCGTCGGCCTGGTGGACATCGAGCTGGCCGGGCTCGGGATTGGCGACGATCTCGTCGAACATCGAGATCTGGCACGGGCCGAGCGGGCTGGCATAGCCCGCGGGCAGGGGCAGCTTGAGGCCCATGTAGCGCGCGCCGTCGAAGGGCAGCGTCGCCGGGATCAGGAAGTCGTGCCAGGTTTCGAGGTACTCGCCGGTGGCGACGGAGACGGGTTCGCCGACGGTTGTCGCGACCGCTGACCCTGCCCGTGCCCCGCCTGCCGCCGCGCCCTCCTCAGCCGCCGCGCCGCGTGCGGCGCCCATGCCTTTGAGGGCGCTCGCGGCGCGACTTCCCACGGCTCCCGCGGCGAGTGCGCCGGCCGCGGATCCCCAATTCCCATCGGACGCCTGTTGCGCCATCGTCACGGGCGTGAAGATGATCGCTTTGGCGCCCTCCTTGAGTTTCTGACCACCTTCCGCGTGACCTGCTCCCCGCTTTCCCGCCACGCGTAGGTTAGGTCTGTTCCTGTTCTGCCCCTTGCGGGGCGGGTGAGCAACAGGCTGGGGGCATGGAGCCCCCACGCGGCGCAGTGCCCCCAGTCTGTTGCATCGCGAGGGCACTGGCCTTGGCGGCGAACTCCATCGGGGTCAGCCCGGCGAGGCTCGTGTGTGGTCGGGCGGTATTGTAGTCGATCCGCCAAGCATCAATGATGCGACGCGCCTCGAACAACGTGCCGAAGACATGTTCGTTCAGGCATTCGTCGCGCAATCGCCCATTGAACGACTCCACGAAGGCGTTCTGCATCGGCTTGCCCGGCGCGATGTAGTGCCATTCAACGCCTCGTTCCTGAGCCCAGCGCAGGACAGCGGTCGAGGTGAGTTCGGTGCCGTTGTCGCTCACCACCATGGCAGGCAAACGACGCTCGGCAACGAGCCGGTCCAACTCGCGCACGACGCGCAGGCCCGAGAGCGAGGTGTCCACCACCGTCGCCAGCGCCTCGCGGGTGTGGTCGTCGACGACGTTCAGGACGCGGAAGCGCCGCCCGTCGGCGAGCGCGTCGCTGACGAAGTCCAATGACCAGCGCTGGTTGGCCTCCTGTGGGATCACCATCGGTGCTCTGGTCCCAAGTGCTCGCTTGCGTCCGCCGCGACGGCGCACGGTGAGCTTCTCCTCTCGATAGAGCCGGTAGACCTTCTTCAGGTTCACGCACGCCCCCTCCCGTTTGAGCAACATCGCCAGCCGCCGGTAGCCGAACCGGCGGCGCTCGCCCGCATGGTGGCGCAGCCGAGCTCGTAGCGCGTCATCGGTGCCGGGCCTGCGCTCATATTGGAAAGCCGAGCGGTCTACCCCGAGAAGCCCGCACGCACGCCGTTCCGAGAAGCCGTGATGTTTGATCACGGCTTCGACAGCAGCAAACCGTGCGGCGGGCGTGGTCAGTTTTTTGCCAGCAAATCCTTCAGGGCCGCGTTGTCGAGCACGGCCTCGGCCAGCAGCTTCTTCAGCCGCCGGTTCTCATCCTCCAGGGTGCGCAGTCGCGCTGCCTCGGACACCTTCAGACCGCCGTACTTGGCTTTCCAGTTGTACAGTGTCGCATCGCTGATCCCGTGCTTCCGGCACAGATCGGCGGTCTTCACGCCCGCGTCATGCTCGCGGAGCACCGCGATGATTTGCTCCTCGCAAAACCGGCTCTTGCGCATGGTCCATCTCCATCCCGATGGACCCAACTTACGGATGGCAGGAAATCAGGGGAGCAGGTCATGGCCAACGAGGCGGTAGGCAACGTGAAGCAGGGCATCGGCAGCGCCACCGGCAACGAGAAGCTTCAGGCCGAGGGCAAGGCCCAGGAGCTCAAGGGCGAGGCTCAGAAGACCACTGGTGACGTCAAGGACGGCATCAAGAACGCCGCCGACACGGTGAAGAGCAAGCTCTGAAACGCCACTCAGACAAACTGAAGCGAGCCGCCCCACACGGGGCGGCTTTTTTGTGCGGACCACCGGAACGGGGATCGCGAGCCTACCCGCTGGATGAGCGTCGGCTCTTAACGGCGGCGCTGGTGGCTATGGATCAGACGGCGCAGCATCCTTGAGAGCTGGTCGGCCGAGTAGGGCTTGTGTAGCAACTCGAACCCGTGCGTGCCGTGCTGCGCGAGCACGTGGCTGTAGCCCGAGGCCAGCAGTACCGGCATCGTCGGCAGGCGGCGGCGCAGCTCTTCTGCCATGGCAATGCCGCCCATCCCGGGCATCACGACGTCCGAAAACACCACGTCGAACCCGTCACCGTCGGAGCCGAGCCGTTCCAACGCGGCTTCGGCATTGGCCGCCCATTCGGTTCGATAGCCCAGGTCCTCGAGGATCTGGGTGGCGAACTTGCCGACCTCGATGTTGTCCTCGACCACCAGCACGCGCAAGCCACGCCCGTCGGGCGCGGGACCGGTCTCCTCGATGTCGCTCACCGGGTCCATCGGAGCGGCGACTTCGGGCAGGTAGAGCGCGAACGTCGTGCCCTCGCCGACCACGCTCTGGACGCTCACGTCGCCGCCCGACTGCTTGGCGAACCCGAACACCTGCGAGAGCCCAAGACCCGTGCCCTTGCCGACCTCCTTGGTCGTGAAGAATGGCTCGAAGATCCTGGTCAGGTCCTCTTCGGTGATCCCAGTGCCGGTGTCGCTCAGCTCGATCTTGGCGAACGGGCCGGGGCCGCCCCCATGGCCGCGGATCGGCGGCATCGCCAGGCCGCATGTCAGCCGCAGGGTCAGCGTGCCCTCGCCCTCCATTGCATCGCGGGCGTTGACCGCCATGTTGACCAGCGCGGTCTCGAACTGGCTCACGTCGGCTTCGATGAAGCAGGGGTGTTCCGGCAGTTCGGTCACCACCCGCACGCGGGCACCGGTCACGGTGTCGAGCATGTCGGCAACACCACGCAGGCGATCTCCGACGCTCACCACCTCCGGCTTGAGCGCCTGACGGCGGGCGAACGCCAGCAACTGTCCGGTCAGCTTGGCGGCGCGCTCGACTGTGTCGGAGACGGCGTCCATATACCGCTTGCGCCGCTCCTCAGGGAGGTTCGGCCGACGCAGGAAGTCCACCGACGAGCGGATAATGGTCAGCAGGTTGTTGAAGTCGTGCGCGACGCCTCCCGTGAGCTGGCCCACGGCTTCCATCTTCTGCGACTGGCGCAGGGCCTCGGCCGTCGCTTCGAGCGCCTTAGCCTGCTCTTTTTCCGCCGTGATGTCGCGACCGACCGCGTTGATCAGTCCACCACCCGGCCGGGTCGTCCAGGAGATCCAGCGGTAGCTGCCATCCCGATGCCGGTAGCGGTTGTCGAACCGCGCGTGGCCAACGCCTTCAGACAGCTCGCGTGCGCCCTCGATGGTATGGGCCATATCGTCGGGGTGGATCAGGTCGAACAGGTTGCGGCCGAGTAGCTCGGCTTCGCGCCAACCGAGCGTCTCGGTCCAGGCCGGGTTCACGGCGGTGATCGCGCCGGCGAACGTGCACCGGAGCATCAGGTCGTTGGACAGCTCCCAGAGCGCATTCCGGTCGGCGGTGCGCTCTGCGACCTCGCGTGCCAGCGTATCGGCCCGAGCGGCCAGCAAGGCCGCGGCATCGCGCAGGTCGGTGACGTCCTGCACGAACACGTAGAACCCATCGACGCTGCCGCTGGCATCGCGGCGGGGGGTGTAGCGGATGGCTGCGATGCGTCGCCGCCCATCCGCCCAAGGCCAATCGAGATCCATCTCGACCACCTCACCGTCAAGGGCCCGCTCGATCCCCTCGCGGCGGAGCGCAAGGCCGTCCTCGCCGACGAGATCGAGGACCGTTCGCCCCAGCACGGTCTCCGGGGGACGCCCGAACCATGCCTGGTATGCGGCATTGGCGAAGCGGTAGGTCAGCGAGCGGTCGATGAACGCGACGAGCACCGGCAGTGCGTCGGCGACCAGCCGCAGCTCCGCCTCACTCGCTCTGAGGGCGGTTTCCGCCTGCTTGCGGGCGGTTGCCGTGCGGATTCGTGCAGCCACCTCGCGGATGAACACCAACTCGTCGTTGGTCCACGTGCGCGGTGTGGCGCTGCAGACGAACAGCAGCGACACGAGGCGGCCGTGCTCGACCACCGGCGTATTGACGAACGCCCGGGCGCTGATCGCCTCCAGGGCGTCGGCACGGGCGCTAGTGCGCGGGTCGGTGCGGGCATCGCCGACGACGACCGTTTCGCCCCTCTTGATGTCCTCGATGTGGGAGCCGAAGTCGCTAAACCTGTGCGTGCCCGCAATGGAATGTGCGTCGCCGCTGGTCCAATCACGCTCGACGTCGATGGTTTCGGCCTCGCGATCGACCAACCCGTAGCCGACGAGCTGAACGTCGAGCGCCCGGCCGAGGATGCCGATCGCCACGTCGGCGAGGCTGGCGGCGTCGTGGTCGTGCTCGGCAAGTTGGTCGCTCAGCTCGAGCAACGCCTGGCGACGATGCTCGCCCGCGCGGAGGGCCATCCCGGCCAGATGCTCGCCGGTGCGGTCGCGCATGATCTTGACGAAGCCGATGTGCCGGTCCTCCTCGTCACGCAGCGGCATCATCTCGCCGGAAGCCCAGAACCGCTCCTCACCCTGTTTGAGGTGCCAGCGTTCGTCCTGGGCGCGCCCGTTCTTGAGGGCGGTTTCCATCTCGTAGGTGACCCGGCCGTTGGCACGGTCCTCGGGCGTGAAGAAGCGCGCAGCGTCCTGCCCACGCATTTCCTCGGCGGTCCAGCCCATGACGTGCTCGGAGCCGCTGTTCCAGCCGGTGATGGTCCCTTGGCGGTCCGTGACGACGATCGCGAAATCCAAGGTGCTCTCGAACACCGCGTTCTGCCGAGCTGCATCCATGCTGCCGCTGCGAGCCCGTTCGCGCAGTTGCCGCACCTCGGCTTCCAGTTCCTCTCGCGAGAGGAGGCTCACCTCACGTTCCGGCACGCCACACCCTTCCTCGAACCTAAGTCACTGCGAGAACGGAGAAATCAGTGCCGCTCTCGAACGCTCCAATCAGGCCTGAATTGATTGGTGCGCGACCGAATCGTATGCGTTATGCCACAAACTTGCGAGTCGTGAGCCCTCGCCTCCACGCTTCGGGACCAGCACCGAAGCGCGCTTGAGTTCGGATGCACGGATCGTTGAAAATGACTCGTCCACCACAGCAAGGCTATTCACTATAGAAATTATCCGCATTGATGGATGGCGCAGAGCCGACATTCAGAGGTGTCCTTGAGTAATATTTTGCGATTGCGTAGATCGATCGGCTGATGCCGTGAGATCAAAACTCGTACGATGTTCGTGTTGCGCGTGGCTGATGCACGCGCGTCCTCACTCATATTGAACGATCTTGAGCGTTACGAAGCGCAACGCTCGACGCGCGTACCTTTCATCCTTTTGCGATGGGTCCGATCGCCCCCGTTGTCGTGACCGAATGGCAGACAGGCGACGGCTGCAGCGAACCTTGGCCGTTGTGGCGCGTTGATGGTTGCCGTCCGTGCATGGGACGGTCGAGCGACGACGAGACCGATGCCCCGGAATACAATGCTCCAGACGATCGACGCGGAAATCGCCGCCGCGGAGCACCGCACCGAGACTCACGCTCAGACAGTGCGGGCCCTTCTCGCCGTCGGTGAAAGTAGCGTCGAGGCAGAGCAGGCGCTCTATCTCGAACTCGATCGTCTCACGCTCCTGCGTGATCGTCAGTGGAACTTTCGCTCGATGCAGGATTTTCTCTCGGCTGCTTGAAACAGAGGGCCGAAACTGGCGAAGGAGATGCCCTCTTAAGGGCCAGGGCATCTCTATGCATTGTGCGTGATAAAATTGCGAGACGACCGTCCCTGCCCTGGGCTACAAGGCAGGGGTGAGAAGCGCCCTGCATGATATCTGACCTGTTCCCGTCCGCCCTCGTGCGAGACGCCGCCCGCCTCGGTTCGCTCGCAGGTCTCAACCTGCTCGACACGCCGCCCGAAACCGAGTTCGAGGACATTGTGCATCTGGCCTCGACCGTGTGCGAGACGCCGGTGGCGCTGGTCAGCCTCGTGGCGGGAGATCGCCAGTGGTTCAAGGCTCGGGTCGGCTTTCCGCCCTGCGAGACCGCCCTCAACGCCTCGGTCTGCGCCTACACGCTGGCTGAGCCGGACCTGCTCACGATCCCCGACCTGACGGCGGATCCGCGCACGCGCGACAACCCGCTGGTCACAGGGGAGCCGTTCATCCGCTTCTATGCCGGTACACCCTTGCGCGCGCCCGACGGGCAAGTGCTCGGCAGCCTCTGCGTGATCGACCACACGCCGCGGCCGAAGGGCCTGTCGAGCCGGCAGGCCGACGGGCTGCGGCGGCTGGCCCGGCAGGTGACGACCGTGCTTCGTGAACGTCAGCTCAACGTGGAGATGCGGGCCGCCCGTGACGCTCTGCGGGTGTCCGAGGAGCGGCTGGCGTTGGCGTTCGCGGCGGCGGGCAGCCTTGGCTGGTGGGATTGGGACATCCCCGCCGACTGCGTCTATGCCGGGGAGCGGTTCTCCGACATGTACGGCATCGACCCTGCCCTCGCCGCGCAGGGTGCGCCGCTGACCGCTTTCGTCGAGGGCATCCACCCGGACGACCGCTCGTGGGTCGGCGAGCGCATCCAGCAGGTCGTCGCGACGGCAGGCGAGTTCAGCGAGGAGTATCGCCTGCGCCACGCCGATGGCAGTGTGACGTGGGTCCTCGCCAGGGGACGATGCTTCCACGATGGCGATGGCAAACCGCTGCGCTTCCCCGGCGTCGTCGTCGATATCACCGCCCGCAAAGCCGCGGATGCCGCACGCTTCGCCGGCGAGGCGCGGCTGAAGTCGATCATGGAGACCGTGCCAGTCGGAATCCTGCTGGCCGAAGCCCCCTCCGGGCGCATCCTCATGGGAAACCGGCGGCTGGCCGAGATCCTCGGCCACACCACCCTCTACGCCTCGTCCAGCAACGCCTACGGTGAGTTCGTCGCCTACCACGACGATGGCAGGCTGGTGGAAGCGCAGGAGTACCCGCTGGCGCAGATCTGCGGAGGCCAGTGCAAGCGGGCCGCCATCGAGGTGCTGTACCAGCGTCCGGACGGCGAGCGGCGCTGGATCGCGATCGCCGGCGAGGCGATCGAGGACGAGCAGGGCGGGACGGTCGGCGCAGTCGTCGCCGTCAGCGACATCGGCGACCGAAAGGCAGCGGAAGCGCAGCAGGACATCCTCAACCGCGAGCTGTCGCACCGGCTGAAGAACACCCTGACGCTGGTCCAGTCGATCGCGTCGCAGACCCTGCGCAACGCCCCCAGCCTCGACGCCGCCCGCGATGCCCTCGCCGCGCGGCTGATCGTGCTCGGCAAGGCGCACGACATCCTGCTGGCTGGGCGGACCGACAGCGCCAGCGTCGACCGGGTGGTGCAGGAGGCGTTGAGCCTGCACGACGACACCGGCCGACGCTTCCGGGTCCGCGGCCCGAGCCTGTTCGTCGGTCCCTCGGCGGCGCTCTCGCTCGGGCTGATGCTGCACGAACTGGCGACCAACGCCGTGAAATACGGGGCGCTCTCAGTGCCGACCGGCTGCGTGACCGTCGACTGGACGGTGGACGGCACGGGCGCGGCAGCCGAGTTCCGGCTGGATTGGCGCGAGCAGGGCGGCCCGCCTGTGACGCCACCGACCCGCCGGGGGTTCGGCTCGCGGCTGATCCAGCGTGGCCTCGCCGGAGGTGATGTGGCCCTGCACTACGCCGTCGAGGGGGTGCAATGCACCTTGAGCGCCCCGCTCGCGGGATTGCGCGTCGACGTTTGATCCACACGGCCGCGGATTTTGTGAGAAGGACGTCTGATGACCCTGAAGCCCGGCGCAGTGGCCCTCGTGGCCGAGGACGAGCCGCTGGTGCGAATGGAGGCCGCCGACGTGCTCGGGGATGCCGGGTTCGACGTGCTCGAGGCCAGCACAACCCCAGCGGCGCTCGCCTATCTCGAGGTGCACCCGGAGATCACGCTGCTATTCACCGACGTGGTGATGCCGGGCCCGATCGATGGGCTGGCGCTGGCTCACGAGGTTCGGCGGCGGTGGCCCGGGGTAAAGATCATCATCGCTTCGGGTCGGATCACGCCCGATCCCGCGCAACTGCCAGACGGAGCGCGTTTCCTGGAGAAGCCGTACTCTGCCAACGGCCTCGCTCGGGTAGTCCGCGAGTTGGGTCTGCGTTTGGCAACGGAATGAGGTCGAAGCGACGATACGTGGTGCTGTGATGCCGGCGCACGACTTTCGCCCTAAGTTCCTGAATCCGACAGGAGGGTGGAACAGCACTCATCGGCACCGATGCACGCACGACCGATGAGGCAGCCTTGTCGCTCCGCGCGACCATCGACCCTGAGAGGGACTATTCGGCAAACCGTCGAAGCGTCGCCTCGATCTTGCGTCGGTCGAACGGCTTGCCGAGCACAATCCCGCGCGAGGGGATCTGAGCAGGGTCCCACGGTTGCGAGGAGACCATCAGGAGTTCGATCGGCGGCCAACGATCGCGGATGAGAAGCGCCAGCTCCATTCCGGCCGTCGAGCCGCGCATGTCGAGGTCGGTGAACACCGTACGGATGTCGGTCCGGGCCTCTAGGATCTGGATCGCCTCGATGATGCTGCTGGCCTCGACGGCTTCGCAGCCCGCGTTCTCGACGAACTCGGTCAGCGCCATCATCAGGATCGGGTCGTCCTCGACGACGAGAACCCGTGGCAAGGTCGGGGGGTGAGACTGACCCATCGAGCTAGTGGACCTGAACTTGAACTTCGGCGAGCGGCGCGCGGAACTCGGCTCTGAGGCCCGTGGGCTTAAAATCGAGGTCGGCCTCACGGGTTCCCAGCAATCCCATGCGGATCAGGCGCGACCCGAAGCCGCCTTTGTTGCGCGGAGGCATCACGGCCGGCCCGCCCGTCTCGGTCCAGTCGAGGACCAGCGTCGGAGCGGCTCCGCCGCCGGTCCGCCAACTCACGCGCACCATTCCGCTCTGGGCGGACAGCGCGCCGTACTTGAGGGCGTTGGTTGCGAGCTCATGCAGCAGCAGCGACAGGGACAGCGCCGCCTGCGGGCTGATGTCCATGTCCGGCCCCTCGAGCGCGAACCGATCCAGGTCCGTCTGCATACTCAGCACGCTCTCCATCACGGCGCGGAGCTTAGCGGCCGACCAACTCTTCTGAATCAGGACATCATGAGCGCGGGACAGGGCCAGCACGCGGCGCTCGAACGCCTCGACCAGGTCGCGCTCGCTCACGCCGCGCAGGGTCTGCGTGGCGATCGACTGCACGATGGCGAGGGTGTTCTTCAGCCGGTGGGCCAGTTCCTTGTTCAGGACCGCCTGCAACTCCTCGGCGCGCACGCGCGCCACGCCGACCTCAACTCGGTCGGCGACGTTGCGCAGGAACGCCAATTCCTCGGCCGTCCAGACCCGCGGTTGCACGTCGTGGACGATGAACACGGCCACGGCACGCCCGCGCTCGCGCACCGGCATGTTGATCAGGGCACCGATGCCGATTGCCTGCATCGGGCCGGGGGCGTCCCTGGTGCGTGGATCGGTCGTGACGTCGTCGATGACCAGCGGCTCGCCTCGGGCGAGGTGGGCCCGCAGGTCGCCGTAATCGTCGAAACGGTGTCGTCCGGCGATGCTGACCTGGCCTGGCGCGGTCCAGTCCTGCTCGATGTCGATGAACTCGACCTCGCCGACGATGCGCCCGAACCCGGCGCGGGTCGCACCCAGGGTACGCCCGACGATCTCGGCGGCGGCCTGGGTCATTGCCCCGACCGTAGTCAGGTCGCGCAGGTCATCGCCGAGGGCCAGGAGTGCCATCCGGCGGTTTTCCGCACTGACCCGTGCGGTTGCGTCTAGGAAGATGACCCCGAAGCGGTCGCCTTCGAGCTTGAACGCATTGCCGTCGTACCAGCGACCGTTAGGGGCAAACTGCTTGGTGAACCCCCATGCTTCGCCGGTCTCGACCACCTGGGCAAACGCGGTGATCCAGTCCTGCGCGCCTTCGCCGAACAGGTAGCGCGCGGTGTGCCCGATGACCTGGTCCGCCGGGATACCAATCTGGGTCGTCCAAGCCGGGTTGATGTCGATGATTCGGAAGTCGGCGATGTCGCCGGCGTTATCGCGGATCGCTTCGGCGAGCTGAAATCCTTCGCTCAGGCGCTCGAAAAGGCCCCGCCAATGCGCCTCGCTCGCCCGCAACGCCTCCTGGGCCGCGCGCCGCTCCTCCACGTCCAGAAGGACGCCGGGGAAGCTCAACGGGGTCCCATCTGGCCCCTGCTCGACGCGCCCGTTGGCCTCGATCCAGTAATAGCGTCCGTCGGCACGCCGGACTCGGTACTGGTGCGCATAGGCCCCGCCTCGCGCGATGGCCTCGGTGATTGCCCCCGCCAGACCCGCTTGGTCGTCTGGGTGCACGGTGGCGACGATCTGATCCAGCGGGATGCCGTCTCGACCAAGCGCCGGATCGAGGCCGAAGGAGTGGGCGAAGGCATCGTCGATCGTGAAGCGGTCGGACGGTATGTCCCAGTGCCATGTGCCGATGATCGCACCGGCCGCGAGGGCCAGTTGCACGCGTTGGATGTTCTCGCGGGCCAGGGCTTCGCTGGCCCGCAGCTCCGCCTCGGCCTCCTTGCGGGCGGTGATGTCCTGCACCGTGCCGACCATGCGCAGCACGACGCCGGCGTCGTCCCGCACGAAGCGTCCAATCCGCGAGATCCAGCGTAAGGCACCGTCATTCGCGCGCCGAATGCGGTACTCCACCTCGGTCGAGGCTGTGCCGTCCCGGATCGTGGCCTGTGTCGAGGGGATCCCGCGGTCCTCGGGAACGGCCAGGGTCGTGAACGTTTCCAGCGAGTAGACCCCGGCCTCCGGCACGCCGTAGATCCGACAATGCTCGGCCGACACGCGCGCAAGGCCGCTCGCGACGTCGACCTCGAAAGTGCCGATGTGGGCGGCCTCCTGGGCGAGGCGTGAACGGGTATCGCTGGCCCGCAGCACCGCATCCACATCGAGGCGCTCCCGGACGCCCGACATCAGGCGGGCGAGCGTAGCGAAGAACGTCAGGGCTCCAGGGTCGAAAGCCGGCTCGCGGGTCGAGACGAACGACACGACACCGACGAGCTGGCCGCGGCTCATAATCGGGTAGCCCGCGAAAGCGTTGAAGCCTGCCTCGCGCGCCAGGGCATAGCGCGGCTCGGTGCTTGCCTGCACGGCCTCCAGCACGAGGGGCCGCCGTGTTCGGACGACGATCCCGCATAATGGCAAATCGAGATCGACGCAGCTCAAGACGGCGCGCTGTTCGTCGGTGGTGCCGACCGACTGGATCAGCCGCAAGTGCCGGCCTTCGCGGTCGACATCGTAGATGAAGCATAGATCGAAGCCCAACTCCCGCGTGCCCATGACCAGGATAGGTTCGAGCACGGCCGCCGGGTTGGTCGCAGCGACGAGGGCGGAGGAAGCTTTGGCGAGGAGGTCGAGGCGTCGGGCCTGTTGCAGCTCGGCGCGCTGGTTGGCGAGGACCTCATCGCGACGCGCGACGTCGCGGCGCATTTCCAAGAGAGCCGAGACCTGGCGTGCAAGAGCGCGCAGATCGTCAGCCTGGTCAGACGTCAAGCCTCCAGGTCGGGGTGCGGTATCGATCACACATAAGGAGCCGACGACCTGTCCGCCCGTCAGGCGCAGCGGCGCGCCGGCATAGAACCGGATGTAGGGCTCGCAAGTGACGAGTGGGTTCGCGGCCGTGCGCGGATCCGCCGTCAGATCGGGGATGACGAGGAGATCGGGCTCGACGAGGGCGTGAGCGCAGACCGAGGCATTGAGGCTGGTCTCGCAGGGCGGAAAACCCACGCGAGCCTTGAACCATTGCCGATCCGCGGCCACCAAGCTGACGAGGGCGACTGGTGTCGCGCAGAGACGGGTTGCCAGACGAACGATGTCGTCGAACCCTTGCTCGGGTGGCGTATCGAGAATGGCCAACGCATCAAGGGCTGCGAGGCGGGCGGGGTCGCTGACGGTCGTGCCGGGTGTGTCGTTCTGCATCGCGAGTGGCCGATAGGGCCACATCGCGCCCCGCCTGCACCTTTTCGCAGACTCGCCATCCTGCCGCTAGTGTCCCAACTCATCAGCGAGTTCATGCGAGAGGCTGGTCGCGCACCCAAGCCGCTTGCTCTGTCAGGTTAATGACGTTCGGAGCCGGCGGCACCAAGCGCATCTTCCAGTTACTCACGGTCAGGCTACGGCGCGTTTCGGCCGTCAGCGCCCGCGCGCTCTTGCCTCCTGCACGGCGCGTCGCAGCACCCGCGACAGGTCCGTTACGGAATACGGTTTTCGCAGCAGGTCGAAGCCGTGCGTCCCCTCGGCCGCGAGCACGTCGCTGTAGCCGGAGGTCAGAACGACCGGCAGGTCGGGCCGGCGCCGGCGGATCTCGGCCGCGAGTTCGACGCCGTTCATGCCCGGCATCACCACGTCCGAGAACACCACCTCGAATCGGAATGGAATGCGCTCAAGCTCGGCCAGTGCCTTCGACGCATCCGTTGCCCAAACCGTCGAGTAGCCGAGCTCGCGCAGGGCCTGCTGAGCGAAGGCGCCGACGTCCAGATTGTCCTCTACGACGAGAACGCAGGTGCCGTGCCCGTCGGCAAGTGCCTCCGGCTCCGCAACGGGGTCGCTAGCTTCGACCGCAGCGACGCGTGGGAGGTAGAGGGTGAAGGTCGTGCCCTCGCCGACCGCGCTCTCGACGATGATCTCGCCGCCGGATTGCTTGGCGAAGCCGAACACCTGGCTCAGTCCGAGCCCGGTGCCCTGACCGACGGTCTTTGTGGTGAAGAACGGCTCGAAGATGCGCTCCAGGTTCTGGGGTGCGATGCCCGCGCCGGTGTCGGAGATGAATATCGCGATGAAGTCGCCACGCTGCGGCGGGTGCGCCCGGACGGCAGGAATGCGGCCGGCGCGGCGAAGCCCGATGCGCAGGCGGCCCTCGCCGTCCATCGCGTCCCGGGCGTTGACGACGAGGTTCACCAACGCCGTATCGAACTGGCTCGGGTCGGCGTTGACGTGCAGGTCCCGCCGCTCGCCATCGGGTAGGCCGAGCTCGACCTGGATACGTGCCCCCGTGAGCGTGCCGACCATGTCGGCGAGCGCCGCCACGGCGCGGTCTGCTGCGAAGGTTTCCGGCCGCAGCGCCTGTCGACGTGCGAAGGCGAGGAGCTGACCTGTGAGCTTGGCGGCACGGTCGACCGTGTCGGAAATGGCACCGACGTAGCGAAGCCGGCGCTCCTCTGCGAGGTTGGGTCGCTTCAGCAGGTCGGTCGAGGACTTGATGACCGTGAGCAGGTTGTTGAAGTCATGAGCCACGCCACCGGTCAACTGACCGACGGCCTCCAGCTTCTGGGATTGGCGCAATTGCTCTTCAAGAGCCCGACGTTCCGTGATGTCGCGGCCAGCGGCGTAATAATGGTCGTCCCTAGGGATAGCGTTCCACGAGAGCCACCGGTACCCGCCGTCCTTCGTCCGGACGCGCACGTCGATGTCATGCAGCGGAAACCCGGCGCTGATGCGCTCGAAGGCCGCCGCGGCCTGCGCATAGTCGTCGGGATGCACGAACGCGTCGAAGCGGGTGCCCACAACCTCGGCGACATCCCATCCGAGCGTTTCGGTCCAGGCGGCGTTCGCCTTGCGAAAGACACCATCGAATCCGCAGACCACGAAGAGGTCGCGGCTGGCGCGCCACACCATGTCGCGCTCGTCGGCTCGCTCCTGAGCGGTGGCCTCCAGGTGGCTCTCGAGACGGCGGCGGTCGGTGATGTCGTTGAACAGGATGGCGACCCGGTGCTGCTCGGGCTCTCCGATCCGCAGGGCGTGGACGTCGTACCAGCGCCCCATTGCGATCGACCCGCTCTCGAACCGTACGGGCTGGCCGGTCCGCGCAACCTCGCCGTAGGTGTCGAACCAGGAGCGTTCGAGCCCGGGCACGAGTTCGCTAGCCCAGCGCCCGGCCGCGTCTCGCACGCCCGTCTGCGCCGCGAAGGCGGGGTTCACTTCCATGAACCTGTAATCGATCGCGCGCCCCTGTGCGTCGAAACGCATCTCGATGACGCAGAACCCGCTGTCGACCGCGTCGAAGAGCGCCCGGTACCGGGCTTCGCTCTCGGCCAAGACCCCTTCTGTGGTGCGGAAGCGGGTCACGTCGAGCTGGCTCGCGAAGAAGTAGCGGAGTTGGCCCCCATCCGGATCGAAGACGGGGCTGACGTAGAGCTCGTTGCGGAACGGCGTGCCGTCGCGATGGTAGTTCAGGATCTCGACCACCACGTCGCGCCGGGCAGCGATGGCGTCACGGACCTTGGCGACATCGGCCGGGTCGGTCCCAGGGCCCTGAAGGAAGCGGCAGTTGCGCCCGATCAGCTCGGCAGCGTCGTAGCCGCACAGGTTCTGGAAGGCCCGATTGGCGAATACGATGGGATTGTCGGGCAAGTTGGGGTCGGTGATGATCTGCGGCATACGGGTCTTCTCCGCTGCCGTGAACAGAAGGTCGGTGGAGGCCGCGGAAGTCCGCTCACCGCGATCCGGCCGGCGCAGGCCATCCCCGCGCTCGGCCTCAAGCCTCGCGACGCGGGCTTCGAGCTCGCGCTCGCGCCGCCGCAGCCTCTCGATCTCTGCGTCCATGACCCCCTCTGAGCGCGAGCAGCTTTCGAATCGGCGTAGGACGACGATCGCAAGGTGGATAACGCGGCACCACGGCGCAGGTTGGCGTCGAATCGGCCGCGACGTTCATCGGCATCGCGCGTTGTCGTCGGCCCTTACCAAAGGGCGTCTTTGAGGGGAACGACATGCAATCGGACACGCCGCGGCCGGGAGACGATCCATTGCCGCCCATCGGTGACCCGCCACCGGACCCAGCCCCGCCGGAGGGCGACCCACCCAGCGAGCCCCCGGCGCCCCAACCTCCTGGCCCGATCAGCCGGCGCTAGGGGAGTCCTTCGGCGTCACAGCCCTGCGTGATCGATGGAGCGCAGGGCTGTCATGTTCGCTGGCTCCGAAACTTTACATCAGCTGTCCCGGGTACGCTGGCGAGTCATTTCACGGACGCACCTCGATCAGGTCGTCACCGAATGAGTTCTTACGCACCGTGATCGTTACCAGACCACGCTGACCCGAAGACCATTCGGCGTCGAATACGCACGAACGTACTGCATCCGGTTGCCCCGAATTCGTGAGCCCACGGGTCAGATCGAGCAGCTTGCGCCCCCCGAAGCGTGCGCGGTCCATCGCATTGGCGGCCTCCATCAACTGCCGGCGCACTTCGACCCGGTTGCACGGATCACGCGCCAGCGCCGTCTCCTCCTCGCGCCGGAGGCGAGCCAGGGTCTCGGCAGCGGCTCGCTCCTGCGCCGCCCGGTCGGCGGTGCGCTGAGCTGCGTCGCGTTGCTGTTGCGCTACCGCCTCCGCCGCCTGCCGCTCGGCTTGCGCCCGGGTCCCAGCCTGCCGTTCTGCCTCGATCCGCGCGGCCCGCTCGCGCTCGGCAGCTGCCGCATCATCACGCTCGCGATTCTGACGTTGCAGGCCCGCCAGTTCTTCTTCTTGCTGCTGGGCTCGCGCTTCCCGAGCCGGGCGGTCCCGCTCCCAGGCTTCGGCTTCGGCCAGTCGGGCTGCCCGTAGCCGTGCGCCGATGTGCGCTCGTGCCGCCGCAACCTGCGCGGCTTCGGCGGGAGCGAGCTTCAGCCCCGCCGCGAGTGCATCGACGGCTTTGAGCTTGCCAGCGATGTCGTCGGCAGAGGTTGAGTTCTCGGCTTCGGCGGCCCGGCTCAGAATGCCAGCAAGCCGTGCTGCGCCCGCGGCCCCCTCCTGCTGCGCCTGCCGGATCGCAGCGGCATTCCCCGCCTCCTGTTGGGAGACAATGACGCGCATCCAGCTCTCGTCGGCTTCGACCGGCGAGCCGGACTTCTTGCCGCAAGCCAGCACGCGGTTCTCGAAGGCGCGCCAGACCTCGTAGTGCCAGGCCGCCAGCGGCACCGAAAACGGTGCGGCCGTAGACGCATCAGGCGGCCCACCGCTCGTCCACGCGTTGACCGTCGCCTCGGTGAAGCGGTCGCATGACAGGATCTCGAAGGCGCGCGTGTAGTCCGGCTCGCCCGGGCGGGGACGAGATCCGTTCTGTCGGCCCATCGGCTCGCCGAATCGGTTCACGTAACCGGTGTAGGTCTTCAGGGTCGCGATGCTCTTCTCGACGGCAGCCTCCCAATCGCGCAGGGTCATATCCTCGCGGAAGCCCGGAAGCGTGCGCTTGCAGTCGAGCAGGAAGGCCCGATAGCGGTCGTACTCGGCGTCGCCCCACCGGTAGATCGACAGGTCGAACAGATCGGACAGCTGCTCCCGCGTGCCGCCACGAGGGCGTTCGGGATCGTAGGTCTCGCAGCTCGGCAGTGTCATCCCGGTCGCGCCGGGTTGGGCGCTCGCCGGGCCAGCACCGGTCACTGCGGCGGCCAGAACGGCTGCTCCAACGACGATGCCAGCCACCGAGGACGTGCGCGCCCGCCGCGCGCTGGCCGAGGCGATGAGACGCGCCGTGCGGAGGTCGCCGGTCTGACGCTCGCCGACGTGATAATGTCCCGCTGCGTCCCGCAGCACCGCAACCCCATCCTGGGTCTCGACGTGGGTCAGACCCACGGCCGTGTAGCCCGACCATCGTGCTTCGATGGCTGAGACCATCGACGGCAACGCCCCTTTGTCGGGCACCGCCGCCCAGGCCCGCCGCAGTTCATCAAGGGGAGGCGCCCCGTAGGGGGCGAGCCGCCCCACCGCGGCCTTTATGTCGGGATCGTAGGCAAGGAGGGCCTGCCAAGTTTCGTCCGGAACGCCAATCGACCGCTCCGGCCTCTGCCGCGAGGGCACGAACGGCAGAATCGCCGCGGGGACGAGCAACAACAGCGAGGCCCACGCCCAGCCGACGGCGTTGAGGCCCTTTCGGTGAGCCACGACGTAGCTCACCGCGGCGGCAATCAAGGCGACGAGGAAGTAGGCCCCGGAGGCGGACAGCAGCATGGCGGAGGTTCCGTGGAGCGGGCCAACGGCCTGCGGCCGAGCCCTTGGATGATCGGAATGTGGGACTGTTGGTCCGTCGATTGTCAAGCCGTGGACTGGCTCTCTCGCGCCATGGAGGCGCGAGCACTCATCGGCTGGAATCTGCGGCGGCTGCGCGTCGCCAAGGGTCTCTCGCAGGAGCGACTGGCCCTCGCGGCCGGCATCGACCGCGCCTATGTCGGGCGGGTCGAGCGCGGCTCGGAGAACGTGACGATCTCGACGCTGGAGGCGATGGCGGTCGCCCTGGCGGTGCCGGTCGCGGCGCTGTTCATCGAACCCGAAGCCGGGGCCGAGCCGCCAATGCCATTGCGGGCCGGGCGGCGTGCGAAGTCCGGGTGAACCTCGACACCGGGTTAGGGAGGCTGGTTGCGCTTCGCGCACGGTCAACCTCACGCGCCGATCTCCAGTTGCGGGGCAACTCGGATGAGAAGCGCCCAAGCTGCATCGACCGCCGCGCGGGTCCGGGTGTCGAGGTCGCGCGATCGGAGTGCCGGCGCGGTGAGCAGCGCGAGCAGCCGTTCCGAGAGGTCCGGCGCGGCGGCCAGGAGCTGAGCGTCGGCGAGCCGTTGGATGCCGGTGGCGATGTGCAGCGGGCAGCCGCCGGGCTCGACAGGTGCATCCCGCCGAATGAAGTAGGGCCAGCCACCCGGGCGGTCCTCGGCCGCCGGCTCGACCCCGAGCATAGTTTGCGCGGGCGACGCGTCCGGCTCGGCCGTGCCGCGCACCAACCACGGCCCGGGGGTGGGGATGACTGACGCCGCCAGTCTGCGTCCGGCCACGTCAGTACTCCCCGGCCAGCATGACGGTCAGCATCCGCGTCGTGATGCTGCTGTCGGCCGGATCCGAGGAGTGCCCCGTCATCGCGCGGTCGTAGTAGTCGATCTTGAAGAACACCCGCTTGCCTGCAACCTCGAGCGCACCGAAGTCGTGTTCGCCGCGGGGATCGTTGTCGGGCGTGAAGTCGTCGTAGGCGGCGATGGCGTCGAGAATGGTCTGCTGGCGCTCGCGGCCGAGGGCGATGACGCCAGCGGTCAGCATCAGTAAGCCGCCTGAGAGGGAGCGGCGGAGGATGTCGTTGAGCGCGCGGGTGCGATCCACGTCGAGGACGGTGGTCAGCATGAGAGCCTCGAAGGTTGGAAGGGAGGTAGGCGGCGGCACGGTGCGGCCTGCCACTGGGCGCCCGAGCCAGCCTTTGTGGCTCGGGCAGGGGCGCGGAACCGCTAAGCTTTGCCGGGCGGCAGCAGGGCGAGTTCGTCGGCCCGACGCAGGATGGTGGGCTGGGTCGGGTAGTCGCGCCAGCGCAGCGAATGGACGGTGCCGTTGATCCCGATCACCTCCGCCTCCCACCAGCCCTCGTCGGGCCCCTCGTGGGCGAGCACGACGCTACCGAGCCCGATCTCGTCCCGGTCGCGCGGCAGCTTGTGCCCGACGAAGGGTCCGGGCGGAGCGGGCGGCGGAGGGGCTGCCGTCGTCGCGCGGGGCAGCGTTCCCCTCCCCGGCTCTTGCGTTGCCGCGGGCGAGCCATCCTCGTCGGCAGGAGCTAGGCCCGTGCCATCTGGATCCACCTGAACGCCGGCGAGCTCGAGGAGGCGGGGGAATAGCTCGCGCCGGATGTAGGGGATGAAGGCGCGGCCGCTGCCGAACAGCCGGCCATGGGTGAACTGATCGGCGAAAGTGCGCTGCTCGTCGTCGGCGAGCTGCAACACCCGAAGGTTCATCACCTCGGCCGCTTGCGCCGCGAGTTTGGCCTCGCTGACATCGAACCAGGCGGCCCGGGGCCGGCCGGCATCATCGCGCCCAAACAGGACGAGCGCCGGTGTCATGGGCCGCAGCGGCACTTCGGCGACGAGTTGGAGAGCAGCTTTGCCACTCATCAGAGTGCTCCTAAAACGAAGAAGGCCCCCGGAGCGGGGGCCTTGACGGAAATGTTTAAGTGGAATGCGCCTTGGCCGGGCTGCGGCTGCCATCGATATCGGATAGGGGAGGGTGGTTTCTGGCCCATAGTAAGGCTCCTTGGCTTACGTCGATCAGCGCCACTGCGGTGCGCCAGCCGGTTTTCGGCAATATCGATATTACACGAAAATACAGATTAATCAATATACATGCGTATATCAGCAATAGTAGATAATTTTCGATTATGAAATCTGGCCGCACACTACCTGCTACCACTGGCGACAGGCGTCAACATTGTGCTGGCAGCGTAGTTTGTGACAGCCTGCGCCGATGCGCCACTTACGACCCCGCTCAAACGCTCCATCTGTGCCCACCCAATCCGCATCCATAACCCGCCGCAGGCTGCAAGAAAGTCCACTTTACGGCCCGGCCGCTCAAGTGACTAATTGGGACTGAAGTATAACTGAAGCCGCCATCCTTATAGCCTCGCAACAGTATGACTTCACAAATTCAACATGCTCACGCGAACTCGCGACCGCGCTGATCCGCCCGGTAAAAATATCTTTGCTTACACTTGATTTGCGGTAAGATTTGGCCAGCTGTCAGGCACTAGCGCCGGCGGCTTCGTCCATGGAGGCTCCACAAGTGATTTTTGAAACCAGTCGTCCCGCAGGTTAGCATGTTCCGAAACTATTAGCTGAAAGCCTGGTGTGTCTTTTGTAACGAAGCGCAACATTATAGCAAACAACCTGCGAACGGTCTCAAGATCGACGTCGCCCTGTTCGGTTTCGTCAACGGTGCCACCGACACTTTTATAGCTCGTCTCCGAAGGGAAGTAGACCTGCGTTGGCTGGTCGATCAACATGAAGCCTGGAACCGGAAGGCCATATCCGGACGTGAAGCGGTGGAAAGCTAGCAACGCCCCTAGATGATAGGCGAGATGGTTAGCGCCGCCGCCGCTTTTGTACATGTATACCGGACGCCCAGGCCGGTCGATCACAACTGTAAGCGATCGAAGATCCAACCTTGCCGGAAATTCGCCAAATTCGCCGCCGAGCTCACGAATGTAGCCTGACATGTGCTGCGCGATGTTGCTAAGGGCAGCTTGAAGTCGATCTTCGGAGTCATCTGCGCCGATTTGCTCCTCCAAGTCCTCGATCCGCCGTCGCAGACGTCGCTCCTCATTTTGAAGCTTCGTTAGCTCATGTTCGGGGATCAGATTTTCGAGAAAAAAACTGATGCGCCCCACGACATGTGCGGCCGCATTGTTCCGATTACCCATTTCCTCGAGGAATTCATTTGCAGAAATCGCCGATGCAAGTTCGACCTCCTTCGTGGCGATTAACCTAGTGACCTGTGAGGATTCCTCAATCTGCGATGCGAGGTATGAGTCGAGAACAGGCTGCTCGCCGGTGACCGCAGCCAGCTCCCGGTCCAATGACCGGAGCTCACCAAGGAGGGCATCAGCCACCGGACTCGCCATTCCGAGGTCCTTCTCGGCGAATGGCCACTGCCAATCGCCCGTCTCGGCATTTCGAGGAAGAGCCTTGATGGACGCAAGTCGGTCCTGCTGTTCCAGGACTTCGGACTGAAAACCCGTCGATTGTCTAGTGAAATGTTGCGCTGCTTTGATGCGGCCCTCTACCTCGCGACGCCGCTCCCTGAGCCTGACAATTTCTCGCTCGATTACGGACACCCGCCGCCCGTCATCCTCAGGAACAGGCGTAGGTCGCCACGACAGAGCTTGACGCAGCAAGGAGATCGTATCTTCATCAGCCGTCGCCGCGGATGGTAGGATGCCGACGGCTCTTGCTTCGGATAGAAGGCCAAAGGCTCGTGCCTCTGAGCCCGTCGCCGCTTCCCTCGCTTGCTGGACCAATTTGGCGTTGAGGCGGAGCTCGCGAAGGGCGGCGCGTAGCTGTGAGTCGAGCTGAAATTTGTCCTTCCCCGATACACCTAGCACGATAGGCATCGTATCTTTGATGGTCTGCGGCTGGTGGTCTTCATTCTGCCGATAGAATAGCTGGGTCTTACTCGCGACGAATTCTTGCTTCTGGAACAGATAATAGACAGTATGCTGAATTGTTGCCGCGAAGCTGACGCGACTCTGATCGATGGGCACGTCGGTGACGTTGTCCGGTATGCCCAGGAGTTTAGAAAGCAGAGCGACAACACCGTCGTCGTTGTCGTTCACAATCAACTCGTCCGGTTCTGGTGCCTCAACGACAGCTCCTCGTCGAACCATGGCGAGGCTGCAACTGGCCACACCTGGTCGAGGCGCAGGCTTGGCGACTAGCACCTCCTCACCGGTATAGTGGTAGATCACCGCGTACCAGGCAACACGATCCTGAATTGCCCCTTCAGGCACTAGGAAGGTCGATCGCCCCATACAATACTCGATGATCTCGGACAACGCCGACTTTCCAGTTGATGAGCGCCCTGTGATGATGTTCAGACCAGCATGGAACATGAGGTCGCGACGTCGCCCATCGCCACTGTAAAGGTGGATCGATTTGATCCTCATGGACGGACTCCCAACGTCGCATATATAGTGCTTCGATCGCCGATACGGGCGAACTCTTTGCCAAGGAAGGCGGCTGCCCTCTGGCACTCGATCGACTCCTCGGTACCCGTAAGCTTCTTGCGGACACCTTGAGTGATCCGGAGATGACCACTGTCATTCACTGCAAGCACGCCGGACTGCATCAAGAGGCCGAACCCCTCGAAAGTAAATGGTAGTATATCAGTGCAGCGTCTGGCCAGCCCGATCTGCAATTCCGGATGCTCGGCGATTATTTTAAGAAAATAGCTCCTATTATACGCTCTTAATACATCGCTTGTCTGTCGATGAAGACAGAGGGGCAGGACAAGGAGAGACAAGGAGAAGGGCATACCCTTGTCGTTGCTTTCTTGAAATGACGTAATAGCTCGCGAAAGCACTAGACCGCAGAAGGCGGGGTTGAAGAGATTGCGGATTTCAACCGGGCGCTCGTTCCAGGGCTTCAAGCGGTGACCTCTAACATGCTGGCGAGGCGTTGGAGGAACCTCGGATGCCAATGCACCCGCGGGCTTGGTTCAACGTTGGCGAGCATGTGGAACGTCCCTCTCACGACATAGAGCTCGGTGACGCGCTCTCTGATCCGTAAGTAACCTGTTTGCGTCTGTGCCCACTCGTACAGCTTCCGCCCGGCCAATTGACACAGCTCCTCGGCGCTCTCTTCGTCGAGCAGTTCACATGCGATCTCGCGAAATCTGTCCCATTCCTCTACAATACGGTCCTCGTAGTCTTCGATTTCGTTTGACACAAGAAGGCTCTCACGAGCCCAGTTCGATCGCTGCTGGAACGCACGATAGTAGTCGACAATAGCGTGACGGATTCGGCCCTCGGAGAGACCTAGCACGCGCAGCTGCTCTACGAAGGTTCTAGGGTCAGAAGCGGTGTCGATGGTCTCAGGCTTCTTTCCCCGAAAATCGATGGGTAAGTTGTCCGATTTATAGGCGTCGTTGATTGCGCTCAATTTATCGGAGACATCAGCGATGCGGATCGGGTCTCGTCCTCCACCGACGAGATGGTTCGTCACGACGTTCACCCACCACCCTTCGAGGCGCTCAAAAACAGCTTGGCGATTACGACGGTCCACCGCACGTAATCGCTGCTCGATCATTGCCGGAAGCTGATCGATGCGAGCCGTCTCCTGCACGATGGTGATACGGCCATAGAAATCGCGCCGCTGTGCTTCAGTTAGGACATCCAGTTCGACGGCGATTTTCGTAATTAGATCCGACTTGCTGAGGGTAAGGGTCTCGGCGGCCTTCTCAGCGCGAACCGCGTCGTCTTGGCCGTGACCGAGGAACAGGGCGAGGAACGAGTTGACTGGCACGCTCGCCGTGGTGACCAGGATGAAGCGTACGTCGGGGCCAGATCCATACCCGGAATCCGCGTAGAGCACGAGCCATATTCGAACCGACTTCCAGAAGTCCGCAGACAGATCCGTTAACCTGTCGCCTTCGGCCTTATGCTTCAGGGACGACGATGCGATAGACCCATCCGCCGACACATATTCAACATCATCGTTGCGCTCAATGAATAACTGGCCGCTATCTGGAAGGTCTAAAACCTTTAGAAGAGAGTAGCGATATTGGAAAAAATAGCCCAAGCCCTGAGGAGCAGCCGAGAACGGTGACGTGGACATCACGCTGCTCGATCGGAGGCTTTGACGTCAAGGGCGAGCAATGGAACATACCCTTTCGAAACGAACAACCAAACCACACATCGAGTGTATTCGATGATTGCAGCCGATGCCAGACCGATCATCGGCACTTCGCATCAATCGCTCTGACGAAACAGATCGCAATCGCCATGTCCCCGAAATCGGCATCCTTCGGTGCGATATGACGCCAAGTGGCTTGACCAAGGTGGGCGCGAAGCCGCGAGTCCGCTGTCTGGCTAACGCTTGAGACCCGCTGATGGCGGGACACCGACACCCGGTCTCCAGCTCGCTCACAGTTGTGTTCGAATACCTGCTGTTATCCAGGCGCAGCGGCTCATGAAACCTGAAATGGCATAGTTTCGTATGCCGCTTGTTTGGCTGTGCGGCACCCCCTGACGACGGTTTAGTCAAATGACGGCAGATAATATCATTGTAAAATTATACTACCGCTGCCTGTATACACTTGATGATCCTTGCGTATACATGTGTATCGCTGAAGCGCAGCTATAGATTGGGAATTTTTTCTATTTCTCTTTTCATTGCTTGAATGTCATACTCGCCATAACCATCACCGACAGAGCGATGCGCGTGTCCGGTGATGGCGTCGGTCACGTCACCGGCGAGACCGTGATTCCGAGCCAAAGTCTTGAAACGGTGCCGCCACGAGTGATTCGGGGCAAGGCGCTGATCGGTCAGGCCGAGCCCGCGCACCCATCGACCGAGGATCTTGGTGCCGTTGCCGCCGCGCTTGCCGAACTTGTCCGGTGGCAGATCAGGGAACAGCGGCCCAGCCTTCTGTCGGCGTACAAAGTCGAGGAAGCCAGCCATGATGAGCGCGGAGTGCAGGGGCACCGTCCGCTCCGAACCGATATTCTTCAGCGACCCAGCTTCGGCATCGAAGTGCATCACGGGGATCCCGTCGACCTCGCTGATATCCTGAACGCGCAGTTGACAAACCTCCGACAGCCGCGCACCGGAGTAGGCGCAGACGAGTGGCACCCATCGCTTAACCGGATCGCTCTCGGCAGCAGCCGCCTGCAAGATCTGGGCGGCCTCAGCGTCCTTAAAGCCGCGCTTGCCCTGTCCCGGCTTCTGTTTGACGCTGATCGTGATTCGTTCGGCAGCGTTCTCAGTGAGTCGGCGGTTGTCGACGCCCCACCGCAGGATCGCCCGAACGGGCGCCAAACGACTCTCGCGGATGGTTTTTGCGGCAAGGCCGGACGCGACGAGGCTGTTCTTCCAAGCGATCAGATCCTCGCTCGTGACCCGGGCTGCGTCGCGATGTCCGAGGAACTCGGCAAGCTGCACTATGACGCGCTTCCAATCGTAAAGCGTCTTCTCGGCCGGCTTGCGCTCTGCGGCCCAGCCTTTCACGAGCTCATCGAACTCGACCTTCGACGGCGAGGCCTTGGTGATCGGCACAGAAGCTGCAAAGCGGGGTCGCACAAGCGGTGCTTCGTCACCCACATCGCCAAGCGCGAATCGCTCCAGAGTCAGGCTGGCGCGCTGGAGTGACGCCCCGACCGCCTTGGCGAGGGTGCGGCGACCGTCCTTGTCGACGACCAAGCCCTTCGCTTCGATGAGTTGATCGGCCTGCTCGAAGCAGAGCACCTCCATCCCGTCCTCACCGCGGTCGGCGTACTCGCCGTGGAGCACCTGATGGATCAGGTCCGGCCGACCCCACAGGCCGGCCCTCCTGTTCCGCCACAGGCGCTCGAAGAGATCGGTCCGCCACGGGTTGCGGCTCGGATTGTCGCGGTGGAGGGCCACCCAGTCGTCGCAAACAGGGGAGGCGAGTTCGTGGGCCTCTCGCTCGCTTAACGCCTTCGGGCCGGCCTCAAGCGCGGCCAGCCATTCCTCGATTTCGCGGATCGCCTCGGGGTGCAGCCGGCGGGCTTCGTCGGGGTCCTTCGTCCCGAGGCTGACCATCACGGTCCACTTGCCGACCAGCGGGCGCAGGTGGGCCGGCACGCCCTTGCGAGCGTAGTAGACGCCGTTGTGGTGCTTCCAGGGACGGGCCATCGGCAGGGGCATTTGTACCACCCGTTTGTACCAAGCGGGCCGTACGAAACCGTTGCGGGACAGCAACTTACCGGAATGATTGAGCTTTTAGCAAGCCTGGCGGAGAGGGAGGGATTCGAACCCCCGATGGACTTGCGCCCATGCCGCATTTCGAGTGCGGTGCATTCAACCGCTCTGCCACCTCTCCGCGGCGCGCCGTCGCCAGCGCAGGCGGGGCTTTAGCACGGGCTCTCGCGAAACCACAAGCGGGGTCCGACGAGAAATCGCACCGCCCTGCGCGGGTCGTCGGTCGCGGGGCGTCACGCGACGGAGCGGCTGCCCGCGAGGCTGATGCGGCGCGGGCCGGCGTGGCGGGCCTCCGGCGCCCGCGGCGCGGCGCGGGACTGGGCGTACAGGACCGCTCCGGCGGTTCCGGCCACCCGCACCAGGTCGGTCTCGGTGCAGGCCGAGGCGACGCGCAGGCCGAGCGCGTGGAGGTGGCTCTTGCCATAGAGGTAGGTCGCCAGGCGGGCACGGGTGGCCGACGGGATGTCGGAGAGGACGGTCTCCACCATCTCGGCGTCGCCGCGGTAGAGCGTGCCGAGCACGTCGAGGGAGACGGGGCAGTCGTCGGGGGAGGGCGAGCGGGCCTGCGGCGCGGGCATGAGGGTCCTCGAAGGGTCTGGATTGCCCCGAGGGTCGCGCGGCGTGCTTAACAACAGATTAAGCGCAGGCAGGAAATCGCCGGGATCCAAGTCGTCCCGAGACCTGATGCGTCCGGGCCACTGTCCTGCGCCGCGCCGAATCCGGGGCGGCCCCGGCGGTTCCACCGCGGGCGCAATGAAACGGACGGGAGAGCGGGGTGAAACCTGCGACATCGCCCCGCGGGAGACTGCGGGCTGCTCGAAACCGCCCGCAGGGAACCCCGAATACTCTCCCGCGTTGTCACGCCCCGCATTCGTCGGGCGCGGTCACGGATGCTTGTGGATCGGGTCGACCCAGTAGACCGCCTCGGGCCGCTCGACGGGCTCGATATCGGTGATGTTGACCACCACCGCCTCGTTGTCGGAGCGCACCAGCACGCATTCCAGCGCCTCGTCCGGCGAAGCGTTGATCTCCTGGTGCGGCACGAAGGGAGGAACGTAGATGAAGTCGCCCGGACCCGCCTCGGCGACGAATTCCAGTCGCTCGCCCCAGCGCATCCGGGCGCGGCCGCGCACCACGTAGATCACGCTCTCGAGCGCCCCGTGATGGTGCACGCCGGTCTTGGCGTCGGGCTCGATCGCCACGGTGCCGGCCCAGATCTTCTGCGCCCCGACCCGGGCGTGGTTGATCGCCGCTTGGCGGAACATGCCGGGGGTCTGCGCGGTATTCGGATCGAGCTTGTCGCCGGTGATCACCCGGACGCCGTCGTGCTTCCAGCGCGGCGCGTCGTGGGAGTGGTCGTGGGCGTCAGGGTCGTGATCGTGGGGATGGGCGTGGTCGTGCGGCTCGTCCGGCATCGGCACTCTCCGGGTAGGATCCAGGCCCGCATCCTGCGCCACGGCGTGCGCGTGCGCCAGACCGATCACGACCGATCCGTTTGTTTTATCGAACGCTTTGCGATCGCGCCCGAGCCGTCAGCGCCGAACCGAACCGCGAAGCATGCTTTCTCCTCCGGTCAAGCTCGAGACGGGAAGCTTCTTGTCTTTCAAACTGTTCTATAAAAAGAACATTCTCGTTGACAGTCGGGCGCGGTCGGCCGATGTTGCTCCGGCATCCGGGGCCGGTCGACGGCCTCGACGCCGCGGAGACTTGAGGCTGATTGCGCCGCGAGACCAAACGCCAAAGCACCCCGGCGCCCGCGCGGCGCCGATGGCCCACCCGGAGACACGGAGACTGACAGCGATGCTGCGTTGCCGCATGCCCTGCGCCGGCTGCCCCGTCCCGGCCGCCATCCGTCGCGCGCCCTGTCGCCGCGGCGGCCGCCGCGCCTGACGCGCGCCGTCCGCCCGGGCCGCAGAGACCGGCCCGACTTTTGCTAGCCCATTCCATGACGTGATCGTCGCGTCGCCCCGTGCGGCGACAGCGACCGGAGACATTCGCCCATGCAGCCCGCCCGCATCGTCGAGGTCGGCGAGACCTCCGCCGGCATCGTCGTTCCCGAGACCGACGGCTTCCGCTTCTTCTCCGCCCACCCGGACTTCCACACCCTGGAGGGCCAGGTGTTCCGCAGCCCGCGCCACGCGACCCGGGCGGCGCAGGACCTGCACGCCCGCCGCCGCGGCCGCCGCCTCGCCTCCTGAGCGCAGGAAGCGATCGCACCGCCGCAGATCGCACGAGAGATCGACAGGGCAGGGGCCGTCCCGGTGCGGGGCGGCCCCTTTCTCGTCTCAGCGGTTGCGGGCCAGCAGCAGGATCCAGCCGATCCCGATCGTGAGCACCAGGATGCCGATCGTGGCGAAGGCCGGGGTGCCGTGCTCCATCAGCCGCGGCGCGAGCTGGGTCGCGAAGGCCGCGACCACGAGGCCGACCGCGACCCGGGCCGCCGCGCGCTCGATGCCGCGGGTCAGCTTGTCCATGCCCTTGAGCTCGATCTCCACCGTGACCCGGCCCTGCTTGAGGCGCACCAGCATCAGGTGGATCAGCGTCGGCAGCTCCGAGGCGGCGCCGTAGAGGCCGGTCGCCAGGCCCTGGAACCGGCCCTTCAGGTCCTTGACCGAGAACTGCGCCCGCATGTGGCGGCTGACCGTCGGGCCGGCGGCCGCGAACAGGTCGAAGGCCGGGTCGAGCTGGCGCATCACGCCGTCGGCCGTGACGAGGCCCTTGAACAGGATCGCGAGGTCGGTCGGCATCGCGAGGTCGTTCTCGCGCGCCATGGTCATGAAGTCGGTGAGCACGAGGCCGAGGTTGAGCGTCGCGCCGTTGTGGCGGGTGACGAAGGCCTGCGAGGCGGCCTCGAGCCGGGTCAGGTCCGGGTTGCTGGACCCCGTCCAGTCCAGCAGCACCGCCATCAGCCCGTCGGCATCCTCCTGCAGCATCGCGCCGATCAGCATCAGGAGCTGCGAGCGGCGGCGCTGCGACAGCCGCCCGACGATGCCGAAATCGATGAACGCGATCCGGTTGCCGGGCATCGCCAGCAGGTTGCCCGGATGGGGATCGGCGTGGAACAGGCCCTCGATCATCGCCATCTGCAGGAAGGCGTCGACGCCGCGCTGGGCCAGCACCTTGCGGTCGAGCCCGGCCTCCTCGAGGCGCTTGGTGTCCGTCGGCGGGATGCCGTGGATGAATTCCTGCACCAGGACCCGCTCGGAGGTGTATTCCCAGTAGACCTTCGGGAAGACGACGTCGTCGCGGTCGGGGAACAGGGCCGCCAGCATCTCGCAGTTGCGGCCCTCGTTGGCGAGGTCGAGCTCTTCGCGCAGGCCGTTGGCGATGTGGCGCATCTGCTCGGTCGGCCGGTAGCGGGCCATCTCGGGCCACTCGGTCTCGACGATGCGCGAAGCGTGCGACAGGAGCCGCAGGTCCGCCTCGATGACCTTCTGGAGCCCGGGGCGCCGGACCTTGACGATCACCTCCTCGCCGGTCTCGAGCCGGGCGCGGTAGACCTGGGCGATCGAGGCCGAGGCGATCGGGTTGGTGTCGAACTCCGAGAAGATCTCGGCGGGCGGCGCGCCGAGATCGGCCTCGAGCTGCGGCCGGATCACGTCCCAGGGCAGCGGCGCGACCTTGTCGTGCAGCTTGCCGAGTTCCTCCGTCCATTGCGGCGCCAGGAGATCGGCGCGGCTCGCCAGCACCTGCCCGAGCTTGATGAAGGTCGGCCCCAGGGCCTCGATCGCCCGGCGCAGGCGCTCGGGCTGCGACAGGCGCGCGAGGTCGACGGCCGGCGCGCTGCGCCAGGCGAGCCGCGGGATCGCCCGCAGGCCGAGGCGGTCGACGACCTTGTTGACCCCGAAGCCGATCAGGATGCCGGCGATTTCCTGGAGGCGCTGGCGGTCCCGCGCCGCGACGATGGCGGTTTTCAGCATCTGCGCGTCGAATCTGCTCGGCTGGCGTGGGTGGGGGCGCCGGCCGGGCCGGGCCGGTCGGGCAGGGCGGCGTGAGCGAGGGCGGCTCGTGCGAAGGCGGTTTGGGCGAAGGGCTCGCCCGCACCGACGATCGGGATCGGCGCACGCATCGGCATCCTGGTCCTCCCGGGGCAAGTCCATCATCCGCGGCGCGCCCCCCGCCTCATGCGGCGCCAACCGGGCGGGAAAGGGGCGGCCGGCGAGGGCCTACGGCGGTAGCGCATGACCCGGATCAGCACAATCGCATCGGGAGGCGGGCGCTCCATTGCCGCAACCCGGGCCCGAGGGTACGGCCCAAGGAGTCGCCCACGTGCGAGAAGGCCGGCCCCGGATGTCCCCGGGGCCGGCCTCGTGTCTGTGCCGATCGTTTTGGGCGCGGGCCGGATTACATCCGGCCGCCGGCACCGCCCTGGCCGGCCTTGGCGCCACCGGTCTCGCCGCCCGGACGCGCGCCGCGCTGGGTGCTGCCGGTGGTCTCGGGGCCGGTGCCGCGGCCGCCCATCTGGCGGTCGTTGGCCTGACGCTCGTTCGCGCCGCCGCTCGTGCCGCGCTCGCCCGCGTCGCGGCCGGGCTGGCTGCCCGCCGCCTGCTCGGGCCGGGCGCCCTTGCCCTTGTCCATCTGGCGCTCGCCCATCTCGCGACGGTCCCTGCCGTCGGTCTTCATCTCGCCGCGGGACATGTCGCGGTTGCGCTCGCGATCCGCGGCGCCGTCGCGGCGCGACTCGCTCCGGCTCAGGCGGTCCTCGCGGCGCTCGCTGCCGCGCACGTCCTCACGGCCGCGGACGCTGCCGGTGACGCTGCTGCGCTCGCTGACCGACAGGCGGCGGTACTCGGGCGACCCGATGAGGACGCGCCGGCCCGAGATCGTCACGTAGCGGTCGGACCCGCCGCGCTCGGAGACGATCAGGCGACGGTATTCCGGCGAGCCGTAGATCACCCGCTGGCCGCGCACCACGACGGTGCGGCGCGGGCCGCTGCGCTCGCGGATCACCAGCCGGCGATACTCGGGCGAGCCGACCCGCACCCGGCGGCCCTGGATCTCGACGTACTCGACCCGGCCGGGGCGGGCGCGCTGCTCGCGCTGCTCGACGACGACGAGCCGGCGGTACTCGGGCGAGCCGTAGAGCACGCGCCGGCCCGAGATCGTCACGTAGCGCCGGCCGCCGACGGTCGTGACCCGGTCCTCGCGAGCCTCGCTGCGGAGGCCCGCCCGGCCTTCGCGGCGCTCGGCTCGCTCGTCGCGACGGTCGATCCGGCGATCGGCGTCGCGACGCTCGTCCATCGCCCGGCGGCCGTCGCGGCCCTCGGCCCGGTCGCGCATCCCGTCCTTGCGGTCCGCCATGTCCTTGCGGTCGGACGGGTCCTTACGGTCGGCCGTGTCCTTCCCGGACATGTCCTTGCGGTCGGCGCCGCGCTCCATGCCGGCAGCCTGCCCGTCACCCTTGCCGGCATCCTGTCGGGCCTGCTCGCCGCGCATCCCCGCCTGGCCGTCGGCCTTGCCCATCGCGCCATTGCCCATTTCGCCGCGGGCCTGCGACCCGGCCGCCGCGCCCGCCTTCGGGCCGGACTGGCTCGTCTCGCCGCCCCGGCCCGGCGCCCCACCCGCGCCCGGGCTCCCGGCCGTCTGAGCGTAAACCGAAGTGCTGAGGAGCAGCGCGGCCAGTCCAACTGTCAGTCTGTTCATGTTCGTCTGCCTCCCTGCGCGCCGGCACTTGGTAGGTCGGCGCCTCGAAGATGCTTCAAAACGCCGACTTCACAATATCGTTCCGGATTATGCGATCATCGGTGGGGGTTAGCATGTTAGATAATTGCCAAGCTTTCCGGCGACGACTTGACCCGACGGCCCGAGACGCCACCGAGACATGGTGCGGACTTCACTCGCCTGCGCGCTCTCGCGTGTGCGGGCGATCCCGCCGGAACTGTTTCCGTTGGGCCAACGTTCCAGGTGACCGTAGCCGTTCGCGCGGCCCGGGCCGTCCTCGCGCCGGCCGTCGGGGCGCGTCGGCGTCGAGGCCGGAGGTGATCGCGCAGGATGGTGGCGGAGCCGATGACGACGCAGCCCGGGAGGGACTGGCTCGACCTCGCCAGCCCGGCGGCGAAGCCCCGACGATCCGAGGCGCCGAGACCCGAGACGCCGGGAATCGAAGGAGCCGGGTCCCACCGGGCGATGTCCGGGACCGGGCCCGCCCCCTCACGCGTCTCCGCCGGGCGGCGCCGTATCTCCGAGGGCGTCGCGCAGGCGCGTTCCGTCGCGGCGCGGGCCGGCAGCGCTGCCGCCGGGCACCTCCAGCCGGTTCTGTCGGCCGCCGCGATGCCGCTGCGCCGGGTCGCTCCCGCCTGGCGGGGCGTGACGGATCGCGTCGGTTCCCACCCCCTCGCGTCCCGTGCCGCCGGTGCGGTGCGGCGGGCCGGGGCGGTGCCCTGGGGCCGCGCCCTCCTGGTCGGGAGCCTGGGACTGCTCGGCCTCGCCGCCCTGTTCCTCGCCTGGTGCGCCGCGACGCTGCCCCCGCTCGCCGGGCCACCCCACCCGGGCCGCACCCTCACGGTGCAGGCGCAGGACGGTACGCCGATCGCGCGCCGCGGCGTCGCGCAGGGGCGGGCGCTTCCCGTGGGAGCCGTCGCCCCGGTGATGCGCCGGGCCTTCCTGGCCGCGCAGGACCCGTGGTTCGAGGACCACTACCGGCTCGATGGGGCGGGCATCGCCGCGGTGATCAATCAAGCGTTCCGCGACACGATCAGCGACGGACCGCGGGCCGGCAGCCCGCGCCTGACCCAGCGCCTCGTCCGCCGCGACCTGATCGGGGCCGCGCCCGGGGCGCCGCGCAGCCTCGCCGACCGGGTGCGCGAGGCGATGCTGGTGCTGTGGCTCTCCGCCCGCGAGGACCGCCCGCGGATCCTCGGCCGGGCGCTGGACCTCGCCCGCTTCGGCCCCGGCCTCACGGGGATCGACGCCGCGGCCCGGTCCCTGTTCGGCAAGGAGGCCTCCGCCCTCGTGCCGGCCGAGGCCGCCTACCTCGCCGGGCTGTCCCTGGCGCCCGACCTCCAGCCCGACCGCGACGTGACGCGGATCCGGGCCCTCGGCCGCGACGTCCTCGACGGCATGGTGATGCGCGGCGACCTCTCCGCCGCCGGGGCCGCGGAAGCGGGGCTGGCGCTCGACGGCCTCAGCCCCGTCGGGACCAATCCGGTGACCCGCAGCGGCGTCCCGGACCTCGTCCTCGCCGAGGCCGCCGCCCGCCTCGGCCCCGAGCCGCCGCGCGAGGCGGTTCTGCGCACCACGCTCGACCGCGGCCTGCAGACCATGGCCGAGAAGGCGGTGGAGCGCCGCCTCGACGCCGCCGGGCGCGGCGCCCGGGCCGGCCTCCTCATCCTCGGGCCCGACGGCGCCGTGCAGGCGGTGGTCGCCGGCGGCAGCCCCCTCGCCGACACGCCGGAGGCTCGCCGCGCGGCGGCGGCCAGCCTGCGCCATCTCGGGCGCGACGGCCGCCCGGTCTACGACCGGCTCGTCGCCGGGCCGATGCCGGCGGCCGATCGGCGGACCGCCCTCCTCACGCTGCTCGCCGGCCTCGCCCGCCCGCCGGAGGGGAGCGACGATGCGGGGAGCCGGGACGGGCTGTTCGTCGGCACCGCCGACGACCTCCTGATCGGCACCTACCTGTCGGGCGCCTCGGTCGAGAACGGCGCCGGCGACGGCCCGGAGGCCCTGTTCCAGGACGTCGCGGCGCAGATCGCCAAGGCCCGCCCGGCGCCCCCGGTCGCGGAGCCCCGCGAGGCGGCGCGCGAGACCGGCGGCACGCCCCGCGGCGCGAGCCGCCCGGCCTGGCAGAACCCGGGCGAGCGCCCGTCCCCGGCCCCGACCTTGCGCGGCGTGCCGCGGGTGATCGATACCGGGCGGCTGCGCCTCGACGGCCAGGCGGTGCGGCTCGCCGGCGTCGAGGGCCAGGGCGGCACCTACGCCCGCGAGTTCCGCCAGTACCTGCGCCGGCGCGAGGTGACGTGCCAGCCGGCGGGGGCGGCGGACCTCTACCGCTGCCGGGCCGGAGAGCAGGACCTGTCCGAGGTGGTGCTGTTCAACGGCGCCGGCCGCGCCGCGCCGGGCGCGTCGCCGGACTTGCAGGCGGCGGAGGCGAATGCCCGGGCGCGCAAGGCGGGGGTGTGGCAGTGAGGGACGGGAGGCGGCGCCCGCCTGCCGGCATGCCGATCGGCACGTCGGATTCGCACGGAACCCGGCCCCTCACACCCCCAGATACGCCGCCGTCACCTCCGGGTTGCGGGCGATCTCGGCCGCCTGGCCCTGAAGGCGGATGCGGCCGGTCTCGAGCACGTAGGCGTAGTCGGCGATGGCGAGCGCCGCACTCGCATTCTGCTCGACGAGCAGGATCGTGCGCCCCTCCGCCCGCAAGGACGCGATGATCGAGAAGATCTCGTCGACGATGAGGGGGGCGAGGCCCATCGAGGGCTCGTCGAGGAGCAGGAGCACCGGCTCGGCCATGAGCGCGCGGCCCATCGCCAGCATCTGCTGCTCGCCGCCCGAGAGGTAGCCCGCCTGCTGGCGCAGCCGCTCGGCGAGCCGGGGAAAGCGCGCCTCGACCGCCTCCTGCCGCCGCGCGGCCTCGGGGCCCGGGACGTGGTAGGCGCCGAGCCGCAGGTTCTCCGCCACCGTCATGTTGGCGAAGACCTGGCGGCCCTCCGGCACCTGGACGATGCCGCGTCGGGCGATGCGGTGGGCCGCCTCGCCGGCGATGTCGACGGGCGCCTCGTCGCCGTACATCACCCGGCCGGCCCGGGGCTTCATCAGGCCCGACAGGCTGCGCAGGATCGTGGTCTTGCCGGCGCCGTTCGAGCCGATCAGCGAGACGATGCTGCCGCGCCGCACCGTCAGGCCGATGCCGTGGACCACGTCGGCCCGGCCGTAGCCGAGGCGCAGGCCCTCGACCGCCAGAAGCTCGCTCACGACACCGCTCCCCGGCTCGCGGCGACCTCGTGGCTGCCGGTGCCCAGATAGGCCTCGATCACCGCCGGGTGGGCACGCACCTCCGCGGGCGTGCCGTCGGCGATCCGGCGGCCGAAGTTCAGGACCGTCAGGCGGTCGCACAGGCTCATCACCAGGGGCATGTCGTGCTCGACGAGCAGCAGGGTCAGGCCGCGCTCGTCGCGCAGGCGGCGCAGGAGGCCCAGGAGGGCGTGGGTCTCGGCCGGGTTCATGCCGGCGGCGGGCTCGTCGAGGAGCACGAGGCGCGGCTCGCAGGCGAGCGCCCGGGCGATCTCGAGCCGGCGCTGGTCGCCGTAGGGCAGGTCGCCGGCGCGGGAATCGGCCGCCTCGGACAACCCGACGAAGGCGAGGAGATCGCGCGCCTTGGCCTTGGCCTGCCGCTCCTCGGCGCGAAAGGCCGGACCGCGCAGCAGGATGCCCCAGGTCGCGGACAGCCGCGTGTGAAGGCCGGTCATCACGTTCTCGAGCACCGTCATCTCGGAGAAGATGCGGATGTTCTGGAACGTGCGGGCCAGTCCCAGCGCCGTGCGCCGGTAGGGCGCCAGCCCGTCGAGCGGCTGGTCGCCGAGGCGCACGCTGCCGGCGCTGGGCGCCAGCACGCCGGAGACGAGGTTGAACAGGGTGGTCTTCCCGGCGCCGTTCGGGCCGATCAGGCCGTGCACGGTGCCGGGCTGGACGGTGAAATCGACGGAATCGACGGCGACGAGGCCCTGGAAGCGGCGGGTCAGGCCTTGGACGGTCAGGAGTGCCATCGGCGTCAGCCCGTCCGCGCGATGCGCCAGGGCAGGATGCCCCGCGGCATGAAGAGGACGGCGAGCACGATGATCAGGCCGTTCACCATCAGGCGGAAGTCGGCGAGCGGGCGCAGGACCTCCGGCAGCAGGGTCAGGATGGTCGAGCCGAGCACCGGCGCCAGCGGCGAGCCGATGCCGCCGAGGAGCGCGTAGCTCAGGATCGTCACCGCGGCCTCGAACCCGTACTCGTTCGGGCCGATGAACGAGGAGACGTGGGCCGAGAGGCAGCCCGCCACCCCGGCCATCGCCGAAGAGACGACGAGCGCGACGAGCCGGTAGCGCGGCAGGTTCACCCCCATCACGCCGGCCGCCGCCTCGTCCTCGCGCATCGCCTCCATGGCGCGGCCGACGCGGGAGCGCGCCACCAGCGTCAGGCCGACGAGCAGCACCGCGAGCGTGCCGTAGATCGCCGCGACGCCGCCGCGCTCCGGGATGCTCGACAGGCCGAGCGCCCCGCCGGCATAGTCCCAGTTGAGGAACACGATGCGGGTGATCTCGCCGAGCCCGATCGTCGCGATGGCGAGGTAGACGCCGGTGAGCCGCAGCGTCGGCCCGCCGACGACGAGGGCGAGCAGCGCCGGCACCAGGGCGGCGGCGACCATCGACACGCCGAAGGGCACGCCGAACTTCACCGTGAGGAGCGCGCCCGTATAGGCACCGACGCCCATGAAGGCGGCTTGGCCGAGAGAGAGCTGGCCCACCGCCAGCACCACGTAGACCGAGAGGGCCAGGATGCCGTTCACCCCGATCGCGTGGATCAGGCTCTGGTAGGTCCAGTAGAAGTCGTCGAGGGCTTCCCACATGACGGTCAGGCCCGCTTGGCGGCGGCGCGGCCGAACAGGCCGAGGGGGCGGAACCACAGGGTGGCGACGAGGAGCGCGAAGGCGATCATGTCCTTGAGGGTCGAGGAGAGGTAGGCGGCGGTGAGCACCTCGGCGAGGCCGAGGATGAGGCCGGCCAGCAGCGCGCCGCGCAGGTCGCCGAGCCCGCCCACGATGATGACCGCGAAGCCGCGCAGCATCATGTGCTCGCCCATGAAGGGCTGGATGGCGTTGAAGTTGAGCCCGACGAGCACGCCCGCCGCGCCCCCGATGGCGCCCGACAGGAACGACACCACCCGCAGCATCAGGGCGCCGTTGATGCCCATGAGGGAGGCGGCGTCCGGGTTCTCGGCCACCGCCCGGATGGCGAGGCCGATCCGCGAGCCGCGCACCAGCGCGAGCAGCGCCAGCATCAGCACGATCGCCGCGCCGAGGATCAGGAGCTGGGTCGTGCCGACCCGCACGTCGCCGAGGCTGTAGGCGCCGCCGGAGAACACCGCCGCCGGGAAGCGCCGGATCTCGGTGCCGAGCGCCGCCGCCATGCCGGCATAGAGGAACAGCGTGGCCCCCAGCGTCACCATCAGCGACGAGAGCTCGGGCGCCTTCGCCTTGCGCAGGCGGGTGAGGAGCAGCGTGTCGAGGACGACCGCGATCAGGCCCGCGATCAGCGCGCCGACGGGCAGCGCCGCCCAGATCGGCAGGTCCAGCCCTTGCGTGCTCCAGAGCGCCGCGAAGGCGCCGAGCGCGAAGTAGACCCCGTAGGTCAGGTTGATGACGCCCATCACCCCGAACATCAGCGTGAAGCCGATGGCGAAGAGGGCGTAGGTCGCGCCGAGCACGACGCCGTTGACGAGCTGCTGCTCAAGCATGGGTGAGGGCTTGGAACTTCGATGGGCGTCCGACGCCCGCTGCGGCCCGGCCTTCAGGGCCGAACAGGATGACGAGGGTGCGACGTGGCCGATATCGCGCGGCGGGTCAATCGGTTGGGGGCGAGAGGCGTAGGCCGCATCGCGTGAAGACAGGGCGCGGGTCCCCCTCTCCCGTTTGGGAGAGGGGATCCCGCGATTTATCCTTGGAAAGTTCTGGAACGGCGCCCGCTTACTGCAGCAGCTGGAACTTGCCGTCCTTCATCACCAGCACCACCACGCCCGACGTATCGGCCGGGTCGCGGCTGTCGGAGAAGGAGAACGGGCCCATCACGCCGGTGTACTTCACCTTGATCAGCGCATCCTTGATCTTCTCAGGCTCCGGGGCGCCGGCCGCGTCGATCGCCTTGGCGACGATGAACAGGGTGTCGTAGGCCTGGGCCGCGAACTGGTCGGGCAGGTCGCCGCCGTACTTGGCCTTGAAGGCGTTGACGAAGGCCTGGTTGGCCGCGTCCGGCTTGCCGATGAACCACGGGCTGCCGACGAGGGTGCCGTCCGCCGCCTTGCCGGCGATGTCGCCGAGCTTGGGCGAGTTCAGGCCGTTGCCGCCGATGAAGAACACCTTCTCGGGAATGCCGAGCTGGCGCGCCTGGAGCTCGATGCCGGAGGCCGCCTCGACCAGCGCCGACAGCACGATCGCGTCGGGGTTCAGCGCCTTGATCTTGGTGAGCTGGGCCGAGAAGTCCGAATCCTTCGAGCCGAAGGTCTCGGTCGTCAGGGTCTCGATGCCGAGCTTCTCGAGCGAGGCCTTCATCACGTCGTAGGCCGACTTGGTGAAGGCGTCGTCGTTGCCGTACATCACGGCGACGCGCTTGATGCCGAACTTCGCCTGCGCGGTCTTCAGCGTGACCGGGATGACGTCGGATTCCGGCAGCGAGGTGCGGAAGACGTAGGGGCCGATCGCCGTGATGCCGTTGGCGGTCGTCGAGGTGCCGACGATCGGCACCTTGCGCTCGTTGGCGACGGGGCCGGCGGCGAACATCTCGTTCGAGAGGGTCGGCCCGAGGATCAGCGGAACCTTGTCGCGGCCGATGAGCTTGCGGGCGGCGTTGAGCGCCTGCTCCTTGGCGCCGGCCGAATCCTCGTAGACGAGGGCGAGCGGACGGCCGCCGAGCACGCCGCCGGCCTTGTTGATGTCGGTCAGCGCCAGGTCGAAGCCGCGCTGGATGGCGACCCCGTAGCGGCTGTTGGGACCGGTCAGGATCTCGATCGCGCCGAGCTTCACCGGCGACTTGTCCTGCGCCTGCGCGCCGGCCAGGCTGCTCCCGAGCAACGCCGCCGCGAGCAGCACTCTCCTCGACATCGACCGCATCCCGGTTCCTCCTCGCATCCGCTGTTTCTGCTTAGCCCGCGCCGATGCCGTGCCGCACGGAAGGATCGGCGCCGACGCTGGATCGAAGAGCGCCTTAAAGCACTGAGAGGCGGCGGTAAATCGATTCCGGTGCCCGTGCCCATGCGCGAACGGCCCCGCCACGAGGGCGAGGCCGTTCCGGCATGCTGCGAAAGGATGACTCAGAGCGCGCGGTCGAAGCGCAGCTCGCCGGCCTGGCTCTTGATCACGAGCTGCGAGCCCACGAGGTCCCACTGGCCCGAGGTGCGCAGCGCCGTCAGGAACTGCATCTCCGAGGCGCCGACCACCTTGTCGCAGCTGCGCTTGGTCAGGGCGAGCGGGCCGACCGCCAGGTGCTGCTCCTTGAGCGGGAAGGCGGTCGCCGCGAAGGTGTTGCAGCCGCCGAAGCCGCGGGCACGGTACTGCTTGTCGATGATGAAGCTCGGCCGCTCGGCGCCGGCGAACGGCTTGCCGTTGAGGCTCACCGCAGTCCAGGTCGAGTCGAGCGGGAAGACCTTCTCCTGGGCCTTCAGCGGCGGGATGTACTGAGGCGCATTGGCCTTGTCCCGGTTCTTCTGTCCGTAGCCCAGCATGTTCTGCGCCGAAGCCTGCGTGGCCGACGCCAACAGCGCGACGGCGCCGGCGGCCAGCGCAACCTGCATCGCCTTCATCGCATTCCCCATCCGTCTTGTCGTGTTGGTCGCGGACCCTAGAGAGGCACTCCCCGACCCGCAACCCTGGCGGCCGAAGCGGCAGCCCCGCATCGGCATCTTGCCGACGACTGTTGCAATTATGCGGCAAGCTTGGCCGTAATGTGGCACGACTCGCGAAAGCTTGCCGGTGTGGCAACGAAAGCGGAGCCTCGCCGTTAGCCAAGGCCTGTGCGCGGCGCAGGAGATCCATCGGCGAGCGAGGGACGGGTTTCAGTGAACGGCGGAGACGACATCACGGCGGCGCAGCTGCGCCGCGCGCGGGACCTGCTCGGCTGGTCCGAGGACGAGCTGGCGCTGCGCGCCAACGTCGACGCGGAGAGCATCCGCCAGTTCGAGGCCGGCCGCTACCCGCCCTCGCCCGAGCAGCGGGCCGCGCTCCGCGGCGCCCTCGTGGCCGCCGGCGTGGAGCTGACCGACGGCGCCTACCCGGATGCCCGGCTGCGCCCGGACGACGCGCCGGACAAGGGCATCCACCCGAGCGAGCTCACCACCGAGAACGACCGCTGAGCCTCACGGCGCGCCCTCGATGACGGCCGCGACCGCCTCGACCGTGCCCGGGGCGAGGGGTAGGCCCGGATCCCGGTAGGCGGCGATGTTCGCGGCTCGGTCGTCTGGGGCGACCGCCTTGAACACGTGGTTGGCCTCCGGCAGCAGGGCGAGGCGCGAGGCCGGGTTCGCCCGGTGCAGCGCCTCCGCGTCGGCCCGGCCGACCTGCAGGTCGCGCTCCCCCTGGAGGATCAGCACCGGCGCCCGCACCTCCGCGATCAGCGCCGCCGGATCGACCCGCATCAGGCTGATCAGGAAGCCCTGCACCTCGGGCCGGAACAACGAAAGCAGCACCGGACTCACGGCCTCCACCCGCTCGCCGCCCTCGAGCCGCGCCAGGATGGCAAGGGCCTCGTCCATGATGACGGCGTTGGCCGGGTTGGCGGCGAGCTGCTCGCGCAGGACCGCGCCGAGCGGGCGCCCTGGCACCGCCGCCAGGATCAGGCCGGCGAGGTCCGACATGCCGCCGGCGGCCGCCGCCAGGGCCACCAGCCCGCCCTCGCTGTGGCCGAGGAGCCAGACCGGTGCCGCCGCGTCGCGGGCGCGGATCGCCGCGATCCAGGCGCGGACGTCGTCGACGTAGTCGCCGAGGGTGACGGCGTTGGCGTCGGACGCCGCCGGCCGGCTTCCGTACATGCCGCGCTTGTCGATCCGTAGGGAGGCGATGCCGCGCGCGCCTAAAGCATCGGCGAGGAGCCGGTAGGTGCCGGCCGCCACCCCGCCCGGATTGTTGCCGTCACGGTCGGTCGGGCCGGAGCCCGGGACGATCAGGACGACCGGAGCGCCGGCGGAGGCCGGCTGCCAGGTTCCCTCGAGCAGCCCACCCGGCCCCCTCGCGTGGATCTCGATGGCTTGCGCAGACGCCATCACGCGCATCTCCGGTGAGACATGACGATGCCTAGCATCGCCCCTCAGCCGAGCGCCAGGGCCTTGAGGTCGAAGCCGGGATCTGCCGCCTGGTCCGGGGCCGGGTTCCGTCCCGCCTGGAGCAGGCGGCGGGCGATCATGTGGTCGGCCGGGCGGTTGAGCGATTCGACCCCGGCGAGGCGCCCGTCGCGGTAGCAGAACACCGAGACTCCGCCTGCCTCCGGATCGCCCCGGCGCACCGCGAGGTCGTGCGGCTGGCACAGGCCGGCGATCTGGAGCTTGAGCGGGCCCTGGTCGCTCCAGAACCACGGCACCGCCGTGAAGGCGGCGGGCCGGCCGGTGAGGCGGGCGGCGACGCAGCGGGCGCCGTCGACGGCGTTCTGGACCGACTCGATCCGCACCCGCGCGCCGTCCGCGTGGGGCGAGGGGAAGCTGGCGCCGTCGCCGATGCCTGAGATCGCCGGGTCCTCGGTGGCGAGCATCGCGTCGACGGCGATCCCGTTCTCGATCCGCAGACCCGCCGCCGCCGCGAGATCGGCGTTCGGCAGGACGCCGATGCCGACGAGGATTAGGTCGGCCGCGATCTCGCGCCCGTCCGCGAGGGCGACCGCCCGGGCGCGGTCTGGCCCGAGGATGGCGGAGACCCCGCTGCCGAACAGGAAGCGCACCCCGGCCGCGAGGTGGGAGGCCTCGATCAGGGCCGCCATGCCGGCGGAGACCGAGCGGGCGAGGGGGCGCTCCAGCCCCTCGATCACCGTGACGGACACACCCTTCCGGGCGCAGACCGCCGCGAATTCGAGGCCGATGAAGCCCGCGCCCACCACCGCGACCGCCTTCGCCCCGGCGAGCGCCGCCTTCAGGGCGTCGGCCTCGGCGAGCGTGCGCAACTGGTGCACGCCGGCGAGATCCGCGCCCGGCACCGGCAGCGGGCGGTTGCGCGATCCCGTCGCCAGGACGAGGTGGTCGTAGGCCAGCGCCTCCCCGGAGGCGAGGTGGAGGCGACGCCCCGCCCGGTCGATCGCGACCGCCCGCTCACCGGCGCGCAGGGCGAGGCGGTGCTCGGCGAAATACGCCTCCGGTCGCAGGGAGAGTCCCGCCGCGTCGGTCTTGCCGAGCATGTAGGCCTTCGACAGCGGCGGCCGGCCATAGGGCAGGCCCGGCTCGTCGCCGACGAGGGTCACCGGGCCGGCATAGCCGCTCTCCCGCAGGGAAGCCCCGAGCTGAAACCCGGCCTGGCCGGTGCCGACCACCACGATTCCGTTCATGGGCACGGGCATATCCCGGAAGCCGGGCCGCCGTCGAGCGTGGCCGTCACCAGGCGACGCAGAGCTTGCCGAAATGGCCCCCGCTCTCCTGATGGCGAAAGGCCGCGGGCAGTTCATCGAAGGTGTAGATGCGGTCGATGACCGGGCGGATCCCGGTGCGGTCGAGGGCCGCGACGTAGTCCTGCTGCTGGCGCCGGCTGCCGACGATCAGGCCCTGGAGCCGGGCCTGCTTGGCCATCAGCGCGGAGGTCGGCACCTCGCCGGCCCTCCCGGTGAGCACGCCGATGAGCGCGATGTGGCCGCCGACGCGGACCGCCTCGATCGACTGCGCCAGGGTGCCGGGCCCGCCGACCTCGACGACGTGGTCGACGCCGCGCCCGCCGGTCCAGTCGCGCACCTGCCGGCCCCAGTCGGGATGGGTGCGGTAATTGACCGTGTGGTCGGCGCCCAAGCCGCGCACCCGCTCGAGCTTGGCGTCGGACGAGGAGGTGACGATCACCGCCGCACCCGTCGCCTTGGCGATCTGCAGGGCCGCGATCGAGACGCCGCCGGTGCCGAGCGCCAGCACGGCGTCGCCGGCCTTCAGGCCGCCGTCGCCGACGAGGGCCCGCCACGCCGTGAGGCCCGCGGTGGTGATGGTGGCGGATTCGGCGTGGGTCCAGCCGCGCGGCGCGCGGGTGAAGGCGGAAGCGGACCGGACCGCGTGGGTGAGGGCGAACCCGTCGACGCCGTCGCCGGGCACCTGCGCGAAGTTGCCGACCGGGGCCTGGGGCAGCCCGTCGGCCCAGTGCGGGAAGAAGCAGGAGACCACGGCGTCGCCGGGCGCGAACTCGGTGACGCCCGCGCCGACCGCCTCGACGGTCCCGGCCCCGTCCGACATCAGGATCCGGCCGTCCGCCGCCAGGGAGCGCCCGCTCGCCACCAGCAGGTCGTGGAAGTTGAGCGAGGTCGCGTGGACCGCGACCCGGATCTCGCCGGGGCCGGGCTGCCCGGGATCGGGCCGCTCGGCGATCTCCAGGCGGTCGAGGCCGCCGGGCGCTCGGACGACGAAGGCCTTCATCCTGTCCTCCTGACCGGTCGCCGCCACGCGGGCGGCGGGGTTCGGGTGAGGGGACGGAGGTAGAACGGGGGACGAGGGATTCGAGGCGGGGGATGCGGATTTCGAGGCCGGCGCAGCGAGACCCACCCGGTTCGCGACTTCCTGTTCATTCCGGGGCGGCGCAGCGGAGCCCGGACTGAACAGGAGGGTGAGGGGATCGACGGGCGGGCCGAGCAGCGCTCAATGCTCGGTCGCCGCCAGCACCGCCTCGGCGCGGATCTCCTCGGTGAGCTGCGCCTTCAGCCGGGAGAATTCCGGGCTCGTCTTCACCGTGTAGTGGCGCGGATGGCCGAGATCGACCGCGACGTCGGCCTTGATGCGCCCGGGCCGGGCCGTCATCACGATCACCCGCGAGGCCATGAAGATCGCCTCCTCGATGTCGTGGGTGACGAAGATCACGGTCTTGCGCTCGCGCTCCCAGATGCCGAGCAGCAATTCCTGCATCAGCCCGCGGGTCTGGTTGTCGAGCGCGCCGAACGGCTCGTCGAGGAGCAGGATGGCGGGATCGTTGGCGAGCGCCCGGGCGATGGCGGTGCGCTGCTGCATGCCGCCCGAGAGCTGCTTGGGATAATGCCCCTCGAAGCCGCGCAGGCCGACCTTGTCGATGAAGGCCGCGACGATCTCGCGGCGTCGGCTGAGCGGCACGCCGCGCTCGCGCAGGCCGAAGCCGATATTCTCGGCGACCGTCAGCCATGGGAACAGGGTGTAGGACTGGAACACCATGCCCCGGTCCGGGCCGGGCCCGCGCACCTCGCGGCCCTCGACGAGGACCCGGCCCGCGCTCGGCCGGTCGAGCCCGGCGACGATGCGCAGCAGCGTCGACTTCCCGCAGCCGGAGGGGCCGAGGATGGTGATGAAGTCGTTCTTGGCGACGGTCAGGTCCGTGGGGCTGAGGGCCTGCACGGGCCTGGCGCCCCGGGTCCCCGGGAAGACCCGCGCCACGCCCTCGACCGCGACCTCGATGGTGTCCCGCATCAGGCGAGCTTCCAGGGAAACAGGAGCCGGTTGGCCGCCTTGAACAGGAAGTCCGAGACGAGGCCGATCAGCCCGATGACGATGATGCCGAAGATGATCTGGCCGGTGGCGAGGAGCGCCTGGCTCTCGATGATCATGTGGCCGATGCCCGACGAGGAGCCGATCAGCTCGGCGACGATGACGTAGGTCCAGGCCCAGCCGAGCACGAGGCGCAGGATCTCGGCGATCTCGGGCGCGGTCGCCGGCAGCAGCACCCGGCGGATGATGCCGGCGTCGCTCGCTCCCAGCGTGTAGGCCGCCTCGACGAGGTCGCGCCGGACGTTGCCGACCGCGACCGCGATCATCAGGATGAGCTGGAACACCGAGCCGATGAAGATGACGAGGAGCTTCTGCGTCTCGCCGATGCCGGCCCAGAGGATCAGCAGCGGCACGAAGGCCGAGGCCGGCAGGTAGCGGGCGAAGGACACGAACGGCTCGAAGAACGCCTCGACCGGCTTGTAGGCGCCCATCATCACGCCGAGCGGCACCGCGATCACGGTTGCGAGCAGGAAGCCGCCGAGCACCCGCCACACCGTGATGCCGATATCCGACAGGAAGTCGAACCGGGTCAGCAGCAGCCAGCCGTCCTGCACCATGGTGACGGGGTCGGCCAGGAAGGTCTTCGGCACCAGCCCGCCGAGGGTCGCGGCGGCCCAGGCCGCCACGAACAGCACGAAGAAGCCGAGGCCGAGAACGACCTTCGCCGGGCCGCCGACCGGTTGCAGCGGGCGCACCATGCTCACTGCACGAAGCGGGGATCGGCGAGGGCGGCGATATCGGGCTTCTGCCGGATCACGCCGATCTCGAGCAGCAGGTCGGCCGCCTGCTCGGAGAACTTCTGGTGCTCGCCGGCGAAGAACGCCTTGTTGGCGGCGCGGTCCTGCCAGCGCAGGAATTGCGCGGACTTGCCGAAGGCCTCGCCCGTCTGCTTCACGTCGGCGCCCATGATCTCGTAGGATTTCTGCGGATCCTTGGCGATCATGTCGAGCGCCTCGAAGTAGCTGTCGGCGAGCGCCTTCGCGGCCTTCGGGTTCTGGTCGAGGAATTCGGGGGTGCAGCCGAAGGTGTCCATCACCATCGGGTAGTCGAGGGTGGTGGCGATGATCTTGCCCGATTGCGGCGCGGCGCGCACCGACGACAGGTAGGGCTCGTAGGTCATCGCGGCGTCGTTCTGGCCGGCGATGAACGCTTGCGCGGCCGGCCCCGGCTCGAGGTTGACGACCTTCACGTCCTTGAGCGACAGGCCGTTGGCCTTGAGGATCCAGGCCAGCCCGAAATACGGCGCGGTGCCGGGCACGGACGCCGCGACCGTCTTGCCCTTCAGGTCCTTGATCGACGCGACGTCGTTGCGCACGGCCAGGCCGTCGGCGCCGTAGGACTTGTCGAGCTGGAAGATCTGCTTCGTCGGCACGCCGTTGGCGTTCCACGCCACCCAGGTCTCGACCGTGGTGGCGGCGCATTGCACGTCGCCGGAGCGGATGGCGAGGTGGCGGCTCGCCTGCGGGATCTTCTTCAGCGAGACGTCGAGGCCGTTCTTCTTGAAGATGCCGGCCTCCTTGGCCAGCGTCAGGGGGGCGAAGCCGGTCCAGCCCGAGAGGCCGACCGTGACCTTCGTCTCCTGCGCCTGGACCGGAAGCGCCAGCGCCAGCGCTCCCACCACCCCTGCGGCCAACGCCTTCATCGTCCCCTCCCTGCCGGGTCCCGTCCGCCAGGCCGTTCCGGCCGGGCGCTCCTCGCGAGACTCGCCTGGTCAGGCGCACCTGCCGAGGCGCACCTGCCAAGCCTTTCCTGTCGTACCGGCACGCGAGCTTTGTGTATAGACATAATAGCGGGCAGCCTGCCCGCGGATCCGGCACCGCACCATCTCTCGTGAGGCTCTGCACCCGAAACGCCCCGGGCGCGTTGTCGGGGCTGACGCAATGTCATCGGGAGCAGTCGCATGAGCGGGAATTCGCGCCCCACCGTGGTGGTGACCGGCGGCAGCGCCGGGGTCGGGCGCGCGGTCGCGGTCGCCTTCGGGCGCCGGGGCTGGAACGTCGGCATCGTGGCGCGGGGCCGGGCCGGGATCGCGGCGGCGGTCGAGGAGGTCCGGTCGGTCGGCGGAACGGCGCTCGGCTACCGCGCCGACGTCGCCGATCCGAAGGCGGTCGACCGGGCGGCGGACGCCTTCGTCGAGGAGTTCGGCGGCATCGACGTCTGGGTCAACAACGCGATGGTGACGGTCTACGCCGAGGTCGAGCAGATGTCGGCCGAGGAGTTCCAGCGCGTCACCGACGTCACCTATCTCGGCCAGGTCCACGGCACGCTCGCGGCGCTCCGCCACATGAAGGCGTCGGACCGCGGCACCATCGTGCATGTCGGCTCGGCGCTCGCCTACCGGTCGATCCCGCTGCAATCGGCCTATTGCGCCGCCAAGGCGGCGGTGCGCGGCTTCGTCGACAGCCTGCGCACCGAGCTGCTGCACCACCGGAGCCACATCCGCCTGACCATGGTGCAGCTGCCGGCGGTGAACACGCCGCAATTCGACTGGGCTCGCTCGCGCCTGCCGCGCAAGCTCGAGCCGGTGCCGCCGATCTTCCAGCCCGAGGCGATCGCCGAGGAGATCGTGCGCGCCGCCCACGACGCGCCGCGCGAGCTCTGGATCGGCACCCCGTCCTGGCTGGCGATCTTCGGCGCGCAGGCGGCCCCCGCCTTCACCGACCACTACCTCGCCCGCCACGGCTACCGGGGCGAGATGACGTCGCAGGCGGCGCAGAAGGGCCGACCCGACAACCTGTTCGATCCGGTCGACGCGAAGCGCGATCACGGCGCCCACGGCCGCTTCGACGCGCGGGCCAAGGGCAGCGTCGTCGCGGCCGATCCGATGTGGCTGCATATCGGGATCATCGCGGCGGCGGGCCTGATCGGCGGTGCGGCGCTCGCGGCGGCGCGGCGCGACGGGCCGCGCTGACGCCGGCTCGACAGGCGCCCGCCCGTCGTGCAGCCTGACCACCGTCGGAGGAGGGGACGGGATGCAGACGGGCGGCCTGGATTTCGCCGGGGAGTTCCATCGCCTGGCCGGGCGGGGTGAGCGCGAGAGCACGACCGTGCTCGGCGGCGTCGCGGTCCGGCTGGTGCGGGTGGCCGGCGGCGGCGAGGGGCGGTGGGACAGCCACAACCGGACGACGGAGACGGTCGTGGTCTGGAGCGGCGACTTCCGCGTCGAGTTCCGCGACCACACCGTCGATCTCGGCCCCGGCCAGTGCTGCGTGGTGGCGGTGGGGGCCGAGCACCGGGGGACCTCCCGGGGCGGCGCCGAGGTCGTGCTGTTCACCGCCGCGGGCGGCTGAGGATCGCCGCGCGGTCGGCGTGTCCGGGCGGGCCGGTCCGCGACCTGCGGCCCGGTGGCTGTGCGGCCGGGCGGCGCGTCGGCTTCCCGCATGACGGGTAAGACCTTGACTGTCAGCGCCTGACCCGCACCCATGCCGGTCCGATGCCCGTCGACCGAAGCCGTCCCCGCCGCATGCCCGAGAGCCCCGCCCCCGCCGTCCCGCCCTTCCTCGCCGGCGGCGGGCAGGTGGGCGCGATGATGCGCGCCCACGACTGGTCGGGCTCCGTCCTCGGCCGGCCGGAGGCCTGGCCGGCCTGCCTGCGCGCCACCGTGAGCCTGGTGCTGGGCTCGCGCTTCCCGATGTTCGTGGCGTTCGGGCCCGAGCTCGGCTTCCTCTACAACGACGCCTACGCGGAGATCCTCGGCGACAAGCATCCGGCGGCCCTGGGCCGGCGCTTCCGCGACATCTGGTCGGAGATCTGGCCGAACATCGCGCCGCTCGTCGACCGGGCGCTGTCCGGCGAGCCGACCTGGTCGGAGGACATGCCGCTCCTGATGAACCGGCGCGGCTACGACGAGCGGACCTGGTTCACCTTCTCCTACTCGCCGCTGCGGGACGAGGAGGACCGGACCGTCGGCATGTTCTGCGCCTGCACCGAGACGACCGGGCGGGTGCAGGCCGAGACCGGCCTGCGCGAGGCGGAGGCGCGCCTGCGCGCCCTGACCGACCACCTGCCGGGCGGCTACGTGTTCCAGATCGCCACGCCCCGCGAGGGCGGCAGGACGCCCGTCGGCGGCGCGGAGCGGCGCTTCCTCACCGTCTCGCAGGGCTTCGAGCGGATGACCGGCGTGCCGGCCGAGGCCGTGCTCGCCGACCCGGCCGCGGCCTACGACCTGATCCTGCCCGAGCACCGCGGGCGGATCGCCGAGGCCGAGGCGACGGCGATCCGCGACCTCTCGCCGTTCGACGTCGAGGCGCCGATGCGCCGGCCCGACGGCGCCCTCGTCCACACCCGCATCATCTCGGCGCCGCGCCTTGCCGACGGCCAGGTGATCTGGGACGGGCTGCACCTCGACGACACCGCGCGCCGGCAGGCCGAGGACCGCTTGCGCGAGAGCGAGGCGCGGCTGCGGCTGGCCACCGAGGCGGCGGAAGTCGGCCTGTGGGACGTCGACGTCGTCGCCGACACCCTGTTCTGGCCGGCCCGCGTGAAGGCGATGTTCGGGATCTCGCCCGACGTGCCGGTCTCGATGGCCGACTACTATGCCGGGCTCCATCCCGACGACCGCGAGGCCACCAGCGCCGCCTTCGCGGCCGCCCTCGATCCCGTGCGGCGCGCCCTCTACGACGTCGAGTACCGCACGGTCGGCAAGGAGGACGGGGTCGTCCGCTGGGTCGCCGCCAAGGGCCGCGGCCTGTTCCGGGGCGAGGCCTGCGTGCGGGTCGTCGGCACCGCGATCGACATCACGGCGCGCCGGCAGGCCGAGGCGGCCCTGCGCGACAGCGAAGCGCGGTTCCGCGTGCTCTCGCAGGTGCTGCCCAACTTCGTCTGGGCCACCGACGCGATCGGCCGCGCCACCTGGTTCAACGAGCGGATCTACGCCTATGCGGGCGTCGCGCCGGGGGCGCTCGACGCCGCGGGCTGGCAGGGCATCGTCCACCCGGAGGACCGGGAGCGGGCGGCGGCGCAGTGGCGCGGCGCGGTCGCGGGCGGCGTCTCCTACCAGTGCGAGTACCGCCTGCGGCGCGCCGACGGGGCCTATCGATGGTTCCTGGCCCGGGCGCAGCTGGTCCTGTCCGACGACGGCGCGGTGGCGCGCTGGGTCGGCACCAGCACCGACATCGACGACCAGAAGCGGGTGATGGCCGAGCTGGTGCGGTTCAACGAGACCCTGGAGCAGCGCGTCGCCGAGCGCACCGCCGAGCGCGACCGGGTCTGGCGCAACTCCCGCGACCTGCTCGCCGTGGTCGGTGCCGACGGCGTGTTCCGCTCGGTCAACCCGGCCTGGGAGACGATCCTCGGCCACGGCCCCGCCGAGATGGAGGGGCGCAGCTTCCTCGACTTCATCTGGCCGGAGGACGCGGCGGCGACGCAGGCGGCGCTCGACGGCGCCGCCTCGGCCCGCGACCTGACGAATTTCGAGAACCGCTACCGCCACCGCGACGGCACCCCGCGCTGGATCTCCTGGCACTCCTCGGCCGAGGGCGGCCTGATCTTCGGCTACGGCCGCGACGTCACCGCCGAGAAGGCGCAGGCGGCCGCCCTCGCCCAGGCCGAGGAGGCGCTGCGCCAGTCGCAGAAGCTCGAGGCGGTGGGCCAGCTCACCGGCGGCGTCGCCCACGACTTCAACAACCTGCTCACCATCATCCGCTCCTCGGTCGATTTCCTGCGCCGGCCGGACCTGCCGGAGGCGCGGCGAAACCGCTACCTCACGGCGGTCTCCGAGACGGTGGACCGCGCCGCCAAGCTGACCTCGCAGCTCCTCGCCTTCGCGCGCCGCCAGGCCCTGAAGCCCGAGACGCTCGATGTCGGCGCCAGCCTGCGGGTCGTCGCCGACCTCCTCGACACGGTGACGGGCGCCCGGATCACGGTGGCGACGGATGTGCCGGAGCACCCCTGCTTCGTGCGGGTGGATGCCAGCCAGTTCGAGACCGCCCTGGTCAACATGGCGGTGAACGCCCGCGACGCCATGGACGGCGCCGGCACGCTCACCCTGCGCCTGGCCTGCGGGATGACCCTGCCGCCGATCCGGGGCCATGCCGGGGCGGAGGGGCCCTTCGCGGCGATCTCGCTGCACGATACCGGCTCCGGGATCGCCCCCGACCTGCTGTCACGGGTGTTCGAGCCGTTCTTCACCACCAAGGAGGTCGGGCGGGGCACGGGCCTCGGGCTGTCCCAGGTCTTCGGCTTCGCCAAGCAGTCGGGCGGCAACGTCGCGGTCGAGAGCAGCCCCGGCCGGGGCACGACCTTCACGCTCTACCTGCCCGAGGTCGAGGCCGAGTTCGCCGCCGCACCGGAGGCGGAGGCCGCCCCGGTCGATCCCGGCGGCGTCGGCCAGCGGGTGCTCGTCGTCGAGGACAACCTCGAGGTCGGGCGGTTCGCCACCCAGATCCTGGAGGATCTCGGCTACGCCGCGACCTGGGCGGTCAACGCCGAGGACGCGCTCGACAAGCTCGGGCCCGACGGCGCCGGCTTCGACGTGGTGTTCTCCGACGTGGTCATGCCGGGCATGGGCGGGATCGCGCTCGCCCGGCTCCTGGCCCGGCGCCTGCCGCACCTGCCGGTGGTGCTCGCCTCCGGCTACAGCCACGTGCTGGCGCAGGAGAACGCCAACGGCTTCGAGCTCCTGCACAAGCCCTACTCGGCCGAGCAGGTCTCGCGCATCCTGCGCAAGGTCACGCGGCGCAGGCCGGCGCCGGCCTGAGACGCCCGTACCGCGAGGTCGCGCGGGGTCGCCGACGGCTCCGGACGAATTCTCGGCAATCGTTCTCGCGGGACGACCGCGTCGGAAACCGGCATCGGCTGGCCGGGGACGGTCGTCGCCGTGGCGGGCGATCCGGCCCGGAACCTGCGTTCCCCTCACCGAGCACCGACCGCTAATAGTTGATCGTCGCCCGCAATCCCATGACGGTCGCGTTCTTCAGCCGGCGTCCCGTGTCGTCGGCAAGCCCGCCCCCGGGACGCATCACATATTGCAGGTCCGGCTGCAGGGTGAATCCCGGCAGCACCTCGGCCTGGTAGGTCGCCTCGAGCACCACCTCGCTGCTGCGGATCGGGCCGGTGCCCTGGCCGAACCGGATGGTGTCGCGATCGAAGGCCCGGGCCGCCGGGGAGATGCGCGAGTAGATCACGCCCAGCGCCGCGGTGTCGTTGGGCCGGCCGGGCAGCAGGCCTTTGTAGGCGATGCCGCCGTCGAGGTAGAAGTCGATCAGGTTGCGGTCGCCCGGCACCTTCGACAGCCGCAGGAAGGCGCTGGCGCCCTCGTCCTCGGTGCCGGGCTCGCGATAGAGCGTCTGGTCGACGATGCCGTAGACGCCGCGGTCGCCGCGGAAGCGCCGGGCGATGCCGCTCGCCTCCGGATCGGCGAGGAGGCGGCCCGAGACGCCGTCGAGGCGCGGGCTGTCGAAGCCGCCGAGATGGTTCCAGCCGCCGAGCGTCGCGGTGCCGTGCAGGTTCTCAGCCCCCAGGTTCAGCGTGTAGGCATACGCGACCTCGCCGATCAGCAGGGGCGGGTCGGCGATCCGGAAGCTGGTGCCGGTGCGGTTGATGCGCTGGGAATCGGTGTCGTCGCCCCGCCGCATTCCCGCCGGATCGCCGTTGAAGATCGCGGCCTGGAACGACAGGCGCTCGTCGGGGACGTACTTCACCCGGACCGCCGGCGTGGCCAGCGGATAGATCGGGCCGCCGCTCGGCAGCACCACGGCGCCGATATTCGGCCATCCGAAGCCGGCATTGAAGAACACCACCGCGGATTGCGCGATGGCGAACTCGGTGTCGGCCGAGACCTGGCCCAGCTTGATCGAGAGCGTGTCGTCGAACAGGCGCTGCTCCAGCCACAGCTCGAACAGCCGCGTCGCGGGCAGGGCCTCGATGCCGCTCACCGTCGTCAGGTTGTTGACGTAGGAGCGGGACATGCCGTGGCCGTGGATCTGGAAGAAGTCGGTGTGGAACCTCGCCCCGGTCCAGCCGGCGAGCTTGTCGAGGTCGACGTCGAGGGAGGTGTCGAGGCGCCCGCCGTAAGTGGCGCCGCGCCTCAGGCCCCCGCGCAGGTTGCCGAGCGCCTCGCCGATATACGTGATGGTGGTGGTGATGCCGCGCTCGGCGAGATAGGCGCGCAGGCCGAACGGGTCGCCGTAGGAGCCGAGCGACGACTGGATCGAGCCGCCGATCGTCACCGAAACCTGATCGGAGGTCCGCGCCTGGGCGATGGCGGTCTGGGGATCGCCGCCGGCGCCGGTCAGGGGAAAGCGGGCGAGGATCGGCAGGGTCGGGGCAGGGGTCTGCTGCGCGGCGGCCCCGCCGGCGGCGAGGACGAGGACGGAGATCGCCGCCGCGCGCGAGACCCCGCCCATGCGCCGCTCAGTACCGCGCCGGCACGTACATCTCGGCCGGGATCGGGCCGCGGACGTAGTCGGGGTTGCGCACCCGCTCGGGCAGGTGGACGGGCGGACGCTCGACGGTGCCGTAGGGCACCTGCGTGAGCAGGTGGCTGATGCAGTTGAGGCGGGCGCGCGGCTTGTCGACGGCGTCGACCACCCACCACGGCGCCTCCGGGATGTGGGTGCGGGCCAGCATGTCCTCCTTGGCCCGGGTGTAGCTCTCCCAGCGCCGGCGCGACTCGACGTCCATCGGGCTGAGCTTCCACTGCTTGAGGGGGTCGCGGATGCGCATCTCGAAGCGGTGGGCCTGCTCGGCGTCGGTGATCGAGAACCAGTACTTCACCAGGACGATCCCCGAGCGCACCAGCATGCGCTCGAATTCGGGCACCGAGCGGAAGAACTCCTCCACCTCCGCCTCCGAGCAGAAGCCCATGACGCGCTCGACGCCGGCCCGGTTGTACCAGGAGCGGTCGAACAGCACCATCTCGCCCCCGGTCGGCAGGTGGCTGACGTAGCGCTGGAAGTACCACTGGCCGCGCTCGCGCTCGCTCGGGGCGGGGAGGGCGGCGACGCGGCAGACCCGGGGGTTGAGGCGCTGGGTGATGCGCTTGATCACGCCGCCCTTGCCGGCGGAATCGCGCCCCTCGAACAGCACCACGACCTTGAGCCCCTGGGTGTGGACCCAGTCCTGGAGCCGGACCAGCTCGTGCTGCAGGCGCAGCAGCTCGCGGAAGTAGAGCCGGCGGTCGAGCGCCGGGCCGGCGCCCTCGGGCGGCGGGACGAGGCCGGCGAGGCGCTCCTCCTCGATCTCGAGCTCCAGCTCCTCGTCGTAGGCCTCGGCGATCTCGCGCCGCAGCGCCTCGATCACCGCCGATTGCCGCGATGCCTCGAACTCGCTCATGGTCGCCCCCGTCCTTCTCCCGTCACCGGTGCCGCCTTGAAGCAGCGGCCCATGACACCCGTGAGAAGACGCACCCGTGAGAAGACGCACCCGTGAGAGGACACGCGCGTGAGACGACCGGGTGAGGCCAGGCAGGGCCACGGCGCGGCGTCGCGCCGTGGCCTTCTCGGTTAGCGGCGGGTCGGGGAGCCGGTGCTGCCGGACTTCATGTCGCCGGTGCCGCGCGAGGTCGTCCCGGTCGTGTCGGACTTCATCTCGTGGCCCGGCGCGTAGCCTGACGCGCCGGGGCTGCCCTTCCGGCTGCCCCGGTCCTGCATCTCGTGGCCGGGCGAGCGGGCGGAGGCCCCGTACTGCCCGGCCGCCGAAGCGCCGCCGAGCCAAGCGCCGCCAACGAGCGTCGTCGCGGCCAGCAGGGTGATCGTGATCTGCTTCATGGCGGTCTCCCGTCGAAGATGGCCAGGAACGGCATGCCCGACGAAGTGGTTCCGCGGCATCTCCGTGCCGTCCCGCAATGATTTGGAAACGAAAGCTCTCGAGCGCGGGGCTGGAGATTGTGGAACGGTTTTCACGGCGGCGCCGTTGCTGGCGTCATTCGATCCGCATTTGACGCGATTCCGATGGAGATGTGCCGATGCGCAGGACCGTTCTTCCTCTCGCCTTCACCGCCCTGGCCGCGGCCGGCCTCCTCAGCGCCACCACGGCGGCCCAGGCCGATCCGCCCTGGGCCCGCGGCGGCTACGGCGAGGTCCGCGGCGGGCCGCCGTCCTGGGCGCCGGCGCATGGCTGGCGCCGCAAGGTCGAGCGCCGGGGCGACGACCGGCCCTACCGGGCGATGCGCTACCGGGAGGAGGGGCGCTCCTATGACCGATACTGAGCCGGCGACGCCGCGCGGGATCAGGCCCGGCCGCACCCGGCCGGGTCCCCTGCGCCGGCGCGGCGAGACCCGCGAGGGTTCCGGCTTCGTCGAGCACCGGCCGAGCTTCTATTGCCATCGACATTCGAACCGTTAAAAAGAGAGAATTCCGTCGCAATCAGGGGCTCTCTCGCGACAATGAAGACCGACTCGACCGCGCTCCCGTCCGAATTGCCCCAGCCCTCCGGCGCGCTTCCCGCCCACATCATCCAAGATCATCTCAGGCAGCCCCTGCAGGAGTACTTCCGGACCACTGACCAGGCTGTGCTGCCGGCGCGGCTCGCCGAGCTTCTGACCCGTTTCGAGGCAGCCCTGGCGGCGCGGGGCGAAGCGATCAGCTTCGACTTCCGTAACGCTTTGATGACGGCCCTGCCGGCCCTGCGCACCTTCGGCCTCTCGCTCTCGCACGACGTGGTGCGGGCCGACGACCTGGTTCAGGAAACCTGCGCCCGGGCCTGGGCCAACCAGCACCGGTTCCAGGCCGGCACGAACTTCACCGCCTGGCTGTTCACGATCATGCGCAACCAGTTCTACACGGAACTGCGGAAGGGGCGCCGGGAAGTCGAGGACAGCGACGGCCTGCTGGCGGGCCAACTGGCCGCGCCGGCCGACCAGGACCATGCCAGCACCCTGCGGGTGGTCCAGGAGCGGATGCAGGCCCTGCCGGAGGCCCAGCGCCAGGCGCTGCTGCTGATCGGCGCCGAGGGCTACACCTACGAGGAGGCGGCGGTCCGGCTCGGCTGCCAGGTCGGCACGGTGAAGAGCCGGGTGAGCCGGGCGCGGGCGTCCCTGCTGGCGGCCCTGGGCGAGGTGACGGAGCAATGACCCGCTGGCGCGGCATCCTCGCGGCCCGTTGCGATCATGAAGAGGAGGAGATGGTGGGGGAAGTAGGACTCGAACCTACGAAGGCATAGCCAGCGGATTTACAGTCCGCCCCCTTTGCCGCTCGGGACATTCCCCCACGCTGCCGTCGCCGGCAGGGGCCGCCGCGTCGGCGGCGGGTCCTTATGGTGGGGAGGCCTGCACCTGTCAAGGTGAGCACAACCCCAGCGATTCCCGTTACGGAGGCCTCGCGGCACCGTGATCACGGGACGAAGATCATGAAACGAAACTGTAAGATGAAGTGGTGGGGGAAGTAGGACTCGAACCTACGAAGGCATAGCCAGCGGATTTACAGTCCGCCCCCTTTGCCGCTCGGGACATTCCCCCACGCTGCCGTCACCGGCAGGGGCCGCCTGTCGGCGACGGGGCCCTTATGGTGGGGCGGCCGGGGGGTGTCAAGCCGGATACGGACCCGGTTCGCCCGGCAAAATTCCGGCGGCGCGCGGGTTGTCCGTCAGTCGGCCTCCGCCACGTCGCACAGCCGCAGCTCGACCCGGTCGGCCCCGCGCCAGCGGTCGCGGGAGAGGGTGCCGGCGGCGTGGACGTCGCGGCCGATATGCGAGAGCAGGAGCCGCCCGACCGGCGATTCCGCCGCCCGGAACGCGATGGCGCCGACCGCGACGCCGTCCCGGCCGCGCAGCTGCGCCTTGACGTGGCCGGTGCCGACGACGCGCGCATCGGCGACGCGGTGGCGGGCCAGCGCGAAGACCGGCTCCGGCGCGCCCTGGCCGAACGGGCCGGCCCGCTCGACGGCGTCGGCCAGGTCCGGCTGCACGCCGCCGGCGGAGACGAGGCCGTCGACGAGCAGCGCCTCGCCGAGGCGCGCCTCGGCCACGGAGGCCGCGAGGTCGCCCGACAGCGCCTCGCGAAACCGGTCGAGGTCGAGGGCGGCGAGCGTCACGCCCGCCGCCATGGCGTGGCCGCCGCCCTTGGCGGCGAGCCCGGCCTCGACGCAGGCCCGGACCGCGCGGCCGAGATCGGCGCCCGGGATCGAGCGGCCCGAGCCCGTGGCGGTGCCGTCCTGGCGCAGCGCGAAGGCGAAGGCCGGGCGGCCGAAGCGCTCCTTGAGGCGGGCCGCGATCAGCCCGACGACGCCCGGGTGCCAGTCCGGGCTGCCGGCGACGAGGACCGGCTGGTCGGGGTCGCGCTCGAGGCGCATCCCCATCTCGGCCTCGGCCTCGGCGACGGCAGCGGCCTCGATCGCCTGGCGCTCGCGGTTGAGCGCGTCGAGTTGCGCCGCGATGCCGGCGGCCTCGATCGGGTCCTCGCAGAGCAGGAGGCGGGCACCCAGCGTCGAATCGCCGATGCGCCCGCCGGCATTGATGCGGGGTCCGAGCAGGAAGCCGAGATGCCAGGCCTGCGGCGTCTCGGAGAGGCCGGCCGCGTCGAGGAGGGCGGCGAGGCCCCGCCGGCCGCGGCCGCGCATCACGGCGAGGCCCTGGCGCACGAAGGCGCGGTTGAGGCCGTGGAGCGGCACCACGTCGGCGATGGTGGCGAGCGCCACGAGGTCGAGCCCGGCCATCAGGTCGGGGATCGCGAGGCCGTCGCGGCGCAGGCGCCGGTTGAGCGCCACCAGCGTCAGGAAGACCACGCCGGCGGCGCAGAGATGACCGAGGCCCGAGAGGTCGTCGAGGCGGTTCGGGTTCACGACGGCGCGGGCCTGCGGGAGCACCTCGGGGGCGCCGTGATGGTCGAGCACCACCACGTCCATCCCGAGGCGGCCGGCCTCGGCGAGCGGCTCGTGCCCGGCGGTGCCGCAATCGACGGTGACGAGGAGCGTCGCGCCCTCCTCGGCCAGCATCCTGACCGCTGCGACGTTGGGGCCGTACCCTTCCGTGATGCGGTCGGGGATGTGGAGCCGGTAGGGTACGCCGAGGTCGCGCAGCGCGCTCGCCAGGAGCGCGGCGCTCGCCGCGCCGTCGACGTCGTAGTCGCCGAAGATCGCGACCCGCTCGCGCGTCTGGATCGCGGCGGCCAGCCGGTCGGCCGCCGCCTCCATGTCGACCAGCACGGCGGGGTCGGGCATCAGGTCGCGCAGGCGCGGCTCGAGGAAGCCCGGCACGGCGTGGAGGTCGACCCCGCGGCCGGCGAGCACCCGGGCCAGCACCTCCGGCAGGCCGTGCCCCTGCGCGATGGCGACCGCGAGCCCTTGCGCCTGCGCCGAGGCGCAGCGCTCGTGCCAGGGCCGCCCGAGGGCGGAGCGGTGAACGTCGAGGAGCGGGCGGGGCAGGTCGAGGAGCATGGACACGGGGCGGAGTGTAGCGGGATTCGCGGGTGCGCGCTGCCGCAGCCGGGCGACAGTGGGGGCGTTCGCTCTCTGATGGCGGCGCGTGAGAGCCCTCGCCCGCAGGAGGCAGGGCTGTCCGGGGAAAACCACCTTTAAAAACAAAGCGCGGGATCCCCTCTCCCGAGTGGGAGAGGGGTAGGGGTGAGGGTGGCGCGCTTCCGTGTGAAGCTGAAACCATTGAGCTGCGCAGCTCGACGGTCCTGGTTCATTGCGGAACCCGAGCCACCCTGCGCGATCTTCGATCGCCCCGACCCCTCTCCCACACGGGAGAGGGGAGGCGCCTCTTCTTTTCCCCGGACAGCTCTGCTGCAGAGGGGGGGAGGGTTCACCCGCGCGACCCCTTGAACGCGAAAAGCGGGGCACGAGGCCCCGCTTTCCCGGTCCGGAGCAGAGCGCTCCGGCAGATCGTGCCCTCGCGGGCCGACCGTCAGAAGTTCTTGACGATCTCGTCGACCACCTTCTTGGCGTCGCCGAACAGCATCATGGTGTTGTCGCGGAAGAACACCTCGTTCTCGACGCCGGCATAGCCTGAGCCCATGCCGCGCTTGATGAACAGCACGGTCTTCGCCCGCTCCACGTCGAGGATCGGCATGCCGTAGATCGGCGATTGCGGATCGGTCTTGGCGGCCGGGTTGGTGACGTCGTTGGCGCCGATCACGAAGGCCACGTCGGCCTGCGGGAACTCGCCGTTGATGTCCTCCAGCTCGTGCACCTCGTCGTAGGGCACGTTGGCCTCGGCGAGCAGCACGTTCATGTGGCCCGGCATGCGGCCCGCCACCGGGTGGATGGCGTACTTCACGTCGACGCCGGCCTTCTTGAGCTGGTCGGCCATCTCGCGGAGGGAGTGCTGGGCCTGCGCCACCGCCATGCCGTAGCCCGGCACGATGATGACCTTCTCGGCGTTCTTCATGATGAAGGCCGCGTCGTCGGCCGAGCCCTGCTTGACCGGCCGGGTCTCGACCTGGCCGCCACCGGCGCCGGCCGCCGCGGCGTCGCCGCCGAAGCCACCGAGGATCACCGAGATGAACGAGCGGTTCATCGCGTGGCACATGATGTAGGACAGGATCGCGCCGGACGACCCCACCAGCGCGCCGGTGATGATCAGCGCGAGGTTGCCGAGCGTGAAGCCGATGCCCGCGGCCGCCCAGCCCGAGTACGAGTTGAGCATCGAGACTACGACCGGCATGTCCGCGCCGCCGATCGGGATGATCAGGAGGCCGCCGAGCACGAAGGACAGGATCACGATCAGCCAGAACAGCACCTTGCTGCCGCCGCCGATGAAGCCGGCGAGGAGCGCCACCAGCACGATGGCGAGCACGATGTTGATGGCGTGGCGCTGCGGCAGCATGATCGGCTTGCCCGACATGCGGCCGTCGAGCTTCAGGAACGCGATCACCGAGCCGGTGAAGGTGATGGCGCCGATGGCGACACCGAGCCCCATCTCGAACAGCGACTGCTTGTGGATGGCGCCGTTCTCGATGATGCCGAAGGCCTGCGGCGCGTAGAGGGCGCCGGCCGCCACCGCGACGGCCGCGAGGCCGACGAGGGAGTGGAAGGCCGCGACGAGCTGGGGCATCGCCGTCATCGGCACGCGCTTGGCGATCACCGCACCGGCGCCGCCGCCGATGCCGAGGCCGAGCAGCACCAGGAACCACGCCCCGACGCCGGACGGCGCGTGGCCGACCAGCGTCGTTAGGATGGCGATGCCCATGCCGATCATGCCGTACAGGTTGCCCTGCCGGGAGGTGGTCGGGTGGGACAGGCCCCGCAGCGCCAGGATGAACAGGACGCCGGAGACGAGGTAGAGGAGCGAGGAGACGTTCTCCGACATCGCCTCAGGCCTTCTTCTTGTACATGCTGAGCATGCGCTGGGTGACGAGGAAGCCGCCGAAGATGTTCACGCTGGCGAAGACCAGGCCGATGAACCCGAAGAAGCGGGCCCAGCCGGTGCCCTTCTCGATCAGCGGCACGCCGACGGCGAGGAGCGCACCGACCACGATCACCGAGGAGATCGCGTTGGTGACGGACATCAGCGGGGTGTGGAGGGCCGGGGTCACCGACCAGACCACGTAGTAGCCGACGAAGATCGCCAGCACGAAGATCGCGAGGCGGAACACGGTCGGGTCGATGGCGCCGTGGGTCGCGGCGGCGACGCCGTGGCCGACGCTGTCGGCGATGATCGCCGCCTGGTCGGCGGCGCGGGCGGCGATGTCGGCCGCGTTGCGGGCGGCGGCGGCGGCGGCGCGCGCCTGCTCGGCCGCCTGGTCGGGGGGAAGGGTAGCCATGAGGTCTCCTCCGATTGCGGGCGAGGGCTTAAGCCGCCTTGGGCTGGAAGTTCGGGTGGACGACGGCGCCGTCGCGGGTCAGGCAGGTCGCCTTGACGAGCTCGTCGTCCCACTTCACCGCCAGCGCCTTCGAGGCCTTGTCGACGAGGGTCTCGACGAAGGCGTAGAGGTTGCGGGCGTAGAGGCTCGACGAGGTGGCGGCGAGCCGCCCCGGCACGTTGGCGTAGCCGACGATCTTCACGCCCCTCTCGGTCTCCACGACCTCGTCGGCCTTGACGCCCTCGACGTTGCCGCCGCGCTCGACCGCGAGGTCGACGAGGACCGAGCCCGGCCGCATCGCCGCCACCATGTCGGCGGTGACGAGCTTCGGCGCCGGCCGGCCCGGGATCAGCGCGGTGGTGACCACGATGTCCTGCTTGGCGATGTGGCTCGCCACCAGCTCGGCCTGCTTCTTCTTGTACTCGGCCGACATCTCCTTGGCGTAGCCGCCGGCGGTCTCGGCCTGCTTGAACTCGTCGTCCTCGACGGCGACGAACTTGGCGCCGAGCGACTCGACCTGCTCCTTGGCGGCGGGCCGCACGTCGGTGGCGGTCACCACCGCGCCGAGGCGGCGGGCGGTCGCGATGGCCTGGAGGCCGGCGACGCCGGCGCCCATCACGAAGATGCGGGCCGCCGGCACGGTGCCGGCCGCGGTCATCATCATCGGCAGCGCCCGGCCGTAGACGGCGGCGCCGTCGACCACCGCGCGGTAGCCCGCGAGATTGGCCTGGCTCGAGAGCACGTCCATCACCTGGGCGCGGGTGATGCGGGGCATCAGCTCCATGGCGATCGCCGCGACGCCGGCATCCGCCATCGCCTTGACCTCGGCCTCGTGGCCGTAAGGGTCCATGATGGCGACCACGATCGCACCGCGCTTCAGGGCCGGCAGCTCGTCGGCGCCGGGGCGGCGCACCTTGAGCACGACGTCCGCGCCCTCGGCCGCGGCCCTGGCGTCGGGCGCGATCGAGGCGCCGGCGGCCTCGTACTCGGCATCCGGCACGCCGGCCTTCAGGCCCGCGCCGGACTGCACGATCACCTCGGCCCCCAGAGCCTTGTACTTCTTCACCGTTTCCGGGACCGCCGCGACCCGCGGCTCCGCCGGATCGGTCTCGGATAGGACCGCGATCCGCATTCAGACTTCCTTTGGTCGATATCCGGCGCGGTGCGCCGATCCCCCCTAGGGGCCGGCATGTACAAGGCCACGCCTGCCCCACAACTGTAAAGCCGTTCCCTCGCGTGAGGGAACGGCTTCGGTTACAAATCTTCAACGATTAAGTCACGCGCAATTTATAGGCGCGGTGAGGAAAGGGCGGGCAGGCCGCCCGTCCCCTAGTAGAAGGCGAGAAGCAGCGCGAGCAGCACCGCCACGGCGGCGGGAGCGCGCCAGCGGATGCCCGGCGAGAGGGCGCCGATCGCTCCCGCGATGCCGCCGAGCACGACGCCGACGATGGCGGTGATCCAGGCCTCGCGCACGCCGCCGACGGCGAGCGACAGCACCCAGCAGATCACGACGCCGGTGGCGATCTCGACGAAGCTGACGAAGCCCCGGTAGGTGGCCTCGTGGGTCGGGCCGTCCATCTCCGGGCTGTAGGCGGAGTCGGTGGCGTGATCGATGTTGGCCATGATGCGGTAGACCCCGTCTTGTGCTCGTTGGGCGGGCTTTAGCGCAAGCTCAAGGTCCGGGCAATCAGCCGATGGGCGGGCCGCGGGCGCGGGACGAACAGGCCGGGTTTCGCCGTATGTCGTTGCGCCGGCACGCGTCTTGGGGGCGGGAACGGGCCCCGGATGCGATCCGGGGCCATCATGGATCAAGGGAGGGGGCGCGGATCCGCACCTTTTTCCAGTTCGAAGCGGCGGCGCACGCCGCGCCGCCCGCCGTCGCTCAGGCCGGCTGGGGCAGCCCCGCCTTCTCGAGAACCGCGTGCTGGCGCGCCGCGAGCTCGTCGAGGGAGAAGCGGTCGATCTGCGCCTCGAACAGGCGGTGGTAGTTCAGTTCCGAGCGCAGGTGGAGGAACACCGCGCCCAGGCCCACCGCCGCCCGGTCCATGAACACGAATTCCCGCGGCACCGTCACGGGCCCGCGCTCCTTGAGGGCGCGGTGGACCTCGAAGGCCTGGCGGCGGCCGTACTCGCTCGGCTTGACGCCGTCCGCCACCGTGCGGACCCGGTCCTCGAGCAGCGGGCCGTAGATGAAGCGGGCCCAGATGTTGAGGATGTCGACGAGCTCGCGGGTGAGGTTGCGGAAGCCCCAGCTCTCGTAGGCGTGGACGATGCGCGCCTCGTCGCCGTGCAGGAGCCCCTTGTAGAGATCGACCACGCCGCCGACGAAGCGGGGGTGGAAGATGCGGATGCAGCCGTAATCGAGCAGGTTGATGCCCGCGGGCTCACCCCCGTCCGAGAACACCGTGTAGTTGCCGAGATGGGGGTCGCCGTGGATCACCGCGGCGCGGCTGAAGGGGTGCCACCAGGCCTGGAACATCGCATGCGCCAGGCGGTTGCGCGTCTCCAGCGGCCCGCCGGTGAAATTGAGGATCTTCTCGCCCTCGAGCCAGCCCTGCGTGAGCAGGCGCTTGGTCGAGAGGTCGGGATGGACGACCGGGACCCGCACGGTCTCGACGCCCTTGAGCACGTCGGCGTAGAGGGCGGCGTGCTTGGCCTCGCGGGTGTAGTCGAGTTCCTCGCGCACCCGGTCGCCGATCTCCTTGGCGATCTCGCGGGTGTCGATGACCGAGCTGATGCGGCGGTGCAGGGCGAAGGCGAGCTCGAGCTGCTTGAGGTCCGCCTCGACGGCGGATTGCATGTCCGGATATTGCAGCTTGCAGGCGAGCGGGACGCCGTCCAGCGTCTCGGCGCGATGGACCTGGCCGAGGGAGGCGGCCGCCGCGGGGCGCAGGTCGAACTTGCCGAAGCGGCCCTGCCATTGCGGCCCGAGCTCGGCGGCCATGCGGCGCTTGACGAAGGCCGCGCCCATCGGCGGCGCCTCGGATTGCAGCTTCTGCAGCTCGGCGGCGTATTCGGGCGGCAGCAGGTCCGGCACGGTGGCGAGCAGCTGCGCCACCTTCATGATCGGCCCTTTGAGGCCGCCGAGCGCCTGGGCGAGGGCGGCGGCGCTCGACACGTCCTCGCCCTTGCGGCCGAGGAGCCGCGCCCCGGCCATCCGGGCGGCGACGCCGCCCACATTGGCGCCGACCTTCGCGTAGCGGGCGGCGCGGGCGGAGAAGCGATTGGCTTCGCTGTCGGAGGCGGACATGGAGGACGAGGCTCGTGCGAGGGGACGCGCGGGGCATCGCGCGTCGGGCATGGAGCCTAGATAAGACCGGGATCCGGCACCGCCAGGGCGACCGGACAGCGCGGGGGCGCCGGCCTCAGGTCTGCCGCAGGGCGGCGCGCAGCACCCGGGTCATCTCCTCGACGGCACCGTCGTGATCCTCGGCGCGCACCGCGTAGTCGACGGACGCGTCGAGATGCGTGCTGATGAGCTGCAGCACCGCCTCGCGCACCGCCGCCGTGATGGCGTTCATCTGCTGCACCTCGTCGAGGCAGTAGCGGTCCTCCTGCACCATGGCCTGGAGACCGCGCACCTGTCCCTCGATGCGCTTGAGGCGCTGGAGGATCGGCTTCTTCTCCTCCTCGGTCCGGCGGACCTGGAGATGGCCGTCGACGTACTGGTAATCCATGATGTGCCTTCCCCGACCGTGGGGCCGCTCGTCCGGGAGGGCGAAGTCGGCCCGGGCGACGTCGGGTCTGGTGATCGATTGCCGCCCTGTCCCTAAGGAACGGCAATCGATCTTACATCAGGGGCGCGCAGGTCAAGCTCAATCTTGGAGGCCCGACCGCGGGTGCGCCCCGTCCCGGTGGACTAGGTCTTGCTGTTGGTGACCGGCGCCGAGGCCATCTGCTCCTTCTGGGCGGCCGAATCGGGCCGGGCGGGCCCGAGCACCGGCTCCTCGCCGAGGGGCTCGAACGCCTTGAAGTGGAACTGGCCCTTGCCGTCGATCGACGGGCCCTGCGAGTAGCGGCCGGGCGGAACCGGCGTGCCGTTGCGCTCGGTGCCCATGAACATATAGCTGAATTCCTGCGCCTCCTTCGACTGGTCGAAGCTGTTGGGCACCGGCAGGCCTTCCTTCAGGCCGCCCATGTCCTCGATGATCGCCAGCCATTGCTGCTGGTGCATCGTGTCCCGGGCGATCAGGAAGCTGAGCATGTCCTGCATGCCCTTGTCGTGGGTGGAGTTGTAGAGCCGCACCGCCAGGGTGCGCCCGGTCGCCTCCGCGGCCACGTTGCAGAACATGTCGCCGACGAGGTTGCCGCTGGCATAGACGTGCGAGCAGTCGAACGGCGCGCCGTCGCAATCGACGGGCAGGGCCGCCATGCCGGTGGAGAGCAGGTGGCGCTGGAGCATGCCCTCGACGACGTGGCGCGGGCGCTCGCCGCCCATCACGGCACCGACGATCGGGTTGGCCTGGGCGGAGGTCTCCTGGAGCGTCGCGGGCGCGTCCTCGAGGTTGAGGGCGACCGCGGTCGACAGCATCTCGATGTGGCTGATCTCCTCGGTGGCGGTGTTCAGCAGCACGTCGCGGTACTTGGTGCTGGGTCCGCGGGCGCCCCAGGCCTGGAAGAAGTACTGCAGGCAGACGCGGATCTCGCCCTCGATGCCGCCGATCGCCTGCTGCAGCTGGCGAGCGAACAGGGGGTCGGGCTTCTCGACCTTGACCGGGTACTGCAGGCGCTTGTCGTGATAGTACATCGGGCTCTCCTGGCCGGTGTCCGGTGATCCCGGGCGCGGTTGCGCCGCTGGCTCCACTCCCGAGTGTTTATACTCAGTATGGGTATCGGGAATCGCCGACCAACGCCTCGCCGGTGGGGTGGTTCGAGCGTGGCGGAGGCATTTTTTCCGCGGTGCGGGAGCGGGGTGCGGGGCCGACGGGGAGGGCTGTGCTCGCCTCGTCGATCTTCCGTTCGCGGATTCGTCGGGCCGTGACGGCCGATCCGCTCACGACGAAGACCTTCGCCGGTCGGCCGATGCGAGACGCGACGAAACCGGGCTCCGGCCATCGCCGTCCCGGTCTCACGCCGTCAAGAACGAGTTCCGACCAAACAGAGGTTTGGTGGAGCTGAGGGGATTCGAACCCCTGACCTCCGCAGTGCGATTGCGGCGCTCTCCCATCTGAGCTACAGCCCCGCCGAAAGCGGGCATATGTCATATCGCCGAAGCGATGTCACCTACCCGGTGGCTTTCGCCACCTGCCCCGTCACCGGGCCAACCCTGCGTTAACCACGCTGGGCAGGCCTGGTGGAGCTGAGGGGATTCGAACCCCTGACCTCCGCAGTGCGATTGCGGCGCTCTCCCATCTGAGCTACAGCCCCGTCCGAGGCGGGTGCCTTGTAGGCCGGCCCTTCTCAGCCTGTCAATTCCCTTGGTGGCCCCGCCGCGTCGCGACTGCGCGCGGGCGCCCCGGGCTCGCACGGACCGCGCATGCGCTCGCTACTCTGGCTCTTCGACAACATCATCACGCTCTACGTGTACCTGCTCATCGCCAGCGCCGTGCTGAGCTGGCTCGTGGCCTTCAACGTGGTCAACGTGCGCAACCCGATCGTGTCGCAGATCGGGGAGTTCCTGTTCCGGGTGACCGAGCCGGCCCTGCGGCCGATCCGGCGCATCCTGCCGAACCTCGGCGGCATCGACATCTCGCCGATCATCCTGGTCCTCGGCCTGTTCTTCCTGCGCAACCTGGTGTTCGAGCTCTTCGCCAGCGTGGCGTGAGGCCGTGACGACCGCGGGGGCGGCGATGGCCGCGCCCTGGCGGATCACCCCCGGGGGGATCGAGGTCCGGGTCCGGGCCACCCCGCGGGGCGGGCGCGACGCCCTCGACGGCGTCGAGACCCGGGACGACGGCCTGCCCGTGCTGAAGGTGCGGGTGCGGGCGGCGCCGGAGGACGGCGCCGCCAACGCGGCGATCCGGGACGTGCTGCGGCGCGCCCTCGGGCTGCCGGCCTCGGCGGTGACCCTCGCCACCGGGGCCGCCGCCCGGATCAAGCTGTTTCGCGTCGCCGGCGACGGGCCGGCCCTGGCGGAGCGGCTCGCGGCCTTGACCGGCGGGCCACCCGCCGGTGGGGCTTGACCGGCCGGCGGGGCTGCCCCTCAACTCTCCCCGATGCACCGGCCGGACAGCGAAGCTTCCGGCCGGCCGAACGATCCGGAGCCTGCCCGGCGTCTCCCGCGCCCGGCAGGCTCTCGCACGAGAAGCGAAGATTCTCGCACGAGGGGCGACGATGAAGACCAATCCGGGCCGTTTCTTCGAGGATTTCCGCCTCGGGGAGACCATCCGCCACGCCACGCCGCGCACGGTGACCGCCGGCGACGTGGCGCTCTACACCGCGCTCTACGGCCCGCGCTTCGCGGTGCAATCCTCCGACGCCTTCGCGGCCGCCTTCGGCTACGCCCGGGCGCCCCTCGACGACCTGCTGGTGTTCCACGTCGTGTTCGGCAAGACGGTGCCGGACATCTCGCTCAACGCGGTCGCCAATCTCGGCTACGCGGAAGGGCGCTTCCTGCGCCCGGTCTATCCGGGCGAGACCCTGAACTCCGTCTCGGAGGTGATCGGCCTCAAGGAGAGCTCGAACCGCCAGACCGGCGTGGTCTACGTCCGCTCCACCGGGTACGACGCGCAGGGCGAGGCGGTGCTGAGCTATTGCCGCTGGGTGCTGGTGCGCAAGCGCGACCCCGAGGCTGGAATCGAGGCCGAGGCGGTGCCGAGCCTCGCCAAGGCGGTGGCGCCGGAGGAACTGGCGGCCGGCCTGCCGCCCCTGAATCCGGAGACCTACGATCTCGGCCTCGCCGGCAGCCCGCACCGCCTCGGCGACTACGCGGCCGGCGAGCGCATCGACCACGTCGACGGCATGACCGTCGAGGAGGCCGAGCACCAGATCGCCACCCGGCTGTTCCAGAACACCGCCAAGGTCCATTTCGACGGCTTTGCGGCCAAGGACACCCGCTTCGGCAAGCGGCTGATCTACGGCGGCCACGTCATCTCGCTCGCCCGGGCCCTCAGCTTCAACGGGCTGGGCAACGCCTTCTCGATCGCCGGCATCAATGCCGGGCGCCACGTCGCGCCCCTGTTCGCCGGCGACACGGTCTATGCCTGGAGCGAGGTGCTGGAGGTGGCCGACCTGCCGGGGCGCAGCGACGTCGGGGCGCTTCGCCTGCGCACGGTCGCGACCAAGAACCGGCCCTGCGGCACCCACCCGGACAAGTCCGGCGACGGCTACGACCCGGCGGTGATCCTCGACCTCGACTACTGGGCCCTGATGCCGCGCTGAGGACCGCCCGCGCGGCGTCGGGGCCGACGCCCCGACGCTGCGCAGCGAGCGGGTTCCGGCCGCGGCGACGAGGCCGGGACGCGAATCGATGGCGCTCCTGCGCTCGGGATCCCGGCCCATGACGTAACGTCCCCTTCACGGCTGCATCGTAGCGTCGTCGTCGATCCGAACGGAACGACGACCCGATGCTGAAGCGCTTCTCACGCCAGGACGGCTTTCTCGAACTGCTTGCGACCCGCGCCGGCGTCGGTTTGTGGGAGGTCATCCCGCACCAGGGCGACCTCGCGCATCCGAAGACCAAGGTCACCTGGACGCCGGAATTCCGCCGTGTCGTCGGCTACACGACGGCCGAGTCGTATCCGGACAAGCTGGAATCGTGGTCGAGCCGGATCTACTCCGAAGATCTCGTCCGGATCATGACCGCCTTCGCGGCAGCGATCAAGGACGTCAAGAACCAGGGCGCCTACGACGTCAAGTACCGGATCGTGATGCCGGACGGCCGGCCGCGCTGGTTCCGCGCCACCGGCGGCGCCGCCTACGACGCCCACGGCGTCCCGCTGCGGATCTGCGGCTCGCTCGTCGACATCCACGCCGAGATGGAGGCCAAGGCGAGGGACGAGACGCGGGCCCGCGAACTCGACGCGCTGATCGACGGCTTCGCCCGGGATTCCTCGGCCCTGTTCGCCAGCCTGTCGAGCGCCGCCGGGGAGATGCAGGCGGCGGCCTCTGCGATGGCCGGCACCGCCGACCAGACCAGCGCCCGCTCGACCGAGGTGGCGGGCTCGGCCACGCAGACCTCGGCCAACATCGACACGGTCGCGGCGGCCTCGGAGGAGCTGGGCGGCTCGGTCACCGAGATCGGGCGCCAGGTGCAGGGCTCGGCCACCCTCGCGGAGGCGGCGGTCGTCGAGGCCGACGGGACCGCGCGCCTGGTGCAGGAGCTGAGCGGCGCGGTGAGCAAGATCGGCGACGTCGTGAGCCTGATCTCGTCGATCGCCGGCCAGACCAACCTACTGGCGCTGAACGCCACGATCGAGGCGGCGCGGGCCGGCGAGGCGGGCCGCGGCTTCGCGGTGGTGGCCGCCGAGGTCAAGGAGCTCGCCAACCAGACCGCCAAGGCGACGGACGAGATCGCCTCGCAGATCACGCGGATCCAGGATTCGACGGCCCAGGCGGTGGCGGCGATCGGCGGGTTCGGGACGCGCATCCGCGAGATCAGCGGCCTGACGACGGCGATCGCCGCCGCGGTCGAGGAGCAGAACGCCGCGACCCACGAGATCGTCCGCAACGTCTCGCAGGCCGCCGCCGGGGCCGGCGACGTGATGGCCGGCACCGCGAGCGTGTCGGCCTCCGCCGAGGAGACCGGCAGGAATGCGGCGCGGGTGATCGCCGCCTCGTCCGAGGTCTCGGACCGCTCCCGCGAGCTGAGCGCGCAGACCGAGGGCTTCCTGCGAAGCGTCCGAGCGGCGTGAGGGACGTCCGCCGCCCGCCGGCGCTCAGGCGTCGGTCCGGGCGGCGGTGAAGCGGCGGAACGCCTCGAGGGTCTCGCGGCTGACGTGGTGCTCGATGCCTTCCGCGTCGCAGCGCGCCACGTCCGGGCTGACGCCGAGCGCGAGCAGGAACGATTCGACGACGCGGTGGCGCTCGCGCGCCTCCGCGGCCAGCGCCCGGCCGGCCTCGGTCAGGAACACGCCGCGATAGGGCCGCTGCTGCACCAGCCCGTCCTCGGCCAGGCGCTTGAGCATCTTGGCCACCGTCGGCTGCGCGACGCCGAGGCGGGCCGCGATGTCGACCTGCCGCGCCTCGCCGCCGTCGCCGATCAGGTCGGCGATCAGCTCGACGTAGTCCTCCACCAGCTCGAGCCGGCGCGCCTCGCGCACCTGCCGGAAGCCGGCGGAATGCGCCTCGGCATCGACCAGGGCGGCGGGCTCGGACGGGTGCTCGGGATCCTGCATGGGAGGGGGTCGTCGCCTCGTCGCTTGTCTCGGGATCACGCAGTCTTACCCGAGGACGGGCCGGGTGTGCAGAGGGGAGGGCCGGCGCGCCCGGGGCCTGCGCGGGCGCACCGGTATTTTCTCGCCCCTCGTCACTTCCGAGGAGAGACGCGGGCCGCCTTCCTCCGGATGAATGGGCCGCAAAGGAGCGCGGGGCGATCCCGGGCGGCGGAGGCGGCGGCGATGGATCACGGGCCCGGCGCCCTCGACGGGGAGACGCGCCCTCCGGCAGCGGAGCCCGGCGAGGACGATCACGCGGTCGCCGCCCCCCAGAGCCTGGCGGAGCGGCTGTCCGACAGCGTCGGATCGATGATCGTCGGGCTCGTCCTGGTGCCGCTCGCCTGCCTGGGCCTGCTCTGGAACGAGGGCCGCGCCGTGCGCGTCGCCCGCTCCCTGGCGGAGGCCGGCGCGGTGGTGCGCACCGTCCCGACCGATCGCCGCGACCCCGCCCTCGACGGGGCGCTGGTCCACCTCGCCGGCCCGGCCACCACCGTGGCCGGCGCCATCGACGACGAGCTCGGCCCGCGCTCGCGCGGGCTCGCCCTCGCGCGCAAGGTCGAGATGTACCAGTGGCGCGAGAGCGAGCAGGGCTCCGGAGCGGAGCGCAAGTTCGTCTACCGGCGCGAATGGTCGGAGCAGCCGGTCCACTCCACCGGCTTCCGCGTCGCCGGCCACGACAACCCGGCCTTCCCGGTGCGCTCGCGCAGCTTCGGCGCCGCCGACGCGCGGGTCGAGGCGGTGCCGGTCGGGGCCGAGGCATCCCGGCTGCTGCCGGCGCAGGGCGCGCTGCCGGCCGACGAGATCGGGGCCGCCGCCCTGCGGCAATCCCTCGGGCGCCCGGTGCGGGCGAGCGGCGGGGCCTACCACGTCGGAGCCGGCCCCGAGGCGCCGCGGGTCGGCGACCTGCGCGTCACCTACCTGCTGGCCCCCGAGGGACCGGCCTCGTTCCTCGGCCGCCAGGGAGCCGACGGCCTGACCCCGTACCGGGCCGCGAACGGCGAGGGCGTGCTGCTCGCGGCCACCGGCCTGCACCCGGCCGAAACCCTGGTCGCACGGGGCGAGGCGGACAATCGCCGCACGACGTGGCTCCTGCGCGGGCTCGGCCTCGTCTTCCTGTTCCTCGGCTTCGCCGGGCTGTTCGCGCCGGTCAACGTGCTGGCGCGCAGCCTGCCGGTGCTCGGCTCGATCGTCTCCGGCGCGGTCACGGTCGTGGCGCTCGCGGCGACGGCCCTGGTCGGCCCGGTGGTGATCGGCGCGGCCTGGATCGCCTATCGGCCGCTCCTCGCCAGCGGCCTCGTCGCGGGGGCGGTCCTCGTCTCCGTGCTGCTCTACGGGCTGGGGCGGCGCAGGTCCGCCGGTCCCGCCCGACCCGTCCCGGCCTGACCGCACCGTCGCGACTTTCCCCGACGCAGGAGAACATTCGTGGGACCATTCATGCTCCGGTTTCCCCTCGCGCTCGTTCTCGTGCTCTCGGCGAGCGCCGCCGGCGCGCAAACGAGCGGCGCACAGGCGAACGGCCCGCCGGGCTCGCCGCTGACGGGCCTGCGCTCCTTGCGCGTGGCGAGCGGCATCAACGCCCAGCCGGCAGTGCGGGAGGCCTGCGGGATCACGGCCGAGATCGATGCCGCCCTCAACGAGGCCTTGCGCGGCCGGGTCGCGCAGGCGGGCCTGGCCGTCGCACCGGGACGCCAGACGGTGCAGACCAGCCCCACCCTCACGATGCTCATCCCGCAGCCGAACGATCCGGCGGTGCCGGCCCTGCTCACGACGGTCAACGTGCAGGCCGTGCGGGCGGGGGAGGAGATCGTGTGTGCGGCGAGCGCCTTCACCGAGCTGCGGGCCGCGCTCGCCGGGGCCCGGGTGGTGGCGACCGGCCAGATGCTCGAGCCCAAGCCCATCGGCCTGTGGTCGCACGATTCCGCGCTGCTGATCGGGGCCGCGGCCCTGCCGGGCCGGCTGCCGGGCTTCGGCACGGCCGTCGCCGACGCTTTCGCGTCGGCCTGGACCAAGGCGAACCCGGCCCGCTGACGCGCCTCACACGATCGCCGATCGATTGCTTCGCGATGCGGATTTCGGCTTCGCTCATGCGCCGCGCGGGCTGGTGATGCGAAGTCCGGACGGGATCTTCCGGACTTCGCATCATTCCTCCGGCGCCCGCAGGTGGGCGACGAAATCCTGGGCGAAGGGGGGCAGGGCGGCGAGATCGCGCAGGCAGATCGTGAGGTCGCGCACCGCCCACGGGTCCTCCAGCGCCACGATGGCGACCGCCATGGTGCGGGCGGCCCGGCGCGCAGTCGTCTCCGGCACGATGCCCAGGCCGACCCGGCACTCGACCAGGCGGCAGACCGCGTCGAAGCCGCGCAGCTGCACCCGCAGGCGCAGGGGCTGGCCGCTGCGCCCGGCCTTCCCCGCGAGGAACCGGGTCAGCGCGCTCGCCCGGTCGAGCCCGACGAGGTCGTGGCCGAGCACCTCGGTGAAGGTCACCGAGTCCCGGGCGGCCAGCGGATGGTCCCTCGCCACCACCAGGACGAACCGGTCGCGGCGGAACGGATAGGTCTCGAGGCTACCGGTCTCGACCGTGCCGGCGACGAGGCCGAGATCCGCCGCGCCCTCGGCGACGAGGCCGACGATCTCGTCGGAGAGCCGCTCCTCGATGTCGACGCTCACCCCCGGATGCTCGGCGAGGTAGGCCGAGAGCACCTCGGGCAGGAACTCGGTCAGCGCGTTGGTGTTCGACAGGACGCGGATCTGCCCCGCCGCCCCGCCCGCGAAGGCGGCCAGATCCCCCTGCAGGCGCTCGACGCCCGAGAGGATCTGGCGGGCATGGGCGAGCAGCGTGCGCCCGGCCGGCGTCGGGGTGACGCCGAGGCGGGCCCGGGTGAGGAGGGCGGCGCCGAGCGAGGCCTCCATGCTGCGGATGCGGTGGCTCGCCGCGGCGAGCGCCAGGTTCGCGCGGTTCGCCCCGTGGGTGATCGAGCCCGCCTCGACGACGTGGCGGAACAGGCTGAGGTCGACGAGGTCGAAATGCATGGCGGCGCCTCCCGGGCGATCGACGAGGGGCGGTCGACCGTCCCGAACTCGACCGATCGTTTCGCCGGCCGCGAAGGTAGATCGGGCCGGCCGACGATGACCAGGGCCGGGATCGGCCTTCGCCGTTCGCGAAGCCTGGGTCAACGAGAACCGCATTGCGAATTGGACGCGTTCCAGGGAAACAGCTTGGGAAGTCTGTCACTCCCGTGCATCCGCGGCCACGTTGCGCTCCCGCGGCGGAGCCGTTAGGTGACCCAGTTTAGAGCCGGTACAGACCAGGGAACCCTGAGGATCACGATGGCGGACACCGCAAGGCCCACGAACCCCGCCGGCAGACCGGTCGTCCGACCGCTCTCGCCCCACCTCCAGATCTACCGCTGGACCTGGACCATGGCGATGTCGGTGGCGCACCGCATCACCGGCGTGGCGCTCTACGGCGGCACGGCTCTGCTGGCGCTCTGGCTCGTGGCGCTCGCCGCCGGCCCCGGCGCCTACGGCCCGGTGGCGTGGTTCTTCGGCTCGATCCTCGGGCGGCTGATCCTGTTCGTCTACACCTGGATCCTGCTGCACCACATGCTCGGCGGCATCCGCCACCTGGTCTGGGATTTCGGCCACGGCATGGAGCCCGGCACCCGCATCGCGATGGCCCGCTTCACCCTGATCGGCTCGGTCGCCCTGACCGTGGTGATCTGGCTCGTCGCCCTGGTGGCCCGCTGAAGGACGACGCAAGATGGTCGACAACCGCCCCGACATCCGCCCCTCGATCCGCACGCCCCGCGCCCGCATCAGCGGCCTCGGGCCCGCGCATCACGGCACCCGCGAGTGGTGGATGCACCGCGTCACCGCGGTCTCGAACGTGCCCCTCGTCCTCGCCTTCGTGGTGATCGTCGCCCTGATGGCCGGCCGGCCCTACCCGGAGGCGGTCGCCCTGGTGTCGCACCCGCTGGTGGCGATCCTGCTGATCCTTGGCGTCCTCTCGGTCACCAACCACATGCGGATGGGTCTGCAGATCGTCATCGAGGACTACGTCCACGACAAGGGCCTGCGCATCGCCGCGGTCATCGCCAACAACTTCTACTGCGTCGTCGTCGCGGTCGCCTGCCTCTACGCCATCGTGCGCGTGAGCCTGCGGGCCTTCGCGTAACGCCAGAACAGGATCACCGTCCATGGCCTCCACCGCTTCCGCCGCGCCGGCCCAGAACGGCAAGGCGTACACCATCATCGACCACACCTTCGACGTGGTGATCGTCGGCGCCGGCGGCGCGGGTCTGCGCGCCACCGTCGGCTGCTCGCAGGCGGGCCTGCGCACCGCCTGCATCACCAAGGTGTTCCCGACCCGCTCGCACACCGTGGCGGCGCAGGGCGGCATCTCGGCCTCGCTCGGCAACATGGGGCCGGACGACTGGCGCTGGCACATGTACGACACCGTGAAGGGGTCGGACTGGCTCGGCGACCAGGACGCGATCGAGTACCTGGTGCGCAACGCCCCGGCCGCGGTCTACGAGCTCGAGCACTGGGGCGTGCCGTTCTCGCGCACCGCCGAGGGCAAGATCTACCAGCGCCCGTTCGGCGGCATGACCACCGATTACGGCAAGGGCACCGCCCAGCGCACCTGCGCGGCGGCCGACCGCACCGGCCACGCCATGCTGCACACCCTCTACGGCCAGGCCGTGAAGGCGCAGACCAACTTCTTCATCGAGTACTTCGCCCTCGACCTGATCATGGACGAGGAGGGGCGCTGCCGCGGCGTCATCGCCATCGACCAGGCGACCGGCGAGATCCACCGCTTCCGCGCCGGCATGACGGTGCTGGCCACCGGCGGCTACGGCCGGGCCTACTTCTCGGCGACCTCGGCCCATACCTGCACCGGCGACGGCAACGCGATGGTGCTGCGGGCGGGCCTCGCGCTCGAGGACATGGAGTTCGTCCAGTTCCACCCGACCGGCATCTACGGCGCCGGCTGCCTCATCACGGAAGGCTCGCGCGGCGAGGGCGGCTACCTCACCAACTCCGAGGGTGAGCGCTTCATGGAGCGCTACGCTCCCTCGGCCAAGGACCTCGCCTCCCGCGACGTGGTCTCGCGCTCCATGACCATGGAGATCCGCGCCGGCCGCGGCGTCGGCAAGAGCAAGGACCACATCTTCCTCCACCTCGACCACCTCGACCCGAAGATCCTGCACGAGCGCCTGCCCGGCATCTCGGAGAGCGCGAAGATCTTCGCCGGCGTCGACGTGACCAAGGAGCCGATCCCGGTCATCCCGACCGTCCACTACAACATGGGCGGCATCCCGACGAACTACCACGGCGAGGTGCTGACCCTGAAGAACGGCAACCCCGACCACGTGGTGCCGGGCCTGATGGCGATCGGCGAGGCGGCCTGCGTCTCGGTCCACGGCGCCAATCGCCTCGGCTCGAACTCGCTCATCGACCTCGTGGTGTTCGGCCGCGCCGCGGGCCTGCGCTGCGCCGAGACGGTGGAGAAGGGCGGCCGCCTGCCGGAGCTGCCGAAGGACTCCGCCGACAAGGCGCTCGGCCGCCTCGACCGCTTCCGCTACGCCAACGGCGGCACGCCGACGGCGGAGCTGCGCCTCGAGATGCAGAAGACGATGCAGAACAACTGCGCCGTGTTCCGCACCGGCGAGGTGCTGGAGGAGGGCAAGGGCCTGATCCACAAGGTCTGGGCCGGCGCCGACGACGTGAAGGTGACCGACCGCTCGCTCGTGTGGAACACCGACCTGCTCGAGACCCTGGAATTCGACAACCTGATCGGCCAGGCCGTCGTCACCATGGAATCGGCCGCCAACCGGACCGAGTCGCGCGGCGCGCATGCCCGCGAGGACTTCCCGGACCGCGACGACAAGCAGTGGATGAAGCACACGCTCGCCTGGCTCGACCCCGACGCCCGCAAGGTCGCGATCGATTACCGGCCGGTCCACACCTACACGATGTCGAACGACATCGCGTATATCGAGCCGAAGGCGCGCGTGTACTGAGGCCACGTTGGAGGGATCGATGACCGAGTTCCCCCGGATCACCCGCGACCCGGCCGTCATGGCCGGGAAAGCCTGCATCCGCGGCAAGCGGGTGACGGTCGCGATGATCCTGGGGAATCTGGGCGAAGGCGTCGGCATCGACGAGTTGCTGGCGGCCTATCCCTACCTCGAGCGCGAGGACGTGCTCGAGGCTCTCCGCTACGCGGCCTGGATGGCGCAGGAGCGCGAGATCGGTCTCGAGCCGGCGGCGTGAGGATCGTGGTCGACATGAACCTTACCCCCGCCTGGGTTCCGTATCTCGCGAACCTCGGGCACGACGCGGTCCACTGGTCGGAGATGGGGGCGGAGGACGCGCCCGACACCGACATCATCGATTGGGCGCGGACGCACGGCCGCGCCGTCATGACGGCCGATCTCGATTTCGGGATTGCCCTGGCGCGGTCGGATGCGACCGCGCCGAGCGTCATCCAGCTCCGCACGGGAACCACGCTGCCCGGGCGCATCGGCCCCCTCGTCGCCCGCGCGATCGACGGGGCGCGGGCGGACCTCCTCGCCGGAGCCCTCCTCACCATCGAGACCGGACGGGTGCGAATGCGTCCCCTCGGGCTCGACCGCACCGATCAGGCATAGACAGATGGCCCAGTTCAACCTCCCCAAAGGCTCCCAGTACACCGAGGGCAAGACCTGGCCGAAGCCGGTCGGCGCCAAGAACGTCCAGGAGTTCCGGATCTACCGCTGGAACCAGGACGACGGTGCCAACCCGCGGATCGACACTTACTACGTCGATCGCGACGATTGCGGCCCGATGGTCCTCGACGCGCTGCTCTGGATCAAGAACAAGGTCGACGCGACCCTGACCTTCCGGCGCTCGTGCCGCGAGGGCATCTGCGGCTCCTGCGCCATGAACATCATGGGGCAGAACACGCTGGCCTGCACGCTCGGCATCGACGACTGCAAGTCGAACCAGGTCAAGATCTACCCGCTGCCGCACATGCCGGTGCTGAAGGACCTGGTGCCGGATCTCACCGCGTTCTTCGCCCAGCACGCGGCGATCGAGCCGTGGCTGCAGACCGAGACGCCCTCGCCCGAGAAGGAGTGGCAGCAGACCCCCGAGGACCGCGCGCGGCTCGACGGGCTCTACGAGTGCATCCTGTGCGCCTGCTGCACCACCTCGTGCCCGAGCTACTGGTGGAACGGCGACCGCTTCCTCGGCCCGGCGGCCCTGCTCCAGGCCTATCGCTGGCTGATCGACAGCCGCGACGAGCATACCGGCGAGCGCCTCGACGGGCTGCACGACCCGTTCCGGCTCTATCGCTGCCACACCATCATGAACTGCGCCAATACCTGCCCGAAGGGCCTGAACCCGGCGAAGGCCATCGCCGAGATCAAGAAGATGATGGTCGCTCGCGAGGTCTGATCCACCTCGCAGACCCTCTCCGGTGCGGCCGACTGGGTCCTGTCGGCCACACCCCCTCGAAAAGGCGCCTCCGGGCGCCTTTGTCGTTGGGGAAACCCCTGCGCGCGCCTTCGCGGGATCGTATTTCGCGGGGATCACCGATCCCCGACGATCGCCGCCCGCCCCAAGGCCCTCCACCCCAAGGCCCCCCACTCCAAGGCCCCGCAGGACCCCTCGATGCCGCGCCAGATCCTCTGCACCGTCGCCGCCCTGGCCCTCGCCGCGAGCGCCGGCGCCTGCTCCTCGTCGCGCTTCGACACCGGGGGAATCGGCGCCTCGACGCGCCCGGCGCCGCGCGTCGCCCGGCCGCTGCCGCCGGAGGAGCCGGATCTCGGCCCCGGCCTGTCCTCCGGCCCGGTGACCTCGGCCCCGCTGGCGCCGCCGCCCGGCGCCGCGGCGGTACCCGGCCCGGTCGTCGCCAACCCGTCCGGCCCGATCATGGCGGAGGCGAGCCCCCCGCCGGTGCAGCAGCAGGCCGCCATCGCCCCGCCGCCACCCCCGGTGGTCGCGAGCGGCGGACGCTCCGCGGTCGTCGGCGGCTGGACCGCCAAGGACGCCACCGGCGCGAGCTGCCGGGTCAGCCTGGCGAGCACGCCCGCCCTCGACCTCTACAAGGCGTCGTCCACGGGTTGCGCCAACAAGGACCTCGCCAAGGTCACGGCCTGGGATTTTCGCGACGGCGAGGTCTACCTCTACCAGCCCGGCGGCACGGTCGCGGCGCGCCTGCGCCCGGCGGGCGGCGCCATGGATGGCGCCCTGTCGAAGTCCGGCGCGCCGCTCGCAATGGTGCGCTGACCCGATCGTCGGCCATCACTCGGCAGCACTGAGCCGGAAGGCCTGGCGGCGAGGCGCCTCCGCCTCGCCAGCCGAGGGCCCGCCGGCCATCCGGCGGCAATCCGCGATGGTGGAGCGGGCGGTCTCGATCGCGATCATCACCGCCGCCATGGTGCGGGTGTCGGTCTCGCGCTCGCGGGTGTAGCGCACCACGTCGGCGGCGAGCGCATCGACCTCGCCGGTCAGCGTGTCGAGGCCGGCGGGATCCGCCCGGCGCGCCTCCGCCAGGATCTCCAGCAGGCGGTCCATCACCACGTCGATGCGCTCGCGCCGCAGGCGGCGCAGGCGCTGGCGCAGCCAGGCGAGCGCCGAGCCGAAGCCGCCGCCGAGCACCGCCAGCAGGTACACCCAGTCGCCGTAGCGCTCGATGAAGCCCTGCTGCTCGCGCTCGAAGTAGTCGATGGCGCCGGGATGGATCGGCAGGCGCGCGCTCGTCGCCTCGGCGGTGGTCTCGTAGGCGGGCGCCGCGACGTAATCCGCCGCCGGCGTCGCGTCGGAGAGGCGCGAGCGCAATTCGAACAGGTGCTGGGTCACGTCCGCCGCCACGGTGCGGCTCATCGAGGCCTTGGCCATCAGCCGGTAGGAGGCGCCGATGGTCTTCACCTCGTCCTCCGGCACCTTCGGGCTGCCGCCGAACAGGCCGGCCGGCACCGTCACCGCCTGGAGCCGGGGCAGGCGCTCGATGATCGCCGGCCCGTCCTCGACGCCGACGAAATCGACCTTGCGGGTCCGGCTCGCCGCCTGGACGGTGCCGACGAGGCGCAACGCCATCGGGGCGGCCGGGGCGATCACCGCCACCACCGCGTCGATGCGCTTGCTCGCGAAGGCCTGGGGCAGATCCTCCTCGGCCAGCGGCACCAGCCGCACCTGCCCCGCGGCGATCGGGCCCGTGCCGCCCTCCTGCAGGGTGAGGCCGTAGTAGCTCATCAGGCTCTTGAGCAGCCACAGATCCGCGTCGCGGTGAGCGACGATGCCGAGGCGCTTGCGGGCGAGCCCCGGGAAGGTGGTGATGCCAGAGGGCGCCGGCGAGGCGATCAGCATCGCCTGGTCGCGCAGGATCGCCAGCGTCAGGCCGTTCGCCGGCAGGTCGACGTCGGGCCGCACCACCGCGAGGTCGGCCCGTCCCTGCTCGAGCGCCCTCGCGCTCTCGCGCACGTCGTCGAAGGGCAGGATCTTGAGGCGCACGCCCTTGTGGGCGCTCTTCAGAGCTTCCGCGTAGGCGCGGATCAGCGCCGGCTCGGTGCCGTCCCGCGGCGCCACCGCGATGGTCAGCGTGGTCGCCTGCAGGAGGTACAGGGCCACCGCCGCCGCGACGGTCAGCACCAGGCTGGTGACCAGGAAGATGCGCTCGGGCCGGAACGCTGTCGTCATCGCGCGGACGAGCCCTCCCTCGGGAGCGGAGCCTTTGCGGCTCCGACCAGAGCTAACGGAGAGGAGGCGGTCCGGGTTGCGCAGCCTGCATGTCGCAGCGGAACCGGTGGTTAAAGCTCCAGTTCCACCGTCACCGGCACGTGGTCGGACGGCTTCTCCCAGGCGCGGGCGTGGCGCGCGACGGTGACGGATCTCACCGTGCCGGCGAGGTCCGGCGTGACCCAGATGTGGTCGAGGCGCCGTCCCTTGTCGGCGGCGGCCCAGTCGGGGGAGCGGTAGCTCCACCAGGTGTAGATCTTCTCCGGCGGCGGGCGCAGGTGGCGCATCGTGTCGATCCAGCCGGCCTCGCCGCGAAGGGTCTCCAGGCGCTCGGTCTCGATCGGGGTGTGGCTGACCACGTCGAGGAGCTGCTTGTGCGACCAGACGTCGTGCTCGAGCGGCGCCACGTTGAGGTCGCCGACGAGGATCGCCGGGCCGGAGGGGCGCCGCCCGCCCCAGGCGCGCAGCTCGTCCATGAAGGAGAGCTTGTGGGCGAACTTGTCGTTGAGCTTGGCGTCCGGCACGTCGCCGCCGGCCGGCACGTAGAAGTCGTGGACGGCGATGCCGGCGGCCGCTCCCGCCTCGGGCCCGAGCACCGCCGAGATGTGGCGCGCGTCCTGGCGCTCGCAGAAGCTCATCACCTCGCGGGTGACGAGCGGCAGCCGCGAGAGGATCGCGACGCCGTTATAGCCCTTCTGCCCGGCGAAGACGATGTGGGGATAGCCGAAGCCCTGCAATTCCTTGAGCGGGAAGCGGTCGTCCGGGCACTTGGTCTCCTGGAGGCAGAGCACGTCGGGCTTCGCCTCGTCGAGGAAGCGGCGCACGAGGTCGATGCGCAGGCGGACCGAGTTGATGTTCCAGGTGCTGACGGTGAGGCGCAACGGTCGGGTACTCGCGAGAAATCAGTTGGGGCGGGCCTGCTGCATCTTGGCCTCGAGCTCCTTGTCGACCGCCCGGCCGTAATTGATGACGAACATCATGCCGTCGACGGCGCGGCCGCGCTGGAGGTTGGAGAGCAGCACGGTGGTCTGGTAGCCCTGCGGGTCGGTGATCCGCCACTGGCTCAGGGTCTTCATCGCATCGTCGAAGTAGAGCGCGATGCGCGAGGTGCCCCCGAGCGTCGAGCGGTCGTCGAGCACGATGCGGATGCCGCCGGGCTCGGCCGAGACGTCGGTGACGGTGAGGTCGCGGGCGAGGTCGATCTTGTCGCGCAGCAGGAATTTCAGCGGCGTCTGCGAGATGAAGTAGAGGTCCTGGGTCGCGAGCTTGCGGTCGCGCACCGCCACCGAGGTCCCGTCGGCGACGACCTCGAGGGAGGAGGGCTGGTCGTAGTCGAAGCGCAGGCGGCCGGGCTTGGCGAGGGTGAGCTTGCCGCCGATCTTGCGCCCGTCGGCGCCGATCTGGACGAAGTTGCCGGTCAGGGTCGAGACGCCGTTGAAGTAGGCGTTGGCGCGCTCGATCACCGCGGCCGGGTTGGCCGGATCGACGGCCGCCGCGGTGGTCGCGGCGGCGACCTGCTGGGCGGGCCGGCCCGCTTCGGGGGCCGTCGGCACCGCGGCGGTCTCGACCGGCTCCGGCGCGGCGTTCTTGGTCCCCCCGAGGGAGGAGGGCCGGCGCGGCGGCAGCGGCGCCTTGGCGGACGCGCCGGAACCGGGCCCGGACGGTGCCGCCTGGGCCGGGGCCGCCTCGGGCTGGGCCTCGGGGCCTGAGTCCTTGCGGCCGAACAGGCCGTCGAGGAACGACGAGACCTGCGCCTCGGCCGGAGAGGCCGCGAGCACGGCCGGCATCGCGAGGGCGGCGACCGTGAGCGCGGCGCCGAGGGACGCCGCGCGGAGCGGGCCGGAGCGAGGACGGCCGTTCATCGGCAGGGTTCTCCGTGGTGGCGGACGGGGACGGACGGGCTCGCGCGGTCGAGCCGACGCCGCGCCCGCCCGACGGGTGGGTGTGCCGCAGGGGACCGGCGCCACGATAGAGCCGCCCCCTGTGGCGAATATGCGACGGCGGGGCCGCTCACGCCTCCTCGCCTCCCGCCTGCGGGGCGGGCTCGATCAGGATCTCGCGCTTGCCGGCATGGTTGGCGGGGCCGACGATGCCCTCGCGCTCCATCCGCTCCATCAAGGAGGCCGCCCGGTTGTAGCCGATCTGCAGGCGCCGCTGGATGTAGCTCGTCGAGGCCTTCTTGTCGCGCAGCACCACCGCCACCGCCTGGTCGTACAGGTCGGCCGCCGGATCGCCGAAGCTGCCCTGGTCCATGACCGGGGTGTCGGGGCTCGCTGCGGCCTCCTCGACCTCGTCGTCCGCCGTGACGGCGTCGAGATAGGAGGGGCGGCCCTGGCGCTTGAGGTGGGCCACGACCTGCTCGACCTCGTCGTCCGAGCAGAACGGCCCGTGCACCCGGGTCGTGCGCCCGCCGCCCGCCATGAACAGCATGTCGCCCTGGCCGAGCAGCTGCTCGGCGCCCATCTCGCCGAGGATCGTGCGCGAATCGATCTTCGAGGTCACCTGGAAGGAGATCCGGGTCGGGAAGTTCGCCTTGATCGTCCCGGTGATCACATCCACCGACGGGCGCTGCGTCGCCATGATCAGGTGCAGGCCGGCCGCGCGCGCCATCTGGGCGAGGCGCTGGATCGCCCCCTCGATGTCCTTGCCCGCCACCATCATCAGGTCGGCCATCTCGTCGACCACGATCACGATGTAGGGCAGGGCGGAGAGGTCCATGACCTCGTCCTCGTAGACCGCCTCGCCGGTCTCGCGGTCGAAGCCGGTCTGGACGGTGCGGGTGATCACCTCGCCGCGCGCGCGGGCCTCCGCCACCCGGGCGTTGAACCCGTCGATGTTGCGAACGCCGAGGCGCGCCATCTTCTTGTAGCGCTCCTCCATCTCGCGCACCGCCCATTTGAGGGCGATGACCGCCTTCTTGGGATCGGTGACGACCGGGGAGAGCAGGTGCGGGATGCCGTCGTAGACGGAGAGTTCCAGCATCTTCGGGTCGACCATGATCAGACGGCACTCCTCCGGCTTCATCCGGTAGAGGAGCGAGAGGATCATGGTGTTGATGGCGACCGACTTGCCCGAGCCGGTGGTGCCGGCCACCAGCAGGTGGGGCATGCGGGCGAGGTCGGCGATGATCGCCTCGCCGCCGATGTTCTTGCCCAGACACAGCGCGAGCTTCTGCTTGGTCTCGGTGAAGACCGGCGAGGTCAGGAGCTCGCGCAGGTAGACCGTCTCGCGCTTGAGGTTCGGCAGCTCGATGCCGATGGCGTTGCGGCCCTGGACCACCGCGACGCGGGCCGAGATGGCGGACATCGAGCGGGCGATGTCGTCGGCGAGCGAGATGACGCGGCTCGACTTGGTGCCGGGTGCGGGCTCCATCTCGTAGAGCGTGACCACCGGGCCGGGGCGCACCGCGAGGATCTCGCCGCGCACGCCGAAATCCTGGATCACCTGCTGCAGCTGCAGGGCGTTGTCCTCCAGCATCTCGGGATCGAGGTTGCTGCCGTCCGATTCCCGCGGCTCGGCCAGGAGGTCGACCGAGGGCAGCTCGTAGGGCACCTCGACCATGCGGGCGGCCGGGCGCAGCGGAATCGTGGCGACGGGCGCCAGGATGTCGTCCTCGTCCTCTCCGTCGTCGTCCGCGTCGAGGCCGAGATCGGTGACGAGTCCCGTCGTGCCGATGACGAGGCCGTGCGGCTCGGCGGCCGGTACCTCCGGCAGGGCGGCCGACCAGGCCGGCGTCACGGAATCCGGCTCGGGAGCGGGAGAGGCGGCCTCCATCGCGGCCGGCACCGGCTGCTCGGCCATCGGCACCGGTTGCGAAGCGATCGGCACCGGTTGCGAAGCGATCGGCACCGATGGCGAAGCGATCGGCAGGATGATGCGCGGCGGGCGCGGGGGGGCGGGCAGGGTCGGGGCCGGCGGCTGCGCGTTGAGGCGGCCGGTCGGCACGTACACGAAGGGCTGCGAGGCCGGCCGGCCGGCCGGCTCCGCCGCGGGATCCTCGACCGGCGCGGGCGCGAGGGCCGTCGCGGCCTGCGGTGCGTCGGCCTGCGCCGTCTCCTCGGCCATCGCGACCGGCAGCGTGCCGGCGGCGATGAACGACCACGGCACCGGGGCGAAGGCCATGGGCATGAAGGCGGGCTGGGGCGTTGCGGCCGACATCTCGTCGACGGGAAGAGGGGCGGCAAGGGGCAGCGGGGCGGCCGGAGGCTCGACCGCCACCGGCACGGAGATGATCGTCGCCTCCGGCGAGTCCGGCACGTCCGCCTCGTCGGCGAGGGGCGCGTAGGTGAGCGCCAGCATCGGAGCGGGCGCCGGCAGCAGGATCGTGGCGGGCAGCGCTCCCGCCACGGCGGAGAGATCCGACGAGGATGCCGGCTCGATCGCATCCGGCGTCGCCGCGGCGTTCCGCTCCGCCGCGGGAGCCGGCTCGCCCTCCGCGTCCGCCGGCACGATCACCGGGACGTCGGCCTCGATCACGATCTCGACCGGCGCGTCGCCGACCGATCCGGGCACGGCCCCAGCCTCCGCGACGACAACCTCGACCGTCGCTCTCGGCTCCTCGGCAGGGTGCAGGTTTTCGGCAGGTTGACGTTCGTCGGGCAGGGCCTCGATCGTCAGGACTTCGACTTGCAAAGCTTCGACTTGCAAAACTTCGACTTGCAAGGCCTCGACTTGCGGCGCCTCGACGACCGCCTCGGGCGGCAGCCGGTTGTCCTGCTCGGCCGCGGTCGGGAGCGGGCGGGTCCAGTCGTGCTGCAGCAGGCGGTCGAGGGCGTAGACCGGGCGCGGCGGCAGCGAGCGCAGGTGCGAGACGTCGACCGGCACCAGGATGGCGCTGTTCGGCACGTCGAAGACCTGCACCGGCGCCTCCATGGCGGTGGCGGGCTCGGGAATCGAGAGGTCCGGCGTCGACGGGAAGGTCCCGGCGAGGACGGCCGCGATCTCGGAAGCCGGAGCGGCGGGCTGCGGAACGGTGATCTCCTGGGCGCCGGCCCGGGTCTCCGGGGCAGCCGGTCCCTGTGCCGTGGGCTCGGCCACCGGCTCCATCATCGTGACGGGCTCGGTCGGCGCACCGGCGACGGCCGGCCCCTCGGCCGGAGACGTCGCCTCGGCGGTCGCAGCCGTCTCCAGGAACGTCACCGTCTCCCAGGACGCGACCGCTTCCCACGACACGATCGTCTCGTCGGACGCCGCCGTCTCCCGGGACACGCCGCCTTCTCGCGGCGCGGCCTCTCCCTGGGGAGCCGTCTCCTGGGGATGGCGCAGCAGGTGGTCCGGCGTGCGGGTGAAACGTACCCCCGGCGGCAGGACGTAGGGCTGGCGCCACAGGGGCACCGCCGCGGCGGCGGCCCGCGCCTCGGCTTCGGCCCGGGCGGCGTCGGCCTCGGCGCGCGCCGCCTCGGCGGCCGCGATCTCGGCGGCGGCGCGGGCGGCGGCCTCGGCCTCCGCGGCGAGCCGAGCCTCCTCCTTCTCCCGCACCGCCTGCTCGCGCCGGCGCTGGCGCGCCTGGAGCACGTGGTCGGGCGTGCGGGTGAAGCGCACGCCGGCCTCGGCGGGCCGTTCGACCGGCGCGGGGCGCGCCCGCACCTCCGGTGCCGCCTGGTCCGGCTCCGCCTCGCGGCGGCGGGCACGGGTCAGCACGGCCCGGGCCGGGCCGGCGGGGGGAATCGGCATCGACCAGCCGCCATCGGGCACGAGGGCGGGATCCGGCGCCCAGTGCGAGGCGCGGCGCGGGGCCGGTACTTCCGGCGCGACCTCCACGATCGGCGCGGCCACGGGCTCGGGCTGGGGCGCGGGATGGAGCACGGGCTTCATCACCGGCTCCTGGCGGTACGCCCGGGCCGGCTCGGCCGGGGGCGGGGGCACGAAGGCTCCGGGCGCGGGCGACCACGCGTCCGGGCCCGGGGAGAGGCGCGCGGCGCCGGCCCCCTCGACGGGGCCTCTGCCGTAACCGTCGTCAGCCCGGGCCTCGGGCTGCCGCGGCGGAGCGGCGCGCGCCGGCTCGGGCCAGGAAGCCGGCAGCGGTGCCGTCGGGCCCGGTTCCGGCGCCCAGGCCTCGGCCGGGGCGGCGAAGTGCGGCGGGGGAACCGCCCGCGCCGGGTGCGGGGCGGGATGCGGCCCCGGGGCGAACGGGCTCTCGCTCCACGGTTCCGGCGGCATCGCGGGAGCGGCGTCGGGCCGCGTCGCATCGGGCCGCACCAGGGCGTCGGCCATCCAGCTCGGAGCGGCGCGGCGGCTCAGGCCGTAGTCCCGCTGGGCCGGCGGCGCGGCCGGCGGCGCGAAGCGGCGGGCGAGGATCGCCCGCAGGCTCATGACGGTCTGGGCGAGGACGCCCAGCGGGCGCTCCCGGCGCCCGGGCGTGCGAAGATGGTCGCGCACCCGCTGGGGCGCGCGCGGCGAGGAGTCGGAGAAGGGTGGCCGTCCCGATTGTCTCATGATGCCGAAGGTGTGTGTGGGCGGCCCGCGGCCGCGTCGCGTGCCGCCAGTTAGCCACGGCATCGTTAACACCCGATTAGGCACGCGGGCCGGCGGCCGCCTCCGGGGTACCGGGCGACGCCCCGGCGCGTTAAGGACGAGGGGCATTTCCGGCGAGAAGGGACCTTTCGCGCGATGTTTCGATCCCTCTACCGGCACGGTTTCGCCCGCGTCGCGGCCTGCGTCGGCCGCAGCCACATCGCCGATCCGGACGCCAACGCGGCCGAGATCCGGCGGCTCGCCGAGACCTGCGACGCGCAGGGCGTCGCCGTGGCGGTGTTCCCCGAGCTCTGCCTGTCGGGTTACGCGCTCGAGGACCTGCTGCTGCAGGAGACGCTGCTGGAGCGGGTCGAGGCGGCGCTCCTCGCCCTCGTCGAGGCCAGCCGCGCGCTGATGCCGGTCCTCGTGATCGGCGCGCCGCTTCGCCACCGCAACCGGATCTACAACACCGCAGCGGTGATCCATCGCGGCCGGCTGCTCGGGGTGGTGCCGAAGAGCTACCTGCCGAACTACCGCGAGTTCTACGAGAAGCGCCACTTCGCCCCCGGCGTCGGGATCACGGCCGAGACCCTCCGCATCGGCGGGACGGAGGCGCCGTTCGGGACCGACCTGCTGTTTCCGGCCGAGGACCTGCCCGGCCTCGTCCTCGGGGTCGAGATCTGCGAGGACATGTGGATCCCGGTGCCGCCCTCGGCGCTCGCCGCGCTCGGCGGCGCGACCGTGCTCGCCAACCTCTCGGGCAGCCCGATCACCATCGGGCGGGCGGAGAGCCGCACGCTCCTGTGCCGCTCGACCTCGGCGCGCTGCCTCGCCGCCTACATCTACGCCGCGGCGGGCCCGGGCGAATCGACCACCGACCTCGCCTGGGACGGCCAGACCGCGATCTTCGAGGACGGCGAGACCCTCGCCGAGGGCGCGCGCTTCCCCGCCGAGCCGCAGGTGACGCTCGCCGACATCGACCTCGACCGCCTGCGCCAGGAGCGGGCCCAGATGGGCAGCTTCGACGACAACCGGGCGGCCCTGACGCCCGGCGCGCCGGCCTACCGCCGGGTGGCGTTCCGCCTGGCACCCCCGGACGCCGATCTCGGCTTCCACCGCACGGTCGAGCGCTTCCCCTTCGTGCCCGCCGATCCCGCCCGCCTCGCCCAGGATTGCTACGAGGGCTACAACATCCAGGTCGCCGGCCTCGCCCAGCGCCTGCAGGCGATCGGCACCCGCCGGGTGGTGATCGGCATCTCGGGCGGGCTCGATTCGACCCACGCGCTGATCGTGGCGGCCCGCGCCTTCGACCAGCTCGGCCTGCCGCGCTCGGACATCCTCACCTACACGATGCCGGGCTTCGCCACCTCGGACGAGACCAAGGGCAACGCCCACCGGCTGATGGCCTCCCTCGGGACCCGCGCGGCCGAGCTCGACATCCGGCCCGCCGCCCGGCAGATGCTCGCCGACATGGGCCACCCGTTCGGGCGGGGCGAGGAGGTCTACGACGTCACCTTCGAGAACGTGCAGGCGGGGCTTCGCACCGACTACCTGTTCCGCCTCGCCAACCAGCACGACGCGATCGTCATCGGCACCGGCGACCTGTCGGAGCTGGCGCTCGGCTGGTGCACCTACGGCGTCGGGGACCAGATGTCCCACTACGCGGTCAATGCGGGCGTGCCCAAGACCCTGATCCAGCACCTGATCCGCTGGGTGATCGCCTCGGGCCAGTTCACCGCTGAGGTCGGCCGCACCCTGGAGGCGATCCTCGAGACCGAGATCTCGCCCGAACTGGTGCCGGCCCGGGAGGGCGAGACGATCCAGAGCACGGAATCGAAGATCGGCCCCTACGCGCTGCAGGACTTCAACCTGTTCTACACGCTGCGCTACGGCTACCGGCCCTCGAAGATCGCCTTCCTGGCGCTGATGGCCTGGGAGGACGCCGCCCGCGGGCCCTGGCCGCCCGGCTTCCCGGAGGCGAAGCGGGGGACCTACGCCCTCCCGGAGATCCGGGCCTGGCTCGCGGTGTTCCTGCGCCGCTTCTTCGGCTTCAGCCAGTTCAAGCGCTCGGCCCTGCCGAACGGCCCGAAGGTGGCGGCCGGCGGCGCCCTCTCGCCCCGGGGCGACTGGCGCGCCCCCTCCGACGGCAACGCGCGGATCTGGCTCGAGGAACTGGAGAGCCACGTCCCGGAGGGATGATCCCGGACGCATGATCCCGCGGGGGCGATCCAGAAACCCCGCAGGAGTATGAGCGTTGGTCGGGCCCTGGGGCCGGAAAGAGCCCTCAGCACGGGAGCCCGACCCGCATGGCCGCCACGCCCGCCGACACCGACGCCCTGCCGAACGGCCCGCTCGACGAGACCGCGGTGCATGTCTGCGTCGACATGCAGAATCTCTTCGCCCGGAAGACCGCCTGGCATACCCCCTGGATGGGGCGGGTCCTGCCGCGGGTGCTGCACCTCGCGAGCGCCGTGCCGGAGCGCACGGTGTTCACCCGCTTCGTTCCGGCCCGGCATCCCGGCGAGGGCCGGGGCTGCTGGAAGCGCTACTGGGAACGCTGGGCCGAGATGACGGTGGACCGGCTCGGCGAGGAGATGGTCGAACTGGTGCCGGACCTCGCGGCGCTGACGCCCCCCGGCACGGTCGTCGACAAGACCGTCTACTCGCCCTGGATGGAGCCGGGCCTGGAGAACGCCCTGCGGGCGCGCCGGGCCGAGACCCTGGTGATCACCGGCGGCGAGACCGACGTCTGCGTGCTCGCGACCGTGCTCGGCGCCGTCGACCGCGGCTACCGCATCGTGCTCGCCACCGACGCGGTGTGCTCGTCGTCGGACGAGACCCACGACGCGATGATGACGCTCTATCGGCAACGCTTCGGCCAGCAGCTCGAAGTGGCGACGACCGACCAGATCCTGCAGAACTGGAATTTGTCCGAGTTGACGAAACGATGAGCGTGCCGCCTCCGGCGTTGCGCGAGCGTGACGCGCCCGTTTCCCATGTCGTTCCGAGGTTCCCGGCTCGCACGTTTTCGTGATTCGGCCCCGCTCGGCACCCACGCACCTAAGGTCATGGCCGAGATCGCGGTGGCGCCCGTCGGCGACGCCTGACATAGTCTCGGCCAAATCAGCCGGTAGCGATGGACGCCATGGCAGCACCTGCGAGCGGAGGCGATCCGATGCGAAGCTACAACCTGTTCTGCCTGAGGAGCATCGACGGCCTGGTCTGCGCCGTGCCGGAGGATTACGCCGTGCCGGCCTTCGTCACCGAGGCGCGCTGGGCCTTCGGCGGCAAGCTCGACGGCAGCACGCCCCGGCCGGTCGGCTTCGACGGCGCCGCCGCGGCGACCGCGGTCCGCTTCAACGGCTTCTACCTGTTCCAGCGCATGTCGGCGGCGCAGGGCTGACCGTGACCGGCCGGGAGAGGACCCGCGAGTCGGACATCGCGGCGAGCATTCCTTAAAGGTCGGTCAGGCATGATCGCGGCATCCGAAACCCGCGAGGCCGAACGGGGCTGGCCGCCATGTCCGACATGTCAGAGTTGCGCAGGGAGGCCCGCCTGCGGACGTTCCTGAAGGGACGCATCCTCTTCAACAACGGCAATTCCAGCATGGATTGCCTGGTGCGGGACCTCTCCGGCTCCGGCGCCCGCCTGATGCTGAGCCAGACCGCGACGCTGCCCGAAGGCTTCGACCTCCACATCCCGGCCAAGGATCGCACCCACCGGGTGACGCTGCGCTGGCGCAAGGAGGACAGCGTCGGCGTTACCTTCGCGGAGGAGCCCGTTCAACCGCCGGCGCCGGAGACCGATCCGGCGGCGCTTCTCGCCCGCATCCGCGCGCTGGAGGCCGAGAACGAATCCCTGCGTCGTCAGCTCAAGGAGGCGGAGACTCTCCTGCTCGAGCGCACGCCCTGACGCCTCGCACGGACGAGGCCCTCTGAACGACAGACGAGGCCCTCTGAACGACAAAGGCTTGAAACGGACGAAGGGCCGCCCCGTTGCCAGGGCGGCCCTTCCATTGCCGAACCGCGGTTCGACTCGTCGATCTGTCAGGATCTACCGATCCTGGACTGTTCGTCGTACGCTCAGGCCTTGAAGCCGGAGGCGACGATCCAGGTCCGGCGCGCAGACGACCGCGGCTGATGACAATGAGACACTGGATCACCTCCTTCCTGTTGTTGCCGATGATCCGAATGTAACCATCCGGCGGCGTTGTGCAATGCGGCCCGGGCGCGGCGAAGGGTCCGCGCATCCGCACCTTGACCTCGGCCTTCCCGCGGTCATCTCCCCCGCATGAAGAACCGCGGCTTCCTCAAATTCGCCAGCGCCATGACCGTGATGACGCTCGGCGGCGTCGGCTACGCCGCGCATCGGCGCAGCCGCAATCCCTATTACCGGGGCCCGGTCAGCGACCATTTCGATGGCGTACGGTTCTTCTCGCCGGGGCAGCCGCAGGACAAGGGCGTGGGCGAGGTGGCGCGCTGGCAGCTCGGCGGCGGCCGGACGGCCTGGCCCGCGAGCGTCCCGAGCCCGTTCCCGCAGGATACGCCGCCGGAGCGGGTCGAGGGCCTGCGGGTCGTCCACATCGGCCATGCGAGCTTCCTGATCCAGGTCGCCGGCCGCAACATCCTGATCGACCCGGTCTACGCCAGGCGCGCGAGCCCGGTCGGTTTCACCGGGCCGAAGCGCGTCAACCCGCCGGGCATCGCCTTCTCGGCCCTGCCGCCGATCGACGCGGTGCTGATCACCCACAACCACTACGACCATCTCGACGGGCCGATCCTGGCCCGGCTCTGGGCCGAGCACGCGCCGGCCTTCGTGGCGCCGCTCGGCAACGACGCGATCATCCGCAGCTACGACGCCACCATCCCGGTCGAGACCCGGGACTGGGGCGAGTCGGTCGATCTCGGCGCGGGAGTCACGGTGCACCTCGTGCCGGCCTACCACTGGTCGGCCCGGGGCGTGAACGACCGGCGCATGGCGCTGTGGTGCGCCTTCGTGCTCACCACCCCGCACGGCGTGCTCTACCATGTCGGCGATACCGGCTACGGCGACGGGGCGATCTTCCGGGCGGTGCGCGAGCGCTTCGGCGCGCCCCGCCTCGCCACCCTGCCGATCGGCGCCTACGAGCCGCGCTGGTTCATGCAGGCCCAGCACATGAACCCGGAGGACGCGGTGCGCGCCTTCCGGGAGGTCGGGGCCGAGCAGGGGCTCGGCCATCACTGGGGCACGTTCCGCCTCACCAACGAGGGCGTCGCCGAGCCGGCCGAGGCTTTGGCGCGGGCACTCGCGGAGGCCGAGGTGCCGGCGGAGCGCTTCCTCGCCCTGCGGCCGGGGCAGGTCTGGGGCGGGTGAGGGAACCTTGGTTCCTGTCGAGTGGCCCGACAGAGTTGAGACTCTCCTCGTCATACCGGGGCCGCGAAGCGGAGCCCGGGATCCGGAGCCGCAGGGCGTTCAGAAGCGAGCGGAACGCCATTCGCTTCATCCTGCATCATACCGCGGCTCTGGGCGTAGCCGCGGCAGAACTTCAAAAATGCGGAGGAGGCCAAAGACACCCTCTTGTCATTGAGGCGAGGATGTATAGCAAATTTTTTGATTCACCTCTTTAATATTAAATATATTTTATATATAAAATATGATATTAAATACAATGCCAGAATATGCGTAAAAAATATGTATGGAACAGCGAAAAACATCGCTTCTTTCGTATAGAAACGACTATCAAATGTATATTGAGCACATCCAAGAAGGCCGCACCAGAGATGTTTATTTATAATTAACAAGCAAACAAATATTATTGATAGCGGTACCAAATGCCCAATAATACATATCAAAATTGATATAATCATAGGGACAATGTCGCCGACCGTTGTAAATCTTAAATGATCCGGAGTTCTGAAGAAATTATCATTAACATAGGCATTATTTGCGATCAGTGGATAAAATATCAATGTCAATATTGCTATTCGTAGGCTGTTTCTGATAATTTTTACGGCTTTTTCCTTCGAAGGGGTTGTATATATATTCACTGTACTACCTTTCAAAAAATCATGGAATTATTGAGACATGTCTTCATTCCTTGTAACTTAGATCTTCATCATAATGCACGCAAGTGGATATAACGTACGTAGTTGATACTATTATTATACATTATCTGAAAATATCAAATATCCTGTAATATATATTAAGTAATATGAAAATTTTCAATAGTATAATATCACTTTCACATAGCAACTTGTTGAATGAACTTCAAATGTATACATTTTATAGATTACTCTTCAGCACCCCGGGCTCTCGCCTGCAGCGAGGCCCGGGATGACTCTGGGTGTGGGCGCGGTGTCGTGCACTTCAGACTACAAGATGAACCGACTCAGATCCGCGTTCTGCGCCAGGCTCTCGACGCGGTCACGCACGTAAGTCGCATCGATCGTCACCGTCTCGCCCGTGCGGTCGGGAGCCGTGAACGACACGTCGTCGAGCACCCGTTCCAGCACCGTCTGGAGCCGGCGTGCGCCGATATTCTCGACCGAGGAATTCACGTCGACGGCGACCTTGGCCAGCGCGTCGATGGCGTCGTCGGTAAAGTCGATCGTCACGCCTTCCGTCGCCATCAGCGCCACCGCCTGCTTGGTCAGGCTCGCCTCGGTCTCGGTCAGGATGCGGCGAAAGTCGTCGACGGTGAGCGGGCTCAGCTCGACCCGGATCGGCAGGCGGCCCTGCAGCTCCGGCAGGAGATCGGAGGGCTTCGAGACGTGGAAGGCGCCGCTGGCGATGAACAGGATATGGTCGGTCTTCACCGGCCCGTGCTTGGTCGCGACGGTGGTGCCCTCGATCAGCGGCAGCAGGTCGCGCTGCACGCCCTCGCGCGAGACGTCGGCGCCGGAGCGGCCTTCCCGGGCGCAGATCTTGTCGATCTCGTCGAGGAAGACGATGCCGTTGTCCTGCACGTCGCGCAGCGCCTCCTGCACCACGCTGTCCTGGTCGAGGAGCTTGTCGGATTCCTCGCTGATCAGCGGGGCGTAGGCGTCGCGCACGGTCATCCGCCGCGGCTTGCCCTTCTGGCCGCCGAGCGCCTTGCCGAGCATGTCGCCGAGGTTGATCGCGCCCATGGCGGCACCCGGCATGCCGGGGATCTCGAACATCGGCATGCCTTGGGGCACGCCCGCCGCCAGTTCGAGCTCGACCTCCTTGTCGTCGAGCTCGCCGGCGCGCAGGCGCTTGCGGAAGGCGTCGCGGGTGGCCTGGCTCGCGGTCGCGCCGACGAGGGCGTCGAGCACCCGGTTCTCGGCCGCGGCCTCCGCCTTGGCCTGCACGCCGCGGCGCTTCTCGTCGCGCTTCAGGCCGATCCCGATCTCGACGAGGTCGCGCACGATCTGCTCGACGTCGCGGCCGACATAGCCGACCTCGGTGAACTTCGTCGCCTCGACCTTCAGGAACGGCGCGCCGGCGAGCCGCGCGAGGCGGCGCGAGATCTCGGTCTTGCCGCAGCCGGTCGGGCCGATCATCAGGATGTTCTTCGGGGCCACCTCCTCGCGGAGCGGGCCCTGGAGCTGCTGGCGACGCCAGCGGTTGCGCAGCGCGATCGCGACCGCGCGCTTCGCGTCGCCCTGGCCGACGATGTAGCGGTCGAGCTCGGAGACGATTTCGCGGGGGGAGAAGGTGGTCATGAGGCTCTTCGAGCGGGCCCGCGGCCCTTGTGCGAGTGGGGTGGGTCGGGGAGCGGCTCAGGCCGCGTCCAGGCTCTCGATCACCAGGCTGCCGTTGGTGTAGACGCAGATCTCGGCGGCGATCCGCATGGCGCGGCGCACGATCGCCTCGGCGTCGAGATCCTGCTCCTCCAGCGCCCGCGCGGCGGCGAGGGCGTAGTTGCCGCCCGAGCCGATCGCCATCACGCCGCCCTCGGGCTCCAGCACGTCGCCGGCGCCGGAGAGGAGCAGGCTCACGTCCTTGTCGGCCACCAGCATCATCGCCTCGAGGCGGCGCAGGTAGCGGTCGGTGCGCCAGTCCTTGGTCAGCTCGACGCAGGCCCGGGTGAGCTGGCCCGGATACTGCTCGAGCTTGGCCTCCAGCCGCTCGAACAGCGTGAAGGCGTCGGCGGTGGCGCCGGCGAAGCCCCCGATCACCGACCCCTTGGCGAGGCGCCGCACCTTGCGGGCGTTGCCCTTGACGATGGTCTGGCCGAGGCTGACCTGGCCGTCGCCCCCGATCACCACCCGGCCGCCCTTGCGCACCATCAGGATCGTCGTCGCATGCATGCGGGGGGCGCCCCCCGCGTCGTCGTTGGCCAAGGATGTCTCTCCGGACGGGCTGTCTTTCGTCGTGCTGCGGCGTAGGTGGGGGTTGCGGGCGCGTTCGTCCAGCGGGGCTCAAGGTGCGGAGCGGGGATCGCGGCGCGGTAGCCGGCCTGGCGCCGGGTGATGTGATAGAGCCGGGCCGGAGGGGCGTGTCGCCGTCCTTCGCCTCGATCGCAATCGCCAGGAGCTCACGCCATGCTGATCGTGTTCGCGGGCCTGCCCGGCACCGGAAAGACCACCCTCTCCCGCGCCGTCGCCCGCGCCCTCGCGGCGACCCATCTGCGGGTCGACGTCATCGAGCAGGCGATCCGGGATTCGGGCGTGCCGGCGGACGCCGTGGGCATCTCCGGCTACGCGGTGGCGCAGGCCCTGGCGGGCGCGAATCTCGGCGACGGGCGGGTCGTCGTGGCCGATTGCGTCAACCCGGTCGCCGCCAGCCGCACGGGATGGCGGGCGGTGGCCGCCCGCGCCGCATTGCGGCTGATCGAGGTCGAGGTCGTGTGCCCGGACGCGCAAGAGCATCGCCGCCGCGTCGAGGAGCGGGTCTCCGACGTTCCCGGCCTCGTCCTGCCCTCGTGGGAGGCGGTCCGGCGCCTCGACTACCAGCCGTGGGACCGGCCACGCCTGGTCGTCGACAGCGCAGCCTCGTCGCCCTCGGAGGCGGTCGCCGCCGTGCTCGAGGTCATGGCGCAGGACCGGCCGGGCGTCAGGTGAGCGGCACGGCGGTGACGAGACGCCGCATCGATCCGTCCTGCGATTGCCACACGCTGCGGATCCGTGGCAGGCGGCCGTCCGGCGTCTCCGTCGGTCACTCGACGATCATCCGGCGGCAGGACCCGTGCTCCGCGGGGCGCAGGACGCACCGAGCGTCGGTGGCCTTGCACGATGAGAGCGTCCGCCATGACCTCGGGCTGCGCAGGATCGAAGCCGAAAGCCAGGAAGAACCGGGCTTTCGGACCGCCATTTGGAGGATCGACGTTCAGCAAGTAGGGAGCGAGCTTGCTGCCTGGCACTTCGAGGGCAGGACGCCACCCGTCCTCGCTCAAGGCCCCTACACCACCACCGTGATCGTCTCCGCCGCCCGGGTCAGCGCCGTGTAGAGCCAGCGCGCCCGGTGCTCGCGGAAGGCGTAGGACTCGTCGAACAGCACCACCTTGTCCCATTGCGAGCCCTGCGCCTTGTGCACGGTCAGCGCGTAGCCGTAGGTGAACTCCTCGGTCTCGCGCCGCAGGATCGCCGGCACCTCCTCGTCACTGGCGGCGATGACCGAGCGTAAGACCCGGATGTCCTGGGGCTTGCGGCGCAAGGCGGGGTCGTCCTCCGGCACCACCTCGAGGCGCACGAGGTCGGGGCGGGGGGCGGCGCGCAGGGCCTGCACGGTCCAGGTCGAGCCGTTGAGCAGGCCCTTGGTGCGGTCGTTGCGCAGGCAGACCAGCTTCTCGCCCACCGCCGGCATCGGGTCGGCATGGCCGATCAGCTCGCGGATGCGGCCGTTATAGAGCCGCCGCGTGCGGTTGAGCCCGACCAGCACCTGGTCGGCGGCGAGCACCGTCGCGGGGTCGATGTCGCGACGCGGGATCACCCGGCTCTCGCCGTAGGCGCCGTAGTCGAGCCGCCCGCCCTCCCGCACCGTCATGGCGAGGCGCACGATCGGGTTGTCGGCCGCCTGGCGGTGGACCTCCGTCAGCATCACGTCGGGCTCGGCCTCGGTGAAGAAGCCGCCGCCCTTCACCGGCGGCAGCTGCGCGGGATCGCCGAGCACCAGGACCGGCGTGCCGAACGAGAGCAGGTCGTTGCCGAGGTCGCCGTCGACCATCGAGCACTCGTCGATGACGACGAGGGCCGCCTTGCTCACCGGTCCGGTGCGGTTGAGGGTGAAGGCCGGCCCGCCCTCGGTATCCTCGCGGGTGCGGTAGATCAGGCTGTGGATGGTGGAGGCGTCCGGGCAGCCGCGGGCGCGCATGACGGAGGCCGCCTTGCCGGTATAGGCGCAGAACAGCACCCCGCCGTCGACGTCCTCGGCGAGGCGCTTCGCCAGCGTCGTCTTGCCGGTGCCGGCGAAGCCGAACAGGCGAAAGACCTGCGGGCTGCCGCGCTTGAGCCAGTCCGACACCGCCTTGAGCGCCGCTTCCTGCTGGGGGCCGACTCCGCTCACGATTCACTCACGGTCACTGGCGTCTCATGATCACTGGGGTTTCCCGACGGTGCGGCGGGCCTGGAAGGGAGCGGCTGGCGGCGCCTCCTTGCGGCGCAGGATCGCCCGGAACTCGTCGCGGCGCTCGTGGATCGAGGCGATGACGAGGCCCATCGGCACCCCGACATCGACCAGCACCGCCTCCGAGAGCTGGAGCGAGGCCTCGATCGTCTCCGGCACCGCGTCGTCGACGCCCATCTCGTAGAGGGCGGTGGCGTGGCGGGCGTCCCGGGCCCTCGCCACGATGGTCAGGTCGGGCCGCTCGGCGCGCGCGGCCGCCACCACCGCCTCGACGGCGCGGGGCTGGTCGAGGGTCACCACCAGGGCGCGGGCGGTGTCGATGCCGCAGCGGCGCAGGAGGTCGGGATTGGCCGAATCGCCGAAATAGACCGGGTTGCCGAGGCGGCGCTGGTCGGAGACGCGGGCGGCGTCCATGTCGAGGGCGATGTAGGGCACCTTGTGGCGGGCGAGCATCTCGGCGACGAGCCGGCCGACCCGACCGTAGCCCGCGACGATCACCCGGCCGGGCTGGCGCTCCGGCGGCGGCGGCTCGGCCCGCGCCCGGCCGAGCGACGTCCGGTCGATCCGCCGGCCGAGGCGGCGGGCGAGCGCCGCGAGCCCCGGGATCATCACCATCGTGGCGGTGGTGACGACGAGCGCCGCCTGGCCGAGATCGTCGGGCACGAGACCCGCGACGAGCGCGCTGCCGACGAGCACGAAGGCGAACTCGCCCCCGGGCCCGAGGAGGAGCGCCGATTCGAGCGCCACCGCCCGGGGCAGGCGCAGCAGGGTGGCGATCCCTAAGATCACCCCGCCCTTGAGGACGAGGAGGCCGAGGGCCAGCCCCAGGATGGTGAGCGGCGTCTTCATCAGCACCGCCGGGTCGATCCCCATCCCGACCGAGACGAAGAACACGCCGAGAAGCAGGCCCTTGAAGGGATCGATCGTGGCCTCGATCGCCCGGCGGTACTCGGTCTCGGCGAGGAGCAGCCCGGCCACGAAGGCGCCGAGCGTCATCGACAGGCCGCTCGCCGCCGCCACCAGCGCCGTCGCCGCGATGACGAGGAGGCAGGCCGCCATGAACAATTCGGGGCTGCGGGTGCGGGCGACGAGCTGGAACAGCGGACGCAGGCCCAAGCGGCCGGCGCCGACCAGCAGCGCCAGGGCCACCGCCGCCTGGCCGAGCGCGAGCGCCAGCCCGGTCACCGCGTCGCTGTCCTTGCGGCCGAGCACCGCGATGGCGAACAGGACGGGAGCGACGGCGAGGTCCTGGAACAGCAGCACCGCGAAGCTCGCCCGGCCGGCGGGCGTGTTGAGCCGCTTCTGCTCGGCGAGCACCGGCAGCACGATGGCGGTGGAGGACAAGGCCAGCGCCAGCCCGACCAGGATCGCGGCGGTGGGCGAGACGTCGAGCGCCATCAGCACCGCCCCGACGAGGAGGCTCGACACCACCACCTGCAGCGAGCCGAGGCCGAAGACGAGGCGGCGCAGGATGCGCAGGCGCTCCCACGACAGCTCGACCCCGATCATGAACATCAGGAACACCACGCCGAGCTCGGCGAGATGCGCGATCTCGGTGCGGTTCGCGATCGTCACCGCGCCGAGCCACGGCACCGTCTCGGTGAGCCGCCCGAGGCCCGACGGCCCGAGGAGGGCGCCGGCCCCGATGAAGCCGAGGACGGGGCTGACGCGCAGGCGATGGAACAACGGCACCACGATCCCGGCCGTGACCAGGAACAGGATGACCTCCTTGTAGGAGCCGGACGCGGCGTGCTCGGTCATCGGGAGCGGCGGGGCCTCTCTTCGCGGGCTGTCGGATGGGCGAGCGTCCCACCGCGCGGGCGGCCCAAGGAATCTCGCGGCCATCATGCGGAGGGAGGCCGGCGGGGCAAGCCGAAAGGGAGGGGCGGCGGGCGCTTTCGCGACCGCCGGCGCCGATTTTCAACCCAGCGTCGCGAGCGCCGCCTCCAGATCCGCCGCCAGATCCTCCGGATGCTCGATGCCGATCGAGACCCGGATCGTCGCGTCGGTGACGCCGAGGCGGTCGCGCACGGCTTTCGGCACCCCCGAATGGGTGGTCGAGGCCGGGTGGCTGGCGAGCGATTCGGTCCCCCCGAGACTCACCGCCAGCTTGAACAGCTGGAGCGCGTTGAGGACCCGGAACGCCCCCGGCTCGCCGCCCGCGACGTCGAACGAGAAGGTCGAGCCCGGCGCCGCGCATTGGGCGGCGTAGACCCTCGCCGCGCCGGAGCCGGGTTCGAGGTGGCCGAGATGGTGGAGCCGCGTCACCCTGGGGTGGGCGCGCAGGCGTTCGGCGATGATCTCGCCGTTGCGGTTCGCCTTCTCCATCCGCAGGGTCAGGGTCTCGAGCGAGCGCCCGAGCATCCAGCACGAATGCGGGTCGAGCTGGGTGCCGATCGCCGAGCGGAGCAGGCGCACCGGCTTCATCCGGGCGGCCGAGCCGAGAGCCGCCCCGGCGATGAGGTCGGAATGGCCGCCGACGTATTTCGTGAGCGAGTAGACCGAGATGTCGGCGCCGTGGCGCAAGGGGTGCTGGAAGAGGGGGCCGAGCAGGGTGTTGTCGCAGACCACGACCGGCGCCGGCCCGCCCTGGCGGGCGCCGATCCGGTCGGCCGCCTGGCGCACCAGCGCGAGGTCGACGAGCGTGTTCAGGGGATTGGACGGCGTCTCGACCATCACGACGCTGACGCGTCCGCCGCTCGTCCGCGCCAGCGCTTCCGCCGCCTCGGCGGCGGCCGCGACGCTCGCCTCGTCGGTGCCGTCCTGGAAGCCGACCGCGCCGATGCCGAATCCCGCGAGCGTCCTGGCGATCAGCGTCTCGGTGCCGCCGTAGAGCGGTTGCGAGTGCAGCACCACGTCGCCGGGCCGGGCATGCGCCAGGATCACGGTGGCGATCGCCGACATGCCCGACGAGAACAGGAGCGCGGCCTCCGCCTCCTCGAACACCGCCAGGCGGTCCTCGACGATCTCGCTGTTGGGATGGTTGAAGCGCGAATAGACGAGGCCCGCCGCCTCGCCGGCCGGCGGCTCGCGCCGCCCCGAGACGTAGTCGAAGAACGCCTTGCCGTGCTCGGCGGAGGTGAACACGAAGGTCGAGGTCAGGAAGACCGGCGGCTTCACCGCCCCCTCCGACAGGGCGGGGTCGTAGCCGTAGCCGAGCATCAGGGTCTCGGGCATCAGGCGGCGGCTGCCCAGGCGATCCTTGTGATAGCGGTCCTTGTGGTAGCGGTCGTCCGACATGCGGGGCCTCGCTCCGGTCTGGCGACGCCGCCTGAGCGGCGTCGGGTTCGCGGCGCGACGACCGCGCCACGCGCCAGTTCTAACGCGGGCGACGCGTTTTGCGGTGCGTAAACCGCCGCCCGGACGCTGCGCCGCGGCAAGCCCCACTCGCCCAGGGCGCATTTTCGGCGCAAAACCCGCTTAAGACGAAGGATTGAGAATCCGTGTACGCGGCCGCGGCCCCGGGCGGCCAGGCGAGGAGTGGTGCGAGGAGTGGTGATGAGCCGACAGCCTCCCGATCGGGTGGTGGTGCGCGAGCAGCGCGCCTGGACCGACGAGACCGACGCCTGGAAGCAGGACCGGGCGATCCGCAAGGGCTACCGCATCCGCTGGGGCTACGTCGCCATCGCGTACGTCGTCGAGGCGCTGGTGATCTGCACCTCGCTCGCCGGCGCCTGGTTCTTCGCCGAGACCTATGCCGACCGCAACGACCAGAGCTTCTGGTTCATGCTGCTGGCGCCGATCGTCTACGCGGCGATCGAGCTGTGCCGGGTGCCGCTCGGCATCCTGATCCGGGTCCAGCGCGACTGGCTGATCAAGAGCCTCGCGGTGATCGGCATCGTGATGGCGGCGGGCGTCACCACCAAGTCGGTGTCGCAGCTCGGCGAGATGATGTTCCATCCCCGCCTCGCCGAGGCCTCGAAGGCCCGCACCGTCCTGAAGGAGGCCGAGGCCGACCGCGGCACGATCGACAACCGCATCGCCCAGGCCGATGCCCGGGTGGCGCAGTACGCGGCGGAAGCCGCCGCGCTCGAGAAGCGCACCACCGAGGCCTCGTCCCAGCTCGCCGGCCTGCCGGGCCAGCGCTGCGAGCGCCTGTCGGGCACCAACAGCCGCGGCAAGCGCTACAATTACCTTCGCTGCGTCACCGACCCGCGCACCGCCACCATCGCGGGCAGCCTGAAATCCGCCGGCGACGAGCGGGCGGTGGTGGCCAAGAACCTGGCCGAGGCCCGCGCCGCCCGGGCCCAGCTCGACCGCGCCGCCGCCGACCGCCGGGTGACGGAAGCCGAAGGGGCCTACCGCGACGCGGTGCGGCGCTCGCAGCTCCACTCCTTCACCGCGATGGTCTACGGCGCCGATCCGGTCGACGTGACCGACCAGCAGGTCCACGCCTTCCTGCGCATCTTCGTCTTCGCGCCGGCTCTCTGCGCCGCCTTCGCCTCGACGCTGCTCGCGCTCTGCGCCGTGCAGCTGCGCCGGACCTACCGCGACGAGGACGACCTCGACGCGGTGATGCATGCCGAAGGCATGCCGCTCCTCCTCAACCAGATGGCCGAGAGCGCGACCCAGATCCAGGACGCGCAGCGGGCGATGCGCGAGGCCGCGGTGGCCTCGGGCGCCGCGATCCCCCTCGACCAGCGCCGCTCGCCGACCGTACCGCAGGCCGGCACGCCCCCGGCGCCGCCGGCGCGCGACGACGACCGCATCGAGAGGCCGAGACCGTGAGCTACCTCGCACCGGGCACGCCGGAGAACGTCGCGCTCGCCCAGCACGTCAACGGGCGCCTGCGGGCCGAGGCGCGGATCTCCAACGCCCGCGCCTTCCTGTTCCGGGCGATCGGGCTCGGGGCGCTCATAGGGCTGGCGGGCGCCGGCCTCGGCGCCGCCTTCTACGGCTACGCCACGATGAACGAGGTCGGCAACGCCTCCGACAAGCTCGCGAAGGCCCTGACCCAGGCCCTCGAGACCACGACGCTCAAGACGAGCGGCGAGGTCCGGCTCACCGACAACACCCTCAAGATCGAGGGCGCGGTGCCGGCGGCGAAGGGCCGACCCGACGTGTCCGCGCTCACCGGCAACCAGGGCAAGACCGAGGCGCCCGCGAGCGCCGCGGCCGCGGTGCGCACGAGCTTCACGGTGTTCAAGACCGTGCCCTACCTCGACGGCTCGATCGTCACCGGCTGGAACTTCAAGGGCGACGAGCAGAAGCCCGAGAAGCAGTATTGCTACGTGACCCGCCCCCAGACCTTCGGCGACGGCGCGACCTCGAACCAGACCACGGTCGCGATCGACGGCGAGCTGCTGCCCCAGCCGGCCCGCTCGGAGGTGAACTTCTCGGTGATCGCCCGCAGCTGCGTGTGGTTCGATCCGTCGAAGCTGTGAGGAGGGCGGGGCTCGCCAGCGCCGCCTTCGCCGCATAGGTTCGGGGAAATTCCCGAACGACAGGACTGACACGAGCCCGATGCGCTTCACCGGAACCGAGAATTACGTCGCCACCGGCGACCTCACCGTCGCGGTCAACGCCGCCATCACCCTGGAGCGCCCGCTCCTGGTCAAGGGCGAGCCGGGCACCGGCAAGACCGTGCTGGCGGAGGAGATCGCCCGGGGCTTGAACGCGCCGCTGCTCACCTGGCACATCAAGTCGACCACCAAGGCGCAGCAGGGCCTCTACGAGTACGACGCGGTCTCGCGCCTGCGCGACTCGCAGCTCGGCGACCCGCGGGTGTCGGACATCGCCAACTACATCCGCCGCGGCAAGCTGTGGGACGCCTTCACCGCCCCCGAGCGGCCGGTGCTGCTGATCGACGAGATCGACAAGGCCGACATCGAGTTCCCGAACGACCTGCTGCTCGAACTCGACCGGATGGAGTTCCACGTCTACGAGACCGGCGAGACCGTGCGGGCGGCGCGCCGGCCGATCGTCATCATCACCTCGAACAACGAGAAGGAGCTGCCGGACGCCTTCCTGCGCCGCTGCTTCTTCCACTACATCAAGTTCCCGGACGCCGACACGCTGAAAGCCATCGTCGACGTGCATTATCCGGGCATCAAGCAGCGCCTCGTCGAGGAGGCCCTGCGGATCTTCTTCGAGGTGCGCGAGGCGTCGGGCCTGAAGAAGAAACCCTCGACCTCCGAGCTCCTCGACTGGCTCAAGCTGCTGATGGCCGAGGATATCGGCCCGGAGCAGCTGCGCGAGCGCGACCCCCGCAAGCTGATCCCGCCGCTGCACGGGGCACTCCTGAAGAACGAGCAGGATGTCGGGCTGTTCGAGAAGCTCGCCTTCCTGAGCCGCCGCGAGGGACGCTAGAGCGATGCGCCGCCTGATCCTGCTCCGCCACGCCAAGTCCGACTGGCCGGACGGCGCCTCGGACGTCGACCGGCCGCTGGCGCCCCGCGGCCGGGACGCCGCGCCGAAGATGGCCGCCTACCTGGCGGCGGAGGGGCTGATCCCCGGAAGGGCGCTGGTCTCGCCGGCCCGGCGCACGCAGGAGACCTGGGATCTGGTCAAGCCGGCCCTCGGTGCGGTGCCGGACGAGACCGTGCCGCAGATCTACGAGGCGCCGGTCTCGCGCCTCCTCGACGTGGTGCGGGCGATCCCGGACGACGTCGCCACCGCCCTGATGATCGGCCACAATCCGGGCTTCCAGGATCTCGCCCGGCTGCTCGGCAAGCCCGGGGAGGCGCGCCGGGCGCTGACCAAGAAGTACCCGACGGCAGCGGTCGCGGTGATCGACCTGCCCGTGGAATCCTGGGTCGAGGTCGAGGCCGGGGAGGGCGATGTCGAGCGCTTCGTGACGCCGAAGAGCCTGGGGCACGGCGAGGACGAGTAGAGAGGTGGCGAACCGGATCGCCCCCGGGCCGTTTGAGAGAGCCCAAGCCTTGAACGGAGACCCACGGGCCCCGTGATCCTCGCCGCCTTCCTCGCCCTGAGCCTCGCGGCCGGACCCGCGGCCGACGCGGGCGCCGCCCTGGTCAGGGACGGCGCCGGGCGGATCGGCGACGGGCTCGCCGCGGCCTCCGCCCTGGCGGCACCCGTCCGCGAGAGGCCGGTCTACCGTCCCGAGGCGCGGGCGGTGTCGAACTGGCGAGCCGAGACCCGCGACGGGCTCAAGCCGCTCTCGCTGGCCTGGACCGCCTGGGCGGCGCCGGGCGATCCGGCCTTCGTGGCGCGCTGCGTCAAGCTCAACAACTACTGGTGCATCAAGCGGGCGCGCTGGGACGGCGAGATCGGCGGCGACCAGGAGGGGCATACCGGCTTCGCCACCGCCGGGCAGGGGGCGGATGCCGCGGTCTCGCTGCTGCGGCGCTACTACGGCGAGTACGGGCGGCGCTCGGCGCTCGCGATCGTCCGGCGCTGGGCGCCGGCCGAGTGCGGCGGTGCCACCGCGGCGCGCCCGGCCACCCCGGGGCGGGGGGCGGCCCCCGTGCGGGCCGCCTCGCCGGCTCTGGCGGCCCTGGCGCCCCAGGGCCTCGGCCGCACCCTACGGGCGCGCTTCCTCGCCACGCACGGCCGCGGCGGCGCCCCCCGGCGGGTCGTGCGCGCGCCGGGGGGCGCGGCTGCCGCCCGACCGGTCGCCGGCAACGCCCTGCGGGTCCAGCCCTGGTCGGCGCTCGCCCGGATGCAGGGGCGGCCGCGCCAGCCGGTGCGGGCCGTCAGGGCGGCCCCGCTCCCCGCCATCGCCACCGGCATCGGCGAGACGGCGCGCCCCGCGGCCGCGGTCGAGCCGGGCCGGATCCTCGACGGCGCCCGCCTCGCCGCGGAGGCCGCCGCCCTGCCGACGCTCGCCGTCGCCCCGGCCTCGTCGCTGCCGCCCTCCTTGCGCCCGCCGGCGCCGCTCTGCGGCTCCGACGAGATCCGCATCCAGAACTACGCCGCCCGCATCGCCGGCAGCGTCGGCGTCAAGCCCGGCGACGATCTCGGCCTGTTCACGCCCGACGGCCGGGCCACCGGGCGCCTCGCGCCCGTCCTCCTGGCGATGTCCTCGGTCGAGCTCGGGGCGCTCCGGGCGAGCCCGGCCCTCGTCGCCGCCGCGATCGCCCGGGCCGATGCCGAGCGCGGGGCGGCCGGCCGGCAGGCCGAGGCCGCGCCTTGAGGCCTCTCGCCCCGAGCCCTCTCGCCCCGAGCCCTCGCGCCCCGAGCCCTTGCGGAAGCCCGAGCGCCGCGCCACCTCCCGGATCACGATGAAGCGAGAGCGTACCGCGTGCCGCCCCTGACCGACCTCGCCGCGCGTGCCGGCTCCCTCGCCAAGTCCGTCACCGAGGCCACGCGTTCCCTGGCGGAGGCCTCGAACGATCTCCTGGTCCAGCCGACGGTGCGGCTCGGCGTCACCGGCCTCGCCCGCTCCGGCAAGACGGTGTTCACCACCGCGCTCGTGCACCAGCTCACCGGCCTCCACCCGCTGCCGGCGCTCCGCGCCTCGCAGGAGGGCCGCCTGCGCCGGGCTCGCCTGGTGCCGCAGCCCGACGACGCGGTGCCGCGCTTCCCCTACGAGGACCATTTCGCGGCGCTGACGGAGGCGCGGCGCTGGCCGCGCTCGACCGACCGGATCAGCCAGCTGCGCCTCGAGATCGACTACGAGCGCAAGAGCGGCTGGCGCACCGGTCCCGCGAGCCTGATGGTCGACATCGTCGACTACCCGGGCGAGTGGCTGCTCGACCTCGCGCTGATCGAGCAGACCTACGAGGGCTGGTCGCGCGAGACGATCGCCGCCGGCGAGCGCCCCGGCCGGGCCGCGATGGCGGCGCCCTGGTTCGCGTCCCTGCGGGCGCTCGACCCGAACCAGCCCCTCGACGAGATCGTTGCCGAGCGGGCGAGCGAGGCCTTCACCACCTACCTCGCCGCGGTGCGGGCCGGCCCCGAGGCGGTGGCGACGACGCCGCCCGGCCGCTTCCTGATGCCCGGCGACCTCGCCGGCTCGCCGGCGCTGACCTTCGCGCCGCTGATCCTGAACGGGCCGGTGAACGCGGACAGCTTGGGCGGCCTGATGCAGCGCCGCTTCGAGGCCTACAAGCACCGCGTCGTGACGCCGTTCTTCCGCGACCACTTCCAGCGCATCGACCGGCAGATCGTCCTCGTCGACGTGCTGGCGGCGGTCGATGCCGGGCCGGCGGCGCTCGCCGAGCTGGAAGAAGCCCTCGACCGGGTGCTGATGAGCCTGCGCGTCGGGCGCAACAGCCTCCTGTCGCGGTTCTTCGCGCCGCGGGCCGACCGGATCCTGTTCGCCGCCACCAAGGCCGACCACCTCCACCACGCGAGCCACGACCGGCTCGACGCGCTGCTGCGCCTCCTCGTCGCCCGCTCGCTTCGCCGCACCGAGGCCGCCGGCGCCCATGTCAGCACCCAGGCGCTCGCCTCGGTGCGCTCGACCCGCGAGACGGTGGTGCATGACGGGCCGGCCTCGTTCCGGGCGGTGGCCGGCACGCCGGAGGCGGGCGAGAGCATCGACGGCGAGACCTTCGACGGCGAGACCGAGGCCGCGATCTTCCCCGGCGAGCTGCCCGAGCGGCCCGAGGCCGTCCTGGAAGGGGCGGTGCCGCCGGGATCCTTGCGCTTCCCGCGCTTCCGCCCGCCGCTCGTCTCGCGCGATGCGCTCGGCCGCCCGGGCCGCCTGCCGCAGATCCGCCTCGACCGCGCCCTGCACTTCCTGATCGGCGACCGCCTCGCCTGAGGGTCTGATGACGAGTCCTCCCCCCCAGAAGCCCCGCGCCTTCCGCCTTCCGCCCGCCGGCACGGAGGCTCCGACCGCCCCGCCGCCCGGCACCGAGACGGCGCTCGCCGACGGCATCCGGGTGGTGGAGGAGCCGTTCGAGATCGTCGAGGCCGCCGACGGCGTGCCCGTGCCGGTGGCGCCGCGCTCGCGCGCGCCTTGGGCGACGCTGCTCCTCTCGGCCCTCGGGGGACTGGCCTCGCTCGGGATCGGCCTCGCGGTCGAGCGGCTGATCGCCGACCTGTTCTCCGCCGCGCCCTGGCTCGGGATCGTCGCCCTGGTGCTTCTCGCGGTCGCCGTGGTGGCGTTGCTCGCCATCGTCTGGCGCGAGGTGGCGGGGGTGCTCCGCGAGCGCCGCATCGAAACCTTGCGCGAGGAGGCCCTCGACGCGCTGCGCTCCCGCGACCACAGCGCCGCCAAGGCGGTGGTGCGCGATCTCTCCGCCCTCTACGCCGGGCGGCCGGCGGCCGCTGCCGCCCGCGCCCGGCTCGCCGCCCTCGACGACCAGATCCTCGACGTCGAGGACCGGATCGGCATCGCCGAGGCCGAGCTGCTAGCCTCCCTCGACCGCGCCGCCAAGGCGGCGGTGGCGGAGACCGCCAAGCAGGTCTCCGCCGTGACGGCGCTGAGCCCGCGGGCGATCGTCGATGTCGGCTTCGTCATCTTCGCGGCGGTCCGGCTCTTGCGCCGCATCGCCACCATCTACGGCGGCCGGCCCGGCCTGTTCGGCTTCCTGCGCCTCGCCCGGGCGGCCCTCGCCCATCTCGCCGTCACCGGCAGCGTCGCGGTCGGCGACAGCCTGGTGCAGCAGGTCCTGGGACTGGGGGTCGCCGCGCGGATCTCGGCGAAGCTCGGGGAGGGCGTGCTGAACGGGCTGATGACGGCGCGCTTCGGTCTCGCCGCCCTCGCCGTGTGCCGGCCGCTGCCCTTCACCCGCGAACCACCGCCGCGGCTCGGCGACGTGGCGGGAGAGCTGTTGCGGGGCGGGGGCGACGGGGAGGGGCGGGAGGCGACGCGGTAGGGCCGACGTGGAGCGAGCCGAGGGACCCCGCACGCCCATGGCCGGTGGTCCGGCACGGCCTCCCTCACATCCGGCGGACCTGCTCGGCTTGAAAACACCGATTTGGTGTTTTACTCTTCAGGCATGCCTCGCTCAGGAGCCTTTCCCTCCCGGCTGACGTACCGGCTCCTGCCCGGGCCCGAGGATCTCCGTGCGGTCCGGGCCCTGCTGGCGGCCTACCGGCGGATGTTCGTCGTCCTGGCGGAGATCCGGCGCGAGCACGGCCTGCGCGCCAACGTCGTCGCCCTGATCGAGCAGGGCTACCAGCGGGTGCGCGACGAGACGGGGCTGCCGGCCCGCCTCGTCACCCTGGGGATCCGCGACTTCGCCCGGCAGGCGGCGGACCTCGACCCGGAGCGGGTCACGTCCATGCCGCTCGACGACAAGCTGTTCAGCGTGAAGAGCGCCTCCGAGATCGCGCTCTCCACGCTCCATGGCCGGCGCACGATGCCCTACCGCGTCGAGGGCTACGACGGCCCGTGGCGCGACCTCGCGAGCGCCCGCCTCGCGCTCGCGGGCGACGTGCTCACCATCCAGGTGGGCGTCTCCGTCGCCGCACCGAAGGAGGAGACCCGCGTGACCGAGAACATCCTGACCCGCGTCGGCCGGATCATCGGCGGCCTGTCCAATGCCGCCCTCGACGCGGTGGAGGACCGCGCCCCCCTCGCGGTCGCCGAGCAGGCCCTGCGCGAGATCGATGCGGTGATCCAGGACGCCCGGCTCGACCTCGGCAAGGTCAAGGCGGAGGAGCACCGTCTCTCAGCCCGGTGCGGACAGCTCGACGCCGAGCTGTCCGCTCTGCCCGAGAAGCTGGCCCTGGCGCTCGCGAACGGGCGCGAGGACCTGGCGCGGGCCGGCATCGCGCGGCAGCTCGACCTGGAGAGCCAGATCGAGGCGATCGCCTCGAGCCTCGCCGACGTCGCCGAGCGGCACGCGGCGGCCGTCAAGGCGATGCAGGCCGCCACCGCCGCCCGGCGCGACGCCGAGCACCGGATCGCGCTGCTGCGCCGGCCTCCGGCCAAGGCGGCGGATCCCCTCGACGGCTACGGGAGCGAAGAGGCGGACCGCACCCGCCGGCTCGGGCAGTCGCTGCGGGCGATCGACCGGGCGACCGGCACCGCCGCGGCGGTCGCCGACCCCTCGATCGAGGAGCTGGACCGCCTCCACCGCGACGATGCCATCGAGCGGCGGCTCGCCGCGCTCAAGCAGGGCCGGTCGTCGTGACCGCGCTGGCGGGCGCGGTTGCCGGCCCGGGCCTGTTCCCCTTCGCCCTCGCGGCGGCGGTGATGGCCGGCCTCGTCGTGGTCGAGGCGGTCTCGCTCCTCGTCGGGCAATCCCTCTCGGGGCTGGTCGACGGGGCGCTCGGTCACGAGGCGGGTGGCGGCGGCGACCTCGCGACCGCGGCGGATGCGGACGGGGCGTTCTCGCCGGCGGCGCTGATGTCCTGGATCAATCTCGGCCGCGTGCCCTTCCTGATCCTCCTGATCCTGGGCCTCGCCGTCTTCGCGCTCGCGGGCTTCGCCCTCCAGGGCCTCGCCGCCGCGCTGCTCGCCCCCCTGCCGACCCCTGCCGCGGTCGGGCTCGCGGGCGCGGCGACGCTGCCCGCTCTGCGCGTCGCGACCCGGGCGCTCGCCCGGCTGATCCCGCGGGACGAGAGCTACGCCGTCACCGCCGACGACCTCGTCGGCGCGACCGCGGAGGTTACCCTCGGTCCCCTCGACGACGGGCTGCCCGGGCAGGTCCGGGCGATGGACCGTCACGGCAACCTCCACCTCCTGCGCGCCCGCGCCGCGTCCGGGACGCCGCCGATGCGGACCGGCACCCGCGTCCTGCTCGTGGACCGGGCCGACGCGGTCTACGTCGCGGTCCCGGCGACGCCGGACCTCTGATCCCTTCGCCTCCCGCAACCGAGGGAACGCCCCCGATGGACTTGGTCAGTTCCGGTCTCGTCAACCTGCTGGTGATCGCCGGCATCATCGTCGTCGCGCTCATCGGCATCGGCTTCGTGTTCAGCCGGCTCTACCGGCGCACCACCCGCGACACAGCCTTCGTCCGCACGGGCCTGGGCGGGCGCAAGGTCGTGGTCGACGGCGGCGCGGTGCTGCTGCCGGTGTTCCACTCCATCGCCATGGTGAACCTCAACACGCTGCGCCTCGAGGTGAAGCGCTCGGGCAACGAGTCGCTCATCACCAAGGACCGCCTGCGGGCCGACATCACCGTCGAGTTCTACGTCCGGGTCGAGCCCCGCGAGGAATCGATCGCGCTGGCCGCCCAGACGCTCGGCGAGCGGACCAACGACGCCATGCTCCTGCGCGAGCTGATCGAGGCGAAGTTCGTCGATGCGCTCCGGGCGGTGGCCGCCGGCATGACCCTGCCCGACCTCCAGGAGAAGCGCGCCGACTTCGTGAAGGGCGTGCAGGAGGCGGTCTCGGGCGACCTGCGCCACAACGGCCTCGAGCTCGAATCCGCCTCGCTGACCCGCCTCGACCAGACCTCGATCGAGCACTTCAACCCCGACAATTCCTTCGACGCGGAAGGGCTCGCCCGGCTGAAGGAGATCACCGAGCAGCGCCGCAAGGAGCGCAACGCCACCGAGCGCGACGCCGAGGTGGCCGTCGCCGAGAAGGACCGCGAGACCGCCTTGAAGCAGCTCGAGATCAAGCGCACCACCCGCGAGGCCCAGCTCGCCCAGGAGCGCGACATCGCCAACAAGACCGCCGAGACCCGCGCCGAGACCGCCCAGGCCGAGCAGCGCGCCCAGCAGAGCGAGGAGACCGCCCGGATCGAGCGCGAGCAGGCGGTACGCCTGCGCGAGGCCGAGGCGCGCAAGACCTCGGAGAGCGCCCGGATCGAGGCCGACCTCGCCATCTCTCAGCGCAACGCGGAGGCCGAGCGCGACCGCCAGTTGATCCTGCAGGACAACGCCATCAGGATCGCCGAGCGCTCGCAGAAGGAATCGGAGGCCCGCGCCGCCGCCAAGGAGGCGGAGGCCCTGGCGGTCGCGGCCGAGGAGCGCGTCGCGACGGCGAAGGCCAAGGAGATCGCCGAGCGCGAGCGCGAGATCGCCGTCATCGCGGCCCGCCGCGAGGCGGAGCGGGACGCCACCGGGGTCACCGTCACGGCGGAGGCCGAGCGGCGCGCGTCCGAGGACCGGGCCAACGCCATCACCACGCTGGCCGAGGCCGAGGCGACCGCCGCCGCCTCCAAGGCCGAGGCCATCGCGAGGCTCGGCCAGGCCGAGGCCGAGCGCGAGCGGGTGATGAACGAGGCCCGCAACGCCCTCTCGGCCGAGGCCCGTACCTACGAGACCGGCCTGAAGCGCCTCGGCATCATCCCGGAGGCCCTGCGCGAGAGCATGCGGGCGGTGGAGAAGATCGACTCGATCCGCATCTTCGACGCCGGCGGCCTGATGGGCGGGGGCGCCAACGGCGCCTCCGCGAGCTTCGGCGACAGCCTGTCCGGCCACCTGCTGCGCTACCAGTACAACAGCCCGATCCTCGGGGCGATCCTGAACGAGGCGGGCTTCGCCGAGGGCAACGGCAGTGTCGACGCACTGGTCGGCACGTTGCGTGGCGCCCGGTCACCGACAGCCAAGGGCGAGCGGATTGCCGCCGAACCATGAAGCCACGTCCACCGCATGCCGCCGGCTGGACATGGATGCCCCGGAGCCGGTTTGGCTGGACGAGCCGGCCGGTCCAGCGGCCCTGCGGGGACGTTCCGGCAGAAACCGGCCCTGGCGCGTCGACCCCTGAGCATCGCTCTTCCACTCGGGGCCGTCGTTCACCCCCTCACCGTTGCGCACCCGGCCCCATCGGCAACCCGACGTAGTTCTCCGCGATCACCGTCTGCGCCGCGTGCGACCCGCGGATGTAGGCCAGTTCCGCCACCTGCATCCGGCGGGCGAAGGCGTCCATGTCGGGGAAGCGGTGGGTGAGGCCGGTGAACCACCAGCTGAACCGCTCGGCCTTCCACACCCGGGCGAGCGCCCGGGCCGAGTAGCCGTCGAGGCCCGACGGGTCGCGATCGGCGTAGTGCAGGGTCAGGGCCTCGGCGAGCATCGCGACGTCGGAGACGGCGAGGTTCATGCCCTTCGCCCCCGTCGGCGGGACGATGTGGGCGGCGTCGCCCGCGAGGAACAGGCGGCCGTAGCGCATCGGCTCGGCGACGAAGCTGCGCAGGGGCGCGATGCTCTTCTCGAAGGAGGGGCCTCGCACGAGGCCCGCGGAGGCCTGCGGGCCGAGGCGCGTCTCGACCTCGTCCCAGAACCGCTCGTCCGACCAGTCCTCGATCCGCTCCTCGAGGCCGACCTGGACGTAGTAGCGGCTGCGGGTCGGCGAGCGCATGCTGGCGAGCGCGAAGCCGTTGGCGTGGTTGGCGTAGATCAGCTCGTGGTTGACCGGCGGCACCTCGGCCAGGATGCCGAGCCAGCCGAAGGGGTAGACCCGCTCGTAGACCTTGAGCACGTCGGCCGGGATCGAGGCCCGCCCGACGCCGTGGAAGCCGTCGCAGGCCGCCACGAACTCGCAGGCGAGGGTCTGCGCCACCCCGTCCTTGGTGAAGGCGACGCTCGGGCTGTTCCCGGCGAGGCCGTCGAGCCGCAGGTCCTCGGCCTCGAACACGATCTGCACGCCGCGGGGCTCGGCGGCGTCGAACAGGTCGCGCATCACCTCCTGCTGGCCGTAGACCGTGACGGCGGCGCCGCCGGTGAGCGCCGCCATGTCGATGCGGAAGATCTCGCCGTCATAGGCGAGGTTGGTGCCGGTATGGACGAGCCCCTCGGCCTTGAGGCGGGCGTCGAGGCCGAGTTCTTCCATCAACGCGACGGTGCCCTGCTCGAGCACGCCGGCCCGCACCCGGCCCTCGACGTAGTCGCGGGTGCGGCGCTCCAGCACCACCGCGTTGATCCCGGCCCGGGCCAGCAGGTGGGCGAGGAACAGGCCGGCCGGGCCGGCGCCGATGATGGCGACCTGTGTGCGCATGGGGCGTTTCCTCGGGTGTTTCCTTGACGGTGGCGCCACCGTCTCGGCGGTGGCTGCCCATGCCGGAGAAGGTGGCCGATGCAGGCTCCCTTGACGATGGACGGGGCGCGGGAAAAGTTGGATTTTCCATCCGTCCCGTCCGCCCCGCGAAGGCCCGCCCGCGATGCGCCTCGATCCGTCCCAACTCCCTGCGGTGCCGCATTTCTTCCTCTACGGCGAGGCGCCGCGGGACGCCGACGACCGCTTCCTGCACCTCGAGGCCTTGGACGATCGCAGCCGGCCGAACCGCTGGACCATCCGCCCGCACGTGCATTCCGGCCTGCACCAGGTGCTGCTCATCGCCGAAGGGGCGGGCGAGATGCGGGCCGAGGCCGAGCGCCTGGCCTTCGCGGCGCCGTGCCTGCTGGTGGTCCCGGCCGGCACCGCCCACGGCTTCCGCTTCGCCGACGGCACGGTCGGGGCGGTGCTGACCCTCTCGGCGCGCTACCTGCGCGACCTGTGCGGACGCGAGCCGGAGCTGGCGGCCCTGTTCGCCGGCCCCGCGGCACTGGCGCTCACGGAACCGGACCCGGTCGAGGAGGCCCTGGCCGAGCTCGCCCGGGAAGTCGCCTGGGCGGCGCCGGGCCGGCGCGGCGCGATCGAGGCGCACCTGATGCTGCTCCTGGTCGCGGGCCTGAGGCGGCTCGCGGCGACGAAGGCGCCGGCGACCCCGCCGGGCCCGCAGGCGCTCCTCGCCGCGCGCTTCCGCGACCTCGTCGAGGTGCAGCACCGCCGCGAGCGCCCGCTCTCGGCCTATGCCGACGACCTCGGGGTGACCGAGGCGCGCCTGCGGGCCGCCTGCCGGGCGGTGACGGGCCTGAGCCCGGGCCGGATCATTCGCGAGCGCCGCCTGATCGAGGCCAAGCGCAGCCTGCTCTACTCCGATCTCGGCATCGCCGAGATCGCCTACGGCCTCGGCTTCTCCGATCCGGCCTACTTCTCGCGCTTCTTCGCCAAGGGCACCGGGGAGTGCCCCCGGGCGTTTCGCGACAGGCGCGGCGCGGACAGGGGAGAGGCGCGATGAGCGTGGAGCACGGACTGACCCGGCAGGGTTTCCTCGGCGGCGCGCTGGCGGCCGCGGCGGCTCTCGGCGGCGGAGCGGCGCAAGGAACGCCGCAAGGAACGCAGCAAGGAACGCCGCAGGGCGCGGCCCTCCACCGGCGGCCGATCCCGGCGAGCGGCGAGACCCTGCCGGTGATCGGGCTCGGCACCTGGCGCGGCTTCGACGTCGGCGAGAAGCCCGCCGAGCGGGCGCCGTTGCGCGAGGTGGTGGCGACGCTGCTCGCGCAGGGCGGAACGGTGATCGATTCCTCGCCGATGTACGGCCGGGCCGAGGGGGTCACCGGCGATCTGGTGGCGGGGGCCGGCGCCCGCGAGAAGACCTTCCTCGCCACCAAGGTCTGGACCAGCGGGCGCGAGGCGGGAATCGCGCAGATGCGCCGCTCGCTCCAGCTCCTGCGCGCCGAGCGCCTCGACCTGATGCAGATCCACAACCTGCTCGACTGGCGCACCCACCTGCCGGCCCTGCGGGCCTGGAAGGAGGAGGGGCGCATCCGCTACCTCGGCGTCTCGCACTACACCGAGAGCGCCTACGACGCGGTCGAGGCGGTGCTGAAGGCCGAGCGGCTGGACTTCCTGCAGATCAACTACGCCCTCGACGACCGGGCGGCGGAGGCGCGCCTGCTGCCGCTCGCGGCGGATCGCGGCGGATCGCGGCGTGGCGGTGCTGGTCAACCGGCCCTTCGGCGGCGGCGGGCTGCTGCGCCGCCTCGGGGCGAAGCCGCTGCCGGACGAGGCGGCGGAGCTCGGCTGCGGCTCCTGGGCCGAGATCCTGCTCAAATACGTGGTCTCCCACCCGGCGGTGACCTGCGCGATCCCCGGCACCGCCGATCCCAGCCACATGGCGGCGAACCTGCGCGCCGGCACCGGCACGCTGCCGGACGAGGCCCTGCGCCGCCGCCTGGCGGCGATGCTTCCGGCCTGACTCCAAGCCGGACGCGTCGAACGGCCAAGCAGTATGGCCAAGCAAGCAGTATGGCCAAGTAGGTGAGCCGGCAGCTGAGCAGTACGCAAGCATTGGATCGCGCCCGATCTCAGTCGATCCGGTCAAGAGGCGCGATCGATCCGCCATATTGCTGCCGTTCTGCCAGCGTTAAGGATCCCCCATCCATATCGCTTCACGTCGAGGGCGCACCCGCAAGGCTTCATGCCGCAGCGTGTCGCGCTCCAAGCTCAAGAATCCGCCTGATCGGAACTCCCGGGGGTCTCATGCTCAAGTCGTCCGTCGCCGCTCTCGTCCTGTGCGCCGCCCTGCCGGCCAGCCTGCAGCCGGCGGCGGCGGAGGGGCGGAGCTACAACGGGACCTGGGCGGTGCAGCTCGTCACCGATTCGGGCCTGTGCGACAGCCGCTACACCGTCTCGCTGGCGATCAACGACGGCGACGTGCGGGTGGCCTCGGCGGGCGAGGGCGGCGCGATGGTGAGCGGGCGCATCGGCCAGGACGGCAATGTCGGGCTGACCGTCCGCCACGGCTCGGCGAGCGGCGCCGCCTCCGGCCGGCTCCAGGCCAATGCCGGCTCCGGCACCTGGAGCGTGTCGTCGCTGTGCTCGGGCCGCTGGACCGCCCAGCGCCGCTCGACCCGGGTCGCGCAGGCGGACTGATCCGGTCCCGGATCGCTGCAACAGGCAGCGATCCCCGTTCCTACCCGCCCGGGGTCGAGCGGGCGCAGAACCGGCTCCAGTGCTGCGCGTGCACGGTGCTGATGATGCCCGAGGCCCAGACCAGGCGACGGTCGGGCATCAGCGGGGCGTTGTGGCTCTCGAGGTGGTAGGCGCCCCGCTGCGAGCCGCGCAGGATCTTCTTCAGGAAGCGGTGCCCCTCCGCCGTGGCGACCGCGGCGTAGAGGTCGAGGAGGCGGTCCGGGCTCTCACCGGCCTCGGCGCAGAGCACCACATCGTCGGGCTCGTATTTCGGGTACATCGACAGCCCGGCGACCCGGAACGCGATGGTGCCGGGCGGGACCCCGAACGGCACCGTGATGCGGTAGAGGTCGCCCCCGGGCCCCAATTGCTCGTCCCCGGTGTCGATCAAGCCGCCGGCGCTGATCAATCCCTTCACTCCCACGACCACTCCCACGCTCTGGCCGCCCTCGGCGGGCGGCTCGGGCGCGTCGTCGTCGCCGAACAGCAGCCCCTTGGCGGTGACCTCGACGCCGTCGCGGCGGAAACGCGCGGCGTAGCGCTCGGCATCGTCCTGGCCGATCGTCCGGGTGCCGGCCTCGTGCGCCCGGTAGGTGCTCTCCGGCCAGGCATTCTGCAGGGCGGCGTCCCGCGCCGAGCGGTAGCCGGCGGCGATGCGCGCCTGCCGCAGCCGCTCCCCTTGCGCGGCCCGGACCCGGTTCTCTCCCGACTGGATCACCTCAGCGAACTTCCCCGACACTTGAGGTATTGAGCAAAATCATTACATCATGTAGCTACTGTGATCGCAAGCGGCGTATCAGGGCGTCGGCAAGCATCGTTGTTCGCGCGTGCCCCGCCCCGTCCTGTCCCCGAGGCATCCTACACCCCGGGCCGCCTTGCGCCGTATCCCTCGCTGCGGGAGTTCTTCCTATGGTCCACCGTTTCCTCGCGGCTCGCCGCGAACCGCCCGACGGCGAGGCGATCCGCCCGGGCAACGCCGGGGCGGAACGGGGCGATCCGGGGCGAGCGGCGCCGCGGCCGCCGGGCGGCGAATCGCCGCAACGGGGCGGGGTGGGGCGGCAGAGCCGCCGCGCCGCGGACGAAGGCGCTCGCGCGGCGCGCCGCCCCGGTGCAGGAGAGGCGGATGAAGGTTGCCCTGATCGTGCTCTGGACCCTCGCGGCGGGGGTCGGCCTGTTCCTGATGGTGCGCGCGCGGATCGTGCGCGCGACCGAGGCGCTGACGCGGAAGGCCGCGCGCGCGCGGATCGACCCGCCGGCGCCAGGTTCGCCGCCGGACCGCCCCGGCGGGGCCTGACCGCCGCCGAGTCCCGGACGGGGAGGGCGGCGTGACGGGCAAGAAGCGCCGCATCGCCCGCCGCCGCCGCGAGGCCCTTGCTCATGACCGCCCGCCCGACGCCGGCCGCGCCGCCGAGATCCGCCGCCGCCGCCGCCGGCGGCTGCGGCCCGCCCGGGTCGTGCTGGCGGCCGACCGGGTCTGGATGGTCGCCGAGACCAGGGCGCGCTGGGCCGCCCGGGCCGCCCGCGACCTCGAGGCCGCGGGCATCGCCGCCTTCGACCCGCGGGAGGAGGTCGAGCTGACCTCCGCGACCGGCCGGCGCCGCACCGCCCGGGTGCCGCTCCTGCACCGCACGCTCTTCGTGGGCCTGCGCGACGACGGCGACCTCGCGCGGGTCGAAGCGCATCCCGGCATCGACCGGATCCTGTTCCGCGACGGCCGCGCGGTCGTCGTCGCGGCGTCCGTGCTCCAGGGCTTCGCCGACGCGATCGCCGGGCATGACGGCGAAGAGGGCGGGGGCGAGGAGGCCGTGAGGGCGGTCCTGTTCGCCCTCGGGGACGGCGTGCGAGTCGTCGACGGGCCGCTCGCGGCCCTGCGCGGCACGGTCGAGGGGATCGAGCCGGGCCGCCGGCGCTACCGGGTCGCCCTGTCGCTGTTCGGGCGTGAGACCCCGGCCCTGCTCGACGAGGACAAGATCGCACGGGACTGACCGCCTGAGAAAATCGCGCCCCGTCGAAAAGAACATTTGACGAACATCGGCGGGGCGGGTACAAGGATCCCAGGTTATCCAGGTCTGCGGCCTGCTCTTCGAGGAAGTGGCCGCTCGACTGCCCCGCAATGCGGGGATGTGTCCCTGGACCCGGCCCACGGCATCACCGAGGCGAAGGGCGGCTCGTCCCCGCCGGCCGCGATTGCCGGTGCCTTCCGGGCCGCGCCGCGCTTCGGCGACATCCCCAAGAGGCGACATCCCCAAGAGGCGACATGGCCAAGAAGCACTCGGCACGGCGAGTCATCGACTGGGCGGGCATCGCGGCGGCCTACCGGGCCGAGCCGGGGGCCGGGCCCGCCATCGCGCGCAGGTTCGGCATCAGCCCGGCGACCCTGCGGCGCCGGGCACGGGCGGAGGGATGGGCGGGGGACGCCCCCGACGCTCCTGCCGCCGACGTGCGCGGCGGCCACCGCATCGTCGTGGCACAGGGCGCGGCCCTCACCCTTCGGCTGCTCGACGATCTCCAGGCAGCCTCCGCGGAAGATCCCGGATCCGAGGACGGCACCGAGGAGGGCGGGCTCGCCCGCGCGGCCATCCTGCAGAAGCGCGTCGCGGTCCTGCGCGACCTCGCCAGCGCGGCGCGGCTGTGGATCGCGCTCGAGCGCCAGGCCTGGGACATCGACCGCCAGGGAGAGGGCAAGCAGCGTGACGAGACCGCCTTCCCGGACCCCGAGGCCGCCTTCCGCCTCCTCGACGAGGGCCAGCGGGCCCAGCTCCGGGCCATCGCCGAGCGCCTGGCTGGCCGACCCGCCGGCCCTGCTGCGGGCCCTCGACCGGCTGGATAGCGAGGAGAGCCTGGCGGGCTTCGTGCGCCGGGCCTGGCCGGTGATCGAGCCGGGCGCCCCTTACGTCCACGGCTGGCACATCGATGCGGTCAGCGCCCATCTGGAGGCCGTCACCGCCGGCGAGATCACCCGGCTCCTGATCAACGTGCCGCCCGGCACGATGAAGAGCCTGCTCGCCGGCGTGTTCTGGCCGGCCTGGGAATGGGGTCCGAGAAACCGCCCGTCCTTGCGGACCGTCGCGGTCTCGCACACCGAGCGGCTGGCGCTTCGCGACAACCTGCGCACCCGGCGCCTGATCACCTCGCCCTGGTACCGGGCCCTGTGGGGCGAGCGCGTGCGGCTCACCCGCGACCAGAACCGCAAGGGCCGGTTCGAGACCACGGCGTCCGGCCTGCGCGAGGCGGTCTCGGCCGGCTCGATCACCGGCTCACGCGGCGACCGGGTGATCCTCGACGACCCGATCTCGGTCGAGGGCGCCAATTCCGAGCGGGTGCGCGAGGGGATCGCGCGGTGGTTCCTGGAGGCGGTGCCGACCCGCCTCAACGACCCCGTGCGCTCGGCCATCGTGGTCGTCATGCAGCGGCTGCACGAGCGCGACCTGTCGGGCGTGATCCTGGCGAAGAATCTCGGCTACGAGCACCTGATGCTGCCGATGGAGTTCGAGCCGGAGCGCGCCTGCGCCACCCGGATCGGCTTCTCAGATCCGCGCCGGGAGGCGGGCGAGCTGCTGTTTCCCGCTCGCTTCCCCCGCGCGGCGGTGGAGCGCGACAAGGCCGCGATGGGCGAGTACGCGGCGGCCGGCCAGTACCAGCAGCGGCCGGCGCCCCGGGACGGCGGGTTGTTCAAGCGCGGCTGGTTCACCCTCGTGCGGGCTCTGCCCGCCGGATGCATCCATGTGCGGGCCTGGGACCTCGCGGCGAGCGTGCCGAGGCCCGGGCGCCAGCCGGACTACACCGTCGGCGTCAAGCTCGCGCGCGGCCCCGACGGGCGGCTCTACGTCGTGGATGTCCGCCGCGACCGGCTCTCGGCCGGCGGCGTCGAGCGGCTGATCCTGGCGACCGCCGCGGAGGACGGGCCGTCCTGCCGGATCTCGCTGCCGCAGGATCCCGGCCAGGCCGGCAAGGCGCAGGCGCAGTACCTCGTCTCGCGCCTCGCCGGCTACGACGTCCGGGCGTCACCGGAGAGCGGGGACAAGGCGACCCGCGCCGCCCCGGTCTCGGCCCAGGCCGAGGCCGGCAACCTGCACCTCGTCGCCGGCCCCTGGAACGGGGCCTTCCTCGACGAGCTCTGCGCATTCCCCAACGGCGCCTTCCTCGACCAGGTCGACGCCCTCTCGCGCGCCTTCTCGGCGCTCGCCCGGCCTGGATACGGCCTGCTCGGAGTCCTGTGATGTGGCTCGCCGACCGCCTCGCCAACCTCGTCTCCGGCCTCGGCGGCCCGCGGGACAAGAGCACCGGCAACCTGCACGTCCACGTGCCCCGCGCGCCTGCAGAGCTCGACGCCGCCTACCGGGACAACTGGCTCGCCCGCAAGGTCGTCGACATCGTGCCGTTCGACATGCTGCGCGAGTGGCGCGCCTGGCAGGCGCCGCCCGAGGTCGCGGCGGCGCTCGCGGCGAGCGAGGAGCGCCTGGCCCTGCGCGACCGCCTGCTGCGGGGCTTGCGGCTCGCCCGCCTGCACGGCGGCGCCGCCCTCCTGATCGGCGACGGCGCGCCCGATCCGGCCCGGCCGCTCGATCCCGAGACGCTCGGGCAGGGGGAGTTGCGCTACCTCCACGTCCTCCCCCGCGGCCGGATCCAGGCCGGCGGCCTCGAGCGCGACCCGCTCTCGCCCTGGTTCGGCGAACCCCGGAGCTACACGATCGCGGGCGGGCAGGCGGTCCATCCCTCCCGGGTGGTGCGTCTCCTCGGCGCGGCCCTGCCGGACGACGCGGTGGGCGACGGCTGGGGCGACAGCGTGCTCCAGGCCCTCCTCGAGGCGATCGACCAGGCGACGGCGGCCGCCGCCCACATCGCCGCGATGCTGCCCGAGGCCAAGCAGGACGTAATCTCGGTGCCGGGCCTGTCGCAGCACCTCTCGACCGAGGACGGCACCCGCCACCTCACCGAGCGCTTCGCCTATGCGGCCCGGATGAAGGGCCTGTTCGGGATGCTGCTGCTGGAAGGCGACGGCCGCTCGCCGGAGGGCGAGCGCTACCAGCAGAAGCAGCTCGATTTCTCCGGCCTGCCGGAGGTGGCCCGGCTCTTCCTCCAGGTCGCGGCGGGCGCCGCCGACATCCCGGTCACGCGCCTTCTCGGCCAGTCGCCCGCCGGCCTCAACGCCACCGGCGAATCCGACACCCGCAACTACCACGACCACGTCGCGGCCCGTCAGACCGTCGAGCTCACCCCGGCGATCGCCCGCCTCGACCGTCTGCTCATCCGCGACGCGCTCGGCCGCTCCGACCCCTCCCTGCGCTACGCCTGGCGGCCGCTCGCCCAGGCGAGCGAGCGCGAGAAGGCGGAGGTCGGCCGCCTCAAGGCGGAGGCCGCCGCGATGCTCGCCCGCGAGGGCGTGGTCCCGGCGGGCGTGCTCGCCCGCGGCGTCGAGGGCTGGCTCTCCGCCGCCGACCTCTTCCCCGGCATCGCCGCGGCCTTCGGCCGGCCGGCGGGCTGAAGCCGCGTTCCCAACCCACTCCCGAGCGGGTCGAGACAGTCACGTTCACATCGCCGGACACGGCGCAGGTCCCCCCCTCTCCCGTGTGGGAGAGGGGCTGGGGGTGAGGGTGCTACGGTCCTGAGTCATGCTCTGACCGCCCCGCTACCAGCACCACGTTCAGTGCTTCACACTGAAGCGTGTCACCCTCACCCCTACCCCTCTCCCACACGGGAGAGGGGCCCGCGCCTGATCTTTGCAGCACTTCAATTGTGCCATCCGCACCCACCGATGCGACCGGTGGAGGCGGCGCATCCCGGCCTGTGACCTGACAAGCCCGAGCGGGAGCGAGACCACCCCCTCCCAACCCGAGACCACACCCCATGCACCTCTTCGACAGGCTCAGCCTCGGCCCCGCGGCCGAGATCGCGGGCGCGCGCCCGCTCGGCAACGGCGCCCTGGTGGTGCAGGCCCGCGCGGCGCGGGCCGGCAACGTGCAGGTCTATCGCGGCGACGAGGTCGCCCGGCCGGACCTCGCGGAGGTACGGATCTACCGCGACCCGGACGAGATCTTCCGGCCCGAGAGCTTGCGCAGCTTCGGCCACAAGCCGGTCACCCTCGATCATCCCTCCGAGGCGGTGACGCCGCGGACCTGGCGCGGGGTGGCGCGGGGCCATGTCGGCGACGAGGTGGCGCGCGACGGCGAGTTCGTCCGCATCCCGATGCTGCTCGCCGATTCCGCGGCCATCGCGGCCGTGCAGGGCGGGCGGCGCGAGGTCTCGGTTGGATACACCTGCGACCTCGACTGGACGCCCGGCACCGCCCCGGACGGCAGCCCCTACGACGCCCGCCAGACGAAGGTGATCGTCGACCACGTCGCCATCGTGGCGCAGGGGCGCGCCGGGCCGGAGTGCCGGATCGGCGATGCCGACCTGGCGCGGCGCCTCGCCGAGGCGGAACGGCGGGCGGAGACCGCCGAGGCGGTGCTGGCCGAGCGCGACGGCGAGGTGGCGGCGCTCCGCGCCCGGGTGCCGGACGCCGCCGCCCTCGACGCGCTCGCGGCCGAGCGCGGCGCCCTGGTCGCTGACGCCCGCCGGATCCTCGGCGACGCCTTCGACCCGGCCGGCCTGACGCCCGAGGCGATCCGGCGGGCCGCCGTCGCCCGGGCGCTCGGCGAGGCGGAAGCCGCCGCCATGAGCCCCGCAGCGATCGAGGGCGCCTTCCGGGTCGTCGCCGCCGGCCCGCCTCCCGCCACCCGCCACGCCCCTGACCCGCTGCGCGACGCCCTGCGCCAGCGCGCCGACGCCCCGACGCCCGAGGCGGCCCACGCCGCCATGGTCGAGACCCTCCGCACCGCCTGGAAACCCACCGGAGCCCGCTGATGCCCCCCGTCCAGACCAGCTATCCCGGTCGCCCGGCCGCCGCCTACGAGGGCATGGCCGCCGACCAGAACCCGGCGACCATCCTCAGTCGCACCGTCGAGACCCCGGAGGGGATCGGTTTCGGCCGGGCCGCCTTCCAGGGCGCCCGCGACGAGGGCATCGCCGCCGCGGGCGCGGTGTTCCGCGGCATCGTGCTCGCCGACCGCAACGCCCGGCCGAACGCGAGCGGATCCGACCTCCACGCCAAGGGCGAGACCGCCCCCGTGATGGTGCGCGGCGCCGTCTGGGTCGTCACCGCCTCGGCCGCGAGCGCGGGCGGTCCCGCCTACGTCACGCCCGCCGGCGCGGTCACGGCCACCGCCTCCGGCAACGCCCCGATTCCGAACGCCCTGTTCGACACCTCCGCCCCCGCCGGCGGCCTCGTCCGCCTGCGCCTGAACTGAGAGAGGCCCGCATGACCCGCACCCTCGTCACCGACGCGCCCCGGGCGCTCGCCTTCCTGGTCAGCCAGCAGGCCTTCATCGAGCCCACCGTCTACCGCGCCCAGTACCCGGCGATCCGCTACCCGCGCCTCGTGCCGGTCGACACCGCGGCGCCCGAATGGGTGCCGACCGTGACCTACTTCTCGGTCGACCGGGTCGGGCAGGCGACCTGGGTCCACGGCGGCGCCGCCGACGTGCCGAAGGTCGAGCTCACGCGCCGCCAGCACGAGACCGCCGTCGCGATGGCGGGGATCGGCTACGGCTACGACCTGGAGGAGCTCGGCAAGGCCCAGCTCCTCGGCATGACCCTCGACGCCGACAAGGCCGACGCGGCGCGGCTGGCGTCGGAGGAGTTCATCGACCAGGTCGCGCTCATGGGCGACCCCGCGAAGGGCTTCTCGGGCCTCCTCAACCACCCGGGCGTGACGGTCGGCAGCGCCGCGGCGACCGGCACGAACGGCAGCACCGCCTGGGCCCAGAAGACGCCCGAGCAGATCCTCGCCGACGTCAACGGCCAGCTGATCGGCATCTTCACCGGCTCGAACACCGTCGAGATGGCCGACACCCTGCTGCTCCCCTACGAGCAGATGCTCGGCATCGGCCTGCGCCGCCTCGACGGGATCAGCCCGCTCACCCTGCTCGACTGGATCCGGCGCCACAACGTCTACACCCTGGAGACCGGCCAGGAGCTGACGGTCTACGGCGTGCGGGCGCTCGAGACCGCCGGCACCGGCGGCACCGCCCGCCTCGTCGCCTATCGCCGCGATCCCTCGGTGCTGAAGCTGTGGCTGCCGATGCCGTTCCGGTTCTTCCCGGCCTGGCAGACCGGCCCGTGGCGCTTCGAGGTGCCGGGTGCCTTCCGGCTCGGCGGCCTCGACATCCGCCGCCCCGCCGCCTGCCGCTACCTCGACGGCATCTAGGGAGGGACGCGATGATGCGGGTGACGAACCACGCTGCCGGCCCCCGGCTGGTCTGGCCCAAGGGCGCGCGGGCGCCCCGGCTCCTGGTGCCGGGCGAGAGCGCGGTGATCGCGCTGCCCGACCGGCCCGATCCCTGCCTCGCCGCCTGGGAGGCGGCGGGGGAGGTGCGGATCGAGGCGGCGGAGCCCGGCGGGGATCCGCCGCGGCAGCAGGATCCGCGGCCCGAGCGCCGCCGCGGCCGCGAGCGGCCGCCCTTCGGCGGGGAGGCGTGAGATGGCGGATCCCACGCCCGCCGCCTTCCGGGCCCGCTTCCCGGCCTTCGCGTCCGTCCCCGACGCCGCGGTCGCGGGTGCGCTCGCGGAGGCCGCCCCCCGGATCGGCGTCGCCTGGCCCGACGCGGACGCGACCCTCGGACGGATGCTCCACGCCGCCCATACCCTGACCCTCGACGGGCAAGGGGGCCCCGAGGCCGAGCTCGCCCGGGCGGGCGCCCTCGACCTCAAGGGCTTTCGCAGCGGCACGCTCCACCTCGAGCGCCGCGACGGACCCGCCGAGGCGCTGCCCGGCACGCTCGGGCTGACCTCCTACGGGCGCCGCTTCCACGAGGTGATGCGCCGCAACGCCTTCGGCGTGGCGGTGGTGTGATGGGCCTCCTCGACGGACTCGGCCGCCATCTCGGCGGCGTCCTCGCTCCCCTGTTCGACGAGGCGGTCCTGCACCGGATCGGCCCGGACGGCATCGCTTCGGACACGCCCGTCCGGGCCCGGCGCGACGGCGTCCGGGAAGCGACCGAGGAGCCCGGACTGCCGGGCCGCCTCGTGCGGATGACCGTGCTGACGCCGAGCCTCCCCCCGAACCCCGACGACGAGATCACCCTGGCGGGGATCCGCCACCGCATCGTCGCGGTGGAGACCGACCCCGCCGGCAGCCACGCCCTCATCCAGGGGAGACCGTTGTGATCCAGAAAGTCGAGACCGGCCCGCTCCAGGCCCGGCTCGCGCGGCTCGCCCGGGCCGGCGGCGACGCCGCGCGGGCCCGGGCGCGGGCGGCGGCGAGCCTCCTCGCCGCCGAGATCGCGCAGGCGACCCCGGACGGGCGCGCCGAGGTCGCAGAAACGCCCGGCGGCGGCGCCGTCACGGTCGAGGCGCCGGGCCTGACCGGGCGGGAATTCGGCACCGCGACGCGGGCGGCCCGGCCGGTGATCGGGCCCGTCATCGCCCGCCTGCCGGGGAGGGGGTGATGGCTGGAACCGACCTGTCGCCCCACCTCCTGCGGGCGGTGCGCGCCCGCCTCCTCGCCGACCCGACCTTGCGCGCCCTCGTCGGCATCCGGGTGCGCGAGGCGGTGAGCGCCCGCGAGGAATGGCCGTTCCTGCGCGTCGATCCGCCGGAGGTCAGCCCCTACGAGGCGCAAGGCTGGCGCGGCTGCGCCTGTCGCCTGACGATCCACGCCTTCCTGCGCGACGCCCGGGACTTGAGGCCGGTGCAGGAGCTGCTCGCCGCCGTGGCAGGCGCCCTCGACGAGGCCGACCTGGCGCTCGCCCGCGGCGAGCTGCTGTGGCTGTCGCACGAGCGCAGCCTGGTGCTGCCGGAACCCCTCGGGCCCGGCTCCTGGCACGGCGTCGCCCGCTTCGGCGCGGTCGCCGCCGAAACCGTCTGACCTCCCTCTGTCCGGAGCGAACCCATGGCCCAGCCCACCACCCTGCCGTTCTCGGCCATCGCCGTGAAGCTCGAGAGCCTGACCAAGGCCGGGACCTTCGAGGCGCCCTGCGGCCTCACCGAGCGCGCGGCGCAATTCACCAAGGAGACCAACAGCTCGGTCGTGCCGGACTGTGCGAACGAGGACGCCGCGCCCTTCGTCGACCGGTTCGCGGTGTCGAAATCCGTGACGGTGTCAGGCAAGGGCGTGATGGCGCGCCAGAGCATCGCCCGCTGGCGCGCCGCCTACGAATCCGACGTCCCGGTCCGTGCCCGGGTCGAGGTGGGCGGCACGGGAGCCGACGGGGGCGGCGCCTGGGAGGGATTGTTCCACCTCACGAGCTTCGAGGTCGGTGCGGTGCGAGGCGAGCGCTGCACCGTCTCGGTGGCGCTGCAATCGACCGGGGCGGTGCCCTTCACGGCGGCGGCGTGAGCCGGTCATGAGCCGCGACGGCCATATCGACCTCGCCCTCGAGGACACCACCCATCGCTTCCGCCTCGCCATCGGCGACCTGGAGGCGCTGCAGGAAGCGACGGGCTCAGGGCCGGCCGACCTGCTGCACCGCTTTCATGCCGGCAGGCTTTATCGGTTCCGGGACGTGCGCGACGTGCTGCGCCTCGGCCTGATCGGCGGCGGCACCCCGGTGCCGCAGGCCCACGCCCTCGCCCGGCGCCTCGACGGGCTGCCCTGCATCCCGCTGATCGCCAAGGCCGCCCTGGTCCTGGCGGCGGCGCTGGAGGGCACCGAGGACGAGCGGGTCGGCCGCCCGGCCGACGCCGCCGGCCCCGAGGGGCGGATCGCCTTCGCGGCGTTCTACGGCGCCGCCGCCGCCATGGGCCTGCCCGCCGCCGACCTGCGGGCGATGAGCCTGTGGCAGCTCGCCGCCTACATCGACGGCTTCAACCGCGCCCGCGACCCCGACGCCGCCGACGCCCCCACGCCGCAGGAGGAGGACGCGCTCTGGGCCTGGCTGCAAGGCCTCCCGGGCCTCCCGGATGACGGATCCCCCGCATGACGACCGAGATCGAGCGCCTGGTGGTCTCCCTGGAGGCCAACGTCGAGGCCTACGAGCGCGAGCTCGCCCGGGCCGGCCCGCTCGCCGAGCGGGCGATGACCGAGGCCGAGCGCGCGGTCGAGGCCGGGGCCGGGCGCATCGCGGCCGCGATGGCGCGGGCCGGTGCCGAGGTGCGCGACGAGCTCGCCCGCATCTCCGCGCCGGAGGCCCTGGGGCGGCTCCAGCGGGCGATGGAGCAGGCGACCACCGTGCCCGCCGGCGACGGCGCCTCCTTGCGGCGGATCGACGATGCGGTCGGGAGCCTGGCGACCCGCCTCGGCGAGGCGGGATCCGCCTCCCGGGAGGCCGTGGCGGGGTTCGAGGCGGTGGCGGGCGCGGTCGGGGGCATCGCCGACAAGATCCCCGCCGCCGCCGACCTCGTCGCCGATCTCGGCCGGCGGGTGAAGGCCGCCGCCCAAGAGAGCGCTCAAGGGGGCGCGGCCATCCGCGCCCGCATCGCCGACGCCTTCGCGATCAGCGACGCCGCGCCCCGCGGCAGCCTCGCGCCGGCCGCGCCGGCCGCACCCGCCGCCGAGCCCGCGCGGGCGACCGTCCGGTCGCCGGCGAGGCCCGCCAGGGCCGCGGAGCCGGAGGACGACGCGTTTCGCGACGAGGTCGCGCGCCTCACCCGGCGCACCGGCCTCCTGAAGGTCGAGGCCGATGCCGTCGGCCAGGAGGAGGGCGCCGCCGCGAAGGCCGAAGCGGCCTTCCGCCTGCTGGAGGCGGCCAAGAAGGCCGACCTCGCGGTGACGCCGGCCCTGCGCGAGGAGGTCGACCGGGTGGCGGAGGCCTACGGCGCGGCGACCGCGCAGGTGGAGCGGGCGGAGGCCGCGCAACGCGCCGCCCACTCCGCCTCCCGGGAGCTCGGCTCGGCGCTCGCCGACAGCTTCAAGGGCGCGATCCTGCACGGCGAGCGCCTGACCACGGTCGTCGCGCGGCTCGCCACCACCCTGGCGAGCCGGGGCCTCGATCGGGCCTTCGACGGCCTGTTCGGCCGCGGCAGCCCCGGCAGCGACCTGGTCGGCGACGCCCTCGGGTCGCTCGGCCTGACCCAGAACCCGACCGGCCGCGCCGCCGGCGGCCCCGTCACCCCGGGCGTCGCCTACACGGTCGGCGAGAGCGGGCGCGAGACCTTCGTGCCGCTCCAGCCCGGTCGCATCCTGCCGGCGACGCACGGCGTCGCCCCGCAAGCCGCCGCCCCGACCGTCCAGGTCTCGGTGTCGATCGCCACCGCGGACGCCCCGAGCTTCCACCGCTCGGAGGCGCAGGTCAGCGCCGCCCTCGCCCGGGCGGTGCAGCGCGGCCTGAGAGGCCTGTGAGAACCGGGCTCGTCAGAACCAGGAGCCCGTGAGCCATGCCGAGCCCCTTCCACGAGGTCCGCTTTCCCCTCGCGCTGTCCTACGGCTCGCGCGGCGGGCCCGAGCGGCGCACCGAGATCGTCACGCTGGGTTCCGGCGACGAGGAGCGCAACAGCCTCTGGCGCCACTCCCGCCGCCGCTACGATGCCGGGCCGGCCTTGCGCTCGGCCGAGGACGTCGCCGTGCTCCTCGCCTTCTTCGAGGAGCGCCGCGGGCCGCTCTACGGCTTTCGCTGGCGCGACACCTTCGACCACGGCTCGGCCGCACCGGGCCGGGCGATCGCCCCCACCGACCAGCGCCTCGGCACCGGCGACGGGACCACCCGGGTCTTTCCGCTGACGAAGACCTACGGCGGCGCCTTCGCGCCCTATGCCCGCCCGATCACCAAGCCGGTCGCCGACTCGGTCACGGTCGCGGTCGGCGGCGTGGCGCTCGGGCCTTCCGCCTTCGCGCTCGATCCCGCCACCGGCCTCGTCACCCTCAAGGCCGCGCCCGGCCCCGGGGCCGTCGTCACCGCCGGCTTCCTGTTCGACGTGCCGGTGCGCTTCGCCACCGACCGCATCGAGATCGACCACCAGGCGCTGCGCGCCGGACTGGTCGCCGACATCCTGGTCCTCGAGATCCGCCGCTGAGCCCATGAAGACGCTCTCGTCCACCCTCGCCGCCAGCCTCGCGAGCGGGGTCACCACCCTGTGCCAGTGCTGGATCGTCACCCGCACCGACGGCCTGCGCCTCGGCTTCACCGACCACGACGAGGATCTGACCGTCGATGGCGTGAGCTGCTCGGCCGAGAGCGGCGCCGCCGGCACCGCCCTCGAACAGGGCACCGGCCTCTCGGCCGACAGCCTCGAGATCGTCGGGGCGCTGACCAGCGGGCGCCTGGCGGAAGCCGAGCTGGCGCGCGGCCTGTTCGACGGCGCCACGGTCGCGGTCTGGCGGGTCGACTGGTCGAGCCCGGCCGATCGCGTCCTCGTCCTCTCCGGCACCGTCGGCGAAGTCTCGCGCGGGCCCACCGCCTTCACGGCCGAGGTGCGCGGCCTCGCCGATCGCCTGAACCAGCCCCGCGGCCGGGTCTACCAGCGCTCGTGCGACGCGCTCCTCGGCGATGCCCGCTGCCGCCTCGACGCCACCGCCACCGCTTTCCGCGGCGCCGGGACGGTCGCGACGGTGCGGAGCGCCCGCACCGTCATCGCCTCCGGCCTCGCCGGGTACGCTTCCCGATGGTTCGAGGCCGGCCGGCTGGTCTGGACCTCCGGGGCGAATGCCGGCGCGGCGGTCGAGGTGCGGGCGCACGGCCGCGCCGGCACCCTCGCGGCTCTCGACCTGTGGGAACCGATGTCGGCGCCGATCGCGCCCGGCGACGCGTTCCAGCTCGTCGCCGGCTGCGACAAGTCCCTGGCGAGCTGCCGGGACAAGTTCGCCAACGTCGTCAACTTCCGCGGCTTCCCGGATCTTCCGGGCAACGACTACGCCGTGGCCTACGCGGTCCAGGGGGCAGACAATGACGGAGGCCGCTTCGGCTGACACTCGCGCGCGCGTCGTCGCGCTGGCGCGCACGTGGCTCGGCACGCCCTACCACCACCAGGCCAGCGTGCGGGGCGCCGGCTGCGATTGCCTCGGCCTGCTGCGGGGCGTCTACGCCGCGCTGTACGGCGCCGAGCCGGAGGTGCCGCCGCCCTATACGCCGAGCTGGGCGGAGGACTTGGGCGCCGAGACGTTGCGGGATGCCGCTGCCCGGCACCTGGTCGCGCTCGACCCGGCCGCGGCCGAGGCCGGCGACGTGCTGCTGTTTCGCTGGCGCGATGCCCTGCCGGCCAAGCATTGCGCGATCCTGGTCGCCCCGTCCGTGATGATCCACGCCTATGACGGCCATGCCGTGGTCGAGACGTGGATCCCGCCGGCCTGGTCCCGGCGCATCGCCTACGCCTTCCGCTTCCCGGACCCCTCGCCCGCGCCCGCCCCTTCGCCGGAGATCCCGACGTGAGCACGCTCGTCCTGTCCACTGTCGGCCAGGCGGTCGGCACCGCGATCGGCGGCCCGATCGGCGGCGCGATCGGCCAGATGGTCGGCGCTGCCGGCGGCAGCGCCCTCGACCGGGCCATGTTCGGCTCGCGCCCCAAGCCGCAGATCAACCTCGGCCCGCGCCTGTCTGACCTCCACGTCACCGCCTCGACCGAAGGGGCGGCCATCGCCCGCGTCTTCGGCCGCGTCCGCATCGGCGGGCAGATCATCTGGGCGACCAAGCTCAAGGAGGTGCAGAAGGTCGAGAAGGTCAAATCGTCCGGCGGCAAGGGCGGGGGCAGCCAAAAGCAGTTCAACGTGACGTATTCGTACAGCGTCAGCGTGGCGATTGCCTTGTGCGAAGGCCCGATCGTCGCCGTGGGACAGGTCTACGCCGACGGCAAGCCGATCGCGCTCGCCGCCCACGGCGCCCGGGTCTATCTCGGCGACGAGGCGCAGGGCCCGGATCCGAAGATTGCCGCGATCGAGGGCGCGGCGAGCGCCCCGGCCTATCGCGGCCTCGCCTACATCGTGTTCGAGGATCTGCCGCTCGCGGGCTTCGGCAACCGCGTCCCGGTCATCACCGCGGAGGTGATCCGGCGCGCACCCAACGCGTCGGGCCGGCCGAGGCTCGAGGAGCTGGTGACGGCGGTCACGATGATCCCGAGCATGGGCGAATTCACCTATGCGACGGTGCCGGTCAACGCCTCGACCTTCGGCGGGATCACCGGACAGAACACGGTCTCGGGCGGGGTCGACGCGTTGAAGGCGCTGGATCAGCTCGCGGTCGAGGCGCCGCGCTGCCGGCACGTCTCGCTCGTGGTCGCCTGGCAGGGCACGGATTTGCGGCTCGGGTCCTGCCGCATCGTCCCGAAGGCCGAGACGGCGAACAAGACCACGTCGCCGGAATGGATCGCCGGCGGGGTCGACCGGGCCGCGGCGGCGATCGTCAGCCGCGACGCGGCCGGCGCGCCGTTGCTCGGCGGCGCGCCGTCCGACCTGTCGGTGGTGCAGCTCATCCAGGCGCTCAAGGGCCGCGGTTACGCCGTCACCCTCTACCCGTTCGTGATGATGGACATTCCGGCCGGGAACGGCCTGCCCGATCCCTACGGGGCGGCGGAACAGGCCCCGTTCCCCTGGCGCGGGCGCGTGACCTGCCATCCGGCCCCCGGCCAGCCCGGCACGGTCGACAAGACCGCCGCCGCCGGCGACCAGGTCGCGGCGTTCTTCGGCACGGTGGCGCCGGCCGAGCTGGCGTGGAACGGCCGCACCGTGACCTGTGCCCGGGCCGAGTTCTCGTTCCGCCGCTTCATCCTGCATTGCGCGCGCCTCGCCGAGGCCGCCGGCGGGGTCGATACCTTCCTGATCGGCTCGGAGATGATCGGGCTCACCACATTGCGCTCAGACGCCTCGACTTATCCGGCGGTGGCGCAGCTCGTCAGCCTGGCGGCCGATACGCGCGCGATCCTGGGGGCTGCCACGAAGCTCGGCTACTCGGCCGACTGGACGGAATACGCCAATCACCGTCCGGCCGATGGAACCGGCGACGTGTATTTCCACCTGGATCCGTTGTGGTCGAGCCCGAACATCGACTTCGTCGGGATCGACAATTACATGCCGCTCGCCGATTGGCGCGACGGGTTCGACCATCTCGACGCCAAGGTGGGGGCCCCGTCGCCCTACGATGCGGGATACCTCACCGGCAACGTCGCGGCCGGCGAGCTGTTCGACTGGTACTACCCGACGCAAGCCGATCGCGACGCGCAGAACCGGGTGCCGATCGCCGACACCGCTTACGGCGAGCACTGGATCTTCCGGATCAAGGACTTACGCGCCTGGTGGGCGAACCCGCATCGCGACCGGCCGGGCGGAGTGCGCCAGACGAACGCAACCGGGTGGGTGCCGCAGGGCAAACCGGTTCGCTTCATCGAACTCGGCTGCCCGGCGGTCGACAAGGGCATGAACCAGCCCAACGTCTTCGTGGACCCGAAATCGTCGGAAAGCTTCCTGCCGTACTACTCGAACGGCCGGCGCGATCCGGCGGCGCAGAGGGCCTACCTGGAAGCCACCTTGGCGTACTGGCAGGCGCCGGCCGGCAACCCGGTGTCGACGGTCTACGGCGGCCGGATGGTCGATCCCGACCGCCTGTTCGTCTGGACGTGGGACGCCCGGCCCTATCCGGACTTCCCGCGCCAGGCGGCGGTCTGGAGCGACGGACCCAACTACCGGCTCGGCCACTGGATCAACGGGCGTCTCGGCCTGGCGCCGATCGCCGACGTGGTGGCGGAGCTGTGCGGGGGCCTCGGCGTGTCGATCGATGTCGGCCAGCTCACCGGCCTGGTGGAGGGCTTCGCCGTCACGGAGGTGCAGACGCCGCGCGCAAGCCTCGAACCTTTGCGCACGTGCTTCTTCTTCGACGCGGCGGAGTCGGCCGGGCGCCTGGTCTTCGCGCCGCTCGCCCGGGCGCCGGCAGCGGCCCTCACGGCCGACGACCTGGTGGCGCGGGGCGGCACCGGCGGCGACTACCGCCGCACCCGGGGAGAGGAAACCGCGCTTCCGGGGGTGGTGGCGCTGACCTACATCGATCCGCATCGCGGCTACCAGTCGGCATCCGTCGAGGCGCGCCGCACCAACGGCCGGGCGAATTCGGTGCAGCGGGTGGCGGTGCCGCTCTGCCTCGACGAGGGCGCGGCCCGGGGCATCGCGCAAGCGCTGCTCTATCAGGGCGTGGTCGAGCGCGAGCAGGTCGGGGCCACCTTGCCGCCGTCCTGCCTGGCGCTCGATGCCGGCGACGTCGTCACCCTCTCCCTCGCCGGGTCCTCGACCGACTACCGCCTCACCCGCCTCGGCCTGGAAGGGGGCCGGCCGGCGAGCGGCATCCGCACCGACCTGTCGGTGTTCGCCTACCGGGACGGCACCGCGACGCCGCGGCCGGCCGAGCCGCCGGCAACGGTGGGGGTGGCTTTGTTCCAGTTCCTCGACCTGCCGCTCCTGCGCTCGGACGCGGCACCGCACGCGCCCTACCTCGCCGCCTACACGGCGCCGTGGTCGCCCGTCGCGGTGCTGCGCTCGACCGCCGGCGGGGCGTTCGCGGACGACGCGACTTTGGGCGCCCGGTCGATCATCGGGCGTCTGACGGGCGAGCTCTACCCGGGCCCGGTCGCCCGGTGGGACCGGGTGAACACGGTGTTCGTGGAGGTGCCGCGCGGGGTCGAGCTGACCTCGGCTCCCGAGGTCGACGTGCTGAACGGGGCCAACGTCGCGGCCCTGCTGACGCCGTCGGGCGAGTGGGAGGTGCTGCAATGGGCGCAGGCCACCCTGCTCGCGCCCGGGCGCTACCGCCTCGCGACGCTGCTGCGCGGGCAGCTCGGGACGGACTTCGCGCTGGGCAACCCGACCCCGGCCGGGGCGCCGTTCGTGGTCCTCACCGATGCCCTCGTGCAGTCCGGGATGCCGCTGTCCTCGCGCACCCTGCCACTCGCCTGGCGCTGGGGGCCGCTCGGCCGGCCGTCCGACGATCCGAGCTTCGCCGGCGCCACCCTGGCGTTCCGGGGCGTGGGCCTGCGGCCCTACGCGCCGGTGCAGGCCCGGATGGTGCGGGCCGAGTCGGGCGACCTGGTGCTGTCGTGGATCCGGCGCACCCGGATCGACGGCGACCCGTGGGAACAGGTCGAGGTGCCCTTGGGCGAGGAGGGCGAGGCCTACGCCCTCGACGTGCTGGCCGGCTCCACCGTCGTCCGCACGTTCAGCCCGTCGGCGCCGTCCGTCACCTACAAAGCCGCCCACCAGGCGGCCGACTTCGGCGGGCCGGTCACCAGCCTGTCCGTCGCCATCCACCAAGTCTCGGCAACCTACGGCCGCGGCGCGGCCCTGAGGGCGACCCTGTATGCCTGACGCAGCCACCGCCAACCTCGCCCTGCCGCTGCTCCAGGCGGCGCAGGCGCAGAAGCACGTCACCCACAACGAGGCCCTCGTCGGCCTCGATACGCTGGTCCAGCTCGCGGTCCTCGACAAGGACCTGACGGCGCCGCCCGTCAGCCCGGCCGAGGGCGACCGCTACCTGATCGCCGGCGCTTCCCCGACGGGGGCGTGGGCGGGCTGGGCCGGCCGGGTGGTGCGCTACCAGGACGGGGCGTGGCGCAGCTTCGTGCCGCGCCCCGGCTGGCTCGCCTTCGTGGCGGACGAGGCGGACCTCTACACCTATACAGGTGTGGCCTGGGCCTCGTTCCGCTCCACCCTGACGGTGCTCCAGAACCTCACCCGGCTCGGGATCGGCACCACCGCCGACGCCCAGAACCCGTTTGCCGCCAAGCTGAACAAGGCGCTGTGGACCGCGCTCACCGTGCCTGAGGGCGGGACCGGGGACCTGCGCTACACCCTCAACAAGCAGGCCTCCGGCAACACCCTGTCGCTGCTGCTCCAGTCCGGCTTCTCCGGCCGGGCCGAGTTCGGCCTGACCGGCGACGACGATCTCCGGCTCAAGGTCTCGGCCGACGGGAGCACCTGGCGCGAGGCGCTGCGGGTCGAGGGCGCGACCGGCGCGGTCTCCGTCTCGGATGCGGTCACGTGCGGCAACCAGAGCCTCCAGTACGGCGCCGGTCTCGTCATCAGGGAGAGCGCGCACGCGAGCGGATCGAAGCGCGCGGCGATCAATCTCGGCACCCGCTGGAGCTTGTTGCAGGACAGCGGAGGAACCGGATATCGCGACTTCATGATCTTCAATGCCGGGACTGGCACGACAGCCCTGGTGCTGAACCCGCTCGACAACGCCCTGACGCTGAGTGGCGCGCTCAATACCACCGCCTCCCCCTTGGGGCAGACGGCTGGATCGGCGACGCGGCACGCCCGTTTGCAGCAGAACGCCGGCGGCAACGGCCTGTTTCTCGACGTCATCAATCGTCGGCATACCGCGGGCTCCGACTGGATAGGGACCAGCGCCCGCATACAGAGAACGGTCGACGTCACGCCGCACGGCTTCATCGATTTCGGGATCGACGGCCTCGCCGCCAATGCGGGTCTCGGTTTCGGCGTCGGCACCACGACGCTGCTGCGGGTCGATGGCGGCGGGGTCTCGGCCGCGGTTCCGCTGAGCGTCAGCGGCAGGCTGTCGTCGCTGGGCGACATCACCAATGGGGGATACATCGGGTTCGCTTTCGCGAATGCCGGTGGTCAGATCTACTGGGGCTGGGGCCTCGGGGACGCGCTCGGCGGCGGCAATGCGGGCGGAAACCTAAAGCTGTTCTCCTACGGCGACGGCGGCGGGTATCTCAGCGCTCCCGTCATCATCAACCGGGCGACCGGCCAGACGGGTCTCATGTCCCTGTCCGTCGTGGGCGGGACGACGCTCGGCGGCACCTTGCAGCTCGCCTCCTACACGGTGGCGACGCTGCCGGCCGGGCTGGCCGGGGGGCTGGTCTTCGTGGGCAACGCCCGCAAGCCCGGCGAGGGCGCCGGGGCCGGGACGGGCGTGGTCGCCTCCTACTCCAACGGCAACTGGCGGCGGCTGTCGGACGACGGCCCGGTCGCGGCGTGAGGGCAGCATGGATCACCCCTACCTGTACGAGTTCCTGTATCGCGGCCGGCCCCCGGGCTCGGCCGAGCCGCCGGCCTGGCACGTGGTGCTCGGCCGGCACGTGACGGCGCCGGGCGCGCGGGAGGCGCAGTTCCTGGCGAGCGGGGCGCTGACCCCGGCGCAAGCCGAGGCGGCGGGGTTCCCGCTCTCGGCGGTGCTGGCGGGGATCGACGCGGCGGCGCTGGCGGGGCGGGACGCGGCGCTGGCCGAGGCGGAGGCCGCGCGGCGGGAGCGCGATGCCGCGGCGGCCGAGCGCGACGCCCTGGCGGCGCAGCTCGCGGCGCTGCAAGCCGCGCCGGCGGCGGTGTCGGATCGGCAGTTCTTCCAGGCCTTGGCGCTCGCCGGCGCGATCACGCCCGACGAGGCGCTGGCGGCGGTGATGACGGGCGTGCTGCCGGCGCCGATCGCCGCGGCGGTGGCGGCCCTGCCGGAGGCGGAGCGGTTCGCCGCCCGGATGCTCCTGTCCGGCGCCACGGCGTTCGAGCGCAGCCATCCGATCGCGGCGCAGCTCGGCGCGGCGCTCGGCTACGACGCGGCGGAGCTGGACGCGCTGTGGCGCCAGGCCGCCGACCTCTGACTTTCCCCCGACCGCTGCGCCACCCGGCCCGGTCCTCGAGATCCCTGACAATCCGGAGAAGACGGTATGGCCGCGAGCACGTTCGAGCGGGCGCTTTCGCATGTCCTGCAGCACGAGGGCGGGTGGTCGGACGACCCGCACGACCCGGGCGGGGCGACGAACCTCGGGGTGACGATCGGCACCTTGAGCCTGTGGCTCGGCCGGCCGGCGACGAAGGCGGAGGTGCGGGCGCTGACGGTCGCGACCGTGGCGCCGCTCTACCGGCGCAAGTTCTGGGACGCGATCCAGGGCGACGCGCTGCCGGCCGGGCTCGATTACGCGCTGTTCGACTTCGCGGTGAATAGCGGGCCGAAACGCGCGGTGATCGGGCTCCAGCGGGCCTTAGGCGTGGCCGACGACGGACGGCTCGGCCCGGTGACGCTGGCGGCGCTCTCCGGCCGGGACGTGCCGGCGCTGATCGAAGCTCTGTGCGACGGGCGGCTGACGTTCCTGCGGGCCTTGTCGACCTGGCCGCGGTTCGGGCGCGGCTGGGGCCGACGGGTCGAGGAGGTGCGGGCGGCGGCGCTGGCCCTCCGGGTCGCCCCGGGCCCGGCCGCCTCCTGCCCGGCCTGCGGCCGGCGGTTCGCGGCCTGACCTGACGTTTCGAGACCCTCGCCACAGATCCGGCAGGAGACCTGCATGAACCAGGAACAGCTCACCACGTTGCTGCGCACCCTGCTGCAATTCGGCGGCGGCATCGCCGTCGGGCGCGGCTGGATCGATGCCGAGACCGCCACCGCCGTGAGCGGCGCGCTGGTGACGCTCCTCGTCACCGCCTGGAGCCTCTACGCGCGACGCAATGCCGGCCTCGTCGCCGCCGCAGCCGCGGTGCCCGCCGTCAAGGCGATCCTGGCCGACCCGGCGACCGCGCACGCGATCCCGAGCGCCAAGGTCCGGCCGGCGGAGTAGCGGCCGCTCCGGTTCCGGGATGCCGGGCCGTCGTCCCGGACGGTTCGCGGGTCCGTTCGCCGTGCTCCGGCGGATCATCGTCACCCGTAGGCGAGGCACCAGCCCGGGCCGCGCAGCCAGCAGCGGTCCTCGGGCAGCGCATCCCCGCGGTAGAGCGTCCGGACGGCCTCCTGGCCGCCGGCCGCCAGGGCGCGCGCCAAGGCCCGCTCGGCCTCCGGGTCGCGGGCACCGGCGCAGGGGTAGATCAGGGTCGGGGACAGGCAGCGGGCCGCGTAGCGTTCCTCCGCCTCGCGCTCGATCAGGAAGACGGCTCCGCGGGTGATCGGGGTGCCAGGCAACGCTCCGGCCGTGAGGGGCAGGATCAGCCGCCCGCCGGTCGCCAGCGCGTCGAGCCAGGTTTCGGCCGGGCGCGCCGCACCGGCATTGACCAGGATGAGGTCGGCCGCCGGCAGCGGCATCGCGGCGCCGTCGCCGGCGACGACGCGGACCTGCGGCAGGTCGCCGAGCGCCATGGTCGCGTGCTCCGCCAGGCCGGGATCGTGCTCGATGCCGAGCACCCGGCCCTCCCGGCCGGCGAGCCGGGCCATGAGAGCGGTGTAGTAGCCGGTCCCCGCGCCGACATGCACCGCGCTCATGCCCCGGCGCGGCCGTCCCCGGGCGACCAGGCCGGCGATGAAGGACGGCTGCCCGTTGTTGAGGTGCCGCTCCCGCCGGATCGCCACGGGCAGGTCCTGGTAGAGGGAGATCGGGTCGTCGTCGGGCGTCTCGGCGTAGCCGCCCTGCGGGCGGGCGAGGTGCCAGGGCCCGGGCGGCAGGAACCGCTCGCGGGGGATGGCGGCCAGGGCGGCCTCCAGGGCGCCCCGGAGGCCGGTATCGCCCGGCGCCGCCGCGTGGGCGACGTGCCGGGCGTAGATCTGCCGCGCCATGGCGGTCCGTACCTCCCGTGTCATGATGTCTGCTCCCGGTTCCGCTCTCGGGCCGACGCGGCGCGGCCACGGAAGAAGGCGCGGGAGCGGACCGGGCGCGGACCGGCCGGAATTCTTTATCGAGGCCTGTCCGCGCCCGGCTCGCCGGTGCGCATGACGCGGGGAGAGCGGGCAGGGCGGCGAAGAGTGACGGACGAGACCGATCAGCGGGACGTCGCGGGAGCGATCCGCGCCCTGTCGAACGTCGATCTCGCTCGGTTGCGGGCGCTCGCCCGGCTGCGGGTGCGCCGGCTTCCCGGAACCGACTGGGCCGACCTCCTGAACGAAGCGATCGTCCGGGCCCTCGATGGGACGCGGCTCTGGCCTCCCGAGGTTCCGATCCTGGCCTTCCTGGCCGGGTGCATGCGCTCGATCGAGCACGACCTTCGGCGCAGGGCGGCGCTGGAGCGGACGTGGCGGGAGCAGGACGAGCCGGCCGGGAGCATCGATCCCGAGCGGGCGATCGCCGCCGCGCAGGCGCTCGGCGCGATCGTGGCGCTGTTCTCCGGCGACGCGACGGTGCTGCGGATCATCGAGGAGCTGGGCTACGGTCGCTCCGCCGCCGAGATCTGCGCCCGGCACGGCCTGTCCCGGACGGATTACGCCAGCGCCCGCAAACGGCTGCGCCGCGCCCTGCTGCGGCTCGACACCTGAGGGAGGCCGATATGACGACCCCGTGGCGCCCCGACCGCGCGCTCGATCGGCTGACCGAGGCGCTCGAGGCCGAGATCCTGTCGGCCCCGCATCCGAGGTGCGCGCCCTCGTGGCGGAGACCCCGCGCGACGCGGAGGCCCTGCGGCGGTTCGTCTCGCAGGCCGTCGACCGCGCCGAGGAGGCGGCGGGCCTGCCCCCGGCCGCGGCCGGGGGACCGCCCGTCCTGCGGCGGCCCTGATCCGGCCGGCCGCGTCGGGCCTTCAGCCCAGCACCACCACCTGCGCGCCCACCGGCACCCGGACGTAGAGGTCGATCGCGTCCTGGTTGATCATCCGGATGCAACCCGACGAGACGCTGCGGCCGATGCTCTCCGGCTCGGTGGTGCCGTGGATGCGGTAGAGCGTGTCCTTGTTGTTCTGCCACAGGTAGAGGGCGCGGGCGCCGAGGGGATTGCGCGGGCCGCCCGGCACGCCGAGGCCGCTCTGGAGCTTGGATACGCTGCGGGCGAGCGCCGGCTGGCGGGCGATCATCTCCTTGGGCGGGTACCAGTCCGGCCAGGCCTGCTTGGAGTTGATGGTGGCCGCCCCGTTCCAGGCGAAACCCTGGCGGCCGACGCCGACGCCGTAGCGGCGGGCCCGGCCGCCCTCCTGGATCAGGTAGAGGTGGTGCGCCCGCGGATCGACCACGATCGTGCCGGGTGCGTAGCGGCCGCCATAGGCGACCTCCTGGCGCAGGAAGGACGGGTTGGCCCGGCGCCAGCGGAAGGCCGCCACCGGGAACGGCTCGGTGTCGAGCGCCGCGTAGGCGCGGGCGTAATCGATCGGCCCGTCATCGACCACCACGGTGGGAGACGGGTCGGCGGTGCCCTGCGGCGGCGAGTCGCTGCGCCGGCCGCCCCAGAAGGAATCCTCCTCCGGCGCCGGCGCGGCCTGGACGGGCTGGCCGCGATACGGGTCGGCGGGCTGAGCTCCGTACCCTTGCCCGCCATACCCTTGGCCGCCATACCCTTGGCCGCGGGTGTCGTAGAACGCCCCGTCCTCCGCCGGGACGGGATCGCGGGAGCGCCGGCGCCGGACGGGAGCGTAGTCCTGGTCCGTCCAGGCGAGGGCGGGGCGCGGCAAAGCGCCCGCCAGCAGCGTCGAGGCGAGGCCGGCGGCCGTGCCGGTGACCAGGAAGCGGCGGTTCTTGTCGGTCATGAGAGGTCTTGGCGATCGCGCTGACAGGACGGGCGCCGGATGGCGCAATGCAGCAACAGCTAGGGCATTTCCCCGGCGAGGGGAAACCGCCGCGCGCGAAAAAACCGTCAGGACCAACGGGCTAGCGCGACATCCCGGACGAGTGTGGCCCCGGTGCCGCCGGACCCGGAGCGCCTCCCGGAGAATGCGGAGCCTTTCGACAAATCGCGTACGATACTTTTTCTGTTCCGTATCGCGACTGATGAAATCTGTTGTTACGCATATCCTCTGTGGTTGACGCTCGCGAAAACACGTGGCCTCTTGAGCCGGTCACTTCGTTCTGGTGCGCCATGACCAACGATGATCCCACCCGATCGCTCGATATGATCGAGCTCGCCGCCGACGTCGTGTCGGCCTACGTCGCGAACAACTCGGTTCCGGCGGCGGACGTCCCCGGCCTGATCGCGTCGGTCCATGCCTCGCTGAGCCAGCTCGGCGCGCCGCCGGCGCCGGAGCCCGAGAAGGTGGCGCCACCGGTGCCGATCCGCCGGACCGTCACGCCCGATCACATCATCAGCCTCGAGGACGGCAAGCCCTACAAGACGCTCAAGCGTCACCTGGCCGGCCGCGGGCTCACCCCAGAACAGTATCGCCAGAAATGGGGCCTGCCGCCGGACTATCCGATGGTCGCCGCCAACTACGCCGCCCAGCGCTCCGAGCTCGCCAAGAGCTCGGGCCTCGGCCAGAGCCGGCGCGGCCGCGGCGCGGCGATGCGGGCGGCGGCCGATCCGGTCGTCTCCGAACCGGCCTCCGGGAAACGCCGGGGCCGCTGACCCGCGTCCGGGATGAGCGGAAGCCGACCGGCACGCTCATCGTGCATTCAGGTCGTTAGCCCTTTCCTGGGGCGGCAGGGCGGCCCGCGCGGCCGCCTTCACCTGAGGAGAGATCCCACGATGATGCACGTGAAGGTGCTCGGGATGGCGGCCCTCGTCGCCGGCAGCCTGGCCGGCGGCCTGGGCCTCGCATCGACCGCGCAGGCCGCCCCGATCGGCCTCGGTGCGGCGGGCACGCTCGCGACGGAGGCGGGCGTGATCCCGGTGGCCGGCGGCTGCGGCCCGGGCTTCGTCCCGAACCGCTTCGGCTATTGCCGGCCCTTCTACGGGCCCCGGCCGTTCTACGGGCCCCGGCCTTACGGTTACGGCCCGCGGCCGTACTGGCGGCGCCCGTATTACGGGCCGCCGCGCCGCTTCTACTACGGCTACTGATCAGGATTGCAGGAACGAGCGAGGCGCCCGACCGGCCGGTCGGGCGCCTCGTTTGCGTTCCGGGCCGAAGAAACCTCTCGATCCAAATGCCCGGCGCTGCGGCTAACCCGCACGCGCGGCCGGCTTGCGCCCGAACGGGTCGAACTCGATCACCGGCGCCTTGCGGCCGTGCAGGACCGGCAGCACCCGCTCGCCGAAGGCGTCGATGAAGGCCGGCTGGCTGCCGCCGACCTGATGCAGGTCGATGCTGTCGAAGCCGAGGGCCGCGCAGGCGGCGATGCGCTCGGTCAGCGCCGGCAGGTCGTGGGAGATCAGCACCGCCTCGTGCATGTCCTCGGGCCGCAGGTAGCGGGCGGCGGCCTCGAAATCGGCCGGGCGGGGCAGTTCCCAGGCCACCGAGGCCGGCAGGGCGTTGAAGCGCCACTCGGCATGGGCCTGGTGCAGGGCCTCGGCCGGATCGGGGGCGTAGCTCAGGTCCATCTTGAGGAAGACCGGCTTGTCGGCCCCGCCGTTCTCCCGGAAGGCGTCGACGATCGGCCCCAGGGTTTCGGGGCTCGTCCCGACGGTGAGGAGCCCGTCGGCCCAGGTGCCGAGCCAGGCCGCAGTCTCGACGCTGGTGGCGGCCCCCACGAGGCGGGTCGGGGTCTCGGGCAGGGACCACACCTTGGCATCCACCGCCGTCAGGCGGCCGCGCTGGGTCACGGTCTCGCCGGCGAGCAGCGCCCGCATGATCTCGGCGCCCTCGCGCAGGCGGGCGTTGCGCTCCGCCTTGTCGGGCCAGGGCCCGCCGGTGGCGCGCTCGTTCATCGCCTGCCCGCTGCCGAGCGCCACCCACGGCACCCGGCCCGGGAACATCTGCCCGAGAGTGGCCACGGCCTGGGCCAGCACCACCGGATGGTAGCGCCAGCCCCCCGGGACCGAGATGATGCCGAAGGTCAGGCGCTCGGTCGCCTGCAGGGCGGCGCCGAGCCAGGCCCAGGCGAAGCCGGATTCGCCCTGGCTCGGCGACCAGGGCTGGAGATGGTCGGAGGAGAAGGCCCCGTCGAAGCCGGCCTGCTCGGCCCTCTGGGCGAGCGCGAGCAGCGCCCGCGGCGGGCATTGCTCGTGGGAGATGTGGTAGCTGTACAGGGTCATCGCGGGGCTCCCGGCCCGGGGAATGCCCGAGCCCGGGCGGTCGTTCCGGGCGGGCGCGCTCGCGCCACGCCCCGTCGGCCGCTCCTCGGTGCTACATCCCCACCGCGACCCGGCGGCTGTTGCCCCGCTGGAGGTTGCGGTAGCGCGCCAGCGCCCAGAGCGGGAAGAACTTCGCGTAGCCGTGATAGCGCAGGTAGAACACCCGCGGGAAGCCGGTGCCGGTGTAGAACTCCTCGCCCCACAGCCCGTCCGCCCCTTGCGTGCGGGCGAGGTAGTTGACGCCGCGGGCCACCGCCGGGTGGTCGGCCTCGCCCGCCGCCATCAGGGCGATCAGCGCCCAGGCGGTCTGCGAGGCGGTGCTGCCGGCGCGCTCGTAGCCGCGATACTCGAGCTTGTAGCTCGCCGCGTCCTCGCCCCAGCCGCCATCCGGGTTCTGGATCGAGACCAGCCACTCCACCGCCTTGCGGATCGGCGCGGAGGCCGGATCCTGGCCGGCGGCGTTCAGCGCGCAGAGCGCCGACCACGTGCCGTAGATGTAGTTCATGCCCCAGCGGCCGTACCAGCTGCCGTCCTCCTCTTGATCGGCGAGCAGGTAGTCGCAGGCCCGGGCGAGGACGGGGCTCGTCTCCTTGGTCTCGCCGAGCTGGGCCAGCATCGAGATGCAGCGGGCGGTGACGTCGGCGGTCGGGGGATCGAGCAGCGCGCCGTGGTCGGAGAACGGGATGTAGTTCAGGTAGTGGTAGGTGTTGTCGGCGTCGAAGGCGGCAAAGCCCCCGTCGCGGCTCTGCAGGCCCTCGATCCACTCGCGGGCGCGGGCGATCGACTGGGTGTAGTCCGAGCCGCCCTCGCCGGGGCCGAGGCGGGTCTGGGCCCGGTCCATCGCCATCGCCACCACGGCGGTGTCGTCGAGGTCGGGGTAGTGCGGGTTGTTGTACTGGAACGCCCAGCCGCCCGGGCGGACGTCCGGCTTGCGGGCCGCCCAGTCGCCCTTGATGTCGAGGACCTGGAGGGGCTTGAGCCATTCGAGGGCGGCGCGGGCCTGGCGCTCGTTCTCCGGCCCGCCGGCCTCCATCAGGGCGTGGGCGGCGAGCGCCGTGTCCCAGACCGGCGACAGGCAGGGCTGGACGTAGGCCTCGTGCTCCTTGACGGTGACGAGCTTCTCCACCGCCGAACGCGCGGTGACCACCAGGGGGTGGTCCTCCGGGTAGCCCAGGGCCTCGTACATCAGCACCGAATTGGCGATGGCGGGGAAGATGGCCCCCAGGCCGTCCTCGCCGTTCAGCCGCTCGCTGACGAAGGCCACGGCCCTGTCGACCGCCTTGGCGCGGGGCCCGGCCGGGAACAGGGGCTCGACCACCCGCAGGACGTCGTCGATGACCGCGAAGACCGGGCGCCAGGGCGAGGATTCCTGGGCGCCGGAGGGCCAGCGCCGGATCCGCTCCGGGTCCTGGGTGAACAATTCGCGCACGCCGATGCCGCGCGGGTTCTTCGCCCGCGGCTTCTTCATCTGCAGGATGAAGAGCGGCACCATCACGGTGCGGGCCCAGTACGACACCTTGTCGAGGTGGAACGGGAACCACCGCGGCAGCAGCATCACCTCGACCGGCATCACCGGCACGGCGCTCCACGGCACCTCGCCGTAGAGGGCGAGCAGGGTGCGGGTGAAGACGTTGGCGTGGGCCGCGCCGCCGCGCTGCAGGATCGCGTCCCGGGCCCGGCGCATGTGGGGGGCGTCGATCGGGTCACCGATCATCTTCAGGGCGAAGTACGCCTTGACGGACGCGCTGATGTCGAGCGGTCCCTCGTGGACCAGCGCCCAGCCGTGGTGCAGCGGGCTCTGCGTGCGGCGCAGGTAGACGGCGATCTTCTCCTCCAGCTCCCGCGGCGGGATCGATGCGCGGAAGTGGTGGTAGAGGATGTACTCGGACGGGATGGTGGCGTCCGCCTCGAGCTCGAAGCACCAGTGCCCGTCGGCATGCGCCAGTTGCGTCAGCGCCCGGGACGCCGCCGACACCCGCCGCTCGACCTCGTCGAGGGTGATGTCCTGCGTGCTCTTGCGTTGCAGCGTCTCGACCTTGCCCACGGTGTCTCCGCCTTCCTCTCTGGCTGCGGCCGCCCCGCCGCCACGATTGTACCGCAGCGCACAAACGCTGCCCACGCCCACGCTGTTCCGGAACTCAGGCCCGGCGTCAAGCGGCTCCGCGCAACGCAGCGTTGCCGCCGCTGCCGGCTCCGGAGCCTGTCAGAACCTGCGCCGCGGCGGCGCCCGAGCGGATCGCCCCCTCGATGGTCGAGGGCAGGCCGGTCGCGGTCCAGTCGCCGGCGAGCGCGAGGTTCGCGATGTGCGTGCGCGCACCCGGGCGGCGCGCCGCCTCGGCGGGGGTCGCCGCGAAGGTCGCGCGCTTCTCCTTGACGATCTGCCACCGGGGCAGGGGCTCGCCGGCAAACCCTGAGAGCCGCGAGACCTCGTCCCAGATCGTGCGGGCGAGGTCCTCGCGCGGCACGTCGAGCAGGCGGTCGGCGCCGCTGATCGTCACCGAGAGCCGGTCCGGATAGGAGAACAGCCACTCGGTCACGCCGCCGACGACGCCGAGCAGCAGCGGCGCTCCCGGCTTCGGCGCCAGGGCGAAATGCGCGTTGACGATCGAGCGGTGGCTCTGCGGCGTCTCCAAGCCCGGCATCAGGTCGGCGGCGACCCAAGGAGGGAGCGCCAGCACCGCCGCGTCGTCGGGCCCGAGCTCCTCGGGTCCGTCCGAGAAGTCGAGCCGGGCGAGGCGCCCGCCCTCGATCCCGAGCGCCCGCAGGCGCCGGCCGAAGCGGATCTCGGTGCCGGCCTCCCGCAGCGCCGTCAGGGCCGGATCGACGAAGGCCGCCGACAGGCCCTCGACGGCGACGAGCGGCCGGCAGGCCCGGCCGCCGGCGCCGAGCGTCTCGCGCAGGATGGTGGCGGCGAGCCCCGCATCGCTCTCCTGCGGCTCGGTGTTGAGGGCGGCGAGCAGCACCGGGCGCCAGAGGCGGTCCCACAGCAGGCCTTCGCAGGCCATGCTCTCGCCGATCGTCGCGGCGCGGCCGGCGCCGCGGAAGATGCCGAGCGGCGCGAGGTAGTCGCGGGCGCGGCTGCCCGGCACCCGGCGGCGGGCATCGAGCACCCACCAGGGCAGGCGCCCGGCATTCGGGCGCAGGGTCCAGCGCTCGCCCGTGGCGAGGTCCGCGAAGGCGAAGGCGGCCTCCTCCGGCCCGGCGAGCACGCTCTCGGGCGCGCCGGCCAGCTTCAGGAAGTCGAGGGCGTCGCGGTTCCCCGACAGGAGCAGGTGGTTGCCGTTGTCGATCGTCAGCCCGAGGGCCGGATCGAAGTAGGAGCGGCAGCGCCCGCCGGCCTGCTTGGCCGCCTCGTGCACCACGACGCGCCGGCCGGCCTTGGCGAGCCGCAAGGCGGCCGAGATACCGGCGAGGCCGGCCCCGAGAACGTGAACCGTAGCCATCAGACGACCGCGTGGCGCAGGAGGACGCCGATCAGCGCGAGCTTGCCGGGCTTCACCCGCGCGCGGGGCGCCGCCCAGCCGCGCTTGCGCAGGCCGACGAGGATCAGGTGGTAGGCGGCTCCCATGATCCGCGGCGCCTTGGTGGCCCGGCGCGATTCGCGGTTCATGATCGCCCAGGAGGCGTCGTAGTGCCCTTGCGCCTCGTCGAGGAGCCGGGCGCAGACCTCCGCGAGGCGCGGATGGGCGAGCGCGCTCTCGGGGGCCGGATGGGACAGCCCGATCGCCGCCAGCGGCTCGGCCGGCAGGTAGAGCCGGCCGCGCTCGGCATCCTCGTCGATGTCGCGCAGGATGTTGGTGAGCTGGAGCGCCCGGCCGAGATGGTGGGCGAGCCTGATGCCCGGCTCCTCGGGCAGCCCGAAGATCCGCACCGAGAGCCGGCCGACGGCGCTCGCCACCCGGTCGCAATAGAGGTCGAGGGTGGCCGAATCGGGGGCGACGATGTCGGCCTCGGCGTCCATCGCCATGCCGTCGATCACCGCCTGGAAGTCCTCGCGCTTGAGCCCGAATTGCCGCACCGGGCCGACGAGGGCTTGCGTCCGCGGCACGGGGCGGCCCGCATAGAGCGCGTCGATGTCGGCGCGCCAGCGGTCGAGCTCGGCCGCGCGGACCTCGCGGGCGCCGCCGTCGTCGGCCACGTCGTCGACGGCGCGGCAGAATGCGTAGACCGCGTACATCGCGTCGCGCTGCTCGGCCGGCAGCAGCCGCATGGCGGTGTAGAACGACGAGCCGGCGGCCGGCAGGGCCGGGGCCTCGGTCGCGGCCTCGACGGGCTGGGAGGCGAGGGCGGTCACGGGCGGGCTCCCCGCAGGGCCGGATGGAGATGGCGGCGGAACGGCCGCCGGGCGAGCGTCGTGGCGGCGGCGCCGAGCGCGGTGAGCGCGAAGGCGGCCTTGCCGTGATGGACCTTCTCGCTCAGCGGATCGCGGACCAGGAGGCCGCGGGCGAGCAGCACCGCGAGGCGGTGGATCGCCGCGATCTCCATGGAGAGACGCGTGTCGTCGATCAGGTCGGGCAGGGGGCGGCCCTCATCGAGGAGGTCGAGGCAGCGCTGCGCCAGTTCGGCGATCACCGCGCGCAAACCCGGGGTGGCGCGCTCGGCCCCGAGATCCTCGATGCGGGCGCCGTGCTTCTCGAGGGTCTCCCGCGGCAGGTAGACCCGGTCGACGCTCCGATAATCCTTGCCGCAATCCTGCAGGTGGTTGATCACCTGGAGCGCGGTGCAGATCGCGTCGGAGGTGGTCCAGGTCCGGCCCGGATCCTCGCCGTGGACGTCGAGGACGAAGCGGCCGACCGGCACCGCCGAGTAGCGGCAGTAATGGGCGAGCTCGTCCCAATTGTCGTAGCGCGACTTGTGCGCGTCCATCCGGAACGCGTCGAGGAGCTCGAGCGCGTGGCGCGGCGGCAGCCCGCGCTCGGCGAGCGAGCGGCGCAAGGGGGCCGCCTCCGGATCGTCGGGGCCGCGGCCGGTCAGCGCGTCGGCGAGGCCGTCGAGAAGCGCGATCTTGCGCTCGGGCGACAGGCCGGCATTGTCCGCGACGTCGTCGCCGGCCCGGACGAAGTAGTAGAAATCCAGGATCGGGCCGCGGTGGCGCGGATGGATCAGGTGCGAGGCGACCGGGAAGTTCTCGTCGCGGTGCCCCTTGCCGGAGCGCGCCTCGGTGGCGGTTGTCATCGGATGTATCCAGCCTGACGGAACCAGGCGACGGCGTCGGTGAGGCCGTCGCGGTAGGGCCGGGCCGCGTAGCCGAGCTCGGCCCGCGCCTTGGCGTCGGAGAAGAACATGCGGTAGCGCGACATCCGGATGCCGTCGATCGTGGCGAGCGGCGCCTTGCCGGTGATCCGCGCGGCGAGCTCGGACACGAAGGCCACCGGATAGACCGCGGCTCGGGGCAGCCGCACGGTCGGGGGCTTTCGCCCGACGAGGCCGGCGATGTCGGCGAGCATGCGCGACAGGAGCACGTCCTCTCCCCCTAGGATGTAGCGCTCGCCGATGCGGCCCCGGTGCAGAGCCAGCAGGTGACCCTGCGCCACGTCGTCGACGTGGACGAGGTTCAAGCCCGTATCGACGAAGGCCGGCATCTTGCCGTTTCCCGCCTCGACGATGATCCGCCCGGTCGGGGTCGGCTTGACGTCGCGGGGACCGATCGGGGTCGAGGGGTTGACGATCACCGCCGGCAGGCCGTCGCGGGCGACCATCTCCTCGACCACCCGCTCGGCCACCACCTTGCTGCGCTTGTAGGCGCCGATGGCGGTCTCGGGCGTCAGCGGCCGGGTCTCGTCGGCCGGGGTGCCGTCGTCGTGCGGCCTGATGGTGGCGACGCTCGACGTGTAGACCACCCGCTCGACGCCCGCCTCCAACGCCGCCCGCATCAGCGCCCGGGTGCCGTCGCGGTTCGTGCGCACGATCTCGTCCGGGTCCGGCGCCCAGAGCCGATAATCCGCCGCCGCATGGACGAGGTAGCGCATGCCGCGCATCCCCGCGGCGGCCGCCTCGGGGTCGCGCATGTCGCCCTCGACGATCTCGACGTCGGGCCAGGTCAGGTTGGTGCGCGGGCTGGTCGCGCGCACGAGCACCCGGACCGGGAAGCCGGCGGCGCGGAACACGTCGACCAGGGCCGGGCCGAGGAAGCCGCTCGCGCCGGTGATCAGCACCGGGCCGGGCTCGAGGCCGGTCCCGGACGGGCTGCGGTCGGGCGAGGGGCGGTTCTGGGCCTCGGTCATGCGTTCCTTCTCGGGGGCTCGGGCGGCGGGCCCGATCGTCCGTCCGTCACTCAAGTCGGGAAGCCGGGCCGCTTCTGCCAGCCCGGCGCCATGCCTGCAAGGCATGGGCCGCCGATCGCGGGCAGGCGTGCTGCCCGCGCATCAGCATCGTGGCCCCGGGATGGGTATCTTGGCCCCGGGATGGGTCGGCCCGGCGAGACGTCTCAGGCGAGGCGCAGGCGCCCGCCCAGCTCGGCCGCTGCGCCGCGCGCCGGCAGGATCGCCTCGACGGCCGTGACGATCGACGCCGCGTCGAGCCCGGCCTCCGCGTACATCCGATCCGGCGTGTCGTGCTCCTGGTAGCTGTCCGGCAAGGTCAGCGTCCGCACCCGCACCTTGCCGTCGTCCAGCGCCCCGCGCGACGACAAAAGGTGCAGCACCATCGCCCCGAAGCCGCCCACCGACCCCTCTTCCAGCGTCACCAGGACCTCGTGGCTGCCCGCCAGGTCCAGGATCAGCGCCTCGTCCAGCGGCTTGGCGAACCGCGCATCCGCCACCGTCACGCCGATGCCTGCCGCTTCCAGACGCTCCGCCGCCTTCAGCGCTTCCGCCAGGCGCGTGCCGAGGCTCAGAAGCGCCACCCGCGCGCCCTCGGGACGCCGGATCACCCGGCCCTTGCCGATCGCCAGCGCCTCGCCCCGCTCCGGCAGCTCGACACCCACGCCCTCGCCCCGCGGATAGCGGAACGCGATCGGGCCGGTGTCGTGCGCGTGCGCGGTTGCCACCATGTGCACCAGCTCGGCCTCGTCGGCCGCCGCCATCACCGTCATGTTCGGCAGGCAGCACAGATACGCCAGGTCGAACGCGCCCGCATGCGTCGCACCGTCCGCACCCACCAGCCCGGCCCGGTCCAGCGCGAAGCGCACGGGCAGGTTCTGCAGCGCCACGTCGTGCACCAGCTGGTCGTAGCCGCGCTGCAGAAACGTCGAGTAGATCGCGCAGAACGGCTTGAACCCCTCCGTCGCCAGGCCCGCCGCGAAGGTCACCGCGTGCTGCTCGGCGATGCCGACGTCGAAGGTCCGCTCCGGATGCGCCTTCGAGAACAGGTCGACGCCCGTCCCCGACGGCATCGCGGCGGTGATCGCCACCACCTTGTCGTCGGCGTCCGCCGCCTTGATCAGGCTCTCGCCGAACACGCGGGTATAGGCCGGGGCGTTGGGCTTGGCCTTGGTCTGCTTGCCCGACACCACGTCGAACTTCACCACCGCGTGGCCGCGGTCGGCGGCGGCCTCGGCCGGCGCGTAGCCCTTGCCCTTCTGGGTCACGACGTGGACCAGCACCGGGCCGTCGGGCGCGTCGCGCACGTTCTTGAGGACGGGGAGCAGGTGGTCGAGGTTGTGGCCGTCGATCGGGCCGACGTAGTGGAAGCCGAGTTCCTCGAACATCGTGCCGCCGCCGGCCAGGATGCCGCGCGCGTACTCTTCCGCCCGCGCGGCGGTGTCGTAGATCGCCTTCGGCAGGAGGCGACCGAACTGCTTGGCGGTGTCGCGCAAGCTCCGGTAGGTGTCGCCCGAGACGAGCCGCGCGAGGTAGGACGACATGGCGCCGACCGGGGGCGCGATCGACATGTCGTTGTCGTTGAGGATGACGACGAGGCGCGACTTCAACGCGCCGGCATTGTTCATCGCCTCGTAGGCCATGCCGGCCGAGATCGAGCCGTCGCCGATGACGGCCACGACGTTGCGGCGCGGCGGCGTCTCGCCGCGGGCCTTCGCGGCGGCGTCCGCGAGGTCGCGGCCGATGGCCATGCCGAGGCCCGCGGAGATGGAGGTGGAGGAATGCGCCGCGCCGAAGGGGTCGTAGGGGCTCTCGGAGCGCTTGGTGAAGCCCGAGAGGCCGCCGCCCTGGCGCAGCGTGCGGATGCGGTCGCGGCGTCCGGTGAGGATCTTGTGGGGGTAGGCCTGGTGGCCGACGTCCCAGATGATGCGGTCGTCGGGGGTGTTGAAGACGTAGTGGAGGGCGACGGTGAGCTCGATGACGCCGAGGCCCGCGCCGAGATGGCCGCCGGTGACCGAGACGGCGTCGATGGTCTCGGCGCGCAGCTCCGCGGCGAGCTGCGTCAGGTCGCTCTCGGGCAGCTGGCGCAGGTCCGCGGGGACGCGGACGCGGTCGAGGAGGGGAAGAACCAGATCGGACACGTCGTGACACTCGCTCATTCGAAGGCGGACCCCGCCGGGCGTCGCGGCCCGGGATCCTCGCAGATGGCGGCCGTTATACCGCAAGCGAGGGATCGCGCCATCGGCGCCTCGCAGCCCCTAGGGTTGCGGCTGTGCGCGAGGCAACAACTCCCAAGAACATCCTGAACTCACGGTGAATTCCGGCCGCGAGGCGACAGGTGCGTGGGGATGCGTTAGAGTGACCGGGCGCGGCGCGATCTCGCCAATACGCATCCCACCAGGAGGTTCGATGGGACGGTCGATACCGGTGCGCGGGCTCGTCCTGGGCATCCTGCTGGCGGTGCCGGGTCAGGCGCGGGCGGTGCCGCTGTACCCGGCCCTGGACCCCGCCTGGCTGCCGCACTTGGCCCCTTGCACGCCCGCCGACCGCACCTGCGACACCGTCTCGCGGCGGCGTATTCCCGTCTGCACCTGGCGGGTGCGGCCGACGCCGGAGGGCCCGCGGCGGGTCCGGATCTGCGGGTGACCCGGATCGTGCCGCCGCCGGCCCGCGGCGCCCTTCTCCTCCTGCTGCTCGTCCTGCCGGGTCCGGCGCTGGCGCGCACCTGTCCGGAGCACTTCGCCGGCGGCACGCTCCCGGCGCTGTCCAATCCGCGCCTCTCCGCAGACACCGCGCTCCTGTGCTACCAGGCCTTCGCGGTGCTCTATTCAGGTCTCTCGCGCACGCCCCTCTACGCCGTCGAGCACCTCACCGCCGCGCGGGTCGAGGCCGCCCGCCGGGTCGACCGGGTCGACGCCTTCCACGAGGAGGAGCAGTTGCCGGAAGCGGCGCGCTCCGAACTCTCGGATTACGCCGGCAGCGGCTGGGACCGGGGCCACATGGCGCCCTCCGGCGACATGCCGACCCCGAGCGCGCAAGCCGAGTCCTTCAGCCTCGCCAACATCGTGCCGCAGAACCCGGACGACAACCGCCGGCTCTGGGCCGGGATCGAGAGCAGCGTCAGGGCGCTGGCGATCGAGCGCGGCGACCTCTTCGTCGTCACCGGACCGCTGTTCGAGGGCGCGAGCGTGCAATCCCTGCGCGGCCGGGTGCTGATCCCGACCCGGCTGTTCAAGGCGGTCTACGACGCCAATCGCGGCGAGGCGGGAGTCTACCTCGCCCGCAACGCCGCGGGCGACGCCTGGGAGGCGATCTCCCTCGAGCAGCTCGCCGCGATCGGCGGCATCGTCGCGTTCCCGGACCTGCCGGATTCCGTCCGCCGCCGCGTCATGGCGCTGCCCGAGCCGCGGCGCGACGAGTATGCCGGAGGCCCGCGCAGCCGCCGCGAGCCCGGCTTCCTCGACTGGCTCGCCGCCGAGCTGCGCCGCGCCGCCCGCCGCGCCTGGCGCGACTTCCTCCGCTCGCTGTTCTGACGAGGCCCTACCATGCCCGCGCGCGTGAAGCCCGCCTTCATCCCCTTCGCCGACGATGCCGGGGTCCAGACCCTCGGCGACCTGACCCTCGAGAACGGCACCGCGCGGATCGCGCTGCACGGCTCCCTCGATCTCGCCCGCGACCGCGAGAGCCTGGAGCGGGCACGCGCGCTGGCGAAGACCCTGGCGGCGATCGTGGCGGCGCTGGAGGGCGAGGCGGACCTGCCGGAGCGGGCGGACGAGGTCCGGGCGGCGACTCAGGCGGTGGAGAATCCGTTCGGGTGAGGGCGGTCCCGCGCCGCCTTGCACCCCCCCGGCGGCCCTGGTAAGCGCGGGAGCACTCCCCATTCCCACGCGCGGCCGGCCGCGCCGACGCCCGGCGATCCGATCGTGTCCCGGGGAACGGTTCGAATCCGGCAAGGATCGCTTCCGACAAGGATCACTCGGCCGGACCGCGCGCCAGAACCCGAAAAGGATCACCCCATGGCCCGTGAATTCATCTACCACATGCGGGGTCTGACCAAGACCTATTCCAGCGGCAAGAAGGTGCTCGACAACGTGCACCTGTCCTTCTACCCGGACGCCAAGATCGGCGTGCTCGGCGTCAACGGTGCCGGCAAGTCGACGCTCTTGCGCATCATGGCGGGCATCGACACCGAGTTCAACGGCGACGGGTTCGTGGCCGAGGGCGCGCGGGTCGGCTACCTGCCGCAGGAGCCGCAGCTCGATCCGGACAAGACCGTCCGCGAGAACGTGATGGAGGGCGTCGCCGAGTCCCAGGCGATCCTCGACCGCTACAACGAGCTCGCGATGAACTACTCCGAGGAGACGGCGGACGAGATGACCCGCCTCCAGGACGAGATCGAGGCCAAGGGCCTGTGGGATCTCGATTCCAAGGTCGACCAGGCGATGGATGCACTTCGCTGCCCGGGCGACGACGTGGCGGTGGCCACCCTGTCGGGCGGCGAGCGCCGCCGCGTCGCGCTGTGCCGCCTGCTGCTGTGGCAGCCCGAGCTCCTGCTCCTCGACGAGCCGACCAACCACCTCGACGCCGAGACCGTGGGCTGGCTCGAAGGGCACCTGCGCTCCTATCCGGGCGCGATCCTGATCGTCACCCACGACCGCTACTTCCTCGACAACGTCACGAGCTGGATCCTCGAGCTCGATCGCGGGCGGGGCATCCCCTACGAGGGCAACTACTCGTCCTGGCTGGTCCAGAAGCAGAAGCGCCTCGCCCAGGAGGGCCGCGAGGAGGAGTCGCGCCAGCGTACCATCGAGCGCGAGCAGGAATGGGTCTCGGCCTCGCCGAAGGCCCGGCAGGCCAAGTCCAAGGCCCGCATCGCCCGCTACGAGGACCTCGTCGCCAAGGCGCAGGAGAAAGGCCCCTCGACCGCCCAGATCGTCATCCCGATCGCCGAGCGGCTCGGCAACAACGTCATCGAGTTCGACCACCTGGAGAAGGCCTTCGGCGACCGGCTGCTGATCGACGACCTGTCGTTCAAGCTGCCGCCGGGCGGCATCGTCGGGGTGATCGGCCCGAACGGCGCCGGCAAGACCACCCTGTTCCGGATGATCAACGGCCTCGAGACGCCCGACAAGGGCGACATCCGCGTCGGCGAGAGCGTCAAGCTCGGCTACGTCGACCAGTCCCGCGACGCGCTGAACCCCGACGCCACCGTGTGGCAGGAGATTTCCGGCGGCAACGACATCCTGTATCTCGGCAAGCGCGAGATCAACAGCAGAGCCTATTGCGGCGCCTTCAACTTCAAGGGCTCCGACCAGCAGAAGAAGGTCGGCGTGCTGTCGGGCGGCGAGCGCAACCGCGTCCACCTCGCCAAGATCCTGAAGAGCGGTGCCAACGTGCTGCTGCTCGACGAGCCGACCAACGACCTCGACGTCGACACCCTCCGTGCCCTCGAAGAAGCGCTGGAGGATTACGCCGGCTGCGCGGTGATCATCAGCCACGATCGCTGGTTCCTCGACCGGATCGCGACCCACATCCTCGCCTTCGAGGGCGACAGCCACGTCGAGTGGTTCGAGGGCAACTTCGCCGATTACGAGGCGGACAAGAAGCGGCGCCTCGGCGTCGATTCCACCATCCCGCACCGGATCAAGTACAAGAAGTTCAGCCGCTGAGCGGCGTCGAGAGCGGCGCTCCGGCGCCGCCCTTCCTTCCCATATCGGGACCGACCGGAAAACGGGCCCCGCGGGGCCCGTCGTCGTTTGCGGGAATGCCCCGGGCCTACCGGGTCGCCGAGTAGAGCGAGGCGCCGGAGGCGAGCGGCGCGGTGACGGTGGAGAAGACGCTGAGCACCTTCTGGACCTCGGTGAAGGGCGCGTTCGAGACGTAGACGAGGTCGCGGTTGCGCATCCGGAACGCCTGGGAAACGAACAGGCTGTTGGGATCGCGCATGTTGATCCGGTAGACCACCGGCACGAAGTTCGCGGTCAGGAGCGGGCTTCCCGGGTGCAGGCGGCGCACCACCGAAGCCGGCTCGAACCGGAACACGAACACGCCGGCCGGGTCGGCCTGGAAGTCGCGAAGCCCCCCGGACTTGGCGAGCGCCTGGGCGAGCGTGATGCCCTCGGCCGAGAACGGAATCTCGTAATTCGCCCCCGTCGCGCCGACCGCCAGGAAGGTCTGCGGATCGCGCACCAGGGTGAGGGTGTCGCCCGGGCGCAGGAAGATGTTCTCGCGGGGGTTCGAGACGACCGCGGTGAGGGGCACCGTCGCGGTGGTCGCGCCGCGCGACAGCCGCACGAAGGTCTCGTTCACCGGCGCCGAGACGCCCCCCGCCGTGGCGATGACGTCGAGCAGGCGGTCGCCCTTCTCGGTCAGCGGCACGCGGCCGCCGCCGAGGTTGGACACCGGTCCGACGGCGCGGGACGCCGCCAGGCGGGCGGCGCCGCCTCCGGCCGCCGCCGCTTCGCCCAGCACCGTGACGCTGGTGCTGAGCGGCGAGTTCACGGTGAGGAGCACCTGCGGCTGGATCGCCTTGCCGGCGAGTTCCTGCTCGATCTGCGCCTGCACGTCCGGCGCGCGCTTGCCCGCGACCTTGATGCGGCCGGCATACGGCACCGAGATCGTGCCGTCGCGGGCCACGATCTGCTCGGGGATGCTGGAGGATTTCGAGCCGGTGGACATGCCCCCCATCATGGGGGCGGAGAACAGGCCGCCGCTGCCGGCCTCCCAGATCGTCACCGTCACGGCATCGCCGACGCCGATCACCGGCTGCACCGAGGGGCGCTGGTCGCCGAAGGAGGCGAGCAGGCTGTCGAGGGGCCGGCCGCGCAGGGCCTCGACCACGGCGGCGTTGACGTCCACGATCTCGTAGCGGGCGAGCAGGCCCTGGTCGGTGGCGATGTCGGCGCCCTCCGCGACCGCGCTCGCCGTCGGGCCGGCCGCAGGCAGGAAGCCGCTGCAACCCCCGACGAGGCAAGCCGCCGCCAGGACCGCTGGCAAACCGACGCGCACCATGCACCACCCTCCGAACCACGAGGGGACCGTCCGCGACGGGCCCTTCTCGGTCTTCACTCCATCGATCCCGGCCGCGGCCGGGCCGGCATCCGCAGCACCGCTCTGACGGCGCGGCGGCGCGTCCGCACGCGGCCACGCTTCGCCACCCTCCCTCTAGCATCCCGGATCGCTACGATCGAATGAACGGGACGCCGCGAGGGGCCTCGGCGTGCACGAGCGGCGCGTGTGTTGCGCCGGGCCCACGGCGGAGGGCGCGGTGCAGGAGGCCGTCGGCCGCAATTGCGTCGCGAGCGTGGCGGTAGGGGTGCGGTGCGTGGCGCGACCGCATCGCCTGGCTCCGCCCGGTGTGAATCCCGGGGAATGACCCCGGAATCTCCACGTTCCTGCCCAGATCGCAGGCCTTATGGCGGCGGTCGCTGGGATCGGCGCGAGGATGGCATCGGGCGCGTTCGCGACATCGCGATTTCTCGCAAGTGTTGCGAATTTGCCATTGCCCCCCGGGGTCCGGCCGATACTGTCCGCGTCGTCAGCGGCTCGCGCGCGGCTCGCGCGCCCCGAATGTCCGTCCGGGCAGGCTGGCAGCAGCCTGCTCGGGCCTTCGCCGTCCCAGGGCTCCGCCGGCAGACCGTGAGGGCGCCGGCTCCCGCCCCGACCCGAGGTGTGCCCGTGAGAGCTGATCCCGCGCGAACCGTCGAACCGAGCCGCCAGGAGTCCCTTCCGGACTCGCGCCAGGACTCGCGGAAGGAGGCCCGTCAGGGCCAGCGCCAGGTCTTCCTGTTCCTGCAGGGTCCGATCACGCCGTATTTCGCCCGGGTCGCCGACGCCCTGGAGGCGCGGGGCCACCGCTGCCTGCGGGTGAACCTCTGCTTCGGCGACTGGATGTTCTGGCGCCGGGCCGGCGGGGTCAACTTCCGCGGCACCCGGGAGACCTGGCCGGCCTTCATCGCCGACCTGATCGACCGCGAGGGCGTGACCGACCTGATGCTGCTCGGCGAGCAGCGCTACTACCACAAGGTCGCGATCGCCGCCGCCAAGGCCCGCGACCTGAACGTCACGGTGACGGATTTCGGCTACCTGCGGCCGGACTGGATCACGCTCGAGCGCGACGGCATGTCGGGCGACAGCTGCTTCCCCAAGGACCCGGACGCCGTGATGGCGCTGGCCGCGCAGGCGCCGGAGCCCGACCTGGTGCCGCGCTATCGCGACAGCTTCTGGCTCCAGGCCGTCTGGGACATGGGCTACCACCTGATGAGCAACTGGCTCTGGTGGCTCTATCCCGGCTACAAGTCGCACCAGGTGCACCACAATGCCCTGATCTATCTCGGCACCGGCCTGCACATGCTGCGCGCCAAGCGCACCGGCCCGCGGGTCGACGCCCTGGTGCGCCGCCTGCGGGAGGCCGGCACGACCTACTACGTGCTGCCGCTGCAGATGGAGAACGACTTCCAGCTGCGCGCCTACTCGCCGTTCTTCGACCTGAAGACGCCGATCCACGCGGTGATCCGCTCCTTCGCCGAGCACGCACCGGCCGAATCGCGCCTGCTGGTCAAGATCCATCCCCTCGATCCGGGCATCCGCAACTGGGCCCGCATCGTGCGCCGCTCGGCGGAGAAGTGGGGCGTGTCCGACCGGGTCGACTTCGCCGATGGCGGCGACCTCGGCGCGATGCTGGACGGCTGCCGCGGCGTCGTCACGGTCAACAGCACCGTCGGCCTGTGGTCGATGCGCGCCAACAAGCCGACCATGACGCTGGGTGCGGCGATCTACGACATCCAGGGCCTGACCTACCAGGGCGCGCTGGAGACGTTCTGGACGGAGGCCGAGCCGCCCCGGCGCGAGCTGTGGGACGCCTTCATCAAGGCGATCGTCGCCAACATCCAGATTCGTGGCGTCTACTACAAGGCCGAGGGCATGGCGGCAGCGGTGGAGGCGACGGCCTCCCGCCTCGACCTCACGCAGGGAGCCTGGCTCGAGGTCCGCTCGCGGGCCCGCACCCTGCCCGAGGCGGCCGACGAACTGTCGGGCATCGAGGCGCTGCAGAACGCCTGACCCGGGAAGCCCCGATCCCCGGATCGGGCCGGGCACGAGAAGAACCGGGCGGGGCCGTCGGCGGCCCCGCCCGGTTTTTTCGTTTCCGAGGCCCGGTCCTTCACCCCCGCCGCAGCACGCGGCGCCAGATCACCGACCAGACCTGCTTTGCCACCGCCTCGGGGGTGAGGGCGCGGCGCGCCAGCTCGGGATCGCCGGCGGCGAGGCGCTGCACCAGCACCTCGGGCGGGCAGGGCAGGCCGGTGCGCGGATCGACGTAGCGCGGGTAGAGGATCAGGGCGCCGGCCACCAGCTCGTCGAGGGTGAGGCGGCGGGTGCGGCGCGGGCAGCCGGGATCGTCGGTCAGGCCCCAGCCGGCGTAGAACGGCAGGCCGTGGGTGGTCACCGCCTTGCCGCGCAGGAGCGCCTCGAAGCCGATCAGCGAGGTCATGACCTCGATGCGGTCGGCCGCCTCGATGGCGTCGATCGCCGAGACATCGCGCAGGACCACGTCTGCATGGGCGGCGAGCTCGTCCGGCGGCACCCAGCCCGGCCTCAGGCCAGCCTCGACGTCGGGATGGGGCTTGAAGGCGATGACGGCGCCGGGGTTGCGCTCGCGGGCGAGGCGCAGGAGCGCGGCGTTGCCCGAGACGGTGGCAGCCCCGAGGCGGATCGAGGCGTCGTTCTCGACCTGGCCGGCGACGAGCACCACCGGGCCCGGCCGCGGCATCGCCGGCATCGCGGCGCTGCCGACATTGTACTTGCTCACCCGCGCGGCGACCACCGCCTCGCGTAGACGCGCCGCCCGGGCGAGGAGATCGGGCGGGAAGTCCCCGGTCTCGAGCAGCCGCTCGAGGTCGCTCGGACCGGTCGCGTCGTAGTAGACGCCGGCGGTGTCGAGAACGTGCGAGGCACCCGGCCGCAGGGCGACGCCGAGGCCGATCGAGCGCAGGAAGCCGTCCTCCATGCGCAGGAGCGGCACGCCGACCTCGCGGCAGACGGCCTCGGTTCCTGCCGGCATCCGGCTCGCCCAGGTCACCACGCGCCGGACCTGCGACAGCTCGCCCGCGGTGACAGGCGCATCGCCCCGGCGCACCACCGGGCGGTGGCCCGGCGCCGACAGGGTGCGGATGATCCAGTCCCGCTTCCAGGCCGAGAAGCCGACGCAGAGGGTCGGCACCGCGCTCTCGCGCCAGCGCGACGCCACGAGATCGAGGATCGCCACGGCGTCCTCGAACCGGGCCGGCGCGCCCGTATAGGGGTCGAAGTAGCGGGAGCAGACGAGGTAGGCGGCGGCGAAGACCTCCTCCGGCTGCCGCCGGCGGGTGCGCCGGGGCAGGTGGAGCCGGTCGTCGGTGAATCCCCAGCCGGCGTAGAAGGGCATGCCGAAGCAGGTCACCGGCGTGCCGGCAAGGGCCGCCTCGAAGCCGGCATGGGCCGAGACGACGTAGACCCGGTCGCTGGTCTCGGCCACCGACCAGGCGGCGACGGGATCGCTCACCAGGCGGGCGCCGGCCGCTTCCGCCGCCGCCGCGTCGATGTGGCCGCGCCGGCCGCTTCCGGCGGCGGGGTCCATCACCACCAGGCGCTCGGCTTCCGGCGCATCGGATGCGGCCGCTGCCAGCATCGCCGCGAAGGCACTGGCTCCGGCGAGGCCGAAGCCGACGGTCGGGTCGCCGACGGCCTGGTCGACGATGACGACGCGCCGGCGGCCGGCCTCGCGCGCCGGCAGGTCGCGGCGCCGGGGATCGTTGTCGAGGCTGAGCCGCCGCTCGCGCAGGCGCGCGATTCCGGATCGGGCGCGGGCCATGAGCTCGTCCGATTCCCAGCCGCCCTCCTCGAGCATCACCTCGAGCTCGCTCGGCGCCGTGGCGTCGTAGTGGATGCCCAGGCCGTCGATGATGTAGCTCAAGGAGCGCTCGGACCGGGCGTCGCCGAGACGCAGGAAGCCTTCGTCCCAGCGGTCGCTCAGGCGCACCCGCCGCGAGGTCGGCTCGCTGCCCAGGCGCCGCGAGCGCCGCGGGCCGGGCCCCTCCGACTCCGACGGCATCCGGGGCCACAACCGCTTCAGCTTGCCGCGATCCATCCGCCTCTCGCTCACTGCGGACCCGTGCCGCCCAGGCGCTGCGACCCGGAGCAGGGGCCGTTCCACATCGCCCCGGTCCCGTCAAGCACACGCACAGCGCGTGAAGGCGCCGGCGCCCGGGCCGCCTTCCGGCGCATCGGATACCGAGCCTTCCGAATTTCTCCTTAAAGCGGTTCCGATTACCCCATCCTGCCGCGACGGGATTTTTTCGCGACCCGGCGGAGGCCACCGTGCTACAGGCGCCGCCGTGCCGCCGCGTTCCGACAGTCCGGGAGAAGAGCCATGCCCGTCATCCTGATCACCGGCGCGTCGAGCGGCATCGGCGCGGCCCTGGCGCAGCATTACGCCGCGCCCGGCACGACGCTGGTCCTGAACGCCCGCGGGGCCGAGCGCCTCGAGGCGGTGGCGGAGTCCTGCCGGCGCAAGGGCGCCGCGGTCGAGGCCCGCGCCCTCGACGTGCGCGACCGGGATCGCGTGCGGGCCTGGATCGACGACGTCGCCGTGCGGCTCGGCCTCGATCTCGTCATCGCCAATGCGGGGGTCAATGGCGGCCACCCGGAGGGCGGGCTCGAAACCGAGGAGACCGCCTTCCTGGTGCTCGACGTGAACCTGATGGGCGCCCTCAACGTGGCGCTCCCGGCGGTCGCCCGGATGGCGGAGCGGGGGCGGGGGCAGGTCGCGCTGATCTCGTCGCTCGCGGCCTACGCGCCGCTCCCCGACGCGCCGGCCTATAGCGGCACCAAGGCGGCGCTGCTCGCCCACGGCCTCGCCCTGCGCGAGAAGCTGGCACCGAAGGGCGTGCGGATGAACGTGGTCTGCCCCGGCTACGTGAAGACCGCGATGGGCGCCGATTACGAGGGCTGGCGCCCGCTCGAGATGAGCGCCGAGGCGGCGGCGAAGCGCATCGCCAAGGGCCTGTCGCGCGACGAGGCGGTGATCGCCTTCCCGGGCCTCCTCGCCGCGGCGGCGCGGGGCGCCGCGCTGATCCCGGAATCCTGGCGTCGGCTGGGCATGCGCGGCTTCAGCTTCCGGATGAGCGAGCGCCAGCAGCGCTGACCTTTCCATTCGTCGCGGAGGCTTCGAAAAACCCGGTGCGGATCGCCCTGTTCACCCTCGAGGCCCTGCCCAACGCCCGGGCCGTGCGCCGCTTCGTCGCCGACAACGCCGCGCGGATCGCCTTCGTGGGCCTGTCCGACCCCGAGCGGCCGAGCACCGGCGGGCTGACCGGCCAGGTGCGGCGCCACCTGATGCGCTCCGGCCCCGGCTTCCTGCCGTATCTGGCGGTCAATTTCGGCCTGCCCGACCTCGCCCGCGGGCTGGCGCCGGCGACGCAGGCGCTCGCCGGCAGCCGCGACGTGCCGGAGGCGACGCCTCTCAGAACGTTGTGCCGGCGCCTCGGCCTGCCGCACGCCACGATCGCCGACGTGAACGGGCCGGAGACGACCGGGCACCTGCGGGAGCACCGGGCCGACCTGATCCTGTCGTTCCACTTCGACCAGATCTTCGACGCCGCGACCCTGGCGGCAGCCCCCCAGGGCGGGCTCAACGTCCATCCCTCGCTGCTGCCGCGCCATCGCGGCCCGGTCCCGACCCTGCACGCGCTCCTGGAGGACAGGCCGGATTTCGGCGTCACGGTGCACCGGCTCGCCCCGGCGATCGATGCCGGCGGCATCCTGGCGCAGGCGCCGGTGGCCCTCCCGGAGGATGTCACCGCCTCGCGGGCGGCGATCCTGCTGCACGAGGCCGGGCGGCCGCTGCTGGAGGGCGTGCTGGCCGAGGCCGCGCGGACGGGCGCGCTGCCGGAGGGGCGCAGCGTCCCGGTCCTGCCCTATTGCGGGTTTCCGACGCGGGCGCAGCTCAGTGACCTGAAGCGCCGGGGCCGGAGGCTCGTCGATGCCGGGGATCTGCGGGAGGCGATGAGCCTGTCGCTCAGGCCGTAGGCGGGGGCCCGTCAGGCCCCCGCACGAGTCCGTCACGCCCGCCGCGACATCAGCCGCTCGACCAGCGAGCCGCCCTGGTTCAGCTCGTCGAGCTCGTCGGCGAGTACCGTCACGGTCTCGCGGATCTGCTCGGGCGTGTGCTCGGAGGTGATGAAGAAGCGCAGGCGCGAGGAGCGCTCCGGTACCGCCGGATGGATGATCGGCTGCACGTTGATGCCGCGCTTGAACAGCCGGTCGGACAGGGTCACGGCCTTCAGCGAATCGCCGAGGATCACCGGCACCACGGCGAGGCCGAGGCTGGTACCGGTATCGAGGCCGCGCTCGCGGGCGCAGGCGAGGAACAAGGCGCCGTTGCGGCGCAGGCGGGCCACCCGCTCGGGCTCGCGGTGCATGAGCGCCAGCGACGCAGTCGCGGCGGCGGCGAGCGGCGGCGAGAGGCCGACCGAGTAGACGAAGCCGCCGGCGGTGCATTTCAGGAGTTCGACGAGCGCCGCGGCGCCCGCGATGTAGCCGCCGCATGAGGACAGCGTCTTCGACAGCGTGCCCATCCAGATGTCGACGCTGCCGGGGGGCACGTCGCACTGCTCGTGCAGCCCATGGCCGTCCCGTCCGAGGACGCCGAGGCCGTGGGCGTCGTCGACCATCAGCCAGGCCCCGTAGCGCTCCTTGAGGGCGACGACGCCGGCGAGGTCGGGGGCGTCCCCGTCCATGCTGTAGAGGCCTTCGATCACGATCAGCGCGCGGCGGTGCTCGTGGCGCGTCGCGTGCAGCAGCGATTCGAGGGCCTGGAGGTCGTTATGGGCGAAGCTGCGGCGCTGGGCGCCCGAGAGCTGCGCGCCGGTGACCACGGAATTGTGGATCAGGGCGTCGTGGTAGATCACGTCGCCGGGCTCGAGCAGAGCCGCGATGGTCGCCACGTTGGTGGCATGCCCGCTCACCATCACGACGCAGGCCTCGGTGCCGTAATGCGCGGCCAGCGCCTTCTCGAGCGTCAGGTGGCCCGGGCGCTCGCCGGCGACGATCCGGCTCGCCGAGGACGAGGTGCCGTAGGTCGCGAGCGCTTCCTGCGCCGCCGCGTTCACCTCCGGATGGCCGTTGAGCCCGAGGTAATCGTAGGACGAGAAGTTGGTGAAGGCGCGTCCGTCGATCCGCGTCGTCGCGCCGGCCTTGGCGTCGTGGACGCGGAAGAACGGGTTGCCGAGGCCGATCAGGTCGGCGGCGGAGCGCTGGAGCTTCAGCTCCTTGTAGGCCGGCAGGCTGTCGAAGCTCTGGGCCTGGGCCAGCGCCGGCTTGGGCTCCGGCCGAACTGGCGCGGGACGGACGGGAGCCTTGCCGAGGCGGGCGGCGACGAAGCCCGCCAGGGCCTCGCGCCCGCCCGCGCCGTTGGAGGATCCGCTGCTCATTGGGTGATGACCTTGATGTCCTGGCTGTTCTGCTCGACCAGCACCTGGAGGGACTGGAGCGAGGCCGCATCGACCGACTCGACCCCGCCGTGGCGCTGCGACAGGCTGAGCACCGCCGCCGCGCTCTCGTCGACCGGGGCCGCCACCGACTGGATCAGGGTGTCGGCGAGTTCGGTCACGGTCTGGCCGCTCGACACGCCGGAGGGCGGCGCGTCGAGGCCGAAGCGCTCCTGCAGGCTCGCGCCGAGCTCGACGCCCATCAGCGAGTCGAGGCCGATCTCCGAGAGCTGGCGCACCCGGCTGATATCGTCCTTCGGCAGGCGCAGGATGCGGGCGATGTCCTCCACGATGGCGTCCGCGACGGTCTTGCGGACGTCGTCGAGGTCGTGGGCCCGCAAGAGGCCCGGGATGCTGATCGCGACCTGCCCGCCGGCTTCCGCCTGCTGCTCGGAGCCGAGGCTGGCGTAGCTCGGCGAGCGCAGGGTCGCGAGGCGCTCGCGCGCCTTGCCCCAGTGCATCGCCGCGATGGCGATCACCGCGTCGTCGGGAGACGCGCCCTGCACCCCCAGCGCCTCGGCCATCAGGTCGAGGGACTTGCGGGCATCGACCGGGGTCACGCCGACGCGGCCGGCGAGCGTCTCCATCACCGCCTTGTTGCGGGCGAGCACGCCGACATCGCCGATGGCGCCCCAGGCCACCGCCAGGGCCGGCAGGCCGAGGCGGCGGCGCTGGCGGGCGAGGCCCTCCATGAAGCCGTTGGCGGCGACGTAGGAGCCCTGGCCCGGATTGCCGATGAAGGTCGTGGCCGAGGAGAACAGCACGAAGTAGTCGAGCGCCCGGTCGCGGGTCAGCGCGTCGAGATGGCCGGCACCGATCACCTTCGGGGCGATCACCGCCTCGAGGGCGGTGGGATCGAGGTTCGCGATCAGGCCGTCCTGCAGCACCATCGCGCCGTGGATGATACCGGCGAGCTTGCACCCCTTGGCCTCGACCCGCTCCAGCAGGCGCTGGACCGAGGCGCGGTCGGTGATGTCGCAGGATTCCACCTGCACGGCGACGCCGCGGGCCTTGAGGTCGGCGATGGTCGAGAGCGCCGGTTCGCCGGTCGGCGCCTTGCGGCCGACGAGCGCGATGTGGCGTGCCCCCCGGTCGGCGAGCCAGCGCGCCGCCTCGATGCCGAAGCCGCCCAGGCCCCCGGTGACGAGGTGGACGCGATCGGGCGCCACCACGAAGGGCTTCGTCGTCTCGGCCGGGATGGTGCCGGCCTTCGGCGGGGCGATCACGATCTTACCGACGTGGCCGGATTGCTGCATCAGCCGGAACGCGTCCGACACCTCTTCCGCCGCGAAGGGCTGGTAGGGCAGCGCCTTCAGGCTGCCATCGGTGAACAGAGCCATCACCTCGCGGAACAGCCGCTTGCCCTCGTCGGGCTGGAACTGGAGCAGCTGATCGAGGTCGACGCCGAAGTAGGACAGGTTCCGGCGGAACGGCCGCAGGCCGATATGGGTGTTGGCGACGTAGTCGCGCTTGCCGAGTTCCACGAAGCGCCCGAAGGGCTTCAGCGCGTTGAGGCTGCGCTCCATCGCTTCGCCGAACAGGCTGTTGAGCACCACGTCGACGCCGTCGCCGGTGATGCGGCGGATGTCGTCGACGAAGGCGAGAGAGCGGGAATCGAGCACGTGCTCGGCGCCCAGCGCCTTGACCAGCGCCCGCTTCTCGTTCGAGCCCGCGGTGGCGATGACCCGGGCGCCGCGCATCCGGGCGATCTGGAGCGCCGCGAGGCCGACGCCGCCGGCGCCGCCATGGACCAGCACCCACTCGCCGGCCTTGAGGCGGGCGAGCGTCACGAGGCCGTAATAGGCGGTGAGGAACGCCACCGGCGTGGTGGCGGCGGCCTCCGACGACAGCCCCTGAGGCGCGGCCGCAACAACCATCTCGGGCACCACGATGTGGGTCGAGAAGCCCGACTGGGCGAAGGCCACCACCCGGTCGCCGGGCTTGAAGGCTGTCACGCCCGCACCCGCCGCGGCGACGCGGCCGGCGCATTCGAGGCCGAGCCGCGGGCCGGCAAAGCCGTCCTCGAGGATTTCCTCGGGCAGCATCGACAGGGCCCAGAGCACGTCGCGGAAGTTGAGGCCGGTGGCCTCGACCGCGATCTCGATCTGGCCGGGGCCGGGCGCGACGCGCTCGGCCGGGCCCCAATGCATCTCGTTGAGGCCGCCGGTCGTGCTGCGCTCGAGCCGCGCGGCCGGCGCCGCCGGGCCGGAGCGCCGGGCGGACCGCGCGCCTTGCGAGAAGCGCACCACCCGGGTCGCGTCGTCGTCGACCACGATCTCGGTCTCCGGCGTGCCGGAGAGGATCAGGTCGCGCAGGCGCTCGGCGGCGCGCTTCGAGGCGATCGCCGTCGAGAGGTCGATGCGGCGCACGTCGAGCGAGGCCACCTCGTTGGCAAGCGTGCGGGTGAAGGCCCAGACACCGGCCTCGACGCCGCAGGCGAGCCCGCCGCGGTCGCGGGTGGCGCCGGGGCAGACGACCCAGAGACGGGTCGGGCGGGTGCCGAGATGCTCGACGCAGCGCTTGAGCCCGAGGCAGCGCTCGCGCAGCCGCTCGGCCGGCTCGCCGCCGCGGTTGAAGGCGCCGGCGAGGTAGACGACCGTGTCGGGCGTCTCGCGCTCCAGCTCGCGCAGGGAGGCCTCGGAGTCGAGGATGATCGAGACGTGGACCCCGCTCGCCACCAGGAGGGTCGCCAGCGACGAGGCGGTCTCGGCCGCGAACTCGTCCTCGGAGCCGATCACGAAGGCGAAGGTCTGGCCGGCGGCCGCCTTCGGCCGCGGCGGGGCTTCCGCCAGCAGCAGCAGGTCGTTGCCGTTGCGGGTGACGGCCCGGTCCGCCGCGACCTTGACGAGGCCGACGGCACTCAATGCGCGCTGCCAGGCGGCGACGTCGTCGAGGCGCCCGACCGGCACCTCCCCGACGTTCTCGAACCAGCCGGCATTCAGGCCGAACACCAGGTCGCGGAACAGCGAGGCACCGGGCTCGACCGCCGCGAACAGGCCGCCGGCCGCGAGGCTCGAGGCCAGGGGGCTGAGGAGGTCGCGGGAGGCGCGGTGGAGCACGTCGCTCGCCAGGACCGCGTCGAAGGCGGCGTGGCCGAGCGCCGCCGGATCCTCGACGATCGTGACGCCGGCCGGCAGGGCGAGGCGGGCGCGCTCGGCGAGGCGCCGGTCGGCCTCGAACACCGTCAGGCGCGCCTCGTGCATCCCCGCGAAGGTCGCGACCTGGGCCGAGAGCGGCCCGAACCCGACCTGGAGCAGGCGCAACGCCCGGTCGCGGGGGAGCGACGCGGCGCTCTCGGTGAGGAGCCGCATCACTGCGTCCGCCGAGGCCCGCACGGTGGCGCCGCGCAGGCAGAAGGCGTCGAGCGCCGCCTGCGGCAGGGACGGAGCGTCGGCGAGGATGCCCGCGAGGACGCGCGACACGACGGCGCCGAGATCGGCGCAGAGCAGGAGCTCCGCCGACAGCTCGGGATGGTCCGCCGCGATCCAGCGCATGATCTCGTCGGGCTCAGGGAGCGTCACGTCGGCGCGCAGGCGCCAGCGATCGCCGCCCATGCCTTCCGCGAGGCCGCTGACCTCGAGCGCCAGGAGCTGGTTGACGAGCCAGGGCCGCAAGCCCGCCGGCAGCCGGCGCGAGGCCGCGACGTCGACGACGCCGCCGACCGCGAGACCCCGGGCGAGCCGGTCGGCGAGCGAGGTCGCCCAGCCTTCGAGCAGCATGTGGCCGGCGCCGAGTGCCGCCTCGCCCTCGGCCGTCACGCTGCCTGCCTGCCGGCGGACCAGGGCCGCGACCGCGGGCTGCGGCTCGAGGGCGATCGCCGTCGGCTCGGTGGCGAGTTCGGTGAACTGGCGGATCGCGAACGCGTCGAGGTCGTTGCCCGCCTTCATCCGCAGGGCCTGGAACCGGCCCTCGCGCAAGGCCGCGATCACCTCGCCGGCCTCGTCCACCAGGGTGAAGTCGGCCAGGATGCTGCGCTCGTTGCAGCGCCGGGTGCGGATCACCGCCCGGGCGATCGCCGCGCCGGGGCGCAGGAGCCGGATCTCGCCGAAGCGGATCGGCACGTAGGCCCGGCTCGCCGCCTCGCCGAGGAGATCGGCGAAGAGCAGGATCAGCCCGTGGAAGCAGGAATCGAGGCGCGCCGGCGCCACGCCGTAGCGGGTGCCGCCCTCGGCCGGTAGAAGGTCGGAGACGATGGTGACGTCGTCGAGACGGGCCGAGCGGGCGACCTGGCGGAAGCTCGGGCCGAAGCCGAGGCCGGAAGCCTTGGCGCGGGCATAGAGCGCCTCGCCCTCGATCGTCGTCTCGGCAGGCAGGGCGGCGACGTCGCGGCCGGTCAGGCGCGGCGGCGGCAGGGTCTCGCCCTCGACCAGCTTGGCGACGGCGTGGAGCTGCCAGGGCGCCTGGCTCAGGCGCGGCCGGGACAGGATCTGCACCAGGTTGGCGCCCGGCGAGAACCGGGACAGCACCTCGCGCACCGCGTCCTCGGCGAAGACCATCGGCTGCTGGATCTCGAGATCGGCCAGCGTCACGGATTCGGAGCGCACGATCTCGCGGCCGACCGCCAGCGCCATCTCAGCAAAGCCCGCGCCGGGCAGGATCGCCTGGCCGTCGATGCGGTGGTCGTCGAGCTCGGGCACCGTCGCGACGTCGAGATGGGCCAGCCATTCCAGCCCGTCCGGACCCTGGCGGGTGCCGATCAGCGGGTGGTAGGGCCGGGCGCTCGCCGGGTTCATCGCCTCGGTGGTCTCCGGCAGGCGGAAGACCTTGCGCTGCCAAGGGTAGTGCGGCAGGGCCACGCCGCCGGCCGGGTCGGCGCCGAAGGCGATGTCCTTGTCGACCACGGCGCCGGCGGCGAGCGCTGCCGCGAGCGCGCGGCGGAACGGATCGGCCGAGAGCGCCTTCTTGGGCAGCACGCCGACGGTGGCGCCGTCGAGGCCGAGGGGCTCGAGGCAATCGCCGACATGGGGCAGCAGGGTCGGGCGCGGGCCGACCTCGACGAAGACCCGGGCCCCGGCTTGCGCCGCCGCCTGGATCGCCGCGCTGAATCGCACCGGCTCGCGGATGTTGCGCCACCAGTAGCCGGCGTCGAAGGCGCGGCCGTCGAGCACGTCGCCGGTCACCGTCGAGGCGAGGGCCACGGTGCCGGGGGAAGGAGCGATCCCGGCGAGGTCGCGCCGCAGCGGCGCCTCGATCGGGTTCATCAGCCGGCCGTGGAAGGCGTAGTCGAGGTCGAGCTTGCGGCCGCGGCGGCGCTTGCGCGCCAGCGCCTTCATGGCCGCGTCGATCACCGCCACGGGTCCCGCCACCGTCACGGCCTTGGGGCTGTTATAGGCGGCGATGTCGAGCTCGGGGAAGTCGGCGAGGAAGGCCTGCACCTCCTCGACGGGGGCGAGCAGCACCGCCATGGTGCCGAGGCCGCGGGTCGCCTCCTGGTGCTTCGAGCGGTAGTAGATGACCTTGACGGCCTGTTCGAGCGTCAGGATGCCGGCGGCTTCCGCCGCGCCGATCTCGCCGACCGAGTGGCCGACGATCGCGGTCGGCACGAGGCCGACCGCCCGCAGGGCCGCCGTCGAGGCGGTCTCGATGGCGAAGATCAGCGGCTGCGACACGCTGGTGAGGGCGAGCCGCTCCTCGAGGTCGTCGGCGTGCAGGACCTCCTTCAGCGACCAGCCGGCGAGGGGCCGGAACAGCGCGTCGGCCTCGTCGAAGCGGGCGCGGAAGACCGGGTTGAGGGCGTAGGCGTCCCGGCCCATCCCGGCCCACTGGCTGCCGTTGCCCGAATACACGAAGGCGACGCCGCCGGCGCGCTCGACCGCGGTGGCGACGACGGCGGCTTGCGTCTCCTCGCCCTCGGCGACCGCGCGCAGGGCTTCGGTCACGCCGTCGGAATCCAGGTCCTGCAGCGGGATCGCGGCCCGGACCGGCAGGCGCTCGCGGCGATGCGCCGCCGCGGCGGCGACGCGGGCGACCTCGGCAGCATTCGCCCCGTCGAGGCGGGTCGCGTAATCCTGGGCGAGATCGGCGAGCGCCGCCTTGGTCTGGGCCGAGACCAGCAGAACTTCCGGCGCCGGCTCCGCCGACGGCGCAGCCGCCGCGACGGGCGCCGGGTCGGTCAGGATGACGTGGGCGTTGGTGCCGCCGAAGCCGAACGAGTTGACGCCGGCGAAGCGCTCCCGGCCCGTGCGGGGCAAAGGCTGCAGCTCGCGGTTGACCGCAAGATTCAGCTCGTCGAACGGGATCGCCGGGTTGAGCTCGGCGCTGTGCAGCGAGGGCGGCAGCAGGTCGTGCTCGAGCGCCAGGCTGGCCTTGAGCAGGCCGGCGAGACCGGAGACCGGCTCGGTATGGCCGATATTGGTCTTGATCGAGCCGATCGGCAGCGGGGCCGAGCGACCGCGACCGAGCTTGCCGCCGATGGCGCCGGCCTCGATCGGGTCGCCGACCGGCGTACCCGTCCCGTGCGCCTCGACGAAGGCGATCGCGTCGAGGGCGACGCCGGCCTCGCGGTAGATCTCGTCGAGGAGCTCGCCCTGCGCGTAGCCCGAGGGCAGGGAGATGCCGGTGGTGCGCCCGTCGGAATTCACCTTCGAGGTGGCGATCACGCCGCGCACCGTCGCGCCGTTGCGGGCGGCCGCCGCCGCCGATTGCAGCACCAGGACGACGCCGCCCTCGGCGCGCACGTAGCCGTCGGCGCTGGCCGAGAAGGCCTGGCACAGGCCGGTGCGCGAGAGCATCGAGGCGTTGGAGAACGACACGAAGTTGAACGGGCTCACCAGCAGGTTGACGCCCGCCACGACCGCCGTGTCGATCCGCCCCGAGGCGATCGCCGCGACCGCGGCGTCGAGGGCGACGAGGGACGACGAGCAGGCGGTGTCGAGGGTGAAGCTCGGCCCCTTCAGGTCGAAGATGTAGGAGATGCGGTTCGACAGGATCGACAGCGTGTTGCCGGTCGCCGCGTAGGCGTCGCCGGAGGCGCTGTCGAGCACCCGCAGGTTGCCGTAATCGAGCGAGGAGGCGCCCACGAACACGCCGACCGGGCTGCCGGCGACCGCCGACGGCCGCAGGCCGGCGCTCTCCAGCGCCTCCCAGGTCAGCTCCAGCAGCAGGCGCTGCTGCGGGTCCATCTGCTCGGCCTCGCGGGGCGAGATGCCGAACACCGACGGGTCGAACGACCACGGATCGTCGATGACGCCCGCCGCCCAGGTGTAGCTCTTGCCCCGCTCCTGCGCCCGGGGATGGCCCATGCGCTCGAGGGACCAGCGGTCCTCCGGGATGCGCGAGACGGCGCACCGTCCCTCGACGAGCATCTGCCACAGGCTGTCGACGCCGGAGGCGCCCGGGAGCCGGCAGGCCCGACCGATGATCGCGATGTCAGGACGCTGTATCACGTTCGATTCGCTACACGCTCATTTACGGAGGACCGGACGCGACGGCGCCGCACCCGGGCAATTCAACCCAACCCATAGTATGAGGGCCGCATCGCGCCAACCCCGGACGGGCACCCCCCACCCCGGACAAGCAAGACATGGTCCACCTGTGACATGCCTTCATCAGTCGAAGTTCTGCCGCGCGGCCCGGCTTAAAGCCGACGTAACGGCAAACCATTGTCATCCGATAGACATGCGCGGCAGTGCATACGATCCGGTTGAGCTTGGTCGCGGGCCGGCCGGGCCGGAACGCGTCCGAGACGTTAGACCCGACGAATCGGGTCGCAATGCGGCAGACCCGGCCGGTCGCGACCCGGCACCGGGGACGCGGTCAGAATGCCTTGAAGGTGATGATGGTGCGGGTATCCTGGATATCCGCGATGGTCTGCACGTGCTCGGCCACGAAATGCCCGATATCGACGCCGTCATCGACGTGGAACTTGGCGAGCACGTCGTAGTGACCGGCCGTGGAATAGATCTCGGAGGCGATCTCGCGATCGGCGAGCGCGCTCGCCACGGTGTAGGTCTTGCCCAGGCGGCACTTGATCTCGACGAAGAAGGTCTGCATCGGCTCGCTCCCGGCGGCTGGCGGAATTCGCTCTATAAAAATTCGAAACGGCGGCGCCGTACTCTGCGGGACCGGCCCGGCCGGGACGCGGGCGGCGCCTCGACCCGGCCCCTCCTCGCCGGTCAGGGGCGCCCGACGCTGGCGTAGACGAAGCCGTGCTTGCGGACGTCCTCGGGCCGGTAGACGTTGCGCAGGTCGACGAGGACCGGCTCCGCCATCGCGCCACGCAGGCGCCGGAGGTCCAGCGCCCGGAACGCGTCCCACTCGGTCACGATCACGAGGGCGTGCGCTCCTTCGGCGCAGGCGTACGGATCGGCGGCGTAGTCCACCCCGCTCAGGTGGGTGCGGGCCTGCTCGACCCCCTCCGGGTCGTAGGCCGTCACCGCGGCACCCGCATCCTGCAGCCCGGCGATGATCGCGAGCGAGGGCGCCTCGCGCATGTCGTCGGTGTTCGGCTTGAACGTCAGCCCGAGCACCGCGACCCGCTTGCCCCGCACGCTCCCGCCGCAGGCTGCCACCACCTTGCGGGCCATCGCGCGCTTGCGTTGATCGTTGACCGCCACCACCGTCTCGACGAGGCGCACCGGCGAGCCCGCATCCTGCGCGGTCTTGACCAGCGCCAGGGTGTCCTTCGGGAAGCACGAGCCGCCGTAGCCCGGCCCGGCATGCAGGAACTTGCGCCCGATGCGGTTGTCGAGGCCGATGCCGCGGGCGACCTCCTGCACGTCGGCGCCGACCTGCTCGCACAGGTCCGCGATCTCGTTGATGAAGGTGATCTTGGTCGCCAGGAACGCGTTGGCCGCGTACTTGGTCAGCTCGGCGGTGCGGCGGCTCGTCACCAGGATCGGCGCGTGGTTGAGGTAGAGCGGGCGGTAGAGTTCGCTCACCACCGCGGCGGCCCGGGGCTCGTCGGCCCCGATGACGATGCGGTCGGGGCGCTTGAAATCGGAGATCGCCGCGCCCTCGCGCAGGAACTCGGGGTTGGAGGCGACCGCGATGGCGATCCCGGGCCGGGCCTCGCGCACGATGCGCTCGACCTCGTCGCCGGTGCCCACCGGCACCGTGGACTTGGTGACGACGACGGTCGGCCCGGTGACGGCGGCGGCGATGTCGCGGGCGGCCTGGTAGACGTAGGTCAGGTCGGCGAATCCGTCGCCGCGGCGGGACGGCGTGCCGACCGCGATGAACACCGCGTCGGCGCCGGCGACGGCTTGGGCGAGGTCGGTGGTGAAGGACAGGCGGTCCTGGCGCACGTTCTCGGCGACGAGCGTGTCGAGGCCGGGCTCGTAGATCGGGATGCGCCCGTCCTTCAGGGCAGCGATCTTCTCCGGCGCGGTGTCGACGCACACGACCGTGTGGCCGAAATCGGCGAAGCAGGCTCCGGAGACCAGGCCGACATAGCCAGCCCCCACCATCGCAACGCGCATCTCACGTCCTCTCGGCAGCGGCGCGGCCCGGCGCCCGCGGGCAACGCTGTAGCGTTGCAGTGCACAGCGAGCAACGGTGGCGCGGTCACCAGAGGCGGAACAGCGCCTTCGCCCGGGCGAGGTTCGGGTTGTAGTAGGGGTCGTTGCGCAGCTCCGGTCCCCAGCGCTCGGTCATGGTGGCGACCTCGGCCTCGAAGCGGGCGCGCTTCTCGGGCGTGTCCTCCTTGCCGCGGCTCTTCGATTCGTGGTGCGTCAGGGCGGCGTGCGGGGTCCAGATCACGCTGTAGCCGGCCTTGCGCACCCGCAGGCAGAGATCGATGTCGTTGAAGGCCACCGCCAGGCACTCGGCATCGAAGCGGCCCACCGCCTCGAACACCTCCCGCCGCATCATCAGGCAGGCGCCGGTCACCGCCGAGACCTCCTGCGCGATCACCATGCGGCCGAAATAGCCCGGATCGTCGGGACCGATATCGGGGTGGCTGTGGCCGGCGACGCCGCCCACCCCCAGCACCACGCCGCCGTGCTGCAGCGTGCCGTCCGGGTAGGACAGCTTGGCGCCAACCGCGCCGACCGCCGGCTCGACCGCGATCGAGGCCATCTCGGTCATCCAGCCCGGCTCGGCGATCTCGATGTCGTTGTTGAGGAACAGGAGCAGGGGGCCGCTCGCGGCCGCGGCCCCGTCGTTCGACAGGCCCGAGAAGTTGAACGGGCCGGGGCGGGAGAGCACCCGCACCCGCGGATCGGCGGCGGCCTCCTCCAGGAGCGCCAGGGCCGGGGGCTCGGTGCTGCCGTTGTCGACCACCACGACCTCGATGTCGGGATAGTCGGTGCCCGTGAGCAGCCCGTCGAGGACGACGCGCAGCAACTCGGCCCGGTCCTTCGTCGGGATGATCACCGAGACCCGCGGCGCCGGATCGGGCAGGGCGCGCACCAGCCGGTTGAAGCCGAGGGGCCCGCGCTCGACCCGGTGCGGCCAGCCGCGCCGCGCGACCAGCTCCTCGAGCGCCCTGAGGCGTGCCGCCTCGGCCCGGGCCAGGAACGCGTCCGAGAAGGTGCCGGAGCCGATCGCGGTGCGCCAGTGATAGAGGATCACCGGCAGGTGTCGCACGCGGGCGGGATCGAGCCGGTCGCTCAGGCGCAGCAGCAGGTCGTGATCCTGGCTGCCCTCGAAGCCCGGGCGCAAGCCCCCCACCGCCTCGACCAGGCTGCGGCGCACCACCGTCAGGTGGTTGAGGTAGTTCTGGCCGTAGAGGAGCTCCGGGTTCCAGTCGCCCTTGAAGTGGGGCTCGAACCGCCGCCCGGTCGCGTCGATCTTGTCCTCGTCGCTGTAGATCAGGTCGAGGTCGGGCTCGCGCCGGATCGCCTTCCCCACCTCGTAGAGGGCGTGGGCGGGCAGCACGTCGTCGTGGTCCATGAACGCGACGTAGGCGCCGCGCGCCAGCCCGAGCGCGGTGTTGGTGGCCGCCGCGATGTGGCCGTTCTCGGGCCGGCGCTCGACGCGGATGCGGGGATCCTCCGAAGCGGCCCGGGCGAGCAGGCGCGGCACCGCCGGATCGGTCGAGGCGTCGTCGGCGATGCACAGCTCCCAGTGCGGGTAGAGCTGGTCGCGCACCGAGCGCAGGGCCTCCTCGAGCACCTTCGGCCCGGGATCGTAGACCGGCATCACCACCGAGATCAGCGGAGGATCTCGCCATTGCGCCACCTCGGCGGCGATGCGGGCCCGGTCGGCCTCGCTCAAGCTGTCGAAGTGGCGGACCCAGGTGTCGTACCCGGTCAGCCCCGGGGGCACGAGGGCGCGGGCGAGGCGGTGCTGCGAGCGCACCCGCTTGCCGACCGCGCGCCAGAACAGCGCCTTCGCGGTGAGGACCGGCCGGCGCAGGGCCGCCCGGCCGACGAGGGCGAGGCGGCTTCGCACGGTGACGGTGAACTCGGCGATGCTGAGCGCCGGCTCCCCGAGCATCGGGGCCAGCCGCAGGGAGGTGGTGCCGGCGGGCAGCCGCCCGAGCCAGGTGAAGCGGCCGTGGCCGAAGGCGCGCTCCGACAGGCTGGTGCCCTGCGGCCCGTCCGTCCCCTCGGCGACCGCGCTCAGCTCGACCCGGCTGAAGGCGCCGTGGTTCTCGTCCTTGAAGGCGATGGAGACCCAGCGCGCGCCGAGGCCGAGATCCGCCACGTCGAGGCTCAGGGCCTCGACCCCGAATTCGAGCCGGACCCGGGCGAAATCCCGCGCGACGAGGCGCCCGCGCCCGAGGCGGAGCGAGGCGCGCAAGGGCGCGCGCAGGGGCGCATGAGTGGGCGCGGCGGGGGAAACGGTCTGGCCTGTCACCTGTCCTCGCGCCTCCCGGAGCCGCCTCGGCACCGCGCCATCATCGTCAATGAAATCAATTGGTTAGATCGATCGTTGCGGTGGTCCGTGTAGCAGGGGGGCCGCGCGGCTGGCAAGGGGGCGACCTCCCGCGGCAGCCCCCGCCGCGCCCGAAAGCCATGCCGGCGCAGGATCCCGCTTGTCACCCGCCGCAACAGCCTCTATACGCCCTCTCACACCGGGGCCGCGACACACGGCACCGAGGGCGCGTAGCTCAGCGGGAGAGCACTACGTTGACATCGTAGGGGTCACAGGTTCGATCCCTGTCGCGCCCACCATCACCGCTCCGGATGTCGGGGATTTGTCCCTCGGAGCGGTACCGGACCTGAACGGTCCGGAGCGGATGAAATCAGGAGATGGCCCCTCGGTCACGAGGGTTGCCGACCAAGGTCTCGGGCAGGCGTCGCGATCGTGACGCGCCGCGGGGCCGATGGGCGCGTAGCTCAGCGGGAGAGCACTACGTTGACATCGTAGGGGTCACAGGTTCGATCCCTGTCGCGCCCACCATCACCACCCCGGATCTGCCGCCGACATGACCGCCCAAGATCTCAGCTCCGAGGCGTCCGGCTCCAAGGCGACCAAATTCAAGGCGACCAGCTCCGCGACGACGGGGATGTCCCTCATGACGGAACAGGATGTCGGCGTGGCCTTCGCCACCCTGGCGACCGCGCTCGCGGTCGCGCTGCACAAGCAGGGCGTCGCCGACGGCGAGGCGTTGCTGGCCGAGACCGTCGGCACCCTCGAGGCCGTGCTGCAGGACGATTACCCGGAACAGGCCCGGGCGATCCTCTCCGCCTGCGCCCGCTCGCTGCGGGCGGCGGAAGGCTGAGGCGCTCAGCCCGCGGCAGTCACCGGGCGGCCCGCTCCATACCCGAGGGCGGGGCGAACCCGACCGTGTCCTTCTCGGCGTCGCCCGTCGGGGCTCCCACCCGCGTCGAGACACGGCCGCTCGCCGCGGACGCGACCGGCGGGGCGGGCTCGGGCTGCGCGCAGAACAGGCCGACCGTATCCTTCTCCGGATTTCCGGTCACCGGCCCGATCCGCATCGGCAGGTAGAGCGGGCAGCGCGCGACCGCCGGGCCGAGGCAGGCCAGCATCGCCAGCGGGATGATCAGCAGGCGCATGGTTTCCTCCTGAGACAAGTATTTTCGCCGATCCCGGTCGAGAGCCTGTCTCGTCTCGCCCCGATCACGTGCGGCACTGTCCTTCTTCTACCGTCGTCGCCCGAATTGCATCGTCAGATTGAAGGATTGTCATTGAAGGATCGCCTCGGCCGACGCGCCCCGGTCGGCGGCCGTCCGGCACGACGCGCCTCCCCGCTCGCCCACCGGCGCCTGTTTCCCAAAGGAGCGGACCGGAACGCCAGCTCGGCGCGGGCTGGAGCGCGCCGCGCATCCGTTCGGCAGTTCGGACGGCTCGCCGTGAACCGGGGGCAGGTCCGGCCCACACCGGCGATGGGTCGGGCACGCCCCGGTGAGCAGGACACGGGCCAAGCCCGGGCTCGGGCCGCACGAATCCCGGCACCCGATGCCCCGGCACCCGATGGCGACGGGCCTGCTGCGCGAACCCCGGCGAGACGGCGCGCGACCGCCTCGGCCAGGGAGCGACCGGCGCGGCGCCGACTTCCGCCGGACGCACGGACAGGCAGCGCTCGAACTGACGCGCAATCGGCGGTCTCGGTCGTGGAAGAATGCCGGGAGGACGCGCAGGGCGTCGATCGCCGGGCAGCGCCCAGAGCCACGGATCTAGAGCAAGCGTCTAGAACGATGCTGCATCCATCGACAAACGCGATGTCTCAGCTGCCGATGCCTGGAGAACCGAGTGGCTGGGGGACGTGGATTCGAACCACGACTAACGGAGTCAGAGTCCGCTGTTCTACCGTTAAACTATCCCCCAACGGGGCGCTGCGTGCGAGGGAGCAGAGGAAGGATCCGTCTGTCCGGGCCGGCACGTCACCGCCTCGGGTGCGGTGCTGATAGGCTGGTTCGCCGGGCCGGTCAAGGCCTTCTTGCGCGGCCGTCGTGGTCATCGGGTGAGCGGTGCGCCCGGCCTCGGCCGCGGCGGAATCGTTCCGCGCTCGCGCCGACGCCCCGCAAGGTTTCGGCGGGACGGGGAGCGACCACGCCGGTCTCGCTGTTCGGGTATGAAGGCTGAGGCAGGCGATGCTGCGATGCAACATGCAGAGTGCGCGGCGCGTGACCAACGGCGCGACCGCCGTCGCCCGGGAGAAGACCGATCGGGACGCGACCGAGCGCGCCCACGATACACAAGTTTTCCTTGGATCGACGATGGTTCCACTTGATGGCGACGCAGTTCGCCCGATATGCCTGGACGACTCGGAGCGTGCCGGGTTGCTCAGATCGGGATGGAACCTCGTGTCGGACGTCAACCTGGAGCAGCAGTCTGAGTTCGTCGGCCTCGCGGCCGACATCGTCTCGTCCTATGTCGCGAACAACAATGTTCAGGTGGCGGAGCTGCCGGCCCTGATCGCGTCGGTCCACGCCTCGCTGGCGGCGCTCGGCCAGCCGGCGGCACCGGCCGTCGAGGAGACCCGGGCGACGGCGGCACAGATCCGCAAGTCGGTCACGCCCGACCACCTGATCAGCTTCGTGGACGGCAAGCCCTACCGCTCGCTCAAGCGCCACCTCACCTCGCAGGGCCTGACACCGGCCGATTACCGGCAGAAGTTCGGCCTGCCGCACGACTACCCGATGGTCGCGGCGAGCTACGCCGCCCAGCGCTCGGCGCTGGCCAAGAGCCTGGGTCTCGGGCAGCGCCGCCGCGACGCCGCGGCGGCGGCCCAGGTCGCGGCGATCGAGGCCGAGGCGGCCGAGCCGGTGCCCGCGCCGGACGTCGCGGAGGAGAAGCCCGCGCCGCGTCGGCGCGCGCGCAAAGCCGCAGCCGAGTAGGATGGCGCTGGCCAATCCCTGGCGGCGGACGCGCGGACGGCGCCTCCCGTCGCGCGAGCAGGTGCTGCTGCTCGTCACCGGCGCGGTGATCGCGGCGGTCGGCGTCGCGCTGGCCGGGGGCGATCTCATGGGGAAGTGGCTCGGATGAGGCGGGCCTTCGGCACGGTCGGCCCGATGCTCGCCGTCGCGACCTCCGTCGCCGTCGCGGCGCCGGAGGGCAAGCCGGTCTCCACGACGGCCATCCTCCGCTCCTGCGCCGGCAAGGCGCTGCCGGAATACCGCAAGGGGGCCTGCCTCGACGATGCCGCCAAGGCGTTGCGGGCCCGGCTCGACGCGGCGGTGGAGCGCAAGCTCGCCGGCATCGCGGCGGTCGCCACCCGGCCGCCGAGTCCCGGCAGCCTCGCCGGCCGCGAGGATTCGGAGAACTGGCGCAAGGCCTTCCTGGCGGCACAGGCCGCCTGGGAGGAGTATTTCCGGCGCCACTGCGACAGCCTCTACGACTTCGACTACCATGGCGGCTCGGCGGCGGGGCAGCTCGCCTCGTCGTGCAAGATCCGGCTGCTCGCGGCGCGGATCGACGAGATGCGGGAGGGGACAGCCGTGAGCGACCCGGAAGGCCGCCGATGAGCGCGCCGCTGACCTTCGAGGACGACGTCGAGGCGCGCCTGGGCGCCCTCGAGCTGATCGTGACCGCCCTGCTGCGCGAGCGGGCGGAGCGCGACCCCGACGCGCGGGAGGCGGTGCTGCAGGCGCTGCGGCGCGAGGCCCAGGAGCCGGCCCCGCCGACGCCGAAGACCGAGGCCGCCCTGGCCAAGGCCCTCGCGCTCGCGGAGATCATCCTGGCGCCCTGACGGTGCTTCCCGGGACGCGCGGCGCGTCAGGCGCCGCCGATCGGCTCGGTCACCGTGCCGGTGCCGGCGCAGTCCGGGCAGGGCTCACCCGCGAGGCGGCCCGAGCCGGCGCAGCGCGGGCAGAGGTTCTCGCCGGTGCCGGGCGTCCCGGGATCGGCCTTGTCGCCGGGCTTGGGTGAATCGGCCATCACGTCACTCCCTGGAACCGGAGGGGCGAGCCGGGCGGAGGACCGCCCGGCTCGCCCCTCACGCGATTTCGTCCTCCGCATCGACCGCGTTGGACCGAGACAGGGCATCCGCCGCCGCGGTGCGGAAACCCAATGCGCTCACGCGTGCGAAGCTCCGCTCCACCTTTGCGGGCGCGCGAGACCGCCCGCGGCCGGTGGCGCGTCAGTAGCCGTAGCCGTAGGAGACGCAGGTCCCGTAGACCTCGTCGTAGGTCGCGTAAGGGCCGCAGCCGCCGTAATAGCCCCCGTAATACCCGCCGCCATAGCCGACGTTGGACAGGCCGTAGCCGAGCCCGAGACCCAGGCCGACCCCGGCGAGGCCGTAGCCGAGGCCGCGCCCGTAGCCGCCGCGATACCCGTAGCCGCGATACCCGCCGTAGCCGCCGCGATAGCCGCCGAAGCCGGCGCCGCGGTATCCGCCGAAGCCGCCACGATATCCGCCGCCGATCCCGACCCCGCGATAGCCGCCGCCGAAACCTGCACCCCGGAAGCCGCCGCCGAGGGCGCCGCCCCGGAAGCCGGCCCCGCCGAGGCCGCCGCGAAAGCCGCCGCCACCCAGGCCGCCACCCCGGAAGCCGCCGCCGCCGAAACCGCCGCCGTGGAAGCCGCCACCGCCGAAGCCGCCGCCCCGGAAGCCGCCGCGGGCATCGGCCCCTGCCGTGGACAGGGCGAGGGCGCCGGCGGCGAGCGCGGACGCGAGTACGAGATGCCTCATGGCACCATCTCCTGATCGTGAAGGAAGGTTTTCCTCAGAGCCTAACAACGTCGGCGGAGTAGGGCGGTTCGGAACGCTTTCGTCGCGCCCCGCCGTCTCGCGGGTTCGTGACCGGCAAGGCCGGTATCGGTGCCGGCGCGTCGGTAATCGGGAGATGGCGGGCTGATGCGCCCGACCGACGGCCCGAGAGGCTGACGCGTCAGGCGGTTGATCCATCGCGATTTTCCGATCGCAAGCCGAAGGCTTGGCGGCACTTCGAGAGCCGGGCCGGAGGTCGTTCTCAACGACCGTCGGTCTCAATCCCGGTGCATCACCCGCGGCTCGGCCAGGAGTGGCCAGGGACGGGCCGCCTCGAAGGCGCGCGAGGCGGCGAGCACCCGCGCATCCGCTCCCATCGGGCCGACGATCTGCAGGCCGACCGGCAGGCCGCTCCCGGTCAGCCCGCAGGGCACGCTCGCGGCGGGCTGGCCGGTGAGGTTGAAGGGATAGGAGAACGGCGTCCAGTTGAGCCAGTCGTCGCCGTAGCCCCCGTCCGGCGGGGTCAGGTTGCCGACCGCGAAGGACGGTATGGCGAGCGAGGGGGTGAGGAGCAGGTCGTAGGTCCGGTGGAAGCGCGCCATGGTGGTGAACAGCGCGCCCCGCGCGTTGAGGGCGGCGACGAAGTCCGGCGCCGCGATCGCGCGCCCGCGCTCGGCGGCTTCCCGCAGGGCCGGCTCGACGAGGCCGCGCCGCTCCTCCGGGATCCCCCGCAGCACGCACCAGGCGCCGACGAGCCAGATGCCGTTCAGGATGTCGACCGGGTCGGCGAAGCCCGGATCGGCCTCCTCGACGATCGCGCCGAGATCCGCGAAGGCTCTCGCCGCCGCCTCGGTCAGGCGGGCCACCTCGGGATCGACCGAGGCGGCGAAGCCGAGGCGCGGGCTCCAGGCGACGCGCAGGCCCCGCACCCCGTCCTCGAGGCCGGCCGCGTAGTCCGGCGGCTCAGCGAGGGAGGCGGCCATGTCGCGGGGATCGGGCCGGGCGATGGCCTGCATCATCAGGGCGGAATCGCGCACGGCCCGGGTCATCGGCCCGAGATGCGCCACTGGCCCGAAGGGCGAGGGCGGGAAGGCCGGCACCCGGCCGAAGCTGGGCTTCAGCCCGTAGACGCCGCAGAAGGCAGCCGGGATGCGGATCGAGCCCGCCCCGTCGGTGCCGATATGGAGAAGGCCGAGGTTGAGCGCCGCCGCGGCCGCCGCCCCGGCCGAGGAGCCGCCGGTGGTGGTGCGCGTGTCCCACGGGTTGCGGGTGGCCCCCGTGTGGGTCGAGTCGCCGAGGCCCTTCCAGCCGAATTCCGGCATCGTGGTCTTGGCGAGCGGGATGGCGCCGGCCTCGAGGAGGCGGTCGACGATGGGGGCGTTCTCGGCCGCCGGCGCGTCGGAGGTGGTGAGCGAGCCGCGGCGCATCGGCCGGCCGGCCCAGGCGATGTTGTCCTTGATCGTGAAGGTGACGCCGTCGAGGGGCCCGCGGGGCTCTCCCTTGGCCCAGCGGGCCTCGGAGGCCGCGGCGGCCTCCATCGCCCCGTCGCGGTCGACGAGCACGAAGGCGTCGAGGTCCGGGCCGTAGCGGTCGATGCGGGCGAGCGCATCCGCCACCACCTCGCGCGGGGAGAGGCTGCGGTCGCGGTAGGCCTGGAGCGTCGCGGTGCCGTCGAGGTCGCGGATCTCGGTCATGCTGTCCCTCTCGTGAGCGTCAGGCCGCCTGATGATTCACCCGGCCTGGCGATTCACCCCGCCTGGTAACTGCGCCCCTTCCAGGTGGCGACCCCGGCCCGGGCCGGGCGCAGGAGCGCGTTCCATTGCAAGGCCAGCGCCAGGGCCACGGTGAGGGGATGGAGCGGGATCGTCCAGGGGTCTTCGCGGGTGAACAGCGTGATCGCCGCCCGCGTGACGAGGGAGACGGCGAGGGCGGCCCCCGCCAGCGGCAGGCTGCCGGCCCCGAGGAGGGCGGCGAGAACCAGGAGCAGCGGCAGCACGTGGCCGCCGCCGAGCAGCAGGGTCCAGACCGGCAGGGCGCGGGGCGTCGCGAGGCCCTCGTGGGCGTTCTTCGAGAAGCCGGCCCAGGCCTGGGCAAAATCCGCGTACATCCGGCAGGTCGCGAGGTCGCTCGCGGCCACGAGGTCGGTGGTGAGGCCGGCGCGGCGAAACACCCGGGGCAGGCGCACGCCGTCGTGCAGGCTCCCGCGGATCGCCGCGTGGCCGCCGACCCGGCGATAGGCGTCCGCCTGCACCAGAACCAGCTGGCCGCACGCCGCCCCGAGGGCGGGATCGCGCAAGCGGCGCATCAGCGGGATCGGCAGGTAGCCGAGCAGCAGGAAGTTGATCATCGGCACGGTCAGGCGCTCGCCGACGCTGCCGGTGACCTGGCGGGGCACGCCGCTGACGAGCGCCGCGCCCGCCGCCTCGGCAGCGGCCACCAGGGACGCGGCGCCGTCGGGCGCGAGGCGCACGTCGGCGTCGATGAACAGCAGGTGGCGCCCGGTCGCTTCCTCCGCGAGGACGTGGCAGGCGTGGTTCTTGCCGGTCCAGCCCGGCGGCAGGGGCGGCACCGGGATCAGGCGCAGGCGGGGATCGCCGGCCGCCGCCTGCGCGACGATCGCCGCCGTCCCGTCGGTCGAGTGGTCGTCGGCGACGATCACCTCGATCGGGATTCCGGTGCTGGCGAGCGCCGCCGCCAGGGTCGGGCCGATGTTGCCGGCCTCGTTGCGGGCCGGGATCAGGATCGAGACCAGGCCGTCGGGTGCGGGCAGACCGGGCCGGGACTTGCGCAGGGCCAGCAGGTTGGCGAGGGCGAGGGCTGCCGGCAGCAGCGCCAGGGCGAGGGCGAGGATCGCCAGGACGGTCACGGCGCCCGGCCCTCGCGGTGGCCTGCCACGAAGCGGCGCCCGGCGAGGGCCGCGCCCAGCCGGTGCCAGGCGTCGTAGACGCCGCCGACGCCGCGCCGCCCGTCGAGCAGGGAGGTGAAGCGGGCGGGATCGCGGCTGCGCACGTCGGCGCCGAGGCGGTCGAGGGTGGCGGTCAGGTCGGCCTCCAGGCGGGCGAGGCGGTCCGGGCGGGGCAGGGCGAGGAGATCGCGGCCGGGAATTCCCGGCCCGAAGGCGGCGCAGGCCTCCGCCCCGCGCTCCTCCCAGAAAGCGTAGTCGAGGGCGAGCGGCACGAACAGGGCGTCGGGCGCGAGCTCGGCCAGGCGCGCGACGCCGGGGCGCAGCCCCAAGGGCCGCTCGCGCACGTCGCTGAAGCGGCCTTGCGCGGTGATCCACATCACCCGGCCCGGCCGGTCGAGGATCTTGCGCGAGGCGGCCATGAACGACGCCGCGCCGCGGGCCGAGTCGAGGTCGACCCCGAAGGCGCCCATGCGGGAAAAGATGCGGTAGCGGGCGAGCATCGCGGCGTCGAACGGCGCGTAGCTCTCGTCGTCGGGGAAGAAGCGCTGGGCGAGCAGGATGATCAGCGCCGCGTCCCACCAGGCCGGGTGGTTGGAATAGACCACCACCGGGCCGGCATCGGGCGAGGCCGGGGGCTGGCCCCATTGCACCAGCCGGACGGCGTTGAGGTGGCGCCTCACGTAGCGGGCGAAGTACACGCCCATGAAGCGCCAGATCAGGGGGGAGCGGGCCGCGACCGGATCCGGCGGCAGGCCCCCCCGGGAGGGCGAGACCCGCCGGGAGGGCGGGACCCGCCCGCTCACGAGGCCGCCTTCAGGTCCTCGGCGGTGCCGCGGGCATCCTGGTCGAGGGCGTCGGCGGCGATCCAGCCCGACATCATCACCATCGGCATGCCCGGCCCCGGATGGGCGGCGCCGCCGGCGAGGTAGAGGCCGCGCACCTCCCGCGAGCGGTTGCCGGGCTTGAACGCCCCCATGATCCGGCCGTGGGAGGCCAGGCCGTAGATCGCGCCGTTCAGCACCTTGTAGCGCGAATGGATGTCGGCCGGGGTCAGGTGGCGCTCGACGACGATGCGCTCCTCGATGTCCGGCATCCCGGCGGTGCGCTTGAGCTTGTCGAGGATCTTCTGGCGGTAGGCCGGGAACATCTGCGACCAGTCGTGGTGCGGGCGCAGGTAGGGCGTGTGGACCAGCACGTAGAGCGCCTCGCCGCCCTCGGGCGCCACCGACGGGTCGGTGCTGCTGGGTGCCGCGAGATAGGCGGTCGGGTCCGGCGCCGGCTCGCCCTTGCGGTAGATCGCGTCGAACTCCTCCTCGGGGTCGCGCGAGAACACGAAGTCGTGGTGGGCGAGGTGGTCGTAGCGCTTGTTCAAGCCGAGATACAGCACCACGCCCGAGCAGGCCGGCTCGAAGCTGCGCTTCTCGTACGTGCGCCCGACCTCGCCGCCGACGAGCTCGCGGTAGGTGCGCACCGCGTCCATGTTGGAGATGACCTTGTCGTAAGGCACGACCGTCCCGCCGACCCGCACGCCCTTGACGGCGCCGTTCTCGATCGCGACGCCTTCGACCTCGCTGTCGGCCTTCAGCGTCGCGCCGAGATCGCCGGCGAGCTTCATCAGCCCCTCGGCCACCGCCCTCGTGCCGCCCATCGGGTACCAGACCCCGTCGGCGGTCTGCATGTGGGCGATGGCGCAGAGCACCGCCGGCGCGCCGTAGGGCGAGGAACCGACATACTGCACGAAGTGGTCGAGCATCTGGGCGAGGCGGGCGTCGCGCACCTTGCCCCGGATGGTGCCGGCGACCGAGGCGTGCATGCGCAGCGAGAGCACGTCGCGCAGGGTGCCGGGATTGAGGTTGGCGCGGATGTCGATCGTGTCGAACAGGTCCTGGACCGGCTTCCAGAAGAAGAACTTCTCCGAGACGCCGTGCAGGTGCTCGGAGAGCGCGAGGAAGCGCTTGTAACCTTCGCCCGCCTTCTGGCCGGGGGCGAAGCGGTCCATCTCGGCCGCCATCGCCGAGACGTTCTCCATCAGGTCGATGCGGCTGCCGTCGTCGAAGAAGCAGCGCCATTGCGGGTCGAGGCGGCGCAGGTCCATGTAGTCGTGCACCGAGCGGCCGGACTCGGCGAAGATGCGCTCGAGGACGCGGGGCACCGTCAGGATGGTCGGCCCCATGTCGAAGCGGAATCCGCCCTCGCGCAGCACCGCGGCCTTGCCGCCGATCCAGGCGTTCTTGTCGTAGAGGGTGACGTCGTGCCCGCGCGAGGCGGCCACGCAGGCCGCCGCCAGCCCGCCCAACCCGCCGCCGACCACCGCGACCGAGGTCCCCGCCATCACAGCCTCTCCCGAGCGGGCGTAAGCGCCCGTTCCGGACAAGCTAGGCTCGGGCCGAGACGGGTCAACGCGCAGGCAACGGCACACGTTGCCGCGCCGGAGGCATGCCGGAGGGTCAGGAAACCGGCCCCGGCTCCGGCAGGTTGAACCGGCAGAAGGCGGCGGCACCGCCGCACCGGAGACACGCCACCATGAAGACGACACTCGCCCTCGTCGGCCTCCTCGGCCTCGGCCTCGCCGGCCCGGCCTTCGCCCAGGAAGCCCTCGACATCACCGTCAGCCCGCGCGCGACGCCGGTCGATCCGCTCGCGACCGGCAGCGTCCGGCCCCTGCGGCCGAACCCGAACGTCACGCCGAGCAACCCGATGGGCGTCGTCGGCTTCGACGGCCCGCCCGGCGGGACCACCAGCGTGATCGGCGACGACGAGCCCCTGGCCCCCGGCTCGCCCGCAGCGACCCCGGACGCGCCCTTCGCGCGGCCGTAAGAGGCCTTCGCCGCGACGTTTTCGCCGCGATCCGGTTGACTTTTCGGCCCCTCGCCGGGTAAGTCACGCGCCTCCGCACGGGCGGTGCTCCGCATCGCCCGGCGTCGGCGTTCGTCCTGGACCTTCTTCGTCCCGGGCATTCGCCGCGAGCCCGCTTTCCCATCCGCGCCCGGGCGTTCCGGCGCACCGACGTGAGACCAGACCGATGAAGATCCGCAACTCGCTGAAGTCGCTCCGCGGCCGGCACCGTGACAACCAGCTCGTGCGCCGCAAGGGCCGGGTCTACGTCATCAACAAGACCCAGAAGCGCTACAAGGCCCGCCAGGGCTGAAGCACGCGGATGGCGCGCCGCGGGGCGAACCGCGGCAAGCCATCGCGTTGACGGGACCGCGCCGGCGCCGGACAGTGCCGGCATGCGCCGTCTCCCTCTTCCGATCTGCATGATGGCCGGCCTCCTCGGAGCGCCGGCTTTCGTCGTTTCGGCGATCCTTCCCGTGGTCGCGGCACCGGATGCGCCTCGCAAGGATGCTCCGAAGGAGACGCCGCGCGCGCCCGTCACCCTCGACGACCTCTACGCCCGGCTCAAAGGCGCCAAGGACGATGCCGAGGCCCGCGGCGTCGCCCAGCTGATCGAGCGCCGCCTCGACCGGTCGGGCAGCGACACCGTCGACCTGCTGGCGAGCCGCGCCGCGGAGGCGATGCAGGCCAAGGACTATCCGCTGGCCGTCGAGCTCCTCGACCGGGTGACGGTGCTGGAGCCGGGCTGGGCCGAGGGCTGGAGCCGGCGCGCCACCGCCTTCTACCTGCTCGAGGACCAGGCGAGCGCGCTCGCCGACCTGCACAAGACGCTGACCCTGGAGCCGCGCCACTTCGAGGCCTGGGCGGCGCTCGCGCACATCTACATGGCGAGCGACGACAAGGCCCGGGCGCTCGCCGCCTTCCGCCGCGCCGAGGCGATCTATCCCCGCATGGGCAAGGTGCACGAGGCGATCGAGCGCCTCGCCCCCGACGTCGACGGCCGCGACCTGTGATCGCTCTCTCGCGGTCCGGTATCGCCTCGCCTGCCGCCCGGCCCGATGCGCCGGCGTAGAGGACGGATTTCCCGCGTGCTGACCCTGATCGCCGGCCTCCTCGGCGGCGCCGTCGCGGCGCTCGTCGCCGCCTGCCTCCTCGCCACCTGGATCATCACCCTGGTGGTCGAGGCGCGCTATCCCCCGGCCGGTCGGCGCGTGGCGGTCGAGGGCGGCCACCTCGCGGTGATCGAGGCCGGCCCGGGCGAGGGGGCACCCAGCCGCGGCACGGTGGTGCTGCTGCACGGGGCGTCGGCCAACGCCATGGACCCGATGCTGGCGATCGGCCGGCGCCTCGCCGGCGACGGCTTCCGGGTGCTTTCCTTCGACCGGCCCGGCTTCGGCTACAGCGACCGCATCGCCCCGGACGCCGCCTCGCCGGCGGTGCAGGCGCGGCTGATCGGCGAGGCGCTGGCGGCGATGAAGGTCGGCCCGGCCCTGATCGTCGGCCATTCCTGGTCCGGCGCGCTCGCCACCGCGATCGCCCTCGATCACCCGGAGCGGGTCGCCGGCCTGGCGCTGCTCGCCCCCGTCAGCCATCCCTGGCCCGGCGGCGGGGTGGGGGGCTATGCCGGCTGGTACCGCTCGCTCCCTGGGCGGATCCTGCTCACGATCGCCACCTACACGGTCGCCGCGCCCCTCGGCTACACGTGGCTCGACCGCTTCGCCGAGGCGGTGTTCCGCCCGCAGGGGCTGCCCGCGGGCTACCTCGACGGTGCGCGGGTGCCGCTGGTGCTTCGCCCCTCGACCTTCGCCGCCAACCTGCGCGACCTCGACGGGCTCTACGGTTTCCTGCAGCGCCAGAGCCCGCGCTACCGCGAGATCACCGCTCCCACGGTGATCGTCGCCGGCGACAGCGACCCGGTGGTGAAGACCGACGTGCACGCGAGGGCGCTCGCCCGCGAGGTGCCGGGCGCGAAGCTCGTGGTGGTGCCGGGCGTCGGCCACATGCTCCAGTACGTCGCCGCCGACACGGTGGTGGCGGAGATCGAGGCGCTGGCGGCGCGGGAGCGGGCGGGGGCGGGGGCGGAGTAGAGATCGAACTCGGCCCGATCGCGCAACGGGCCGGCGGGGCGGACGGCACGAATGGTCAGGCGCTGAAGGTCCATACGTCCAGCGTCTGGCCCGCCCGCGACGTCGTTCCCGTCCGTCGACCCCCGAGCCTGGCCGCCACCCGCGCAGACCCGTCGTTGCGCGGGTCGATCTGCGCCAGGATCGGCATGGTTCCGTGGGTCTCGCGGAACCATTGCAGGAACGCGCGACCGCCCTCGATCGCGTAACCCCGGCCCCATCCGCGCCGGGCCAGCGCATATACGAGGAGCGGATCCGCGGGCCCGGGCGGGTGGAACAACCCGAGACGCCCGACGAACCCTTCGGCATCCGCCACACCCATCATGCCGTAACCGCGCTGCGCCCATTGACGCAGCGATCCGGCGACACGGGCGGTGATATCCGCCATCGACGGCGGATTGCCCTCGTGCATGAAGCGGCCGACCGCGTCGTCATGCGCGAGCGCGTGTAGGGCGGCATGATCCGCCTCGCCGAGGGGCCGCAGCGTCAGCCTGTATGTGCGGAGGGTCGGGATCGCAGTCATGTCCATCGGTCATCGAGGATGCCTGAGCGCAGCTTCGCGCGAAAGTTCGGAGCGGGTGAGTTTGCGGATCTGATGCATGACGTCATCATCGGACTCATGGACAATGCCATCGCTACCACCGTCGCGCCGCTGATCGGCCTACCCTGCTGGCAGGTCGAGCGCGGGCAGGGCAGCATTCTCTCCTTCGAGTTCGGAGTTCCGCGCCTCTCCATCCGAGAGCCCTACGTTTCGAACTCATCGTCCGCCAGGTTGAGACAGTTGGCGGCGCGGCGGCTTGTCAGGCCGGTCGGCGAATGGAACCTCTTCATTTTCTGCTGCCAGTGGCGGGTCATGATCTCCGGGGAAGCTCTGGCGAATGACGGCAGTCCTCACGCGCAGATCGAGGCCGCTGCGCGTGTGATGGACGGGCAGAAGCTGACGGGGTTCACACTCGACACCGTCTCTGGCCAAACCGCGCTCTCGTTCGACCTCGGGGCGACCCTGACGATGTGGCCGCACGAAGCGAACGAGGAGGAGCAATGGTCACTGTATCGACCGGACAAGCGCGTCCTTACCTACCGGGCTGACGGTCTTGCCAGCCTCGCTGCCGACGATGCGAATTCGGAGTCGGAGGTCTGGCAGAGGGTCGCACGGAACGTCAGTGTTCCATAGCTCCCACGTCAGGGCAGCGGCCTGAGCCGGCGGGTGAAGTCCGTCAGCTCGTCGATGTCCCAGCTGGTGCCGTTGTTCCAGAAAACCAGCAGATCGGCGTGGTTGAGGCGCACCCAGGCCCGGACCAGGTCGGCAGCCTGCCGGGACTGGACGGTGCCGATGAAATCGTCGCGGACCACCGGGTCGGGGCCGATCGAGACGATGACGCACGGCGCATTGCCCTCCGGCTTCTCGGCCTACCACTTGACCCGCGGGCCGTGAGCGCCGAGGCGCGACGAGACGAAGATCACCCCCGGAACATTGGTGTGTTTCCAGCCGAGATTGGTCATCTCGAAGTCCACGTCCTCGGCGAAATCGTCCGGGGGCATCCGGCTGGAATATCCCGGTTCCGCAGCAGGGTGGCTGACATCTCGGCCTCCGTCGTCGCAGCCGATCCAGGATAGCAGCAAACCAGCCCTCACGCCTTCGCCGCGTGCTCCGGCGTCACGGTCGCGATCCGCACGAGGTTCGTCGCACCGGGCGTGCCGAAGGGCAGGCCCGCCACCACGATCACCCGATCGCCGATCCCGGCGAACGCCTCGCGCACCGCGAACTTGCAGGCGCGGAACGACATGTCGTCGATGTCGCTGGCGTCGTTGGTGACGATCGGGTGGGTGCCCCAGGCGAGCGCCAGACGCCGCGCCGTCTCGCGCTTCGGGGTGAGCGCGATCACGGTGGCGTCGGGCCGGGCGCGGGCGAGGCGCAGGGCCGTCGAGCCCGACGCGGTCCAGGCCATCACGGCCTTGAGCCCGAGCGTGTCGGCGATCTGGTGGGCGGCGGCCGCGATGGCGTCGGAGGCGGTCGATTCCGGCTGGTTGCGCTGGGCCGCGATGATCGACCAGTAGGTCCCGTCCTGCTCGACCTGCTCGGCGATGCGGTTCATCGTCGAGACCGCCTCGACCGGAAAGGCGCCGGATGCGCTCTCGGCCGAGAGCATCACGGCATCGGCGCCTTCGTAGACCGCAGTCGCCACGTCCGAGACCTCGGCCCGGGTCGGCACCGGGGCGGAGATCATCGATTCGAGCATTTGCGTGGCCACCACCACCGGCTTGCCGAGGCGGCGCGCCCCGCGGGTGATGCGCTTCTGCACGCCCGGCACCTGCTCGAGCGGCATCTCGACCCCGAGATCGCCGCGGGCGACCATCAGCCCGTCGGCCACCGCCATGATCGCGTCGAGGGCCGCCACCGCCTGCGGCTTCTCGATCTTGGCCATCACCAGGGCGCGCCCCTGCGCCACCGCCTTGACCTCGGCGACGTCCTCCGGCCGCTGCACGAACGACACCGCGATCCAGTCGGCCCCGGCGGCGAGGCCGGCCTCGAGGTCGAGGCGGTCCTTCTCGGTCATCGCCGCGACGGGAATCGTGGTGTCGGGGAGCGACACGCCCTTGCGGTTCGAGATCCGGCCGCCGGTCACCACCCGGGTCACCGCCCGGCCGGGCGCGACCTCGGTCACGACGAGGCGCAGCTTGCCGTCGTCGATGATGACCGCGTGGCCGGGCTCCAGCGCCGAGAGGATCTCGGGGTGGGGCAGGTGGACCCGGGTCGCGTCGCCGGGCGTCGGATCGTCGTCGAGGACGAAGCCCTGCCCGTTCTCGATCGTCGCGGCGTCCGCGGCGAAGCGCCCGACCCGGAGCTTGGGGCCCTGGAGATCGACCAGCACGGCGATCGGCCGCTTCAGCTTCTGCTCGATGCCCCGGATCGTCGCCACCCGCTCGCTCAGCCGTTCCCGGGGCAGGTGGCTCATGTTGATGCGAAAGACGTCGGCGCCGGCCGCGAACAGCGCCTCGATCACCGCCGGATCCTCGGAGGCCGGGCCGAGGGTCGCGACGATCTTGGTGCGGCGGGCGCGCTTCATGAGGGTGTCGTCCTGAGGAAGAGGGGTGAGGGAGGATGGACCGTACGGAAAGCCGGTCGGCGGCTCAGGGTCAATTGGCGATTTGGGACCGGGGAGGATGTCAGGCAACAGGGTAGGGTCGGGCGGGCGCACCTTGCCCGGATCTGTTTTTGTAGATACAAAAACCATGAAGATCGTGTTCGACGAGCCGAAGCGGCAGACGGTCCTCGCAAAGCACGGCTTCGACCTCGCCGATTTCGAGTGCTGTTTCGATCGTGACACCGCCCTGGTGCTGCCGACACGGCCGAGCCGCACGGGTCGTGCCCGCTACCTCTTCATCGGCCGTTGGAACGGCGAGATCGTCGTCCTCGCGGTCGTGTCGCCCCTCGGCAGCGAAGCGTTGTTCCTCGTCAGCCTTCGCCGCGCGGATGAACAGGAAAGGCAAGCCTATGACCGGTACTGCGCACCCTGAGCGGCCCTCCCTCCTCACCTCCGAGGAGGATTGGGACCTCGACGGCGAGATCCCGCCTCTGACCGCCGAGGAACTGGCCCAGCTGCGCCCCGCCCGCGAGTCCCTTCCCCCCGAGGTCTACGCCGCGCTCCCGAGTCGCGGCGGCCGACCGCGCTCCGAGCGGCCCAAGCAGCTCGTGAGCCTGCGCCTGGACCCGGACGTGGTCGAGACCTTCAAGGCCACGGGGCCGGGCTGGCAGACGCGGATGAACGAGGTGCTGGCGGAAGCGGCGCGGAAGTTGCGGGCGGCCTAGCGAGGTGCTGCGGTAACGGGCGACGAGGCGCGCGCGAGAGAGCCGCGACGGCATCCCGGCAAGCGCCCGTGCCTGCAACGAGCCCCTTCGCCGAGGCCAGGTTTTCGTATATACTGAAACTATGCTGTTCAGCTACGACGAGCCGAAGCGGCAAGCGAATCTGGCAAAGCACGGCTTCGACTTCGCGGAGTTCGAGGAGGCGTTCGATTTCGATCGCTACGCCGTCCTGCCGGCCAAGCCCAGCCATACCGGCCGCGCTCGGCACAAGCTGGTCGGCACGTGGTACGGCGTGACCGTCGTCATGGTGATCGTCTCTCCGCTCGGCTCGGAGGCGACCGACATCGTCAGTGTCCGTCGTGCCGACCGCAAGGAAAGGACCATCTATGACGCGCTCTAGGCACGCTCCCGGCTATGTTCCGAATCCGAATTACGGCCAGGAGGATTGGGACGAGGTGTCCGACAACCCGCCGCTGAGCGACGAGGAGCTGTCCCGGCTCCGGCTCGGGCCGGAGGGACTGCCTCCGGATCTCGCTGCCGCCTTCAGGAGCCGTGGCGGGCGCCCGAAGGCCGAGGTGAGACGCGTCCCGATCTCGCTGCGCGTCGATCCCGAGGTGCTGGCCGCGTTCAAGGCCACGGGACCGGGCTGGCAGACGCGGATGAACGAGGTGCTGGCGGAAGCGGCGCGGAAGTTGCGGGCCGCGTGAGAGCCGGCGGATCGGTCACGCGCGCGCGAGGCCGACGCCGAACGCCCCCTACGGCCCCGCCCGGCCCGGATCCGTGAGCTGGATCGTCCAGCTCTTCTGCTCCCCCGTATCGACCTCGAAGAAGCCGTTGCGGTCGTAGCCGCGGGCCAGGCAATCCTCGACGCCCCGGATGGTGAACTCGCGGTCGCGGGTGCACATCAGCGAGCGGCCGCTCCACTCGCCGCCGCGATCGTAGTCGACCGCGAAGACGTAGTAGAAGCGGGCGGCCAGCGCCCCCTTGAGCAGGGTCTCGCAGCCCTTGGCCGAGAGGTTCCACCAGCCCTCGGTGACCCAGCCGCCGGAATCGCGGTAGCCGAGCGCGATGCCGATGCGGCTGCCGGTCATGTTGCACATCCGCAGGTCCGCCCGCGCCGGCCCGGCCCCGAGGAGGACGAGGAGCGGGGCCGAGAGCAGGGCGGCGCGGCGCGGGCGGGAAAACAGTTCAGCCAACCAGGATGATGCGGAGGTCATTGACGTTGGTGCGGGTGGGCCCGGGCCGGACGAGGTCGCCGAGCCGGTCGAAGAACGGGGTCGAGTCGTTCTCTCCCAAGCTCGTCCGCGCGTCGAGCCCCAACGCCGCCGCACGGGCGAGCGTCGTCGGGTCGATCATCGCCCCGGCCGGGTCGGCGGCCTCGCCGCGGCCGCCATCGGTGCCGTCGGTATCAGCCGAGAGGGCGCTGATGCCGGGAGCGCCGTCGAGCGCGAGCGCCAGCGCCAGCGCGTATTCCTGGTTCGGCCCGCCCTGTCCCTCGCCCCGGATGGTCACGGTCAGTTCGCCGCCGGAGATCAGCGCCGCCTTCCGCCCGGCGGCGGCCATCTCGCGGGCGAGGCCGGCCTGCGCCCCCGCGACCTCGCGCGCCTCGCCCTCGAGGTCGGCGCCGAGCAGCACCGGCTCGTAGCCGGCCGCCGCCGCCGCCGCGGAGGCGGCGTTCAGGGCGTCGACCGGCCGGGCGACGATGCGGAACTCGCTGCGGGCGAAGGCGGGGTCGCCCGGCTTCGGGCTCTCGTTGGCGGGGTCGTTCAGCAGCGCCTCGGCGGAGGGAGGCAGGGGGATGCCGCGGCGGGCGCAGATCGCGCGGGCGTCGGCCAGCGTGGTCGGGTCCGGCACGGTCGGGCCGGAGGCGATCACCGCCGGGTCGTCCCGGGGCACGTCGGAGATCGCCAGCGTCAGGAGACGTCCGGCGTTGCGGGCGGCCCCGGCCAGGCGCCCGCCCTTGATGCGCGAGAGGTGCTTGCGCACGCAGTTGATCTCGTCGATCGCCGCGCCGGAGCGCAGCAGCGCCCGGGTGATGCCCTGCTTCTCCGCCAGCGTCAGGGCACCCGCCGGGGCGATCCAGTTCGCCGAGCCGCCGCCGGAGAGGAGCACCAGCACGAGGTCGTCCGGGCCGGCGGAGGCCGCGAGGTCGAGCGCCCGTTGCGTCGCCGCGATGCCGGCCTCGTCGGGGACGGGGTGGCCGGCCTCCACCACCTCGATCACGCCGGCCGGCTCGCCGTAGCCGTGGCGGGCCACCGCGAGGCCGGCGATGCGGGCCGGATCGACCCCTTGCGCCCGGTAGTGGCGCTCGGCGAGAGCCGCCATGCTGGCCCCGGCCTTGCCCGCGCCGAGGATCACCAGCCGCCCGGCCGGAACGGGCGGCAGGTGCGGCACCAGGCAGCCGCGGGGGTGGGCCGCCGTGACGCCCGCATCGAGCAGGCGCAGCAGCAGGGCGCGGGTCTCCGCAGGGGAGGCTTCTCGGGCGGGGGCATCGGTCACGGGACGGCTCCTCTCTCGGTATGGTCACGCTTCGGGCCGGCTTCGTGCCGGTCTCGTTCTAGTCTGTTAGGGCTAGGCTGTTCGGCGAGAGCGCTTCGGCCGCGCGACCGCGATGCCGGCCAGGATCAGGCCGCCGCCGAGCACCTGCAGGCCCCCGAGGGCCTCGCCCAGCAGGAGCCAGGCCAGGATCGCGGCGGCCACCGCCTCCAGGAAGATCACCAGGGAGGAGAAGCCGGCGGGCAGGCGCCCGAGCGCCACCGAGAGCAGGCCCTGGCCGCCGGCATGGCTGATCAGCGCCAGCGCCAGCAGGCCGGTGGCGGCACCGGGCGAGTGCGGCAGCACCGGCCGGGTCTCGAGCAGGGCGACCGCGCCGAGCAGCACCAGGGCGGTGATGCAGGAGGCCACGAAGGTGACGCGGGCCGCCCCCAGGCCCCGGGCCCGGGCGCGCTCCACCGTCAGGAAGTAGAGGGCGAAGAACACCGCCGTGATCACCCCGTCCCGGTCGCCCGCGAGGCGGGCGGGATCGACCTGCACCGACTGCCCGACCAGGGTGGCGCCGCCGAGGAGGCAGACGAGGAGGCCGAGGAGCGTGCGCCCGGCGGGCCGGCGGCGCAGGCCGGCCCAGGCGAACAGCACCACGAAGACCGGCGCGGTGGTGGCGAAGAAGGTGGCGTTGGCGACCGTGGTGCCCAGGATGGCGAGGTGCCAGAACAGGAGGTCGCCCGAGAAGGCGAGGCCGGCGAGCACCGCCGACGGGGTGAGCCCACGGCGCAGGTGCGGCGCCCGCGCCTCCTCCCAGCGCATCCAGGCCCAGAGCACCGGCAGCGCCAGGGCGACGCGCCAGAACGCGCTGGCGAAGGGCCCGACCTCCGGGCTGACGAACCGCACCAGGATCGGGGACAGCCCCATCGCCACCGCGCCGGCCACGAGGGCGGCGAGCGCGGGACCGAGGCCGGTTGGGCCGAGATCGGCGGCGGGACCGGCCGCGGCGCCGGGGGCGGCGAGATCGGGCAGGGGCGTGCGGGACATCGGCAGAGCCTTCGGAGGCAGGACCTTCGCGGGACGGCAGCCCGCCGCGGGATTCCGTCGATGGTCACTATGGCAAGACGCGCCCGGCGTCACCGTACGGAGCGGATGGAGGCGGCCCCGCCATTTGGCTATGAGGTGAGCGGACCACGACCAGCGATCGCCGATGACAGCCGCCACAGCGCCCCACACCCACCCGCCCCATCCCGTCGAGACGATCCCCGGCGATCCGGCCTGCGGCCTCATCCTCCTGTGCGACCACGCCTCGAACGCGGTGCCGCCGGATCTCGACCAGCTCGGCGTCGCAAGCCCGCATTTCGAGCGGCACATCGCCTACGACATCGGGGCGGCGGCGGTGACGCGCGCGCTCGCCCGCCGGCTCGGGGCCCCGGCGCTGCTGACCACCTTCTCGCGGCTCATCATCGACCCCAATCGCGGCCGCACCGACCCGACCCTGGTGATGCGCCTCTCGGACGGGGCGATCGTGCCGGGCAACGCCCGGATCGGGCCGGACGGCGTCGCGGCACGGCTCGCCCGCTTCTACGATCCCTACGACCGGGCGATCGACGCGGGCGTGGCGGCCGCGTTCGCCGCCGGCGCGCCGCCCGCCATCGTCACCGTGCACAGCTTCACCCCGGCCTGGCGCGGGGTGGCGCGGCCCTGGCAGGTCGGCATCCTGTGGGACCGCGACGACCGCCTCGCCGGCCCGTTGATCGCGGGCCTGCGGGCCGACCCGGCCGGGTTCACGGTCGGCGACAACCAGCCCTATGGCGGTGGCCTACCGGGCGACACGATCGACCGCCACGCCATGGCACGCGGCCTGCCGAACGCCCTGATCGAGATCCGCCAGGACCTGATCGGCGACGAGGCCGGGGCCGAGGAATGGGCGGCGCGGTTCGCCGCCCTGCTGGGGCCGTTGGTCGCCCGCGCTTGACCGGGCGGGCGCCCGCCCCGACCTCTCGCCTCACGACCTTCAAGGGAGACACACGATGGACGGCATCGACGAGACCACCCGCACCGAGCTCGAGGCCGCGGTCTTCCGCCGGCTGGTGTCGCACCTGCAGGGGCGCACCGACGTGCAGAACATCGACCTGATGAACCTCGCGGGTTTCTGCCGCAACTGCCTGTCGAACTGGCTCAAGGACGCGGCCGACGAGCGCGGCCTGGCCCTCAGCAAGGACCAGAGCCGCGAGCACGTCTACGGCATGCCCTACGACGCGTGGAAGGCGCGCCACCAGGGCGAGGCGAGCCCGGAGCAGGCGGCGGCCTTCGCGGCGCGGGTGGAGAAGCACTGAAGCCCACCCGCGCGGATGCGGGCGGAGAAGCACTGAAGCCCGCCCGCGCGGATGCGGGCGGAAGAAGCACCGAGGCCCGCCCGCGCGGATGCGGGACGCCGGCTCGCGCAAGAACTCGGTAAGGTTGCGCATCTATCAAGATCCGGGAGGGCGAGCCGCGAAGGCCGCCATCCGTCAGTGGGTTGGGGTGCCTGATGGCCGCGTCCGCCCGCGGCGGCACGACAGACCCATCGGCCAGGAGACCGTGAATGAACGCGCACAGCATGCCGGACGCCGACGTCGCCTCGTCGGGCGTCGCCGCCGAGGAGCTCAAGCAGTTCATCGAGCGCATCGAGCGCCTGGAGGAGGAGAAGGCCGGCCTCCAGGGCGACATCAAGGACGTGATGCTGGAGCTCAAGGGCCGCGGCTTCGACGTCAAGGCGGTCCGCACCATCCTGCGCCTGCGCAAGAAGGACCACTCGGAGCGCCAGGAGGAAGAGGCGATCCTGGAGCTGTACATGCAGGCGCTCGGCATGGCGTAGGCCGCCGCAATCCCGCATCACGCTCGTCGGTGAGGCGCAGGGTCTCTCCTCTCCCCGTTCGCGGAAAGAGAGGGGAGACCCTGCGCCTCTCCTGTTTCGCGGACGACCCTGTCCGCCGCGGGGGGAGGGCGCATATGCGCCGGGTAACCCCGTGCCCGTAACCTCGTGCCCGTCCGCGCGAGGAACCGGCGCCGTAGCCCCGGGCGTTTGGGACGGATGGAGACGATGCCCCACCCAGAGCCCGCCGACGGCTTCCGCTACGCCGACCTCACCCCGGCGACCGACTTCCTGAGCATCCTCGACGACGCGCAGTACCGCTCCGTCCCGGACGGCTGGTGGGTGGCGGTCACCGACGTGGTCGATTCCACCGGCGCCATCGCGGCGGGCCGCTACCGGGCGGTCAACTTCGTCGGGGCGGCGGTGATCGCGGCCCTGCGCAACACGCTCGGGCGGCGCGAGATGCCGCAAGAAATGCCCTTCGTGTTCGGGGGCGACGGGGCGAGCGTGCTGGTGGCCCCCGACGAGGCCGAGGCGGCGAAGGATGCGCTCGCCGCGACGGTGACGTGGTCCCGCGACGCGATGGGCTTGAGCCTTCGCGCCGCCCTGGTGCCGGTCGCCGAGATCCGCACCGCCGGCCACTCCGTCGAGGTGGCGCGCTACGCACCCTCGCCGGACGTCGCCTACGCGATGTTCATGGGCGGCGGCCTCGCCTTCGCCGAGCGCGCGCTCAAGCGGGGCCTCTACGCCGTGACGGCGGCACCGCCCGGCGCGCAGCCGGACCTCACCGGGCTGACGTGCCGGTTCGAGCCGGCCCGGGCCCGGCACGGCCTGATCCTGTCGATCCTGGTGGTCGCCGCTGATGGCGCCGACCGGGCCGCCGCCAGGGCGGCGATCGCCGACGTCGTGCGGCTCGCCGCCGAGGCGCCGGCCCGCGGCCATCCCCTGCCGCCCGGCGCGCCTCCCTTGCGCTGGCCGTCGGCCGGCTTCGCGAACGAGGTGCGGGCGCGCGGTCCGCTACGGGGCTCGCTGGCGCTGCGCGGCCTCCACGTGCTGGGCGCGACGCTCCTCGCGCACGGGATCTTCCGCCTCGGGCTGCGGTTCGGCGGGTTCTCGGCGCCGCGCTACCTCGACGAATTGGTGGCGAACGCGGATTTCCGGAAATACGACGACGGCCTGCGCATGACGATCGATTGCGGGCCCGACCTCGCGGCGCGGATCGAGGCGCGGCTCCAGGACGCCGAGGCGGCGGGCCTGGTGCGGTTCGGCCTCCACCGCCAGGCGGCGGCGCTCACCACCTGCATCACCCCGGTCGCGGCGTTGCGCGACCACGTCCACTTCGTCGACGGCGAGGACGGGGGCTACGCCCGCGCCGCCCAGGCGCTCAAGGCCAAGGACTCGGCGAAGGTCTTGGCCAAGGAATCGGCCAAGGAATCGGCCAAGGACGCGGGGCGCGTCCTCGCGGCCGGCGCGGGTCCCGGCGGCGAATCGGCCCGGGCGCCGGTTTGAGGCGAGACCATGGCCCCGGAGCGCGCGGGCAGGCGATCGGTCGCATCCCACCCCTGCGTCAAGAGAAGGGACTTGGTGAGGAGACTCACCGTATATCCCGCCTTTCCGATTCGAACTGGAACAGAGCCCCTTTGGAAATGAACGACGCGGTGTGGACGGCTGAGGCGACCGAGAAGGCGGTCGCGCTGTGGATCGAGGGACGGGACCCGGCGGAGATCGCCGGCGTGGTCGGCACGACGGTCGCCGACGTGATCGGCCGGGTGGCGCAGGCCGCCCTGGCGCGCCAGCAGGCCGCGGCCACGGGTGCCGAGCCCGCGGCTCCCAAGCCCGAGCCCGTGGCTCCCAAGCCCGTGGCCGCGGCGCCCGCGGCGAGGCCCGCCGCCCCGGCGGAGACGGTCGCCGGGATCATTCCGGCCAAGGTGATGCCGGCCAAGGTCATCCCGCCCAAGCCCGCGGCCGCGCCGGTCGCCAAGGCCGAGCCCAGCAAGGCCGAGCCCGCCAAGGCCGAGCCTGCCAAGACGCCCCGGATCCTGCCGTCCCGGATCCTGACCGCCGAGACCGCCCCCGAGGCGCCGGTACCGGCCAGGCCCGCGCCGGCCCCGAAGGTGCTGCCCTCCCGGCTGACGGCCGAGGCCGCGCCGGTCGCCAGGGTCGAGGCCGCCAAGGTCGAGGCCACCAAGCCCGCCGCCAAGGTCGAGGCCACCAAGCCCGCCGCCAAGCCGGTCGCGCCGCAGCCCCGCCCGGCGGCCCCGCAGGCCGAGAAGCCGGCGCCCCGCGTCGAAGCGCCCGTCTCGGCGCCGGTGTTGAGCGCGCGCGCCCTCGAGGAGGCCACCCGGGCCTTCCTCGCCGCCAACAAGGCGCCGGCGCCCGCCCGCAAGCCGGCGCCCGCCGTGAAGGCGGCCCCGGCCGTCAAGCCGCCGGTCGCGGTCCAGGCCGAGGCGCCGCGAGTCCAGGCTCCGGCGCCGCGTTCGGTCGAGGCGCCGCGTCCGGTCGCCCCCGTCGTCCAGGCGGCCCCGGCATCGGTTCAGGCTCCGGTGGCGACGGCCGAGGCGGGCGAGGGCGGCAGCGTCGTCGCGCTGCCGATGTCGCGCCGGGTCCCGGCGGCGGCGGCCGACGGCGGCGAGGGCGTGCTGTTCCTCAAGGCCGGCCTCCTCGACTGCACCTACCCGCTCTGGGCCGACGGCGACGGCACCGCGATCGAGACCAAGCGCGTCTGCGGCTGCCGCGTGCTCACCGGCAAGCGCTGGTGCCGCACCCACTACGCGACGGTGTTCGAGCCGCCGAAGCGGCCGATGCGGGCGGCGTAAGCCTCCCGACGCCGTCCGGACGGCCGGAAGTCCCGTGCCGGGCCCCGCGGGGGGCCCGGCTCAGCCGGGCAGCACCACCATCACGTCCGGCTCCCGCCCGGTGGCGAGGTGGCCCTGGACGCGCCGCCCCTCGAGGTCGACCACCGCGATCCGGTCGTCCTCCAGGGCCGCGAAGGCGAGCGGGCTCGACGGGTGCCGGGCGAGCGCCACCGGCGCCCCCTCGAGCGGCACCACCGCGATCTCCTTCAGGGCGGGATCGAGGAGCGACAGGCTCTTCTCGGCGTAGTTCGCCAGGATCAGGTCGCCCTCCGGCCCGCAATCGACCCGGACCACGTCCCCCCGCGTCGGCAGGGTGCGGGTCACCGTCATCGCCTCGGTGGCAAGCGCGGTCAGCGTCGCGCTGCGACGGTTGGCGACGTAGAGGGTCGCCTCGTCGGGGGAGAGCGCATTGCCCTCCGGCCACAGGCCGGTCGCGGCGATGCGCGGCGCGTCCGCCGGCGCGAACGGCCGGACCCGGCTCACGGTGTTCGACAGGATGTTGGCGACGTAAGCGGATTCGCCGTCCCGCGACAGCGCGAACAGGTGGCCCTTGATGCCGCCGGTCGCCACCGCCCGGTCCGGCCGCTCGGCCCGCTCCGGCGCGTCGAAGCCGAGGAGCACGTCGCGGTCCTCGCTCAGCACGAACAGCCGGTCCTTCGCGTCGAGCCGGATCCCGTGCAGGCGCCGGAACGGCGCGCAGGCGATGGTGCGCGCGAGGCTCCGCGTCCCCAGGTCGACGACGTGGACGGCGTCACCCCCGGGGCCCGGCGTGGTCGAGGACTTGGCGCCGTACAGGGCCGCGTAGGCGCGCGCGCCGGCCCGGTCGACGACGAATTCGTGCGGGTACTCCCCCGGCAGCTCGACCCGGCCGGTGCGCCGGCCGCTGGCGAGCTCGTAGAAGCTCAAGGACCGGTCGCCCTTCTCCATCACCAGGAGGGTGTCGGAGCGGCCGGCCGCGCCCTGCGCCCGGGCAGGGCCGGCCGACGGCGCGAGAGCGGCGATCCCCGACAGGCAGAGGCCCGACGTGAAGGCGCGGCGGTCGATGGGGGGCATGGAGGGTTCCTCGATCGTCCCCGACACAACCCGGCGGTGACGCAACGGTTCGCCCGCGACGGGCATGGTACGACCCGGCACGGCACGACCTGGCGTGGTGCTCCGGCCACACCGGCCGAGGAACGTGGCCGCTCCCGTCGAAGGTCGCAGCACCGTCACGGAATAACAGGCAGCGTTTGCGCGTTCCTGCTGCGAGGATCCGGCCATGTCGCACCGCACCCGCCCGCATCCGCGATCGCCCTGGCCGCTCGCCGCCCTCCTGCTCGCCGCCTGCAGCCTGCCCGCCGCCGCCGTCGAGGGCGTGCCCGGGCCCTTCGGCGAGCGCCTGACCATCGACGAGAAGGGCATCACCCTGAAATTCCCCGACGACGCCGCGACCCTGCGGATCGGCGGGCGCCTGCAGCTCGATTTCGGCACCGGGCGGGTGCAGCAGCGCGGCTTCGGCACGGTGTTCGACACGCCGATCGCCGTGCGGCGCTCCTGGATCGAGAGCTACCTGACGCTCGGCAAGGAGCTCGAGCTCGCCTTCCAGTACGATTTCGCCGAGCCGAACCGGCCGATCAACGACGCGGTCGTCGCCTACAAGGGCTTCAAGAACGTCATCGTCGCGCTCGGCAACATGAAGGAGCCGTTCAGCCTCGACCAGCTGATCTCCGACAACAACACCCTGTTCACCGAGCGCTCGCTCGCCGACGCCTTCGCGCCGGCCCGCAACTTCGGCCTCGCCATCGGCACCCACGGCGAGCGCTGGACCGCGGTGACGAGCGTGTTCGGCGGCAACATCAACAACGCCGCCATCGGCGACCAGGGCATCGCCTCGACCACCCGGATCACCTACGCTCCCTACCTCAGCGAGGACGGGAACGACGTCCTGCATGTCGGGCTCGCCGGCAGCTACCGCTCGCTGCCGAACGACGGCAGCGCGCTCACCCTGTCGAGCCGCTCCGAGGCGTTCCTGTTCGCGCGGCAATTCGTGAATACCGGGGGCATCCGCGACGCGGCGAGCATCGGCCGCATCGGGCTCGAGGCCGCCTGGCAGACCGGGCCGTTCCGGCTCCAGGCCGAGTACATCCTGACCGAGGTCGGGCGCTTCGGCGGCGCGCCTCCTCTAAGCTTCCAGGGCGGCTACATCCAGGCCGGCCTGCTCCTCAACGGCAAGGGCCGGCGCTACCAGATCGCCCCCAACTACGCCACCGAGTACGCGGTGTTCGGGGGCGTGCAGGTCGAGGAGGCGCAGCGCGTCAGCCGCGGCGGCACCGGCGTGTTCGAGCTGGGACTGCGCTACAGCGCCATCGACCTCGAGGACCGCGCCATCCGCGGCGGCATCGAGCAGGACTTCACCGCCGGCATCAACTGGTACCCGGACCGCAACATCCGCTTCGTGTTCGACTACGTCCGCTCCCACACCTCGCCCTCGCCGGCGAGCCTGAACTTCAACCGCCGGACGATCGACGCGGACGCGTTCATCGGGCGGGCGCAGCTGTATTGGTGAGATGAGCGTCGATCTCGTGTGCCGATCGGCGAGAAGCACATCCTCCGCGTCATCCCGAGGCGAGAACCCGGGAACCATGGACGCTGGGGATTGAGGAGGAAGCGAGACGCCTCGTCTCGAAGCACCAGCGGTCATGGATCCCGGGTTCCGCTGCGCGGCCCCGGGATGACCAGGATGGCGTGACTTCGGGCAGCCCGATCAGACAGGCCCTACGGCAGCACCGCGAACTTGCCCGTCAGGAAGAACGGCCGGCTCGGCGCGGGCGAGGCCGCGAGAGTCAGGCGGGACGGCTCCTCCGCCAGGCGCAGGCGCGAGAACGGCGACGGCTCGGTCTCGATCACCGGCAGCGGCACGAAGGCCGCCGCGACCTGGATCGGATGGATCGGCGGCGGCGGGCGCCGGCGGGCCGGGATCACCACCACCTCGCGGCCGGCGAGCGCCAGGGCCTCGGGCCGGCTGACGTCGCCGAGGCCGGCCGGCACGATGAAGGCCGAGAAGGGGCTCGCCGCCGGGGTGCCGTCGGCCGCGTAGGCGGTGGCGCTCGTCACGGCGCCGGTGACGGCGGCCGGGCTCGCCATCGCGGCGAAGGCCGAGGCGCGCTTGAGCATCGCGGTGAATGTCGGATGCTGGCCGCCATCGGCGTAGGTGGTGCGCACCGCCTCGACGCCGCCCTCGACCAGCGCCTGGATGCGGGCCTCCTCCTCCGTGCGACGCGCCACCGCCAGCGCCTCGACCGCCGGGTCGGGGTAGGGGGCGAAGACGTAAGCCCCGCCCTCGACGCCGACCAGCGGCTCGCGCCCCGTCGCCTCGAACCGGTCCGAGCCCTCCTTGAGCTGGCGCCAGAAGGCGATGTGCCGGTCGGTGCGGTGGCGCGCCATGGCGCGGGCGGTCATCCGGAACGGGAAGGCCTGGAACTGGAACGCCGCCTGCCCGCCGGCGAGCGCGTCGCGCACCAGCGCGTAGATCTCGCCGACCTGCCGGTCGGTCATGGCAAAGCAGCCCGCCGACGAGCAGGTGCCGTGCACCATCAGGGCCGAGCCGGTGCCGCCATGGGCCCGGTCGTAGGCGTTGGGGTAGCCGACGTCGAAGGAGAGGTAGTAGGCCGAGTTCGGGTTCAGCTGCCGGGCCGCCACGGCGTAGAACCCCTCCGGCGCCTGGCGGTCGCCGGCCCGGGTCTTGGGGCCGAGCTGGCCCGACCAGCGGCAGATCGGGAAGGTCCTGAGATGGACGAAGCGGCCGTCCGCCGCCCGCTTCCACACCTCGATCTCGGATTCCTGCTTGTAGGCCCGCAAGAGCACCGGCGCCGAGGGCGCCATGTTGCGCGCCGCCATCAGGGCGGTCGTGGCGGGCGGCACGGGAGCCAGGTGCTTCGGGGCGGCGCCGGCGGGTGCGGACCCGGCGAGGAGCGCCGCCAGGCACAGGATCGTCCTTCCCCGCACGCCCATCCCCCGCCGCTCCATCCTCGCCCGCGCCGACGCCTGCCATCGCAATGTGGCGGTTTTCGCGCGAGAGCCTGCCGGACAAGACTGACGAAATCGCTGACGGAGTGGATTTTTTCTCGGACCGCACCGGCTCCGTCCCGCGACGGACGGCATTCGCAAGGTTTCGTTAAGGGCTTGTTCGCGCCTGGCGCGCAGCATCGATCCGCTCGTGCCCGTCACGGGACACCGGAGCACGGAGGCGCCCATGCCCGAGACCGGACCACGCTGGCTGCGGCTGGTGGACGAGGAAGTCGGGGCCGAGGCCGACGGGCCGCTGCCGGGAGAGGCGGGGCGCCGCCGCCTCGCCGCCCTGCGCGGCCAGCTGCGCAACCAGCTCGCCGCCCTGCACGACACCCCGCTCTCCGCCGAGGTGCGGGCGACGCCCGAGGGCGCCGAGGCCGCCGCCGCGCTCGAACGGCTGGCCCTCGAGGTCACGCGCCTGGCGGAGGGCTGGGATCGCCTCGCGGCGGCCGTCGCCGCCCTGTCGGCGGGTGACGGGGCGACGCTGGAGGAGTAGGGTCCGGCCTCCTGCGGGCACCGACCGGACGACCATGGCGCCGACCATCAAGCTGCGACCGCTGGAACGCGAGGACCTGCTCTTCGTGCACCAGCTCAACAACAACGACAGCATCATGCGCTACTGGTTCGAGGAGGCCTACGAGTCCTTCGCCGAGCTGGCGCAGCTCTACGAGCGCAACATCCACAACCAGACCGAGCGGCGCTTCATCATCGCGACCCCGGAGAACGAGCGCGCCGGGCTGGTCGAGCTCGTCGAGATCAACCACCTGCACCGCTCCTGCGAGTTCCAGATCGCGATCCACCCGTCGTTCCAGGGCCGCGGCTACGCCAGGCGGGCGACCCAGATCGCGATGGACTACGCCTTCAAGGTGCTCAACATCCACAAGCTCTACCTGCACGTCGACAAGGACAACCGGCGCGCCATCGGCATCTACGAGGCCTGCGGCTTCGAGACCGAGGGGACCTTGCGCGACGAGTTCTTCGTCAACGGCAAGTACCGCGACGCGGTGCGGATGTGCATGTTCCAGCCGTCCTACCTCGCCCAGCGCGGCGGCGGCGACGTCAACGAGCCGGTGCTGAAGACCTGAGGATCTCGGGGCCGCAGGCCCTGGCGCATCCGGGCCCGGCTCCCCTATTGAGAGGGCCGACCGGAGCCCCCAGAGCCTTGCTGCGCGAAACCTACCACATCGAGATCATCGGCCCCGAGGACGCGCCGGTCCAGCGCGCCTCGATCCGCACCGCCGGCCTCGACGCCGCCCGCGAGCGGGCGCTTCGCCTGTTCCGCCGCGCCCGGGTGCCGCAGCGCTCCGGCCCCGCGGCCGAGGCCGTGCGCATCGTCGATGGTGCCGGCACCGAGGTCTTCCGCTGGAGCGTGTGGGACGAGGGGACCGGGCCGGGGCGGGGCCGGGGCTGACGCCGCGAGGCGCGTGGTGCCGGTTACGCGCCGGCCCCTCGGGCACGCCTCGCGGGATCGCGGCAAGGCGCAATCCCGCTCCGCCCCGATCCGCTCAGACGAAGAAGCGGTCGTTCACCTGCGCGGCCGCGACGCCCTGCAGCTCGATCGAGTTGCCGCCGCCGAGGTCGAGCAGCGCGTAGCCGGCGACGCTCGTCGACAGGGTGTAGGCCTGCCCGTTCAGGGCGATGCGGTCGCCCTGGGCGTAGGAGAAGTCGCGGATGAGGTCCTTGCCCTCGCCGCCGCCGAACACGAAGCGGTCGGCACCGGCGCCGCCGATCAGCACGTCGTTGCCGTCATTGCCGGTCAGCGTGTCGTTGCCGTAGCCGCCCACGAGGGTGTCCTGGCCCGACCCGCCATACAGGAAATCGCTGGCCAGGCCGCCGGTGATCTGGTCGTTGCCCGCGTCGCCGAACAGGACCACCGTCGAGGTATCGCTGTCGTAGCCGATGACGTCGTCGCCGTCGCCGCCGTAAACGACATCCGAGCCTTCGCCGAGACTGCCCCGGATGGTGTCGTTGCCGCCGCCGCCGTAGATGATGTCGTTGCCCTTGCCGCCGCGGATGGAATCGGCGCCGTCGCCGGAGGTCGAGTCCTTGCCGTCGTCACCGTAGATGACGTCGTTGCCCAATCCTCCGGTCAGGATGTCGTTGCCGCTGTTGCCGTAGATCGTGGACGCGTCGAGATCGTTGCCGTACCAGATCTTGTCGTTGCCGGCACCGCCATAGACCGTGTCGTTCCCGGTATGGATCGGCGATGCGCCGCCATCCGTGATGACGTCGTCATCGTCTCCGCCATCGACGAGATCGTTGCCGAGGCCGCCCAGGAGGGTGTCGCTGCCTGCCCCGCCGTAGAGCTGATCGTTGCCGCCACCACCGAGAATGCAATCGTTGCCGCCTTGGGCGCGGAGAATCACGCCATATGGCGCCGAAACGAAATCGAAGACATCGTCGACGTCGTCCTTGTCAGTGACTGTCGTCTCGTATCCCGTCACGTAGTTATAATTAGTCATCCCTAGCCCCATCTTTCTTGATTTAGGGACAACCCAATAAATCACCAAATGCGACCAAATTATGAACAGTCTTGACCGTCGATCGCAGGCGGCATCGACTGTGACGCGGCAGTCGCATCTTCGTCCTCGCAACACCAAGCTCAAGCTGGACTGTGCGAGGGAAGCCGAGCCCGGATTCCCGCCGAGCCGGGCAGTCCGGCCCGGAACCTGGCCCGATACCGGTCACAAGCCGGCGGGAAGGTGCGGCGACGCCGTCCGGCCCTGCCGGGCATCGGGATCCGCGGCCCTGCCGCGGGCGAGCCTGCACCTCCGGGGTTCTTCGTCATCGCGCGGGTGCCGGGAATCCGCCGGGATCGCGCCGGAAGGTCCGACGGCACGGCGGCGGGGCGGGTCTCACCCCCCCTCCGGCCCCGTCCGCGCCGCCAGTTCGTCGATCAGACCCTGCAGCGAGGGCGGCACCGCCTCCGGCACCCGCTCGGCATACATCGTCCGCAGCATCCGCCCGATCTCGTTGAGGGAGATGCTGCCCTTGACGATCACCCGCTCGGTGTCGCGGCCGAGCCGCTCCTTCTCGGCCGGCGTGATGTCCTTGGCGGTGAGCACCACCACCGGCACGTCGGCGCCGTCGGGGCGGGCGCGCAGGCGGGTGAGGAAGTCGAAGCCGTCCATCACCGGCATCATCAGGTCGAGGAGGATCAGGGACGGCCGGCCCTCGTCGAGGCGCTCGAGGCCGACGGCGCCGTTCTCCGCCTCGTGCACGGTCCAGCCGTCCCGGGCGAGGCTGCGGCGCAGGCGCTCGCGCGCATCGGCATCGTCGTCGACGAGGAGCACCGTGCCGGGGGAGTCGGACGGGCGGTAGCGCTCCATCAGGCCCTTGAGGTGGTCCCAGTCGATCGGCTTGACGAGGTAGTCGGTGGCCCCCAGCGCCCGGCCGAGGCCCTGCTCGTTGACCACCGAGGTCATGATCACCGGGGTCGCAGCGAGGTCCGCGTCGCTGCGGATGGCGTGCAGCACCGACCAGCCGTCCATCCGGGGCATCTCGATGTCGAGGAGGATCGCCCGGGGTTTCAGGGCCCGGGCGAGCGCGAGGCCGGCCTTGCCGTCGTTGGCGGTGCGCACCCGGAACCCCTCGCGCTCGAGGAAGCGGGAGAGCAGCTCCCGGGCCGCCGGGTCGTCGTCGACGAGGAGCACCACGTCGTGGCGCGCGGCCTCCGCCTTCGCCTCGGCGAGGGCCCGCACCTCCTCCGGGCTGGGCTCGTCGTCCCGTGCCGTCAGCACCGCCGGCAGCCGGATGGTGAAGGTCGCGCCCTCGCCGTAGGTCGAGGTCACCGTGATGTCGCCGCCCATGCGCCGGCAGAAGGCGCGGGTGATGGCAAGCCCGAGCCCGGTGCCGCCGAATTGCCGGGTGGTCGATTCGTCGGCCTGGGCGAAGCGCTCGAACAGCCGGCCGATCTGCTCCTCGGTGAGCCCGATGCCGGTATCGGCAACCGCGAAGGTCAGCCAGTCGGCGCCCTGCTCCACCTCGCGCCGGGCCGAGAGGATGATGGTGCCGCCTTCCGTGAACTTCGCCGCGTTGCCGAGGAGGTTGACCAGGCCCTGGCGCACCTTGCCCTGGTCCTGGCGCATGGCGCCGACGTCGTCGGGGATGTCGAGGACGAGGCGGTTGCGCTTCTTCCCCACCAGCGACTCGGTCGCCGACACCACGTCGTCGAGCATGGCGCGGACGGAGAAATCCTCCGCCGCCACGGTCATGCGTCCGGCCTCGATCTTCGAGATGTCGAGGACGTCGTTGATGAGGCCGAGCAGGTGGCGCGCGGACGCTTCGATCTTGCGCAGGTCGGGCAGCAATTCGGCCTGGCCCAGGTCCTCCAGCTCCTCGGCGAGCATCTCCGAGTAGCCGATCACCGCCGAGAGCGGGGTGCGCAGCTCGTGGCTCATGTTGGCGATGAACTGGCTCTTCGCGCGGTTGGCGGCCTCGGCGGCGTGGCGGGCGCGGTCGATCTCGGCCTCGGCCTCCTTGCGGTCGGTGATGTCGACATGCATGCCGACCCATTCGCGCACGCGGCCGTCCTCGGCGGTGACGGGGGCGGCGCGCACCTCCATGTAGCGCCAGGCGCCGTCGCGCCGGCGCAGGCGGTACTCGATCTCGAACGGCGAGCGCGTCTCGACGGCCCGGGACCAGGCGTCCGCCGCCTTGGCCTGGTCGTCCGGGTGCACGGCCTCGACCCAGCCCCAGCCTTGCGCCTCCTCGTCGCTCTGGCCGGTATAGGCGGTCCAGCGCCACTGCCCGATCGTCAGCTCGCCGCTCGCATCCGTCGACCAGATGATCGCCGCGGCGCTGTCGACGAGGGCGCGGAAGCGGTCCTGGGCGTGGCGCAGGCGCTCCTCGGCGGCGCGCCGGCGGGTGATGTCGGTGTTGGTGCCGTACCAGCGCACGATCTGCCCGGAGGCGTCGCGAAACGGCCGGGCCCGGGACAGGAACCAGCGGAAGGTCCCGTCGGCCCCTTTCAGCGGGAAGGTGTCCTCCCACGGCTCGCCGGTCTCGAAGGCGCGGCGGAAGCGGGTCTCGACCCGCGCGAGGTGATCCGGGTGGTGGACGGCGCGCCAGCCCCAGCCCTGCATCGTCTCGAACGTGGTGCCGGTGTACTCGTACCAGCGCTGATTGTACCAGACGATGGCGCCGTCGGCCTCGGCGATCCAGGCGAGCTGCGGCAGCGACTCGGCGAGGTTGCGGTAATCGTCCTCCCGTAGGCGCGCCTCGCTCATCGGATCGAGGCCCGGCGGGAGGGCAGGCGCAGGGTGTCGGGCATCCGGGCAGCTCCGTGGCGAGGCCCTGACACCGGGCCCCGGCACGGATCTATGCGGGCGCGCGCCGGCTTCCAGTGCGCCGCGATGCCGTAAGGTCGGGGTTCATCCGGTTTCGGTGAAGGGATCTTCCAGAAACCACATCAGCCGAACTGCTCGCGCAGGATGCGCTCGTCCATGCCCTGGCCGGGGTCGTGCAGCATCACGAGCTCGGTCGAGCGGTCGAGCTGGGTCTCGACCCGGGCGACGCGGCGGAACTCGGTGTGGTCGGCCACCGCGGCGACCGGCCGGTATTCCGGGTCCTTGACCTCGATGCGGATGCGGGCGTGGCTCGGCAGGAGCACGCTGCCCTGGCGCCGGGGCCGGAAGGCCGAGATCGGGGTGAGCGCGATGAGCTGGGAGGAGATCGGCAGGATCGGCCCGCCGACCGAGAGGTTGTAGGCGGTGGAGCCCACGGGCGTGGCCGCCAGCACCCCGTCGGCGATCAGCTCGGGCAGGCGCACCTGGCCGTCGATCGAGATCTTCAGCTTGGCGGTCTGGTGGGTCTGGCGCAGCATGTAGACCTCGTTGACCGCCCGCGCCGTGTGGGTGAGGCCGCCGACGTCGGTGACGACCATCAGGAGCGGGTGGACCACGCTGCGCTGCGCCACCTCCAGCCGCTCGACGAGGTCGTCGAGGTGGAACTCGTTCATCAGGAAGCCGACGGTGCCGCGGTTCATGCCGTAGATCGGCTTGCCCGTGCCCATGAAGCGGTGCAGCGCCTGGAGCATCAGCCCGTCGCCGCCCAACCCCACCACCACGTCCGCCTCCTCGGGCGGCACGTGGTCGTAGCGCTGCATCAGGAGCTCGGCCGCCTCGCGGGCGTCGGGCGTCGGGCTCGCGATGAAGGCGATCTGTCTGAAGCGCCGCGCCATGTGGTGTCCCGACCGCCGAACGATGAGGTCCTGGCCGCGCATCCCTCGACGCGAGCGGCCGCCGGGCCGTCGCCGGCCGCGTCGGGAGAGGCATAGCATGGAGCGTCCGCCTCTCGTCTACATCCCGTTCCCGGACGCGGTCAGCCGACCCGGCGACCCCGGCTCACCAGAGCGAGAATTCCGTGGCGAAATCCGTGGTCCGGAGCCGGGCGCAGGCCTCGGGCCGGCACTCGTCCCGCGGCCGGAGCGCGAGGCGTCCCGACGCCGCGGTCTCGAAGCGCAGCCGCACCGGCGGGTCGTCCTCCTTGGTGTAGACGAGGCTGACCTCGAACCGGACGAAGTCGTAGGCCTTGGCGTCGGCGTAGAAGATCGAATCGCGCGAGACCGCCTCGCCGGGGTTGAGGTCGGAGGGCTCGGCCCCGTCTGCCGCGCCGGAAAAGAGCTTGCCCTGGCGCAGGATCACGGTGCCGGGCTCGTCGAGGGCGTAGCCGCCGGCGAAGATCGTGCCCCCGTCCGGGCCCCGGCCGCCGGCATCCCGGCCGCCGGCGCTTGGGCCGCCGGCGCTTGGGCCGCCGGACGGGGCCGCGTCCGCCCCGAACCGCGCCCGGATGCCGGTCACGGTGTAGGCGAGGCCGAGGACCCGCACGCCGGTCTCGCCGACGTTGCGGCGGGTCACGGTCGAGCGGATGGCGACGTGGCCGTCGCGCTCGCCGGCCCTGGCGAGGCCGGTCGTCACCGACACCGTCGGCGGCGCCAGCCCGGGCTTGATGCGGGCCTCGTAGACGAAGGTGTAGACGCCCCAGGCCCCGGCGCCGAGGATCGCCAGGGTCTGGACCAGCGTGTTGACGCGGTCGAGGTCGAGGCGGCGGGCAGGACCGGTCACGCGGGGCGCCGCTCAGGCGAGGCCCAGCCCCCATTGCAGCGGCACGAACTCGTAAGTCCCGCCGGCCTTCGCGACGTGGCCGGCGGCCGGGAAGGGGGCGTGGTAGAACGCGACCGGCAGCCGCTCGTCGGCGATCAGCGCCAGCATCCGGTGGCGGGTGGCGCGGGCCTGGTCCGCATCCATGTCGAACAGGGCCGACCAGTCGGGGTGGCGCACGAACAGGGCCGGGTGGTTGGTGATGTCGGAGGCGATCAGCAGGCGGCGCCCGCCGGATTCGAGCCGGAACGAGGTGTGGCCCGGCGTATGGCCCGGCGTGCCGAGCGCGGTGAGGCCGGGCAGCACCTCCTGGTCCCAGGCGTAGCGCTCGACCTTGAGGCCGCCGCCGAAGGTCTTCTGCACGGCGCCGAGATTGGCCTTCAGGGCCTCGGGCGGGTTGGCGATGCGGCCGTCATCCATCCAGAAGCGCCACTCGGCCTCCGGTACCAGCACTTGCGCGTTCGGGAAGGTCGGCGAGCCGTCCTTGCGCTTGAGCCCGACGATGTGGTCGGGGTGGAAGTGGCTGATCACCACCGCGTCGATCGCGCCCGGATCGATTCCCGCGAGCGCGAGCCCGCGCAGGGTTCCGCCGGTGCCGGGCGGGCCCTGATCGGCGAAACCCGCATCGACCAGCACGCGCTTCCCCCCGAGGGTGAGGAGGAGCGGCGTGAAGGTGATCGGCAGGGTCTCGGTCGGCAGGAAGGCCCGGGACAGGGCGGCCTGGACCTCGGGCAGGGGCGCGTTGCGCACGAAGCCGGCGTCGAGCGGCCGCTTCACCCCGCCCTCGTGCAGGGCGGTCACCGTCGCGTCGCCGATTCCGTAGCGGTAGACTCCCGGCAGGTCGGCAGCGGGCGCGCTGCCTCCGCCGGCGAGGCCCGGGGCGCTGGTGAGGATCGGGCCGGCGAGGACGCCTCCGGCCATGAGGGTGCGGCGGGACATCGACATCGGGGCCTCCCTGTGCGTCTTCGTGCGTCTCCACCCGCAGCTAGAGCGCGAGCGGCGGAAGGGGATGCCGGGGGGCTTCGAAAAACCGTCCGCGCGATACAGTGGCGCGCCGCCCTCGTGTACCGTGGCGGCGAATCACGGAAGGGCAGGACGCTCATGGTCCAAAGGATGGCCTCGCACCAAAGGATGGCCTCGCACCACGGGATGGCCTGGCGCCACAGGGCCGCCCCGGTCGGCATCGGCCTCCTGGCGGCACTCCTCGTCGTCGCGGTGCCGCGGGAGGCCGCGATCGCCGCCTCGCGGGCGCCGGTCGCCGCCGAGCACGGCATGGTCGTCACGGCGCAGCACTACGCGACGCAGGTCGGCGTCGACGTGCTCAAGCAGGGCGGCAACGCCATCGATGCCGCGGTCGCGGTCGGCTACGCGCTCGCGGTGGTCTACCCGGCCGCCGGCAATCTCGGCGGCGGCGGCTTCATGACGATCCAGCGCGCCGACGGCAGCCGGACCTTCCTGGACTTCCGCGAGAAGGCGCCGCTCGCCGCGACGCGGGACATGTTCCTCGACAAGGCCGGCAACGTCGTCAAGGGCTTGAGCACGAAGGGCTTCCTCGCCGTCGGCGTGCCCGGCACCGTGGCGGGTCTCGAGGAGGCGCGCGCCAAGTACGGCACGAAGCCGCGCGCCGAGCTGATCGCCCCGGCGATCCGGCTCGCCGAGGAGGGCTTCACCCTCGACCAGGGCGACGTCGACATGCTCGCGACCGGCACCGAGGATTTCGGCAAGGACCCGGCCTCGGCCAGGATCTTCCTGAACCAGGGCCGGCCTTACGCCGTGGGCGAGCGGCTCGTCCAGACCGACCTCGCGGGCACGCTGCGGGCGATCGGCGCGCAGGGCAAGGACGGGTTCTACAAGGGCGCGGTCGCGGACGCGCTGACAGCGTCGAGCCGGGCGCAGGGCGGCCTCATCGTCCAGGCCGACCTCGACCGCTACGCCACCCGCGAATTGCCGCCGATCGAGTGCGACTACCGCGGCTACCGGGTGGTCTCGGCCCCGCCGCCGAGCTCCGGCGGCGTGGTGATCTGCGAGATGCTGAACATCCTCGAGGGCTACGACCTCGCCAAGCTCGGCTGGGGCTCGGCGCAGGCCGTCCACTACGAGATCGAGGCGATGCGCCACAGCTATCTCGACCGCAACAGCTATCTCGGCGACCCGGACTTCGTGAAGAACCCGGTCGAGCGGCTGATCGACAAGGGCTACGCGGAGAAGATCCGAGCGGCGATCGACCCGCAGAAGGCCGGCAACTCCGCCGCCCTCAAGCCCGGCGTACCGCCGCACGAGGGCAGCAACACCACCCACTACTCGATCGTCGACGGGCAGGGCAACGCCGTCTCGGTGACCTACACCCTCAACGACTGGTTCGGCGCGCGGATCGTCCCGGAGGGGACGGGCGTGCTGCTCAACAACGAGATGGACGACTTCACCGCCAAGGTCGGCGTGCCGAACATCTACGGCCTGCTCCAGGGCGAGGCGAACGCCGTCGCGCCCGGCAAGACGCCCCTGAGCTCGATGAGCCCGACCATCGTCACCAAGGACGGCAAGCCGGTCTTCGTGACGGGGACGCCCGGCGGCAGCCGGATCATCACGGTGGTGCTGCACAGCATCCTCAACGTGATCGATTACGGGATGAACGTGCAGGAGGCCGCCGACGCGCCGCGCCTCCACCACCAGTGGATGCCCGACGTCACCAACGTCGAGCGCTTCGCGCTCTCGCCGGACACCCGCAGGATCCTGGAGGGCATGGGCCACACCTTCGGCCCGGCCCAGCCGGCCAACCACCTCGCGGCGATCCTGATCGGCGCGCCGACCTTGGGCGGCAAGCCGGTGGGGGCGTTCCGGTACTACGGCGCCAACGACCCGCGGCGGAATACCGGGAGCGCGCAGGGGTACTGAGCCGGGACGTGAGGTCGGACGCGCCGCGGGGCCATCCGCTCCCGCGGCGCGCGCCGGAAGTTCGCCCGGGCGCGCGGGTCGCGACGGCTCTCGGGCGTCGCCCCGATGGCGCGCTCCGATCCAGGATGCCATCCATGGGGAGCGGGAGCGCGTCGGTCCGCGGTCCATCGGGCGGCCCCCGTCATCCGCCGCGCCTCGTGCATCGTGCCGTCGCGGCTCCCCACCGGGCCGAGGCCGACGCGATCGGACCGCCCTCGAAGACGCCGCGCGGCAGGGCCTCCACCCTCGTTCACGGTGCCGGCGGCCCGCAACCGCCCGCGATCGGCTCCGAGCCGTTAGCCGAGGCAGGACTGCCCTACGCCTTTCAGCTGACGTTGCTTCGTCGAAATGGGCGTTGCGCATCCTATTTTCGCGCGCACATGGTAGAAAGTGAGCGCGTCGGCTTGATATTACATACTTATTCGTCGTTGTAAAAAATCCCTATGCTATTTAGTCATTCATAAACAACACAACAATTCCTAAAATGTGAATAATACCGCCAAATCTTTGAAATTCGGCGCCGATCGCCGCTGGAGCAACAATCATGATTGCCGATCATTGCAGAGGTCTCGAGCATTCCCGTCACGACGTCTGCATCATCGGGTCCGGCCCGGCCGGCTTGTCCCTCGCCTTGGAGTTGCGGCGATTCGGCCTCTCGGCCCTGGTGCTGGAATCGGGCGGCACGCGCCCCGAGCCATTCACCCAGGACCTCTCCGGCGCCGACCTCACCGACCCGGATCGTCACGACGACATGAGCATCGCCGTGGCACGCCGCTTCGGCGGCACCTCGAACCTCTGGGGTGGGCGCTGCCTCCCCTTCGATCCCGTCGATTTCCGCCCCCGGCCCGGCATGCCCGACTGGCCGATCACGCTCGCGGATCTCACGCCCTTCCTGCCGACGGCCTGCCGCCTCGTCTCGTGCGGTGAGCCGGTCTTCGAGGCGCCCATCCCCGGCATCCGGGCCGCCGACGATCGCTTCTCGTTCGAGACCCTCGAGCGTTGGAGCGGACGGCCGAAGCTCCAGGTGTCCCACGCCGCCACCCTCGCGTCGGATCCGGGGATCGACATCCGGCTGCACACGACGGTGGTCGACGTGCTGTTCGACGAAGGCGGTGCCGCCCGCGCGGTGACGGTCGTGCGGCCCTCCGGCGAGCGGATGACGGTGCCGGTCACGCGCCTCGTGGTGGCGGCGGGCGGCCTCGAGACCACGCGCCTCCTGCTGAGCCTGCAGCGGAGCCGGCCGCATCTGTTCGGCGGGTCGGACGGACCGCTCGGCCGCAACTACATGGGCCACGTGATCGGGGAGATCGCCGACATCACCCTGGCGTCGGACGCCCTCGACGCCGCCTTCATGTTCGAGCGCGACCCCCAGGGCTGGTACGTGCGTCGCCGCTTCGTCCCGAGTCCGGCCCTGCAGGACGAGCACGACCTCCTCAACGTCGCGTTCTGGCCGGTCATCCCGCGCATGGCCGACGCCGGTCACCGCGACGCGCTGCTGTCGCTCGCCTTCCTGGCCCTGTCCTTCGAGCCCGTCGGCCGGGCCCTGCTGCCGCAAGCCCTGCGGGTGCGGCATATCCCGAAGGCCGTCGAGCGGTCGGCGCACCTGCGCAACGTCTGCCGGAACCTGCCGGGGGCACTGGTCGCGGGCGCGCGGGTCGCCTGGCAGCGGTACGGCGCACCGACGCGGCTGCCCGGATTGTTCGTGCGCAACTCCGGCCGGCGCTACGGCCTGTCCTATCACTCCGAGCAGTCGCCCTGGAGCGAGAGCCGCGTGCGGCTCGACGACCAGACCGACGCGACCGGATTGCCGCGCCTGCACATCGACTACCGGGTCCACGAGAGCGACGCCCGGGCGGTGGTGCGGGCGCACGACTTGCTGGCGGACTGGCTCGTCCGCACCGGCCTCGGCCGCCTCGACTACCGTCAGCCCGCCGAGCAGAACGTCGAGGCGGTGATGCGGCTGTTCGGGCACGGCACGCACCAGATCGGCACGGCCCGGATGGCCGACACGGCGGAACGCGGCGTCGTCGACCGCAACTTGCAGGCGTTCGGCGTCCCCAACCTGTACGTGGCCAGCGCCGCCGTACTCCCGCGCTCGGGCCAGGCGAGCCCGACCCTGACCGTGGTCACGCTGGCCGTGCGCCTCGCCCACCATATCGCCGCCGAGACGGCTCGGGTCGACGTTCTCCGCTCTGCGGCCTGATCCGCCGAGCATGTCGACATCGTCACGGATTACCGCGATCCCAACATCTCGTGCATGCGTCAAAGCTTGAACGTCTTCGACGGCCCTACGGCAATTTATCGACGTCTGGGAGCCTGTTTGATCGGGCCGACCGACTTGACGCCCTTCCTCGTCATACCGGGGCCGCGCCGCGGTCGCGCTCGGTAGCGGCGACGCGCACCGGGTCCGACTTACCCGGTTCCATCCGCCGGGCGCCTGCGAGCCGCCCGACGGTCAGGCCCGCCCGCCGGCCCGGCGTGCGGGACGCATCGCCTCCTCCTCGTCGTCCTGCGGCGCGCCCCAGAACGCCGCGACGCTCGGCCCGTCCGTCGCCCGCCGGTCGCGGACGAGGAAGCTCCGGATCTCGTGGAACCAGACCCGGCGGCCCATGCGGGCGTACCAGCGCATGGCGTGGCGCAGGGCCGGGTCGGGGTGGAACAGGGTGCGGGCCAGCGCCCGCGGCCGGGCCTGGAGCACCACCTCGGCGAGCTTGACCCAGGCGAGGACCCGCCAGGGCGGCAGGTGGCGGGTCGCCAGCACCTGGTGCTTGTAGTCCCAGAGCCGCCGGTCGGCCTGGATCACCCGGCGCTCCGCGGCGAGCCGGAAGTACGGCGTCCAGCGATGCGGCGTGACGTAGAGCATCTGGATCTGGTCGGGGTCGTAGGACAGGAGCTGACGCAGGCCGCGCCAGTGGTCGGCGTCCGTCTCCTCCTCGAACCCCACCACCCAGGTCGCCATCGACAGGATGCCGTTCTCGCGCAGCAGGCGGATCGCCTCGCGGTCGGTCGCGGTGGCGCCGCCCTTGCGGATGAGCGCCAGCGTCGCGGCATCGGTGCTCTCGAGCCCGAGGAGGAAGCGCTGCCAGCCGGCCCGGCGGTAGAGCGGCAGGATCTCGGCGTCGCGCACGATGTCGTCGGCCCGGGTCGAGCCGACGAGGATCAGGTCGACGTTCTCGGCCACCAGCGCCTCCAGGAAGGCGCGCCAGGCCTTCGGCGAGGCGGTCGGGTTCTCGTCGGCGAAGTTGACGACCCGGATTCTGTGCTCCCGGTGCAGCCGGGCGAGCTCGGCGGCGAAGCGGACGGGATCGCGGTGGCGCCAGCGGGTCCAGAAGCCGCGCTGGCCGCAATAGCTGCACGGATGCGGGCAGCCGCGGGAGAACTGCACCACCACCGCCCGCAGACCGCCCCAGTAGGAGTAGCGGGCATGGTCGATCAGCTCCCAGCCGACCCGGTAGGCGTCGAGGTCCCGGATCGCCGGGGCGGGAGCCGTGGCGAAGGGCTCTCCCCCGCGCCGGATCGCCAGGCCCGGCAGGGCCGCGAGATCCGCGCCGGCGGCGAGCCCCGCGACGAGGCGGCGGGCGGTCTCCTCGCCCTCGCCGCGCACGATCGCGGTGACGTGGGGCTCCTCGGCCAGGATCTCGCGCCAGTGGTAGGTCGGATAGACGCCGCCATAGACGATCGGCACCCCGGGCAGGCGGGATGCGACGGCGCGGGAGACCTCGGCGATCACCGGGTGGCCGGAGGTCGAGCCGGAATGGCCGAACAGCACCGCGTCCGGGCTCCAGGCCACCACCTCGTCGACGAGGTCGGCGGGCGCCATCGGCCCGAACTCGCCGTCGATCAGCCGAACCGCGTGGCCGTCGTCGAGGAGGGGCCCGCCGATGGCGAGAAGGCCGAGCGGCGGCAGGTGGTCGTCCGGGATCCGGCTGCCGATCGCCGGATGCGGCACGTTGACGAGGAGGACGCGCATGGCGAGGCTCACGCCGCCGCCGGCAGGCCGCCGAAGCGGCGCTGGCGCCCGCGGAAGGCCGTCATCGCGGCGGCGAGTTCCGCCTCGCCGAAATCCGGCCAGGGACAGGCGGTGAAGTGCAATTCGGCATAGGCGCTCTCCCAGAGCAGGAAATCGGAGAGGCGCTGCTCGCCGCTGGTGCGGATCACGAGGTCGACCTCCGGGGCGCCGTCGCCGGCGACGAGGCGGGCGAAGTCCTCGCGGGTGGCGTCGGGGGCGGCGAGGCGGGCGGCGGCCAGGATCGCGTCGCGGGCCGAGTAGTCGAGGGCGATGCGCAGGTGCAGGCGCGGGCCGTCCCCGGTCGCGGCCTCGGCGGCGGCGATCGCCTGGGCCAAGCCCGCGGGCAGACGATCGCGCCGGCCGATCACCGTGAGGCGCACGCCGTCGCGGCGCAACCGGTCGACCTCGCGCGTCAGGTAGAGGCGCAGCAGCCCCATCAGCCCGGCGACCTCGGCGGCTGGGCGGCGCCAGTTGTCGGACGAGAAGGCGTAGAGCGTCAGCGTGCCGATGCCCTCTCCGGGCGCGGCCTGGGCCACCCGCCGCACCGTCGCGACCCCGGCCTCGTGCCCGACGCCGCGGGGCAGGCCGCGGCTCTCGGCCCAGCGGCCGTTGCCGTCCATGATCAGGCCGACGTGAAGCTTCGCTTCTTGATTTGAAGTTCTTTGCATCGCAAAGTCTCCGGACAAATGAAAACGGGAGTTCAGGCGGGGAGGGGGTCGGCGTCGTCCCGGCCCTGGCCTTCGCCTTCACCTCGGCCTTGGCCTTGACCTTGGCGGGCCGCCTCGGCGGCGTCGCGGACCACGCGTTCCAGCACCGCGAGGTACTCGACGAAGCGCTGCCGCCCGGCGGGGGTGAGGCGGCAGGTGGTGAGTGGGCGCCGGCCCTCGTAGCCCTTGCGGATCTCGACGAGGCCGGCTTCCTCCAGCACCCCGAGATGGCGGCTGAGATTGCCGTCGGTCAGGCCGCAGAGCTGCTTGAGGTCGGCGAAGGCGAGGGGCTTGGGGTGGGCGGCGAGCGAGGTGAGCAGGCTGAGCCGTGCCCGCTCGTGCAGCACCCGGTCGAGCCCGTCATACGCGTAGGGGGCGGGCTCAGGCACGGTCGCCTCCCGGGGCACGATGGAGGATGAGGGCGAGGAGGCCCTGGCCGACCGCGAAGGGCAGGCCCATGGTCCAGGGCGAGAGCGCGTGCCCCTCGGCCGAGGCCGCGATGGTGCCGAGACCCGCGACGACGTACCAGCCCGCCGCCCAGGCCACCGGCCGCGGCAGGGCGCGCAGGGACGAGAACAGCCCGAGGCCGACCAGGATCTGCCACAGGCCCGGCAGCAGCCACAGGGTTTCCGGGGCGAGGCGCGCCAGCACCAGGAGCAGCAGCGCCCCGGCGGCGCCGGCCGGCATGAAGGCCTCGACGGCGTTGAGGACCATCGCGTCGGCGAGGCCGGAATGGTGCCGGCGGCTGCGCGCCAGCATCTCGGCGCCGATCACGCCCACGGAGACGAAAGCCGCGGCGACCCAGCCGAGCAGGAAGGCGAGGGGCCGAGCCGCCGGGTCGTCGAGGAGGAGAGCCTGCGCGCCGGCGGTGGCGAGCGCCAGGGCGCCGGTCACCGCGAGCGCGGTGGGGCCGTAACCCTGGAACGCGGTGCCGGCGGCGACCTGGAGGCGGATCGCCACGATGTCGGCCAGCACCTTGTCGAGATCGGTCCTGTCGAGGTCGCGCATCGGGGAACCCGCATCAACTTTCTGATGCAAAGTACGCCGATCCGCAAAGTTGCGCAAGCGGGTCCGGGCACGCCTCCTCGCTCGGTCGAAGGCGTGATCGTCCGCGGGAGGAAGAGGAGCGAGTTCCTCCCCTTCCCGCGGGCGGCCGGGCTGTCCGGGGAACACTGAAGCGCGGGACATCCCCTCTCCCCGCGGGCGGGGAGAGGCCTTCGCACCCCTCGTCGGGTGCGAAGGGAGCCCGCAGGGCGAGGGTGAGGGGGTGTTTCCGGTAAGAGCCTCATCCAGCACTTCCCCCTCACCCTCGGCTATCGCCTCGCTGTGTTCCCTGAACGGGAACACAGCCCTCTCCCCGCCCGCGGGGAGAGGGGGAAGATCCGCGCTCATCCCGTCACCGGGAAGCGGCCCGACACGCCCTTCCGCTGTCGGCGAGCCGCCCGTGCCTACCGGTTGGCCCGCGCCAGGGCGGCGTGAAGCAGCAGGTTCACGCCCGGCAGGGTCGGTTCGAGCGCGATGTCCTCGGCCTCGTTGTGGGTGATGCCGTCCCGGCAGGGGGTGAAGATCATGCAGGCCGGGGCGGCCCGGGCGACGTGATAGGCGTCGTGGCCGGCCTGGGAGCGCAGGTCCATGGTCGGGATGCCGAGGCGCGCGGCGGTCTCGCGCAAGGTGCCGATCAGCCCGTCGTCGAAGGAGAAGACCCCGAAGCCCCATTCCTCGGCGATGGAGATCTGCGTGAGCGAGCGGGCGGCGCAGTCGGGCAGGGCGGCGCGCAAACTCGCCTTCATGGTCTCGAGCGTCTCCAGCTTCGGCGCCCGCATGTCGATGAAGAGCTCGGCGTATTCCGAGAGCGTGCCGGGCAGGTTCGGCACCAGGTCGAGGCGGGCGGCGGTGGCCTTGGCGTCGGTGTCGGCATGCGCCCAGCCGATGTCGTTGACCGCCACCGCCACCATGGCGGCGCCGACGAGCGCGTTGTGGCGCTCGCTCATCGGGGTCGGGCCGGTATGGGCGGTGGCGCCCTCGACGGCGATGCGCATGCCGCAGCTCGGATAGCCGCCCGTCACGATGCCGACCGGCACGCCGGCCCGGTCGAGGGCCGGGCCCTGCTCGATGTGGAGTTCGAAATAGGCGTCGATGGTGCGGCCGCCGACGGGCTCGGGGCCGCGATAGCCGATGCCGTCGAGGGCGTCGCCGAAGCGGATCCCGTCGCGGTCGCGCCGGTTCTCGACCCAGTCCGGCGTCGCCTGGCCGGACCAGGCGAGCGAGCACAGCATCGGCGGCGAGAACCGCGCGCCCTCCTCGTTGGTCCAGTTCACCACCTCGATGCTGCGGCGCGTCGCGATGCCGAGGTCGTCGAGGGTGCGCAGGACCTCGAGCCCCGCCAGCACGCCGAGGATGCCGTCGAAGCGCCCGCCGGCCCATTGCGTGTCGAGGTGGCTGCCGATCACCACCGGCGGCAGGCCGGGCTCGGTCCCTTCGCGCCTGAGCACCATGTTGCCGAGCCCGTCGACGGTGAGGGGATAGCCGCCCTCCGTGGCCCAGGCCTTCAGCTGATCGCGCATCACCCGGTCCGGCTCGGTCAGGGTCAGGCGCCGCAGGCCCCCCCGGGGCCCGGTGCCGATGCCCGCCGACACCATCAGGGTGTCCCAGAGCCGGTTGCCGTTCACGGAGAGGTTGGTGGTCATCGCTCGGGCCTCGCACGGTGCTCAAGGTGGGTGAGCGCCAGCATGCGAGGCCCGTGCCCGGCGGACAAGCGCCGGGCGCAAGGGTGGGGTGCGCGCTACCCGAGCCGCGCCCGCGCCGCCGCGTATTCCGCCTTCAGCCGGTCGATCACCACGGACGTCGCCGGCGCGTCGTCGATGGTGCCGACGCCCTGGCCGGCGCCCCAGATGTCGCGCCAGGCCTTGGTGGTGCCCGAGCCGAAATTCATCTTGGTCTTGTCGACCTCCGGCAGCGCGTTGGGGTCGAGGCCGGCGGCGGTCACGCTGGGCGTGAGGTAGTTGCCAGGCACGCCGGTGAAGTAGGGGGTGTAGAGCACGTCCGCCGCCTTCGTGCCGACGATCATCTCCTTGTAGGCCGGGGCGGCGTTCGCTTCCTGCGTGGCGATGAAGCGGGTGCCCATGTAGGCCAGGTCCGCCCCCATCGCCTGGGCGGCGAGGATCGAATCGCCGGTGGTGATCGCGCCCGACAGGATCAGCGGTCCTCCGTAGAACCGCCGCACCTCGCTCACCAGCGCGAAGGGCGAGAGCGTGCCGGCGTGACCGCCTGCCCCGGCGCAGACCAGGATCAGGCCGTCGACGCCGGCCTCCAGCGCCTTCTCGGCGTGGCGCACCGTCGTCACGTCGTGGAAGACGAGGCCGCCCCAGCCGTGCACCGCCGAGACCACCGCGTCGGGCGCCCGCAGCGACGTGATGATGATCGGGACCCGGTGCTTGCCGCAGACCATGAGGTCGTGCTCGAGCCGGTCGTTCGAGGCGTGCACGATCTGGTTGACGGCGTACGGCGCGACGATCCGGTCGGGATCCGCCGCCTTCGCCTCGGCCAGCGCCGCGTCGATCCGGGTCAGCCACTCGTCGAGGGCTTCCTTGGGCCGCGCGTTGAGGGCCGGGAACGAGCCGACGATGCCGTTCACGCACTGGGCGATGACCAGCTCCGGCCCCGAGACGATGAACATCGGCGAGGCGATCACCGGCAGGGCGAGGGCGTGGCGGAGGCTGTCGGGCAGGGACATCGCGGCGTGGCTCCCGGGATCGCGTTCGAGCGGTATCGTTACGCTCTCGCATCGCACCGGGTCGGGATGCGGTCAACGGGCCTTGCAGCCCCCGGCAGGCCTTGACGGCGACGGGCGCGCCCGGTCTCTGTTCGCGCCTCTTGTCGCGGAGCGGGAGACGCGCGGTGCAGGTCGAGATCGGAACCCCGGAGGCGGTCGGCCTCTCGTCGGAGCGGCTGGAGCGGATCGTCCCGTGGATGCGGGGCTACGTCGAGGCCGGCAAGCTGCCGGGCCTGTCGGTGACCGTGGCCCGGCGCGGCCAGGTGGTGTTCTCGCGCTCGGAGGGCCTGCGCGACCTCGCCCGCTCCCTGCCGATGGAAGCCGACACCATCGTGCGCATCTACTCGATGACGAAGCCGCTGACCTCGGTGGCGATCCTGATGCTGTACGAGGAGGGCCGGTTCCAGCTCGACGACCCCGTCACCCGGTTCCTGCCGGAATTCCGGAACATGCGGGTGCTCGTCGGCGGCAGCCGCCTGCGCCCCGAGACGGTGCCGGCCGAGCGCGACATCACTTTCCGCGATCTCCTCACCCACACCTCGGGGCTGTCCTACGGCTTCATGGACGCGACGCTCGTCGACCGGATGTACCGGGAGGAGGGCGTCGACTTCCAGACCGCCGAGACCTCCCTCGCCGAGGTGGTGGCCAAGGCCGCGAGCCTGCCGCTGCTCGCCCAGCCCGGCGCCGAGTGGAACTACAGCATCGCCACCGACGTGCTCGGCCACCTCGTGGCGGTGATCTCCGGACAACCCTTCGACGACTTCCTGCGCGAGCGGATCATCCGGCCGCTCGGCATGGTCGACACCGACTTCCACGTCCCGGCGGAGAAGATCGCCCGGTTCGCCTCGAACTACGCGCTCGGCGAAGGCGGCCGGCTGACCCTGATCGACGACGCGCGGGACGGCCGCTACGCGCGTCCCCGCACCGTGCCCTCCGGCGGCGGCGGCCTCGTCTCGACGGCGTCCGACTACGCCCGGTTCTGCCGCTTCGTCCTGAATCGGGGCTCGCTCGACGGCGTGCGGCTCCTCGGGTCCAAGACCGTCGAGCTGATGACGGCCAACCACCTGCGCGGCGACCTCGCCGACATGGGCCAGCCGCGCTTCTCGGAATCGAGCTACAGCGGCATCGGCTTCGGCTTAGGCTTCTCGGTGATGCTCGATCCGGCCAAGGCCCAGATCCTCGGCACCCCGGGCGAGGTCGCCTGGGGCGGGGCGGCCTCGACGGCGTTCTGGATCGACCCCGCCGAGGACCTGTTCGTGATCATGCTGACGCAGCTCATGCCGTCCTCGACCTGGCCGATCCGGCGCGAGCTGCGGGTGCTGACCTACGCGGCGATCGAGGAGTGATCGCTCCGCGATCGCGCGTGATCACGGAGCGATCGCAGCCGTCGCGGCGTGAGCGTCAGCCCACTGCCCGGCGGTAGAGGTGCCAGGTGGCGTGGCCGAGCACCGGCAGCACCACCGCGAGGCCGACGAACAGCGACACCATGCCGAGAACCAGCATCCCGGCCACGATGGCGCCCCAGGCGAGCATCGGGCCGGGATTCTCGCGCATCAGCGCCAGCGAGGTCTCGATCGCGGTGCCGGCATCCGCGTCCTTGTCGATGATGAGCGGGATCGAGACCGCGCTCACCGCGAGCGCCAGGAGCGAGAAGGCGGCCCCCACGAGGTTGCCGGCGACGATCAGGGTCCAGCCCCGGGGCGTGGTCAGCACGTCGTCCAGGAAGGCGAGCAGGGAGGGCTCGGTGACCCCGCCGTAGAGCGCCCAGTACAGCCCCATGGCGGCGCAGAGCCAGGCGAGGAAGATCAGCGCCAGCACCAGGCCGACGCCCATGATCGCCCGCGCCGAGCGGCCGTGCAGGGGGGCGTAGGCGTCCGTCAGGGCCGCGGGCAGGCCCCATTCCCGCCGCCGGCTCATCTCGTACAGGCCGAGCGCCGCGAACGGCCCGATCAGCGCGAAGCCCGCGGCGAGCGGGAAGAGGATCGGGATCAGGTCCTGCTCGAAGGTCGCCGCCGCGATGACCACGCCGGCGATGGGGTAGATCAGCACCACGAACAGCACGTGGGTCGGCATCGCCAGGAAGTCGTCGACGCCCCGCGACAGGGCGGCCTTGAGATCCTGGATGCCGATCCGCCGCACGGCGGGGCGGGCGGCGGAAAAGCCGTGGGACAGGGGGAACGAGCTCGTCATCGGGTCTCCTCCGGGAGGGAGGCACCCGCGACGGGGAGGCCGGGCCGCGTTCGGGCCGTCTGTCGGCGGTCCTTCAGGCGCCCGGTCCGGCCCGCACGGGCACCGGACAGATCGGTCGCATCAAACCTGGGCTACTCGCTGTCGGGCGGGGGGTGGCCCCGCCGCACGCCGGGAGGCTAGCGCGGGACCCGCCCGCCCGCCAGGGGGGCCCGGACGGGGCCCCGCGCACGATCGCGCGACGATGCGCGGGGCCGGAACCGTCCCGGGCCCGGCCCCGTTCGCCCCGCATCGGGGACGCGGCGGGACAGGATGACCGACCTCGCGCAGCACCGCGCCGCCTTCGCGGCCCAGATCGCCGCCCGGGCCGGCACCGACGACCCGGCGATCCTGCACGCCTTCGCCGCCGTGCCCCGGGAGGCCTTCTGCGGCCCCGGCCCCTGGACGGTGTTCGGCGCGGCGGGGTCCGGGACGGTGACGGATCCGGCCGGGCTCTACCGCGACGTGCTGGTGGCCCTGCGCCTGGGTGCCGGCCTCAACAACGGCGAGCCGAGCCTGCACGCCCTCTGCCTCGCGGCGGCACGGCCGCGGCCCGGCGAGCGGGTGGTGCAGGTGGGCGCCGGGGGCGGCTACTACACCGCGATCCTGGCCGAGCTGGTCGGGCCTGCGGGCCGGGTCGACGCCTACGAGATCGAGCCGGGCCTCGCGGCGGCGGCCCGCTCCGCGCTCTCCGCCTACGGGCAGGTGGGCGTGCACGCGCGCTCCGGGGCGCGAGAGCCGCTGCCGCAGGCCGACCTCGTGACGGTGGCGGCCGGGGCCACGGCGCCGCTGCCGGTCTGGCTCGACGCGCTGGATCCCGGCGGCCGCCTGCTGGTGCCCCTCACCGCCGATCGCGGCGGCGGGATGCTGCTGGCAACGAGGCCCGAGGCGGATTCCGCTCCGTGGCCGGCCCGCTTCCTGTCGCCGGTGAGCTTCGTGCCCTGCACCGGCGCCCGCCGGCCGGAGGAGGCCGCGCGTCTCGGCCTCGCGTTCCGCGACCGGGACTGGCGCGCGGTGCGCCGGCTCCACCGGGGCGGGACACCGGGACCGAAGGCCTTCGTGGCGGGCGAGGGGTGGTGGCTGGGGTGAGGCCGCCGCCGGGGTGCCGCACCGCCCGCTTCCGGGCTACAAGGAGGCGATCGTCTCAACCCCCCGCCTCAATCCCCAAGGCCGACCATGCCGAGCACGCCCCGCGCCGCGATCATCCCGGTGACGCCGTTCCAGCAGAACTGCACCCTCCTGTGGTGCGAGGCGACGAAGCGGGCCGCGGTGATCGATCCGGGCGGCGACCTCGACCGGATCCGGGCGGCGATCGCCAAGGCCGGGGTCACGGTCGAGAAGATCCTGCTCACCCACGGCCACATCGACCACGCCGGCGGGGCTGCCGACCTGCGCGATGCGCTCAAGGTGCCGGTCGAGGGGCCGCACCGCGCCGACAAGCCGCTCCTCGACAGCCTGCCCGAGACCGGGGCGGCCTACGGCATCGACGGCGCCAAGGTCGTCGCGCCCGACCGCTGGCTCGCCGAGGGCGACACCGTCACGGTGGGCGAACTCACCTTCGACGTGCTGCACTGCCCCGGCCATTCCCCGGGCAGCGTCGTGCTGGTGAGCCGGGACGCCCGCTTCGCGCAGGTGGGCGACGTGCTGTTCCGCGGCTCGGTCGGCCGCACCGACCTGCCGGGGGGCGACCATGCCACGCTGATCGCCTCGATCAAGGAGAAGCTGCTGCCGCTCGGCGACGACGTCGCCTTCATCCCCGGCCACGGCCCGACCGGCACGATCGGCCAGGAGCGGCTGTCGAACCCGTTCCTTCAGTAAGATCCTCGCCTCCAGTAGGAGCCACCCATGGACCTGCGCCCCCTCGGCCGTTCCGGCCTCTCGGTCCCGCCCTTCTGCTTCGGCGGCAACGTCTTCGGCTGGACCGCCGACGAGGCGACCTCCTTCGCGCTCCTCGACCGCCTGCTCGAGACCGGCTTCACCTTCGTCGACACCGCCGACGTCTATTCGCGCTGGGCGCCGGGGCACCGGGGCGGCGAGTCGGAGGCCGTGATCGGGCGCTGGCTCAAGGACAGGGGCGCCCGCGACCGCATGACCATCGCCACCAAGGTCGGCATGGACATGGGCGACGGGCGCAAGGGTCTGAAAGCCTCGTACATCGAGGAGGCGGTCGAGGCGTCCCTGCGCCGCCTCGGGACCGACCGGATCGACCTCTACCAGTCCCACGCCGACGATTCCGAGACCCCGCTCGCGGAGACGCTGGCGGCCTACGACCGGCTGATCCGCGCCGGCAAGGTCCGGGCGATCGGCGCCTCGAACTACGCGCCCGCCCGCCTGCGCGAGGCTCTGGCCCTCTCGGCCCGGGACGGCCTGCCGCGCTACGAGTGCCTGCAGCCCGGCTACAGCCTCGCCGACCGCGAGGATTACGAGGCCGAGCTGGAGCCGCTGTGCCGGGAGGAGGGGATCGGGGTGATCTCCTACTTCTCCCTCGCGGCGGGCTTCCTGACGGGCAAGTACCGCGAGGCCGGCGCCGCGGCGGGCCGGGCCCGCGAGGCGCGGGTCGCGCCCTACCTCAACCCGCGCGGCCTTGCCTTCCTGGACCTCCTCGACGACGTGGCCCGCGACCACGGCGCCACCCCGGCCCAGGTCTCCCTCGCCTGGCTGATCGCCCGGCCCGGCCTGACCGCGCCGATCGCCAGCGCGACCTCGGTGGCGCAGCTCGACGAGCTCATCGGCGGCGTGCGCCTCACCCTCGACCCGGCCGCGGTCGCGCGGCTCGAGGAGGCGAGCCGAGGTTCGTTGAAGGGCTGACAGGGGCCCGTTGGCGGATCCTTAACGGGGTGCGGCGAAACGTAACCTCGGTTATGATCCGGCGGGGAGGAACGGGGCTCCCGGCCCGCTCCTCCGGAGACCGGAAAACGCGCCTTTCGGCGCCGAAAACCGATGCAATTTCAAGGCGGAATGCTTACATCAAGGATCCGCCGGGTTGTGCTCTCCACAGCCCGAGCCCCTTGAGACACGAGACCCAGACGGCGCCGGAGCGTGAACCGGCGCCGGCGCCGGCCGCGCCACCCGCGACGCGCGCCCGCCCGCACCAGGAACCGACATGGCCGAACCCGCCCGCGATCTGACCCCCGATACCTACGGCGCCGACTCGATCAAGGTCCTCAAGGGCCTCGACGCGGTGCGCAAGCGTCCGGGCATGTATATCGGCGACACCGACGACGGCTCGGGCCTGCACCACATGGTGTACGAGGTCGTCGACAACGCCATCGACGAGGCGCTCGCGGGCCACGCGACCCTCGTCACCGTCACCCTCAACGCGGACGGCTCGTGCACGGTCTCCGACAACGGCCGCGGCATCCCGACCGACATCCACCCGGAGGAGGGCGTCTCGGCGGCCGAGGTCATCATGACCCAGCTCCACGCCGGCGGTAAGTTCGACCAGAACTCCTACAAGGTCTCCGGCGGCCTGCACGGCGTCGGCGTCTCGGTGGTGAACGCCCTCTCGACCTGGCTGCGCCTGCGCATCTGGCGCGCCGGCCAGGAGCACGCGATGGAGTTCCGCCACGGCGACGCGGTCTCGCCCCTCGCCGTCGTCGGCCCGGCCGGCGACCGCCGCGGCACCGAGGTGACGTTCCTGCCCTCGACCGAGACCTTCACGATGGTCGAGTTCGACTACGCGACGCTGGAGAAGCGCCTGCGCGAACTGGCCTTCCTCAATTCCGGCGTGCGCATCGTGCTGACCGATGCCCGCCACGCCGAGCACAAGCGCGAGGAGCTGGTCTACGAGGGCGGCGTCGAGGCCTTCGTGCGCTACCTCGACCGGACCAAGTCGCCGCTGGTGAGCCAGCCGGTGGTGGTGCGCGCCGACCGCGACGGCATCGGCGTCGAGGTCGCCCTGTGGTGGAACGACAGCTACCACGAGACGGTGCTGCCCTTCACCAACAACATCCCGCAGCGCGACGGCGGCACCCACATGGCGGGGTTCCGGGCGGCGCTGACGCGCCAGATCACCGGCTACGCCGAATCCTCCGGCATCGCCAAGCGCGAGAAGGTCTCGCTCACCGGCGACGATTGCCGCGAGGGCCTGACCGCGATCATCTCGGTCAAGGTGCCCGACCCGAAATTCTCGTCGCAGACCAAGGACAAGCTGGTCTCGTCCGAGGTGCGCCCGGTGGTCGAGAACGTCCTCAACGAGGGCCTGTCGAACTGGCTCGAGGAGCACCCCTCCGAGGCCAAGACCATCGTCGGGAAGGTGGCCGAAGCCGCCGCTGCCCGCGAGGCCGCCCGCAAGGCGCGCGAGCTCACCCGCCGCAAGGGCGCGCTCGACATCGCCTCGCTGCCCGGCAAGCTCGCCGACTGCCAGGAGCGCGACCCCTCGAAATGCGAGATCCTCTTGGTCGAGGGCGACTCGGCCGGCGGGTCGGCCAAGCAGGGTCGCGACCGCACCTTCCAGGCGGTGCTCCCCTTGCGCGGAAAGATCCTCAACGTCGAGCGGGCGCGCTTCGACAAGATGCTGTCGAGCCAGGAGATCGGCACGCTGATCACCGCGCTCGGCACCGGCATCGGCCGCGAGGAGTTCAACCCCGACAAGCTGCGCTACCACCGCATCATCATCATGACCGATGCGGACGTTGACGGCTCGCACATCCGCACGCTGCTCCTGACGTTCTTCTTCCGCCAGATGCCGGAGCTGATCGACCGCGGCCACCTCTACATCGCCCAGCCGCCGCTCTACAAAGCCCAGAAGGGCAAGACCGCGATCTACCTCAAGGACGACCGGGCGCTCGAGGATTACCTGATCGACGGCGGCGTCGAGGGGGCGGTGCTCAAGCTCGCCACCGGCACCGAGTTCGGCGGCCCCCAGCTCAAGGCGCTCGTCGACGAGGCCAGAGGCGTGCGCCAGGTCCTGCACGGGATGCATTCGCGCTACGACCGCGTCGTGGTCGAGCAGGCGGCGATCGCCGGTGCCTTACGCCCGTCGGTGGCCGGCAACCCGGCCGAGGCCGAGGTGGTGGCCGACGAGATCGCCCGGCGCCTCAACGCCATCGCCGACGAGATCGAGCAGGGCTGGGAGGGCGAGGCGAAGGACGGCGGCTACGTGCTGTCGCGGACGCTCCGCGGCGTGCGCCAGGTCGCTGTGCTCGACGAGGCCTTGATCCACTCGCAGGAGGCGCGCCGCCTCGACGAGCGGGCCGAGACCCTCAGCGAGATCTACGGCGCCCCCGTCACCCTGGTGCGCCGGGGCGACCAGACCACGCTGTACGGCCCGGTCGCCTTGTTCGAGGGCATGATGGCGCTCGGCCGCAAGGGCCTGCAGCTCCAGCGCTACAAGGGCCTCGGCGAGATGACCGCCCAGCAGCTCTGGGAGACGACGCTCGACCGCGACGTGCGCTCGCTCCTCCAGGTGAAGGTCAAGGACACGACCGACGCCGACGACCTGTTCGTCAAGCTGATGGGCGACGTGGTCGAGCCGCGCCGGGAGTTCATCCAGGAGAACGCCCTGAACGTGGCCAATCTCGACGTGTGATGAGGAGCACGACCATGCAGGCGGCCGAGCTCGCGCCCTTCTCCGACTACATCCTGCCCGAGGCGGCCCTGCCGGAACTGCCGGGTCACTACCGCGGCAAGGTGCGGGACAATTACGACCTGCCCGACGGGCGGCGGATCCTGATCACCTCCGACCGGTTGAGTGCCTTCGACCGGGAGCTCGCCGCGATCCCGCTGAAAGGTCAGGTGCTGACCCAGACCGCGCGCTACTGGTTCGAGGCGACGCGGGACATCTGCGACAACCACGTGCTCGCCTATCCCGACCCGAACGTGGTGGTGGGCCGGCGTCTCACCATCCTGCCGGTCGAGATCGTGGTGCGCGGCTATCTCGCCGGCAGCACCGGGACCTCGATCCTGACCCTCTACAAGGCCGGGCGGCGCGAGATGTACGGCCACCGCCTGCCGGACGGGATGCGCCCGCACCAGGCTCTGCCCCAGCCGATCATCACCCCCACCACCAAGGCCGGCCACGGCGACCACGACGCGCCGCTCTCCGAGGCCGAGATCCTGGAGCGGGGCCTGCTGACGGCGGCGCAGTGGCGCACCCTGTCGGAGGCGGCGCTCGCGCTGTTCGCCCGCGGCCAGGCGATGGCGGCCGAGCGCGGCCTGATCCTCGCCGACACCAAGTACGAGTTCGGCACGGATGCCGAGGGGCGGATCGTGCTCGCCGACGAGATCCACACCCCCGACAGCAGCCGCTACTGGTTCGCCGGGAGCTATCCGGAGCATCTGGCGGCCGGCACCCTGCCGGAGAGCTTCGACAAGGACGTGGTCCGCAACTGGGTCGCGGCCCGCTGCGACCCCTACCGCGATCCCGTCCCGGAGATCCCGCCCGACGTGGTGCTGCGCACCGCCGCCACCTATGTCAGCGCCTTCGAGACGATCACGGGCCAGCCCTTCGCCCTGCCGGACACGAGCGAGCCGCCGCTCGCGCGCATCCGGCGCAACATCGCGGCCTTCCTGGAACGATAGGGGGCTCCGTCGCCTCCGGCCGACTCGGGTCGAGCGGCGCCGGGGCGGGAGTTCCGGAGGCGATCCACGAGCCTGACCGTCCGCTCGCGCGTCGGATGCCGGCCACCATCCCCGCGGAAGCGACGCGCACGATAGTGCCGGTCGTTTCCGCAGGCGGGCCGCATGACGCAGGATTGTGCTTGTACCGCGCGGGGCCGTCCGGCTATGACCGGGCGCAGGACAGAAAAAAGGCCGCCCTTGCGAGCGGCCCGAAGTCTAGGGAGGAAACGCCCAAAGAGGGCTGCACCGCCGCGACGCCATCGCTGCGGTGCGAAAACGTTTTCTCACGCTGCAGTGCACAACGCAACCGCTCCGCTTCGCCTGGCCGCCATGCGGACGATGCATGGCGGCTCGCGGCCTCCCGGGAGGACCGATGCTCGGGGATCGTTCTCGGCTCCGCGGGCGGCGCCCCTGCGCCCCGGCGCGCCTTGCGGCAGTGCTCCTCGCCTCGACGCTGCCGGCCCTGGCGTGTGCCGCCGCGCGGGCGGAGCCCGTCGCCGTCACCTTTCCGGGCCCGGACGGCACGATGCTGGACGGGCGGCTCTACCGGCCCGCGGGGCCGGGTCCTTTTCCGGCGGTCGTCGCGCTGCACGGCTGCGGCGGCCTGTTCGACCGGACGGGGGCGCCGAGCGCCCGGCACGCCGACTGGGGCGAGCGCCTGGCCGCGCGGGGGTTCGTGGTGCTGTTTCCCGATAGCTTCGGCTCTCGCGGCCTCGGCCCGCAATGCCGGGTCGCCCGTCGCGCGGTCCGGCCCGGCCGCGAGCGCGTCGCCGATGCGCAAGCCGCCGGCGCGTGGCTGCGCGGCCGTCCCGACGTGAAGCCCGGCGCGGTCTCGCTCCTCGGCTGGTCCAACGGAGGCTCGACGGTGCTCGCCGCCGCCCGGGCCGGGAACGGCTCCTTCGACCGCGCGGTCGCGTTCTACCCGGGCTGCCGCGCGCCCCTGGAGCACGGCTGGCGCGACGGCACGCCGCTCCTCATCCTGGTCGGCGGCGCCGACGACTGGACCGGGGCCGAGCCCTGCCGCGCCCTGGCGGAGGCGGCCCGCGCCCGGGGCGAGCAGGTCGAGATCACGGTCTATCCGGGCGCCGTCCACGATTTCGACGCGCCCGGTCGGCCGGTCCGCGAGCGGCGCGGCCTCGCCTACACGGTCAACCGGGACGGGGTCGCCCATGCGGGCACCGATCCGGCGGCGCGGGCCGACGCCCTGGCGCGGGTGCCGGCCTCCCTCGCGCGCTGACGCCTACCGCCGCAGGTCCATCTTCCGCAGGCCCCAGAGCGTGAGCACGGTCGCGGCGGCCGCGAAGGGCGCCGCGCCGATCACCGCCGCGACCGCCTCCGAGCCGATCAGCGCCCCGAGCCCCTTCACGAGGGCCATCAGCAGCAGGAAGCCGCTGACGCAGGCCAGCAGCACGATCGTGCCGCCCCACAGGGTGTAGCCGGAGACGATCCGGGCGATCCGGTCGACCTCGTCGGAGAACAGCGTGATCTCCTTGACGGCCAGGCTGCTCGCGAGGCGGACGGCCTCGGCGACCAACCTGATCGTGCTCACCTGCCGGTCGGACCGCACGACGTTACGCTCCCGCTGCGCCGCGGCTGGAACGCCTGCGGCGAGCGAGAACGCCCGAGCTTGACCGTCGTTCCCGGACCTCCGATCAGGGAGGCTTGCGATCAGGGAGGCCTGCGATCAGGCCGGCTCGCGGTCAGGCGGGCTTGAGCGGGCAGCTCTGCCGGCCGAGCAGCCGCCAGTCGCCGCCGTCCTTGAGCCAGACCTGCAGCACCGCGATGTAGGAGCGGCCGGTCTCGCCGTTGGGCAGGATATCGGCGCCGTCCCAGACGTGGCGGACCATCGCGGTATCGCCGACGACCTGGAACCACGGCTCGGAGAACGTCAGCGACTTGTAGTTCGTCTTGCCGGCGAGGCTGGCGATGAACTGCGCCTTGGTCTCGATCTTGCGCCCGCTCGAATGGCCGTAGCTGAGCTGCGGGTGGGTGAGGGCGTCGAGCGCCTTGGCGTCGCCGTCCACGATCGCGACCCGCAGGGCCTCGAGCCGGCGGCCCACCGCCTCGCTCTCGTCGGCGGCCCGCGCCGCCCCCGAACCGGCGGCGAGCAGCGGCACCGCCACGCCCGCGGCCATGCCGGCGAGCAGGGCCCGCCGCGAGCCGTTCTCCGTCTGCGTCATGTGTCTCCTCCCGTGCCAGGTCGCCGGCGGACCATGCTCTCCGGCGCCGCGCCGTTGCGCGCTGTTCGAGCTTAGCCCGGAGCCCGGGCGCTGACCATCGCGCCGGCACGAACGGAAGGTGTTTCGGCCGGACCGCGCTCAGCGGCCGTACCGCGAGGCCCCGGTGGTGTCCGGACCGGCCGCGGCGCCGGCGGCGGCGTCCAGCTCACCCTGGCAGGGCGGGCTGATGCGGTCGTAGTTGCGGCGCAGGCAGCGCTCGATGCGCCGCGTATCGGGCACGTCGCCCGAGCACAGCGTCATGGCGTCCGTCATGCAGGCCAGGCGCTGCCGCTCGGTGCCCTGGGCACCCGCCTCGGCGGGCACCAGACCCACGATGGCTCCGGCCGCCGCCGCCAGGGTGACGGCGCGGATCAACGGCATCGACATTCGACCTCTCCGGCTCTTTTACGAAGCGTCAACACCGAGCCGGGCCTTCCGGTTCGCGACGCAGCTGCGTTGCGTGGCCGGAAGGGCGGGGCGGGGCCGGGGCGGGGGCCTAGGTGTGGATCACCCGCCCGTAGGCGTCGAGCACGCTCTCGTGCATCATCTCCGAGAGCGTCGGGTGCGGGAAGACCGTGTGCATCAGCTCTTCCTCGGTGGTCTCGAGGTTCATCGCCACGACGTAGCCCTGGATCAGCTCGGTCACCTCGGCACCGACCATGTGGGCGCCGAGCAGCTGGCCGGTCCTGCGGTCGAAGATGGTCTTGACCAGGCCGTCGGGCTCGCCGAGCGCGATCGCCTTGCCGTTGCCCGCGAAGGGGAAGCGCCCGACCCGCACGTCGAAGCCCTGCTCCTTGGCCTTCGCCTCGGTGAGGCCGACCGAGGCCACTTGCGGCTGGCAATAGGTGCAACCCGGGATCTTGCCCTTGTCCATCGGGTGGGTGTGCAGGCCCTTGATCGTTTCGACGCAGATCACGCCCTCGTGCTCGGCCTTGTGGGCGAGCATCGGCGGGCCGGCGACGTCGCCGATGGCGTAGATCCCCGGCACATTGGTGCGGCCGAGCCCGTCGGTGGCGACGATGCCGCGCTCGATTCCGACGCCGAGCTTCTCGAGGCCGAGATTCTCGATGTTGCCGACGACGCCGACCGCCGAGATCAGCGTCTCCGCCGTGAGGCTCTGCGTCTTGCCGCCCTCGGTCTCGATCGTGGCGGTGACCGAGTCGGGGCCCTTCTCGACCTTGGTCACCTTGGCGCCGGTGAGGATCCTTATGCCCTGCTTCTCGAAGCGCTTGCGGGCAAGGCCTGCGATCTCGTGGTCCTCCACCGGCAGGATCTGCGGCAGGAGCTCGACCACCGTCACCTCGGCGCCCATGGTGCGGTAGAACGAGGCGAACTCGATGCCGATCGCGCCCGAGCCCATCACCAGCAGGCTCTTGGGCATTTTTTCCGGAACCATCGCCTCGTAGTAGGTCCAGATCTGCTTCCTATCCGGCTCGATGCCCGGGATCGCCCGCGGGCGGGCGCCGGTCGCCACGACGATGTGCTTGGCCTGATAGGTGCCGGCCGCCTTGGCGCCCTTCGGGGCCTCGGCGCGCTTCGTCTCCTTGACCACGACCCGGCCGGGCTCGTTGCCCTTCGGCGCCGCCTCGATCGCGGCCTCGCCCCAGATCACGTCGACCTTGTTCTTCTTGAGCAGCATGCCGACGCCGCCGTTGAGCCGGCCGGACACGCCGCGGGAGCGCTTGACGATCGCCGAGACGTCGAACCCGACATTGTCGGCCGAGAGGCCGTAATCCTTGGCGTGCTGCATGTAATGGTAGATCTCGGCCGAGCGCAGCAGCGCCTTCGTGGGGATGCAGCCCCAGTTGAGGCAGATGCCGCCCAGGTGCTCGCGGTCCACCACCGCCGTCTTGAAGCCGAGCTGGGCGGCCCGGATCGCCGCCACGTAGCCGCCGGGGCCGGCGCCGATGATGAGGACGTCGTAGGTGTCGGACATTCGGGTCTCCGGGGAGGGCGGGGCGACGGCGCTCAGACCAGCATGCCCATCGGGCTCTCGATCAGGCCCTTGAAGGCCGCGAGCAACTCGGCGCCGAGCGCCCCGTCGACAACCCGATGGTCGCAGGACAGGGTCACCGTCATCGCCTGGACCACCGCGGGGGCGCCGTTCCTCGCGACCACCCGGGCCTCGCCGGCGCCGACCGCCAGGATGGTGCCGTGGGGCGGGTTGATGACGGCACCGAACGACTTGATGCCGAACATGCCGAGATTCGACACCGCGGTGGTGCCGCCCTGGTACTCCTCGGGCTTGAGCTTCTTCGTCCGGGCGCGGGCGGCCAGGTCCTTCATCTCGGCCGAGATGGTCGAGAGGGTCTTCTGCTCGGCCTTCCGGATCACCGGGGTGAACAGCCCGCCCTCGATCGCCACCGCGACGCCGACGTCGGAGTGGCGGAAGCGTAAGGTACGGTCCTCGGCCCAGACGGAATTCGCCGCCGGCACCCGCTGCAGCGCCAGCGCCAGCGCCTTGATGACGAAGTCGTTGACCGAGAGCTTGAAGGCCGGCTTGCCGTCCTTGTCCTTCGTCGCCCCCGCATTGACCTGCTCGCGCAGGGAGAGCAGCGCGTCGAGCTCGACGTCGAGGGAGAGGTAGAAGTGCGGGACGGTCTGCTTCGACTCGACCAGGCGCTTGGCGATGGTCCTGCGCATGCCGTCGAGGGGCACCTCCTCGAAGGAGCCCGGCTCGAACATCCCGATCACCTGCTTGGCGGTGAGGCCGGAGGGCGGGGCGGCTGGCGCGGGCTTCGGGGCTTGCGCCTGGTCGGGCTTCGCGGTGGGGGCAGGGGACTCCTTGGCGGCCGGCTGCGGCGCGGGCTTGGCCGCTCCACCTTCGAGGGCGGCGCGAACGTCGCGCTCGATGATCCGGCCGTGCGGGCCCGAGCCCGTCACCGCACCGAGGTCGAGGCCCTCCTGCTTGGCGATGCGGCGGGCCAGCGGCGAGGCGAACAGGCGCCCTCCGGCCGACTGCCCGGCCGCGCCGTTCGGCTTGCCGGCCGGCTTGTCTCCCGCCGGCCGCGCGCCCTCCGGCGCGGTATCGACCCGCTCGTAGGACATCGTGCCGCCGCCGGGCGTCTCGTTGCCGGCTGGCGCTCGTGGCGTCCCAGTCTCGGATTCGGCATCCGCCGGCTTGGCGTCGGCGGCCTTGGCGGACGCCTTCTCCTGCCCGTTGCCGCCGGCCTGCACGCTCGCCGGATCCTCGCCCTCCTCGGCGATGAGGGCGATCAGGTCGTTGACCGGCACGTCGGCGGTGCCCTCCGGCACCACGATCTTGGCGAGCACGCCCTCGTCGACCGCCTCGACCTCCATGGTCGCCTTGTCGGTCTCGATCTCGGCCAGGATATCGCCCGACTTGACGGTGTCGCCCTCCTTCTTGAGCCACTTGGCGAGGTTGCCCTTCTCCATCGTCGGCGAGAGGGCGGGCATCAGGACGTTGATCGGCATGGATTCAGGTCTCGGCGGGAGGAGGGGCGGCCGGATCGTCAGGAGGCGCAATCTCGACAGGGAAGAGGTCGTCGAGCGGGAATGGAACGGTGTCGAAGGGCGGCAGGGCCACCGCCTCGCCCCGCTCCGCGGTGCCGAGGAGCAGCCAGCGGTCGCCGACGAGCGCGAAGCCTTCGAGCACGCCGTTGGCGGGATCGAGCAGCCAGAGGTGACCGACGCCGAATTCGGCGTAGATCCGGCGCTTCGGCCCGCGGTCGAGCCGAGTGGTGGAGGGAGACAGGATCTCGCAGATCCAGTCGGGCGCAGTCTCGATGAAGGCGGTCTTCGGAATGACCGGCAGGCGTTCGACGCGCCAGCCGGCGAGGTCGGGCACGACCACGTGCGGCCCGAGATGAAGCTCCGGCTCGATCATGAAGATCCAGCCGCCCGGGCCGCCGCGCCCACGGGAGAACGGGCGATCCAGCTCGCCCGACAATCGTGCCGATGCGATGCTGTGCAGCGGCCGCGGCCGCGGATGCGTCTCCAGCACCCCGTCGACGATCTCGGCGACGAGGTGGTCCGGCACCGCCTCGAGATCGGCGTAGGTGGCCCAACGCGGCGAGGCCTCGGCCATGGGGAGCCTCAGTTGAGGCTCTCGGGATCGAGGCTCTCGGCCTCCATCCCGGCGCGGATGCGCGCGAAGGCTTCCTCCTCGGACATCTCGGTCTCGCGGGCATAGACCCGCGCCGCCTGGCGGGCGAGATCGACGAGGAGCCGGCCCCAGGTCGCCGGGTCGTCGAAGGAGCGGCGGAGCGCGACGCTCACCGCGCCGTCGACCACCGCGGCGCGCAAGACTTCGATGCCGCCCTGCTCCCGCGCGTCGGGCGGGACGTCGAGGGCTTCGAAGCGGGGCTCGTCCTCTGCCATGGAATCCTCCAGCCTGCCGCTCACCGGTAGCAGACGGCCTTCGCCGCCTCGATCACCTCGGCGACGTTCGGCAGCGCGAGCTTTTCGAGATTCGCGGCGTAGGGCATCGGCACGTCCTTGCCGGTGATGCGCAGGACCGGTGCGTCGAGGTAGTCGAAGGCGTCGACCATCAGGCGGGCGGCGATCTCGGCGCCGATGCCGGATTGCGGGAAACCCTCCTCGACGGTGATGCAGCGGCCGGTCTTCTTCACCGAGGCCACCACCGTCTCCGAATCCATCGGCCGGATGGTGCGCAGGTCGATCACCTCGGCCTCGATGCCCGCCTCGGCGAGCTCGTGGGCGGCCTTCAGGGCGTAGGTCATGCCGATGCCGAACGAGACGATCGTCACGTCCTTGCCGTCCCGATGGACCTTGGCCTTGCCGATCGGCACCGTGAAGTCGTCGAGCTTCGGCACCGGGAAGGACTGGCCGTACAGGATCTCGTTCTCGAGGAAGACCACAGGGTTGGGGTCGCGGATCGCGCTCTTCAGGAGGCCCTTCGCGTCGGAGGCGGTGTAGGGCATCACGACCTTCAGGCCCGGCACGTTGGAGTACCAGGCGGCGTAGTCGTGGCTGTGCTGGGCGCCGACCCGGGCCGCCGCGCCGTTGGGGCCGCGGAACACGATCGGGCAGCCGAGCTGGCCGCCGGACATGTAGAGGGTCTTGGCCGCCGAGTTGATGATCTGGTCGATCGCCTGCATGGCGAAGTTGAAGGTCATGAACTCGACGATGGGCTTGAGGCCCGTGAACGCCGCGCCGACGCCGACGCCGGCGAAGCCGTGCTCGGTGATCGGGGTGTCGACGACGCGCTTAGGCCCGAATTCCTGCAGGAGCCCTTGGGTGATCTTGTAGGCGCCCTGGTACTCGGCGACCTCCTCGCCCATCACGAAGACCTTGTCGTCCCGGCGCATCTCCTCCGCCATCGCGTCGCGCAGGGCCTCGCGGACGGTCTGGGTCACCATCTCGGTGCCCTCGGGGATCTCCGCCATCGCCCGGTCGTCGCTGCGGCTGGTGATCACCGCCGGCGAGGCGGGCTTCTCGACCGGCTTGTCGTCCTGGGTCTTGGCGGCGGGGGCCGGGCGCTCGGCCTGGCCCTCGGCCTGCATGTCGGGGGCGGGCGCCTTCTGGCCTTCCTCCTTGCCCTTGCCGTTCGGCTTCGCCCCGCCGGCCTCGACGCTCGCCGGATCCTCGCCCTCGTCGGCGAGCACCGCGATCGGGGTGTTGACCGCGACGTTGTCGGTGCCGTCGGCGACCAGGATCTTGGCGAGCACGCCCTCGTCGACCGCCTCGACCTCCATGGTCGCCTTGTCGGTCTCGATCTCGGCCAGGATGTCGCCGGCCTTGACCGGGTCGCCCTCCTTCTTGAGCCACTTCGCGAGCTTGCCCTGCTCCATCGTCGGCGAGAGGGCGGGCATCAGGATGTCGGTCGCCATGGGGTACTCTGTCGATCCGGGTTTGGGGCGCGCCGGGTCGGGCGCCGGCCGAGTGGGCGAGGCCGTCCGCGCGCGGCGCGGACGGCCGGGGGCGTCAGAGCAAGGGGCCGCTAGAGCAGGATGTCGGTCCAGAGCTCGGACGGATCCGGCTCGGGGTCGCTGGTGGCGAAGTCCGCCGACTCGTTCACGATCTCCCGCACCTTGGCGTCGACCGCCTTGATCTCGTCCTCCGGCACCGTGTGGGCCCCGAGCAGGCGCTTGCGGACCTGCTCGATCGGATCGGATTCCTCGCGCATGCGGGCGACCTCGTCCTTGGTCCGGTACTTGGCCGGATCGGACATCGAGTGGCCGCGGTAGCGGTAGGTCTGCATCTCGAGGATGTAGGGGCCCTCGCCGTCGCGAGCGTGCGCGATCGCCCGCGTCGCCGCCTCGCGCACGGCGCGCACGTCCATGCCGTCGACCTGCTCGCCCGGGATGCCGAAGGAGACGCCGCGCTTCGAGAAATCGGTCTGGGCCGAGGCCCGCGAGACCGAGGTGCCCATGGCGTAGCGATTGTTCTCGATCACGTAGACCACGGGCAGCTTCCACAGCTGCGCCATGTTGAAGCTCTCGTAGACCTGGCCCTGGTTGGCCGCGCCGTCGCCCATGTAGGTGAGGCTGACCGTGCCGTCGCCGCGGTACTTGTTGGCGAAGCCGATGCCGGTGCCGAGGGAGACCTGCGCGCCGACGATGCCGTGGCCGCCGTAGAAGTTCTTCTCGCGGGAGAACATGTGCATCGAGCCGCCCTTGCCGCGGGAATAGCCTCCCTTGCGGCCGGTCAGCTCGGCCATCACGCCCTTCGGCTCCATGCCGCAGGCCAGCATGTGGCCGTGGTCGCGGTAGCCGGTGATGACCTGGTCGCCGTCCTTCGAGGCCATCTGGACCCCGATCACCACGGCCTCCTGGCCGATATAGAGGTGGCAGAAGCCGCCGATCAGGCCCATGCCGTAGAGCTGGCCGGCCTTCTCCTCGAAGCGGCGGATCAGCAGCATCTCGCGATAGGCATGCAGGTCCTCGTCCCGGCTGAAGGCCGGCACGTTCGAGGCCGAGGGCGGCGGGGCCGCCTTCTCGCGGGTCTTGTCGCTCCCGCGGCGCGCCTCTTTCGCGGCATCCATCGGCACCCTCCCGGCTGCTACCTTATGGGAGCGTTTCTAGGGCAGGAGGGCGCGCAAATCGAGCGGTTCGGGACGGAAAGCCGCTGGTTCGGCGGCCTTCATGCGTCAGGGCGTGATGATGACGACGTCGTTCGGGTGGACGCGGCCGAGCACCACCCGGGCGCGCTCCTCCAGGAGGTCGCGGTCGATCTGGTCGCTGCGCAGGAGCGCCACGCGCCGCTCCCACTCGGCCCGGTCGGCCTTGGTGGCGTCGAGCTCCTGCTGCAGGCCGTAGGCCTGGATCTTCAGCGCCCGCTTGGCCTCGAGGCCGCGGCTTCCGCTCTCGGCCTCGTGCAGGAAGTAGCCGACCACGAGGATCGACACGGCGTAGAGGCCGAGCGGCAACAGGACGGCACGGGCGCGACGACGGACTACCATGCGGGGGAGGATGGGGCGGGAGGGTTAAGGAAAGCGTAAAGGGGCTTTCGATCGATTGGCCTCGATCAGGGAAGCTTTCGGAATAAGAAGAGGCGCGGGATCCCCTCTCCCGGGTGGGAGAGGGGCAGGGGTGAGGGTGGCTCGGGTTCAGGATAAGCCTGAAACCGGCAAGCTGGGCAGCTCCACGGTTCAAGGTCTTTGCGGAACCCGGGCCACCCTCACCCCTGGCCCCTCTCCCACTCGGGAGAGGGGAGACCCGTGCCTCCTCTTCCGTCGATCAGTTCTCATCGAAGGAGGTATGATCGATGCCGCTGGAGACCTTTCCGCACGACACGGCGGTGCACCTGAGAACCGACGAGGACGTCGCCCACTACATCGAGGCGGTGCTGCAGGCGCTGGGCCTGCAGCTCAGCGTGAAGCGCGCCGACAAGCCGGCGGCGTGAGGAGGCCGATGAAAGGGCATTGTCCGCGCGACCTCACGCCGCCCCCCGCCACGCCGCCGGCGTGAGGCCGGTCGCCTGGGCGAAGCGGCGGGTGAAGTGGCTCTGCGAGGCGAAGCCGCAGGCGAGCGCGATCTCGGCGAGGCCCGTCGGCCCGTCCGCCCTCAGGTCCTTGCCCAGAAGGTCCTTGGCCAGCAGATCCTTGGCCAGCAGATCCTTGGCCAGAAGGTCCTTGGCCTTGGCGATCCGCCGCTCGGTCACGTAGCGGTGCGGCGCCAGGCCGAAGCTCGCCTTGAACATCTTGGCGAAGTGGAAGGTGCTCAGGCCCGCCTCGTCGGCCAGCACCTCGAGGGTCAGCGCCTCGGCGAGCCGCGCCTCGACCAGCTCCGCGATGCGGCGGCGGACCGACGGCGCGAGGCCGCCCCTCACCGTCCTCTGCCCGCCCGGGCCGGCATGGCGCCGCAGCAGGGCGTGGAGCAGCAGGTGGCAGGTGGAGCCGAGCGCCATCCGGTCGGCGCCCGCCGCCCAGTCGAGGGGCAGCACGGCGCCGCGCATCAGCATCGCGGTGGCGGGATCCTCCGCGAAGGTCAGCTCGCGCAGCGAGACGGCGCGGGGATCGAGATCGAGGGCGCTCACCGCCTGGTAGGCCAGGGTCTCGGGCGCGACGTAGAGGTGGAGCATCCGCAGGGGACCGCCGATCAGCCAGCGGCTCTGGTGGCCGGCCGGCAGCAGGCAGAGCCGGTCCGGCCCGCCGCCCGACACGGCGCCGTCCTCGCGCACCACGCCCTCGCCGCCCTCGAGGTAGAGGCTCAGGGTGTGGTGGTCCGGCCGGTCGTAGCGGGCGCGGTTGTCGCGGTTGTGCCACTCGGCGAGCGACAGCCCGCGCCCGATCTCGGCGCCGCGCAGGAGCGCCGCACCGGTGCGGGACAGGGCATCGCGGACGTCGGGATTCGGCTCGGTCATGCGGGGCGGGTCGGGATCGATGCCCGGACCGTAGCGGCCGGTCGCGGCCGGCGGCAATGCGCAGACCCGAGAAAGCGCCGAGAAAGCCCCAAGAATGGACAACGCCGCCGCCGGAACCGGGAAGCCGGCCGGGCCGGCAGCGCCTATGCCGGGGACACGCACCCGACCGGACATCGAAAACGCCGTGACCGCCTTCCTGTACGCCCTCACCGTGCTCATCTGGGGCACGACCTGGATCGCCATCAAGCACCAGCTCGGCCCCGTCGCCCCCGAGGCGTCGATCGCCTACCGCTTCGCGCTGGCCGGCCTCGTGCTCGCCGGCGCACTGGCCGTCACCGGGCGCCTCAAGGCCATCCCGTGGCGGCACCAGCCCTTCGTGCTGCTGCAGGCGCTCTGCCTGTTCTCGTGCAACTTCGCCTGCTTCTACCTCGCCACGCGCTCGATCCCGAGCGGGATCGTCTCGGTGGTGTTCTCGGCCGCCACCGTGTTCAACGTCGCCAACGCGTACCTGTTTCACCGCCGCCGCCCGGCCCCCCGGGTGCTCGCCGGGGCGGTGATCGGGCTCCTCGGCATCGCCTGCCTGTTCCGCGACACGCTGGTGAGCACGGCCCTCGACCGCGACACCGCGATCGGCCTCGGCCTGGCTCTCCTCGGCACCTGGTTCTTCTCGGCCGGCAACCTCGTCTCGGCGCGCAACCAGCGCCATGGGCTCCCGGTCGCCACGGTGAACGCCTGGGGCATGCTCTACGGGGCCGCCCTGGTGGCGACGGTCGCCGCCTTGCGCGGCGTGCCGTTCGGCTTCGATCCGTCGCCGGCCTACCTGGGGGCACTTCTCTACCTGGCGATTCCCGGCTCGGTGATCGGCTTCACCGCCTACCTGACGGTGGTGCACCGGATCGGGCCCGAGAAGGCCGCCTACATGACCGTGCTGTTCCCGGTCGTGGCGCTCACGATCTCGGTCTTCGCGGAAGGCTACCGGGTGACGCCGCTCGCCGGTCTCGGCTTCGCCCTGGTGCTCGCCGGCAACGCCGTGGTCTTCGCGCCGCGGCTCCCGCGGTTCGCCCAACGAAAAGGCCGCCCGGAGGCGGCCTGCGACGCGTGAGTTTCTCTCAAGCGCGGGGAGGGGCGTTCGAGCCCCTCCACCGGCAAGATCAGCCGATCTTCAGCGCATTGCGGCCGAGGTAGCGGGCCTGCGAGCCGAGGCCCTCCTCGATGCGGATGAGCTGGTTGTACTTGGCCAATCTGTCCGAGCGGGCGAGCGAGCCGGTCTTGATCTGCCCGCAATTGGTCGCGACGGCGAGGTCGGCGATGGTCGCGTCCTCGGTCTCGCCGGAGCGGTGCGACATCACCGCGGTGTAGCCGGCGCGGTGGGCCATGTCGACGGCGGCCAGGGTCTCGGTGAGCGAGCCGATCTGGTTGACCTTCACCAGGATCGAGTTCGCCGTGCCCTTGGCGATGCCCTCCGACAGGCGCGCGACGTTGGTCACGAACAGGTCGTCGCCGACGAGCTGGCAGCGGTCGCCGACGGCGTCGGTGAGCGCCTTCCAGCCGGCCCAGTCGTCCTCGGACATGCCGTCCTCGATCGACAGGATCGGGTAGGCGTCGACGAGCTTGGCGAGATAGGCGGCCTGGGCCTGCGGGTCGCGGGTCTGGCCCTCGCCCTCGTAGACGTACGACCCGTTCTTGAAGAACTCGGTGGCGGCACAGTCGAGCGCCAGCACGATGTCGCGGCCGGGCTCGAAGCCGGCGGCGCGGATCGAGTCCATGACGAAGTCGAGCGCGGCTTCCGCCGAGGGGAGGTTGGGGGCGAATCCGCCCTCGTCGCCCACGTTGGTGTTGTGGCCGGCCTTCTTCAGGGCGCCCTTGAGGGTGTGGAACACCTCGGCGCCCCAGCGCACCGCCTCGGCGAGCGAGTCGGCGCCCACCGGCATGATCATGAATTCCTGGAAGTCGATCGGGTTGTCGGCATGCGCCCCGCCGTTGATGATGTTCATCATCGGCACCGGCAGGATCCGGGCCTGGGTGCCGCCGACGTAGCGGTAGAGCGGCAGGCCGGAGGCCTCGGCGGCGGCCTTGGCGACGGCGAGCGAGACGCCCAGGATCGCGTTGGCGCCGAGCCGCGCCTTGTTGGGCGTGCCGTCGAGCTCGATCATCGCCTCGTCGATGGCGGCCTGCTCCTCGGCGTCCATGCCGCCGATCGCGTCCAGGATCTCGCCGTTGACGGCCTCGACCGCCTTCAGCACGCCCTTGCCGCCGTAGCGGGACTTGTCGCCGTCGCGCAGCTCCACCGCCTCGTGCGCGCCGGTCGAGGCGCCCGAGGGAACGGCGGCGCGGCCGAAGGAGCCGTCCTCCAGGAGGACGTCGACCTCGACGGTGGGATTGCCCCGGCTGTCGAGGATCTGGCGGGCGGCGATGTTGGTGATCGCGGTCATGAGAGGGATCTCTCGGGCAGGCTCTGAGGGTTCGCGCGGCTTATCGGCCAAGATGCCGCCTGCGGCAAGCCGCCCAAGGGTCCGGTGCTGGGGAAGAGCGCCGGGTGCGCGGACGGCGGCCCGGGCTCGTCCTGCGCAAGGCCGGCGGTTTCGCGCGGGCCCGCGCGGGTCTATGAGGGCGGCATGACCCAAGACATGACGCAACACGCCCGGCAGCTCGGGCAGCCCACCGCCCAGCCGCGCTCGCCCGAGGAGGCCCAGCTCGACCGCGTGCCGAACCCGCACCCGGACACCGATTACTGCGCCCGCTTCACCGCGCCGGAATTCACCTCGCTCTGCCCGGTCACCGGCCAGCCCGACTTCGCCATCCTGGTGATCGACTACGTGCCGGACCGGTGGCTGGTCGAGTCGAAGTCGCTGAAGCTCTACCTGCACAGCTTTCGCGATCACGGCGCCTTCCACGAGGATTGCACCGTCGGCATCGGCCGCCGGCTGACCGCGCTCCTGGAGCCGCGCTACCTGCGCATCGGCGGCTACTGGTACCCGCGCGGCGGCATCCCGATCGACGTGTTCTGGCAGACCGGCACCCCGCCGGCCTCGGTCTGGCTGCCCGACCAGGGCGTGCCGCCGTACCGGGCGCGCGGCTGAGGCGCACGAAGAAAAGGCGGCCGGGTCGCCCCGGCCGCCTCTCTCGGATTCACGTTCGCGTCAGGCCTCAGTAGCCGTACCCGTAGGCCGGGGCCGGGGCGCCGTAGCCATACCCGTAGCCGTTGCGGCGGGCCGCATCGGCCGCGGCGGCCGCACCGATCGCGCCGACCGCCGCACCCGCGATGCCGAGGCCGACCGCGGCGCCCGGCGAGATGCCGCGGCGACGGCCGCCATAGGCGTAGGGCCGGCCGGCATAGCCGCGGCCATACCCGTGACCGTATCCACCATGGCCGTAGCCGTGGCCGCGCCAGCCTTGAGCCTGCGCCGGCGAGGGCGCGACGGTGGACATGGCGCCGAGGGCGACGGCGAGGGCCGGGATGATCGCCAGCTTGCGCATCGTTGATCTCCTGTTTTCGTTCAAGCCATATGACCCGGATAACGACCTCGGCCGGCAAGGGTTCCGAGAATCGTCGGTTCCCGTAATCGTTCCGCCCGGGCCCGCCCGCCTGCGCTGCGACGAACCGGTGCTCCGGCTGCCGCAACGGGGGGCATGACTGATGCTGATCCTGCCGCGGGCCGCCTGAACTCCGGATGAACTTGCCCCGCGGGCGGATCGTCAGCCCGGGCGGGCCAGCCGGCGGGCGGTGACGAGCCCGAGGACCAGGATCGCGGCGGCGCACACGCCCAACGCCGGCAGCTGGCCGAGGGTTTCGAGGCCGAGGCCCAGCACCGCGACGCCGATCGCCTGGCCGCAGAAGAACGAGAAGGCGTGCAGCGCCACCGCCGAGGCCCGGGCCTCCGGCGCCACCTCGGTCACCTGCACCTGGAAGGTGTTGTGCAGCATGTAGAAGCCGAGCCCGAGCGCCACGAGGGCCGCGCAATCGGCCTGCCACGAGCCGGCGAGCCCGACGATCATCAGGGCGGCGCCCGAGACCGCGCCGCCGGCCATCAGCATCCGCGTCTGGCCGAGGAAGCGCAGGAGCAGCCCGACGGCGAGGGAGTAGGCCAGGCCCCCGGCGGCGAAGCCCGCGAGCACGAGGCCGGCCTCCTTGGGCCCGCCCTCGCCGCGCGCCTCGATCAGGTGGGCGAGGTGCGGGAAGATGCCGAACACCGCGATCGCCTCGACGAAGACGGCGGAAAACAGCACCCGGGCGCGGGGGTTGCGCAGGATGGCGCGGTAGCGCGAGAGCGCCGGCGCGAGGGCGAAGCGCCCGCCGGCGGCGCGCAGGCGCCGGGCGAAGCCGAGGGCGACGCCGAGAAGGCCCAGGCCCCCGACCCCGGCGGCGAGGCAGAACACGCCGCGCCAGCCGATCGCGCCCTCGATCAGCCCGGCGATCGTGGAGCCGGAGAGCTGCCCGAGGATCACCGCGACGAGGAAGCGGCCGATCGCGACCTGGCGCCGCTCCATCGGGATGCGGTCGCCCATCATGGCGAGCGAGAGCGGGATCACCCCGCCGGCCGCCGCGCCCGCGAGCATGCGCAGGCCGAACAGGGTGCCGATGTCGCCCGCCGCCGCGCAGGCCGCGAGCGCCAGGGTGAGCACGAACAGGCAGGCCACCACCACCCGCTCCTTGCCGAGCGCGTCGCCGACCGGCCCGAGCACCGGCTGGATCAGCGCGTAGGGCAGCGCGAAGGCGGTGGAGAGGAGCGCCACGGTGGCGGGCGGGCTCGCGAGGTCCCGGGCGAGCACGCCGACGAGCGGCTCGACCACCCGCCCCGCGAAGGTGCTGGCGAAGCCCCCGGCGGCCAGGACGGCGATCAGGCGGGACGGGGAATCGCTCGCGGCCTGCATCGCCGCCGCCCCGTCAGCCGCCGGTCCCCTCCGCATGTCGGGCCTTGGCCAGCCGGTCGAAGGCCTGGAGCTCGGCGAGCAGGGCCGGCATCTGCCGCAAGGGGACCATGTTGGGCCCGTCGGAGGGCGCCCGGTCGGGATCCTGGTGGGTCTCGATGAACACGCCGGCGACGCCGACCGCCACCGCGGCCCGGGCCAGCACCGGCACGAATTCGCGCTGGCCGCCGGAGGTGGCGCCCTGGCCGCCGGGCTGCTGCACCGAGTGGGTGGCGTCGAACACCACCGGCAGGCCGCCGCTCACCTGCGCCATGATCGGCAGGGCGCGCATGTCCGAAACGAGCGTGTTGTAGCCGAAGGAGGCGCCGCGCTCGGTCAGCAGCACGTCGGGGTTGCCCGCGCCGGTGATCTTGGCGGCCACGTGGGCCATGTCCCAGGGGGCGAGGAACTGCCCCTTCTTCACGTTGACGACCCGGCCGGTGGCGGCGGCCGCGAGCAGGAGGTCGGTCTGACGGCACAGGAAGGCGGGGATCTGCAGGATGTCGACGGCCTCGGCCGCCGCCGCGCAGTGGCCGGCCTCGTGCACGTCGGTGACGACCGGGAGCCCCAGGCTCTCGCGGATCTCGGCGAAGATCGGCAACGCCTGTTCGAGGCCGAGGCCCCGGCTCGACCCGGCCGAGGTGCGGTTCGCCTTGTCGAACGACGACTTGAAGACGAGGCCGAGCCCGAGAGCCGCCGTCATCTCCTTGAGGGCGCTCGCGACCTCGAGGGCGTGGCTCCGGCTCTCCAGGGCGCAGGGGCCGGCGATCAGGCTCAGCGGCAGGTGGTTGCCGAAGCGGACGGCGCCGGCCGTCACGGTGACGGGGGCGGCGGGGGCGGGCGAGGGAGATTGGGTCGGCATGACTCGGAGGGGTAGCGGGTTTCGGCGGGCGCGGGAAGGTGTGAGAGGGAAGCGGATCGTCCCCAAGTCCGGACGGGCCCAAGTCCGGACGGGCCGTGCATCCCCGCACCTGCGGGGACCATCGGGAACCGGCCGCTCATACCGGTCCGGTTGCAGGTCCATCCCGGCGCCCGCGAGGAGCCCCCTTCCGAGGAGCCCTCGGCGCGCGTTTCACGGGGTCGGGGAGCGTACCGGCCCTCATGGTTCCTTGCCGCTCCGGGATGCCGCGTGCCGGGGGCAGCATCCAGGGCCATCCGCCCTCCCGAGGAGCGGCGTTGTCCACGCCTGTTCCATCTCCGATATTTGACATTCATCCATCATAGGAGATGATTGCGGCACGACAGGAGCCGCATCATGCCGACCCGGCGCCCCCTCTCACCGACCCGAGCCGCCCGATGACCGGCGCGGCTCTCCTCTGCCTCGTCGCCGGGGCGGCGCTGGTTTTGCAGAACGCCCTGATGGGGGCGATCGTGGCGCGGGGAACCGGGCTGACCGGGGCGCTCCTGTGCAACTCGCTGGTCGGGCTGTCGCTGCTCGGCCTCGTCGAGGCCTGGCGCAGCGGGCCGGCCTTCCCGCTGCGCCTGATCGAGCGGGCGGAGCCGTGGTTCCTGGTGCCGGGGCTCCTCGGCACGCTGGTCGTGGCCGCGAGCCTCTACGGCTACCGCCAGCAGGGGGCGACCGTCACGGTGGCGCTGGTGGTGGCGGGTCAGCTGGCGGCGGGGATCGCCGGCGACGCGGCGGGCCTGACCGGCCGCCGCGGGGCTCTCGGCGTGGAGACCTGGATCGGGGCCGCGCTGCTCGTCGCCGGCGCGGTCCTGATCCTGCGGGGGCGGGGGGCGGCCTAACCCCGGACGCCCCGGGGTGCCTCGACGGCGCCGGACGCGGCGGCCAGGCCGTCCGGCGCAGGCCCGTGGCCGAACAGGTTGACGGCCACGTGGAGGCCGATGGCGGGTCCGAAGACCAGGGCCAGCATGAGAAGCAGCACGGTCACGACGCTGCGGTCGCGGGTGGCGGCGGCGCCGGAGCGGGCGCGCATCGTCATCAGGGTCATGGCTCACCTCGTTCGACCGGCCGCATCGGCGCCGGTCGCGGGCGAGCCCGATCAGCGATCAGGCGCGGGTCACGCGAGGCGGTACCGAGGCGGCGCGGTCCGTCGACTACTGTCGCTGGGCATGGGGGATCAGGGATTCCGGTGATGCCGCGCACGGCCGATTCGTCGACCATCCGCGGATGAGGGCCACATGCGGGCGAACCCCCGCCGCGTCAAGGGGCAGGGCGCGCTTTTTCCCCGCACCGCGCGGTCCCCACCATGCGTCCCGCGCCGTGCGCGTCCCGCCCGGCGCGGGATCCTCGACGCACAAGCCCTTTGTTCTCGCCGCATTTCTTTGCCACAAGCCGGGGCATCTGCGCCGGACGCCGAGCGGGCCGGCACCCCACCCGACAAGCAGCCTGCCGTCCATGCCCGATCCCGTGCCTGCCCCCACCGACGACGCGGCCCCGATCCCGACTGGGGTGCCGGGCTTCGACTCCATCCTGGAGGGCGGCTTCGCCGCCAACCGCGCCCACCTGGTCGAGGGGCGGCCGGGCTCGGGCAAGACCACGCTCGCGCTGCAATTCCTCCTCGACGGCGCGCGGCTCGGCGAGCGCTGCCTCTACATCACCCTGTCCGAGAGCCGCCGCGAGCTCGCCTCGGTGGCCTCCCGCCACGGCTGGTCGCTGGACGGCATCGAGATCTTCGAACTGGTGCCCCCCGAGCTCAGCCTCGATCCGCGCCAGCAGCAGAGCCTCGTCCACTCCTCCGACCTCGAGCTCGGCGAGACCGTGCGCCTCGCCATCGCGGAGATCGACCGGGTCAAGCCGCAGCGGGTGGTGTTCGACAGCCTGTCGGAGATCCGGCTGCTCTCGCAGGGCTCGCTGCGCTACCGCCGCCAGGTGCTGGCGCTGCGCAGCTACCTGCTGATCCACGACACCACCGCGCTCCTCCTCGACGACCTCACCGCCGAGCAGGACGACCTCAACCTGCACAGCCTCTGCCACGCGGTGATCCAGCTCGAGCAGCTTGCGCCCCTCTACGGCGGCGAGCGCCGGCGCCTGCGGGTGATCAAGATGCGCGGCACCCGTTTCCGCGGCGGCTTCCACGACTTCGTCATCCGCCGCGGCGGCCTCACGGTGTTCCCGCGGCTGATCGCGGCCGAGCACGGCCACCCCTACGAGGCCGACCGCCTCGGCAGCGGCAACGACGGCCTCGACGCGCTGCTCGGCGGCGGGCTCGACCGGGGCACCAGCACGATGCTGCTCGGCCCCTCGGGCGTCGGCAAGTCCTCGACCGCGCTCGCCTACGTGACGGCGGCGCTGGACCGCGGCGAGCGCGGGCTGATCCTGAGCTTCGACGAGCCGGCCGGGATCCTGCGGCGCCGGGCCGCCGGCCTCGGGATGGACATCGCCGAGCCGATCGCCGACGCCCGCCTGCGGGTCGAGCAGATCGACCCGGCGGAGGTCTCGCCGGGCGAGCTCGCCGCGATGGTGCGCGACGCGGTCGAGCGCGAGGGCGTGCGCCTGGTGCTGATCGACTCGCTCACCGGCTACCAGAACGCGATGCCGGGCGAGCAGTACCTCCTGCTGCAGATGCACGAGATCCTGACCTATCTGAACCAGCAGGGCGTGACGACGCTACTGGTGCTGGCCCAGCACGGGCTCGTCGGACAGATGTCCGCCACCGTCGACCTGACCTACCTCAGCGACACCGTGGTGCTGTTCCGGTTCTTCGAGGCGGACGGGCACTTGCGCCGGGCGGTGTCGGTGGTCAAGAAGAGGGTGGGGCCGCACGAGGACACCATCCGGGAACTTCGGATCGACCGCGACGGTTTGCGTGTCGGCGAGCCGCTGACGGGGTTCCGGGGCGTCCTGACGGGCGTGCCGAGCTTCCACGGCCGCCTTCTGGAGGCGGGCGCGGGCCCCGAGCGGGATGGGCCGGCGGGATCTGGACAATCATGAGAGAGAGCGACCCCCCGGTCCTGGTCCTCGCCCCGGCCGGGCGCGACGCCGCGGTGGCGGCCAGCATCCTCGACGAGGCCGGCCTGCGGGCGGAGGTCTGCGCCGACCTTCCGGGCCTGGTCGCCCGCCTCGACGAGGGCAGCTGCGCGATCCTGACCGAGGAGGCCCTGCGCGCCTTCGACCGGCACGGGCTCGCCGCCTACCTCGCCGGGCAGGAACCGTGGTCGGACTATCCCTTCGTGCTGCTCACCCTGCGGGGCACCCCGCCGGAGGCGCGGCTGATGGAATCCCTCGGCAACGTCACCCTGCTCGAGCGGCCGTTCCACCCCGCCACCCTGGTCACCGCGACCCGCTTCGCCGTGCGGGCGCGGCGGCGCCAGCGCGAGGCGGCGGCCTTCCTGCACGAGCGCCAGCAGACCGCCGAGCGCCAGGCCCTGCTGATCCGCGAGCTGCACCACCGGGTGAAGAACACGCTCGCCACCGTGCAGGCGCTGCTGGGCGCCTCGGCGCGCGGCGCCACCAGCGTCGACGAGTTCTACCAGGGCTTCTCGGCCCGGGTGATCTCGCTCGCTAAGACCCACAACCTCCTGACGGAGGATTACTGGCAGATGGCCTCGCTCCAGGAGATGCTGGAGAACGAGCTCGGCCCCTACAACGACGAGGCGGGCAAGCGCATCGCCCTGAAAGGGCCGCTGGTCGAGCTCACCGCCGACCTCGCGGTGCCGACCGGCATGGCGATCCACGAATTGACCACCAACGCCGCCAAGCACGGCGCCCTCTCGGTGCCCGAGGGGCGCATCACCGTGGCCTGGGACGTCGACCAGGGCGAGGCCGGCCGGCGCCTGCGGCTCGACTGGACCGAGCGCGGCGGCCCGCGCACCGAGACCCCGACCCGCAAGGGCTTCGGCTCGACCCTGCTGCAGCGGGTGCTCACCATGCAGTGCGGCGCCGACATCCGCTTCGACTTCAAGCCGACGGGCCTGCACTTCCGCATGGAGGCGCCGCTGGTCGAGCACCGGACGGTGCCGCACTACTAGACAGAAACGTGAGCGTGGCGCGTCGCCGCGGCCCCGGACGAGCGCCGCCCCGGAACCCCGGGGCGGCGCTCGCCCTGCCGGTCCCCGTCAGTTCAGCGCCTGGGGATCCGCTTCGGTGAGGAAGGCCGCGACCTCGCGGAAGAACTGCATCCGGTTCTTCTCCATCATCACCGTGTGGGTGCCCTCGCCGAGCTCGACGAAGCGTTTGTAGGGCGCGCGGGCGAGCCGGGCGAAATACTCCTGCGCCTGGTAGCTCGGCAGGTCGGCGTCCCACTCGGCGTGGATGACCAGCGTCGGCACCCGGATCTCGCCGGGATCGTAGAGCGGCTTGCCGGCCTGCCAGTAGTCCTGCGAGTCGACGACGACGCCGTTCGGCGCGCGCAGCACCGGCGGCGATTGCGCGGCCCCGGCGGCGTCGGTCGCGAAGGTGGCGTCGGCCCATTGCTCGAACCAGCCCGGCGGGATCAGCGCCGCCTGCTTGTCCTCCGGCACGCCCTTGAGCCACCGCGCCCGCGCGCTGTCGCGGCTCACGCTCCGGTAGGCGCCGAGCGCCCCGCCATCGGCCCCGATGAGCGAGGGCGTGCGCGAGAGCCATTGCGGCGCGTAGAGGACGAGGCGGTTGACCGTGTCGTTGTGGGTGCTGGTGTAGAGCCCCATGGTCGAGGTGCCCCAGGACCAGCCCATCAGGTCGATCTTGTCCACCCCGCGGCGCCTGCGGATGAAGTCGACGACCTGACCGACCAGAGCGGCGGCGTCCTTGGTGCGCATGAAGGGTTTCCCCTCGGCGGCCGGGCGGCTCATCGCGGCGGGGCGGCCCGAGAGGCCGTAGCCCGGCAGGTCGACGAGGTAGACGTCGAAGCCGAGGCCCGCGAGGTAGTCCATCATCGACAGGCCGGAGAGCGGCAGGTCGAAGGCGGTCGAGGCCGGGTAGGTCGCGCCGTGGACGTAGAGCAGGATGCGGTCGGCCGCGAAGCGATCGGTGCCGGCCGGGCGCTTGTTGCGCACGTAGACCGAGACGCCGTCCTCCGGACCGGGCAGGCGGAACTCCTCTGTCTCGAGCCGGGGCGGGGCGGGGCGCGCGGCGGCCGCCGGCAGGCCGGCTCCCGTCTGCGCACCGGCGCCTCCGGCGGCGGAGGCCGCCGCGACACCGGCGAGCCCGCCGAGCACGAGCCGGCGCGGCATCCGCCCCGGCCCGGACGGGGGCCGTGATGATCGGGTCATGGTCGTGTCCTCCCTCCCGCCTGTGGCCGGCGGATGAGGGCAGTCAAGCCGGCGCAGGCCTCGAGGACAAGCGCCGGCACGGCATGGACGGGCGCCGGCACGGCATGGAACGGATGCGGGATCCCCTGGCCCGATCCCGCCGATCGGGGCATAGACGCCGAACCCTTCCTCGCCGCGAGGCAAAGCCCGTGACCGCCTCCGACCCCGATCCCGCCCTGCGCGCCACCGTGCAGCGCGTCGCCATGCTCAATCTCGGCTATTTCGGGATCGAGGCGGCGGTGGCGGTGGCGATCGGCTCGGTGGCGCTCGTCGCCGACAGCGTCGACTTCCTGGAGGATGCGGCGCTGAACCTCCTGATCGTCGCCGGGCTCGGCTGGCGGCCGGCGGCGCGGGCGCGGCTCGGCACGGTCATGGCCGGCATCCTGCTGCTGCCGGGCCTCGCGGCTGTGTGGACCGCCTGGCAGAAGATCGGGGCCTTCGCGGCCCCGGCGCCGGTGCCGCTGACCCTGACGGGGCTCGGCGCGCTCGCGGTCAACCTCGCCTGCGCGCTGATGCTGGCCCGCCACCGCGAGGGGCGCGGCAGCCTGACCCGGGCGGCCTTCCTGTCGGCCCGCAACGACGCGGTGGCCAACGTCGCCATCGTGGCGGCCGGGCTCGTCACCGCCACGACCCTGTCTCCCTGGCCCGACCTGGTGGTCGGCCTCGGCATCGCGGCGATGAACGCCGACGCCGCCCGGGAGATCTGGCAGGCCGCGCGCGCCGAGCGCCGGGCAGCCCGCGACGCCGCCTGAGAGCCTGAGCGGCGGCCCGGGGCGCGGTCACGGCTCCGCCGCGCCGCCGGGCTCGCGGGCGATCAGCTCCCTCAGGGCCGCCCCGGTCGGGCTGGCCAGCACGTCCGCCAGGGTGAACCGGTCGAGCTCGCGGATGAAGCCCCGCTCGGCCGCGTCCAGGGCGTGCTTCAAGAGGCAGCGCCCGGCGAGCGGGCAGGGGCCGCGCCCGCACTCGGCGAGGCAGCCGAGCCCCTCGAGCTCCGCCACCACGGCGCCGAGCCGCACCTCTGCCGGCGCCTGGGCGAGGCGCACGCCGCCGGACCGGCCCTGACGCGCCTCGATGTAGCCCGCGCCCGTGAGCCCGCGCGCCACCTTCTGGAGATGGTTCAGCGAGACCCCGAAGCTGCGCGCGACCGCGGGCGTCGTCGTCCACGCGCCGGCCTCCATCGCCGCGAGATAGAGCAGCATGCGCAGCGACAGGTCGGTGTAGAGCGAGAGCCGCAGGGCGCTGTCCTTCCGTCCGAGAGGCGGCCCGGACCGCCCGCCCGCAACCCATCCGCAAGTGTCGCGCGATCATCGCGCGTCGGGACGCCGACGACGATCGACGCGCGATCGTATCGCGATCGACAGGCGTCGGCCAGGGCGTGCCGACCCCCGCGCAGGCACGGTTCCGGCGCGTGCGCCAGCAAAGATGTGGCAATCTGGTAGTTCATGTACTTGTTTGTTCCGTGAGGGAAATCGGCTCTGGATAAACATTTGCGAGGGCGGGTCCTGCCGATCCGGCCTAGAGAACCGTCGCCGCGGCCCCGATCGGCAGGGCCGATCGGCGGGTTCCGGGACATTCGGCCCGACAGCCCTCTCACACCTTTGGGGCAACCCGTGCCGCACTACTTCTTCGACATCAACGACCACGACCTGTCCCATCGCGACGACGAGGGCAGCGAGTGGCCGAACCGCGCCGCCGCCGGGGCGCACGCCATGCGGATCCTGGCCGACATCGCCCGCGACGAGGCCCGCCGCCAGGACCGGCTGAACCTGTTCGTCACCATCCGCGACCAGGGCCGGGCCGTCCTCGCCGTCGCGTCCCTGGCCGTCGCCTGCACCTGGCTGGATTAGATCCGGCTGGATCAGAGCAGGCTGGATCAGATCCGGCCGGATGAGTGCGGCCGGGCCGCTCCGGCCGGCCGGGCGGCGCAAACCGTCGCGCCCCGAAACCCGCCTCCCGACGGACCGTTACCCCCGCGCTTTAACCTGTGTTGGTAGCGAGGCGACGTGACGGACCGGCCGATCGAGGACTACGCCATCATCGGCGATACCTGCACGACGGCGCTCGTCGCCCGGGACGGATCGATCGACTGGCTGTGCTGGCCCTGCCACGACAGCCCGGCGTTGTTCCTGCGCCTCCTCGACGAGGACAAGGGGGGCGCCTGCGAGATCCTGCTCGAGGGATTGCGCGAGACGCGCCGCCGCTACCGGCCCGGCACCACCATCCTGGAGACCACCTTCGTCACCGCGACCGGCACCCTGACGCTCGCCGACTTCATGCCGCTGCATCCTCTGGACGAAGTCCCCGACGAGGGCCCGGACGGCGCCCCCCACGGCCGGATCGTGCGCCTCGCCACCTGCGAGGCCGGCACGGTGACGGGCCGCTTCCGGGTGCGCCCGACCTTCGACTACGCCCGCGACGGCGCCGCCCTCGAGCCCGAGGCGGGCGGGACGGTCCTGTGCCGGCGCCTCGCCAAGCCGGAGGGCGTGCGCGTCGCGGCCTCGGTGCCGCTGACGATCGCCGGCGACCGGGTCGAGGCGGCCTTCGCGTTGCGGGCCGGGGAGGGGGCGTCGCTGGTCCTCGCCCACCGGGAGGACGACGACGGCGACGTCGGGAGCGCCGCGGCGAGCCTGTCGGCGACGCAGGGGTACTGGGAGGAATGGTCCGGGCGCTGCACCTATCACGGGCCCCACCGCGACGACGTGCTGCGCAGCGCGCTCGTGCTGAAGCTCCTGACCCACGCGCCCTCGGGCGGGATCATCGCGGCCGCCACCACCAGCCTGCCGGAGGCGGTGCCGGGCACCCGCAACTTCGATTACCGCTACGTCTGGATGCGGGATGCGAGCTTCACCGTCACGGCCTTCGTCAATCTCGGCTACGTGCGCGAGGCGGCGGAGTTCCTGCGCTTCCTGCGCGACGCCGACAAGACCCGCGGGCGCGACCTCAAGCTGATGTACGGCATCAACGGGCGCGTGCCGGAGGAGGAGATCCTCGGCCACCTGCGCGGCTGGCGCGGCGTCGGGCCGGTGCGGATCGGCAACGCGGCCTCCGGCCAGGACCAGTACGACATCTACGGCGAGTTCCTGGTGGCGCTCCACGCCTTCCTCGACGCCGTCGACTACGACCCGCCGGTCAAGGTCAACGACCATCTGCCGGAGGCGCTGGGGCACCTCACCGACCACGTCATCCGCTGCCGCGACGAGCCCGACCACGGCATCTGGGAACTGCGCGACGAGAAGCGCCAGATCCTGCACACCAAGGGCATGCTCTGGGTCGCCCTCGACCGGGCGGTGCAGATCGCGCAGGAGGTCGACGTGGCGAGCCCGGAGCGGGTCGAGGAATGGCGCAGGGTCGCCGCCGAGATCCGGGCCGAGTACCACGAGAAGGGCTGGAATGCCCAAGTCGGCGCCTACACCCAAGCCTACGGCTCGGACGACCTCGACGCCGCGGTCCTGCGCACGGTGCTGTTCGGCGCCTTCGACGCCCACGCGCCCCGGGTCGCCGCGACGCTCGACGCCGTGAGCGCCGGGCTCGGCGACGGCGACCTGGTCTACCGCTACCGCAACGACGACGGGTTCGACCACCCGGAGGCGACCTTCGCGGCCTGCGCCTTCTGGCGCGTCGGCTGCCTGGCGCTCGCGGGGCGCACGGAGGAGGCCGAGCCGCTCTTCGCCCGCCTGCTGACGCGCGGCAACGACCTCGGGCTGTTCGCCGAGGAGATCGACGCCGCCACGGGCGAGCAGCGCGGCAACGTCCCGCAGGGCTTCACCCACATGGCGATCATCAACCACGCGGTCCGCCTCGACCGGGCGGCGCGCCACCGCGAATCCCGGACCGACGAGCCGTGCCAGTGGGCGGTGGGGGCGTGAGAGCGGCGCGGAAACGCCGCCGGAGGGGTGGGCACCGCTGCCCGAATTTGCTCTAAGGCTCGGGAGAGGGCGCCGCGCGAGGCGCCCCGCGATCCGAAGCCTACTCATCCGGGAAACCTGTCGTGGCGGGCGAGCCGTACTTCATCACCACCGCCATCTCGTACCCCAACGGGGTGCCGCATATCGGGCATGCCTACGAGGTGATCGCCGCCGACGCCATCGCGCGCTTCAAGCGCCTCGACGGCTACGACGTGTTCTTCACCACCGGCACCGACGAGCACGGCCTCAAGATCCAGCAGACCGCCGCCAAGGCCGGGATCAGCCCGCGCGCCTTCGTCGACGACATGGCGCCGCGCTTCCGCACCATGGCCGAGCGGCTCGACTGCGCGTTCGACCGCTTCATCCGCACCACCGACGCCGACCACGTCGCCTCCTCGCAGGCCCTGTGGCGCCGGATGGAGGAGAACGGCGACATCTACCTCGCCAAGTATGCCGGCTGGTACTCGGTCCGCGACGAGGCCTATTACGACGAATCCGAGCTCGTCACCGCACCCGACGGCAGCCGCCGGGCGGAGAAGACCGGCACGCCCGTCGAGTGGGTCGAGGAGGAGAGCTACTTCTTCCGGCTCTCGGCCTACGCCGAGCGCCTGCTCGCCCATTACGAGGCCCATCCCGACTTCATCGGCCCCGAGACCCGCCGCAACGAGGTCGTGAGCTTCGTCCGCTCCGGCCTGCAGGACCTGTCGGTCAGCCGCACCACCTTCGACTGGGGCGTGCCGGTGCCGGGCAACCCGGCCCACGTGATGTACGTCTGGGTCGACGCGCTGACGAACTACATCACGTCCTGCGGTTTCCCCGACGAGGCCGACCCGCGCTGGCGCCACTGGCCGGCGGACCTCCACGTCATCGGCAAGGACATCATCCGCTTCCACGCGGTGTACTGGCCGGCCTTCCTGATGTCGGCCGGTCTCCCGGTCCCCAGGCGCGTCTTCGGCCACGGCTTCCTCCTCAACAAGGGGGAGAAGATGTCGAAGTCGGTCGGCAACGTCGTCGACCCGGTCGGCCTCGCCGACACCTACGGCGTCGATCCCTTGCGCTACTTCGTGCTGCGCGAGGTGCCGTTCGGCCAGGACGGCAGCTACTCGCACGAGGCGATCGTCAACCGCCTCAACGCCGACCTCGCCAACGACCTCGGCAACCTCGCCCAGCGCTCGCTGACCATGATCGCCCGCAATTGCGGCGGCCAGATCCCCGCGCCCTTCCCGAGCGCGGGCGAGTTCTCGGCCGCGGACCGGGCGCTGCTGGCGCTCGCCGACGCGCTGCCGGAGAAGGCGAGGGGGCTGATGCAGGACCTCGCCCTGCACGCGGTGCTGGCCGAGATCTGGGCGGTGGTGGCCGAGGCCAACCGCTACTTCGCCGGCCAGGAGCCGTGGGCCCTCCGCAAGACGGACCCGGCGCGGATGGAGGCGGTGCTCTACACCACCGCCGAGGTGCTGCGGGCGGTCGGCATCCTGGTCCAGCCCTTCATCCCGACGGCCGCCGCCCGGCTCCTCGACCTCCTGGCGGTCGGCCCCGAGGCGCGCAAACTCGCCGATGTCGGACCGGACGGGCGCCTCGTGCCCGGCACGAGCCTGCCGGCGCCGAGCCCGATCTTCCCGCGCTACGTGGAGCCGGACGCCTGATGCCGGTCGACAGCCCGCGAGGCGTGAGCCTGGTCGACAGCCACTGCCACCTCGATTCGCCCGGCCTCGCCGAGCGGCTGCCCGAGGTGCTGGCCCGCGCGAGGAGCGCCGGGATCGACCGGATGGTGACGATCTCGACCCGGGTCGCCCGGTTCGAGACCTACCGGGCTCTCAGCGAGGCCCACCCGGAGGTGCTGTTCACGATCGGCACCCATCCGCACCAGGCCGGCGAGGAGCCGGACGTGACCGCCGACGAGATCGTCGCGCTGTCGCGCCACCCGCGCTGCGTCGGCATCGGCGAGGCCGGGCTCGACTACCACTACGACTACGCCCCGCGGGAGGTGCAGGCCAGCGTGTTCCGCACCCACATCGCGGCGGCGCGCGAGAGCGGGCTGCCGCTCGTCATCCACGCCCGCGAGGCCGACGAGGACGTCGGCCGGATCCTCACCGAGGAGATGGCGCGCGGAGAGTTCCGGGCGGTGCTGCACTGCTTCTCGTCGGGCCGGCGCCTCGCCGAGATCGGGGTCGAGCTCGGCCTGTTCGTGTCGTTCTCGGGCATCGTCACGTTCCGCAACTCCGACGAGATCCGGTCGATCGCGGCCTCGGTCCCGCGCGACCGCCTCCTGGTCGAGACCGACGCGCCCTACCTCGCGCCGGTGCCGCATCGCGGCCGGCCGAACGAGCCGGCCTTCGTCGCCGACACCGCCCGGGTGCTGGCCGCGACCCTGGGCCTCGAGCCCGACGACCTCGCGGCCCTCACCACCGACAACTTCTACCGCCTGTTCGACAAGGCCGCCGCGCACCGCTGAGGGTTTTCCCGCATGCCGACCCTGACCCTTCGCATCCTGGGCTGCGGCTCCTCGGGCGGCGTGCCGCGGGTCGGCTACGGCTGGGGCGCCTGCGACCCGGCCGAGCGCAAGAACCGGCGCCGGCGCTGCTCGCTCCTGGTCGAGCGCCGCGACGCCGAGAGCGAGGCGACGACCGTGCTCGTCGACACCTCGCCGGACCTGCGCGAGCAACTCCTCGACGCGAACGTGACGCGCCTCGACGGGATCCTGTTCACCCACTCGCACGCCGACCACACCCACGGCATCGACGACGTGCGCCCGCTGGTGATCCACATGCGCCGGCGCATCGCGGTCCATGCCGATGCGACGACCTCGGAACTGCTCAGGGCCCGCTTCGGCTACTGCTTCACCTCGCGGCCGGGCAGCCTCTATCCGCCGATCCTCGACCTGCACGCCCTCGAGACCGGCGCCCCGGTGACGGTCGAGGGGCCGGGCGGGCCGGTGACGGCGACCGCCTTCGTGATGGAGCACGGGCCCGAGGAGAAGGCCTTGGGCTTCCGCTTCGCCGACGCAGCCTACGCGCCCGACGTCAGCACGATGCCCGACGCCGCCAAGGCGTCCTTGCGCAACCTCGACCTCCTGATCATCGATGCGCTCCGCGACTCGCCCCATCCGACCCACTTCTCGGTCTCGGACGCCCTGGCGCTGATCGAGGAGGTGGCGCCGCGCCGGGCCATCCTGACCAACCTCCACACCGACCTCGACTACGAGACCCTGCGCCGGCGCCTGCCGCCGGGCGTGGTGCCGGCCTATGACGGGCTCTCGGTCGAGGTCGACGGCTGACCGGCCGGCGCGAGGTGCACCGCGAGCCAGACGGTCGGTTCGTCGGGGCTCGTCCACTCGACCCGGTGGCGCCGATGCGCCGGGATCATCAGGTGGTCGCCGGGGGCGAGACGCCGCGGCTCCGGTTCGTCGATAAGGCGCAGAAGCGCGGCGCCCGTGAGCAGTACGACCCACTCGTCCCACGTCTGGTCGTACCAGAAGCCCGGCGGGCTCGCCTGGCCGGTCGAGACGATGCGCTCGATGCGGGCCTGCGGCGTCCGGGCGAGGATGTCGACGCGTTCGTCGGCCTGGGGCGACGCCGGCAGGCCGGCGAGGAGGTTGGCGGTCGCGCGCGTCATGGCGCATCCGGCATCGTCGCGGGGTCGCGGGCACCCTGTCGGACGCCAACGACGACGACCTCGTCCTCGGTCAGGGTATAGAAGATCAGGTACGGTCTGGCCAAGGTCCGCCGCATGGGTCGAAGGTCGGTCGGCGGGCCGCTGCGGGGCTGATCAAGCAGGCGGTCGGTCGCTGCCTGGAGACGAGCCAGGACGCGGCGTCCGCCGCTCGGAGACTTTTTGGAGATTCCATCCAGGATCCGCTCGATTTCGTTCGCCGCTTCGGGCGTGTAGCGCAGCCTCACAGGCCGTGCTTCGCCCAGATGGCCCGCATCCGTTCGTCGCTCGCGAACTCGCCCCGGGCCGCCTGTGCGAGGGACTTCGCGAACGACGCCTTCTCGTCAGGGCTCAGAATGACGAGGCCCTGCTCGTCGTCGAGCACGGCCAGCATGGTGCGGGCGACCTCATCCTGGGTTTCAGGCGGGAGGGTGCGGACGCGCTCGATCGCTTGTTCGAGAAGGTCGGTCATGACACCATTATGCACGCGATCCGCGTCGGCATGAAGGGAAACCCGCGGCGTCGCGGCCCGGCGGCACCTGCCCCAGGCAGCCCGGATCCGGCCTACCGTTCCATAATGCTAATTATGCGAATCGTGCGGGCCCGGTCCGTGCGCAGGCACGAGGCTGGCGGAACGGCCTCCCCCGCCCGTCGATCGGGTCGGTGCGGCGCGGCCTCTCGGGCTGACGGCCCGGGAGGCCCTGTCGGCAAGGGGTCAGCGTGGTCCGCCACCGCGGCGCATGGCGATCTCCTGGCCCTCCTGCCCGAGCGCGCCGGACGGGGCCAGGGTCTCGTTCGGGATCGGGGCCATGCCCTCGTGCGCGGTGCGCGACTCCGGCCGGCCGGCGGCCGGGTCGCCGGAATTCCGCCGCATCTTCAGGGCGCGCCGGGCGTGCGAGACCAGGCTGCCGCGCGCCTCGGCGGCGCGGCGGCGCTCCCGCTCCTTGTTGGCGCGCTTGACCGCCGAGGCGAGCAAGGCCGCCTTCTGTCGCGAGCCGGTATCGTCCGCGGCCGGCCGCGCCCCCGAAGGCGCTGCCCGGCCGCGGATCTCGCGGCGCTGGCGATGCGCGATGCTGCGGGCGCGGTCCCGGCGCTCGCGCAGGCGATGGACCAGTTCGTCGAGGTCCCGGTCGGCGACATCCTGGATCCGGGGATGATGCGACCGGCCGACGAGTTCGGCCTCGTCGGCAGTCAGCAGGCGGGCTTCCTGGCGGCTCGAGATGGTCAAGGGCTGCTCCGTCGGTAGCGTGGCGGGTGCAGTCCGGGGCGTCGTCGTGCACGCCCCGTTCTCGCCCAGGGGAAGTCCGTGGGACGATCATTGTTCCTGTGCGATCATCTCCGAGAAGATGCCGTCGATCATGGGATTAAGGCTCCGGAGTGAAACGTCTTGGCTGGCGGGCGGCCGATTTCCGACGAAATCTTCTCGGCGCGTCCCGGTTCCTCCTGCCGCTCCGCACGGTCGCGTCAGTGCCCCTCCGCTGGTTGCGAGCCCGGCGCGCCGCCGGCGAGCCCGTCGAGCGCCCGCATCGCCGCCTCCGGCAGGTCCAGATCCGCCGCGTCCAGGTTCTCCCGCAGGTGCCCGCGCGAGGAGGTGCCGGGGATGAGCAGCAGGTTGGGCGACCGGCGCAGGAGCCAGGCGAGCGCCACCTGCATCGGCGTCGCGTCGAGCCCCCGGGCGATCTCCGACAGGCCCTGCGACTGGATCGGGCTGAAGCCGCCGAGGGGGAAGAACGGCACGTAGGCGGTCCCGTCCGCCGCGAGGGCGTCGATCAGGGCGTCGTCGGCCCGGTGGACGAGGTTGTAGTGGTTCTGCACGCAGGCGATCCCGGCGATCCTGCGCCCCTCGGCGACCTGCGCCGCCGTGACGTTGCTGAGCCCGAGATGGCGGATCAGCCCCCGGTGCTGGAGCTCGGCCAGCACGGAGAGCGGCGCTTCGATCGCGCCCTCGGCCGGGCCGTGCACGCTGAACATCGCCCGCAGGTTGACCACCTCGAGCACGTCGAGGCCGAGATGGCGCAGGTTGTCGTGCACCGCCGCGACCAGCGCCTCGGCCGAGAAGGCCGGGTTCCACGACGCGTCGGCGTCGCGCACCGCCCCGACCTTGGTGACGATCACGAGGTCGTCCGGGTACGGGTGCAGCGCCTCGCGGATGATCTGATTGGTGACGTGGGGGCCGTAGAAGTCGCTGGTGTCGATGTGGGTCACGCCGCGCGCCACCGCCTCGCGCAGGACCGCCACCGCCTCGGCCCGGTCCTTCGGCGGGCCGAACACGCCCGGCCCGGCGAGCTGCATCGCGCCGTAGCCCATCCGGTTCACGCGCCGATCACCCAGGGCCCAGGTCCCCGCCGTTCCGATCCCGCTCATGGTCCGTCTCCTCGCTCGATGACGACCCGGATCTAGAGGCTGGTCGACTGCGTGATAAGGCGGCACAATCCGGACGGGGCGTGCGAAACGGCGAACGATGGCGGCGGATCTGGGAGACTTGGCCGCCTTCGTGGCGGTGGCGGAGGCCGGCGGTTTTCGCGAGGCGGCGCGCGCCGGCAACGCCAGCGCCTCGTCCCTGAGCGAGGCCTTGCGCCGGCTCGAGGCGGGGTTCGGCGTCCGGCTCCTCAACCGGACGACCCGCAGCGTCGCGCCGACCGAGGCCGGGGCGCGGCTGCTCGAGCGGTTGAAGCCGGCTCTCGGCGAGGTCGCGGCGGCCCTCGACGTGGTCAACGGCTTTCGCGACCGGCCGGCCGGGAGCTTGCGCCTCAACGTGCCGGTGAGCGCGGCGCGGCTGGTGCTGCCGAAGATCGTCCCGCCCTTCCTCGCCGCCTATCCCGACATCCACCTCGACGTGGTCGCCGAGGACGGGTTCGTCGACGTGCTGGCGGCGGGCTGCGATGCCGGCATCCGCTACGAGGAGCGCCTGGAGCCGGACATGATCGCGGTGCCGATCGGCCCGCGCTCGCAACGCTTCGCGACGGCCGCGGCGCCGGCCTATCTCGACCGGCGCGGCCGGCCGGCGCATCCGCGCGACCTCCTGGAGCATGCCTGCCTGCGCGGCCGCTTCGCCAGCGGCGCCTCGACCGAGTGGGAGTTCGAGCGCGACGGCGAGACCGTGCGGATCGAGCCGGGCGGCCCGCTCACCGTGCGGGTCGGCACCGCGACCGACCTCGCGGTCGAGGCCGCGCTCGCGGGGGTCGGGGTCATCACCCTGTTCGAGGACTGGCTGCGGCCCCACCTCGACAGCGGGGCGCTCGAACCCGTCCTCGAGCCGTGGTGGCCGCGGTTCTCGGGGCCGTTCCTGTACTATCCGGGCCGGCGCTACCTGCCGGCGCCGCTGCGGGCCTTCGTGGACTTCATCGGGGCGCGGCGGGGGTGAGCGCCCTGCCCCGACCCCGGCCTCACGCCGCCCGCCCCTCGGTCTCCCGCGCGAGCGCATCCACCACCGCGGCGATGCCGGCCGCGTCCTCGCCGTCCTCGCCCCGCGCCGCCGCGTAGGCCGCGCGCTGGCGATCGGCGCTGGTGCCGTCGCGGGCGATGCGGCGGGCCTCGTCGAGGGCTTGCGCGCAGCCGAGCGCCGCCGCGTCCTCGGCGACGAGCGCCAGCACGCCCTCCAGGGCCTCTTCGAACGGCACCGCGCGGCCAGCGTCCGGATCGATCAGGGCGGCGCGCACGCCGTCGCGCTGGGCCCGCCACAGGTTCTCGCGGAGCAGAGCCCGGGCGACCCCGTCGAGGCCGGCATGGAGGTCGGGGCGGCGCTCGGCGGCGCGCACGAGGCAGCGGTAGAGGCCGGCGATCGCCACCGCGTCGTCGACCCGGGTGCAGCCGTCGGCGATGCGCAGCTCGAGCGTCGGGTAGCGGATCGAGGGCCGCAGGTGCCACCACAGGAAGCTCGCATCCTGGATGGCGCCCGCTTCCCGCATCACCGCGACGTAGCGCTCGAACTCGGCGTTGCTGGCGAACAGGTCGGGCAGGCCGGTGCGCGGCATCTCGCCGAACACGCTGAGGCGGTAGCCGCACAGGCCGGTGTCGCGCCCCTCCCAGAACGGCGAGGAGACCGAGAGCGCGAGCAGCACCGGCAGGAACGGCAGCAGCCGGTTCATCAGGTCGACCCGGTCGTCGGGCCGCGCGACCTCGACGTGGACGTGCATGCCGCTCACCAGCGTGCGCTGCCCGACCATCCGCACCTCGTCGAGGATGCCGTGGTAGCGCGCCCCGTCGGTCGGGGATTGCGCGTCCCAGGCGGCGCCCGGATGGGTGCCGGCGGCAAAGACCAGGATGCCGTGCGCCCGCCCGATCTCGGCGAGCCCCCGGCGCAGGGACGCGAGGCCGGCCCGGGCCTCCTCGGGCGTCGTCGCCGGCGGCGTCGCGATCTCGATCTGGCTCTGCAGCAACTCGCGCTCGGCTGCCGGCAGCAGGGCCTTGGCGGCGGCGTGGAAGCCCCGCACAGCGGGACCCGGCGTGCCGCGGGTCGCGGCATCCGCCAGGAAGAACTCCTCCTCGATGCCGAAGCGGTAGGCGGGGCCGGTCATGGATGCGAATGTCTCCGAGAGGCATCGGGATATAGGAGCCAGCGACCCGCCGGCCACGGCCTCAAGCCCGCATCGCGAGGAGCGCCAGGACGACGACGGCGAGGACGAGCGCGGCCAGGCCGGCCAGGACCACCGCCCGGTGCGCGCCGCCCCGGGCCGGTCCGGGCGCGGCCCTGCGGGGGGCCGGAGCCGAGGCCGCCGTCGCGGCGGGAGGCGATTCGGGGGTGGGCGCCGCGGCCTCGGGCGGCGGCGGCTCCGGCAGCCGGATCGCGCCGGCGGGCGGCAGAGGCCGGCCTTGCTGCAGCAGGACCTCGTCCGGATCGACCGGAACCCCGGCCTCCTCCAGCTCGATCAGCACCAGGGCGATGTCCTCGGCGCTCATCCGGTCGACCGGGAGCGCCCGGCGCAGGTCGTCGGGCGTCAGCCCGCCCCGGCTCCGGCCGAGGGCGATCAGGCGGTCGAGGGTGGTGCGGTCGAAGGCGGCCTGCATGACGCGGCTCCGTGTGTCGTCGGTGCCAACGCGCACCGGGCGGCGCGCGTTTCCCCGTCACGCTCACGCCCAGATGGGGTAGGAGACAAGGGGAAGGCTCCCGGTCACCGTCGGGACCGAACCCAGGCGAGCCATGAACGCGCACCCGTCCCAATTCCGTCCGGCGCCCGAGGGGCCGCCGCCGGTCCTCGCCCGGATCACGCCGCCGGCCCGGCCGCTCGGGCCGTGGCGGCTGTTCCGGACCATCGTGCGCAACCCGCTCGAGGCCTGGCCCGAGGCGATCTACCGCGAGCCGCTCTACGTCTCCGACTTCCTCGGCAATACCAGCCTGTTCGTGATGGCCCCGAACCTGATCCGGCAGGTGATGGTCGACGAGGCCGACGCGTTCGAGAAGTCGGAGGTCTTGCGCCGCGCCCTCTCTCCGGCGCTCGGCGACGCGATCCTGACCGCCGACGGGGCGCGCTGGCGCTGGCAACGCCGGGCGGCGGCGCCGATCTTCCGGGCCGAGCGCATCCGCAGCTTCGTGCCGGCGATGATCGCCGCCGCCGAGCGCACCCGCGACGCCCTCGCGGCGGATGCGGGCAGGGGTGAGGTCGATGTCGCCCAGACGATGATGCGCACCACCTTCGAGATCATCGTCGAGACGATGCTCTCGGGGGCCGGCGCCATCGACGCCGCCCGGGTCGAGCGCGGCATCACCGACTACCTCGAATCGACGAGCTGGGTCTTCGGCCTCACGCTTCTGCGCGCGCCGACCTGGATGCCCTATCCGGGCCGGGCCAAGGCCGAGCGGGCCAAGATGTACCTGCGCGACGCGCTGTTCCGCCTCGCCGCGGAGGGGCGCCGCGCCGGTACGGAAGGGCGCAACGACCTGATGAGCCTGCTGCTCGCCGCCCGCGACCCGGAGACCGGCCAGGCGATGGACGACCGCGACGTCGCCGACAACCTGCTGACCTTCGTCACCGCCGGCCACGAGACCACGGCGCTCGCCCTCACCTGGGCGTTCTACCTGCTCGCCCACCACCCCGAGAGCGAGGCGCGGGTCGCCGCCGAGGTCGAGGCGGTGACCGGCGGCGGGCCGCTCGAGGCCGACCACGTCGACACCCTGTCCTACACCCGCCAGGTGGTCCTCGAGGCGATGCGGCTCTACCCGCCGGTGCCGGTGGTGGTGCGGGCGGCACTCCGCGACGTCGACCTCGGCGGGACGCCGGTCAAGGCCGGCACGCCGATCACGGTCCCGATCTACGCCGTGCACCGCCACGCCGCCCTGTGGGACGAGCCGGAGCGCTTCGACCCCGCCCGCTTCGCCCCCGAGGCCGCCAAGGCCCGCGACCGCTACGCCTACCTGCCCTTCGCGGCCGGCCCGCGGATCTGCATCGGCATGGGCTTCGCGCTCTCCGAGGCGGTGGCGATCCTTGCGGTGCTGGTCCGCTCGTTGCGCTTCTCGCTCAGGCCCGGCTACCTGCCGGTGCTCAAGCAGCGCATCACTCTACGCCCGGCGGAGGGGATGCCGATGCGGGTGAGCCTTCGCTGAGCACGCCTTCCGCGGGCGGGAACCGGCGCGCGAACACCTCCTTGGCCGCGAAGAGACCGTTGAGGGCGGCCGGGAACCCGGCATAGACCGCCATCTGCACGACGGTCTCGGTGATCTCCTCGCGGGTGAGCCCGACATTCAGGCCGGCCTCGATGTGGACCCGCAGCTGCGGCGCGGCATTGCCCATCGCGGTCAGCGCCGCGATGGTGGCGATCTCGCGGTCGCGCAGGGTCAGGCCGGGCCGGGAATAGATGTCGCCGAAGGGGAACTCGAACAGGTAGGTGGCGAAGTCCGGCGCGATGTCGGCGAGGGCCGCCACCACGGCGTGCCCGGCCTCGCCGTCGATCTCAGCGAGCGCGCGCCGGCCGCGCGCGAGCCGGCTCTCGCCGTTGCTCCGGGGTTCCGTGCTCGGGGGTTCTGGGTTCCGGGGTTCTGCGTTCATGGGGTGGTGCGTCATCGTCGTCGGTCCTCTCGGGTGAAGCCTGTCGGGGCGCCGCGTAGCCGGCGATCTTGGCGTCGAGGGTGAGGAGGCAGGCCTGCAGGTCCGCGACCTGCGCCCGGACCCGGTCGCGATGGGTCTCCAGCAACGCGCGCCGCTCCGCGTCCGTCCCGCCGCCGCCCTCGCGCAGGCGCGCGTAACGCAGCATGTCGCGGATCGGCATCCCGGTCGTCTTGAGGCGCCGCAGGAAGGCGATCCAGGACAGGATCGAGGCGTCGTAGTCGCGCCGGCTCGACCGGTCCCGGCTCGCATAGGGCAGGAGCCCGATCTTCTCGTAGTAGCGGATGGTGTGGGCCGAGAGCCCGGACCGCTTCGCGAGCTCGCCGATCTTCATGAGGCGACCGTCCTCCCTTCAGGATGGTCACGACGCTACAGGTTCGAGTGCGCTCTCAGTCAAGGCCCGCCGCGGGCCGCGCCGTGCCGGACGCGGCGGGATCAGCCGGTCGGGTCCCCTGCCCTTCGCCGCCGCGCCGGTTTCGCCCGGTCGGCGCCTCGCGCCGCCGCGCAGGCCCGGCGCGCCCGGACCGCGAATGCCTCCGGGTCGTCGCCGAGCCGGTCCGGCGCCCGCCGGCAGGAGGCGATGACCGTCGTCCGGCCGTCCGCCCAGGCGTAGGAGAACGGCGCGCCGCCCTCCGCCGCGAAGGCGGCCCTCTCGTCGGGCGCCGCCTTCAGGGACGGCGCGCCGCGCGCGACGAGCCCGAACATCAGGCCCTCGCGGAACAGCCCGAGCCCGCCGAACATCCGGCGGACCGAGACGCCGCCGAGGGGCGCCAGCATTTCCTCCAGGAACGCCCGGTCTCCGTGCTCCGGCATGACGATTCACCCGCAGAACCCCTTTCGGCCGAGATTCACCGCCCGGTCGCGCGCGGGCAAGCCCGGCCGGACCCTCGGGCGCGAAGCCCAGTTCCGCAACGTCAGTGAGGCCGCTTCTCGTCGATCCAGCAAGATCTTGCCGGCCCGCCCCGGCCTCGTGCCAGCCAGGGTTGTCGTTGAGCCGATAAGATTCCACCTCGCGCAACTTGCCGTCACGCCGCCGAAACGATGCCCGCGCCGCAGGTCGGGCACGGCATCGGCCGGAATACGGCCCGGGCCGGATGCGATTTCATCCGCCTGTCACGAAACCGCCCGATGACGCAGCCGTCACGACAGCCCGGCGGACCCCTTTGACCCACGTCCTCGACACGATTCCGGCAGCGGTCCCGGCCGAGCCCCCCGCCGCACGCGCGGCAAGGCGGCCCTGGGCCGGCCTCGCCCTGCCGCTCGCGCTGCTGAGCCCGTCCCTCGTCTTCCTGGCCCTGTTCACCTACTGGCCTGTGGTCGAGGTCCTGTGGGACGCGACCCACGCGGTGACGCGCCGGGGCACCCGCTTCGTGGGCCTCGCCAACTTCGAGGCGCTGTTCTCCGACCCGACCTTCCGGCGCGCGCTCCTCAACAACGGCCTCTACGCGCTGGGCACGGTGGTGCCGAGCCTGGTTCTGGCGCTCGCCGTCGCGCTCGCGCTCAACGGGGCCGGCCGGGTCCGGGCCCTGATGCGGGCCGTGTTCTTCCTGCCGGTGATGATTCCGCTGGTGGCGGCCGCCGCGCTGTTCCTGTTCCTGTTCCTGCCCGGCATCGGCCTCATCGACCACCACCTCGCCCGGCTCGGATTCGCCGGCGCCAACTGGCTCGGCGATCCCGATCTCGCGCTCGCCGCCATCACGGTGCTGACCGTGTGGAAGAATGCCGGCTACTACATGCTGTTCATCCTGGCGGGCCTGCAGGCGATCCCCGACGAGGCCCGGGAAGCCGCGCTCCTCGACGGCGCAGGGCCCTGGCAGCGCCTGCGCTACGTCACGCTGCCGGCTTTGCGTCCCACCTTCGCCTTCGTCGGGGTGATCGCGCTCCTCAACGCGGTGACGCAGGTCGACCACGTCTTCGTGCTGACGAAGGGCGGTCCCTCGGACGCGACGAAGCTCCTCCTGTTCTACATCTACGAGCAGGCCGCCGAGCGCTACGATGCCGGCCGCGCCGCCGCCGCCACCGTCGTGACGCTGGGCCTCCTCGCAGCCCTCACCGCCCTGTCGCTCGCCCGCGGCCAGGGCCCGGAGGCGGCCCGATGAGCGCGCCGACGAGCCCCCTTGCCGGCCCGGTGACCCGCGAGGTCACGCCCCGCCTCGCCCGCTGGCTCGTCGCCGGCCTGGCGCTGGTCTGGGCGGTGCCGTTCTGGTGGATGCTGGTGGCGGCGTTCCGGCCGGCGGGGTCGGGGGCCGACGCCTCGCTCCTGCCCTCCTTGGCGCCGACGCTCGCCAACTTCGCCGAGGCCTGGGCCTCGGCCGACTTCCCGCTCTACTTCCTCAATTCCCTCGTGATCTGCGCCGGCATCCTCCTGGTGCAGCTCGTCACTGCCTCGCTCGCCGGCTACGTCTTCGCGCGCCTCGAGTTTCCCGGCCGCGGGCTGCTGTTCGGCCTGTTCCTGGTCCAGCTGATGCTGGTGCCGGTGGTGCTGCTGGTGCCGAACCTGAAGACCATCGCGGCGCTCGGCCTCTACGACACCCTGCCGGGCGTGATGGCGCCCTACTGCGCCACCGCCTTCGGCACCTTCCTGATGCGCCAGAGCTTCCGCGAGGTGCCGCGCGAGCTCGAGGACGCCGCGATGATCGACGGGGCAGGCTGGTGGGCGCGCATCCGCCTCATCTACCTGCCGCTGACGAAGCCCGCGCTCGTCGCCTTCTCGATCGTCTCCGTTACCAGCCACTGGAACGAGTTCCTGTGGCCGCTGATGGTCATCAACTCCCCCGACAGGCGGCCCCTCACCCTCGGGCTGGCGAGCTTCACGCTCAGCGCCGAGGGCATGCAGGCCTGGGGGCTGATCGCGGCCGGCACCTTCCTGGTCAGCCTGCCGCTGCTCGCCGCCTTCCTGATCTTCCAGCGCCGGTTCGTGAACAGCTTCCTCGCCTCCGGCATCAAGTAGAGGACACGACGATGATCTCCTGGTGGAAGGGCGCCGCCCTCGCGCTCGTCGCGGCGGCGGGCCTCGCCGCGCCGCGCGCGGCATACGCGACCGATATCGAGCTGTTCTTCCCCGTCCCGGTGGACGGGGCGCTCGCCCGCAACATGTCGGGGCTGATCAAGGAGTTCAACGACTCCCACCCGGACATCAAGGCGATTCCGGTCTTCACCGGATCCTACGACGACACGCTGCTCAAGACCCGCGCGGCGATCAAGGCCGGCAAGCCGCCGGCGGCGGTCATCATGTCGGCGAACTTCCTCACCGACCTCGCCATCGAGCGCGAGATCGCGCCGATGGATGACCTGATCGAGAAGGACGGCAAGAGCCAGGACGCCTTCACCGGCCGGTTCTTCCCGGCGCTCCTCCCCAACGCCGTCATCGACCGCAAGGTCTACGGCGTGCCGTTTCACAACTCGACCCCGCTGCTCTACATCAACGCCGACCACTTCAGGCAAGCCGGCCTCGACCCCGACAAGCCGCCGCGCACCTGGGCCGAGCTGTACGACGCCGCCCGCACGCTGACGAGGCGCGAGGGCGAGCGCACCACCCGCTGGGGCCTGATGATGCCCTCGAACTACGATTACGGCGGCTGGATCCTCGAAGCCCTGACGATGTCGAACGGCGGGCGCTACTACAACGAGGAGTACGGCGGCGAGGTCTATTACGACACCCCGACCATGCTCGGCGCCCTCACCTTCTGGTCGGACCTCGTGCACAAGGCCAAGGTGCACCCGGCCGGCGAGCAGAAGGGCCCGGCGGTGACCGGCGCGTTCCTGGCCGGCCAGGCCTCGATGATGATCATCTCGACGGGCTCGCTCACCTTCATCCGCGACACCGCCAAGTTCCCGTTCAAGGTCGCCTTCGTGCCGATGAACGTGCGCCAGGCGGTGCCGATCGGCGGCGCCTCGCTGGTGCAGCCGACCGGCCTCTCGCCCGAGAAGCGCGCCGCCGGCTGGACCCTGATCCAGTGGCTGACCTCGCCCGAGACGTCGGGCTGGTGGAGCCGCGCCACGGGCTACTTCGCCCCCAACAAGGCGGCCTACGACCTCCCCGAGATGAAGGCCTTCCTCGACAAGAACCCGGACGCCAGGATCGCGGTGGACCAGCTCGCCAACGCCAAGCCGTGGTTTGCCACCTACCGCACCGTGCCGGTGCGCAAGGCGATCGAGGACGAGCTGCAGGCGGTGCTCGCGGGCAAGCGCCAGCCGAAGGAGGCGCTCGCCGCCGCCCAGAAGGCCGCCGACGCCCTGATGCGCCCCTACGTCGAGGACACTGCGCTCCGCCTGCCGGGCGCGGAGTGAGGCGCGCCTCGGTTTAGACGCAACCCATTCCCGGAGTTCCGCCCGCTTCGCTCCCATCGTTCGTAGGACTGTCCGGGGAAAGATTCGTGGCGCGGATTCCCCTCTCCCCGCGGGCGGGGAGAGGCCTGAGCTCCGAAGGGGCTCAGGGAGCAGCGAACCGCAGGTTCGCCGCGAGGGTGAGGGGGTGTTTCCGGGGGAGCCTCATCCGGCGCCCCCCTCACCCTCGCTCCGGCTTTCGCCTCCGCTCCCCTCACCCCCGACGAGGGGGGTGAAGGCCTCTCCCCGCCCGCGGGGAGAGGAGAAACCCGCGCTTCTTCCTTCACCGGACAGGCCTGCGTCGTCCGGGAAAGGGCGTTGCGATCGAAGAACAAACGGACCCCCACCATGCTCATCGCCCAGATCACCGACCTGCACGTGCGCCCCCGCGGGCTGCCGGCCTACCGGGTCTCCGAGACCAACCGGATGGTCGCCCGCGCGGTGGCGCACCTCATCGCCCTCGATCCCCGGCCCGACCTCGTGCTGGTCTCCGGCGACCTCACCGATTGCGGACTTCGGGAAGAGTATGAGGAACTGCGCGGCCTGCTCGCCCGCCTGCCGATGCCGGTCCTCGTCGTGCCCGGCAACCACGACCGGCGCGAGACCATGCGCGAAACCCTGCCGGCGGCCTGGATGCCGGGCGCGACCGGGACCTTCGTCCAGTACACGATCGAGGATCACCCGGTCCGCCTGATCGCCCTCGACACGCTGGTCGCGGGCGCGAGCCACGGCGCGCTGTGCACGGAGCGCCTCGGCTTCCTCGAGCGGGCGCTCGCCGGCGGCGACGGCCGCCCGACCCTGGTGTTCATGCACCACCCGCCCTTCGCATGCGGCCTCGTCCACATGGACGAGATCCGGCTCCTCGACGGCGAGGCGCCGTTCCGGCGGCTGATCGCCGGTGAGACCTGCATCGAGCGGATCCTGTGCGGCCACCACCACCGGCCGATCGTGACCCGCTACGCCGGCACGATCGCCCAGATCGCCCCGAGCGTGACCCACCAGGTCGCCTTCGATCTGACGCCGGAGCACGAGGGTGCGCTCGTCTTCGAGCCGCCGGCCTACCTGCTCCACCGCTACGCGCCGGAGACGGGAATCGTGAGCCACATGGTCTACGTCGAGGCGTTCGACGGGCCATACCCGTTCGTGCTGGACGCGGCGTATCCGGGGCAGCACTGATACAATTTCAAAATACTAATCGATGCCGAATAAGCCGCGGGATCCCCTCTCCCGTCTGGGAGAGGGGTAGGGGTGAGGGTGAAGACGATTCCGGATTGAGCTCGACCGTCGAGCTGCGCAGCTCGACGCTCGGCGATTGACCATGAACCCGAGCCACCCTCACCCCTGACCCCTCTCCCAAACGGGAGAGGGGGACGTGCTTCATGTCGACGCTGTCATTCGAAGACTAAACCGCCATCAGGCGTTCTTCAGCGCCACGCGATACTGGCCTTGGGTCTTGGCCCGCACCTCGTCCTCGGTGACGCCGTCGGCGAGCTCGACCAGGCTCATGCCGCCGTCGCCCTTCTTGTCGATGGTGAAGACGCCGAGATCGGTGATGACCATGTCGACGACGTGGGTGCCGGTGAGCGGCAGGTCGCAGGCCTCGAGCAGCTTCGGGGATTCCGAGCCGTCCTTGGCCTTGGCGACGTGCTCCATCACCACGACGACCTTCTTGACGCCGGCGACGAGGTCCATCGCGCCGCCCATCCCCTTCACCATCTTGCCGGGGATCATCCAGTTGGCGAGGTCGCCGTTCTGGGCCACCTGCATGGCGCCGAGGATCGACAGGTCGATGTGCCCGCCGCGGATCATCCCGAACGAGTCGGCCGACGAGAAGTAGCTCGTGGTCGGCAGTTCGGTGATGGTCTGCTTGCCGGCGTTGATGAGGTCGGGATCCTCCTCGCCCTCGTACGGGAACGGGCCCATGCCCAGCATCCCGTTCTCGGACTGGAGCTGCACCGACATGCCGTCGGGGATGTAGTTCGACACCAGCGTCGGGATGCCGATGCCGAGATTGACGTAGAAGCCGTCCTCGAGCTCGCGGGCGGCGCGGGCCGCCATCTGGTCGCGGGTCCAGGCCATGGTGGTCTCCTCTCCGTTAGATGGCGCCGCCGCCCGTCGGGGCGGGCGCGGGCTCGGCGTTCGGCGCGGCGTCGCTGCGCTTGCGGGTGGTGCGCTGCTCGATGCGCTTCTCCGCGTCCGGCACGTGGATCATCCGCTTCACGAACACGCCGGGCGTGATGATGTGGTCGGGATCGATCTCGCCGGGCTTAACCAGATGCTCGACCTGGGCGACGGTCATGCGCGAGGCCGAGGCCATCATCGGGTTGAAGTTGCGGGCGGTCTTCCGGTAGACGAGGTTGCCTTCCGTATCGCCCTTCCAGGCGTGGACCAGCGAGACGTCGGCGAACAGGCCGCGCTCCATCACGTAGGTCTCGCCGTCGAACTCCCGGGTCTCCTTGCCCTCGGCGATCAGGGTGCCGACGCCGGTCTTGGTGAAGAAGGCCGGGACGCCGGCGCCGCCGGCGCGGATGCGCTCGGCCAGCGTGCCCTGCGGGTTGAACTCGATCTCGAGCTCGCCGGCGAGGTACTGCTTGGCGAAGGTCTTGTTCTCGCCGACGTAGGACGAGATCATCTTGCGGATCTGGCGGGTCTCGAGCAGCACGCCGAGGCCGACGCCGTCGATGCCGGCATTGTTCGAGATGACCGTGAGGTCCTTGGCGCCGCTCTCGCGCACCGCGTGGATGAGGACGTCGGGAATGCCGCAGAGGCCGAAGCCGCCGGCCATGATCGTCATGCCGTCCCGCAGGACGCCCGCCAGGGCGGCCGTGGCGTCGGGGTATACCTTCTTCATCCCTCGTTTCCCCAAATGATTGGCGCTGCCGGGGCTCGGATGCCCTCGTTCCCGCACGGATGCGGCGCCTCGCCGCCCTGTTTAGCATCGTTGCGGCGTCGCACCACCGGCATGCCCGAGGAAAATGTCCCGTCCGGGCCGTCGCTGGGCGACCCCGGAAAATCGTGCCGGGGAGACAAGGCGCGCACGAGGGATTATAGGGACGACGGGAAGGCGTATGCCGCCGGCGGGCCAGGAGGCCGGCCAGGGCGGCGCCCGGGGGGGCGCACGAGTTCTCGTCCACGCCGGCAGCCGGAGAGCGATGTCGCGCCGAACCACCCTGGCCCTGAGCGGCGCCGTCGTCGCGGCGCTCGCGCTCGCGGCCGCCTCGCGATCCTGGACGATCGCAGCCCCGCAGGCGGCCGCCTTCGCGGAGCGGGACCTGGCGCGGCGCTACGGCCTGGCCCTCTCGGTCGCGGGGCCCGCCACCGTGACGCTGCTGCCCGCCCCGGCCCTGCGCTTCTCCGGGGTGCGGCTCAGCCGCGGCACCCACGACCTCGTCGCGAGCGAGGGCCTGCAGGTGCAGCTCGGCCTCGCCGGGCTCCTCGCCGGCCGGGCCGAGATCACCGGCCTCGTCCTCGAGCGCGCCCGGATCGCCCTGCCTTCGGGCGCGGGCAGCGACTGGGCCGAGCCGGCGGCGCGGCTCGCCGCGCGCGTCGCCGCCGGCCGCGGCCGGCACCTGCGCCGCCTCGTCCTCGTCGACGCGACGCTGACCGGGCGCGATCCCCGCACCGGCCGGCCGGAGACGGTCACCGGCCTGAACCTCGCGGCGAACTGGCCGCGCCCGAGCGCCGGCCTCGATCTCTCCGCCGACTTCACCTGGCGCGGCGTGCCGGCGGCGCTGACCCTGTCGGACCTGCGCCCGCGCGAGTTCGCCGCCGGCGCCGAGACCCCGGTCACCGCGGCGCTCGCCTGGAGCGCGACCGGCCCCCACGCGGCCGAGGGCAGCGCCGAGATCGAGGGCAGCCTGGTCTGGGCGAGGACCGCCCCGGCCGACGATGCGGCGGCGGGCGGGCCCGGCCCGCGCCTGTCCGGCCAGGGCCGCTTCGCCACCCCGGCCCTGCCCGGCACCCTGGCCTGGCTCGGGATCGCGCCCGGCCCCGCCGCGCTCGCCGGCCCGGTGAGCCTCGAGGGCCGCTTCGCGGCCGGTCCCGGCGGCGTCGAATGGCCTGACATCCGCGTGCGGATCGGCGACAACCGCCTCGAGGGCGCCGGCGCCGCGACCCTGGCGCGGGGACGGCTCGCCGTCACCGGCACGCTCGCGGCCGAGCGGCTCGACCTCTCGGGGTTCATGCCCGAGCCCGAGCCCGGCGGCGGCTGGAGCCGGGCGCCGCTCGCCCTCGACGGCCTCACCCGCGGCGACCTCGACCTGCGCCTCTCCGCGGCCTCCGCCCGCCTCGGCCCCCTCGAGGCGCAGGACGTCGCCGCGGGCCTGCTGGTGCGCGACGGCACCGTGGAGGCGACGCTGGGGCGCGCCACCGTGCAGGGCGGCACCGTCAAGGGACGGGCGGCGCTGGCAGTCCTGCCGGCCGGCCTCGACGCGCGGCTCCAGGGCAGCGCCGACCGGATCGACCTCGGCGGCCTGTTCGCCGATCTCGGCTGGCCGCGCTGGATCCTCGGCCGGGCGCAAGGCTCGGTCGCCCTCGACAGCGCCGGGTCGAGCCTCGCCGACCTCGTCGGGCGCCTCGCGGGACGGGCCGCCGCGACGGTCGAGGGCGGGGAGATCCTGGGCTTGAGCCTCGCCGACCTCGCCCAGCGCCCCGAGGCCGCCGCCACCGCCCTGCGCCGGGGCGGGCGGACCCATTTCGAGCGCGCCCGGGTCAGCCTGACGGTGAATGGCGGCGTCGCCGAGATCGGCCAGGGCCAGGTCCGCGGCGGAGGCCTGACGGCGAGCCTCGGCGGCCGGGTCTTCCTGGCCGAGCGGCGCCTGGGCGCCGAGGCCCGGATCGAGCCCGGCCCCGACGGGCGGACCGGCGCCTTCGCCATCGAGGGGCCGTGGCTGCGCCCGGCGATCCGTCCGCTGGCCGTCCGCCTGCCGGCCGAGACCTCGCCCACCAAGACCCTGCCCGCCGCCGCCAGCGCCTACGCGCCCTGATCCGGGCGCCGGCCGCCCCTCGAGGAGCATCCCGGATGCGACCCCGCCGTTCCGGCCCCTGGATCGGGGCCCTCGCCTGCCTCGCGGCCCTGCCCTGCGCCGGCGCGCCGGCTCAACCCGCTCCCGGTCCGGCCGCTCCGGTTCCGGCTCCGGCCCCGCCGGAGGCATCGCCCGCCCCCGCCCCGGGCGGATTCCCCGCCGTCCCGGTGACGCCCTATTTCCGGGTCGTGCCGATGAACGAGGCCCGGGCCATCGGGTTCTTCACCAGCCTGTTCCCGGACTGCTCCGTTCAGGGGCCCGTGGTGGCCCGCCTCGTCGAGGGGCCGAAGCACGGCAGCGTGCGCTTCTCCGTCGAGGCGTCCTTTCCGCGCTACACCCCCGGCTCGGCCCTCGCCGCGTGCAACGCCCGCAAGGTCGAGGGCCTCAAGATGACGTTCGAGGCCGCCGAGAACTACGAAGGTCTCGACGCCTACCGCGTCCTGATCATCTACCCGGACGGCGGCGCCACCCATCTCGACGTCAGGGTCTCGATCCGCTGACCGGCCCTTCCCCGAGGATCTCCGCCACGAAATCCGGCACCGCGCGCGTCGCCGGCCCGTAATCGGCCGTGTCGAACAGCCCGGCGGTGTCGGAGGGCGCGAGGTTGATCTCGCGGGTCGGGATCCCGGCCGCGCGGGCCCGCGCCACGAAGCCCGCCGCCGGGTAGACCGCCCCGGAGGTGCCGATGGCGACGAACAGGTCGGCCGCGTCGAGGGCGTCTCCGATCGCCTCGAGGTGGAGCGGCATCTCGCCGAACCACACCACGTCCGGCCGCATCCCGCCCCGCCGCCCGCAGGCCGGGCAGGCCGTGCCGAGGCCCAGATCCTCGGCCGAGGGGCGGGACGCGCCGCAGGCGGTGCAGCGCGCCCGCATCAGCTCGCCGTGCATGTGGACGACCGCCCGCGAGCCGGCGCGCTCGTGCAGGTCGTCGACGTTCTGGGTGCACAGGAACAGCCGGCCGCCGCGGGCCGCGAGGCCCGCCTCCAGGCGCGCCAGCGCCGCGTGGGCGGCGTTGGGCTCCGCCTCCCGCACCCCCCGCCGGCGCAGGTTGTAGAAGGCGTGGACCTCCTCCGGCTCGCGGGCGAAGGCCTCGGGGGTGGCGAGGCGCATCGGGTCGAACCGTCGCCACAGCCCGCCGGGGTCCCGGAAGGTGCCGAGCCCGCTCTCAGCCGAGATTCCGGCCCCGGTGAGCACGAAGATGGTCACGCGCGGCCCTCCCCCACGGTCGACGACTGCGACACGATTGTAACGAACTTCGCGCGCCGCAGAACAATGTGGGCGCCGGACCACGCGGATGCCGTCACTGTGACCTCCGTTGAGACTTTATCAATTCTTGGCATGGACAATCCCGGTCACCCATCCTAAGTGAGGATCGTGCCCGCGCGCATCGCCGCGGGCTGCTGATTCCGAACAGATCGCTTCAGGACATTCAATGACGCGCCACCGCGCGAGACCGTCATTCACGGTCGAGATCAAGCGCAGCCGCACCTCCCCCCTGATCGACAGCGAGCGGCCTCAGGGCGAGCGCCCCGCCGTCAAGCCCGCGGCGAGCCTCGCCGTGCCGGCCGAGCCCGAACGCAAGCCCGCCGCCCCCGGCCGCAACCTCTGGGCCGGGACGGGCCTGTTCGAGGAGGCCGCCGCCGCCACCCAGTCCGGCCGCTTCGACCCGCCGGACCTCTCGGTCTTCGCCAAGACGCCTGTCAAGCCTTCCGCCAAGATCTCGGCTAAGCCCTCGGCCGACAGGTCCGCGGAGAAATCTCACCTCGACAAGGCCGCCGACGAGGTCTTCGCGGCGCCGGCCCAGCGGGCTTCCGCCAAGGCGACGTCGGCCAAGGCGGTTCCCGCCAAGCGCGTCCTGCCGAGCCTGATCGCCCCGCCGGAGCCCGAGCCCGAGCCGGAGGCCGCCCCGGAGCCCGAGGCCAAGCTGCCCCGCGTGCGGCGCTACCGGACCGCCGAGCCGGCGCCGCGCCGCACCGCCGGCCCGCGCCCGGCCTTCGTCTGGCCCGAGGACTGGCCCGACGAGGCGCCGATCCAGGCCCCCGCGCCGATCACCGTGCCGGCCGCCCCCCGGATCGAATCGAAGATCCAGGTTCCCGATCGCCAACTCCCCGATCGCCAGGTTCCTCATCGCCAGACCCCCGAGGCCGCGCCGCAGGCCGCCGAGGCCGGCGAGATCCGCCCGCGGGCCAAGCGCCGCCCCGGCGACGAGGATCTGCGCATCGGCCAGCGCTGGAAGCGCCGGCTGCCCCGCGTGTGCTGGTAGCCGAAAGGGGCGGCGCACCGGCGGGCCGGGACGGCGCGCCGCCCTACCGGCTCGTCATCCTCGACTTCGACGGCACCCTCGCCGACACCTTCCCGTGGTTCACCCGGGTGCTCCCGGCCGTCGCCGACCGCTACGGCTTCCGCCGGCCGGTACCCGAGGAGGTCGAGGCCCTGCGCGCCCTGGACGCGCGGGGGGTGATGCGGCGCCTCGGCGTCCCGGGCTGGAAGCTGCCGCTGATCGCCCGGCACATGCACGGCCTCGCCGCCCGCGACGCGGCGGAACTCGCGCCCTTCCCGGGCATCCCCGCCCTGCTCGCCCGCCTGCGGGCCGGCGGCATCGGGCTCGCGCTCGTCAGCTCGAACCGCGAGGACGTGGTGCGCCGGGTGCTCGGGCCGCACAGCGCCGGCCTGATCGACGCTTACGCCTGCGGCACCTCCGTGTTCGGCAAGGCGCGGCGGTTCCGGGCCGTGCTGCGGGCGAGCGGCTTGCCCTCCGCCGACGTGCTCTGCCTCGGCGACGAGCTGCGCGACCACGCCGCGGCGACGCGGGCGGGCCTCGCCTTCGGGGCGGTGACCTGGGGCTACACGAGGGCGCCGGCGCTGGCGGCCGCGGGGCCGGCCCACCTCTTCGCGACGCCCGAGGCGGTGGCGGCGGCGCTCCTGCCGGAGGCGGCGCGGACGGCCTGACCGGCCGCTGCCGGATCCTGCGCGAGCCTCTCCGGGTTCGCCGCCGAACTCGAATCCTCCGTCGTCGTAGAGAGCCTGCCAGCGCATCCAGCTCTGTGCTCCCGCTTCCAACTCCGACGTAGAGCGAGAAGGCACGGTCGCGCCGGGTGGGACGAACGGTCGAGCCAGGGAGAAGCGGCAGGCTGCGCAACCGGGCATGGGCCCCCTGGAGCCAGCGTTCGACGGCCTGCCGCACGTTGGTGAGCAGGTGCCATCGATCGGCGACCTGCTGAGCCTGGGGATCGCCGAGGCTTGCGCCTCGGGCATACTCGGTCGAGCGATCCTGGACGACGAGTTCGACGCCGGGATGCCGTTCGAGCCAGCCGGCCACCGTGGGTGCCGTACGATCCGGGAGGAGGTCGATGGCGCGGTGGCGGTCGAGATCGACGACGATCGTACCGTGACGGCTGCCCTTCCGGATCGCCCGGTCGTCGATCCCGACCCGGATAGGAGCCGGCGCGCCGGGCATCGGCATGCGGGTGACGAGCCGCAGCACGGTCGCACGGCTTGCCGGCATGTGGAGATGCGCGAGGAGACGCGTCCCGCCTGCACCGCCGCAGGCGGGGCCGACCCTGGCCTGCGCCTGGCATAGGCGCCGCGTGCGCCGGGCGCGCGGCGCGAGCAGGCTCATGGGCGCCGCGGCGAAGGTCCGGCGTCCGCAGGCCGGGTTGAGGCAGTAGAACCGCCGCACCTGGACGCGTAGCACAGTCCGCGAGGCCGACAGCGGCAGGTCGGCGGGATGGGGGGATAGCGGCGATGGACGGACCGGCTCGCCTGCCCGCACTCGGGGCAGCGGCCGCTGGCTGCGTCCAGCCGCAACGGGATGACGAGGTGATCGTCGTGTCGTTCGACGAAACGCGCGGCGCGACAGTTGGGCATGGCGGGGGGATATCCATGCCACCCACGATGGGGCGGGCGGGCCAACTCATCATCGGCCCGAGTCAATCCACCGCTAACCGCGCAAAGTGAGCAAGAACCACGGGGCAATCCCGGTCGGCATCTTCCCCGACGAGCGCTCGATCCGCCGCCTGGTCGGCCCGATCCTGCTGGAGCGGAACGACGAGCGGGCCGTGCAGCGCTGCCGCGACATGACCCTGGAACGCATCGCCCCGATCGGCGATGATCCCCTCGTCAGCCTGCCCACCCTGGCAGTCTGACCGTCCGGCCCTGCCGGTCATCGGGGTGGATCGGCCCCAGCTACACGACGCCCTGGGACACGATCGAAAGCCGTGTCGTGTACCGTGAGCGGAACCAAAGGTCGTTTTCAACGACCGTTGGCATCACGCCGCCCGCACGGTATCGAGGAAGCGGGCGACCTCGGCCGAGAGGTGCTCGGACTGGCGCGACAGCTCGCTCGCCGCGCCCAGTACCTGGCTCGCCGCGGCCCCCGTCTCGTCCGCCGCCCGGGCGACGCCGGTGATGTTCGTCGTCACCTCGCCGGTGCCGGACGCGGCTTGCGAGACGTTGCGGACGATCTCCTGCGTCGCCGCGCCCTGCTCCTCCACCGCCGCCGCGATCGAGGTCGCCACCCCGGAGATCTCCTCGATCCGCGCGGTGATCCCGCTGATCGCGCCGACCGCCTGACCCGTGGAGGACTGGATCGCCGCGATCTGGCTCGTGATCTCGTCGGTCGCCTTCGCGGTCTGGCCGGCGAGTTCCTTGACCTCGGCGGCGACCACCGCGAAGCCCCGTCCCGCCGCGCCGGCGCGGGCCGCCTCGATGGTGGCGTTCAACGCCAGCAGGTTCGTCTGCGCGGCGATCGAGGAGATCAGCCCGACGACGTCGCCGATGCGCGCCGTGGCCTCGGTCAGCGCCCGGACCTGGGCGGCGCTCTCGCCGGCCTCGCGGACCGCCGCGCCGGCCAGCCTGGCCGAGCCGTCGACCTGGCGGCCGATCTCCTGGACGGACGCGCCGAGTTCTTCTGCTGCGGCTGCGACGGTGCCGACGTTGGCGGCGGCCTGCGCGGCGGCCGCCGCGACGCCGCTCGACTGGCCGGCGGTCTCCCGCGCGGTGGCGGTCATCGTCTGGGCGGTGGCCTGCAGCTCGGTGGCGGCGGCCGTGACGGCGCCGACGATGCCGCCGACCGCCCGCTCGAAGCCGTCCGCCATCTCGCGCATCGCCTGCCGGCGCTGCGCCTCGGCCCCGGCCCGGGCGAGCGCAGTCTCCTCCTCGAGCCGGCGGGTGCGGATCAGGTTGTCGCGGAACACGGCGAGCGCCCCCGCCATGGCGCCGAGCTCGTCCCGGCGCGCGGCATCGGGAATCGCGGTGTCGGCGTCGCCCGCGGCGAGGCGGCGCATCGCGCCGGTCATGCGGCCGAGGGGCCGGACGATGCGGAGCAGGCAGAACAGCACCGCCCCGAGGGTAACGAGGACGGAGACCGCGAAGGCCGCCACGGTGGTGCGGGTCGCCTCCGCCCGCTCGGCCCGGGCCGCCTCGCCCGCCGCAGTGCCGGCGGCGGCGTTGATGGCGACGAGCTTGCCCGCGACGTCGATCGTCGCCCGGTAGGTCGCGTTCATCGGCCCGCGGAAGAAGGCGTCGATCTCGGCCCGGCTCGGGAGGCCCTTGAGGCGGGCCCAGTCGGCGCGGAACCCGGCGATCCTGGCGCTCAGCTCGCCGAAGGTCTCCCGCTCGGCGGGCGAGCTGATCAGGTCCCGGTAGCGCTCCATCCGCTCGCTCAGGGCGGCGTCCATCTCGGAGAAGCTCTTGGCCGAGAGCGCCGTCTCGGCCTCGGTCTCGGCGGTGATGAAACGGAACTGCCACAGCCGGGCGCGCATCACCAGGGCGTTGATCGCGTGCGCCTCGTTGATCGAGGGCACCGCGTCGTCGGCGAGCTTGGCGATGCGGGTCTCGATCGAATCGAGCTTCCACAGGGAGACGCCGCCCTGCGCGAGGGTCAGCAGCAGGAGGATCCCGAACAGGCCGGTCAGGCTGCTCTTGAGGGAGAGACGCATGGGGCGGGGGCCGTCAATGAGCGAACAGAAGAAGAAGGCTCTTCTTGCGTCGACAAAGCTAAAAATGGCTTAATCGGCCGATGCCGGACGACGGCGACAAGACCGCAATCATATCAAATCCGGACGTTGATCGACCTCCGGCAAGTGTTGGACGGGTACAAACTGACGCAGAGGAATAAAGCCTCTGTCCGGAACTGACCCTCACCGATCTTGCTGGCTGCCGAAGGGTCAGGTGTCGGGAGCCGCGCGGCCGAGAAGAACGGTTTTCGCTCCGCACTCCTCGCGGGCAGGGCCGGAGGGCCGGGCGGGCTCCGACCTTTCGCCACTGGATTTCCGCCCCCGTCCCGTGCGACCTCGGGAGTCCCGGCCGGGGCGCGACGGTGCCGCGAGCCCTCTCGGCCGCGGCACCCACTTGACCGGGAGCGACGCCGATGATGCCCGAACTGCGCGTGCTGTACTTCGAGGACCTGAGCGTCGGCCTGTCCGAGACGCTGTCGAAGACCATCGCGGCCTCCGACGTGGTCGGCTTCGCCGAGATCACCGGCGACCGCAACCCGATCCACCTCTCCGAGCACTTCGCCGCCCGCACGCCGTTCGGCACCCGCATCGCCCACGGCCTCTACACCGCCGGGCTGATCTCGGCGGTGCTCGGCACCCGCCTGCCCGGGCCGGGCGCGATCTACATCAGCCAGAGCCTCAACTTCCGCGCGCCCGTGCGCATCGGCGACACGGTGGACGTCACCGTCGAGGTGGCGGAACTCGTGCCGGAGCGCCGCCGCGCCCGCCTGACCTGCACCTGCTCCGTCAACGGCGAGACGGTGCTCGACGGCGAGGCCCTGGTGAAGGTGCCGACGAAGGCCGAATCCGATCCCCTGGCCACCCGCAAGGGCTAGGATGACGCCGACCCCGATCGACGACCCCGACGACCCGCGCCTCGACGCCTATACGAAGATGCGCGAGCGCGACCTCGTCGGGCGGCAGCGGCGGTTCATCGCCGAGGGCGAGGTGGTCCTGCGCGTGCTGCTCGCAGGGAATGCCCGGTTCCGGGTCGAGTCGGTGCTCGTCTCGCCCGAGCGCCTGCCCGGGCTCGCGCCGGCGCTGGCTCACCTCGACGCCCCGGTCTACCTCGCCGCCAAGAGCGTGATGGGGGCGGTGGCGGGCTTCCCGATCCATCGCGGCGTGCTGGCGGTGGGCCTGCGCGGGCCGGAGCCCGACCCCGACGCGCTCGTGCCGGCAGGCTCCGCCCTGCTCGTCGGCCTCGTGGGACTGGCCAACCACGACAATGTCGGCGGGCTCTTTCGCAATGCCGCCGCCTTCGGGGCCGACGCGGTGCTGCTCGATGCCGAGACCTGCGATCCCCTCTACCGCAAGGCGATCCGGGTCTCGGCCGGCACGAGCCTGACGATGCCGTTCGCCCGGCTGCCGACGGGGGACGACCTCCTGAACCTGTGCGAGCGCCAGGGGCTCGTGCCCGTCGCCCTCTCGCCCCGGGGCGAGGATATCGGGGGGCTGCCGCCCCTGCCCCGCGCGCTCCTCATGCTCGGCACCGAGGGCCCCGGCCTGCCCGAGGTGCTGATGGCCCGCGCCCGCCGGGTGGCGATCCCGATGGCACCGGGGGTCGATTCGCTCAACGTCGCGGTAGCGGGAGCGGTGGCGTTGCACCGGCTCGGGGGTGAGCGGCTGGCGAGCATCGCCGGTCGATGACGACGCCTCCCTGGACGGGCCCCTCTCGCCTTCAGGGAGAATGACGCAGCGATCCAGGACAGCCTCCAGGTCCTGCGGCGCGATCTCGCCAGCGACGGCTGCCGTGACGATCCCACCGGAGGCTGTCTAGGTCCGGCAGACCGAGGTCGTAGCCGTTCGCCCGCAGGAACGTACCCATGGCGAAGAAGGCCGTGCGCTTGTTGCCCTGCGCGAAGGCGTGAGGTTTCGCGATCGCGATCAGCAGCGACACGGCGAGGGTGAGGACGTCGTCCTCTCCTTCGTGGAGCAACAGGTTCGGCGGCCGTGCGAGGGCACCGTCGATCTTGCCTTGATCGTGGACGGGGACCGGCTCGCCGGTCGCGCCCACCTCGTGGGCATCGATGGCGACGGCTGCGCCGGCCGTGAGCCACTGCGGCTCACTCGGCAGCGATCTTCGGAAAGTGAGATCGGTTCCCGGTGCATGTTGACGCGCATGGGTGGACGTGTCCGCGATGACCTCGCGCGTGTCACCCCGATCGGGCGCGGGGTTGGTCCGTTCCGATGCCCGGCGCGCTCCATGACCATGCCGACCTCTCCTCTCGCCGATGCGGCGCCGACGGCAGCCCGTCGACGCGCCGCGCCGCCCCGCCACATTCCGGCGAGAACCCCCGTCCAGCCCCCACCGCGACAATGCGCAGCCATTGCCGGCTCGGGCCTGCGCACCACAACTAGACCGTACGAACGGGGCGACGTTTTTTTCGTCTGGCAGGAGGTGGGGCGTTGTTGCAGCCGCGGGATGGGTACCGCACCCTGTCGGGGCGTCGGGCGATCGTGGTCGGGGCGGGGCCGGGCGGCCTCGCGGTGGCGCTGATGCTCGCCCGCGACGGCGTGCAGGTGACGGTGATCGAGAAGGAGGAGAGCGTCGGCGGGCGCACCCGCACGGTGACGGCGCCGGGCGGCTACAGGTTCGACATCGGGCCGACCTTCTTCCTCTATCCGCGCATCCTGGCCGACATCTTCGAATCCTGCGGCGAGCGGCTGGAGGACCACCTCACCCTCGAGCGGCTCGATCCGCAGTACCACCTCGTCTTCGAGGGCGGCGGCGAGATCCGGGCGACGCCGGACGTCGAGCGTCTCGAGGCCGAGATCGCCCGCATCGCGCCCGACGACGCCAGACACGTCCGCCGCTTCCTCGACGACAACCGCCGCAAGCTCGCGGCCTTCATCCCGGTGCTGCAGCAGGCCTGCGACTCGATCCGCAGCTTCGCCTCGCCGGCGATGCTGGCGGCCCTGCCGCTTTTACGCCCCCACGCCACCGTCGACCGCGACCTGAAGCGCTACTTCAAGGATCCGCGGGTCCGCCTCGCCTTCTCGTTCCAGACCAAGTACCTCGGGATGTCGCCGTTCCGGTGCCCGAGCCTGTTCACCATCCTGAGCTTCCTCGAATACGAGCACGGGGTCTACCACCCGGTGGGCGGCTGCGGTGCGGTCTCGGAAGCGATGGCGGGGCTTGCCCGCCGCCTCGGCGTCGAGATCAGGCTCGGCACCTCCGTCGACCGGGTCCTGTTCGAGGGCAAGCGCGCCGTCGGCGTCGAGGCCGGGGGCGAGCGCATCGGGGCCGACGCGGTCGTCATCAACGGCGACTTCGCCAAGGTGGTGCCCGAACTCGTGCCGGAAGTTCGCCGGCCGCGCTGGCGGAACGCCAAGGTGGCGAAGGCCCGCCTCTCCTGCTCGACCTACATGCTCTATCTCGGCATCGAGGGCCCGATGCCGAAGAGCCTCGGCCACCACACCATCCTCCTGTCGGAGGATTACGCCCGCAACATCCGCGAGGTCTCCGACGGGGTGCTGCCGATGCAGCCCTCGATCTACGTCCAGCATGCCGGCTACACCGACGGCGGCATGGCGCCGCCCGGCCATACCAGCCTCTACGTGCTGGTGCCGGTGCCGAACCTGCGCGCCGGGATCGACTGGAAGACGGTGGGGCCGTCCTACCGCGCGCTCGTGCTCAAGCGCCTGGAGAAGCTCGGTCTCACCGACATCGAGTCGCGCATCCGCTACGAGCGCGTGGTCGATCCGACCCAGTGGCGCGACGAGTTCGCGGTGCACGAGGGCGCCACCTTCAACCTCTCGCACGACCTCGGGCAGATGCTGTACTTCCGGCCCCACAACCGCTTCGGGCCCGGGCTCTACCTCGTCGGCGGCGGCACCCATCCGGGCTCCGGCCTGCCGGTGATCTACGAGGGCGCCCGCATCACCGCGCGGCTGGCGGCCGAGGACCTGGCCCGGCAGCCGGTGCCGGCCCGCGGGAGGCCGCTCAGCCCCGCGCCGAGCCTGGGCGAGGCCTCGTGAGGCGCCTCGTCCTGGCGGTCCTCCTGCTGGCGGCGGGGCCCGCCGTCGCCGCCGACCTCGCGGTCGAGGTCGACGGGGTCGAGCCGGGGGCCGGCCGGGTCTTCGTCGCGCTCTGCACCGGGTCGCTCGCCGAGGAAGCCTGCCGCATCGGCCAGAGCGGACCGGCCGCAGGCCCCACCCTGCGCTTCGGCTTCACCGGCGTGCCGCCGGGCACCTACGCGGTGGCGGCGTTCCAGGATCTCGACGGCGACGGGCGGCTCGGCCGCACGGGCCTGGGCCTGCCGACCGAGCCCTACGGCTTCTCGAACGGCGCCGGCCGCCGCGGCCGCCCGGACTTTTCCGGTGCCGCCATCCGCTTGGCCGAGCCGGGCGCGAGCTTGCGGGTGCGGCTCGCCCGCGCCCTGCCGGCGCGGTAGCGCGTGCGGCGGGCGATGCTTCCCGGGCGGCCATCCCTCGGAAAGCCGCAAAGCCCTGCTGTCGTGACGGCATGATGCCCGACCCCGCGGCGGAGGTCCGCGACCTCGCCTTCTCGTACCGGAACCAGCCCGTCCTCGCCGGGATCGACCTCGCCCTGGCGCGGGGCGAGACCCTGGCCCTGCTCGGCCCCAACGGCGCCGGCAAGACCTCGCTGATGCGGCTCCTGGCCGGCCGCCTCGTGCCGGATCGCGGCCGCGTGCGCGTGGCGGGCGGCGATCCGGGACGCGAGCCCGGGGTCCGGCGCGCCATCGCCTGGGTGCCGCAGGAGATCGCCCTCTACCCGCGCCTGACCGTGCGGGAGAACCTCGACGTGTTCGCCCGTCTCGCGGGCCTGCCCCGGGGAGCGCGGGCGCCGGCGGTGGCGCGGGCACTCGCGCGGGCGGGCCTCGAGGACGTGGCCTCACGCCTCGTCGGCGTGCTCTCGGGCGGCTACCAGCGCCGGGCCAACATCGCGGCCTCGCTGCTGGCCGAACCCGCCCTGGTCCTCCTCGACGAGCCGACGCAGGGCGTCGACCAGGCGGCGCGCGCGGCGATCCACGCGGTGCTCGAGCGCCTGCCCGGATCCGGCGCGGCCGTGCTGATCGCCACCCACGACTTCGCCGAGGCCGAGCGCCTGGCCGACCGGGTGGTGGTGCTCCAGGGCGGCGCGCTCCGCCTCGACGGGCGCCTCGCCGACCTGCTCGCCGGCCTCAGGGCCGGCCCGCCCGAGCACGAGGTGGCGCTCGCCGAGGCCGCCGACCCGGCCGCCGCCGCCGCCCTGCGCCAGGCCGGCTTCCACCCGGCCTCGCCGCTCACCTGGCGGGCCGGCAGCACCGTGGCGGGCGGGCGCGACGGCGCGGCGCTCCTCGCCCACCTGCGCCGCCACGGCGTGCCGGTGCGGGAGATCCGGGTGCGCGAGCCGGGGCTCGACGTGCTCTACCGCGACGTGACGGCGGAGGAGCCTCCCCCCGCTCCCGCCCGCCTGGAGGTCCCGGCATGATCGTCGCGGCGTTCCGGGTGATGTGGCTCACCCTGTGGCGCGACCGGGCCGCCCTGGTGATGGCCTTCGTGCTGCCCACCGTGATCTTCTGCGTCTTCGCGGCGATCTTCTCCGGCGCGGTCGGCGAGCGCATCCGCATCCAGGTCGGGCTCCAGGATCGGGCCGGCACCGCCACCACGGCGCGCCTCGTGGCCGCTTTGCGGGCCGACCCGGCCCTGCGCACGGCGCTCCTCGACGGCGATCCCGTCTCGGCGGTGCGCCGGGGCGAGGTCGACGTCGCCCTGGTGCTGCGCGGCGACCTCGCGGCCGGGAGCAGTCAGGCGGACGCGCCGATCCTCGTCGTCGAGAGCCCGGCCCGGGCGCTCGCCACCCCGATCGCGCTCGGCCAGGTGCAGCGGGTGCTCAACGAGGCCCTGCCCGACGTGGTGCTGTCGCGGGTCGTCGCCGACGTCGAGCGCACCGGCAAGATCGGGCCGGACGAGCGCGCCTTCCTCGATCGTGCCTTCGCCGAGAGCCGGGAGAAGCGCGAGGCGTTCTCCTTCGCGGCCCTGGTCGCCCGGACCTCGACCGCGGAGGGACAGGGCGGCAACGCGCGGGTCGCCTACTATGCCGGGGCGATCGCCGCGGTGTTCCTGATGTTCGCCGCCATGCAGGGCGCCCTGTCCCTGGTCGAGGAGCGCCAGTCCGGCATCGCCGACCGCCTCGCCGCCGCCCCCGGCGGCCTGCCGGTCGTGGTGCTCGGCAAGTTCCTGTTCCTGGTGCTCCAGGGCACCGCTCAAGGGGGGCTGATCTTCGCCGCCGCGGCGCTGGTCTACGGCGTGTCGGTCGGGCCGCATTTCGCGGCCTGGCTCGTCACCGGGGTGCTGGTCGCCGCCATGGCGGCGGGCCTGGGGCTCGCCGCCTGCGCGGCCTCGCGCACCCGCCAGCAGGCCCACCTCGTCTCGACCTTCGGGGTGCTGCTGCTCTCGGCGGTGGGCGGCAGCATGGTGCCGCGCTTCCTGATGCCGCCCTGGCTCCAGAGCCTCGGCTGGCTCACCCCCAACGCCTGGGCGATCGAGGCCTACCAGGCGGCTCTGGCGGAGGGCGCGGGCGCGGCCTGGCCGGCCTGGGCGGTGCTCGCGGGGCTCGCCGCCGCGGGGCTCGGGCTGGCGGTCGCGCTCACCGCGCGGCCGGCCCCCGGGCCGGCGCGGGCGTAAGGGATCGCGGCGCAGAGCCGCGATCGTCCCGCGCGTCAGCCCTTCAGCCGCTTGTTGCATTCCGAGTAGTAGCCGCCGCCCTTCTCGATCCAGTTCAGGCCGCCGTTGCCGGCGCCGCCGGCCGCCTTGTTGGCGTTGTACTGGTCGAGGCAGGTGTGCTGGCGGGCGCTGCCGGCCGGCTCCTTGGCGTATTTCGGCGAGACGGCGGTGGGATAGACCGCGCCGGCGTCAGGCGCGTGCGCGGCAGGGCTCCGCCCGGCCGGCGCCTGCGCCGCCGGGGAGGCGGGCTTGGCGGGGATCGCGGGCGGGTTCGGCGGCGGCACCGGGCTCGGCTTCGCGGCGCCGGGGCCGAACGGGTTCGGGGCCGGGGCGGTCGTCTGGGCGAGGGCCGGGGCGGCGAGCGCGCCGACGAGCAGCAGGGAGGCGAGGGAGAGGCGCATCGAGGGTGTCCGGCTTCGGGCGGCGCGAGCTTAGCAGGCCGATCGGGCGAGGGCGACACCTGACGCTGCGGGACCTCGCGACGACCGTCGGCTACCTGTCGATGGCCTATTCGGACAGCATGCTCTACTCTCTGGTCCCGACCTGCTACATGTGGTTCGTCCCCGGTGGCGCCTGCGCGGCGCTGCGGCAGCGCCGGGCGGCCAGCTGGCGGCCGGTGCCGCTCCCGGCCTGACCCGTGCGGCGCGCCCGTGCGCGCCTCAGCGCAGGTGGAAGGCGATCCAGAGCACCGCGACGCCGACGAGCCCGGCGACGAGCCAGCGCGCCAGCCGCCGGGCGAGGGATGCGAGGACCGGGGACACCGGTCCCTTCCTCACGCGCCCGCCCTCACTCGGCCGGGCGCCGGATGGCCGCGCCCGCGATGATCGTGGCGAGCGCCGCCGCGCCCAGGCCGTCCTGCAACGCCCGCACCGGCTCGTCCGGCATCGCCAGCCACCACAGGGCGGCCGTGGCCGCGGCGCACACCGCGACGGCGCCGAAGATTCCCCGCTCGATCGCGCTCAAGACCCGCCTCCGCTCGCAAGGTGCCGATGCGCGCCCTTCCGGGCCGCATCCCCCTGCGCCAATCTCCCCCAAGCCGATCTCCCCCTAAGCCAAGCGGGCCGGCTTGGACAGCGCAAGGCTGCAACGGACGGTCCGGTCTGCGATCCTTAACCCTGCGCACCCGCCGCCGATTGAATTCCCGAGCGTCATGACGAATCTCGACCGCAGATGATTCGGCGTCGCCGGAGCATCGTGCCTGGAGCCGGCCCGGAGGGGGCGCGGCGGGCCGCGGAGACGGTGATGACGAAGCCCCTGGTCGTCGAGATTCCCCACCAGCTCGGCCGGGCCGAGGCCCGCCGGCGCATCGAGGCCCGCCTCGGCCAGGGCCGGGAGCTGGTGCAGAAGGCCGGCCTCACGATGCAGGATCCGGTCTGGGACGGCGACACCCTCGCCTTCGTGGTCGGCGCCATGGGCCAGACAGTCAGCGGCACCATCGCGGTCGAGGACGCGACCGCCCGCGTCGAGGTCCGGCTGCCGCTGCTGCTCGGGATGTTCTCGGGCAAGGTGCGGCAGGTGATCGCCGAGAAGGGCGGCGAGCTCCTGGCGGCCTGAACCGGTCGTCGTCGCGAGGTCGAGAACGATCGGCTCGGCCCGCCCCGACGCTGCTCACCCCCTCCCGCGTCATCCTGGGGCTCGCCGATGGCGAGAGCCCGGAATCGGGAAGCACCGGCGTGGCACGACGGGGCCATCCGGCCCGCCCCTCTGGAATCCTGATATTGCGGCCCGGCCGTCCGCATCGCTTCCCCATGCCCGCGCCCGCAAGAACTCCCGGTGAGGCGCACCGGGGTGATCGGATGGTTGGGGTTCACGGCCGGCGCGCACGCGCCGCGGCGACCGGAGGGTCCCGCCGCCTCGGCGGGGCGGGTGACGGTCGGCCGGCCCTGGCTCCCGTGCGCGCCGCATGCCGGCTCTGCGGCTTCCCCGTCCGCGGTTTCCTGAACGGCACCACCTGCGTGCTGCAGGTCGACGGCCGGGCGCTGCGGGATTCGTGCCGCGAGGCCGCGGGCGCCTGCCGCGAGGCCGCGGGCGCCTGCCGCGAGGCCGCGGGCGACTGCCGCGACCAGCACGCCTGCGCCGGGCTGCAGGAGGCGGTCCGCGCCGCCCGCAAGACCTAACGGAAACACGGACGGCGGCCCCGGAACCGGCCCGTCTTTATGCCGCCTTTATGGCGCGGGGCCTCGAGGCCTCTCGAATCCCTACGCGGTCGGGAGGATGTCCCGGTGTCGGGACCGCGAGCGCGGTCCGATCCGATGCGGCGCCGGTCCGGCGCCGCCCGACGGGGACACCGATGTTCGATTTCCTGATGCTGGCGGCCGGCCTGGGCTTCTTCGCCCTGTCGCTCGGCTACGTCTCCCTGTGCGAACGCCTGTGAGGAGGCCCGCGATGACCCTCGATTACGGGCTCGGCGGCCTGATGACCCTCGGGCTGCTCGCCTACCTCGCCTACGCCCTCGTGCGGCCCGAGCGGTTTTAGAGGAGCGCCCGAGATGACCCTCGCCGGCTGGATCCAGATCGCGCTGTTCTGCGCTCTCGTCCTCGCCCTGGTGAAGCCCCTCGGTCTCTACATGACCCGGGTCTTCACCGGCGCCTCCACCCCGCTCTCCCCCGTGCTGCGCCCGGTCGAGCGCGGCCTCTACCGCCTCGCCGGCATCGACGAGGCCCACGAGCAGCACTGGCTGACCTACGCGGGCGCCATGCTGGTCTTCCACGCCGCCGGATTTGTGCTGCTCTACGGAATCCTGCGGCTGCAAGCATTCCTGCCCCTCAACCCCGCCGACCAGGGCGCGGTGGCGCCGGACCTCGCCTTCAACACGGCCGCGAGCTTCGTCACCAACACCAACTGGCAGAATTACGGCGGCGAGAGCACCCTCTCGTACCTGTCGCAGATGCTGGGGCTGACGCCGCAGAACTTCCTCTCGGCGGCGACCGGCATCGCGCTCGCCGTGGCGCTGATCCGGGGCTTTGCCCGCGCGTCCGCCCGCACGGTGGGCTCGTTCTGGGTCGACCTGACCCGCTGCACCCTCTACGTGCTGCTGCCGCTCTGCATCCTCTACACCCTGTTCCTGGTCTGGCAGGGCGTGCCGCAGACGCTCGCGCCCTACGCCGAGGCCACGACGCTGGAGGGCGGACACCAGACCATCGCGCTCGGCCCCGTGGCGAGCCAGGTGGCGATCAAGATGCTCGGCACCAACGGCGGCGGCTTCTTCAACGCCAACGCCGCCCACCCGTTTGAGAACCCGACCGCGTGGTCGAACCTGATCCAGATGGCGTCGATCTTCGCCCTGGGGGCCGCGCTCACCAACGTGTTCGGCCGCATGGTCGGGGACGAGCGCCAGGGCTGGGCGATCCTCGCCGCGATGGGCGTGCTGTTCCTCGCCGGCACCGCGATCACCTGCGCGGCGGAGGGCGCCGGCAACCCGCTGCTGACTGCGCTGGGCCTCCAGGGCGGCAATCTCGAGGGCAAGGAGCTGCGCTTCGGCATCCCCGGCTCGGCGCTGTTCGCGGTGGTGACCACCGCCGCCTCCTGCGGCGCGGTCAACGCCATGCACGACGCCTTCACGGCGCTCGGCGGCCTGGTCCCGCTCGTCAACATGCAGCTCGGCGAGATCATCGTCGGCGGCGTCGGTGCCGGGCTCTACGGCATGCTGGTCTTCGTCGTGGTGGCGATCTTCGTCGCCGGGCTGATGGTCGGGCGCACGCCCGAATACCTCGGCAAGAAGATCGAGGCGCGCGAGGTCAAGATGGCGATGCTCGCCATCCTCTGCCTGCCCCTGATGATGCTCGGCTTCACGGGGCTGGCCACCGTGCTGCCGGCGGGCCTCAGCGGTCCCGCCAACGCGGGTCCGCACGGCTTCACCGAGATCCTCTACGCCTTCACCTCGGCGGCGGCGAACAACGGCTCGGCCTTCGCGGGCCTCTCGGGCAACACCCCGTTCTACAACCTGACGCTCGGCGCCGGGATGCTGGTCGGGCGGTTCTTCGTCATCATCCCGGCGCTCGCCATCGCCGGCTCGCTCGCGGGAAAGAAGACGGTGCCGGCCTCCGCCGGCACCTTCCCGACCGATGGCGGCCTGTTCGTCGGCCTGCTGGTCGGGGTGATCCTGATCGTCGGGGGCCTGACCTTCTTCCCGTCGCTGGCGCTCGGACCCATCGTCGAGCACCTGGCGGGCGCGGCCGGCCAGACCTTCGCGGCGGCGGGGAACTAAGGCCATGACCACCCACGCCGACCGCCTCCGCCGGGGCCTGTCCCGGCACCGGCCTCGCTCCGGCCCGCTCCCCGACCGGTCCGCCTTGCGGCCCTGCGACATCGTCCTGGCGCTCACCGGCCTCGCGCTGCTGGGCTCCGGCGCGATCTGGGCGGCGGTCGTGCTCGGGAGCGCGGCGCTCGCGCCGTGACGAGCCGTCCGAGTGAACGGGGCTCATCCCGTTCACGACCCCATCCTGAGGTGCGAACGGAGTGAGCCTCGAAGGAGGGCTCCAGAGGCCATAGCGATCACTGGAGCCCTCCTTCGAGATTAGTCGATCTTCGATCGACTAACGCCTCAGGATGAGGTTGTGGGTGGGAGATGACGGGGCCATTGGCGATCCGTCTAATCTCAGGAAAGCGCCCCTATCCGCTCGAAATTCGACACTTCACTTCTTGGTGCTGTGGCCACAGCCGCCTGCCCCACTCTCCCCGCCTCATCCGGATCCCAAGGATCATGGCCCAATCCCAAAAACCCTCTCTCCTCGACGCCGGCCTGATCGGCCCGGCCTGCCTCGGCGCGGTCGCGAAGCTCGATCCGCGCCAGATGGTGAAGAACCCCGTGATGTTCGTGGTCGAGGTCGTGGCGGCCTTCACCACGCTTCTGTTCGTCCGCGACCTCGTCACCGGCGGCCAGGATCTGATGTTCACCGGCCAGATCATCCTCTGGCTGTGGTTCACCGTCCTGTTCGCCAACTTCGCCGAGGCGGTGGCGGAGGGACGCGGTAAGGCGCAGGCCGAGTCCCTGCGCCGCACCCGCACCGAGACCACCGCCAAGCTCCTGACCGGCCCCGCCGCCGCACCCGGCGGCCCGCGGACGGCCTACGAGACCGTGCCGGGCGCCGGGCTCACGGTCGGCGACGTGGTGCTGGTCGAGGCCGGCGACGTGATCCCGTCGGACGGCGAGGTGATCGAGGGCATCGCCTCGGTCAACGAGGCGGCGATCACCGGCGAATCCGCCCCCGTCATCCGCGAATCCGGCGGCGACCGCTCGGCGGTGACCGGCGGCACGCAGGTGCTCTCCGACTGGATCCGGGTGCGGATCACGGCGGCCGCCGGCTCGACCTTCATCGACCGGATGATCGCGCTGGTGGAAGGGGCGGCGCGCCAGAAGACCCCCAACGAGATCGCCCTCAACATCCTGCTGTCCGGCCTCACCATCGTGTTCGTGTTCGCGGTCGGCTCGATCCCGAGCTTTTCGGCTTACGCCGGCGGCGCGATCCCGCTCGCGGTCCTGGTGGCCCTCTTCGTCACCCTGATCCCGACGACGATCGGCGCGCTGCTCTCGGCGATCGGCATCGCCGGCATGGACCGGCTGGTGCGGTTCAACGTGCTCGCCCTATCGGGCCGGGCCGTCGAGGCGGCGGGCGACGTCGACACGCTGCTCCTCGACAAGACCGGCACGATCACGCTCGGCAACCGCCAGGCGACCGAGTTCCGCCCCTTGCGCGGCGTCACCCCCGGCACGCTGGCGGATGCGGCCCAGCTCGCCTCGCTCGCCGACGAGACGCCGGAGGGGCGCTCGATCGTGGTTCTGGCCAAGGAGGCGCACGGCATCCGCGCCCGCGACATGGGAAGCCTGAACGCCGCCTTCGTCCCCTTCACCGCGCAGTCGCGGATGTCGGGCATCGACCTCGACGGCTCCTCGATCCGCAAGGGCGCGGTCGAGGCGGTGATCGCGAGCCTCGAATCCGCCCCGGCGCCGGTCGGTGCCGGGGCCGCCGCCCGGGTGCTGCAACCCCGCCTCGATCCGGCCGCCGCCCAGGAGGTTCGCAGCATCGCCGAGGAGATCGCCAAGGCTGGCGGCACGCCGCTGGCAGTGGCCCGCGACGGCCGGCTCCTCGGCGTCGTCCACCTCAAGGACATCGTCAAGGGCGGCATCGCCGAGCGCTTCGCGGAGCTGCGCCGGATGGGCATCCGCACGGTGATGATCACCGGCGACAACCCGATGACCGCGGCGGCCATCGCGGCGGAGGCCGGCGTCGACGACTTCCTCGCGCAAGCCACGCCCGAGGACAAGCTGGCGCTGATCCGCAAGGAGCAGGCTGAAGGAAAGCTCGTGGCGATGTGCGGCGACGGCACCAACGACGCCCCGGCGCTGGCCCAGGCCGATGTCGGCGTGGCGATGAACACCGGCACGGTGGCGGCCCGCGAGGCCGGCAACATGGTCGACCTCGATTCCGACCCGACCAAGCTCATCGAGATCGTCGAGATCGGCAAGCAGCTGCTGATGACCCGCGGCGCGCTCACCACCTTCTCGATCGCCAACGACGTGGCGAAGTACTTCGCCATCATCCCGGCGATGTTCGTCGGGCTCTATCCGCAGCTCCAGGCCCTCAACGTGATGGGGCTGGCCTCGCCCCAGAGCGCGATCCTGTCGGCGATCATCTTCAACGCGCTGATCATCGTGGCGCTGATCCCGCTCGCCTTGCGCGGGGTGAGCTACCGCGCGGTCGGCGCCGCCGCGTTGCTGCGGCGCAACCTCCTGATCTATGGTCTCGGCGGGATCCTGGTGCCGTTCGCCGGCATCAAGCTGATCGACCTCGCCGTGAGCGCCCTCCACTTGGCTTGAGAGACATCGCCATGCTCCGGCACCTCCGCCCCGCCCTCGTGCTCCTCACCGGCCTGACCCTCGTCACCGGCCTCGCCTACCCGCTCGCCATGACGGGAGCGGCCGGCGCGCTCTTCCCGGCGCAGGCGCAAGGCAGCCTGATCCGTGGGCCCGACGGCACGCCGGTCGGCTCCGCGCTGATCGGCCAGAGCTTCACCAGCCCGCGCTACTTCCACGGCCGCCCCTCGGCGACCGTGGCGCCGGATCCCGCCGACGCCTCGAGGACGGTGCCTGCGCCCTACAACGCCGCCAATTCCGGCGGCGCCAACCTGGGGCCCACCAACCCGGCGCTGATCGACCGGGTGAAGGCCGACCTCGCGACGCTCAAGGCCGAGAACCCCCACGACCCGGTGCCGCAGGACCTCGTCACCACCTCGGGGTCCGGCCTCGACCCGGACGTCTCGCCCGAGGCCGCCTTGTTCCAGGTGCCCCGGGTGGCGAAGGCCCGCGGCCTCTCCGAGGATGCCTTGCGCGCCCTCGTCGCCGGGCAGATCCGGGAGCCGAGCCTCGGATTCCTCGGCGAGCGGCGGCTCAACGTGCTCGCCCTCAACCGCGCCCTGGATCTCGGCCCCGTGCCCGCGCAACGGGCCCGATGAGGGACGCATTTCGGCCCTCCCCCGACGCTCTCCTGGCGCAGGCGCGCCGGGAGGCGCCCGGGCGCGGGCGCCTGAAAATCTTCCTCGGCGCCGCGCCGGGGGTCGGCAAGACCTACGAGATGCTGACGAGCGCCCATGCCCGCCGGCGCGAGGGCGTCGACGTGGTGGTGGGCGTGGTCGAGACCCACGGCCGGCCCGAGACCGAGGCCCTGGTCGCCGGGCTCGCGGTGCTGGCGCGCCGCACCGTCCCGTATGGCGGCTCCACGCTCTCCGAGATGGACCTCGACGGTCTGCTCGCCCGCAAGCCCCGGCTGGCCCTCGTCGACGAGCTCGCCCACACCAACGCCCCGGGCTCGCGCCACCCGAAGCGCTACCTCGACGTCGAGGAGCTGCTGCAAGCCGGCATCGACGTCCACACGACGCTCAACATCCAGCACGTCGAGAGCCTGAACGACGTCGTGGCGCAGATCACCCGGATCCGGGTGCGCGAGACGGTGCCGGATTCGATCCTCGACCGGGCCGACGACATCGAGGTGATCGACCTCTCCCCCGACGACCTGATCCGGCGCCTGCAGGAGGGCAAGGTCTACCTGCCGCGCCAGGCCGAGCGGGCGCTCCGGCACTACTTCTCCCCCGGCAACCTGACGGCTCTGCGCGAGCTGGCGCTCCGCCGCACCGCCCAGCAGGTCGACGACCAGCTCGTCACCCACATGCGCGCCCACGCGATCCCCGGGCCCTGGGCGGCGGGCGAGCGGGTGCTGGTCTGCGTCAGCGAGGATCCGCGCGCGAGCGGCCTCGTGCGCTACGCCAAGCGCCTCGCCGACCGGCTGCGGGCGCCCTTCACCGCGCTCACCATCGAGGGGCGGCGCAGCGCCTCCTTGAGCGAGGCCGAGCGCGACCGCATCGCCGACACCCTGCGGCTCGCCGAGCGCCTCGGGGGCGAGACCGCGACCCTGCCGAGCCAGGGCCGCATCGCCGACGACGTGGTGGGCTTTGCCCGCGAGCGCAACGTCACCCACGTGGTGATCGGCAAGTCGACCCGCTCGCGCTGGTTCGAGCTTCTCAACGGCTCGGTGGTGCACGACCTCCTGCGCCGCTCCGGCCCGATCAGCGTCCACGTCGTGGCGGGCGAGGAGATCGCCGGCGCACCCGCCCCCCACAAGGGCGTGCGCACCGCCCCGCCCGCGCCGAGCGCCCTGCCCTATGGTGCGGCGCTCGGCGCGGTCGCGGGCGCCCTGGGTCTCGGCCTCGCGCTGCAATCGTCCCTCGGGCACGAGAGCACCGACCTCGTCTTCCTCACCGCCGTGGTCGCGGTGGCGGTGCGCTTCGGGCTCTATCCCTCGCTCGCCGCGGTTCTGGCCTCGTCGCTCGCCTACAACTTCTTCTTCCTGCCGCCGCTCTACACCTTCACCATCGCCGACCCGACCAACGTCGTCGCGCTGTTCTTCTTCACCCTGGTGGCGGTGGTGGTGTCGAACCTCGCCGCGCGGGTGCGGGCCGAGGCGACGATCTCGCGGGCGCGCTCGCGCACGACGGAAGCGCTCTACGGCTTCTCGCGCAAGCTCGCGAGTTGCGGCACCCTCGACGACGTGCTCTGGGCCACCGCCTACCAGATCGCCCTGATGCTGCGCCTGCGGGTGGTGCTGCTCCTGCCGCAGAACGCCGGCGCGAACGACGGCACGGTGAGCGTGATGGCGGGCTATCCCCCGGAGGACTTCCTCGACGAGGCCGACCTCGCGGCGGCGAAATGGACCTTCGACCACGGCCGCCCGGCGGGCCGCGGCGCCGACACCCTGCCGGGGGCCAAACGCCTGTTCCTCCCCCTGCGCACCGGCCGCGGCATGGTCGGGGTGGTCGGGCTCGACGGCGACAAGCCGGGGCCGCTCCTCACCCCCGACCAGCGCCGGCTCCTCGACGCGCTGGCCGACCAGGCGGCGCTCGCCATCGAGCGGGTCCACCTCGTCGAGGACCTCGACCGCGCCCGGCGCTCCGTCGAGACCGACCGCCTGCGCCAGGCCCTGCTGTCGTCGCTCTCGCACGACCTGAAGACGCCGCTCGCCGCGGTTCTGGGCTCGGCCACGACCTTGCGCGACCTCGGGGACGCCCTCGACCCGGAGGCGCAGGGCGACTTGCTGGCGACGATGATCGACGAGGCCGAGCGCCTCAACCGCTTCATCGCCAACCTGCTCGACATGACGAAGCTCGAATCCGGCGCGCTCGCACCGAACCTCGCGCCCCACGACCTCGCCGAGATCGTCGGCACGGCGCTGGAGCGCGCGGCCAAGATCCTGGGCCATCACCGCGTCGCGCTGGCGCTCGGGGCCGGCCTGCCGGCTTTGAGCCTCGACGCGGTGCTGATGGAGCAGGTGCTGTTCAACCTCCTCGACAACGCCGCCAAGTACGCGCCCGAGGAGAGCCTGGTGCGGATCGAGGGCTGGCGCGAGGGCGACGCGGTGCACCTGCGGATCCTCGACGAGGGCGAGGGCCTGCCGGAGGGCGACGAGGAGCGGATCTTCGACACCTTCTACCGGGTGCGCAAGCGCGACCGGGTCCGGGCCGGGACGGGCCTGGGGCTCGCCATCTCCCGCGGCTTCGTCGAGGCGATGGGCGGGGGGATCACCGCCCGCAACCGGGAGGACCGATCCGGCGCCGCCTTCACCCTGACCCTGCCGGTGCCCCGCGCCGCCCTGGAGGACGCCGCGTGACGAACGATCCCCGCATCCTGGTGATCGACGACGAGCCGCCGATCCGCAAGCTCCTGCGGGTCGGCTTGAGCAGCCAGGGCTACGCGGTGGCGGAGGCGCAAAACGGCCGGACCGCCCTCGACCTCCTGGAGCGGGAGGCCTTCGCGCTCGCGATCCTCGATCTCGGCCTGCCGGACATCGCTGGCCACGCCCTCCTGGCGCAGATCCGCGCCAGGCGGCCGGACCTGCCGGTGATCGTGCTGTCGAGCCGCGACGACGAGGCCGGCAAGGTCGAGGCCCTCGATCTCGGGGCGGACGACTACGTCACCAAGCCCTTCGGCATGAACGAGCTGCTCGCCCGGATGCGCAACGCGCTGCGCCACCAGCTCGCGGTCGGCGGCGAGCGGCCGGTGTTCCGGGCCGGCGAGCTCTCGGTCGACCTCGTGCGCCGCATCGTCCGGGTGGGCGAGCGCGAGGTGAAGCTCTCGCCCAAGGAGTACGACGTGCTGCGCCTGCTGGTGCACCATGCCGGCAAGGTGCTCACCCACGCCCACCTGCTGCGCGAGGTCTGGGGCACGGCCGCCGACCCGCAATACCTCCGGGTCTACGTGCGCCAGCTGCGCCAGAAGCTCGAGCCGGAGCCCGAGCGCCCGCGCTACATCCTGACCGAGACCGGGGTCGGCTACCGGATGCGGGCGCCGGATTGAGGCGCCGGCCCGGGACCTTCCCTCGAGGGCGCTCCTCCCCTCAAAGGGCGCTCCTCCGGCGAGGACGGCGCGGCCGTGCCGTCGGGCGCGCGCCGCACCCAGGCGTCGAGGGCCCAGCCGATGCCGCGGCCGGCGGCGGCCACGAAGACCAGCGCCCCGGCGAGGTGGAGGAAGAGCGGCGCGTTCGATGTCGCGGGCAGCAGGGCTTGCAAAGGCGTCGGTCCTCGAATCTCACCGTGGAAGAAGGCCGCCGCGGGCCGCCGGACCGCCAGTGCTCCGGCGCCACAGGCCGCCGGGGCCCGACGACCGCCGGAGGGGCGCGGCGGCGGATGGGACGGCCGGTGTGGCGCTCCCGCCGCAGCCGCGGGAGCCGCGCGCCGCGATGCCGGGGGGCCTCGCGAATCAGCGCGGCCCGGTCGCCGGGGCGTGGGCCCGCGCCGCGTGGGTCCACGGGGTGATCGCGGCCGCCAGGGTCGCGCAGCAGCGGACCGGCAGCGGACAATCCTCCCCGGCGCCGCGGTGGCAGAGGCGGCGGGAGGGCGCGGGAGGGTGATCGTCCCCGGCCTCGCCGGCCAGGCTCGCGAGCAGCATCTCCTCGTGATGGTACTCGAGGCCGAGGGACACGCGGATCCCGCGCAGGACGTTCCGCTCGCGATCGGTCGGCAACCCGTCGCGCTCGCGGGTGTCGATCAATGAAGCCTGCCGTACCGCCCGGTCGCACGTCGCCCCGATGTTGGATTGGACTTGGGTGAGCAGCGCCCGCGCGTCCATCATGCCCCCTGCATTGTTGCATCCGCGGATCTGTGGTCGCCCGCGCTGTGGATAACCTGGTCCACCTCGCCGCGACTGGGGAGGGACATGACGGTTAGATGAGGGTGCGTGCGACGCGAGTGTGGCGCGGGCGCAACCCTCGGTACCCAGGCCCGACCGGAGACGGGGCGGTGCAACAGGCGGGGATCGGGAGGCGGGGATCTCGTGGCGGACGCCCCACAAAAAGCCATGCTCCTCGCGTCTCTATGGCGCCTACGGTGAGTCGTGAGGCGAAGAGCGAAGCCCGATGATGCAGATTGCCGCCTTCCTGGTGTTCCTGGCCATGGGCGTGACCAACCTCCTGGCGGTGCAGGCCGGGCTGACGGCGGTGCTGGGCGTGCCGGTGCTCGTCGCCCTCGTGGTCGCGGTGCCGGTGTTCTACTTCCGCTTCGTCGGCTCGGCGGCGGGCATCGTCGGGGCGATCGTCGGCTGGCAGATGTCGGCGCCGCTGGCGGTGCTGCTGTTCTGCTGGCCGGTGCTCGTCTACGGCTTCCTGCGCGGCGGGGCCGAGGCCCGGACCTTCCTCGCCCGGCGCGCGGCCTGATCGCGCGACCCCGCTCTCGGCGCCGCCCCGGGTTCGCTGCCCGAGCTTTCAGCGCTGCCCGAGCTTTCAGCGCTGCCCGAGCTTTCAGCGCTGCCGCACCACGGCGACGAGGTAGCGGCAGGGACGCTCGCTCCGGTTGGCGAAGCTGCAATCGGCGGGCGCGCCGAGCGCCAGGCAGTCGCCGGCCTCGAGCACGTGGGTGGCCTCGCCCTCCCGGAAGGTCAGGGTGCCGTCGAGCATCCAGACCATCTGCCGGATGAAGGCGTAGGAGGCCGCCGGATAGGCGATCTCGGCCCCGGCCGGCAGTTCCACCTCCGTCAGGTCGAGGGGGGTCTCGGCGAGGTGCGGCGAGACCTGGCGGCGGCGGTAGCCCGTCGCCGGATCGATCCAGACCGGCTGCGCGGCTTCACGCCGGACCTGGCCCGCCTCGCCCTCCGCCCGCGCCAGCAGGGTCGAGAGGGAGAGCCCGAAGGCCCCCGAGAGCCGGCCGAGCAGGGCGGCGGTCGGGCTCGCCTCCGCGCGCTCGACCTTGCTGATCATCGCCTTCGACACGCCGGAGCGGGCCGAGAGGTCGCCGAGCGACCAGCCCCGCGCCTCGCGCTCGAGCCTGAGCCGGCGCGCGAGGCCGTCGGTGGGGTCGGGCGCGGGCATCGTCGGGGCGATCGTCATGGCGCCAGCATACGGCATCCGGGCGGGCCGGGCACCCGTCCCGGCCGACCGGGCGCGTCGGTCCGGTGCCGCAGCGGCAGACGGCAAGGGGCGGGAGCGGCCATCCCCAGGTTTTTTGTCTAAGTCTTTGTCACGGACGCATTTTCCGCCGGAACGGGTGCATACTGGCCCGATCGCGCCGGGGGTTGCGCGCAGCGGGGCGGTGGAGCGTGCGAGACGGAAGCGGGCGATGGGGGCTCGGCCTGGCGGCGCTCGCGGCCGTCGCGATCCCGTTCGCCGTGATCGCGGCGCTCGATCCGCGCATCGGCTGGCTGCGCCCGCGTCCGGCGAGCGAGACGGTCCAGGCGCCGCCCTCCCGCCTGCCGGACCGATCGCCGGCCGAGGCGACGTCCGCGCCAAGGCCCGAGGCCAGATCCGAGACCAGATCCGAATCCTGGCCGCCGGCGCCCGAGCGGCCCTGCCCCGTCTGCGCGGCCGCCGACGCCCCGGCGCCGCTGCGGGGCGCGCTGCCGGATCCCGACATCCAGATCCCCGACGTCTCGGCCGAGCGCGCCGCCCAGCGCGAGCGGCTGATCGGCTGGACCGCCCATCCCGACCGGGTCTCGGGCTCGGCCGCCGCCCTCGACCTGATCGGCCTCGTCTTCACCGCGCCGCGGGACCCGGGCACCGGCTACCGGCCGCTCGCGATCGACCTCGCCGGGGCGCCCGACCGCGCCGTGGTGGTGGTGACCGAGCAGCCGCTGCGCCTCGCCCTGACGAGCCTGCCCCCCGACCGCGCCGGCGCGCTCGGCGTCGAGGCGAGCGCCGCCTTCGGGCTCGCGGACGGGCGGTCCGGCCTCCTCGCGGGCTTCCGCGCCCTGCCCTACGGCGCCGCCGCGGTCGCGCCGGTGCTCGATCCCTCGCGCTTCGGTCCCGGGACCCTGCGCGACTTCTGCGCCGCCCTGCGGCTCTGGGCGGTGCAGTTCGGCCTGCCGGTCGGTCGCACCCGCTACACCCTGATCGAGAACCCGACCCAGATCGCGCTCGCCGGCGAGGCGGTGCACACCGACGGGACGGCCCGCGGCCGGGTGTCGGGCCGCCGGCTCGCCCGGCTGTGCCGGGCGTGATACCGCCGCGCCTTCGAACGGATCCATTCGAAGGCGCTGGCTAAGCCCGAACAGGCGCCGGCGCTGATGCGCCGGACGCCGTGGCATCGACACGTCGATGCCACGGCGCGAGGCTGTGACTCACCGGCTCCGACATCCCCGGGGTCCTTCTCTCGACGGAGCCGAGATACGCGCGAGAACGCCGGCCCCTCGCGGGGCCGGCGCCTCGTCCCGTCTCCGGGTGGTCAGCCGTTCTTCGTCTGCAGGCCGATCGCCACGAAGCGGGTGCCCTTGTCGTTCTTGATCCGCATCAGCACCGCCTTGCGGCCGTCGGTCTCCGCAGCGCGGATGCGGGTGGCGACGTCGGACAGGCTCGAGACCGGCTGGCCGCCGACGTCGAGGATGACGTCGCCCTCCTGGATGCCCTTCGCCGCCGCCGGACCGTCGGGATCGACGGCCACCACCGCGACGCCCTCCTGGCCGGCGCCGACCTGACCCGCCGGGGCGAGGCTCAGGCCCAGCCGCGGCTGGCTGTCGCCGCGGCGCCCGCCATTGTCGTTGGCGCTCGCCACCTTGGTGTCGTTCGGCAGCGTGCCGAGGGTCACCTGGGCGGTCTCGGTCTTGTTCCCGCGGACGTAGGCGAGGTCCACCTTGGTGCCGGGCTTCAGCGAGGCGATCCGGCGGGACAATTCGCGGGCATCGCTCACCGGCTCGCCGTTGACCGCCTGGACCACGTCGCCGGACTTCAGCCCCGCCTTGGCGGCGGGGGTGCCGTCCTGGGCGCTGTTCACGAGCGCCCCCTTGGCCTTGTCGAGGCCGAGGCTGTCGGCGATGTCCTTCGTCACCGGCTGGATCTGGAGGCCGAGATAGCCGCGGGCGACCTTGCCGTCGGCGCGCAGCTGGTCAACCACCGCCTGCACGGTCTCGGAGGGGATCGCGAAGGCGAGGCCCACGTTGCCGCCCGACGGCGAGGCGATCGCGGTGTTGACGCCCACCACCTCGCCCGAGACGTTGAAGGTCGGCCCGCCCGAATTGCCCTTGTTGATCGGCGCGTCGATCTGCAGGAAATCGTCGTAGGGACCGGCGCCGATGTCGCGGCCGCGGGCCGAGACGATGCCGGCGGTGACGGTGCCGCCGAGGCCGAACGGGTTGCCGATCGCCACCACCCAGTCGCCGACCTGCGGCGCGCCGTGGGCGAGCTTCACGTAGGGGAACGGCGCGCCGTCGGTGACCTTGAGGAGCGCGAGGTCGGTCTTCGGGTCGGTGCCGATGATCTTGGCCGGCAGGGTGCGGCCGTCGTCGAGGGTGACCTCGACCGACTTGGCGTTGTTCACCACGTGGTTGTTGGTCACCACGTAGCCGTCGCCCGAGATGAAGAAGCCCGACCCCTGCGCCGCGCCGCCGCCGTGGCGCTGCGGGCGCTGCATGCCCCCGCCCATGCCCCCGCCGGGGCCGCCCTCGCCGAAGCGGCGGAAGAACTCGCGCAGCTGCGGCGGCACGTTCTGCAGGTTCTGCTGGCCGCCGCCGTCCTCGTCGTCCGAGGCGTCGTCCTTCAGCTTCACCTTCACCGAGACGACGCCCGGCTTCACCCGGTTGACGATCGGCGCGAAGCTGCCCGGCGGGTGCTCGGCCGTGGTGATCGGGGTCTGCGGCAGGGCCTGGGCGTAGGCCGGGGTGCTCGGCGGCAGGAAGGCGGTGCCCAGCGCCCCGGTGGCCATCAGGGTGACGGCCGCCACGGAAGCGAGGGCCTTGCGGTGGAAGCGAGAAGTCTCGGTGGTCTGGGGCATCGGGGTCTCTCTGGGCTCCGTCTGGCGAGGGCCGCGTCCGCGGCCGGTCGATGGGGCCATTATGGCCGGCGGCCCTGACCGGCCCGTGGCGCGAAGATTACGGTTTGGTCAGGCACCGGACGCTCCGGCCCGCCCCCGGGAACGACGGCCGCGGGTGCGGGCTTGACGGACGGCTCCCGCGCCGGGATCCCTGGCGCAGCCCCGACGCGCGGCGTCACGTTCCGCACCGCCACAAGGACATCCCATGGACGTCGTCGTCTCGGTCATCTCCCTGCTGCTGGTGCTCGTGCTGATCGCCCGGGGCGTGCCGGGCCGCAACCTGCTCCTCGTGCTCGCGGTGGCGCTGGCCGTGGTGGTGCTGGTCGTCGGCATCGAGCGGGCCGGCCTGTGGCCGGCCTCGTTCCACACCCGCTGAGCGAGCCCGATGCCCGCCCGCCCCCTGGTGCTCTACCCGGACCCGCGCCTGCGCCTGCCCGCGCCCCCGGTCACCAGTTTCGACGAGGCCCTGCGGGCCTTCGCCGGCGACCTCCTCGACACGCTCCTGTCCGTCTCGGCGCTCGGCCTCACCGGCCCGCATGTCGGCGCGCCGGTGCGGCTGACGATCATCCGGGCGGCGCTCGACCTCGCGCCGCGGGTCTACGTCAACCCTGAACTGGTCTTCGCCTCGCCCGAGACCGCCCGCCACCGCGAGGGCAGCGTCTCGATGCCGGGCGTCGACGAGGAGGTCGAGCGCCCGGCCCGGGTGCGGGTGCGCTTTTGCGACCTCGACGGCGCGGCGCACGAGGCCGAGGAGGAGGGCTTTGCCGCCGCCTGCCTGCAGCACGAGATCGACCAGCTCGACGGCGTGTTCTGGATCGAGCGATTGTCGCGCCTCAAGCGCGAGCGGGTGCTCAAGCGCTACGCCAAGGCTGCCGCGACGGCGCGGCGGGGCTGAAGGCCGCGGCACCGGCCACGAAGCCTTGAACCCCCCGGCCGCAAGGCTGCTCCCCACCACGCTGCCGGCCCGGGGTCGTGCCGGAACGGCAGGCCCAGCCTGGCCGTTGTCCCGGCAAGCATGACCGCTCCCCGCGGTCCCTACTCCTCGAAAGGAAGCCGATGCGCGCCCTCCGGACCCTCCTGATCCCGGCCGCCCTGCTGGCGACCACCGTCCTGGCTCCCCTGGCCGCCTCGGCCCAGCCCGGCCCCTCCTACCGCTCCCTCCCGCGCGACATCGACGCCACCGGCACCGTCGGCGGCCGCGCGCCGTGGTCCGCGCCCTGGGTGTACGACACCGGCGGCGACAACGACCGCCGCCCCGAGCTGCCGGCCTACCAGCAGGGCGGCGGCCAGCAGACCGGCGGCCCCGCCCGCAACCTCTTGCCGGATGACGGGCTGCACATCGTCCCGCGCTGAGCCCCCCTACTCCGCGTCGGCGGCCGGGTCGCCGGTCGCCGGCGCGGAGAGCCGCCGCGCGCTCGCCCGCTCGCCGGCTTCCGCCGCGCATTTGTCGGCGTGGCTCGCCCGGTTGATCACCTGGAGGTTCGGCACGCCCCAGTAGCCGAGGAGCTCGTGCCAGGGCCGCGCCCGCTCCTCGCGCCAGATCCGGTAGAGCGGCACCCGGTGGTCGACCTCGGCCGTCCGCAAGAGGCGCTTGCCCGACTGGGCGCAGCGGTGGCCCTGGCGGCGCTTCAGCGCCTTCACGTGGTCGGCGGGCGCGATCCAGAACTTCCAGGCCGCGACGCAGGCGGCGTGCCACGAGGCGTTGCGGTTGGGCGCGCCCGCCCCCCACAGGTCGCGGTGCCAGCCGAAGCGGTAGACCGGCCGGCCGCAGACGCAGCAATGCCCCTTCCCCAGGGCGTGCGGCGCCTCGCGGAACGGCGCCGGCGGCATCCGGAAGCTGAACGGCAGGCCCGTCTCCGAGAGGTTCTCGCCGGCCGTGCCGAGGCGCCAGCTCCAGCCCTCGGGCCCGCCCGCTTCCGCGGCGAGCGCCCGCGCCAGCCGGTCGGCCCGCAGGATGTGGTGGCGCCAGTAGCTCTCGACGGCGAGCCGCGGCGTCGGCGGCACCAGGGGCCGCGTCAGGGCGTGGCGCAGCACCGGGGCCGGGAAGACCGCCGGCAGGGACTTCTCCAGCCGCGCCCGGGCGGCGGCGTTGCGCGCCTCCCGCCACAGGGAGGCGGCCGAGGGCGGCCTGTCCCCGGGCCCGCTCCCCGCCGCCGCGATCGCCGGAAGCCTCTCCGCCAGGGTCATCCTGGCCGCCTTCGCCTTGGCGGTCTCGATCTTGGCGATGTCGATCTTGGCCGCTCGCTTCGCCATGCCGGTCCCGAATCGGCCCGCAGCGGCCGTCGCCGGGGCATAGCGCCGGAGCGCCGCCGCGCCAAACCGCGACACCCGCGCCCGCCTTTCGCCGCGCCTCATCCCGGCGAAGTCTCACCATGGGTCAGACTTCGCCGGACCGGATCCCCGGCCGGAGAGAGTTCGCACGGCTGAAGTCAGCAATCCTTAACCATCCCGCAAGGGTGTGCCGTTAGCGCTCGGAGAGGATCGAGGAGAACTCTCTGTGAAGACGGGTATTCGCACGCGCCTCTACGGCGGGTTCGGGGTTCTGGTGGCCCTCTCGGCGGGACTGGGGGCCTACGCGCTGAGCAGCGGCAGCGGCACCATGGCGCGCTACGAGCAGCGGGCGAAGCTGGAGCGCGTCGCGCTCCGGGTGTTCTCGGTCAACGGGCTCACCCACCAGCTCGCCGGCCAGGCGCTGACCTACCGCTTCACGCAGGACCCGCAGAGCCTCGAGGCGATGGGCCGGAGCCTCGCCCGCATCGAGGAGACCAGCGCCGAGCTCGAGCGCACGGCCATCGCCCCGGAGCGCAAGGCCCAGTACGTCGCCATCCTGGCGAGCGCGCGCAGCCTCAAGGCCGACACGGCGCGCCTGGGCACGTTCGGCGCCCTGATCCGCGACAGCAAGGCCAAGCTGTTCTCCGGCGGCGACGCCCTCACCAAGGCCTCCGGCGCCCTCGTCGCCGAGGTGCGGGCGAACGGCACCAGCGGCGATATCGGCCGCGCCGCGGCGGTCGAGAGCGCGACGCTGCTGGTGCGGATCGCCAACTGGCGCTTCCTCGCGACGATGGATGCCGGCGGGCCGGCGACCTTCGGGACCAACGTCCGCGCCGCCGAGGCCGCCCTGAAGGCGCTCGCCGACCAGGACGTGCTCGGCGCCTTCGCCAAGCCGGTCGCGGCGGTGCGCCAGGCGCTCGGCGCCTACAGGGAGCATTTCGAGGCGACCGCGACGGCGCTCGCCGGCAGCGCCGCGCTCTACGACCAGGGCTTCCAGCCGACCTTCGCGGCGATCGAGACGGCCGGCAACGCCGCCCGGGCCTCGATCGAGGCCGCCGTCGAGGGGATCAGCGCCTCGACCACCGCGGCGGCGGGCGCCGCGCAGGCCCTGCTGGTCGGGCTCATCGCCGCGGTGGTGGCCCTCGGCGCCGGCCTCGCGCTGCTCATCGCCCGCGGCATCCTCCGGCCGATCCGCGGCATGACCGGGGCCATGACCCGGCTGGCGCAAGGCGACCTCGCGGTCGACGTGCCCTCCCGCGACGCCGTCGACGAGATGGGCGACATGGCCAAAGCCGTCGACGTGTTCCGCGCCAACGCGGCGGCGCGCCGGGAGATGGAGGCGAGGGCGCTCGCCGACCAGTCGGACCGCGACCGGCGCGTGGCCGCCGTCGACGGCCTGGTGCGCGGCTTCGAGGCCGACATCCTCGCCTCCCTCGACGTCGTCGCGGCCGCCGCCGGCCAGCTCGACGCCACCGCCCACGCGATGACCGGGGTGGCCGAGGGCACCAACCGGCGCGCCGTCGCGGTGGGGGCGGCCTCCGAGGAGACCGCCGCCAACGTGCAGACCGTGGCGGTCGCCGCCGAGGAGCTGGCGGCCTCGCTCCAGGAGGTCGAGCGCCAGGTGCTGCGCTCGAACGAGGTCGCGGGCCTCGCCCGGCGCGAGGCCGAGGCGACCGGCGCCGCGATGGGCGACCTCGCCCGCGCCGCCGACGAGATCGGCACCGCCGTGACCATGATCTCGGCCATCGCCGGCCAGACCAACCTGCTCGCGCTCAACGCCACCATCGAGGCGGCGCGGGCCGGCGAGGCGGGGCGCGGCTTCGCGGTCGTCGCCGCCGAGGTCAAGGAGCTCGCCGGCCAGACGACGCGGGCGACCGACGCCATCGCCGGCCAGATCGCCCGGATCCAGGCCGCCGCCGGGCACGCCTCCGGGGCGATCCGGCAGATCGGCGAGACCATCGTGTCGGTCGACGAGATCTCCGGCGTGATCGCCGCCACCGTGACCGAGCAGACCGCGACCACGAACGAGATCTCCCGCACCATCGGCGAGGCCGCCCGCGGCACGCAGGACGTCTCGGGCACGATCGGCGAGGTGACGGCCTCGGCGCGCGAGACCGGCCACGCCGCCGGCCAGGTGCTCGACGCCGCCCGCAGCCTCTCGGCCCAGTCGATGACCGTGAAGGGCCAGGTCGACCGGTTCCTGGCGGCGATCCGGGCGGCCTGACGGCTCACGCGATTTCCGGCTGATCGCTTCGCGACGCGGAAATCGGCTTCGCTCGGGCGCGTGGAGCCGAAGGCTCCACCGCGCGGGCTCGTGATACGATTGCCGGAAGGGATCTTCCGAAAACCGTATCAAGGCTCCCGTGCAGGCTCGACGGCCCCGGGCGCCCGCCTCCGGGGCCGTTTTCCGTCTCCGGGCCCCGCTGGTCCGCGGCGGAACGCCGCCTATCTGCGACACGGCAACGCTCGCGGCGCCGTGAGGCGCCCCCCGAAGGAGCCCGCCGCCCGCCATGACCGCCCCTCTCCTCGGCCGCCTGCGGCTCGCCGTCCTGGCGCTCACCCTCGCCACCACCCTCTCGGCCTGCGACGCGGTCAACCGGGTGCCGACCCTGGAGGAGGCCGCCAAGTCGCGCTGGGGCGAGGTGCAGAACCAGTACCAGCGCCGCGCCGACCTGATCCCCAACCTCGTCGAGACGGTGAAGGGCTACGCCCAGCAGGAGAAGGACGTCCTGGTGCAGGTGACCGAGGCCCGCGCCAAGGCGACCTCGGTGAAGGTCGACGCCGCGACGGTGAGCGACCCGCAGAAGTTCCGCGAGTTCCAGGACGCCCAGAACCAGCTCTCCGGGGCGCTGGGCCGGCTTCTCGTCACCGTCGAGCGCTATCCCGACCTGAAGTCGAACGCCAACTTCCTCGCCCTGCAATCGCAGCTCGAGGGCACCGAGAACCGCATCGCGGTGGCGCGGCGCGACTACATCCAGGCGGTGCAGGCCTACAACACCGAGATCCGCACCATCCCGGGCCGCTGGATCGCCTCCACCCTCTACCCGGAGGCCAAGCCCATGGAGGCCTTCACCGCCACCCCCGACGCCAGCCGCCCGCCGAACGTGAAGTTCTAGGGACCGGCCCCGTGCGCAGGTCCCACTCCATGCGCAGGCCCCACCCGATGCGCAGGTTCCCGGGCGCCGGCCTCCTCGCCCTCCTCCTGGTGCTCTGGGCCGGGGCGGCGACCGCCCTCGACCTGCCGCCGCTCACCGGCCGGGTGGTCGACGGCGCCGGCCTGCTGGCGCCGGAGGAGGCGGCGGCGCTCTCCGCCCGGCTGAAGGCGCACGAGGACCGGACGACCGACCAGGTCGTCGTCGCCACCGTGCCCTCGCTCCAGGGCACCTCGGTCGAGGATTTCGCCAACCGGCTGTTTCGCGCCTGGGGCCTCGGCACCAGGGCGCGCAACAACGGCGTGCTGCTCCTCGTGGCGCCCGCCGAGCGCAAGGTGCGCATCGAGGTCGGCTACGGCCTCGAGGGCGCGCTCACCGACGCGCTGTCCAAGGTGATCATCGCGAGCGCGGTGGCGCCGAAGTTCAAGGCCGGCGACTTTCCCGGCGGCATCCGGGCCGGAATCGACGGCATCCTCGGCATCCTCTCCGGCGATGCCGCCGAGTGGCAGCGCAAGGCCGAGGTGCGCGAGGATTCGGGAAGCGGCCTCGATCCGGTCCTGGTGGTGATCCTGCTCGCGGTGATCGGCTTCGTGCTGATGCGGCTCCTCGCCGGAGGCCGCGGCGGTCCCGGCCGGCCGCACCGCCGCCCGGGCGGGAACTGGATCGTCGTGCCGGGCCCCTCGGGCGGTGGCTTCGGGGGCGGCATGAGCAGCGGGGGGATGGGCGGCGGGTTCGGCGACGGCGGCGGCTTCTCGGGCGGGGGCGGCTCGTCGGGGGGCGGCGGCGCCTCGGGGGATTGGTGATGCCGGAACGGGGAATGCCGGGGCCCTTGGGCGAGGCGGAGCGCGCCCGCATCGCGGCGGCGATCAAGGCGGCCGAGCGCGGCACGGCGGGCGAGATCGTCGTGATGGTGGCGGCCCGCTCGGGGGCCTATCGCAGCCTGCCCCCGGCGCTGGCGCTGGCCGGCGCCCTCCTGGTGCCCTGGCCGCTGATCCTCCTCACCGGGCTCTCCGCCACGCGGATCTTCCTGGTCCAGCTCGTCGCGGCCCTGGCGCTGCTCTTGAGCCTCGCGGCGGAACCGGTGCTCGCCCGCCTGCCCCGCGCCCTGCCCCGTCCCCTGCGCCGCGCCCGCGCCCGCGCCGCCGCCCGGCACGAGTTCCGGGCCCGGGGCCTCGCCCGCACCCGCGGCCGCACCGGCGTGCTGATCTACGTCGCCCTGGCCGAGCGCTATGCCGACGTGGTGACCGACACCGGGGTCGGCACCGCGCCGGATTGCTGGCGCCCCGTGCTCGACGACCTCGTGGCGGCCCTGCGCCGCGACGCCCTGGCGGACGGGCTGGTGCGGGCGGTGGAGGCCACGGGCGCGATCCTGGCCGAGGCCGCCCCCCCGCGCCCCGGCGACACCGACGAGCTGCCGAACCGGGTGATCGTGACCGACTAGGCGCGCCGATCGACCGCCGGGCCCGGAAGGGGCTCGCGCGGAGAAGGGGCTTGCGCGGAGCCGAGCGCGGCGCTAATACCCCGCTCGCCCTCAAGGGGCGTCGGAGCGTAGCGCAGCCCGGTTAGCGCACTAGTCTGGGGGACTAGGGGTCGGAGGTTCGAATCCTCTCGCTCCGACCATTTAAAATCAAGCACTTAGCCGGGAATGCAGGTGCTAGTGGCTTCCGGGGATTCAGGTTTAGGAAGCCAATCGGAAGCCAAGTGTTTGGTTCGGTAATCAGCCCCTTGGTGATTCTATGCCATATCAACGAGTTTCACCTGGCTCTCACCAAGCTATGAAGGTGATTGGTTGGTAGGCAGCTTCACAATGCCGACTTATGTATGCAGACGAGGAAAGGGCTGACTGCCTGAGTAGATCGTAGTTTTTTATTCGAGGGCGCGTTTTAGGATTTTCACGCGATTCACATCGTGAGTGGGTAGCGTATCGCATGGTAGCTTGATACAGGGTATCAGCATTTCCGTGAACAAGCCTACCGAGCGTTGTGTCAGTTGATTGGAATCGACCTTTTTTCCGGTTCGGGCGGTATGACGCTTGGCGCGACACTTGCTGGTGTCAAGGTCAAGGCGGCAGTAGAGATGAATGCGGCCGCCTGCAAAACTTATAGATCCAACCATCCGTCTATATCGCTAATAGAAGCCGACTTAAGAACATTGGAAAATATTGACGTTGGCAAAAGATCTGAGGATCTTATTATATTTGGTGGCCCTCCGTGTCAGGGCTTCTCAACATCAAACCAACGGACGCGCAATGCAGCGAACCTAAAGAACTCCCTTTATATGGAGTTTGTTCGTCTCGTTAGCTTCATGCGGCCAGAGTGGGTTGTCTTCGAAAATGTTGCAGGAATTTTGCAGACAGAAGCTGGTTTCTTCTCAGAGGCGTTTCAAGAGTCGTTGCATAAGCTTGGGTATGAGGTCTGCGATGCGCTTCTCAATGCCGCAGAATATGGCTGCCCGCAGCGGCGGACGAGGTATTTTGTCGTAGGCGCACTTGGCCGCAGGCCTCCCGATTTTCCGATCCCCGCCTTAGATGCAACGCCTACCTTACTCGAAGCAATAGGTGACCTGCCCAGCCTAATGAATGGGGCTTCAGTTGATGTGCTTCCCTACTCAGGTCCGCCTCAATCCGCCTACGCTGCGAGCCTGCGCGGACAATTAGAGGCATGTAGCGGCCACTTAGTATCCTGCAATGCAGATCATATTGTCGCCCGATACTCGTACATCCCCCAGGGCGGCAATTGGCGCAATGTGCCCGGCATGATGCGTGATGGCCACGACGACCGCCGACGATATCACAGCGGCATATACCGGAGGCTGCGTGAGGACGAGCCATCCGTCGTCATTGGCAACTTTCGCAAGAACATGCTAATCCACCCCCGGGAAGATAGAGGGCTTTCCGTCCGTGAGGCGGCGAGGCTCCAATCATTTCCGGACGAATACGTGTTCTGCGGCTCCATCGGGCATAGGCAGCAGCAGGTGGGAAATGCTGTTCCACCGATGCTAGCCCGCCGGGTATTCGAGCGCATTATGGCTTGCTCACAAGGTTCAGCGATCACCGATGTCAGCTCTACTACCCTTAGAGGAACTCCTCCAGAACTACTCAACGTCCAGAGCGGCGTCTTTCCCTAATAGGGATGGTGGATATTTCGAGAAATACATAGCGATTAAGAGGGCTCTTGATCGACAATATTTCTCTGTAGCAGGGGCAGGGCTTGCCTTGAAGGGCGAGCGATTCACTCGACATGACAAGAGCCACGTCGATGACGTAATCATGACAGCAGGGCGAATGCTTGGCATAGGAAGTGATGCCATCACTCCTGCGTTCAGGTCTCTCGAACCCTACGAGGTTTTTGCTCTTTTATTAGCGATCCTCTTGCATGATGCCGGAAATGCGAGTGGGCGTGAAGGGCATGAAAGACGCGCAGCAACCATAATTCAAGAACTTGGCACGACCGCAGATCTTGAGCAAGCTGAGAAGCGCCTTATTGCCTCAATCGCTAGAGCGCATGGAGGACGGACGCCCGCAGGCGATAAAGATACGATTTCTCATCTTCCGAGAAGAGCGGAAATCATACACGTACCTGTGCACGCGCAAAGGCTTGCTGCAGTGCTGCGCTTGGCAGACGAATTTAGTGAAAATCCGCGACGCGCTGATGAAGGCGCGCTTCGCGAAGGCTCTGGGGCACCACCCGAATCTATTATTCACAATCTGTATTGTAAAACTATCAATATTAGTTTTGACTATGTTGGTCATACGATTAAGACAGAATATGAAGTCGAAAAGCCAAATCTGTCAAGGCAATTCCAAGCCGACTCTAACCCAGCTTCAAGTATTTTATTGATCGACTATATTCGCGAGCGCCTCGAAAAAGGCGAGTTGGAGCGTCGATATTGTAATCGATTTCTAAACGGTTTTGTGACTTATGATCGTATTAGCGTCACATTGGATGTAACTCATGACGACGAAATCATCGATAAGATAGGATTTTATCTTGAGGACAGCGGCTATCCAACGAGCGGTGTTGACTGGGCAACAGTTGCGTCGAGACTGGATGGCGCATCGCTCAGAGATCATCTGATACCTTCGGTCCCGCAGGACGATCAATCATGAGCACTAATCCATTCAATGTCCGCAATCCAGAGCATGTAGACGCAGAATACATTGCCGAAAATTTTGTTGACGTTTTCACAGATTTCCCGCGTCTGCAAGACGCGGGAAATACTTTCATTCACGGCGCTCGCGGGACAGGGAAAAGTATGCTCCTGCGCAGCCTTGAGCCGCGTGTAATGATGCTCCGCCTTGGGCGCGGAACGACACTTACCTCGCTACCATTCTTAGCAGTACACGTCCCCCTGCGCCGAACAGAGTTCGCCGCTCCTGAATTAACCCGTTCACATGGGTATGCAGGAACGGCCCTCGGTGAACATCTCCTTGTTATGCAGGTAATGCTCCGCATTGCCACGCTTTTGCATAACCTCGCCGGCGAAATAGAATCAAAATCGGCTCGAATATTTTTTAGTCGCTTTGAAGAACTTTACAGAGATTGCGGAGGAAATCGCAACACGGACTGCCCCCTTGACGCGGAAAATGCTGCGATTTTCTTGCACATCGCTAGAATTTGTGAAATGGAAGCGATGGCTGTGCGTCAATATTATGTAAGATCTCCGTTCCAACCTGAAAGAACGGCATACAACGGTGCTCTCACAGGCTTTCTTGACTTTCTTGCGCCGTTAGCTTCGGCAGTACGTCAAATTAGTGGCCTACCTAATGTGCCGCTGTTTGTCATGCTGGACGATGCTGATAATTTGCCAAAAGCTATGCAGCGCGTGCTCAACAGTTGGGTGTCATCGCGAAGCACCTCAGATGTATGCCTCAAAATTACGACGCAGCTTGCTTACGCAACTCGCCGCACTCTAGATAATAGGGTCATTGAAAGTCCGCATGATTTTGCGGAAGTAAATTTGAGTTCTGTTTATACTTCTGATTATGGAAGTTATTCTGACAGAGTTCGCAAAATTATTTCGAAACGGTTGGCCAACGTAGGCTGCAACGAAGACGTTGACATATTTTTCCCCCGGGACGAACGCCAAGCTCAACGACTCGCGGAGATCCAAGCTGAGATCGATGGCGAACATGCCGCGCGCATTGACGAAGGTCTCACCAACGGGCGCCGCGGCGCCGCGCGGGCACGTGATGAGCGTACCCGCTACGCCGTGCCCCGCCTTATGCGTGAACTTACGGGCTCCTCTCGCTCTGGCCACACTTATAGCTACGCCGGCTTTAAATCTCTCGTTGATCTCTCATCAGGAGTGGTACGCTGGTTCCTAGAACCGGCTAGCCGTATGTATGACAGTGTCGTTAGTGAGGGGCAACCTGTCGTTGCTCAAATACCTGTAGCCATTCAGGATAAGGTTGTCCGCGAATGGTCTACTGAGTTTCTAGAATCACTTGTACCTTCACCAGATTCTGAAGATGCAGACCCTACTGGTCTGTCTAGTGAAGAGGCAAGTTTGCATGCCCTTGGCCACGAAACCGAAAGTTATACACATCTTCGCAATCTTGTTGAGGCCCTCGGGAGACTTTTTAGATCTCGCTTGCTCGACGGAGATATAAGTGAGCAACGCGTTATCTCGATCGTACTTCGCGATACTCCAACCAAAAAACTCAAAGAGGTTTTGGATCTGGGCGTTCGCCTTGGATATCTACAGCGGTCAGACAACGCTGCCAAAGAGGCGCTTGGCGGTAGGAAGCCAAGGTATGTCCTAGCGAAGCGATTGGGACCTCACTACCGTCTCGACGTTTCTGGCTATGCTGCCCATCTTTCTGTTACCTCATCGGATCTTGCGTTGGCACTCGACGATCCTGCAATTTTTGTAAGGCGCCGTGCGAAGCAAGATGATCATCCGATGCTCCCCCTCGATCTGTAGGAGAAATCGGTGATAAACGGTTTTCCTGTGCAAGACCTCCCCTCTCGTTGGAAGGGGAGGTCTGTTCACTTCGTGTCCCGTGTTAGTTTTGAGGAGCGATCGCTTGTAGTGGCGCGCTCGCTCATGGATGCTGACGTGTGTCGCTGCACTTGCTTCGTTTCTAGTCGTAGGAGTGAACGAACAGAAGGAAACTTAGCTGAATTTCGCCAACGCTTTCCTTCGGCCTCTGTCGAAGAGCTTGAAACATCTGACCCGCTTGCGACTGCGCAACGTCTGTTTAATGTTCTATCTGCCGAAGTGGCTGCTACAGGCTTTCGCGACCTGGTGCTTGATATTACGTCCTTTCGCCGCGAGGAGCTTCTCATGCTCCTGGCTGTTCTGCGAACACTTTCGTTGTCGTCAAGTGAGAAATCCGAAATATTATATGTTGGCGCTGGGGTCATGGCTGATTGGCTGTCGGGACAAGTCACTAGCTTGAGGTCAGTCGTTGGCTATGCTGGCGAGATGTGGCCGTCCCGCCCAACCTGTCTTGTTGTTTTGATAGGTTTCGAATTTTCTCGTGCTCGTAGTATCATAGAAAATTATGAGCCCAAAACCCTCATCCTTGGAAAAGGATTGCTGGCCGAATCGATCAATCCAGAGTTAGGCGCCAGAAATAATGATTTCTTTCGTGAACTTCATTCTCAATATGATAATGTCGCCGAAACTTTCGAATTTTCAGCCAGGGATCCGTTTTCCACAGCAGATAAATTAGAGCAGGTAGTTCCTCTTGATGCCTCCTCTAACGTGATTGTAGCTCCGCTGCACACAAAGCTGTCAACGCTGGGCGCAGGCCTGTTTGCAAGTCGACATCCGGAGGTTCAAGTGTGCTACGCATCGGTCGATACTTACAATGAGTTGGAATATTCAACGATTGGCACTGAGACTTTTTCAATCGGCCTAGACGCTTTGGTTCGTTGTTGAGTGCTACAGTTGACCTCTTAATATGAAAATTCCTAGGAATTCAGGTAAGCTAGAGCATAGCCATACCTGGGGACCGCGGTGATGCAAGTGGTGCCCCTTCTGGTAGCGCAGTGGCGATACATACTGCTTGAGCCAATAAAAGGCACGTCGGCTGGGATAGCCTAGGTTTCCTAGTACCCAGCGCGGTCACTCTCCAGTCGCCGCATGGCACCCTTGTCCATCAAAGGTCCAGCGAAAATTGCTCTCGCCTCTCGCCGGCGGCATGGGTGGCGTCATCGACTTGTCCCAGCCTTTGGCACGTAGATGCAGCTTGAGCCTCCGCGGTACAACCTGCCCCTACTGTACATCTGCCATTCAAATCATCGGGTCGCACCGCTTTGGATGCTTACCCCGACCATGCTAAGCCTCCTACAGAGCACCGTAATTAAGTGGTCCGCAGCTATGCGGACCACCCATAAGAAATTGTTCTTGTCTGCTCTCCTTAATTCATTATTTTTCATGTATTAATTTATTCAGAGCGTCCCATTCGCGCTTTGTCATGCCACTTTCTTCTAAGCTAACGTTATTGCCCGAAACTATTTTACGTATTACTGCAAGGGCCTGCTTGGAGAGACTGGCAGCCTCCATTCGGTAATCTCTGAAGGCTTCATAAGAAAGTGGAACCCACGCTTCAGTAAGTTTCAATATTTCGTCTGCATAAGCTCTAATTTCATACTGCGCGTGTGGATCGGCTCGCAAGCGTAGGAATCCGAAAAGATTATGTAAATCTGACTTCCAATACCACTGCGTGTATGAGTTAAGTGTTAAGTTCATTCGTGCCAACTCTCGAGCGAGACCTGCACGCTCATCATCAGGCCGACTTCCGTCTGCGCTTTCGTTCAACATCCAGACATAATGATCATAGTTTCTTTCGGCATCTGTACGTAGTATCTCCAAAACTTGCGCGGCTTCATCGGGGCCAAGTACCACACCGCGTCCTTGTCGATTAGTTGTTGATTGAGCTGCCATATTTTCATATGCCGGAAGATAAAACTCCCTGTCAAGAATTGAATAACGCGCAGAATACTCATTAACGCTCGCCATTCGGTGCCTTATCCATTGTCTCGCAACAAATATAGGCAGCTTTACGTGCAGTTTTATCTCCGCCATTTCAAATGGCGTGCTATGCCAGTGGCTCATTAGGTATCGGATAAGCGTTCTATCTTCGCTTATTCTTCTTGTTCCTCTTCCATATGAAACTCGGGCCGCCTGAACTACCGATGAATCATCGCCCATATAGTCGACGACTCGAATGAATCCATGATCAAGAACAGGTATTACATGGTGCAATACTGCCTCTAATGCTGCAACGGTAGGCCGACTAGTTTGCCGAATCTCCGCCCGTGCAGCGGAAATCTCCGTATCTTGTTCGGTGCTGAGTTTCATGTTGTGCTGTCCGAGTCGCGTCCGGGTTTCGTGAAACGACCATACCGAACGAGGTGCTCGCAGGCTACGTGGCTTGCCTCCCTAGCCTCTAAGTTCATATCTTCGCTTGATTAAATTCGAAATTTTATCCTGGCTCGCACATCCAAATCCGGGCATCGGTTGCACTATGCGGGCTGCGGCCTTTTGGCAATGATTGCGCTTGCTCGCGATTGGCACGCCCTGGCGGCGTTCGGGGCTGCTACGCGGCGCTAGAGAGCGCCCGGCGCAGCAGCGCCAGCACGTCAGCACGTCAGCATGAGCCGTCCCGGGATCGTCGTTGAACGCGGCCGGCCCGGTCATGTCCGGCAGCAGGCCCGATAGCTGGTCCTCTATCAGGTCGCCGATCGCTCGATCCTGTCCCGCCGCTCGATCGATGGCACCTTCCATGCTCCAGGCGACGGCCTTGGGGCTGGTGGGCGAGCAAGGCCGCCCGGTCGCATCCCGGGCGCCACCGCCGCGGCACCAGCGCGCCGGGTCGCTGAGCAGGGCGAGCATCCGAGCAAATGACCTGGTGCGCTGAGACGGGGCGCCGCGCCTCAAGCTCAAGGTCCCGGTCTCCGCCGCGCATCCATCCGACCTGCGATCCGTCCCCCTCGGGAGCGCCAAGCGACGGCTCGGCGTCGCCACTGTCCTCGAGGTCCGGGTCTTGGTCGAGCTGGTCCAGGATGCTGATGATGCGCTCGGCGGCCAGCTCAAGGGTGGCACGCATGGTCGGGCTAACGGGCATGGTATGTGACCTGCTCCCCGCTTTCCCGCCACGCGTAGGTTAGGTCTGTTCCTGTTCTGCCCCTTGCGGGGCGGGTGAGCAACAGGCTGGGGGCATGGAGCCCCCACGCGGCGCAGTGCCCCCAGTCTGTTGCATCGCGAGGGCACTGGCCTTGGCGGCGAACTCCATCGGGGTCAGCCCGGCGAGGCTCGTGTGTGGTCGGGCGGTATTGTAGTCGATCCGCCAAGCATCAATGATGCGACGCGCCTCGAACAACGTGCCGAAGACATGTTCGTTCAGGCATTCGTCGCGCAATCGCCCATTGAACGACTCCACGAAGGCGTTCTGCATCGGCTTGCCCGGCGCGATGTAGTGCCATTCAACGCCTCGTTCCTGAGCCCAGCGCAGGACAGCGGTCGAGGTGAGTTCGGTGCCGTTGTCGCTCACCACCATGGCAGGCAAACGACGCTCGGCAACGAGCCGGTCCAACTCGCGCACGACGCGCAGGCCCGAGAGCGAGGTGTCCACCACCGTCGCCAGCGCCTCGCGGGTGTGGTCGTCGACGACGTTCAGGACGCGGAAGCGCCGCCCGTCGGCGAGCGCGTCGCTGACGAAGTCCAATGACCAGCGCTGGTTGGCCTCCTGTGGGATCACCATCGGTGCTCTGGTCCCAAGTGCTCGCTTGCGTCCGCCGCGACGGCGCACGGTGAGCTTCTCCTCTCGATAGAGCCGGTAGACCTTCTTCAGGTTCACGCACGCCCCCTCCCGTTTGAGCAACATCGCCAGCCGCCGGTAGCCGAACCGGCGGCGCTCGCCCGCATGGTGGCGCAGCCGAGCTCGTAGCGCGTCATCGGTGCCGGGCCTGCGCTCATATTGGAAAGCCGAGCGGTCTACCCCGAGAAGCCCGCACGCACGCCGTTCCGAGAAGCCGTGATGTTTGATCACGGCTTCGACAGCAGCAAACCGTGCGGCGGGCGTGGTCAGTTTTTTGCCAGCAAATCCTTCAGGGCCGCGTTGTCGAGCACGGCCTCGGCCAGCAGCTTCTTCAGCCGCCGGTTCTCATCCTCCAGGGTGCGCAGTCGCGCTGCCTCGGACACCTTCAGACCGCCGTACTTGGCTTTCCAGTTGTACAGTGTCGCATCGCTGATCCCGTGCTTCCGGCACAGATCGGCGGTCTTCACGCCCGCGTCATGCTCGCGGAGCACCGCGATGATTTGCTCCTCGCAAAACCGGCTCTTGCGCATGGTCCATCTCCATCCCGATGGACCCAACTTACGGATGGCAGGAAATCAGGGGAGCAGGTCATATGGTCTCCGGGATTAGTGGGTGGCGGCGCGGCGAGTGGCATGAGCCGCCGCCCACGCGGTCTTGAGCCCGTGCGCCATCGCGGTGCGCCAGCAGCCGTGAGCGAGGCAGCCGTTCAGGACGGCCCGGGCGTGATGGACGGCGAAGGCCATGATTGCCCGGCGATCGAAGCCGCCCGCCGCCGTCCAGAGCCCGGCCTTGGTGCCGCTCGCGGCCCGCAGAGCCTTCACCCTGGTGGTTTGGACGCTCTCTAGGTAGCCGCGCCACGCCACTGCCGGCCCGCGCTCGGCCTGAAGCTCGCAGCGAACTGCCGGCTAGTGGAGCAGGAGGCATCGAAAAGTGCTGTTAGGGCGTTGAGGGGCTTCCCTCACAGCGGTGGGATCGCTCCATGACGACAGAGCAGATGCGCCTCATGACCCACCTCGATCACGTCGGAGGCTGGATCACGCTCTACGAGCTATCCGGGGCCACTCCCCTCGCTCAGGATGACGACCTCTTCGTCCCCAGCGTCGTCGCGCGAGGATGGGCCGACCATGATCCTGTCGGCGCCGCGGTTCGCATCACGAATGAGGGCCGCAGCGCGCTGGAGGACAGTGTTTTCCCGCAGCGTCGGCGATGAGGAGCTTCAGACCCGCTCGCTCTGCTGCGGCGGGCTTCCTTGTGGGCGCCCTGCAGCGTGCTCAGCCTCGACGGCGGCAAGGCGGGCCTGAAGCTCCTTGATCGTGGCGTGCAGCTCACCGGCATCAACAGCCAGCTCCACGCACTGCTCCTGCGCGTCAGCCAGTGCGAGGCGCAGCTCGGCGTTCTCGACAGCGAGTGCGAGCAGATCAGTCTCAGTGCTCATTCGTGATTCAGGCCAAGCCGCATCGCGGAAGGGAGCGGCAGCTACAGCAGGTCAGGACGCAGCCGCCGCTCTCGCCGGCTTGGGGAGGCCCCTGTCCGGCTCGCTGGCAAGGTCGGCTAACGCAGTTAACGAAACGTGGACAGGGGGCCGTTGCCGAACCGGCTGCTGCCATAATCCATCACGGTCCCGTGAACCGGCGAGGAGTTCAAGAAGTTAACGCACGCTAACCGAGCTCCGGGTCAGATGTCGAACGCCAGCGCCAACCTCACGAACGCCAATGTGCCGACAAGAAGCTTCGGCAGCGAACACGACCCGGTCCTCGACGGCATTACCCGTGGGCTCGAGACGCTGTTCCCGCCCGTCTACCAACTCGGGGGCGTAGACCTTAGATTGGAGTTGGTGCGGGACGACCTCACGAGCGACATCGCTCAGCGTTCGGACCTCAGCTGCTGAGCCTGCGCTGTCCAGCATCCCAACGCAGGACAATCACGCACGACCTTGTTGCCCTATATACAGTTGCGCATGGGCAATGAGGGCACGCTATGAACTTCCCCGACGCATCATCCGAAGCCGCACCGCTGGTAGCCGCCTTAGCTGAGGAGCTGGCCTTCGCCCTGACTGCCGACCTCATGGCCGAGCAGTATCGCCGGCCGAGCCCAGCCCTCGACAGGATCGCGGCAGCGAAGGCCTTCCTCGAACGGCAGCGACACCCTGTCGGCCCGACCGTGCTGGAGGTGGTGGAAATCGCCACTGCGCAGGGCGGGCTGCCGAGCTAGTGCCAGCAGCCCAACACTCTATCACTCTGACACCGCAGCAACCTCAACTTGGCGGTTGTCGAGCTTTCGCAACTCGGTGGCGATGTCCTGCAAGCTGGCGTTGCCTTTGCGCAGAACTTGATTCGCCTCGGACAAGCGGTCGCGTTCTGCGGCAGTGACATCGCGGGCGCTGAGCACCACCACGGGAACTTCGGCGCAGCCGGGCGTGACACGCAACTGGTCGAGGAACGAGAACCCGTCCATCACCGGCATGGTCAGGTCGAGGAGCACAAGCCGGGGCACACCGTGCCGGACTTGGTTAAGCGCCTCGCATCCATTCCCGGCTTCGCGAACGGTCCAGCCGTTGCGCTCTAGAACCGTCCGGAGGCGGTGGCGCATGTCGGCATCATCGTCGACCACGAGCACGTCGCCGTCCGCGGCTCGAAACTGGTCCAGGATCGTCCGGAGGCGTGTCCAGTCCACCGGTTTCGGCACAGCCTCGACTGCTCCGAGGGACGCACTGAGCGCCGCATCGGCAACGAAGCTGACCATCACCACGGGGATGCCGGCGGTCTCCTGGTCAGCTTTCAGGGCGGCAAGCACCGACCAACCATCCATCTCCGGCATCATCACGTCGAGCAGGATCGCCCGCGGCCGAAGCGACCGTGCAAGGCCGAGCCCTGTGTGCCCGTCTCCAGCTGTGCGGACGGCGAAGGACTGGCGTTCGAGGAACCGGGCCATCAGCTCGCGCTGACTGGCCTCGTCGTCGATCACGAGCACAAGGTCGCCTGACGTGACCCGGTTCTCGGAAGCCGCTGACTCCGCCTCGCTGGTTTGCTCCGGGGCCACCGCCGGAACTCGAAGGGTGAAGCTCGTGCCTTGACCCTCCACGCTCTCCACCGTGATGTCACCGCCGAGTAGCTGCGCGAAGGCGCGGCTCAGCGCCAGTCCAAGGCCAGTCCCACCGTAGTTGCGCGTGGTGCTCTCATCGGCCTGGGTGAAGCGTTGGAACAGGCGCCCGACCTGCTCCGGACTCATGCCAATGCCGGTATCCTGGACAGTGAACCGGAGCCACTCCCCGCTGGCGTCAGCCTCACGGCCGGCCCGCAGGGTGATGGTCCCACCCTCGGTGAACTTCGCCGCATTCGATAGCAGGTTGAACAGGCATTGGCGCAGCTTCACTGCGTCCGTACGCGCTTGGCCGATGTCGCCAGCCACGTCGAGCACCAGGACGTTGCCCTTCTTACCCACCAGGGCGTCGACGGTGGCCGCGGCATCGGTGACGAAAGTAGCAACGTCTACATCCTCTGGATAGATTTCCATCTTCTCCGCCTCGACCTTCGATAGATCGAGCACGTCGTTAATCAAGCCAAGCAGATGCTGTGCATTCGATTTGATCTTCCCGAGATCTTTTAGGAGGCTGTCCTGCCCGAGTTCTTCGGCCTCCTCCTCCAGCATCTCCGAGTAGCCAATGACCGCCGAGAGCGGCGTGCGTAGTTCATGGCTCATGTTGGCGAGGAAGCGGCTCTTGGCGCGGCTGTGCTCCTCGGCCGAATCGCGCGCCTCCTTCAGGGCTTGCTCATGTACGTGGCGCTCGGTGACGTCTACGTGCACTCCGACCCATTCCCGGATCGCCTCATCGGCATCACGCACGGGTACGGCGCGCACGGAATAGTGACGCCATGAGCCCTCCGGCGAACGGACCCGGTGCTCGACGACGTAGGGCGTTCCCTTCCGGACGGCCTCGACCCAGACCCGTTGTGTCTCCGCCAGGTCCTCGGGATGGATGGAAGCGGACCAACCGCCGCCCCGATACTCGGCGAAGGCCTGTCCGGAAATCCGCTCCCAGCCAGGCTGCTCCTCGACGAAGTTCCCGGCGGCATCGGTCGTCCACATCACACCGTCCACCGCCTGCACGGCCGAACGGAATCGCTGCTCGCTGACGTGGAGGCGCCGCTGCACCCGTCGCTGATCGAGCGAGCCAGCCATCATCGCCAGGAACAGGATGACGAAGGTCACACCCGCCACCGCGAGAGCCAGATTCTGCTGATCGACGCCTAGCGCGGTCACGTGTGCGGCATGGGCGCCGGCATCTTCGGCGGTGAAGGTCGCCGCAGCCATGCCCGTGTAGTGCATCCCGGCGACCGCCAGACCCATCACGCATGCCGCGGCGAGCTTCTGCCATGGCTTGTTCTGGCGGAATGTCAGCCAGAGGGCGGCGGTCGCCGCCGTGACCGCGATGGCAACGGAGGCCGCAACGATGGCAGGGTTGTAGGCGAGGTTGCCCGGCACCCGCATCGCGGCCATGCCGGTGTAGTGCATCGCCGCCACACCGAGGCCCATCAACGGGCCTGCCACCATCAGCGACGGGACGCTGGTTCCCTGGCGCTCGACCCAGGTGAGGGCGGCGGCCGTCGATCCGATCGCGATGACGAGGGACGAGAGCGTCAGGCCGAGATCGTAGGTGGCGGGCATGCCCATCTCGAAGGCCAGCATGCCGATAAAGTGCATCGACCAGATGCCGCCCCCCATGGCGACCGCCGCCCCTGCTCCCCAGACCCAACGCGGCCCTGGATCGGGCCGCCGAACACGCGCCCCAAGGTCGAGCGCGACGTAAGACGCGAACACCGCGATGATGATGGAGAGCGCGACGAACGCGGGATTGTAGCCGGTATGGACCATGGGACTTCCGGAAAGTTACTGGGGAAGCCATGCCACAGAAACGCAGCGGTGTTGGGTCAATCGCCTCTTCGTGAACATCATGGCTGGTGTGGCATCCTGACCGGGGAACAGGTCCGGACCCTCTAAGCGGAACAGCCTCACACCCCCAGGCGCGCACGGCCGAACCGCAACACCGCGACCACCACGTCCTGGCGGCGCGCGGCAGCCTCGAGCGCCATCAGGTCGACGCCGCAGGCCTCGAACGTGCCGGACACCAGCTCTTCGCGCCGCCGGGCCTCGCCCTCGGCAATGCCGGCTTCCTCGGGGTCGCCGATGACCCGGTACAGGGCCGCTTCGAGGTCCAAGCCGTCACCACCCTGGCGGCTCCAGATGCCGGGTGCGGCATAGAGGGCGAGCAAGGCATCGAGCACGTCAGCCACCGATGGCGGGGCGAGGTCCGCGACCGCGGCGGCGCGGTCGTCGGCTGTCTCGGCGAGGCGGTGGACGTGCAGCTCGGTCGCGCCGGCCGGGACGCTGCCGATTGCCAGCAAGGCCGCGGCGCCAGCCGCGTTGCGGGCTACCGCCAGCACCAGGGCCGCGGCATCCCCTACGAGGTCGCGGGCGGCGCTGGCGGGATAGACGCTGCAAACGTAGCGGCGCCCGGAGCAGCCCCGCCACGCGGTGAGGTCGCCAGTGGCCCCAGAGCGCAACCGCTCCTCGCGCACCGGCTGCCGGGCGGCACGGCTGGCCTTCATGCCATGGACGGCGACGCTCCAGTGAAGGGTACGGCGAGAGGTCATCGAGGCGTCCTTTTCATCAACATTTTATGTTGATATGAGTACGTACGGCCGATAGGGCCGTCAACAGAAAATGTTGATAGATGATGAATGCCGCTCAGTGCCGGGCCGCCCGGGCCCTCCTCAACTGGACACAGCCGCAGCTCGCGGAGGCCGCTGGTGTCGGCCTGTCCACCGTGGTCGATTTCGAGAAGGGGCGCCGCGCCGTCTCGTCGGAAGGCGTAGAGAAGTTGGCGACTGCCCTCGAAGCTGCCGGCGTGTCGCTTATAGCCGAGGGCAGCACCAGCACGGGCGGCGGCCCTGGCGTGCGCCTTCGGGACCGTGAGGAGGGAGTATAACTGTCGAAGTTCTGGTTAGAACCGAGATCTTGGTGGACACGCTCAACCTCAAGAGCGTGCGTGTCCTGCTCATCTAGTGAACAGAGCTACGCCGCTTGACGAACAGCAAGCCCGGCATGTGGTTCCTGATGTATTCGCAAATAAAATGTATAACAATGTATTTAGTGCGCCTTCAGAACTCTAATCAAAGAAACATATTTTATGACAATATTATATTGATGAGTTATTGCTTCAAACTCCTTAAGTATCGTTCTATGGCGATAGCGATAGCATCACTTCGAGATATGCCATTTTGTATTGCGAAAAGTTCTATACCCTTCAACAAGTCTCGATAGATCAACGTCTTTATTTTCACGTTTCCTGCGGCCGGAATTCCCTTTTTATCTTTTAGGCGCGGCTTTTTATCGCCTTTGTCTTCGTTGCTCATGACACACCATAATAGAATTGTGGTCCAAATCCGATGTTAATCACAAATATAATCGGTAGAAAGATTTTTATTTTTTATATCATAGGGAACGAATTCGATGGAAAGCACATAATGATATTGGATATTTTTACTTGTACGATTCGTACTTAGGATCGTTGCGACAGATCAATGCGGCTTGATCGCGCGATGAGCCCCGCATGCAAATCGCGCTGGCCTACTGCCCACTCGACCAGACGGGCGGTGCTACAGACGGAGAGACTAGACACCGGGCCGAAGGTCCCTTAGACCTTCCACCAAGGGGCACTGAGCCCTTGGTGGATGAGCGCATTGATCAGCCGCGCGCTCAATGACCGGACTACCGCACGCTGAACGGCCGGGGTCGCCCGTGTCGCAGCACGTCGCATCGCATTGGCGGCACCCCGAACAACTGACGCGCTTCAGGCGCATCAGCGGAGCCATATGCGATGACGACCACCTCTGCTCAGAACAGTGACCGTGAACACGCCATTCTCTCGGCGGTGACTGCGGCCTTCGTCTACTCGGACCACCTCTTGGGTAAGGCCAGAATCGGCGGCCTCTCAGATAACGAAGCGCGCCGCCTGCTGGCGGAGGCCCGGAAGGCTCGGGCGCGCCTCGCAGGCTGAGGTCCAAGCCGCGATGGAACGGCCCTTGGCCCCCCATCGCGGCTTACCCGCCGGCCGACACCCGCTTGATGAGCTGCTTGATCGCGCCGCCCCGCTGTATGTCGCTGCCGATGATGTGGACGATCTCGTTGGGGCCGGGCGGCGGCACCTGATCCCGATCGACCACATAGACGCTGGTCTCGGCCCGGGCCGAGCTGGCGAACCGCGACGGCTCCACCGGCGGAGCCTTCGCCATCACGCCCGCACCCATGGCGTTCATGCGGTCCAGGCTCTCCCGGCCGATCACGTCCACCGCGCTCCGCTTCAGGACGAACTCACCAGGCATGAGGGTCCGGGGGACGCTATCCCGGTTCGGCACCCCGCCCGTGACCAGGCCGCCGGTCGCCATGCCGGGCGCCGCTGGCGCTCCGATGAAGGCACCGAGGATGCTGCCGAGCAACCCGCCGCCCGCACCGGCACCGCCCATCAGGCCCCCGAACAGGGCCTTCATGATCTCGTTCGAGGCGGCCTTGCTCGCGATCTGGAGCATGTCGGTGAGGATCGACGTGGCGAAGGCCTTGAAGGCGTCCTTCCCCTTGATGGTGCCGGAGGCGAGCCCGGTGAACAGGTTCGTCATGCTGTTCGACATGCCGCCCATCGCCTGCTGCCAGTAGCCGGCCATCTCCTGCGCCGCCGTCTTGAACTCGCCGGTCTTGCGGTCGATCATCCCGGCCGACGTGAAGAAGTCGAGGGACCCGCGACTGAGCGCGGCCCCGAAGTCGTCCTTCCGCGCCTCCACCCCACGCTGGAGGCCCGCGTTGGCCGCGTACTCGGCCTCCTTTTTCTTCAGCTCGGTGATGCGCTCCTGGAGCGCCGCGCGCCCGGTCTCGGACACCAAGCCCTTGTCCCGGAGCTGAGCGAGCTGCTGTTCGAGCGCCAGTTCCTCTGCCCGCACCGCGGCGGCCTGGCCCTCCAGCTTCAGCCGGTCGGCCGCCTGGCGCGCCGCGGTGTCAGCGGCCTGCACCTCGCCGGCCGACACCTTGCCCGAGGTCTCCTCACCCTTGAGGAAGTCGGCCCGGGCCTTGGTGCGCTCGGCCTCTTCCCGGTAGGTCTTCAGCGTGGCCTCACCGATGGCCTTGGCGTTCTCCTCCACCAGCCTGGCGGCGCGGTCGGCATAGCTGCGCTGGATGCGCGCCACCTGGTCCGTCTTCTCGTCGGGCGCGAGGGACGTGAAGCGGTCGCTGGCTTTCTCCCGCTCCAGCTCCTTATCCCGGAGGGCCGCCAAGGCGGTGATGGTGCGGGAGGCCGGCGCGAGGTCGGCCGTCCGGCCCACGGCCCGCTTGTCGAGCGACAGCCGGTCGGACAGGGCCTGTTCGTCACGGGCGAGCTGGCGCTGCTCCAGCGCCAGGCGCTTCTGGCGGACAGCCCGGGTATTGGCTTCCTCGGTCGCCGCGGCCTCCGCCCGCGCCTTCCGGCCGGCGGCCTCGCCCTCATCGAGCGCATCCCCGGTGGGAGCCACCAGGCGGTCGGCCCGGGAGGCCTTGGCGTTGAAGGCGGCCAGCAGCCGGGTGACGAACTCGGCCGACGTGTCGTCGGCCCGGCCACCGTTGGCGGTGATGGCCTGCCGCGCCCGGCCCGCCTCCACCCCGGCATCGATCAAGGCCTGAACCGCGCCCTTGCCGGGGTTGCCCAGCAGCGCCGAGCCGCCGCCCTCGCCCTGGTTGTACAGGACATAGCGGTTGTCGTCGGACAGGTTCAGGCCCTTCGAGCGAAGGGTCTTGTCGATCTGGTCAAAGTACCGGATCGCGGCCAGGGCCGACTGAGCCACGTTGGTGGGGTCCGACAGGCCGAAATCGGAGGCGGTGCCTCTGGTGAACTGGAACACGCCGCGCGCCCCGGTAGAGCTGACGGCCTGCGGGTTGAAGTCGCTCTCGAACGACCCGAACCGCAGCAAGGTCCGCAGCCGGTCGTTCCGGCCCGCGCCCTCTGCCGCATCCGCGACCTGGCGCGCCACCGCGTTGGCGCTCTCGGACAGGGCCGGGGTCCGGTTGAACCCGACCGGGGCGCTCACCGCCTCCCGGGCCAAGCGGATCTGGCCCTGCTGGTCCACGATGCCGATGGCCTGCTGCAACAGCTCGCGCACCTTGGCGGCCAGCTCGGCCGCCTTGTCCACGGTGGTAGCCGGGTCGCGGATCTGCTTATCGAGCTGCGCCACCTGCGCGTCGATCACGGTCTTCTGCCGGCCGAGCGCCCGTTCCTGCGCGGTGAGCACCGCTTCCGTGACCCGCTTGCGGGCCTCCACCAGCCGGTCGGTGTAGCCGGCCAGGCGCGCGTCCAGCTCCTCATTCGCGGCGGCCAGACGCTCGCGCAGCTCGGCCCGGTTCACCACCTCATCCGGGTTGGCGGTCTCGGCCTCGATGAGCTGCCGGGCGATGGTGCGCTGGCGCTCCACCAGCGCCTTCACCTGCGCTTCGATCTCGCCCGGCCCTGCCGCGTCGCGCGTGGTGCCGGCGCGCTTCATGAGCGTGTCGATCTGCGCCGCGGTCGCCTTCCGCTCGGCCTGCAGCTCGCGCGTCAGGTCCGGCCGGATGCTGGACGCGATCTCGTCCAGCTCCTTCGTGACGCCGCGCCGGAGGCTCTTGAGCTGGTCCACGATGCGGGCACCGGCCTCGGTGACCGTCTTGTCCGCCGCACCGGCTGCCCGCAGGCCGTCCAGGTACTGGCCGAACTCGGCCTCCAGGCGCGCGGCGTCGCCCTGCGCCTCCCGGATCACGGCAACGATCCGGTCCTTCTTCTCGGTGCCGGACAGGCCGCGGTCCGCATCCACCGCCCGGCTGCGCTCGACCAGCCCCGCCTGGAGGTCGGCGGCTCGCTGGCCGAAGGCCTGGAACTCGGGAGCCTGCTGGAGGCGGGAGACATCGGCCCGGGCCGACAGCTCGGTGAGCTTGCCCTGCGCCGCCACCGCGTTGCTGTTGGTCTTCACCGCGTCTGCGAACAGGGCCGCGATCTTGTCGAGACGGTCGAGGGTGTCGGTGATCCCCGCGAGCCGCACCGGACTGGCGCCGTTGAGCCGGAGCGGCGCGGCCTCGCGCTCCAGGCGCTGGCGCTCATCAAGGATGAGCTGCTGGTAGCGGGACACCCCGAGCGGATCGTCCTTCCCGAGCGTGGCCGGGTTGCGGATCACGTCCAGCAGCGGCTTCAGCGCGGTGAGGCCGGCGCGGGCGAGCGCGGCGTCATCCGTCCGGGGGCCGGTGACCGGCCGCACCGGGTACCGGGGGTCGGCATACTCGGGAGCACCGCCGCCGAGCGCGTCCGCGATGCGCTGATCCGCCGAGCGCCGGTCCACGTTGCCCTTGGTGACCAGGGCGTCCAGCTCCTTCGCCGTCACCGCGAACTGGCGCTGCAACAGCTCGGTGTTCTGGCCCTGAAGCTCGGTGCGGAGCCGGCGGTAGGCCGCAATCAGCTCATCGATGCTGGCCGCGTTGGCCGAGATGGACAGCCCGAGGTCGCCGAACGCCTTCTGCGCCTCCAGGATGGTGTTGCGCCGCAGGACCGGATCAGCGTTCAGCTTCTCCCGGCGCTCCAGCAAGAGGCCGATCTGCTGGTCCACGCCCGAAATGCCGGTCTCGATGGACTGCTGTTCGGAGAGGACTTCGTTCCGGACGGCGCGCACCTGGTCCAGGGCGGCCTTGGCGCGCTCGGTGTCCGACAGGATGCGGGCGAGGTAGGCCCCGCCGCCGATCGCCGCGCCGGTCGCCGCGATGGCGAGCACCGCCGGGTTGGCGAGGCCCGCCAGGAGCGGGGCGAGGCTGGCCCCGAGCGCCCCGAGGCGCAGGCCGGCGGCGGCCACCGCGATGGTGCCGAGCCCGGTGCCGACGATGGGGAGCACCACCCCGAGCTTATCGGCGGCGGTGGTGAGAGCGGCAGCCCCGTCGACCGCACCGGTGAGCCCGGTGACCATCGGCCGAAGGCTCTTGTCGAGCACGCCGAAGGCGACGTTGTTGAACCGGGTGAGGCTGGCCGTCAGGCTCTCGTTGGCCTTGGCCGCGCCCTCGGTCGCCGCGCTCGACAGCGTGAGGTCGCCCCCGAGCCGCTTGATGGTGTCGAGCTGGCCGAGCATGGCCGAGAAGGCGGAGGCCGCCCGCAGGTCGAGCGAGCGCAGGGCCTCGGACGTGCCAAAGCCGGCCCGGCGCAGGTTCTCGATGACGCCGATGAGGCCGTTGGCCCGCAGGTCCACATCGGCGAGGCTGAGCCCGACCTGGCGCAGGCCGTCCTTGAGCTTGTCGGTGGGAGCGGTGAACTCCTGGAAGAACTGCCGCAGGCCGGTGCCGAGCGTCGAACCCGACTTGATGCCGGCCTGCGCCATGCCGCCGAGCGCCGCCGTCAGCTCGGTGAACGACACGCCGCTGTCGCGCGCCACGTTGGCGGCGTAGCTGATGCCGTACTGAAGCTGCTCCATCCCGAGCTTGGTGCGGTTCAGGGCACCCACGAACACGTCGGCCACGTCGCCCGAGCGGCTGGCCTCCAGGTTGTAGGCCCCGAGCACCGAGGTGATGGCCTCCACCGACTGCTGGAGGGTGGACCCGGACGCGGCGGCCAGGTCGAGCACCGGCTTCAGCGTCTGGCCCACGCCCTTGGCGGACAGGCCGATCTGGCCGAGCTGGATGGAGACGTTGGCCAACTCGATGACGCTGAAGCGCGAGGTGGCCGCGACGCTCAGGAGCTGGTCCCGGAAGCCGGCCAGCTCGGTGTTGGTGGTCTCGGTGATGGCCTGGAATTGGCGAAGCCGGTCATCGAACTCGGCGATGTCCCGGAGGCCGGTGCGCAGCACCGCGATGCCCGCGCCGATGGCGGCATAGTTGGCCGCGATCTGAGCTTGGAGCCCGAACAGGCTGCCGCCCGAACCGCCGGCACCGGCACCGCCGGGTGAACCACCAGGCGGGAGGGGCGGGAAGCCCGAACCCGAGCCGCCGGCACCACCCGAACCCGAGCCGCCCCCGGAGGCCGGTGCGGGCGACGGCGACGGGGCCGAAGCGGCCTGCCGGGCCGCCGTCAGGGCCGCGGTCGCGGCCCGAAGGTCGGTCTCGGCCTGGCGGAGCTGGTCCCGGAGCCCGGCCTGGACCGGGCTCGCGGCCAGCTCGGCCTTGAGCTTCGTGACCATGGTCAGCAGCGGTTCGACGGATCGCACCGTCCCCGCGAACTGTTCCTGGAGCGCCCGAGCGCCCTGGACCGTCTCGCGGATACCCTGCGCCGTGCGCTGGAGGCCGGAGTTCAGGGCGGCATCGTCCAGGACGATGTCCACACCCACCTGGCCGTTGTCGCTGCTGTTAGCCATTGACCATCTTCGCGAAGGCCAGCATGTCGTCCACGCTGGATAGGTTTTTCTCAGGCCCGGACTGCTTCGCCCCGAAGATCTGGCCCGCCGTGTAGAGAAGGCTCTCGGTGAAGGACATAGCCCTCACCATCTCGGACTGAATCTTCAAATCGGTGAGCGTGATTAGATCTTCGAGTGTGTGCGACCAATACACGGCCGGCAGGGCGCTCGGCTTGACGCCGAGCGTGAAGATCACCGTGTCTCGGAAGCTGAGCCCACCAAGCCATTCAGCGACGACCCGACACCCGTCAGTCGATCCCCGTTCGCCTGGAGGCTGAGCAGGTGCTTCTCCAGCCGCCCGAGAAAAAAATCCGACAGGTGCTCCTTCGCAAAGTCGAGCACCGCCGCCCCGTCCTCAATGGTGAGCCGGTGGAGGATGCCGGCGGCGGTCTCGCCGTCGATCCGCCGGCCGCGTTCGTCGCGGGGGGCCAGACAGATGTCCAGGACGGCCTCACGGGTGGGGGCGTGGAAGTCCACCTCGGGCAGCCGCTCGAAGCTGCCGACCATCTCGGCCAGCTCGTTGAGACGGCCGAAGTACATCGTCACTTCGTGCGGCTCGCCGCCGATCTTGATGTTGATGGTCGGGGCGGGGGAAGTTGCCGTCATTTTACATTCTCCGGATGGCTGTCGGAGAAATGGGTATTGTACAGCCCCGTTCAATACGGGATTAACTTACATTTCGATCACCTGCGAGGGGATCAACTTCAGCATCCGCAGAACAGCGACGTGGGACCACACTAGGCCACGCGGCGCCGGGATGCCGGCGCGGGTGAGGCCGGCGGCCAGGGCGGGGAGGCTGGTGGCCCCGGCTGCGCGCAGCTCGGCGACGATCGGGGCGAGTGCCGCCGCGCGCTGGCGCGCCCGCTCGGATCGGGCGACGGCAGAGGCGCGGCTGGCTCGGTGTGCGAGGGCGGGAAGGTGCTGGTGACGTGGCATGGCAGAGAGGTGGGCGCCGGCTTGGCAGCGAGCAAGGCAGTGGTGACTGGTGCGTCGGAGCGAAGATCTCACTTCCCCGGAAATGCCATGGAAATTCCGGGGTATTTCCCTGGAAGCGATGCAGAGCTGGGCCAGGCCAAACAGGGCTCGGGACGTCACTCGGCCTCGATGCCGGCTTGGGCGGCGACCTCGCGCGCACGCATCTGCGTCAGGTCGCGGCGGCCCCGCTCGATGTCCGAAAGGTGGCGCTGCGAGATCCCGAGCACTGCCGCCAGCTCGGCCTGGCTGCAGCCGTGGTGCTGACGCGCCGCCGTCACCGGCGAGCCGTACTCGGCCAAGAGCATGGCGAACCAGTGCGGGACGGTAGCCTATCCGGTCGCCCCACCGCCTGGCTGTGCAATCAGCGTGTCGTCGTCGCAGTGTTGGAGGAGATGCGCGGTTGGATCGCGCATCGTATTGGCTCGGGTCAGGCCTCCGTTGTTACGTCGACGCCGCGGATCGCATCAACCCACTCCTCAAATTCAGCGACACCGTATTTGTTCTTGGCCCAGTTGCAGGCGAGATGCGTGACTTGGACGTTGGTGTCGTCGTAAGCCCCGTTGGCGCTGTCAATCCGGTCGGCAGAGGCCTGCATCATCGGATTCTCCGTGCCCGGGAGGAGCGGCGCGCCGCACAGCGCGCAGCGACCACCCTGCTTCTGCCGCCAGATGCGGGTGAGGAGTGCGTAGAGGTCGGTAAATAGTGGTGCGCTGCGGATTGGATTGATGGTCACCCTCTCCTCGCCGCCCTTCTTCACGCGGTCGATGATGCGGTTGGCCATGCGCGTCGCTTCCTGCCTTACGTCTCGCGGTAAGTCGACGGCGACACTCTCGCGGAACTGAAGGTAGGCTTGCACGGCCGGGGTGAGATTGAGCGGAAGCTCTCGAACCGGGAGCACCATGACCGCGGCACGTTCATCGTCAAGGGCTTCTACCACGCCGCCGCGGCCAGCTCCGACCGCGAAGGCGCTGTAAGCCCTGGGGATGATCTGGCGAGCGAGCGGGAATGGTGGCCCCTCGATGCTGGCGGCGCGCACTACGGCGAGGGAATGAGGCCATTTATCGCCACCGTGCATCTCAACAGAGGCCGCCCAACTCTCCGCTGGGATGATGCGGCGGGTCTCGAGTATCTGGTTCGGCTCTGGAACGATGGCGGAGATGAGCCGGCTCTTGTGCTCCGGATTTTCCGTTTCTGGCCCTGATGTTCCAACGTAAATTAGGATATCTCGCCCCGGACGGAACTCTTTGCTTAGGTATTGACCAATAGACATCTTGCTAAAAGATAGTGCAGGCCAGTAATCACTGATGGGTGCCCATTCGCTCTTAAGGAAAATGCGGCCGTTTGGCATCATCATATCAGCAATTTTCATATCATCTTCCCCTACTACTATCCACGAGCGTGCCGAGCAGGCGCACCCGCCGAACCCATCTGACCGCGCCGCGTTGTCCTAGGGACACTCCCCGAAATAACCCCGGGATTTAGAGGGTATTTCAGGGGTATCGGTGCTGACCAGGGCGGCCTGAGGCCTGAGCCGCCCTGAGCACCCGTCGCACCGTTGTTAGGCTCCAAGCCGGTGTACCTGCGTCAGGCTCCGAGCCGCGACAGGGTCCGGCTCACCGCCATCGGGGACCAGGTGGTGCCCCGCGGCGGGGCGATGCCGGCCCGGTTCAGGCCAGCTGCCAGGGAGCGGAGGCTGGTGGCCCCGGACGCGCGCAGCTCGCCGATGATCGGGGCGAGGTCGGCGGCGCGGCTCTCGGCCCGGGCCTGGACCGCGGCAACCCCCTTGGCCTTGGCCTCAGTGGAGAGGGTGGCACCCCGGTCGCCCCCGAGCTTCACCCCGCGCGCCTTCGCTGCCGCGAGCGCGGCCTTGGTGCGGGCCGAGATGGCGCGGCGCTCCTCCTCCGCGACCATGGCCATCACCCCGACCGTGAGCCGGTTGGCGTTTGGCATGTCGGCGGCCACGAACTCGATGCCGGCCTTCTCCAGCCCGAGAAGGAAGCCGGCATCGCGGCTGAGCCTGTCCAGCTTCGCGATGAGGAGCTTGGCCCCATAGACCCGGCACGCCGCAATGGCGCGCTGGAGCTGAGGCCGGTTCGTGTCGGACTTGCCGCTCTCCACCTCCACGAACTCGCCGGCCACCGTCCAGGCCCCGCCGTTCAGGTAATCCGTCACCGCCCGCTGCTGAGCCTCCAGGCCAAGGCCGCTGTCGCCCTGCCGCTTGGTGGAGACGCGCAGGTAGGTGACGAACTTGCCCTGAGCCATGGCCGAACCTCTGTCACGAACCAATCATCGAACGTCGATTGGTTCGTGGCAGGAATGGCAGAGGCTGACCTTGTTGGTCAACCAAACAACGACACGAACAAATCAGACAAAGTGCTTGACATCCCGGTTTATCGGGGATGGGTGGGTGTTTTTTTACAGATACTAACGCACCTCAATAAATACTATCCGCCATCTATGCTTCCGGAAAATTTTGGTTTTAGCTGGATGATAACAGCGCCTTTACGCTTCGCGGTCCACGTAGGTCATCCATCCATCTAGGCCAGCGTATTCCTTCGCCATTCCGTCCAAGAGCACGATACGTTGCTTCTCAGACAGCCGATCCACAATCATCATCAAGAATGCCTGCTGACGGGGATGGTCGCTGTCCGACATAATCATGTCGTACACGTCGCGAAAGCCTTCATTCTTGGCTTCTGCGTTTCCTCGACTGGTGGTCACTTGCGCGATGTCGTAGACTTGGCCCTTCAATGCTTCGTACAGGGGAATGTTTAGAGCCATAGGACCTACCCGCACCAATACCTCGATGCAGGATCGCACAACCTGGCCTAGGCGGCCAGGAGCGAGGCGAGGTAGTCCCGGAACCCGGTCGGGGTGAAGGTCACGCCACCAGGGAGGCGGGGGCCGGCGGCGCGGGCATAGAGGTGCGCCAGCTTCCGCACCTCGGCTGGGTCCGTCACCTCCTGCCCGAGGTCGCGCGCGAGGCTGAGCCGCCAGGTGGTGGGGGTGTCGAGCTGGTCCCCGCGCCGGGCCGCGAGCCAGCTGAGGATGTCGGACACCCGGTAGACCAGGGGCGAGCCCGACGCGCGCCGGAACCAGGCGGAGGGTAGAGGAGCCGGTGTGAGGCGACGGTTGCGCCACACGTTCCAGGCCCCGGGGTCGGCCCCGATGGCGGTGGTGACGGCGGCGGAGGTGACCGGAGACCAGGAGAACACGCCCGGGAAGGTCACCTCGGAGGCCGCCGGCAGGTCCCTCAAGGGCGTCGCCGGCTTCCTCATAATAACCGCAGCGGGCCGCACTGAGCCGAAGCTGTTGTCCTGGATCATTACTACTCATCCTCCAGCAGTTCGGGGTTATTCTGCCTCCAACTCAGGTAACCGGACCACGCTGCCTGTGTTAGCGATAAATCAAGTCCGTACTCTTCCGAGGCAGCGCTTGGCCCAAGCTCCACAAGCGGTTGATGTTCTATCAGCTTCTCGCACACCTCTGCGAAGCTCATCCCTGTACCAGAAGTAGCCGCCTCAACGGCCGGGGCCTTGTCTAGAATTGATGTGGCATTACTCTTCATATCCACAAGTTCTCGTTTGGACACCACGCCTTTGAGCTGGTTGGGGGAAGGTCCTTTCACAGTCACATGGTAGGGAGAAACGCACCGGGGATTGACGCAACGGTCAAGCGCCGGCACGTCGTTGATCGGCGTGCAGGTGATAATAGAGTATATAGCCCGGTGCGCCGCAACTTTGCCACCGTATTTCGGGTCATGAACTTGAGGCAGAGCGCGATCTGCTTGGTGACATCCCGCAAAATTGCGGTGACCGCTGTATGTGTCAGAAACTTTGTACGGTCTGTACCTCAATTTGGCCTGCTTGGTGAAGCCGGTCCACTCCCAGCACTCCACCTTCTTCGAGCCCCGGACAGTGATTTTTTTCCTGATCCGCTCCGGCAAGTCGTTGAATTTGTACGATTTTATGAGCGGATCGATCGATTTTTCTGGGTGGGGGTACATGCCATTTCCTTCTTATATATTTTTGTACATCCCAGGGATGTACGAGTTTTCCCCATAAGCTGACTTACCCTTCCCCCCACCCCTATTAGAGAGGAGAAAAGAGAAGAAAGAAGTAAGATATATCTTATTTTTCAGTTTCTTAGATCGTGAACCCCCACCCATAAATCGCGTGCGCTAGCCGAGCCACCTACGGTCCCGCAGCCGCCCCCGCGCGCTTCTGGTCGAGCATGCGTAGGTGACGCCGTTTCTCCGCTCGCCAGAGCCGCGCGACCCTCCGGGTCAATACGTAAAGTTCGCTGTCTCTAGGCGCATAGTCGATTACAAAATCCATGAATGCGGGAGACATGCCTGTAAGATCTGCGTAATGCTTAGGCGGGAAAAGTCCAAACTTATCTCTATGATAGTAAATTGCACCAAGCGAAGATAGTATCATGCGGGACTGCCATCGATTTTTTAGTTCAAATTTTGCATATTTTGTCATTCTACCAAGTATAAGAGCACTACAACGATCGACATTTATGAAAGCTTCCGAGGATTCTGTGAGTGGCGCGTCTGGTCCCCGTAGACTATAACCGGTCTGTAGAGAAGGAAGGCGGCTTGAACGCTTAGCGGCCATGGGTTTGTCCTCCCGACAGCAGGCGATTGAGCGCGTCCACGGGGATCAGAACCTTGCGTCCAACGGTCACTCGAGGAAGGTGCTGATCGATGAACCGAAGGCTCCAGCCGGTCCGATCGCGAACTTGCTGCCTGGTCAGGAAGTTGTTGAGCGCGTCCACGAAGAATTTCTCCTGTTCCGAATGACACCGACGTATGCGTCGATGCACTCAGATTCCAGAGAATGCACTTCAGGCTTCCCGGGGAAATCAGGGGAAGCCTCCGTGAACTCCAATGCGTTTGGCGACAACGTCGGCACTGCCCGAACTGGGACCCTGCCCTCGGCAGAGCACCCGACGTTGCTGCACCGCCGCCGATCACAGGCCTATGCCTCGCCGTAGCCGCTCTATCGCAGCCTCGAGCGGCGACCCTCGCTCGTCCTCGCCCATAATCATCCTCCTTTCCGGGGAGCTTTGCTTTTGCGCGAGTTGGGGGGCGGGCATGGGCCTGACGACCGCATCGTGGGCCGTGGGCGCCCGTTGGGGCTCAGGATGCGGTATGGGCGCCGAACCGGCGCCGGGCTCCACGGGCCGCCTGAGCCCGTGCATTGGCCGCCGTGAACGCGACCGCGAATTTCTCGCCGCCGCCAAGATGTGGACGTTCAGCCGCCACAGCGCCGGCTATTGATCCACTCGTCCAGGTCATCGCGCCGAATGCCGATACGGCGCTCGCTCAGGCGCAGGATGCGCGGGCCGCACCCCGCCTTGACCAGCCTGCGCATGGTCGAGACGGAGAGATTGGCGGCCTCGCACGCGGCGTTGAAGTTGATGACAGGGGCGTTCGGGCGCGCTTCGCCCGCCGGTACGGTATGCGGCACGGCATGTCTCCAGCGTTGGAAGAAGCTGGGGATCGGTCTGCCGGGATCAGCAGCCTCTAATCTGACCCGCACCCAGCGTGCGCGCCCAAATTGTGATTGCGAGCTTGAACTGAGGCGACACTAGACAACCAAAAGCGGTCACGCAAGCTTATAAGCTGCCACCAGATGTCATTTCTGGTCCAGGCACATCCTTACGATGTGCTGTTCTGCGACTAGACATCCATTGCCGTTGAGAGTGGCTCTGCCATTGTGGCCCAGCACATCCCCGGCTGTGTGCCGGTGGTCCCCACCGGCACGACCTGAGAAAAAATTTAAGCGCTCGCTTGGGGAGGAGCCTCCTCCCGCATCTCGCAAAGGCCAGCCACATGGGCGGCCCATAGGTCCAGGGCTGCCCGCTTTTCAACCGCGTAGGACGCTCTGTTGTAGACGCCCGCGACACCGGCCCGGGCCCCGGAGACGTGGTTCAGGATTGCCTCGATGATGTGCGGCGCGACCCCGAGCCGATCCGCCATCATCGTCGCGGCCGTCCGGCGCAGGTCGTGCAGGGTCCAGGGCGCCAGCGGCGTCCCCGCCTCCGTGAGCCGGCTGTCCAGCGCATTCTTGGCTCGTGACCAGCCGGAGAAGCCACCGGCCCCCTCACCAAAGACGAGCGAGCGGCCCTCGAGGCGTGGCGCCTCTCGCAGGATTGCCACCGCGGGAGCCGAGAGCGGAACAAGGTGCTCTCGATGGTTCTTCGCCCGGGCAGCGGGCAGGGTCCACAGGGCGGCGTCCAGATCCAGCTCCGTCTCAGCCATCCCGCCCACCTCCTCCCGGCGCTGGGCCGTAAGGATCAGCATTCGGACGATGCGCCCATAGGCATCGTTGCGGCATGTCCCCCAGATCGCCTTCAGCTCGGCGTCGCTCAGGACACGCTCGCGCGTCTTCTCCTCGGCAGGCTTGTGGGTCCCGACTACCGGGTTGGCTTCCGTCAGCCCCTCCCCAATCGCCCACGCGAAGAGCGCCGAGAGAGCCGACCGGCTCCGGTTCGCGGACACCCCACCGCTGCTGTCGCGCAACTCCGTAAGCCTGGTGGCCACGTCGGCCCGCCGCACCTTATGCAACGGGAGGCCCCGCAGGGGCGCCCAATGCTTTGTCAGGTGGAGCTTGGTCTGATAGAATGTCCCGGGCTTCTGCCGGACCTCGCAGTGCTTCAGGTAGGCATCTGCAACGCTGCCGAGCGTGACAGCGGCAGCCTTTTTCGCGGCAGCCTTCTCGGCGTGCGGGTCGTTGCCGGTCAGGGCGTTGGCGAGAAGCGTCCGGGCCTGTCGCCGGGCCTCATCGACGCTAAGGGTGTCCACTGCACCGATGCTGAGCTTCTTCGTAGCTCGCTGCCCAGGCACCCGGTACTGGACGACGTAGCGGCGGCTTCCCCCGGCACTGGCGCGGACGCCGAAGCCCTTGACCTCTGCATCCCACAGGAACGCCTCAAGCTTGCCGGGCGGGACCGTCAGGGCGGCGACGGTCTGGCGGGTGAGGCGCTGCGCAGTCATTTTCCGGAAGCCAATCGGAAGCCACAGACCCGAATGCCTGTGGAATCAGGATACCGTTTCTGCGCTCTAAAAACTAGAGGTTCAGAGGGAAAATGACGCCGCTTGATGGCTTCCGGACACTTCTGAAAGCTCATCCTCGAAGACTGGGGGACTAGGGGTCGGAGGTTCGAATCCTCTCGCTCCGACCATTCACATCAAGCATTGAGGCTTGGTTCTCGAGGGTGCCGGACCCTCGGCTTCCAAAACGGTTTGCAAGGTTCAGCGCTCCGAACGGGGCGCTTTTCGCGTTTGCGGGCCCGCCAGGCCGCCTTCCGGTGCTCGAAGAGCGGAAGACTCGAACAGCAGCAGACCTGCGCAGCCGCTGACGCAGAGGCCGGCCGCCTCGCCGAGGTGCCTCCCCCCGAGCGCCCTAGCCGATCCTGCTCCGGCAGGAGGTGGGAGCGTGGTATCGTCCTCACCCTGAATCGCGTGCTGGGTGCCCACGCACGACCTCTGGCAGGCCGGACGACCGGGTCACCCCGCCACGGCGCGCTGAAGCGGCAGGACCCTGGCAGGCGGGCCGAGGAAGGCCGGAACGAGTCGCGGAACCGCAAGGAAACGGTCTGGCGGGCTATGCAACGGCTTGCGAGACCGTTCGCACCTGCAGGGTGGCGCGCTCGACCTGTGCGACGGCACCGGCGATGGCGCCCACCCCCGTGGAGATCTCCTGGGCACCACGAGAGGCCGTCTGCATCGATCCCGACATCTCCCGCGTCACCACGGCCTGCTCCTCGACTGCGGCCGCGATCGCCGCGGAGACCGCGTTCAGCTGCCGAATGGTCTCCTGGATCGTGCCGATGGCGAGGACGGCCTCGCCGGTGGCCGCGCGCGTGGCGTCGATCTGGGTGCGGATCCCTTCGGTCGCCCTGGCCGTCTGACCGGCCAGGGCCTTGACCTCGGCGGCGACGACGGAGAAGCCCTTGCCGGCCGGTCCGGCTCGTGCCGCCTCGATGGTCGCGTTGAGCGCCAGCAGGTTCGTCTGCTCGGCGATGGTCTGGATCAGGCTGACCACCTCGCCGATCTGCTGCGCCTGGCTGCTCAGGCCGGCGACGATCGCGCTGGTGTTCTGCGCCTGCGTCACGGCCGCCTGCGAGATCGCGGCGGCATGGGTGACCTGGTGGCTGATCTCGGCGACGGAGGCGGCCAGTTCCTCCGCTCCGGCCGCCACGGCCTGGATGTCGCCCGAAACGCGCGCGACGGCAGTGGCGGCCCGGCCGCTCTGCTCGGTGACGCCGCTCACCGCATTGCCGATGACGGCGAGATCGCCGGCGATCACGCGACCCGCCTCGGCGCGACGTTGCCGCTCACGGACCCGAGAGGTGACGTCGGTGGCGAACTTCACGACGCGCAGGACCCTGCCATGTGGATCGAGGATGGGGTTGTAGGTCGCCTGGATCCAGACTTCGCGCCGATCCTTGCCGAGGCGCCGATACTCGGCCGCTTGAAACTCGCCCGCCCGCAGGGCCGCCCAGAACTCCCGGTAGGCGGGCGTGTCCCACTCGGCGGGATCCACGAACACGTGGTGATGCAATCCGCGAACGTCCTCGAGGCGGTAGCCCAGGGCGTCGAGGAAGTTCCGGTTGGCGTCCTCGATCGTCCCGTCGGGGGCAAAGGTGATCACGGCCTGGGACCGGTCGAGGGCAGCCAACCGTCCCTCCGCTTCGAGGGCGCGCAGCTTCCATTCCGTCACGTCCGTCGCGAGCGTGACGATCCTGGTGATGCGCCCGCTCCGGCCGCGCACCGGCGTGTAGCTCGCCTGGAGCCACACCTCGCGGTCTCCCCTCGCGAGGCGCAGGACCTCCGCCTTGTGGGACCGGCCATCGCGCAGCGTATCCCAGAACGCCCGATAGGCCGCCGTCTCCCGCTCGAAAACGGGCACGAACATGCAGTGGTTCATGCCTTTTATTTCGAATAATTGATATTCCATTATTTCCAGAAATTTGTCGTTCGCGGAAACGATCGTTCCATCCGGATCGAACTCGATGATTGCTTGAGACCGGTGAATGGCGCGGAGCGTGGAAGGCGCGACGAAGCCATCGAGGTTGAACAACATGCCAGCTCCGTCCTCATGACCGGCGCGGCGGATCCCTGCATCCGGTATCGTTGTGACCGAAGGGCATTGATGGTTTTTAATGATGATAAAAAGATTTAAATTCGATCATCGCAAATTTTGCATCGCGTTTCGCGATCATGATATTCCGATGATCGAGCGCCCCCTGTCGCCGTCATCGCCGGCGCGTGTCCGTGGGCGTGCAGCCGAAGCGCTTGCGGTAGCGCTGGGTGAAGTCGCTGATATGCACGAAGCCCCAGCGACGCGCCACATCGGCGATCGATCGATCCGCATCGGCGTGGGAGCGAAGGTCCCCGTGGACCCGCTGCAGGCGCCTCTCGACGATGAAGCCCAGGGGCGTCGTGCCCAGCTCGCGCTTGAAGGAATTCTGGAGCGTTCGCACGCTGACGCCGGCGGCCGCCGCGATGTCGGCGAGCCTCAGGGGCTGCGCGAGATGGGCATCGATGAACGCCATGGCATCGCGCAATTGTGCCGACGAGGCCTTGAGGCTGTAGGATTCCGGCGCGGGCTGCCGACGAGGCCAGCACGACAGGAGCTGGTAGCTGACGATCTCTTCAAACAGCGTGAAGAACAGGTCGTGCCCTGGATCAACCTGCTGCAGTCGCCTGTGCAACCGCCGGAAGCACAGCAGGAAGGATTGCATGGCGAGCGTATCGACGGGCGCGACGGGTTCCAGGTCGGGGAACGCGGCATCGTCCTCGGCTTAGAGGGCCCGATGGCTGGCCAGGAGGGCGGACCGCGTGATCGTTCCGCTGATCGCCGCGAAATGGGCCGACGCCTCTTCGTTGCGCATGTCCTCGAAGGCGACGAACATGGCTTGGCCGGGATATCCGAGATGCTCGCTCGTCCGGCTCCGCCGGGTCATCCGGCCGCTGGTCACGAAGCGGATCGTGAACAGGTCGGCCTCGAGCTTCGGCACCGTGACGAAGCCCGTCCTCGTCTGCGTGAGCCACAGGCTCATCGAACGGCTTTGTCCACCCTCGACGGCCAGGTGTGGGCGTGTCTTGCGAAGAGCGTGGAAATCGACCGCGATACCGCCATGCTCGTTCAAAATCTCGAATGCTCGCGCGCTGTTCGATTGATGAGAAAAATAAGACTGCGGACGCCACGGGACGGATTTTTTTGCATCTCCCGACATCCGCATCATGCTCTCACTGCAGAACGACCAGTCCATGCATAAATTACAGTATCGATTTGTCTGTTGCAAGCCAATAAATCTGAATATATTCCTTTATTGAAGAAAATTTCGTAGATTTTTGATATTCGGAGTGTGTTTCAAGCGCGAGTTCATCGGCCGGCGAGGCGTCGTCTCCGACGACATGGATCGCGTTGCGACGGGAAGAGCGGGACAGGCTGGAATCGGCCCCGAGGCCGATCACCGCCGTCCCCGGCAATCCCGGCGCTCGTCCCGGCGCTCGCCGGGGCTTTTCGCGAGGACCGCGAGGCCGGGCGCTTCGGCCGGCTCGCGGCACGGGGGCGTTCGTGCGACAAGCCCGGGCCATGAGACCCGGCTCCCTCTCCCTCGACGCCTTCCTGGGCCGCCGTGCCGCCGACCGGCGGCTGGCGCGGCTGACCCACGACATGCCCCTGCCGGAGGCGCGCGGGCTCGAATTCGGGCCCGGGGACAACCCCACCCCCCTGCCCGAGGGCGTGCGCGTCGCCACGATCGACCACGCCCTCGATGCCGGCGCCGGGCTGCCGGGCGCCGCGCCGATCGACCACGCCTGGGCGGGATCCGGGGCGCTCGCCCCGATCGTCGGCCCCGAGCCATACGACTTCGCCATCGCCGCGCAGGTGGCGCAGTACGTGCCGAACCTGCTCGGCTGGCTGCGCGGCATCCACGGGGTGCTGCGCGCGGGCGGCGTGCTCAACCTGTCGCTGCCCGACAAGCGCTTCATGTTCGACGCCGCGCGGTCGCCGAGCACCCTGGCGGAGCTGGTCGAGGCGGACCTGCTCGGCCTTACGCGGCCGAGCCCGCGCCAGCTCTTCTCCCACGCGAGCGAGGCCCGGGCGGTGGCGCCGGAGCGGATCTGGGCCGGCGACGACCCGGCCGCGGCGCCGCGCCTCGCCGAGGGGGACGCCCTCGCCCACGCCTACGCGGAGACCTCGGCGGCGCTGGCGTCCGGGGCCTACGTGGCGTGCCATTGCTGGGTGTTCACGCCGGAGAGCTTCCTTGCCCTCGTCGCGGGGGCGACGCGGCTCGGGCTGTTCCCGTTCGTGCTGAACCGGATCGGCGCGACGGAGGCCGGCGGGTTCGAGTTCTACGTCTCGATGCGGCGCGACGGCGAGGAGGAGCCCGGCGCCCTGCGCCGGCTGCAGGAGGGGGCGATCGACCATCTCGACCGCGTCCTCTCGCAGCAGCACCGGATCGCGGCGCTGCTGGCGGGACGCTGAGACGCTCCCGGCCGAGGCGCTGCCGGGCCGGGCGCCGAATGGCCGCGCCCTGCGCGCCGGAACCTCGGCCGGCCCTCCCCCGTTCCAACCGATCCCATCGATCTCAACCGGAGGCCTCCCATGCGAGCTCTCACGATCCGGGCATCCGTCGCGGCGGCCCTCGTCCTCGGGACGGCGGGCGCGGCGCTCGCCCGCAACAGCGATTCCGGCAGCGGCCTGTCGCCCTACGCGGCGCTGAACGGCAACGACCGCTCGGCCGGCGTCAACAACGGCAATTACCGCCAGCCGCGCTACGACCCGTACCTGCGCACCTACGGCCGCCCGCCGGTCGGCACCTACTATCGCGAGGTGCCGCCGCCCGCCTATTACGGCTACCCCTATTGAGGCGGGCGCCCGCGGCCCCTTGATCCGGCCGCGTTTCCCGGCGACCACCACCCGGCGGCGAAGCGGCCGCGCCGCCGGGAGACGATTGATGCCGACACGACCCTGGCCGACACGACACATGGCCCCGGGCCGGACGCCGTGACTCCGCCGGCGATCCATCCACCGGGCATGGGTCCTCCGCCCGCGGCCGGCGGCCTGTTGGCGGCCCTGCGCCGGGGCGACCTCGCCGGGGCCCGGGAGCTGCGGCTCCTCGGCGGGCCGGAGGGGCGGCTCGCCGAGGTGCCGCCCGAGATCCTCGGCCTCGCCGACACGCTCGAGTTCCTCGATCTCGGCCACAACGACCTCGCGGCCCTGCCCGGCTGGTTCGGCCGCCTGCATCGGCTGCGGGTCCTGTTCTGCTCCGGCAACCGCTTCGCGCGGCTGCCGCCGGTCCTCGGCGATTGCGCGGCCCTGAGCCAGGTCGGGTTTCGCGGCTCCGGCCTCGTCGAGGTGCCGGGCGAGGCGCTGCCGCCGGCCCTGCGCTGGCTCACCCTCACCGACAACCGCATCGCGGCCCTGCCGGACGCGCTCGGCGCGCGCCCGCTGCTGCAGAAGCTGATGCTCGCCGGCAACCGCCTGCGGGCCCTGCCGGAAAACCTCGCGGGGGCGGAGAGCCTCGAACTCCTGCGCATCGCCGCCAACGGCTTCGAGGCGCTGCCGGCCGGCCTCGCCGCCCTGCCCCGGCTCGCCTGGCTGTCCTGGGCCGGCAACCCGTTCGAGGACCGGGCGGCACCGGCCCCGAATGCGGCGCCGCCGGTGGCGTGGTCCGACCTCGCGCCCGGCCCGCTGCTCGGCGAGGGCGCGTCCGGACGGGTGATGCGGGCGACGTGGCGGCGGGAGGGCGCGGAGCGGCCGGTCGCCCTCAAGCTGTTCAAGGGGGCGATGACCAGCGACGGGCTGCCCGCGCGCGAGATGGCGGCCTGCCTGACGGCGGGCGCGCACCCGCACCTCACCGGCGGCCTCGGCCGCCTCGTCGACCATCCGGAGGGCACGCAGGGGCTGCTGATGCCGCTATTGCCGGAGGGCTGGCGGGTGCTGGCCGGGCCGCCGAGCCTCGAGAGCTGCAGCCGCGACGTCTACGATCCGGCCTTGCGCCTGACGCGAGAGGCGGCCCTGCGGCTCCTGCGGGGCGTGGCGGCGGGCGCCGCCCACCTGCACGCCCGGGGGTTCGGCCACGGCGACCTCTACGGCCACAACGTCCTGTGGGACGGGACGCGCGGCGAGGCGGTGCTGAGCGATTTCGGCGCCGCCTCCGCCCTGGTCCCGGGGCCGGAGGGCGCGGTCCTGCAGCGCCTCGACGTGCGGGCCTTCGGGATCCTCGCCGAGGAGCTGCGCGGCCTCGCGCCCCTCGCCGATCCGGCCCTCGACGCGCTGGTGCAGGCCTGCACCGGGCCCGACCCGGCGGCGCGCCCCAGCATGGCCGAGGTGCTGCGTGCGCTCGACGCCGTCGCCGAGGAGGCGAGGCCGGCCTGAGCCGGCCCCGCTCCCGCCCTCAGCGGCTCTTCTTGTAGAGCTTGCTGGCGATCTCGAAGATCTCCTCGGGCTTGTAGTTCGGCGCGAAGGCGCCGTAATTGCCGTCGAGCTCCGGGATCTTGCCGCCCTCGGGCGCGCCGTCGACCACCTCGAGGTTGCCCGGCGGATCGCCCGGCAGCGCCACCTCGTCGTTCGACCACACGCCGGCCGCCTCCTGGTAGTCCGGCGAGTTGAACCGGTAGAGGCGGCGGTGGCTGCCCTCCTGGAGGTACTTCTGGCATTCCGGGATGCGGTCGAGGTTGATGTTGGGCGTCGGCAGCATCTGCTCGATGGCGACACCCGTGAGCTTCTTGAGCGCCAGCGCGTAGGCGTGGGCGTGGACCGAGCCGCGCACCAGGAGGTAGCCGCAGACCTCGCGCCCGGTCGGGTCCTTCAGGGTCTCGTAGACGCGCAGCTTGTGGATGCGCGCGCCGCATTCGAGGTGGAAGTTGTGCAGGAGGTCGATGATGATGTTCCCGGTCGTGGTGACCATGTCCATGTTCCACGACGCGGCGTTCGCGTTCATCGGCATCGCGCCGCCGCCGTTGCTCAGGAAGCTGCCGGCGAGGCGCACGTCCTGCATGTCGTGGAACGGGGCCTTCGACACGTCGACGTCCGGCGTCGGGTCGCCCGGGCCGTTGTTGAGCATCGACACGCCGGTCGAGACCAGCTCGACGTGGCCGAGCTCCTCCATGAAGATGCTCGAGACCAGGCTGTAGAACGGCCGCAGCTTGGACTTGTCGCGGAAGTTGAAGCTCTGGAACATGTAGTTCCCGAGCGTCGACATCTCGCCGTACTTGCCCCCGAGCAGCTCCTGCAGGGCGGCGGCGGCGTTCGGGTCGGGCCTCTTGGGCTGCGGCAGCTCGGCCTGCAGGCGGTCGATCCTCATGAACATGGGCACGGCACCTTCTTCGTCGGGGGTACTCCCCCGGTCCACCCGGGATAGTCCCGGGGGGCATCGGTTTGACCCATGTTGGGTTCCCGCCCGCTCAGGCGTCCGGGCGCATCGGTCGCAGGGGGAGGACGGGGCGCCCCGTGCACCGATTGGGGCATCCGCGCCGCATCGGTCGGCAAAGCACCGGGCGGCGGGGCAAGCTGCGCGATGGCGCTTGACCGCGGCGGGCCGGCAGGTCCCCCTTGAGAGATCGCCCCCTCTGGGGGAATCGCCGCCCGGCTCCGGGCCCCGACGATACGGACCCGATGACCGCCCCGATCGACACCGGCACCATCCTGACCCTGCTGCAGCGCGCGACCGAGACGGTGCGCGCCTCGACCGCCCGCGCCGTCGCGGCCGAGGCCCGGGCCGACCGGCTCGGCCGCGAGGTCGGCGCCCTGCTCGGCCGGGTCGAGGAGGCCCTGCGGGCCGCCGCCGCCGAGGCGGCCGAGGCGCGCCAGGCTGCCGCCGAGGCACGCCAGGCCGCCGCCGAGGCCGAGAACGCCGCCGCCGAGGCCGAGCAGGCCGCCGCCGAGGCCGAGAACTCCGCCGCCGAGGCGCAGGCCCGGGCCGGCGCGGCCGAGGTCAAGCTGTCGGCCGAGCGGGCGACGCTGCGCCGGCTGGAGGAGCGCCTGGCCGAGGCGACGGCCGAGACGAAGGCCGCCCGCCAGGCCGCCGTCGCGGCGGAGGCCGGCCGCGAGGCGGCGGAGGCCCGCCTCGCCCGCATCCGCGCGGCGCTCCTCGACGAGGCGGTTCCGCCGGCCGGGGCGGAGCGGCCGGCGGCCCTGCACTGACGCCTGCCCGGGACGATCGCCCGCGCGGGCAGTCCCCTCACCCCGCCTTCGACAGCGGATCGGCGATGCTCTCCAGCGACTTGCCCTCCGCGTCGACCCCGAGCCGCCACTCCGTCACCGCGGCGATCACGAGCAGCAGGGCCGCCCCCGCATAGCCCCCGGCGAGCGCCCAGTGCTGGCCGGATTCGATCAGGTGGGTGAACAGCCACGGCGCCATCACGCCGCCGGCGCCGGTGCCGAGCGCGTAGAACACCGCGATGGCGAGCGCCCGGGTCTCGAGCGGGAAGATCTCGCTCGCCGTGAGGTAGGCGGAACTCGCCGCCGCCGAGGCGACGAAGAAGATCGCGATCCAGGCGAAGGTCTGGGTCCAGGCGGTGAACAGGTCGAGACCGAACACTACCGCCGTCGCCATCAGCAGCACGCCACTGAGCGCGAAGGTGCCGGCGATCATCCGGCGCCGGCCGATCGTGTCGAAGAAGTGGCCGAGGAGCAGCGGGCCCAGGAAGTTGCCGACGGCGAGCGGCACCAGGAACACGCCGGCCTTGTTCTCCGGCACGCCGTAGAACTTCGCGAGCACCAGCCCGTAGGTGAAGAACACCGCGTTGAACAGGAACGCCTGGGCGATCATCAGCACCAGGGCGAGGATGCTGCGGCCGCGGTGCTTGTGCACCATCGACGTAAAAATCTCGCCGAAGCCGAAGCTCTTCCTCGGGTGCACCTCGAGGATGCCCTCGGCCTTCGGGAGCTTCCGGCCCGTCTCGGCCTCGACCGTGCGCTCGATCTCCGCCACCGTGCGCTCGGCCTCGTCCTCGCGGCCGTGGGTGACGAGCCAGCGCGGGCTCTCGGGCACGTAGCGGCGCAGGAACAGGATGCCGAGGCCGAGCACGCCGCCGATGCCGAAGCCGAGCCGCCAGCCGAAATCCGGGTCGAGGAAATCGGGATCGAGGAGGAGCAGCGAGGCCCCCGCGCCGGCCGCGGCGCCGAGCCAGAAGCTGCCGTTGACGATGAGGTCGACCCGGCCGCGGTACTTGGCCGGGATCAGCTCGTCGATCGCCGAGTTGATCGCCGCGTACTCGCCGCCGATGCCGAGGCCAGTGACGAGGCGAAACAGCGCGAAGCTCCAGAAGTCCCAGGCGAGCGCGCTGGCGATGACGCCGCCGACGTAGATCATCAGCGTGGCGTAGAAGACGAGGCGGCGCCCGAACCGGTCGGTGAGCCAGCCGAAGACCAGGGCGCCGACGACGGCGCCGACGACGTAGAACGAGGCCGAGGCGCCGATCTGCTGGAGGGTGAGGCCGAGCGCCCTTTGGTCCTGCAGCACCGGGCCGATCGCCCCGACGATCGTGACCTCGAGCCCGTCGAGCACCCAGGTGATGCCGAGCGCGACGACGAGGAGCAGGTGGAAGCGGCTCCACGGCAGCCGGTCCATCCGGGCCGGCACGTCGCTGCGGACCACGCCCGTTCCGGCGTCCCGCGCCGTTCCCGCTGCTGCAGCCACGTCGCATCCTCCCGCATCATCCGTGGGAGTGAGAACCGCAGCACGGCCGTTGCGTTCCGCCCGCGCCTCCCGCACACCGGGTGGAATCCGGCGCCGCCCCCATGCTCCGCATCGAATCCCTCCGCCGCGGCCGCTTCGGCCCCTTCGACCTCGCGCTGGCGCCCGGCGAGGCCTGCGCGGTCACCGGACCGTCGGGGGCGGGCAAGAGCGTCTTCCTGCGCATGATCGCCGACCTCGACCCGTCCGAGGGCCGGGTCAGCCTCGACGGGACCGACCGGGAGGCGATGGCAGCCCCGCTCTGGCGCCGGTGCGTGACCTATCTCGCCGCGGAGCCCGGCTGGTGGGCCGAGGGCGTGGCCGAGCACTTCCCCGCCGACGCCCCCTCCCGCCTCGCCCCCGAGCGGGAGGCCTTGCTTCTGCCACCGGAGGTGTTCGGCTGGCCGGTGGCGCGGCTCTCCACCGGCGAGCGCCAGCGCCTCGCGCTCCTGCGCGCGCTCGCCGGCGGGCCGCGGGTGCTGCTCCTCGACGAGCCGACCGCCTCCCTCGATCCCGACAGCGTGCGCGGCGCCGAGGCGGTGATCGCGGGGCGCCGCGCCGCCGGGCTGATCGTGCTCCTGGTCTCGCACGACCCCGCCCAGGTGGCGCGCCTCGCCTCGCGCCGGCTCGCGGTGGCGGGCGGGCGTCCCGCGTGACACGGTTCCCATGATCTCGTCGCCCGGCCCGCTCGATCTCGCCCTCGGGGCGGGCTTCGTCCTCGCCAATGCCGGCCTGTCGGCGATGCTGGGCTTGGGGCTCGCCCGCACCATGCTGGTGGCGGCAATCCGGCTGATGGTGCAGCTCACCCTGGTCGGGCTCGCCTTGCGCACGGTGTTCGGCCTCGGGGCGCCGGGGCCGGTGGTCGGGGTGGTCTGCGTGATGGCGCTCGCCGCCGCCTACGAGATCGGCGCCCGGCAGGAGCGGCCCTTGCGGGGGGCGTGGGCTTACGCGCTCGGCGGCCTCGTCACCGCGGGGGCGACCGTCCTCGCCGTCGCGGTCGGCCTCGCGGCGTTGCGCCCGCATCCGTGGTGGGACCCGCACGCGCTGATCCCGCTCGCCGGCATCGTGCTCGGCTCGGTGATGAGCGGGGTCGCGATCGGGCTCAACGGCTTCACCTCCGCGGTGCGGCGGGAGCGCGGGGGCATCGAGGCGCGGCTCGCGCTCGGCGCCACGCGGGACGAGGCGCTGGCGCCGCTCGTCCGCAGCGCGATCCGGGCCGGGCTGATCCCGGTGCTCAACCAGATGGCGGCGGCGGGGCTGATCACCCTGCCGGGGATGATGACCGGCCAGATCCTCGCCGGGCAGGACCCGCAAGGGGCGGCCTCGTCGCAGATCCTGATCCTGTTCCTGCTCGCGGGGGCGAGCGGCCTCGGGGTGACGGGTGCGGTCCTCGCCGCGTCGCGCCGGCTCACCGATGCCCGGCACCGCCTGCGGCTCGACCGGCTGGCGTGAGGATCAGCCCGGGCTGCGGCCGGTCTCGGCGGCGGCGACGCGGCAGACGTTGCGGGCCGGGCCGAGCTCGGCGAGCGGGGTCTGCTGGGTGCTGCGCGCGACCCGGACCGGGTGCGAGGTCCAGCGGGCGGCTCCAGCCGAGCCGGACTGGACTTGAGCGAGCTGGGTCGCGGCGGACGGCGCCCGGCGCGCGATCGTTCCCTCGCGGTCGTACCACGGGCGCTTCTCGTAGAAGGCGTTGCCGCCGGCGAGCGCGACGTAGTGCATGTTGCGGTAGGAGAAGGTGTAGCCGGCGGTGTGGAAGAACATCGCGCCGCCGACCTTCTCGTGGCGCTCGCCGGCCAGGATCGCGTCGGCGACCTGCACGGCCTTCTCGCGCTCGCGGTCGCGCATCGGCTTGTGCAGCACGCCGGCGGCGAACTGGCGCTTCTGGCCGACCACGCCGCAGATCGAGTTCGGGTAGGCCGGCGCCTCGAGCCGGTTCATCACCACGGTGCCGACCGCGAGCAGGCCCTCCTCGCTCGAGCGGTTGGACTCGAAGTACATCGCCCGGGCGAGGCAGTCCCGGTCGGCGCTGGTGACGGCGGCGAGCTGCTTGCGGTCCGGAAGGCTTCCCGTCGTGTCGACCCCGGCCGGCAACATTCCGCAGGCGCCGAGCTGGGGCGCCGTGGCGAGAACCGCGAGGGCGGCGGTGATGGGGAAAGTCCGGTTCCGCGTCATGCAGGCCCCTCTCGTTGCATTGGCCGGGCCCGGCCGGAACGGCCGCGCTCGAGGTCAAGCTTGGGGCGGAATGTGGCGAAGACGGGGCACGGATACGGTTCGTAAACCAATCCGCGAGCGTGGCAATAAGATAGGGGCGGCGTGGTGCAAACGGGAAACACCGCCGGCGCGCCGCCGAAGCGTCGCGCCACCGGCCGCGACAGGACGGCACGATCACGGCGCGATCATGGCCAGTCGACGGCAGCGCGGCGGTGCGGCGACGGGGCCGCGCGCCCGGTTTCGTCCGGCCCGCGACAGTCCTGCGGTGATGGAGCGGGTCGTCCCGCTCCGGCCGGATCGGCGCAGGACAGGGGCACGAAGTCGAAGCCCGCCGCGGAGGCCTCGCGGCGCAGGCCCATGTCGCGCAGCAACCTGTCGTCGAGGCCGGCCAATCTGGTGCGGTCGCGGACCTGCCGCAGCTTTCGCGCCCACGCGCCCTCCCCGGGCGGGCCGCTCCCGGGCGCGGGCGGGCGGCGAAAGGCGAGGAGGCGGCGAATCAGCGGCAGCATGGCGTAGGCTCTTCCCGGTTGCGGACGGGCCACCCTCGCCCGGGCTCCGGGCGCCGTGCTTCGGCCCCGGCCGAAGCGTCACAGCTCAGATTTCGGCCCCGGCCGAAGCGTCACGCCTCATGCTTCGGCCCCGGCCGAAGCGTCACGCCTCATGCTTCGGCCGGGGCCGAAGCGTCACGCCTCATGCTTCGGCCCCGGCCGAAGCGTCACGCCTCATGCTTCGGCCCCGGCCGAAGCGTCGGGCGCCGCCCCGGCCTATGATCGCCGGCGGAAAAAGAGGAGAGCCCCATGGTGACCGTCACCGCGCTGGCCCGCACCGCCGCCCTGGTGGGCGACCCGGCCCGCGCCGGCATGCTGGCCGTGCTGATGGACGGCCGGGCGCTCACCGCGGCGGAGCTCGCCCGCGCCGCCGGCGTGACCCCGCAGACCGCGAGCGGCCATCTCGCGCAGCTGACCGAGGCCGGCCTCCTCGCGGTCGCGCGCCAGGGACGCCACCGCTATCACCGCCTCGCCTCCCCGGCGGTGGCGCGGATGCTGGAGGGTGTGATGGCGGTGGCGGCCGGCCCGCCCGCGGACGCGGTCCGGTCGCCGTCGCTGCGCGGACCCCGGGACGCCGGGTTGCGCGAGGCCCGCACCTGCTACGACCACCTCGCCGGCCGCCTCGCCGTCGCGATGACGGACGCCCTCGTGGCGCGGGGCGCGGTCGAGCTCGGGGCCGATGGCGGCGCCCTCACCCCGGCGGGCGAGGATTTCCTGCGCGGCCTCGGGGTCGACCTCGCGGCCGCGCAGGCCGGTCCGTCCCGCCGGCGGGTGTTCTGCCGCCCCTGCCTCGACTGGAGCGAGCGCCGGCCCCACATCGCCGGCGCCCTCGGGGCGGCGCTGCTCGCGACCTGCCTCGACCGGGACTGGCTGCGCCGGATCGAGGGCAGCCGCGCCGTCGCGGTGACGCCCGGCGGGCGCCTCGCCCTGCGGCAGGCCTTCGGCTACGGGCGCGACTGCGCCTGCGGCGAGGCCTGAGCCGGGACCCGGGCGGCCCGACGGGGCGCGCATCGACCGCCGGCCGCGCGCAGGCCTCGGCGCGCCCAGGCGCCGTGCAGAGGACCGTTGCGGTTCGGGGGATCCCCGTTCAGACTGCCGCCAGCCGTCACCGCCCGGAGCATGTCGCGCAGTGCCCGATGAATCGACCAAGGGACCGGCTTCGTATTTCCCGTCGATCGAGAAGACGTACGGTCGGCCCGTGAGCGAGTGGCAGCAGCTCGTCCGTGCGAGGCTCCCGGCCAGGCACATGGAACTGGTCGCGATGCTGAAGGCCGACCACGGGATGGGCCACGGACACGCCAACGCGATCGTGGCGCACGTCCTGGCATCCGAGACGACGTGACGGTTCTTCGGTTCCCGTCGCTCGGCCCGCGCGACATCCGCCGTCAGACATCCCGCGCCGCGTGACGATCCGGCGGGAGGACGCCGAGGGCGACGCGAGGGGAGCCTTGCGGCGAACCTTGCGGCAGGGCCTTGAATCCGGCGCACATCCCCGCCACCTGCCGGTCGCGCCTGCGGTTGGGCGCTCTTCGGAGAAGATCATGCCGCACCACGACACCACCGCCCTCTCGGGCACGATCCAGCACGTCTTCGCGCACCGCTTCACCCTGGAGGCGGACGGCGCGGTCCACCTCGCCGATCTCGGGCCGAAGGGCGCGGAGGCCTTCCCCCTCGCCGCCGGCCTGCACGTGACCCTGGAGGGCGAGCGCCGCCCCTCCGAGATCAAGGTCGCGCGGATCGCCGCCCCGGGGCGGGACCCGGTCGAGATCCACCACAAGAAGCCGCATCATCCGGGCAGGAAGCCCCACCCGGACGCGCGCGTCGATCCCCTCGTGGATCCCTTGGCCGCCCTCGCCGCCGTGACGGCGGCGGGCTGGACGCCGACGGGCGAGCCGCGCAGCAAGCCGAAGCACGTCGAGGTGCTGGCGCGCCGGGGCGACGGGGCCTGGACCGAGCTCCACGTCGACGCGTCCGGTACCGTCTACAAGGAGAAGGCACCGGACGCGGCGAAGTGGGGCGCGGCTCTCGCCTGATCCCTTCGGCCCGAATTCCTTCGGCCTGATCCCAACGAGAACCGAATCGGGGCCGCGCGCGAGCGCGGTCCCTTCACGTCCGTACGGGTTCCATGCCCGTCCGCCGGATCGCCGCCGCGGCCTCGGCCGAGACGAGATGGGCGATCAGCGCCCGCGCCGGCTCGACCGCGCCCGAGCCCGCGACGATCGCCGCCGTGAAGGTCTGGACCAGCTGGACCTCGTCGGGCAGCGGCCCGACCACGTCGATCCCCGGCACATCGACGAGCTCGCTCACTGGCCCGAGGGCGAGGTCGGCCTCGCCCGCCGCCAGGGCGGCGGCGGAGTCGGTGCCGCGGGGCAGCATCGTCACCCGCACCGCCCCGGCGAGGCCGAGCCGCGGAAACACGCTGTCCCGGATGAACAGGCCGCTGGTGCTGCCCGGCATCACGACGTGGCGGGCCTGCGCCAGGGTGCGGGCGAGCGAAGCGACGGTGTCGATCGGGGGCCTCGGCGCGCCCGTCCGCACCGCGGCGGCGAGCGGCGCGGTGGCGAGCTCCACCGCCGACCCTTCGGCGATCCGGCCGTCCTGCGTCAGCTCGTGCAGGCCCTCGTTCGAGAGGATCACCACGTCGACGCGCGCGCCGTGCGCGAGCTGGTGCCGGATGGTCCGCGGCCCCTGCCCCTGCGAGGCGCCGGACAGGGTCCGGACCGTCAGCCCGGTCGCCCGCTCGAAATCCGGCAGCACCGCCCGGTAGGCGAGCGCGAAGCCGCCCGAGATCATGACGGTGAGGGCGGCGGTCTCGTCCGAAGGGGTCATCGCGGTCGCTCCCGGCCTCGAGGCGGATCTTTGGTGCCGGATCCTTGGGACGAGATCGCCCGCCGGCGCAAGCCCGGCCACGATCCGCGAGCCTCTCCTATTCCCGGACCCGCATCCGATCCTCTAAGGCCCTCCCGGGACACGCGGGATCATGGGGGAGACACGATGGAACCGGCGGAACGAAGCGAGGAGCGGGGCTTTCCCCGCTGGCGGCTCGCCCGGGGGGCGGTGGTGCTGCCGGACGAGCGCCCGCCGCTCGCGCAGGCCGTGGTGCTGGCGCTCCAGCACGTGGTGGCGATGTTCGGCTCCACCGCGCTCGCGCCCCTGCTGATGGGCTTCGACCCCAACCTCGCGATCCTGTTCTCAGGGCTCGCGACGCTGCTGTTCTTCGTCGTGGTCGGCGGGCGGGTGCCGAGCTACCTCGGCTCGAGCTTCGCCTTCATCGCCGTGGTGATCGCCGCCACCGGCTATGCGGGGAGCGGCCCGAACCCGAACCTGCCGGTCGCCCTCGGGGGCATCGTGGCGGCGGGCGCGGTCTACGCCCTGATCGGTCTCGCCGTGATGCGGGCGGGTGACGCCTGGATCGGCCGGCTGATGCCGCCCGCCGTCACCGGGGCGATCGTCGGGGCGATCGGCCTCAACCTCGCGCCGATCGGCGTGAAGGGCATCTCGGGCTCCGGCCTCGATGTCGGGATCGGGCTGTTCACGGTGCTGGCGGTCGGGCTTGCCGCCTCGTACCTGCCGGGCGCCGCGCGGCGCCTGCCGCTCCTCATCGGGGCCTTGGCCGCCACCCTGCTCTACGGCGTGCTGGCGAACGGGCTCGGGCTCGCCAAGCCCCTCGATGTCGGGCGGATCGCCGACGCGCCGTGGTTCGGCTGGCCGCACTTCGCGACGCCGGTCTTCGAGCCCTCCGCGATCTGGCTGATCGCCCCCGTCGCCCTGGTGCTGGTCGCCGAGAATCTCGGCCACGTGAAGGCGATCGGGGCGATGACCGGGCGCAACCTCGACCCCTGGCTCGGCCGGGCGTTCCTCGGCGACGGGCTCGCCACGATGCTGTCGGGGTTCTTCGGCGGCACCGGCGTGACGACCTACGCCGAGAACATGGGCGTGATGGCGGTGACCCGGATCTACTCGACCCTGGTCTTCGCCTTCGCGGGCGTCGTCGCGATCCTGTTCGGGCTGTCGCCGAAATTCGGCGCCGCGATCCTGGTGATCCCCGGCCCGGTGATCGGCGGCCTGTCGGTGGTGGTGTTCGGGCTGATCACCGCCGCGGCGGGGCGGATCTTCGTCGAGAACCGGGTCGATTTCTCGCGCACCCGGGTCCTGCTCACCGTCGGCACGGCGCTCGTGCTCGGCGCCGGCGACTTCACGGTCTCCCTGGGCAGCTTCAAGCTCGGCGGGATCGGCACCGCCACGGCGGCGGCCATCCTGCTCTACCACCTGCTGCGCGACGAGCCGGCCTGACGCGGGCGGCCGGCAAGGCCATCTCCTGCTTGCCGGCCCGTCCACGACGTGGCTGCCAGCTCCGGGAAAAGCTGACAGCCGGGCGAGACCAGTTCAGCCACAGTAGCATGGCGGTCGCGACCATGCTCTAATCAGGCCTTTCTCCCCTCTCGCCCGGGGCGTCAGGAGGCCGGCATGCAGCCAGGACTGCGCGCGCAGCAGCATCCGCCCCGCGGGGTGGCGCCGGGCGGCGGCACGGCGGACCGTCTCGCCGATCCCTTCGCCCATCCGCTCTCCGCCCCGCTCGCGGGCGACCTCGTCGCCGGGCTGATGCGCCGCCACGAGGTCGCGGCCGAGCGGCTGATCGGCTGGCTGCGGGTGGGGATCGGGGCCTGCGTCTTCGTCACGGTGATCGCCGCCGGCCACGTGCTGGACGGGGCGGTCGGCGCGTCGCTGGCGCTGTTCCAGCGCAACGCCTGGATCGCCGCCCTCGGCTTCCTCCTCGTCGGCGCCGCCAGCCTCGCGCTCGCGGTGCCGCAGCGCTGGCATCACGGCTACGCCTACCTGTTCATGGTCCTGGATGTCGGGCTGGTGCTGGCCATCACGGTCCTGGCGCTCGGCGAGCGCGGCCTGCCCGGCAACGCCGTGCCCTCCGCCCCGATCGCGTGGGCGATCCCCCTGGTCCTGGCGGTGGGCGCGCTGCGCTACGACGTGAAGGTCCAGCTCTCGGCGATCGCGCTCCTCGCCCTCGGCCTCGTCGGGATCGCGGCCGGGCTCGAGCACCCCCTGGTGCCGGATCCGGCCGCCGCCGGCATGCCGGCCTGGACGCAGGCGTTCTCGATGCCCGTCAACGCGATGCGGCTGACGCTGCTGCTGCTCGCCGGCGCCGCCACGGCCTTCGGCATCGTGCGCTCGCGGCGGCTCCTCGCCTCGGCGGTCCGGGACGCGGTCGGGCGCGCCAGCCTGTCGCGCTTCCTGCCGGCCGAGATCGCGCCCCGGCTGGCGGCGGGCGACGCCGCGCTGCGCCGCGGCCGCCGCCAGCGGGCGGTGATCGCCTTCGTGGACATCCGCGATTCGACCGGGATGGCCGAGGGCATGGATCCGGAAGGCCTGTCGCGGTTCTTCACCGCCTTCCGGACCCGCATCCTCGCCTGCGTGCGCCGGCATCACGGCTTCGTCGACAAGTTCATCGGCGACGGCGCGCTGATCCTGTTCGGCGTGCCCGACGAGGGCGGCGACGACGCGGCCCGGGCGCTCGCCTTCGCGCAGGACCTCACCGGCATCGTCGAGGCCTGGAACGAGAGCCGGGAGCTGCCCCACGCGGTCCGGATCGGCATCGGCATCCATGTCGGCGAGGTCTTCTGCGGCATCGTCGGCGACGAGGAGCGGATGGAGTTCACGGTGCTCGGCGACGCGGTCAACGTCGCCTCGCGCCTCGAACAGGCGACCAAGCGCTACGGCGCGGTCGTGCTCGCCTCGGAAGCCGCCGTCGCCGGCTCGTCGGATCCCGCCGCCTGGCGGGAGGTCGGCCGCGAGCCCCTCGCCGGCCGCAAGCAGCCCATCGCGATCTTCGCCCCGGTCCCTCCTTCGGGCGCCGGACGAAGCCTCCCCTGACGAAGAAGGCCCCGCCGCAGCGGGGCCCCTCGTCCCTCGTCCGGGTCGGGCGGCCGCTCACTCGCGCCCGGGGCGCAGCCGCACCGCCTGGGCGAGGCGGATCAGCTCGCGCGCGGTCAGGCCGCGGCGGTCCTGCGCGGACCAGATCTCCCCCACGGGCCGCGCCGCGCCGTGTCCCTCGCCCTGTTCCCGGCCCCGTTCCCGGCCGCGGCGCGTCTCGCGGGACCGGCCGGAGAGGCGGGGCTCCCCGCCCGACAATCCGCCCACGGACCGGTCGGCTCTCGCTGCCGTTCTCATGCGTGCTCCCATGCGAACCCCTCGGCGAACCGGGCGCATGGTTAGCGAAGCGTGGCTGTTTGCGGAATTCTTGAAGTGGCGCCGCGGCGCTCTACCCGGGCGATATCCCGGGCCGGGGCACGGGCGAATGTGTGGGCCATCAGCCGGCGACGCGGTTCCTGTTCCCCGCTGCGCCGACCCTCCCGCAACCACCCGGCCCACTGAGCCTCACAGGCTGGCGGGGAGAACTGGTCCACCGCCAACTCGTCGTCACGAGCTCCCTCACGGTCCAGCCTGTCGGCGGAGCCGGAGCGCCACAGGATACGTCCACGAGGGAGACGTGTCGTCTAACAGGTCACCGGCGGGGGGCAAGGGGCGGTTTGCCGCCGCGGCGGGCCGTCGCCCCCGCCGCCATGCTCGGCAAGCATGGCCGTCGTGCGGGGCCTCCGGTTGCTGTGTGCGCTGCAACATGGGAGAGGGTTTGTGCACCGCAGCGATGGCGTCGCGGCGGTGCAGCCCTCTTTGGGCGTTTCCTCCCTAGACTTCGGGCCGCCTCGCAAGGGCGGCCTTTTTTCTGTTGCGCGGGACCCCGGCGCGGCGACACTGGCGGCGCGGCGCCCGACGGGAGAGGTTGGCATGGATCGTCCACGAAGCGTCGGCATCGCCTGGTACGAGCCGGGCGACTATTCGCGGGTCCGGGAGGCGATGGCGGATTCCGGCCTGCCCGAGAGCTACGCGACCTGGCAGATGTCGGCGGTCCAGGTCGAGCGCGAGGTCTCGCGCAGCGGGGTCGCGGTCGCTCGCATCCGGATCGAGCCGGAGGCCTTCCTCGCCTGGTGCGGCGCGAGGGGCGTCGCGCCCGACGCGAAGGCGCGCGCCGCCTTCGTGCGCGAGACGCACGAGGCGCAAGGGGGCTGAGCGCCGGTCCGGCCGCGAGCGGAGCCGCCGGCCCCGCGAGGGGACCGGGCCCAGGATCGACCGTCGCCGTGCCGACGCAACGCGGCGAGCGGCCGGGCGAGGACGCGGACAGCCGCTCCGATCACGCCGCGGCCGCGACGGGATCGAGGACCGCCAGCGCCGCGGCCAGCGCGGCCTCCGTCTCCGGCCGCGGCCGCACCAGGGGCAGGCGCAGGTCGGGGGCGAGGCCCGGCCGCAGGAGCGCGAGGGCGAGCTTGACCGGGCCCGGATCGGTCTCACGCGACAGGGCGGCGATCAGCGGCATCAGCCCGGCCTGGAGCGCCCGGGCGCGGGCAAAGTCGCCGGCCCGGGCGGCGCGCTGCAGGGCGGCGCAGGCCCCCGGCACCAGGTTGGCGACCGCCGAGACGCAGCCCTGCCCGCCCAGCATCGCGTGGGCGGCGGCGGTGGCGTCGTCCCCGGAGAGCCGGAGGAGGTCCGGGCCGGCGGCCCGCCCGACGGTCGGCGGCCGGGCGAGGTCTCCCGTCCCATCGACGAATCCCGCGATCCCCGGCAGGGCGGCGAGGCGCGCCAGGGTGTCGGGGAGGCAGTCGATCCCGGTGCGGGCCGGCGCGACGTGGACGAGGAGCGGCAGGTCGACCGCGGCGGCGATCGCCGCGTAGTGCCGGACGAGGCCCTCCTGCGTCGGGCGGTTGTAGTAGGGCGTGACCGAGAGCGCGGCGGCGGCCCCGGCCTCGGCCGCCGCCCGGGTCCGGGCGATGGCGGTGCGGGTGCAGGGGCCGCCGGTGGCGGCGATCACCGGCACCCGGCCCCGCGCCGCCTCGAGGACGACGCGCAGGGCGAGGCCGCGCTCGGCCTCCGTCAGGGTCGGCCCCTCGCCGGTGGCGCCGCCGACCACCAGCCCCTCCGTGCCCTGCGCGACCTGCCAGGCGACGAGGTCGCCGAGCGCCCGCTCGTCGAGCCGGGTCCCGCCCGCCGCGAACGGCGTGACGAGGGCGGTGAGGGCGCCGCCGAGCCTGGGTGCGGGTGTCACGGGACGAGGGCCAGGGTGGTGTCGGCGAGGCGCACCGCGTCGGGCCGGCGGCCGGTCTCGGCGGCGGCGTAATGCAGCGCGTCGCGGCGGCTGCGGAAGATGCCGCCGCCGAGGCCGTGGGTCTCGACCGCGAGCCAGTGGCCCTCGGCGCTCCGGCCGACCAGGAAGGCGAGCGGCAGACGGGCGGGGGCGGCGACGTTCGCGGTGGCGTCGATCAGGGGTCGGGGCATCGGGGGGATCGGGTTCGCGCGGCCGTCCCGCGGCCGCACCCTCAAGGTGTCCCGGACGCCGTGAAGGATCGAGGCGGACGGACCGGCCCCGGCATCAGGATCCCGTATGGTTTTGCCGAGGCCCCGCGGGCGCTCCCCCACAGGGCGACGCCCCCGCGGAGGACCGCGAGGGCGAGGACGAGGCCGGCGAGGAGGCGGATCACCCCCATCGGTGCCTCACGGCCGCAAGTCGACCCGGCGGATCTCGCCGACCACCACGAGGTAGCACAGGCCCGCCACCAGGGCGTTGAGGCCGACGAAGACCAGGGCGCCGTTGAACGAGCCGGTCTGCTGCACGATGTAGCCGATGACGATCGGCGTGGTGATGCCCGCGAGGTTGCCGAAGGTGTTGAACAGCCCGCCGCTCAGGCCCCCCGATTCCTTCGGCGAGGTGTCCGAGACCACCGCCCAGCCGAGCGCGCCGATGCCCTTGCCGAAGAAGGCGAGCGCCATCAGGCCGACCACCAGGGCGTCCGCCTGGACGTAGTTGCAGCCGATGATCGCCATCGAGAGCAGCATGCCCGACACGATCGGGATCTTGCGGGCGGCGGTGAGCGAGTAGCCGCGGCGCAGGAGCTGGTCCGAGATCACGCCGCCGAGGATGCCGCCGAGGAACCCGCACAGGGCCGGCAGCGTCGCGGCGAAGCCCGCCTGCAGGATCGACAGGCCGCGCTCCTTCACCAGGTAGACCGGGAACCAGGTGAGGAAGAAGTAGGTCAGCGTGTTGATGCAGTACTGCCCGACATAGATCCCGAGCAGCATCCGCTCGGAGAGGAGCTGGCGCAGGGTGCGGCCGGCCCGGGTCGCGGTCTCCGCGCGGCGCCCGTCCATGTCCATCATGGCGCCGCCGGCCTCGAGGTAGTCGCGCTCGGCCGGGTTGATGCCGGGATGCTCGCGCGGCCCGTGCACCACCTGGGTCCAGAGCAGCGCGAAGGCGATGCCGAGCGCCCCCATCACCGTGAAGACGTGGTGCCAGCCGAGCGTGTGGACGATCCAACCCATCAGCGGCGCGAACAGCACGGTGGCGAAGTACTGGGCCGAGTTGAAGAAGGCCGAGGCCATGCCGCGCTCGTTCGCCGGGAACCAGGCCGCGGTGATGCGGGCATTGGCCGGGAAGACCGGCGCCTCGGCGAGGCCGACCGCGAGGCGAAGCGAGAACAGCACCGCGACGGCGGTAAAGCCGGAGAAGAAGCCGACGGCGCCCTGCATCAGCGTGAAGGCCGACCACAGGAAGATCGCCGCGGCGTAGACCCATTTCACGCCGTAGCGGTCGAGCAGCCAGCCGCCGGGAAGCTGGGCCAGCACGTAGGACCAGGCGAAGGCCGAGAACACGTAGCCCATGGTCACGGCGTCGAGGCCGAGCTCCTTGGCCATGGCCGGTCCGGCGATGGCGATGGTCGCCCGGTCGGCGTAGTTGATGGCGGTGGCGGCAAACAGCATCGCCAGGATGACGAGGCGGATGCGGCTCCGCTTCGCGGCCGAAAGGCCGGTGGCTGCGCTCGTGATTGCGCTCATGGGATCTCCTCCCGGGGGCCCGCGAGGGGGCCGACGGCGTCTTGTTCGCGCCCCGCATTCGGGCAGGGGCGTTCCGGGACGGGACACTAGGGGCGCGGCGCGCGGCAGGTCCAAGTCAAAGGCTGAATGGGTCGATGCGCCGGCCGCATCGACGAAGGCCCGGCGATGCGGATGGCGGCATCGATGCGGGGCGCGTCAGGAGGCGAGGCCGTAGACCGCGTCGCCGAGGCGGCGGAAGACGCTGCCGCTTCCCTGGGTGCGCTTCCACAGCCGGGTGTTGAGGGCGGCGACCGGGTCGTGGCCCGGCAGGGTCAGGCCGCGGGCGGCGAGCTGCTCCCAGATCTCGGCGGCGTGCATCGGCCGCCCGGCCCCGGCCAGGATCTCTTCGGCCGCCTCGATCAGCCGGCGGCCCTCCCGGCGCGAGGCGGCGCCCGGGGGCTCGGATTCGGCCTGCGAGGCGGGACCGGGCTGGGCAGGAGCGGGCCGGACGGGTGCGGGATCGGGCGCCTGGGTGGGGGCCGGCGCGGAACGCGGAGAGGGATCCGGGCCCGGGGCCCGTGCCGGAGCGGGCGCGGGACGGACCGGTTCCGCGGCGCCCGGCCGGGCGAGCCGGCGGCCGAGATCGAGGTAGAGTTCGTACTCGGCGATGGCCCGGTCGAGGGCGGCGCGCTGACGCCGCAGCTCGTCCAGCCGGGCCTCCGTCTCCGCTTCCGACAGGAACATGATACCCCCTTGGAATATTCCATATTCCTGGTCGGAGCCGAAGGCCCTCAGGATGATCGAGAATAAGAATATTCCACCCGGGCGCAAGCCCTGTGTCGCTCATCCTGCCTGCGTTCCACGGTCGATGGGCGGCGACGGGCCTGTGCCTCCCCGTCTCGGTGGGATCGGTCCCGACCTCGCCTCATTACGTGGAAAGAATTCGAAACATTCCATATTCTCGCAAGGGTTTCGCTGTCCCGCATTCCGTTGTCGCGGGATGGCATGGCGGTCCGTGACGCGACAGTCGCGAATGAGCGTATCGACCGAGCGGACGACCCTCTCCGAGGCCCCGCCCCTGTCCCGCACGAGAGCAGCGAAGAGCCGAATGAGACCCGGGAAAGGGCGGAGAGCACGGTCCACGACACTGGCGCAAAGCCTCGTGATCGTCAGGCTGTTCCCCTCTGCACCCTCATCCTGAGAGCCTGTTTGAGCGGGTTGTACTCGGTAAATCTGGTAGAATTTATGGGATATCCCATCCTCTCACCTCATCCTGAGATGAGAGGATGGGAGGCGGTGCCGCCGCGGCCAGAAAGCCGTGTCGTGGACCGTGGGCGGAGAGGCTTCGCGATCAGGCGGTGCCCACCCCTTGCGCAGCACCCCGACCCTGCCGCATGGCGAGGCCCGGGGTCCGGGGCGGACGACGAGACCGGCGGGAGCACGGGCGGCGTATCCGCTTTGCCTTCCGGTCCCTCGCGGCTCGGGAGCCCGGGGCGGCGCGTCGAAGCGGGAGCGCCCTCAGGCCGCCCCTGCCCCGGCGGCCTTGCGGCGCGTGGCTTTCGGCGGGACCAGGAGGGAGCCGGGATCGGTCGGCATCAGCTGCAGGCCGGCCTCGTCGAGGCTGATCGGCAGCTTCGGAAACACCTCCTTGACGTGGGCCACGTCGGCCTTGAAGGCCTGGCGGAAGCTCCTGAGGGAGGCGTTGTCGGCGCCGAACTGCTTGTGGACCGTGTCCCAGCTCAGGCGCAGCGGCCGCTGCAGGCTGCGCAGCCGGTAGCCGATCCAGAACAAGAGGTCGAGCTTGCGCGCCGAGCCCGAGAAGGCGCGGGCGGCCCGGATGTCGACCGGCAGGGCGTGCTGGACCAGGTTGTCGTAGAAATCCTGGTGGAACTGCACCGTCTTCGACCAGGCGATGCCGTCCTGGCCGCCGACGCGCCACAGGTCGAGCTGGCGGAACGGCGGCATGGTGATGGTCGAGGAGCGCGACTGCCCGTCCCACAGGCCGATCTGCATCGTGCAGGCGGCGAGCCGGTGCAGTTGCTCCTTGAACTGCCGGATCGTGCCGCGCTCGCCGCCGGTGACGGCAAAGCCCATCTCGCGCATGAAGCCCGACAGGCTGTCGGCGACCTCGACCGTGGGGCTGCGCTGGCGCACCGCCTCGGTGCAGAGGTGCAGCAGCACCAGCCGGGCCTTGGGGCCGTAGGGGAGCCCTTGCAGTTCCATCTGGCCGGTGGCCGGGTTCTTCAGCCGCCCGGCCAGGATGCTCAGCGTGTTGCGGCCGTATTCCCGGAAGAATTCGCGCTCGTCGCCGGGATCGCGGTACGGCAGCCCGCAGAGCGCCAGGACGGAATGGATGTGCTGGATCGTGTCCGGGGTGACGGGCTCGGCCTCGATCACCATCCGCACCGCGTCGCGCCGGCGCTGGTCGCGCCCCATCGCGGCGCGGGTCTCCTGCTTCCGGCCGGCCTCGGCCCGCTCGGCGTCGCGCAAGGCCTGGCGGTGGGCGATGTGCTCGACGATGACCGCGAACAGGAACCCGCCCCGGGCCGCTTCCAGCTCGGCCAGCAGGTCCTCGTCGTGGATCGCCGCGATCTTGGCCTCGATGCTCATGCCTGCCGGTGTCGCCTGGTGACGTTGGCCCGGTGCCGCGGCGCTCCCGCCGGTCTGGTCCCAAACCTTCATGCACGATTCGGCTCCCGGGATTCCGTAGCCCCGGGCGGGTTATCCCAAGATTCCCACCACTCGTCCCCGTTATCCCGCGGGGATTCCGGCCCCGGCATGCCCCGAGGCCGGCGACAGGCCCGTCCGGGCGCCCGGGAGCCCCGTGGAGGCCCGGATCGGGTTCGGAACGAGTCCGCACCCTTCCCCGCCCGGACGGGCCTGTGGGCCGCCTGTGCACGGCCCTGTCGGCCGGGCGGGACGAAGCCTGTGGCCGATCCGGGGCGAGCCCTGTGGCAAATCCTGTGGCGAGCCCTGTGGGTGGAGGGTGGCCGAGCCGGTGGAGACCCGGTGCAGGAGCGGCGCAGAGTTCGATACGGGGGCGGGTCGCGGGCCGGCGGCCCGCGCAGAGTTCGATACGCGAGGGCGGATCGAAACCGGCCGGATTCCGAGGGGTTGGGCGGGGCCCGACGCCGAATCCGATGCGCATCCACGCCGAATCCGATGCGCGAACCCCCGGAATCCCCGCAGAATCCGATGCGCGTCCACGCAGAATCCGATGCCGATCCACGCAGAGCCGTATGCGCAACCACCCTGCAAGCCACTGGTGGGTCAGCGAAATTCGCCCCTCCATATAATCCCCATAACTGACTCTCTGAGAATCCATGACTGATAAGTCACCTATAGGCCCGAGAGAGGGTTCGTTATGAAGAACGATCGGCCGCGCCTTCGGCGCCGATTGGATACAATCCCGCCGGTGAGGGAATTTATGGAATATGCGAGGAATTCCAGGCCCCTGCCCTGCCCGTCGCGGTGCTTCACCGAGGCCGCTCCGGCGCCTATGAGCGGGGTCGGGCGCCGTCCGATGCGGCGCGCAGGAACCGGCCGGACCATGAGCACCACCCCGATCGCGCGGCTCCTCGGGATCATGGCCGCCTTGCGCGACCCGGAGGGCGGCTGTCCCTGGGACCTGGCGCAGACCCATGCCAGCATCGTCCCCTACACGATCGAGGAGGCCTACGAGGTCGCCGACGCGGTCGAGGGCGGCGACCCGGAGGAGCTGCGCGACGAGCTCGGCGACCTCCTGTTCCAGGTCGTGTTCCAGGCCCGCATCGCCGAGGAGGCCGGCACCTTCGCCTTCGACGACGTCGCCACCGCCATCGCCGACAAGATGGTGCGCCGCCACCCCCACATCTTCGGCGAGGTCCGCGGCCTCGATCAGGCGGCGGTGAACGCGCAATGGGCGACGATCAAGGCCGAGGAGCGCGCCGCCAAGGCGGAGCGCGACGCGGCCTCCGGCCGGCCGCCGGCGGAGGGGACTCTCGCCGGCGTGGCCCTGGCGCTGCCCGCCCTCGCCCGGGCGGAGAAGATCTCGCGCAAGGCGGCGGCCGTCGGCTTCGACTGGCCGGATGCGGGGCAAGTCGTCGCCAAGGTGCGCGAGGAGACCGACGAGGTGGCGCAGGCGCTCGCCGGGGAAGGCCCCGAGGCGGTGGCCGAGGAGATCGGCGACCTCCTGTTCTCGGTCGCCAACCTCGCCCGCCACGCGGGCGTCGATCCGGAGGAGGCCCTGCGGCGGGCGAACCTGAAATTCCAGCGCCGCTTCTCCGCGATGGAGGCGGAGGTGACGCAGGACGGCCGCACCCTGCCGGAGGCCGGCCTCGACGCGATGGAGGCGGCCTGGGCCGCGGTGAAGCGGCGGGAGCGCTGACGGGCAGCGTCTCCATAACGAGGGACGGCCGGCCGTTCGGGCCCCGCCGGCATGACGCGGAGGGGGCGAGGAGGCCGGCGCGACGGCTTAGCGCCCCTGAGGACGGGCTGCGACGGGGAGCCGACATCCGGGCTTGACCGCCGATCGAACGTGAGAGAATTTCTCGATTATGAGAGACGCTCTCGCGCCCGATTCCCCGGCCTCCGCCATCGACCTGCGGCTCGCCGCCCGGCTCGCCTCGTTGCGCCAGGAGCACGGCCTGTCCCTCGACGCGCTCGCCGCCGCGAGCGGCATCAGCCGGGCGACCCTGTCGCGGCTGGAGCGGGCTGAGACCAGCCCGACCGCCTCCCTCCTCGGCCGGCTCTGCACCGTCTACGGCCGGCCGATGTCGCGGCTGCTCGCCGAGATCGAGGCCGACCCGGGCCAGGTGGTGCGCCACGACGACCAGGCCGTCTGGGTCGATCCGGAGACGGGCTTTCGCCGCCGGGGCGTCTCGCCGCCGGCGCGCGGCTTCGCGGCGGAACTCGTCCTCGGCACCCTGCCGGAGGGGGCGACCATCGCGTACGCGGCGCCGCCGGTCGGCGGCCTCGAGCATCACCTCTGGATGCTGGAGGGCCGCCTCGACCTCACCCTCGACGGCGTCGCCCACGCCCTCTCGCCGGGGGATTGCCTGCGCTACCAGCTCGCCGGCGCCTCGCGGTTTTCCTGCCCGGGCCCGGAGGCCCGCTACCTCATCGCGATCTGCCGGCCGTGAGACCCCCCGTCATGACATCGATCGAGACCCTGTCCCCCGCGGAAGCGGAGACCGCCCTGCCCGACCTCGCCGCCCTGCTCCGGGCCTGCGTCCTCGACGGGGCCAGCATCGGCTTCGTGCTGCCCTTCGCCCTGTCCGAGGCCGAGGCGTTCTGGCGCGACGGGCTGCCGGCCCTGCAGAGCGGCGCGCGCCGGCTGCTGGTGGCGCGTCACGAGGACCGCATCGTCGGCAGCACCCAGGTCGGCCTCGCGAGCCCGCCGAACGGCCGCCACCGGGCCGAGATCACCAAGGTGCTGGTCCATCCGGACGCGCGCCGCCGCGGGCTCGGCCGGGCCTTGATGCTCGAGGCCGAGCGGGTCGCCGCCGCCGAGGGGCGCACGCTCCTGATCCTCGACACCCGGGCCGACGATGCCGGCGAGGCGCTCTACCGCGCGCTCGGCTACGCCGTCACCGGCGTGGTGCCGGACTATGCCTGCTCGCCTTCGGGCGTGCCGGAGGCCTGCACCTTCATGCACAAGCGGCTGCCGGGGGCTCCGCGCCAGTTTGGAGCTTGACGAATTTTTGATGGGCGTTCGCTTGCGCGCAATCGAATCGTCGGGTCATGTCGCCCCGGGCCGACTCGGTTCTGTCAGGGGATCACCGACCATGACCCAGGCCCTCCCGATCCAAGCCATTCTCCGGCGCACGCTCCTCGGCGGCGCCCTGGTGCTCGCCGCGCCCGCCGCCTTCGTCCAGAAGGCCCGCGCTCAGGACGCCGCGACCACGGCCGAGCAGACCATCGCGGCCATGACCAAGATCTTCGGCGACCATCCGGGCAAGCGCTCGAACCACGCCAAGGGCGTGGTGGTGGAGGGTAGCTTCACCCCCTCGGCGGACGCCAAGACCTTGAGCAAGGCGAGCGTGTTCGCCGGCCCCGCCGTGCCGGTGACGGTGCGCTTCTCCGACGCGACCGGCCTGCCGCAGATCCCGGACGGCGCGCCGGAGGCCAACCCGCACGGCCTGTCGATCAAGTTCAAGCCCGCCGACGGCACCGAGATGGACGTCGTCGCGAACTCGCTGAAGTTCTTCCCCGTCGCGACCGGCGAGGAGTTCCGCGATCTCCTGGTGGCGATCACCCGGAGCGGCCCCGACGCCCAGAAGCCCACCCCGGTCGAGCAGTTCATGGCGGCGCACCCGAGCGCCCCGAAGGCGCTCGCCACCGCCAGGACCCCGTCGAGCTTCGGCCGCCAGGTCTATCACGGCGTCAACGCCTTCCTGCTGGTCGATGCCGTCGGCAAGCGCAACGCCTTCCGCTACCGCTTCGTCCCGGTGGCCGGCGAGGAGATCCTGAGCGCCGACGACGCCAAGGCTAAGGCGCCGAACTACCTCGTCGAGGAGATGCCGGCGCGCCTCGCCAAGGAGCCGGTGGCGTTCCGGGTCGAGGCGCAGATCGCTCAAGCCGGCGATTCGACCAAGGACTCGACGATCCCCTGGCCCGACGACCGCCGCTTCGTCGATCTCGGCACCCTGACCCTGACCAAGGCGGTGCCCGACAGCCAGACCGTCGAGAAGGCGCTGCTGTTCATGCCCAACAACCTGCCCGACGGCGTCGAGGTCTCGGACGACCCGCTGATCGACGCCCGGGTCCAGGCCTACGCGATCTCGTTCGGCCGCCGCTCGCAGTGAGCGATGACGGCGCGCGGCCCGGGGGCTCGCCCGGGCCGCGCGCCCTCACGCGGCCTCCCGCGCCAGGGGCCGGATGCGGTCGACCTCCGCGCCGATCCGCCTACCCCCATTGTCGACCCGCATCCCCCCGCCGACCCCCGCCCCATGACCCCCTTCCTCAAGGCCAACCTGCGCTGGCTCGCGGCCGGGTTCCTGCTCCTGTTCTGCTCCTGCTTCGGCCAGACCTTCGTGATCGCCCTGTCGGGCGGGGCGATCCGGCGGGACTTCGGGCTGTCGGACGGGGCGTTCGGGACGCTCTATGCCGGCGTCACCCTGGCCTCGGCCGCGGCGCTCGCGGGGCTCGGCGGGCTCCTCGACCGCTGGCCGGCCTCCCGGGTGGTCGGCCTCGCCGCTCTCCTGCTCGCGGCGGGCGCCGCCGGCCTCAGCGTCGCGCCGAACCTCCTCGTGCTGGCCTCGAGCCTGTTCCTGCTCCGCCTCGCCGGCCAGGGGCTGATGCTGCAGACCGCCTATACCCTGCTCGGGCGCTGGTTCTCGGCGGAGCGGGGCCGGGCGGTGTCGCTCGCCGCCACCGGGCTCAATGCCGGCCAGGCCTGCCTGCCGCTCGGATTCGTGGCCGCCGCGGCGGCGCTCGGCTGGCGCGGCGCCTGGCTGGGGGTCGCGGCCCTGCTGCTCGTCGGGGCGCTTCCCCTCGCCCGCCACCTCGTGCGGCGCGAGCGGGTGCCGGAGGCGGCGACCCGAACCGGCCCGGCCGAGGGGGCGACCCGGGCGGAAGCCCTCGCCGACCCGTTCCTCTACGGGCTGCTCGCGGCGATGCTGCCGCCCTCCTTCATCAGCAACACGATCTTCTTCCACCAGGTGCATCTCGCCGAGAGCCGGGGCTGGCCGCCGGAGGTGCTGGCCGCCGCCTTCCCGCCCTACGCGGTCGCGACCCTGGTCTTCCTGCTCGTGGCCGGCCGCCTCGTCGACCGGTACTCGGCCCTGGCGCTGCTGCCCGTCTACCTGGTGCCGTTCGGGTGCGGCTGCCTGATTCTCGGCGGGGTCGAGGCTCGTTCGGCCGCCTTCGCCTTCATGCTGCTCTACGGCGTCACCGACGGGATCTCGCTGACCCTGTTCGGCGCCCTGTGGCCGGAGGTCTACGGCACCCGCCATCTCGGGGCGATCCGCGCCGCCATCGTGGCGATCATGGTGCTGGGCACGGCGCTCGGCCCCGGCCTGTCGGGCCTGCTCGTCGATCGCGGCGTGCCCTTCGCCGGCATCGTGACCGGGATGGGCGCGTACTGCCTGATCGTCTCGGGCGCCCTCGTCCTGGTCCGGCGCCGGCTCGCCGCGCATCTGCGCGGGCGCCGCTTCGGAGGTGCGGCGGCGTGAGGGCCGTCTACCGCTTCGGCCAGGTCCAGGATGGCGGGTCGTGATCCGGCGCCAGGGTCTCGCCGAGGCGCTTCTCGAGCGTGATGCGGGAGGCGCCCTCCCGCTCCAGGGCCGCCACCAGGGCGGCGGCGTGCGAGACCACCAGGACCTGCGTGCTCTCGGCGGCCCGCGCGATCAGCCCGGCCAGCGGCGCCAGGAGGTCGGCGTGCAGGCTGGTCTCGGGCTCGTTGAGCACCATCAGGTCGGGCGGGCGCGGCGACAGGAGGGCTGCCGCGAGCAGGATGTAGCGCAGGGTCCCGTCGGAGAGTTCCGGTCCCCGCAGCGGCCGCAGCAGCCCGTGCTGGCGGAAGTCCAGCGAGAACTGCCCGTCATTCGCCGCGACCGACAGCACCGCGCCCGGGAACGCCTCGGCGACCGTCGCCGCGAGGGCGTCGGGGTCGCCGATCTCCAGGATGGTCTGGATCGCCGCCGCCACGTCGGCGCCGTCGCCGGCCAGCACCGGCGTGCGGGTGCCGATCTGCGGCCGGCGCGCCGGCGCGTCGCGGTCGGTGCGGAAATGGTCGTAGAAGCGCCAGGCCCGCATCCGCTCGCGCAAGGCCAGCACCTCGAGGGCGTCGCGGGGATCGGCGCTGTGGGTCATCAGGCTGTCGAAGGTCGCGAGGTCGCGAAGGGCCTCGCGCCAGGCGCCGGATTCGTCGCGCAGGCGCAAGAGCGGCCCGCGGCGCTCAGCGAACACGTTCGCCCGCCCGACGATCGGCCCGGTCCAGACGCTCTCCGCCTTGATCTCGGGATCGTGGGAAAAGAACGTGTCCTCGCGGGACGCCGCCGGCAGGCCGAGGGCGATGGCGTAGCCGTAATCGTCGTCGGAGAAGCCGAGCTTCAGCTCGACCGGGTGACGCCGCACCGTGCCCTCGACCCGGTGCGTGCCGTCGAGGACCCGGCGCCCGAACGTCTCGGGCCCGGCCCAGAGCGCCGAGGCAAAGCCCCCTTCCTGCGCGAGCGACGGGACCGCCCGCCCCTGCGCCACCTCGGCGAGGAGGCGAAGCGCGCGGTAGAGGCTCGACTTGCCGCTCCCGTTCGCCCCCGTCACCACGGTCAGCCGGTCGAGGCCGAGCACGCTGTCGCGCAGGGAGCGGTAGCCGGAGATGGCGAGGCGGTGGATCGGCACGGGATCTCGCCGCCTCGTCAGAGCGCGACGGGTACGAGATCGTCCGCCGCCACCGGTGCCAGGACGCCGGGCGGCTGCGCGAACTCGACCTCGTCGGCGGCACCGCCGCGCCAGACGGCCACCACGGTGCCCTCCGTGCCGGCGGGGATCCGGTCGCCCTCGTCCGTCGTGACGGGGAGGGTCACCAGGACCTGGTCGAGGTCCCGGAATCGCGACGGCTTTTCGCCGCATCGCACCAGATGGACCGTGTCGGGCAAGGGCGAACTCCGGCTGATCTGCATCGCGCGCCGCTCATCGCGGACACCGTCGGATCGCGAAATCACGACGCGAAGTTTGCACCAATGTGACGAAGCCGGCTCGATCGCCGTCGCCCGTCCGGCGCGGTCGGGACTGCCTCACCCACCCCCCCGCAACCGCCGCGCCGCGCCGAACCGGTTCAGGAACCGCGGCTCCTTCTCGGGCGCGACCCGCACGACGAGGTGCATGTCGCCCGACGCGTCCTCGCGCCGGTCGAGCACCTCGGCATTCTCGTAGAGCCAGTGCAGCTCGGCGCCCTGCGCCGGCTCCAGGATCACCGCGAAGCTCGTGCGGGTCGCGGCGATCCGGGCCTCGATCCGGCTCATCAGGCGGTCGATGCCCTCGCCGGTGAGCGCCGAGAGCAGGACCGGGCCGGCGCCCTTCGCGCCGTTCGGCCGGCTCAGGTTGAGCAGGCGCTCGCGCTCCGCCTCGTCGAGGAGGTCGGCCTTGTTCCAGACCTCGATGATGCGGTCGGTGTCGGGCTCGATGCCGAGTTCGGCGAGCACCTGCGCCACGTCGGCGCCTTGAGCCTGCGCGTCCTCGTGGGCGATGTCGCGGACGTGGAGCAGGATGTCGGCCTCGATCACGTCCTCGAGCGTCGCCCGGAAGGCGGCGATCAGCATCGTCGGCAGGTCGGAGATGAAGCCGACGGTGTCGGACAGGATCGCGGTCTCGCCGTGCGGCAGCTTGATCGCGCGCGCCGTCGGGTCGAGGGTGGCAAACAGCATGTCCTCGGCCAGGACCTCGGCCCGGGTCAGGCGGTTGAACAGGGTCGACTTGCCGGCATTGGTGTAGCCGACGAGCGCGACGATCGGGTACGGCACCCGGCGCCGGGAGCGGCGGTGCAGGCCGCGGGTGCGCGTCACGGTCTCGAGGTCGCGCTCGATCCGGGTCATCCGCTCCTGGATCATCCGCCGGTCGGCCTCGATCTGGGTCTCGCCCGGGCCGCCGAGGAAGCCGAATCCGCCGCGCTGGCGCTCGAGGTGGGTCCAGGACCGCACGAGCCGGCTGCGCTGGTAGGCGAGATGCGCGTGCTCGACCTGCAGCGTGCCCTCGCGGGTCGAGGCGCGCCGCCCGAAGATCTCGAGGATCAGCCCGGTGCGGTCGATGACCTTGACGCCCCAGGCCTTCTCCAGGTTGCGCTGCTGCACCGGCGAGAGCGCGCAATCCATCACGACGAGGCGGATGCCCTCGGCCTCGATCCGCCCGGCGATCTCCTCCACCCGGCCCTTGCCGAGATAAGTCGAGGGGCGGATCTGCTGGATCGTGACGAGGAGCTTGTCGGCCACGTCGAGCTCGATCGCGGCGGCCAGGCCCACCGCCTCGTCGAGGCGGGCGAGCGGGGCGCGGGGCTCGGCGCCGGCATCGCGCTTCGTCTGGTAGGGGCCGATCACCAGCGTGCGGGTCTCGGCCGCGATCGCGGCCTCCGCCTCGGCCTGGCGCTGCAGGCGGATCTCGCCCGGTATCCGCGGTTCCATCGTGTCTCCGGCTGCCCCCGTCTTCAGTCGGGAGTCCATCGGACAGAGGTTGGATGGAGGCGTGCGATAATCAAGCGGCGGGGCGCGCCCGCGGCCCGGGATTCGCGGGCCTCGCCGTCAAAAAACAGGCCGCGTCGTGCGGCCTGGACACTGGCATGGCGCGAAGGCGAGGAGCGTCGGCGCGGACGCGCGAACGGGGGCCGGATCGACGGGCCCGCGGCGCTCGCGCCGGTTCCTCCGCGGGGGATCAGGCCTTCTCGGCCCCTTCCTCACCCTGCTCGAACAGCTGCACGGGATGGCCCGGCATGATGGTCGAGATCGCGTGCTTGTAGACCAGCTGCGAGTGGCCGTCGCGCCGCAGCAGCACGCAGAAGTTGTCGAACCAGGTCACGACACCCTGCAACTTCACGCCGTTGACCAGGAAGATCGTCAGCGGAATCTTGTTCTTGCGAACGTGGTTGAGGAAGGTGTCCTGCAGATTCTGAGCGCGTTCGCCCGCCATTCTTCTTGTCCTTTGAACCCGCTGCCAGTCCCGGTTGACGGGTCGGTCCGTGTTGTTGTGCTGCGGGAGGCGCGACGCGCCGCCCGGGGAACCGGCCGCCCCATTACACGGTGAAGCTCGCCCGGGCGCAAGTGCAGACTGGCCGCAGGGGAGGTCCCCCGGGCCGCCGAATCCGCCGCGTCCGGCCGTGCCCGCGATCCTGTCGCGTCCCGGCCACAGGCCGCCTTAGCAGAACGACCCGAGCTTGGCACTTGCAAATGCGCGATCCCGGGTCTCGTCCCGCTCTCAGGCGCCGATGCCCAGCGACTTGAGCTTCCGGTGCAGGGCCGAGCGCTCCATGCCGATGAACTCGGCGGTGCGCGAGATGTTGCCGGAGAAGCGGGCGATCTGCGCCACCAGGTACTCGCGCTCGAAGATCTCGCGCGCCTCGCGCAGCGCCAGGCTCATCAGCTTCTCGCCGCCGGCGCCGCTCGGGGTGGTCGGCACCAAGGCACCGACCTCGCTCGGCAGCATCTCGGTCGTGACCTCGGTCTCGGGATCGCCCTGCGTCAGGATCATCAGCCGCTCGACGTTGTTGCGCAGCTGGCGCACGTTTCCGGGCCAGTCGTGCGACTGCAGCACCGCCATCGCGTCGGCGGCGATGCGCCGCTGCGGCAGGCCGGTGGCGCCCGAGATCTGCTCCATGAAGAACGCGATCAATTCCGGCACGTCCTCGCGCCGCTCGGCGAGCGAGGGGATGCGGATCGGCACCACGCTCAGGCGGTGGAACAGGTCCTCGCGGAAGCGGCCTCCCGCGATCTCCTCGGCGAGGTCGCGCGACGAGGACGAGATGATCCGCACGTCGACATGGACCCGGGTGGTGCCGCCGACGCGCTGGAAGTTCTGGTCGACGAGGACCCGCAGGATGCGGTTCTGGGTCTCGCGCGGCATGTCCGCGACCTCGTCGATGTAGAGGCTGCCGCCATGGGCCTCCTCGAGCGCCCCGACCCGGCGCGGCTTGCCGTCCTGGGCCTCGACCCCGAACAGCTCGGCCTCCATCGTCTCCGGCGTGATCGTGGCGGCGTTGATCACCACGAAGGGCCCGCTCGCCCGCGTCGAGGCGGCGTGGATGGTGCGGGCCGAGAGCTCCTTGCCGGAGCCCGGCGCGCCCGAGATCATCACCCGGGCGTTGGTGGGCGCCACCCGCTCGACGGTCTGGCGCAGCTGGTTGGCGGCGACGGAGGCGCCGACGATCCGGCTCGCCTGGCCGGAGCGCGCCTTGAGGTCGCGCACCTCGCGCTTGAGGCGCGAGGCCTCCAGCGCCCGCTCGGCGACCAGGATCAGCCGGTCGGCCTTGAACGGCTTCTCGATGAAGTCGTAGGCGCCCGCCTTGATCGCCGAGACCGCGGTCTCGATGTTGCCGTGGCCCGAGATCATCACCACCGGCAGGTCCGGGGCCTGGGCCTTGATCACGTCGAGCACCTGCAGCCCGTCGAGGCGCGAGCCCTGGAGCCAGATGTCGAGGAAGACGAGGTGGGGGCGGCGCGCCTCGATCGCCGCCAGCGCCTCGTCGGAGGAGCCGGCGGTGCGGGTGCGGTGGCCCTCGTCGTCGAGGATGCCGGCGACGAGCTCGCGGATGTCGGCCTCGTCATCGACGATCAGAATGTCGGCGCTCATGGCTCAGGGCTCCCCGCGACGCGGGCGGCCGGCCTGGCGGCCGCGCACCCGGTGCTGCATCGAATTCGGCTGTGTGGAAGGGCGGTGCGAGGTCCGGCGCCCCCGGCGATGGGCCGGGCGCGTCACGCGGCGGGCTCCGGCGAGGTCTCGGCCGGCCGCGCGGGCCTGGCGGCGCCGGCCGCCGCCGGCTCGTCGCGCCGCACCTCCCTGAGGACCCGCATGCGCACCTGCCCGCCGCGCCCGCGCGGGTTGTCGTTCAGCTCGATGCCGCCGCCGTGCTCTTCCAAGACCTTGCTCACGATCGCCAATCCGAGGCCCGTGCCCCCCTCGCGGGTGGTCATATAGGGTTCGAGCAGCCGCTGGCGCCCTTCCTGGGGGAATCCCTTGCCGGTATCGGTGATCTCGATCACCGCGGCCTCGCCCTCCTCGTAGAGCCGCACCGCGATCAGGCTCTCACCCCTGACGTCCTCGGGCACCGCCTGCACCGCCTCGACGGCGTTCTTGAGGATGTTGGTGATCGCCTGGGACAGGAGCCGCGTGTCGAAGGCGGCGCTGACGCGGTTCACCCCCTCCTCCAGCGTGAAGGTCACGTCGGGGTGGGCCACCCGCATCATGAACAGGTTCTGCTTCACGATCTCGGTCAGGTCGTTGCGGGCGATCGCGGGCTTCGGCATCCGGGCGAAGGACGAGAACTCGTCCACCATCCGCTTGATGTCGTCGACCTGGCGCACGATCGTGGCGACGCACTGCTCGAACACCTCCTTGTCGGCGGTGATCACCTTCCCGTACTTGCGCCGGATGCGCTCGGCCGAGAGCTGAATCGGGGTCAGCGGGTTCTTGATCTCGTGGGCGATGCGGCGGGCGACGTCGGCCCAGGCCGAGGTGCGCTGCGCGGTCACGAGGTCGGTGATGTCGTCGAGGGTGACGACGTAGCCCCGGTCGCCGTCCTGCGACTGCTCGCTCGTCGTGCGCACGTCGATGGTGCGCTCGCGGCCGTTGCGGGCGATCTGGATCTGCTGCTGGGTCGGGCGGGCGCGGGCGTCGCCCGGCAGGCCGCCGAACTCGGGCATCACCGCCTCCAGGGGCTCGCCGACAAGGTCGGCGACGGAGCGCCCGAGCATCCGCTCGGCGGACGGGTTGGCGATGGTGATGACCCCGCGCCCGTCGACGCCGATGATTCCGGCCGGCACCCCGGCCAGCACCGCCTCGGTGAAGCGGCGGCGGCTGTCGATCTGCTCGCTCTGCTCGATCAGGGTGGTGCGCTGGCGGCTGAGCTCCTGCGTCATCTTGTTGAAGCTCTCGCCGAGATGCTGCAGGTCGCCCTCGGTCTTCCGGAACGGCACCTGGGCGTAGTAGTTGCCCGACGCCACCTGGTCGGCGGCGTTGATCAGCCGGCGGATCGGCACCACGAAGCGGTTGGCGAAGTTGAGCCCGAACCACACCGCCGAGAGGAGCGCGATCAGGGCGATCAGCGCGAACATCGTCGCGAAGGCGATCTGGACGCTGCGCCGCCCGGCATCGATGGTCAGGAATTCGGTCGCCGCCGCCCGCGACACGCCCGGGAACTCGACGGCGAGCCGCGTCACCTCGCGCTCGACCAGCAGGAAGGCGTCGTCGTAGGCCGGCAGCCGCATCAGCGTGCCGAAGATCCGGCCCTCCCGCGGCAGCAGGCAGGTGGCGTCGGCGGATTTCGCCGCCTCCTCGAAGTCGTTGGCGGAGGGGAGCGGCGGGTCCTTGAGGATGTCGATGTTGGCCCGCGCCACGGTCTCGGTCGGCGAGCGCATGATCCGGGCGATCGGCAGGCCGAGCGAGGCGGCCCGCGCGGTGAGGAAGGTCTCGAACCAGACGCGCTCGACGTCGAAGGCGGGCCGGGCCCGGGTGAGGTCGTCGGAGAGGATGCGGGCCTCGCGGGCGAGGCTCTGGCACTGGTTGGTCAGGTAGGCGTCGGCCACGTCGACCGACATCAGCACGACGTTGCGCATCCGGTCCGAGAACCAGGGCGACAGGCCGCGCTCGAGCGTGATCGACGCCACCACGGCGAGCAGCACCGTCGGCAGGGTCGCGATCAGGCTGAACAGGCCGACGATGCGGGTGTGGAGCCGCGCCGCCGCCGCGTTGGTGCGGCGCGCCCGCAGGAAGACCCGGGCCTCCCAGGCGATCACCACCACGAGCAGCAGCACCAGGACGACGTTGCTCAGGAGCAGCGTCACCACCACCGTGTGGGTCGGCGCGATCGCGGTGGCGCCGACCAGGATCAGGAAGGTGGCGAGCGCCAGCGCCAGGGCGACGATGACCGCGAGCGCGCCGAACCAGCCCGGACCCCGCGGGGCGGCGTCCTGAGCCGGCCTGGCCGGGGCCGGGGCCGGGATCGGCCCGGGCGGGGTCGTCCCGTGATGAGGACCGACCGCGCCGGAAGGGGGCGCCGGAGCCCGGGGGCGTCGTGTGAACAGCATCCGTGGTGCAAGGCCACTACAGTGTGGCGAAATTAATACGGATGCCGCCGCGGCGGCAATCGGGCCGCCGGCGGCGTCGTGTGCGGACCGGCCCGGGGGCGGCCCGCGCGCAGGTCAGGTCAGGCGGCCTGCGTCGAGCGCGGGCGGCGCACCACCGGCTTCTGGCCGAGCCCGATGCTCTTGGCGAGCTCGGAGCGCTGGGCCGCGTAGTTGGCGGCGACCATGGGATAGTCCGGCGGCAGGCCCCACTTCTGGCGGTAGGCCTCCGGGGTGAGCCCGCGGCCGGCGAGGTGGCGCTTCAGCGTCCGGTACCGGCGCCCGTCCTCGAGGCTGATCAGGTAGTCGGGCGAGACGGTCTTCTTGATCGGCACCGGCGGGGTCAGCCGCTCGGGCTCCGCCGGAACGGCCGTGCCGAGCCGGCTCACCGCCTCGTGGACGCTGCGGATCAGGCTCGACAGCTCGCCCACCGGCACGCTGTTGTTCGACACGTAGGCCGACACAATATCGGACACCAGGCCGATCATCTGAGGCGTTTCGACGTGGTCAGCTGAACTCATTGCGGTCCTCGAGAAGTGCGGGCCCCCGTCCGAGGTGATGGATGTTACGCCAGTCTCCGTCAACTGCAAGGTGTCTGGATCAACACAAGAGGCGGATCTGCTTTAGAGGAATTTCATTCCGTAGGGGCATGAGTGCCCGTCGACGTGGCGGGCCGGACCGGGAAATACCGTCGCGGGACCGCGGGCGGGGCAAAGGCGGGACACCGCGAGCCGGTGCGAACTGGCCGCGAAAACGTTTTCAGATCAACGATTTGCGCGTGAGGCGGGCGCTCGCGGGCGCGGCGTTCGTCGGCGTGCCGTGCGCTCCGGCCGGGCGCGCCGCGCCGATCCGGCCCGCGGTTAATAAATGGTAATGTCGGCCGGCCAATACGTTTTCGGCATTCTCATCGGCGCGCAGAAGTCCAATCCAGGCCCGCCCGCTCCGGCCGTCGCGGCCCCGCGTGATCGCGCGAAACCGCGAGATCGACCTGCTCTCGCGGTCGCGTCCGCGCTCCCAGGCCGGCGGTCGATGTGATCGCCAGATCACGCGAAGTGTTTCGGCCGAACGTGGAACCTGGATGACTTTGCGTCACGCCGAATCGGCGCAGGAAAAGCTTCCTTGGCGGGTGCCATGCCGCCGGCTGATCGCCGGACGGACGGTCCCGGATCGAGGATGAGCGCGGGCACCGGCCATCCTCGCGTCGGGTCGGGTCGAAGGGCATGCGCTGCCCGGCAGGCCAAAAACGGGCCAGGCCGGCGCTTCCCCGGCGCGGCCTTGCCGGATTGTCCCGAGCGGCAGGGTCGCACGGCGCCCCGGTCACGTGGATGCGTCGGAATGCCGCGCGCGACCGGGCCGGTTGTCCACCGGCCCGGAGGCGGTCCGGCGGCCTCAGCGCGGGGTGCGGAAGACCTGCAGGTCGAGGTCGCGCACCTTCTTGCGCAGGGTGTTGCGGTTCACCCCCAGCAACTCGGCGGCGCGGATCTGGTTGCCGCGGGTCGCCGCCAGCGCCGCGCCGATCAGCGGGCCCTCGATCTCGCGCAGCACCCGGTGATAGAGGCCGGGCGGCGGCAGGGTGTCCCGGTAGCCGGAGAAGTACTCCGACAGGTGCCGCTCCACCGCCGCCGACAGGCCCTCGGCCTCCCCGTTCCCCTTGCGCGCATTCCCGCCTTGCGCGGGCGCGGCGAGCGGCAGGGTGTCGAGCTCGGCCTCGATCACCGGGCCGGTGATCGTCTCCTGGGGGTAGAGCGCCGCCAGGCGCCGCACCAGGTTCTCGAGTTCGCGGACGTTGCCGGGCCAGCGGTAGCGCTTGAGCTTCTCCATGGCGTCGCCGTCGAGCTGCTTGCGCGTCAGGCCCTCGCGCTCGACCAGGACGAAGAAGTGGCGCACGAGATCCGGCACGTCCTCGGAGCGCTCGCGGAGCGCCGGCAGGCGCAGGGGCACGACGTTGAGGCGGAAGAACAGGTCCTCGCGGAAGATCCCCTGCTGGATCGAGACCCGGAGGTCCTTGTTCGTCGCCGCGATGATGCGGACGTTGGTCTTGATCGGCACCCGGCCGCCGACGGTGGTGTACTCGCCCTGCTGGAGCACCCGCAGGAGCCGGGTCTGGGCCTCCATCGGCATGTCGCCGATCTCGTCGAGGAAGAGGGTCCCGCCCTCGGCCTGCTCGAAGCGGCCGGCGGAGCGCGCGGTGGCGCCCGTGAAGGCCCCCTTCTCGTGGCCGAACAATTCGGATTCGATCAGGTCGCGCGGGATCGCCGCCATGTTGACCGGCACGAACGGCCCGGAGCGGCGCCTTCCGTAATCGTGGAGGGCACGCGCCACCAGCTCCTTGCCGGTGCCGGATTCGCCCGTGATCATCACGGTCAGGTCGGTCGGCATCAGGCGGGCCAGCGAGCGGTAGATCTCCTGCATCGCCGGCGAGCGGCCGACGAGCGGGATGTCCTCGTTCTCCGGCGGCGCGCCGGGCGCCGTGCTGCCCCGCGGGCGCGACAGGGCGCGGCCGACGATCGCGGTCAGCTCCTTCAGGTCGAAGGGCTTCGGGAGATACTCGTAGGCGCCGCGCTCGGAGGCCCGGATCGCCGTCATGAAGGTGTTCTGCGCGCTCATCACGATGATCGGCAGGTCCGGCCTCACCCGCTTGATGCGGGGCAGGAGGTCGAAGGCGTTCTCGTCGGGCATCACCACGTCGGTGATGACGAGGTCGCCCTCCCCCTGCGCCACCCAGCGCCACAGGGTGGCGGCGTTGCCGGTCGAGCGGACCTCGTAGCCGGCGCGCGACAAGGCCTGGTTGAGCACGGTGCGGATGGCGGCGTCGTCGTCCGCCACGATGATGTGTCCGTTCGGCATGGCGCTCACTCGGTCTCGGCGGAGGATTCGCGCCCGTCGCGGGCATGCGACATCGGCAGGAGGACGCGGAAGGTGGTGCGGCGGGGGGCGGGGTCGCACTCGACGATGCCGCCGTGGTCGCCGACGATCTTGGCGACGAGCGCGAGGCCGAGGCCCGACCCTTGCGCCTTGGTGGTGACGAAGGGGTCGAACAGGTCCGGCAGGAGCTCGGCCGAGACGCCCGGGCCGTTGTCGCGGACGGCCACCTCGATCGGCAGGCTCACCCGCTCGCGCGAGCCCGGCACCTGGAGGCGAAGCCCCGTGCGGAAGGCGGTCGACAGGACGATCTCGCCGTCGACCGCGTCGGCGCCGATCGCCTCGGCGGCGTTCTTGACAAGATTCAGGATGACCTGGATCAGCTGGTCGCGGTTGCCGAGCACCGGCGGCAGCGAGGGATCGTAGTTCTCGACGAAGCGGATGTGGCGGGCGAAGCCCGACTGGGCCGAGCGCTTCACCTGGTCGAGGACGCCGTGGACGTTGACGGGCCCGCGCTCGACCGGACGCTCGTCGCCGAACAGCTCCATCCGCTCGACGATGCGCACGATCCGGTCCGATTCGTCGCAGATCAGCCGGGTGAGCAGCCGGTCGTCCTCGGCGGCCGACTGCTCGAGGAGCTGGGCCGCGCCGCGGATGCCGGCGAGCGGGTTCTTGATCTCGTGGGCGAGCATCGCGCCGAGCGCCACCATCGAGCGGGCGGCCCCCCGATGGGTGAGCTGGCGGTTCATCTTGTCGGCGATGGTGCGCTCCTGGAGCATCAGCACCACGAGGTCGTCGTCGAGATGGGTCGCGAACACGTCGACGCTGCGCTCGATGCCGGTGCGCGGCGAGGCGAGCTCGACCCGGTACTCGCTGACGCTGGCCCGGCGCCGGCGCACCTCGTTCACCAGGGCGATGATCGGCGAGGAGAACGGGATGATGTCGCGCAGGCGCTGGCGCTGCATCATCCGGCGCGAGTAGTCGAAGAAGTGCTCCGCCGCCATGTTGACCTGCAGGATGCGCTCGTCCGGACCGATGGTCAGGACGGGCAGCGGCAGGGCGTTGATGATCATCTCGCTCGTCGGGTCGCTCATGAGCGAGGCCTTCCGGGTGCGGGCGGCAGGGGGGGCTGGCGCATCGCTCATCCTCATGCGGCCTGCTGTGCAGACCGTGCGGCCTGATGCTCAGGCCGTGCGGCCGGGCCCTCGAAGGCGCGCCGCAGGAGCCGCGCGGCCTCGTCCGGGTCGGTGGTGGTGACGAGCCGGGTCCGCTCGGAGGGATCGAGCCCGCCGGCATGGTCGGCATAGGCCGCGAGGTGCTTGCGGGCGTGGCGCACGCCCATCCGGGCGCCGTAGAGCGCGAGCAGGCCGTCGTAATGCTCGGCGGCGAGCTCGGCTTTTGCCACGGCGTCGGGCTCCGCGACCGCCTCGCCGCCGAGCCCCGCGGCGACCGCCGCGACGAGCCAGGGCCGCCCGACCGCCGCCCGGCCGATCATCACCGCGTCGGCGCCCGAGGCCGCGAGGCAGGCCCGGGCGTCGTCGAGGTTCGCTATGTCGCCGTTGGCGACGACCGGGATCGCGACCGCCTCGCGGACAGGGCGGATCGCCGCCCAGTCGGCGCGGCCGGTGTAGAATTGCTGCCGGGTGCGGCCGTGCACCGTGACGGCGGCGTAGCCGAGCCGCTCGGCCCGCCGCGCCAGGTCGGGGGCGTTGCGGGTGGCGTCGTCCCAGCCGAGCCGCATCTTGACGGTGACCGGCACCGAGACCGCCTCGCGCACCGCGGCGAGCAGGCGCTCGGCATGGTCGAGGTCGCGCATCAGCGCCGAGCCGGCCTGGCCGCCGGTCACGGCCTTGGCCGGGCAGCCCATGTTGACGTCGATCACGTCGGCGCCGTTGGCTTCGGCGAGGCGCGCGCCCTCCGCCATCCAGCGCGGGTCGCAGCCGGCGAGCTGGACGATGTGGGGCAGCACGCCCTCCCCCTCGGCCCGCAGGCGAGCCTCCGCGATCCCGCGGGCGAAATCCTCCGCCGCCACCATCTCGGAGACGGTCGCGGTGGCGCCGAGCCGGCGGGCGATCCGGCGCATGTGCAGGTCGGTGACCCCCGACAGGGGCGCCAGCAGCGCCCCGCGAGCGAGCAGCGCCCCGCGCGCTGACCGCGCGGCGGACGGCGATCCCGTTGGCAGCGCTGCCGGCCCGGCCCCCGGGGCTTCGTCGCTCAAATAATGGTCAGTCGTCATTGTGCACAGCAAATAGCCAAAACCCGGTCGGACGCAAGCGCGTTCGGACTTCGATCCTCGAATTGCCCGTGAATGGGGTGGTGGGTGGCCCAGGCCCGAGCCCTGTCTCAAGACGGCGGCCGGCGGCCGGCGTGCGGTGGCGTTCCGCGGCGGCTCTCGCCTATGCGGAGCAGGATAAGGATGCATCGCGGCGAAATGGAAGCGGCGGCGTCCGGGCTTTGCTGCGCTGCGGATGGCTGACGAGTCCGAGCCGGTGCGAGACGGATGTCGCTTGCCCGCGCCAGCCGTAAAATGAGGTCGCTTGGTTTGAGATTTCCAGAAAAACGCCGTATCTCGCTCCGATTTTGCAAAGTAGAGCGCATCCCCCTCTCCCGTGTGGGAGAGGGGTCAGGGGTGAGGGTGGCGCGGCTTCAGAATTGAACTCAACCGTTGAGCTGCCAGCGCGACGGCCACAGCTTTATGCTGAAGCGCACCACCCTCACCCCTACCCCTCTCCCACACGGGAGAGGGGATCCCGCGACTTCCTCGTATTGGGAACATTGCGCGGAAACGACATCATGCATCGTGCGCAACCGGGGGTCTCGAATGTTGCGCGGACAAGCGCCGACTCCCCCGCCAGGACCCGCCCGCAGCGCGTGTTCTGTCCACGCGGTACCCCCCCTTCCCCTGGTGCATTTGCCTCGAATGAGCGCCGCCGCTAAGGAGCGGGCAATTCCGGGAGCGACCCTTTTGACCCTTTCCCAGATCGCCGCGGTGGTCGTCGCCGCGGGGCGCGGCATCCGCGTCGGCGGCGACACGCCCAAGCAGTATCGCCGCGTCGGCGGCCAGGCGGTCCTGACCCGGACCCTGGCGGCGCTCGCCGCCCATCCGGGCATCGACCGGATCCAGGTGGTGATCGCCGCCGACGCCGCCGCCTTCTACGACGAGTGCCTGGGCGATCTTCCGCCTGCGGCGCGGGCGAAGCTCGCCCGGCCGACCGAGGGCGGCGCCACCCGTCAGGCCTCCGTCCGGGCCGGGCTCGCGGCCCTGGCGCGTGACGGCGATCCGGACCTGGTGCTGGTCCACGACGCCGCCCGCCCCTTCGTCGACGGCGCGCTGATCGACCGCGCGATCGCGGCGGCGCGAGACCACGGCGCCGCCGTGCCGGGGGTGCCGGTGAGCGACACCATCAAGGTGGTCGAGCCGGACGGCCGGGTACGCGCGACCCCGGAGCGAGAATCCCTGCGCGCGGTGCAGACCCCGCAGGCGTTCCGCTTCGCGCTCCTGCACGCGGCCCACGGGCGCGCCGCGTCCGAGGGACTCGACGGCTTCACCGACGACGGCGCGCTCGCCGAGTGGGCCGGCCTGCCGGTGGCGGTCTTCCCCGGAGACCTGCGCAACCGCAAGATCACCCAGGCCGCCGACCTCGTCGAGGCCGACCGCGCCTTCTTGCCGGAGCCCCGCTCCGGTCGCCCATCCGTGGAAGACCCTGCCATGACCCTTCTCACCCGCCTCGGCACCGGCTTCGACGTGCACGCCTTCACGGAGGGCGACCACGTGTGGCTCGGCGGCGTGCGCATCCCGGCCGATCGCGGCGTGCTCGCCCATTCCGACGGCGACGTGGTGCTGCACGCGCTCACCGACGCGATCCTCGGCGCGCTCGCCGACGGCGACATCGGCGTGCACTTCCCGCCGAGCGACCCGCGCTGGCGCGGCGCCTCCTCCGACCAGTTCCTCGCCGACGCGGTGCGGCGGGTGTCCGAGCGCGGCGGGGTGATCGACCACCTCGACATCACGGTGCTGGCCGAGGCGCCGCGGATCGGCGCCCATCGCGACGCGATCCGGACCCGGATCGCCGAGATCGCCGGCGTGCCGCTCTCGGCGGTGTCGATCAAGGCGACGACGACGGAGAAGCTCGGCTTCGTCGGCCGGGCCGAGGGCCTCGCCGCCCAGGCCGCCGCGACCATCCGGCTCCCGGAGGCGCGCGCCTGATGTTCGATGCCGCCCTCATCACCCGGGCGAGCGTGCTGATCGCCGCCTATCGCGAGCGCCAGGCGCGCCTCGTCACCGCCGAATCCTGCACCGGCGGCCTCGTCGCCGCCCTGCTCACCGAGGTCGCGGGCTCCTCTCAGGTGGTGGAGCGCGGCTTCGTCACCTATTCCAACGAAGCCAAGGCCGAGATCCTCGGCGTCGACTTCAACCTGATCTCGGCCCACGGCGCGGTGAGCGAGCCGGTGGCGAGGGCGATGGCGGAAGGCGCGCTCGCCCATTCCCGCGCCGACGTGGCGCTCGCCATCACGGGCATCGCCGGTCCCGGCGGCGCGACGCCGATGAAGCCCGTGGGCCTCGTCCATTTCGGCCTCGTCGCCGCCGGCCGGGCGACCCGGCACATCGAGCGCCGCTACGGCGATCTCGGGCGCTCCGAGGTCCGGCGCTGCGCCGTCGAGGACGCGCTCGGCTTCCTGGAGATGGCGCTGGAGAAGGTGTGATACGGAAATCCGGAAGATCACTTCCGGATTTCCGTATCACCAGCCCGCGCGGCGGAGCCGGCGGCTCCGCACGCTTGAGCGAAGCCGAAATCCGCATCGCGAAGCAATCGGGCGGATTTCGTACGAGGGGGGGCTCCCTCACAGGTCCAGCACCCAGGTCTCCCCCACCAGGTCCCGCCCGAACGAGCGGTGCGGCGCGCTCTCGGCTAGGCGGAAGCCCGCCTCGGCGTAGATCCGCCGGGCGGCCGTGAGCACGTCGTTGGTCCAGAGGCTCAAGCACCGGTAGCCGCGCTCCCGGGCGCCGGCGATGCAGGCCTCGGTCAGGCGCCGGCCGAGTCCCTGGCCCCGGGCGGCGGGCTCGACGTAGAGCAGGCGCAGCTTCGCGACCGTGTCCGAGTGCGGCGCCAGGAACACGCTGCCCATGACGTCGCCCTCCTGCCCGGCGATCCAGGCCCCGGCCCGGGCCGGGTCGAAGTCGCGCACGAACCCGGCCAGGATCTCCGCCACCAGGGCCTCGAAGGAGAGGTCGAAGCCGTACTCGGCGGCGTAGAGCACGCCCTGGCGGTGGGCGATCCAGCCGACATCGCCGGAGCGCAGGCCGCGCAAGGTCGCGGGCTCCCCGCCCTGCGAGGGATCGCCGAGGAGCCGGCGCACCCGCGCCATCGCGCCGACGAGCGAGGCCCGGTCGCGGGGCGAGAGCCGCGCCAGCAGGGCGCCGACCTCCTCCCGCGCCGACGCGTCGAGCGGCGCGAAGGCGGCCCGTCCTTCGGGGGTCAGGGCCAGGACCTGGCGCCGCCCGTCGCCCGCGGCGGTCCGGCGGGTCACCAGGCCCTGGTCCTCGAAGCGCTTGAGCAGGCGGCTCAGGTAGCCGGCATCGAGGCCGAGATCCTGGCCGAGGACCGAGGCGGTCAGCCCGACCGAGGCGGTCAGACGATCGCGATGGGCGAGCTCGTAGAGCACCCGCGCCTCGGTGAGCGAGAAGGCGCTGCGGTGCAGCCCCTCCTCGAGGAGGCCGATCTGCCGGGTGTAGAACCGGCCGAAGGCCCGCACCGCCGCGACCATCTCCGGATCGACCTCCGCGTCCATCGCCACGTCATGCGCCACGTCATGCGCCATCGGCCCGCCTCCCGTTCGAAGGCAGGATCGTCCAGATATTTGACTCAGTCAACTGTTGGTGCCGCCCGCCGCCAGCTGCCCGACGAGGTCGCGCACCTGCCCGATCCGGAAGGGCTTTCGCAGGAAGGCGACGTACCCGGAGGCGCGCTCGCGCACGGTCTCCTCCGGCATCGAGCTCATCAGCACGACCGGGATGGCCCTCGTCCCCGGATCGGACGCGAGGGCGGCCAGCATCGCGGGTCCGTCCATCACCGGCATCATGAAGTCGAGGAAGATCAGGTCGGGCGGGCCGGCCGCGACGCGGGCGAGGCCCTGGCGGCCGTTGGCGGCGGTGACCACGCGGTGGCCGTCGTCGGACAGGACCGCGTCCAGCAATTCGGCGATGCCGAACTCGTCGTCCACGATGAGCACCGTCGCCACGGGCCTATTCCCCGCCGCTTCTCATGCGGTCCCGGTCGGCCAGGATCGCCTCGGCCCGGTCCGGGCCGTCGTCGATCGCCAGGCCGCCCGGCCGGATGTCGAAGACGCGCAGGTTCGGGTCGATCCGCGCGTCGCGCGCCTTGGCGACGGCGATCAGGCGGTGGACGCCGGAGCGCAAGGAGCAGGAGCGCATCAGCACCACGTTCTCCGCGACGCTGGAGGTCTGGCGCAGGGAGGAGCCGCCGGAGGGCGCGTCGATGAAGGTGCCGCGCAGGTCGGTCTCCCGGGTGTACATCGCCGTCGCGCCCAGCGCCCTGAGCTCCGCCGTGAGGGCGGCGAAGATGCGCAGGATCCGGTCCTGATCCCCTGCGATCCGGCACATCGCGTCCAGACCGTCGATGAACACGCGCCGGACCCCCCGGTTCCGGATCGCCTCGAGGAGGTCGGTGCAGACCTCGTCGATCAGCCCCTCGGTCGCCGGCTGCCACGTCACCGCGACCCGGCCCTCCTCGATCAGGCCGGCGACCGGCAGCCGCAGGGCCCGCGCCTTGGCGAGGATCGCGGCCTCGCTCTCGTAGAAGCCGCAGAAGAGGCCCGGCGCCTCCGGGTCGGCGCCGAGGAACTGCAGGCCGAGCGTCGTCTTGCCGATGCCGGCGGGACCGCCGACCAGGGTGGTGGAGTGGTGCGGCAGGCCGCCGCCCAGCATCGCGTCGAGGGCGGGGAGCCCGGTGGTGAGGGCTGCGCCCTCGACGTGGTCGCGCCGGCTCGGCACCCGCAAGGACGCCTCGATGCGCGGAAACACCCGGATCCCGCCATCGGTGATGCGGACGGCGTGGCGCCCGCGCAGGAAGCCGCTGCCGCGGAACTTGCACACTTCGAGCTCGCGCTCGGCCCGCCGGCCGACGAGCCGGCTCGACAGGGCGATCAGCCCGTCGACCATCGTGTGCTCGGCCGCCACCCTGTCGGCTCCGGCGGAGGCGCTGGTGAGGAGGAGCACGGTGGCGCCGGTGGCGGCGGCCTGGGTCTGCAATTCATGGATGAAGGTCTTGAACGCGAGCGTCGAGGACGCGGTCTCCTCCGCCGCCACCAGCCCGTCGAGGACGACGAGGCTCGCCTCGCGGCGGGCCGTCTCGCGGCGCAGCAGGGTCAGGAGGCCGGCCAGCCCCTCGTCCTGCAGGGTGCGGAAGGCGCTCAGGTACGCGATCCGGTCGGGGATCAGGGCGGGGTCGAAGAAGCCGAGCGGCGCGATGTGGCCGAGCATCCGGGAATGGCTCTCGGCGAGCAGCGTGACGTAGAGCGCCCGGTGCTCGGGCGAAGCGCCGGCTCGGGCACCCGCATGGGTGTAGCAGGCCTGGTTGCCGAAGATGGTCTTCCCCGAGCCCGGCGTGCCCTGGACGATGTAGACGCCGCCGCGGAACAGCCCGCCGCCGAGGATCGCGTCGAGGCCGGCGATCCCGGTCGGCACCCGTTCCAGCCCGCCATAGGCACCGGCCTGTCCCATGCTCGGTCCCACCCCCGTCATCCGCATGCTCGGTCGCCGTGTCGTCTAGAGCATTTTCCGACGAAGCGGATACCGGTTCGTCGAAGAAAATGCATCGAAATCAAAAACTTAGAGAGCTTCGCGATGGCAACGCGATCGTGAAGTGCCCTGGTCGTGAAGAGGCAGCGTGACCGTGAAGGTCGCGCCTTCGCCGGAGCGGCTCTCGACCGTCACGGTGCCGCCCATCGCCTCGGCGAGGCGGCGCACCAGCCACAGGCCGACCCCGAAGCCGATCGGAGCCGTCCCGGGATCGGCGACTGCGCGCTCGAAGCGCTCGAAGATGCGGGCCTGGTCGGCCGGCGGGATGCCGATGCCGCGGTCGGCGACCCGGATCCGCGCCGCCGCGCCGTCCCGGGCGCCCGAGACCGCGATCGCGCCGCCATCGCCGTACTTGATCGCGTTGGTGATCAGGTTGTCGAGGATCTGGTCGAGAGCGAGGCGCTCGCAGGAGAGCACCAGGTCGTCCGGCACCGTCACGCTCACCGCGCTGCCGGCATGGGCCGCCATCGGGCGCAAGGACGCCACGACCTCCTCCACCACCTCGGCGAGGGGCACGGGGGCGGCGAGCGGCGCGAGCTGCCCGGCCTGGACCCGGGAGACGTCGAGGAGGGTCGTCGCCCGGCGCACGTAGCGCTCGACGAGCCAGCGCAGCTGCGCCAGTCCCTGCGCCACCCGGCCTCCCGGCGCCTCGCGCTCGGCCGCACCCTGCAGGCGCTCGACCTGACCGAGGATCGGGGTCATCGGGTTGCGCAGTTCGTGCGCCACGCCGGCCAGGAACGCGTCGCGCTCGGCGAGCGCCCGGCGCAAGGAGGCGGCCTCCCGGCGCAAGGAGGCGACCTCGTCGGCGGGGTCGGCGGCCGGGATCCCGGCAAGCCCCGTCACCGGTGCGCTCATGCGCCCGCCCGCCCGCACCCGGAGAAGATCCGGAACGGCGGCGTCGGCGGCGCAGGGGGCGGGGTCGGCATCACCCGGTTGGCATAACAAATCGCAACCGGGCAGGCGAGCGGCCGCGGCCGCGCTCGGACCGCTCGTCGCGCGCCGGTTCCTGCGGGCTAAGGTCGCGGCGACCTGATGCAGCGACCTTCGGGCCGCGGCGGGCCTAGCGCCGCGGCGCCTGGACCAAGATCACCCGGGCGCCGCCGACCGGCCGCTCGCCGCCGTTGATGACGTAGAGAACCGGATCGGCCTTCGGCTGGGGCGGGATGCCGGAGACGGTCGGGATGCCGTAGGTCCCCTCGCCCCAGGCGGAGGGGACGAGCTCGTTCGGGCGCGGCAGCTTGAAGTACGGCTCGGCGACGAGGCCGGGCTCGAGCGCCCCGGCCGTGCCGTAGAGGCCGAGCGGCGCCGCGTAGGCCGTGCCCGCGAAGCCGCCGCCATAGGCCGCGAACCGCCGGCCTCGGAGATCTCCGCGCCGGACATCCCCGCCCTGGACATTCCCGCTGCGCCCGTGCAGCCCGCGCGCGTCGTAGATCGCGGCGCGACCGCTTCGCACCGGCTGGAACCGAAGGTGCCCGCCCTGTCCGACGGCGCCTCCGGCGGCCCCACGGCCCGCCGCGCCGGCCCCGCGCAACGGCTGCGCCTCGGCGCCGGCGCCCACCAGGGTGGCGGCGAGGGTGAGGACGATCAGGTCGCGACGCATGGTGTGTCTTCCCGGCTCCCGGCACTCGTCGAGGGTCAATGCCGGTCCGTCATCCTCGTTCCCGCGGGGGAGCCGCGCCAGCCGTGGCAGAGTGCGGATGCCTCGGGGCGAGGGCCCGGCTTCACCATGCGGAGGCTGCTCTCGACGTGAAGTGACGCCAGATCATTCCAGGCAACCGTAGATGTCAAAGCCGAGCCTCAGGCCGCGGCTTCCCAAGATCGACAGCAAGTGCGGATGCAACTCTACTCCCTCGTTGATCTCACGCATGAAGAGGCCGCAGAAGACGTCGCATTGGTAGCGGCGGGACAGGTCGAGCCAAACGGCCGGATCGTTCGGGAGCTTGGTGAGGAGTGCAGCGATCTGGGTGTTGAGATCGCCGACAGCGTCGGAAGCGAGCCGCCAGGATCCCGATCGGGCGACGACCTCGCGGCCCGATGCCGTGCGACGCGTGTCGCCTTGGCGTGCACAGCCGGTCGGCTCGACGCCCAGCAGCCTCGTGACCTCGTCCGGATCGAGCGCCGCTCCAAGGATGCGCAAGCTCACGGTGGTGCGTGCGAGTTCAGGCATCCGGCGCTTGCTCGAGGGTGATCCGCGCGATGTCGGCGCGAATCGTGCCGTACGCGCCGAAGCAAGGCCCGCACTCGATCATCCACTCGCCCGGGCGACACCCGACGCCAAGCTCCCACGGCTGCACCTCGCGCTCCTCCGCGCGGCGAAGCGTCAAGCTGCCGATGACGTTCTGATGACTGAAACCGCGCACGTCCGCGTCGATCCAGGCAGCCAGCTCGAACACGAAGGTTGCGCTTTTGCCATGGTGATCGAGCGCGATGCGAAGAGTGCTCGGGCCACGCCTGTCGAGAAGCAGGCTGACGACCTCGGCGTCCCCGAACTCGGGCGCGCCGTCGAACCAATCGATGAGGGCGCGGCCACCGGGAATGCGGGCGAGCGATGCGGCAAGGTCCTGCTGCGCCTGGGCCCGGATCTGGCGGATTTCATCCATGGACCGCATCATCGGTCCAGCGTGGCACGCCTTCCCCTGCGTTGTCGAGGCGTGGCAGCTTCCCGACCCCCGGCCCTCCTCGCGCGGTCGCCTCCCGGAACCCCCGACGGAAGTCTCACGACCTAAGTCTCACGACGAATTGTCGGATGGGCCGCGAAGGCCGGCTGGCTTAACGATTCGTGTCGGCGGCGGATCACGCGCGAGCGGGCGGTTTCAATCCCCCTGCCCCGCGGAAGGCGCCGCCCGACACCCGGTTCACCCTCAAGCGCGCCACCCCCGACGCGGCGAAGATTCGCGCGGCCGACGCGTGCCGTTTTCACGGAAACGCTCCTCAAGGAGGACATAACCCCATGGCAAGCTCAGCCGCCCTCGGGAAAGCCGGCGATGCCGCGCGCCCGATGACGCGGGAGGAGAAGAAGGTCATCCTGGCCTCCTCCCTCGGCACCGTGTTCGAGTGGTACGACTTCTACCTCTACGGCTCGCTCGCCGGCATCATCGGCGCGCAGTTCTTCTCGTCCTACCCGCCGGCGACCCGGGACATCTTCGCGCTGCTCGCCTTCGCGGCGGGCTTCCTGGTGCGGCCCTTCGGCGCCCTGGTGTTCGGGCGCGTCGGCGACATCGTCGGGCGCAAGTACACCTTCCTCGTCACCATCCTGATCATGGGCCTGTCGACCTTCATCGTCGGCATCCTGCCCAACGCCGCGCAGATCGGCATCGCGGCGCCGATCATCCTGATCGTGCTGCGCCTCGCGCAAGGCCTGGCGCTCGGCGGCGAGTATGGCGGTGCGGCGACCTACGTCGCCGAGCACGCGCCGCAGGGCCGGCGCGGCTTCTACACCAGCTGGATCCAGACCACGGCGACGCTCGGCCTGTTCCTGTCGCTGGTGGTGATCCTGGCGGTGCGGACCTTCACGGGCGAGGCCGCCTTCGCCGAGTGGGGCTGGCGCATCCCGTTCCTGGTCTCGGTGCTCTTGCTCGGCATCTCGCTCTGGATCCGGCTGCAGCTCAGCGAATCGCCGGCCTTCCAGCGCATGAAGGAGGAGGGCAAGACCTCGAAGGCGCCCCTCACCGAGGCCTTCGGCCAGTGGCGCAACGCCAAGATCGCGCTCATCGCGCTGCTCGGCCTCGTCGCCGGTCAGGGCGTCGTCTGGTACACCGGTCAGTTCTACGCCCTGTTCTTCCTGCAATCGATCCTGAAGGTCGACGGCTACACCGCCAACCTCCTGATCGCCTGGGCGCTCCTGCTCGGCACCGGCTTCTTCGTGGTGTTCGGCTGGCTCTCGGACAAGATCGGCCGCAAGCCGATCATCCTGGCCGGCTGCCTGATCGCGGCGCTGAGCTTCTTCCCGGTGTTCAAGCAGATCACCACGCTGGCGAACCCCGCCCTCGAGAAGGCGATCGAGAACGTCAAGGTGACCGTGGTGGCCGATCCGGCCCAGTGCGGCAGCCTGTTCAACCCCGTCGGCACCCGGGTGTTCTCGGCGCCGTGCGACCTCGCCCGCGACTACCTCGCCAAATCCTCGGTGCGCTACACCACCGAGGCCGGACCGGCCGGCCAGCCGACCGTGGTGCGGGTCAACGGCACCGAGGTCCCGTTCGCGGCGGGTGCGCCTGCGGCGGAGTTCAACAAGGCCGCGGCGAGCGCGCTCCAGGCGGCGGGCTACCCGAAGGCGGGCGACGCCCAGGTCGTCAAGATGTCGAACCCGTTCGACATCTTCCGGCCGCAGGTGGCCGGCGTGATCGGGCTCCTGTTCGTCCTCGTGCTCTTCGTCACGATGGTCTACGGCCCGATCGCCGCGGCCCTGGTCGAGCTCTTCCCGACCCGGATCCGCTACACCTCGATGTCCCTGCCCTACCATATCGGCAACGGCTGGTTCGGCGGCCTGCTCCCGGCCACCGCCTTCGCGATGGTGGCCCAGACCGGCGACATCTATTACGGCCTCTGGTACCCGATCGTCATCGCGCTGATGACCTTCGTGCTCGGCCTGCTCCTGGTGCCCGAGACCAAGGACCGGGACATCTTCGACGACCGGGACACCGCCGCGCGCTGACGCCGAGGATGGTGTGACGTGAGGGGCGCCCGCGGCGTGAGGCTGCGGGCGCCCTTTTCTTGTTCGGGCCGACGCCGTTCCCGCGCTTTACGTCGTCCCGGGGCTCGTCGACGACGAGAACCCGGGATCCATCACCGCTCACGTTGGAAAAGGAGGTGGATCACGTTCCGCCTCGTTCCTGAACGGTCGGCGGTCATGGATCGAGGGCTCCGCTGCGCGGCCCCGGGATGACCGACACCGTCGCGTGAACCACAGCGGGAGCGAACCGGACTCGTCCCCGAACGGGTCTCTTCCAGAACGGAAAAGGCCCGCCTCGGCGAGACGGGCCCCACCACTCACCCAAGCCGGTCGATCACCGGCAGGTCGTCACCCGGCGCACGATCCAGCCCTCGCCGTCGACGAAGAGCTTCTTGCGCGAGGTGGAGCACTGGGCGTCGTCGGCATCCGCGGCGGGCGCGGTGACGCTCGAGGTCGCGGCGACGTCGCGGGTGGTCCCGGCGCCGGCCTTCGGCGCCTTGTCGACCGCGGGCGCGGCGCTCGCGGCGAGCGGGGCGCCGGCCGTGGCCAGGGCGGCCAGCAGGGCGAGCAGGGGCAGTCGGGCGCAGGGACGCGCACGCATGGTCGGTGATCCCATCGGTTGAGTGCCGAGCGGCAATGTCCGGCGTGGTGGCTCTGGACCGCTCTCTCTTGCCATGGATAAGTCGCGAGCGCCCGAAGAGTTGCGCCGTGCAAGCGTGTCCGTTCCGAAAACGGTAAACACGGGGGTGCGACGCCGCGGTGACATTTCGCACGGCGGCCCATGACTTGACGCAACGCTCGCCGCGGGCAGGCCGGAGACTTGCGGCCGGCCGTCGGGGAGGCGGATCGGGAGGACTGTGACGTACCGGAGAACGGCCGAAGTCGCTCCGGGTTCCTGACCCAGGGAGCGGCCCGGCCGGATCGAGGCCTCTCCCTGCGTCAGGCCGGCACCGCCCGCCCCTGCCCGGCCTGGCGCTGCACCAGCCAGAGGGAGATGGCGACGTTGAGCAGGTTCCAGCCGATGCCGTTGGCGAAGGCCGCCGCGTAGGAGCCGCTGAGGTCGAAGATCACCCCCGACAGCCAGCCGCCGAGCGCCATGCCGAACAGGGTCGCCATGATGACCACCCCGACCCGGCCGCCGGCTTCGCTCGCCGGAAACAGCTCGCGCACGATGATCGCGTAGGCCGGCACGATGCCGCCCTGGAACAGGCCGAACAGGGCCGAGATCACGTAGAGCGAGGTCAGCCCGTCGAAGGCGAGGTAGAGGAGCAGCGCCACGCCCTGGAGCACCGAGCCGACCAGCAGCGTCGGCAGCCCGCCGATCCGGTCGGCGAGGAAGCCGGAGGCGACCCGGCTGACGATGCCGAAGCCGAGCATCAGCGAGAGCATCTCGGCGCCCCGGGCGACGCCGTAGCCGAGGTCGCCGCAATAGGCGACGATGTGGACCTGCGGCATCGACATGGCGACGCAGCAGGCCAGCCCCGCGACGACGAGGAGGCCCTGCAGCACGTTCGGCGGGAGCCCCAGCGTGCCGCCCGCCCCCGACGCCCCGCCCCGCTCGACGCCTGCGACCGGCGGGCGCGGGCGCATCAGGAGAGCGAGCGGCAGCATCGTGGCGAGGCAGAACAGCCCGATGCCGGCCTGCGTCGCGCGCCAGCCGTAGGCCGAGACCGCGTGCTGGACCAGCGGCGGCCAGATCGTGCCGGCGAGGTAGTTGCCCGCCGCGCAGATCGAGACCGCGATGCCGCGCCGGCGCGCGAACCACAGCGAGATGTCGGCCATCAGGGGCCCGAAGGCGGCCGACGAGCCGAGGAGCCCGATCAGGATCCCGTGCGCCAGCGCGAACTGCCACAGGCTCGTCGAGAGCGCGGTGGCGCCGTAGCCGAGGAACAGGCAGGCCCCGCCGAGCACCAGCGGCGTCAGGATGCCGAACCGGTCGGCGAGCTTGCCCATCAGCACGCCGCCGAAGGCGAAGCCGATCATCGTGAGGGTGTAGGGCAAGGCGGCGGCGCCCCGGGCGGCGCCGAACTCCGCCTGCACGGCGGGCAGCACCACCACCACCGACCACATGCCGACGCCCCCGATGGTGGTCAGCAGCACGGAGACGACGAGGCGGCGCCAGGCGGCGGCGGAATCGAGCCCGTCGGCGGGCATCGCTTGGGTCGGCACGGGCGTGTCCTCGAATCTTATGGCTTTGCCCGTGCTGTAGCAGCCGGGCGGGCCGGCGAGGAGCGTTCCGGGCGCAACCCCTGCCCGCACCGGGTCACGCCCCGGCGACCGTTCCGGGATACTTCGCTGCGAGGTCCCGGCGCATCGCCTCCCCCCAGTCGCGGCCGCGATCAAGCTTGGGCGTGCGCAGCGGCACGTCCGCCACCAGGCTCGCCGGGCGCCCGGAGAGCAGCAGCAGCCGGTCGGCCACGGCAAGCGCCTCCGGCACGTTGTGGGTCACCATCAGGACCGCCGCGCCGCGGGAGCCCGCGCTGCCGAACACCGCCGCCCGCAAGGAGGCGGCCGCCGCGTCGTCGAGGGAGACGAAGGGCTCGTCGAGGACGAGGAGGCCCGGCGCGAGCGCCAGCGCCCGGGCGAGCGCGACCCGGCGGGCCATGCCGAGCGAGAGCGCCCGCGGGTAGCGGTCGCGCCAGGCGCTCAGGCCGAGCTCGTCGAACAGCGCGTCGAGGGATTGCCGACGCTCCGGCCGCGGCAGGGAGAGGCGCACGTTCTCCTCGACGGTCCGCCAGGGCAGGAGCCTGGGCTCCTGGAACACCATGCCGATGCGCAGGTCCGGGCGCGTGGTCAGGCTGCCCTCGTAGTCGCGGTCGAGGCCGAGCAGGATGCGCAAGGTGGTGGTCTTGCCCGCCCCCGAGGGGCCGATCAGGCACAGGGTCTCGCCGCCCCGGACCGAGACGACGAGGTCGCGCACCGCCTCGACCGGCTCGGATCTCTCCGGGCGGTAGACCTTGCGGCGGACCGTTAGGGTCAGGATCGGGTCGGCCGCCGCGCGGCGGAACTCGGCGCCGGCGGGCATGGTCAGCGCCATCGGCGGGCCCGGGCGTCGAGGGGCTGGAGCAGCACGGCGTCGACCGCCAGCATCACGGCGCTGAACACGAGGCTGTAGCCGATCAAGGCCGCGACGTCGAAGAGCTGGAAGTAGTACGAGATCGCGTAGCCGACGCCGTTCGGCCGGCCGAGCAGCTCGACCACCAGCACGATCTTCCAGGCGAGCGAGACGCCGGAGCGCGCGGCGGCCACCGCGAAGGGCTCGAGCTGGGGGATGAGGACGTGGCGGATCCAGGTGCGGCGGTCGTAGCGGTAGGCCTGCGCCATCTCCTCCAGGCCCGGATCGAGCCCGCGGGCGCCCTCGCGCAGGATCACCGCGACGTTCGGCATCTTGTTCAGCGCCACCGCCAGGATCGCCGCCGTCTCGGTCAGGCCGAGCCAGATGTAGGCGAGCACCGTGATGACGAGGGCCGGGGTGTTGAGCAGCACGAGGAGCGGCGTGTCGAGGAGCCGGTCGGCCGCCCGCGAGCGGCCGAGCGCGATGCCGAGCGCCGCCCCCGTCGCCATGGCGAGGCAGAACGAGGCCGCGACCCGCCACAGCGTGACCCCGATGTTGCGCAGGAGATCGCCCGAGGCCGCTTCCCGCACCAGGAACGCCGCCACCGCCTCCGGCGACGGCAGGGTGCGGGGATCGACGCTGCGGCTCGCCAGCCACCAGGCGGCGAGGAGCAGGAGGGCCGAGCCGAGGCGGGCGAGGAGGGCCATCAGGCGCGCCGCCCCGGGGCCGTGCGGCGGCTCCCTGCCACCCGCGACCTCATCCTGAGGTGCCGGGCGATCGCAGATCGGCCGGCCTCGAAGGAGGGCACCAGGGGTCGCGAGGAGTTCCGGAGCCCTCCTTCGAGGCTCGCAGGCGCTCGCACCTCCGGATGCGGTCGTGGGTGGGAGAGAACGGGCACATCCCGAGATGTCGGCCAAGGCGCGGGCCAAGGCCCGGACCAGAGCGCCGGGCGGGCACCGCGCGGCTCAGCCATTCGGCCCGCCGTCCCAGTACAGCCCCTCCGGCAGGGTCGCGGCCGCGCCGACCAGGCGCTCGCCGCCGAGGCGGGCCAGCACCGCGTAGAGGCGCTCGGCGTCCGAGCGCTCGGACGCCGCCGTCCGGCGCGGGATGCCGTCGAGAAAGGCGCGCTTGAGGGTGGCGTAGGTCGCCTCGTCCTCCGCCGCCATCAGCGGGCGCACGGGAGCCCAGGCTGCCTCGCCCGCGGCCAGCGCCTGCTTGGCCCGGGCCGAGGCGCGGGCAAAGCCTGCGACGGTGTGGGGCTCGCGCTGCAAGAGCGCCTCGTCGAAGACGTAGCCGAGGAGCGCGATCGGGCCTTCGACCCCGAAGGCCTCGGCGATGCCGTCGGCGCCGATCAGGCGGCGGAAGCCCCGCGCCTCGAGCCGGGCGCAGAAGGTCCAGTACAGGAGCGCGGCGTCGAGCTCGCCCGATTCGAGCTTGCGCATCAGCAGCGGCGGCGCGCCGAAGACCGGTTGCGCCGCGCGCTCGAGGTCGAGCCCGTCCTTCTCGCGGGCCCGCGCCCGCAGGAGCAGCCAGTTCTTGTCGAGCGGGCCCCCCGCCACCCCGAGGCGCTTGCCGGCGAGGCCGGCGACCGAGGTCAGGGAGCTTCCCCCCGGCACCATCAGGGCGCCCTCGGTCGAGGAATAGGGCAGGAACTTCACCGCCCGCCCCTCGGCCCGCAGGCGCGCGGCCCAGAGCAGGTCCGACACGATGGTGTCGACCTGGCCGCCCTGGAAGGCGATGCGGGCGGCGTCGCTCCCGGCGAGGCGCACGCCCTCGAGCGACAGGCCCTCCGCCGCGTCGATCCCCTCCGCCTTGATGACCGCCGCCTCCCAGGAGACGGTGCCGAACGGCAGCAGCCCGACCTTGAGCGGCGCCGGTGCGGAGGCCTGCTGCGCCCCGGCCGCACGGAGCGCGATCGGCCACAGGCCGGCCGCCGCCATCAATCCGCGCCGTGAGAGCATGGGCCCCCTCCTCCTGTCCCCGTCCGTGTCGCCGGCCGTTTCCCGAAGAGAGGTAGGCGGCGCGGGCGGCGGCGTCCACCGCTTGCGCGCCGGGCCGAGAGGCCGCACCCTGGGCGGGTCCGCCGCCGCGGTCACTTGTACTCTCGTCAGGACGATGACGGCATGTCGAAGGACCAGGTACTCGACCCCGGCGCGATCGCCGCGCGCCTCGCCGACCTGCCGGCCTGGAAGGAGGCCGACGGCTGGATCGTCCGCACCTACCGGACGCACAGCTGGAAGGGCACCCTGATGGTGATCAATACGGTCGGCCACCTCGCCGAGGCCGCCTGGCACCACCCGGACCTCACCGCCTCCTACGCCTGGGTCGAGGTGCGGCTCACCACCCACTCGGCCAAGGGCCTGACCGAGAAGGATTTCGCCCTGGCGCGGAAGATCGAGGAGGTGGTCGGCTGGCAGCCGGGCCTGGAGGGGGGCGCGCTGGAGGGCACGCCCTCGGATCCGCGCTTCGCCTACATCAAGCACGGCCGGTAGGCTCACGCCGAGCGCGCCACCTCCCGTCCCGCGTGCTTGTCCCGATAGAGCGCCGTGTCGGCCGCGTGGACGAAATCCTCGAAGCTCATGCCGTCCCGGTACGGGGCGGTGCCGCAGGACATCGACAGGGTGAGGACGGCGCCGTCGTCGAGCGCGAGCGGCGTGCGGCGCAAGGCGCCGCGCAGGCGCAGCGCGATCGCGTCCGCCCGGTCGAGGTCGGTCCCGGGGAGCAGGACCAGGAACTCGTCGCCGCCGACGCGCCCGACGAGGTCGGGCTCGCGCAGGCCGGCGCGCAGGACCGCGACGAGGTGGACCAGCGCCCGGTCCCCCGCCCGGTGGCCGTGCCGGTCGTTGACCGCCTTGAACAGGTCGAGGTCGATCGCGATCAGGCTCAGCGGCGCGTGGGCCGGGATCCGCATCGCCGAATCCCGTATCGCCGAATCCCGTATCACCTGGAGCGCGGCGTCGCGGAACGCCGCGCGGTTGAGCGCGCCGGTCAGGTCGTCGGTGGCGGCCAGCCGCGCCAGCTCGGCCCCTTGCGCCCGCAGGGCCTCGGCGCTCCGCGACAGGGCGGCGAGGCTCTCGCCCCGGGCCGCCAGCGCCGCCGCCACCGGCAGGCAGGTCAGCAGCAGGCCGGCCAGGAAGATCTGCAGCAGGAGGGCCCGCTCGCGGGGATCCGCCCCGGGCGTGGCGATCGGGCCCTCTCCGCCCAGGGTCGCGACGGTGCCGATCAGCGCCACGATCATCACGGCGAGCTCGGTCCCGCGTCGCCCGATCCGGAACGTCGCCAGCATGACCGGGCAGAACAGCACGAACATCAGCGGTCGCGGGGCGACGAAGAACACCGCGTAGGCGCTCGCGGCGGTCAGCGCCAGCAGCCCCGCAGCCTCCGCGCGCCGCCATCCGCTCCGGGCGGCGAAGTCCCGGCGATGCCCGCCCCGCAGCAGGGCGCGGACGAACGGCGTGACGATCAGGAGGCCGAGGCCGTCGCCGAGGAACCAGACGGCGAAGGATGCCCCGGGATCCTGCCGGAACAGCAGCCGGGCGGTGACGGCGGCCCCGATCCCGCTCAGCGCCGGGGCGACGCCGCCGCAGACCGCGATGAAGCGTCCGACCGCGGACGGCGCGTCCAGGAGGCCCTCGTCCCGCGGGCCGGGCCGGCGCAGCAGGGCGGCGGCGAGGCAGAGCTCGACCAGGCTGCAGGCGGCGTGGAGGACCGAGCCGAGGCTGACGCCCCGCATCAGGCCGTCGGCGGCGACGCTCGCGAGCATGCCGAGCGCGAGCACCCCGGGCCAGGCGCCCGGGCGGCGCTCGAGCATCAGCGCCAGCAGGACCGCGTTGGCCGGCCAGATCACGGCGACCGCCCGGTCCGGGCCGGTGAGGCCGAGGGTCCCGGCGGCGAGCGCGAAGGACACTACGCCGGCCACGAGTTCCGCCTGTCCGATCCGCACCCCGCGCCTCCCCGGATGAGCGATGCAGCGCCCCGCGCACGGTCCGCTGATACATCAGTCGCGAGAAGGCGTTCTCCGGCCTTAAGGGGAGCCTAATGGGTCCGGGGCCTAGACCGGAATGCGGGCAGACAAGTCATGCCGTCTAGTCTGCTCGCGCCATGATTTGCTCCGGATCGATGTTACAACTGCCGGTTTGAAAGACGACGAGCGCGGGATTGATGTCGATGTTCTGGTCGTGTCTTGCTGCCTAGCAGGCGGGACTCGCCGTGGACTGGATCACCCGCTCGCCTTGATCCGCCGACATTGCGTCTTCAGGTAGGCCGTCCGCCCGATACCCTCCCGGACCTCCGAGCGGGCGATGATCTCCTGCCAGCCGGTGGCGCAGCCGATCTCGCTCGCGACCCTGGTCTTGAACACGTCGGTGGCGGTCGCCTCCTCGCAATCCTGCACCGGGACCGTGCCGGCGCAGATCAGCACCACCGCCAGGAAGCCGTTCATCGTCCCGATCCCCCGTTCACGGGGCATGATGATGGGGCGCGGCGGCGGCAAGCAAACCCGTACCTTGGGCAACTCCTGCCTTGGCCGACCCTCACCTTGGCCGACCCCCGCCTTGGGCCGACCCTCGCCCCAGTCCGGGATCTCAGGCCGGAACCTCGACCGACAGCCCGGGCGCGAAGGTGCGGCCCTCGACGGGGTTGGCGAGGCAGCGGGTGCCGTGGAGCGCGAGGTCGTGGCCGGCGTGGAAGTGGCCCGAGACCCACAGGGCCGGCCGGTGCGCCGCCGGCAGGTCGGCGAGCAGGGTGGTGGCGTAGAAGGCCGGCACCCACCAGGGCACGCCGGGGGCGTCGCGGAACCGGTCGGCGGCCTCGGGGATCGGCGGGTGGTGGGTGACCGCGACGGTCGGCCCCGGATGGGGCCGGGCGAGCGCGGCCAGCATCGCCGCCCGGTCGGCGGCGTGGGCCTCCATCGCGGCGTGCGGCGTCCAGGGCGTGCCGTCGCCGAGGCGGATCGCCCGGTACTCCCGGGAGCCGGTCGCCGGGTCGGTCATGCGGGCGGCGGCATAGGCCACCGGGTCCGCGGGCCGGTCGGGGGCGTCCGCGGGGAGCCAGCGCCCGGCGAGCCGCCAGTCGCTCCACAGGGTCGCGCCGACGAAGCGCACCCCGCCGATCACGCGCGCCGCGCCGCCCTGGAGCAGCACGATCCGCTCGCGGCCGGCCGCCCGGTTGATCGCCGCCACGCCGGCTGCGAGTGCCGCCAGCAGCTCGGGGGCGGTGCGGGGATCGCCGGACGGCGCGTAGCGCTCGTGGTTGCCCGGCACCAGCACCACCGGCCGCTCGCCGGCCAGCTGCAGCAGCGCGGCGAGCCCCCGCTCCGGCTCGCCCTCCCAGACGTCGCCGGCGCAGACCATCACGTCGAGGGGGTGCGTCGGGACCGGCACGGCACCGAGCGGCCGGCGCTCGAGATGCAGGTCGGAGAGCGGGAAGAGGCGCATCGAGTCTCAGGCGCCGAACAGCGACAGCACCACCGGCCGCCGGTCGAGGTTGTAGACCTGCGCCTCCCGGGCGGCCTTCGCGGCGCGCTCGGCGGCATCCGCCAGGGCGGCGAGGCGGGCCGGCGGCTCGCCCTGGCGCCGCTCGATCTCGGCGGCGAGCCGCCTTTGCACCGTGTCGAGGGCGGCGGCGTAGAGCGCGTCGGCCTCGCGGCCGGCGAGGCGCTCGGCGAGCTTCAGGGCCCGGCGCCAGTCCGGCCGGTCGCCCTGCGCCATGAGCGCCTCGACCTCGTCGACGACCCCGAGGGTGTCGGGATCGAGCAGCTCGAGGGCGCGGGCGACCGAGCCCTCGCTCAAGGACGCCGCCCGCTCGATCAGCGCCGGCGGGTGCCCGGCCTGCGGGCCGCCCAGGCCGCGCAGCACCTGCGCCACCGTCCCCGCCGTGAGCGGCTTCAGGGAGAGGCGGCGGCAGCGCGAGCGGATCGTCGGCAGCAGGCGACCCGGGGCGTGGCTGACGATCAGGAACAGCGAGCGCGGCGGCGGCTCCTCGATCACCTTCAGGAGCGCGTTGGCGCTGGCGAGGTTCAGCTCGTCGGCGCAGTCGACGATGCAGATCCGGTAGCCCGCATCGGCGGACGTCGCCGAGAAGAGGTGGAGCGCGCGCCGCGCCGCGTCGACGCCGATCTGGGTCGGGATCGTCTTCGATCCCGGCGCCTTCTGGCGGCGCAGCAGCACGAGGTTCGGATGGGCGAGACCCGCGACCTGGCGCGCGACCGTGTGGCCGGGGGGCAGCGCCAGGGTGTCGGGCGTGCCGTTGCCGTCGCCGCGCGCCAGCAGGTGGCGGGCGACCCGGAAGGCGAGCGTCGCCTTGCCGATGCCCTTCGGCCCGCCGATGAGCCAGGCATGGTGGAGCCGCCCGGCGCCGATCGCCTCGCGAAAGGCGCGCTCGGCCGCCTCCTGGCCGAGGAGGTCCTGCCGCTCGCGCGGGCGGGCGATCCCCGGGATCTCGCCGATCTCGAGGTCGTCGTCCCTCGTCTCAGGCGGCATCGGCGGCTCCGCGGGCAAGCTGCGGCAGCCGCTCCGCCACGGCGGCGCGGATCGCCTGGGCGACGGCGTCGGGGGTTCCTTGCGCGTCGATGACCGCGCAGCGCGCCGGCTCGGCCTCGGCGATGGCCAGGAACGCGGCCCGCAGGCGCTGGTGGAACCCTAAGGCCTCGGCCTCGAACCGGTCGGGCCCCCGGGCGGCGGCGCGGTCGCGCTGGCGCGCGCGAGCCAGCCCGATCTCGGCGGGCAGGTCGAGGATCAGGGTCAGGTCCGGCCGGGTCGCGCCGACCACCACCCGCTCGAGGGCGGCCAGGGTCTCGGGCTCGACCCCGCCGGCGGCGCCCTGGTAGGCCCGCGTCGAGTCGCTGAAGCGGTCGCACAGCACCACGGCGCCCCGGGCGAGGCTCGGGCGGATCAGGGTCGAGAGGTGGTCGAGGCGGGCGGCGGCGAACAGCAGCGCCTCGGCGAAGGGGCCGTAGGGCTTGGCGACGCCCGACAGCACCGCGCTCCGGATCCGCTCGGCCCGGGGCGAGCCGCCGGGCTCGCGGGTGGTCACGACCTCGCGGGCCTCCGCCCGGCCGTCCGCGCCCGCGCGCAGCCAGGCGGCCAGGCGGGCGATCTGGGTCGACTTGCCGGCGCCCTCACCGCCCTCGAAGGTGATGAAGCAGCCCGGACGGCCGGGCGCTCCGGTGGCGGCGACCTCGCTCACGACTTGCTGGTGATCCGGCTGAGGGCCTGGCGGAACCAGCCGGTGCCGACCTCCATCGCCGCGTCGAGGGCCCGCTGGGTCATGGTGCCGGCCGGCACGGATTCGGCGGTGTAGAGCGGCATGTCGAGCACCACCTGCTCGCCGCGGGTGACCTTGAGCCGGCCGACCTCGCGCCCCTCCTCCACCGGCGCGGTCAGCGGGCCCTGGTAGGTGGCGCGCGCCACCAGCCGGTCGCTGTTGCCCCGCGGCAGCATGAGCCGCACCGGCTTCTTCGTGACGAGCGGCACCCGGCCCTTCTCGGCGCCGTAGGTCTCGGCCTCGGCCACGGTCTCGCCGGCATTGAAGACCTGGCGCGCCTCGAAGGCGCGGAACCCCCATTCGAGGAGCTTGCGCGATTCCGCGGCGCGGTCGCGGGCCGTCTTGAGGCCGCTCACCACCAGGACCAGGCGCTGGCCGTTCTGCACCGCCGAGCCGGTCAGGCCGTAGCCGGATTCCTCGAGGTAGCCGGTCTTCAGCCCGTCGGCGCCGATGTCGAGGGAGAGCAGCGGGTTACGGTTCTGCTGGCGGATCTTGTTCCAGGTGAACTCGCGCTCGGAGAACAGCTTGTACTGCTCGGGGTAGGTCTCGATCAAATGAATGGAGAGCTTCGCGAGATCGCGGGCCGTCACCTTCTGGTCGGGGGCCGAGTAGCCGGTGGCGTTGCGGAAGGTCGAGCGCTCGAGCCCGATTTCCTTCGCGTGCCGGTTCATGATCTGGGAAAAATTGTCCTCGGTGCCGGCGACGCCCTCGGCCGCCGCGATCGCCGCGTCGTTGCCGGACTGGACCACGATGCCGCGCAGGAGGTCGGGCAGCTTCACCTTGCTGTTGAGCTGGGCGAACATCGACGAGCCGCCGCCGCCGGCGCCGCCGCGGCGCCAGGCGTTCTCGCTGATGGTGAACTCGGTGTCGGGGCCGAGCTTGCCCTTGCGCATCTCGTCGAAGAGCACCTCGACGGTCATCAGCTTGGCCATGCTGGCCGGCGAGAACGGCTCGTCGGCGCCCTTCTCGAACAGGACCGCGCCGGTATCGGCGTCGATCAGGATCGCGTGCGGCGCCAGGGTCTGGAAGCCTTGCGCCCGCGCGTCGGAGGCCGCCACCGCGGCTCCCAGGATCGCTGCCAGAGCCAGTCCCGCGGCGCGGCGCGCGAGCGCCCTGCCCGCTCCGGTGGTCGCTGTCGCACGCATGAACCTGCCACCTTGCCCGTATCGCTCGAAACCCGGGCAGATCGGGACACCTGCCGACCGGGAAACCCGCCGCACTGTGCCGCCCTGCTCGGGCCCGCGCAACCGCGCCTGTGCCGCAGTGCGGGATGGGGAACCGTTTCGGGTGCGGGTTCGTCCCACGCGCAACCTCATCCCGAGGTGCCGCGAAGCAGCCTCGAAGGAGGGCTCCCGCAGCCCCCGCGATCCCTGGAAGCCTGCTTCGAGGCTCCCCGCGGATCGCACCTCAGGGCGAGGTCGTGCAGGATGAGGTCGTGGACGGGGTCGGAGGATGCTTGCCCCTCGGCCCGCCCTCAATACATCCCCGCCACCTTCGAGCGCGGCGGCATGCCGGGCTTGTGACCGGTATTCTTGCCGTCGCTCCTGGCATCCTCCCGGTCGCCCTTCTGGGCGCCGGCGAGCCGCAGGGGCGGCGCGATCGGCAGCGGGCCGCCCTTCGCGACGACGGTGGTCCGGGCGGCCTTGGCCGGCATCGCGGCGGCGTGCATCGCCTGAGCGAGCGAGGCGCGGTCGGTCGCCGGGTGGGCTGCGAAGGCAAGCGCCTGGCCCGGTGCGGCGGGCTTGCGGGCCGGGGCGGCCGCGGCCGTCAGCGTGGCCGCCGGCTTGTGCGCCGGGCCGGGCGTGCGGGGCGCGGCGAGGCCCGGGTTCAGGCCCTCGACGGCGGCCACGCGCACGGGAGCGGGAACGGGAGCGGCCGGACGTGCCGCCGCCGGCACGCGGGGCGCCTCGGCGAGCCGCACCGGAGCGGCGAGGCGGACCGGCGCCGGGCGGCGGATCTCCGGCTCGGCCTCGGCGGCTTGAACAGAGGCGACCTGCACCGGGGCGACGACCCGCGGCCGCTCGACGATCGGCCGCACGGCGTCAGGCTCGGGCTGGCGGAACGCGAACGGCTTCGCGTCCTCACCGGCATCCGCCACCATGATGTTGGCGCCCATCGGCGAGCCCGCGGGCGTGCCGTCGGTGCGCAGGGTGGCCATCAGCTTGCGGTCGTCGCTGCCGCCCACCGAGGCCTTGCCGACATACTCGACCCGGACCTTGGTGGTGCCGCGGCGGCGGAAGTCGAGGGCCTCGGCCACCGCCTGCGACACGTCCATCAGCCGGTCGGCGTGGTAGGGCCCGCGGTCGTTGACCCGCACCACCATCGAGTGGCCGTTCGCCATGTTGGTGACCCGGGCGTAGCTCGGCAGCGGCAGGGTCGGGTGGGCGGCGGCGACCGAGAAGCGGTCGAAGATCTCGCCGTTGGCGGTCTGGCGGCCGTGGAAGGCGGTGCCGTACCAGGAGGCCAGGCCCTCGCGCACGTAGCCGCGCGCGTCCTGGCGCGGCACGTAGGTGCGGCCGGCCACCACGTAGGGCTTGCCGGTCATCTGCCGACCGCCGCCCTTGGGGATCTTGTCGTTCTCGCCGTAGAGCCGCGGGCTCGCGGCGACGCCGTATTTCGGGTCGATCTCTCGCCCGCCGCCCTTCACCGCGAGGGTCCTGGGCGTCGGCCCGGCGCAATTGGCCGCCGCTAGCGCGATTCCCGCCACCGCGGCCCACCGCACGACCGGCATCGGCCGGAGGGCCCCCCGCTCCGTCCCCGGGCGCGGAGAACCGCTCTTCGAAGATCCCGCCATCGACCCCTCGGATCCCGCGCCGCCCGGGCCGCCGCCGGCCCGGGAGGGCTCGAGAGGCGGGCCCCGGGGCCGCACAGGGTTACGCTGCACTTGTCGAAGACCCTGCCGGCCTTGCGTAAATGAAAGCGTAACGGTGGTTTCCGCGCGAGTCCCCTCCACCGCCGTCCACAGGTTCGCGCGTCCTACTCCGCCGGTTGCGGCGTGCCGGCGGGCCGGTCCGTCTCCTCGCCCGCCTTCTTGCGCCCGCCACCCGCCACCAGCCGCTCGGCCGCGACGTAGAAGACCGGGGTGACGAACAGGGTGAGCAGCGTCGCGACGAGCAGGCCCCCGATCACCACCGTGCCCATCGAGATCCGGGCGTTCGCACTGGCTCCGCTCGCGATGGCGAGCGGCACCGAGCCGAGGATGAAGGCGAAGGAGGTCATCAGGATCGGCCGCATCCTGAGGCGCACGGCGTCCTGCGCCGCCGTGACCGCGTCCTCGCCCTTCTCCCTCAGGTCGCGGGCGAAGGAGACGAGCAGGATCGCGTTCTTGGCCGCCAGACCGACGAGGAGCAGCAGCCCGATCTGCCCGAAGATGTCGAGGGGCAGGTCGCGGAGTGCCAGCGCGCCCACCGCCCCGAACATCGCGAGCGGCGTCACCAGGATCACCACGAAGGGCAGCCGCAGGCTCTCGTACTGGCCGGCGAGGAGCAGCACGATCATCACCACGCCGAGCCCGAAGATCAGCGGCGCCCAGCCGCCGGCGATCTTCTCCTGGTAGGCGACCTCGGTCCATTCCACCGCGTAGTCGGTCGGGAGCGCCGTGTCGGCCAGGCGCTCGACCGCTGCGATCGCCGCGCCCGAGCTCGCCGTGTCGGCGGTGTCGAGCGCGATCTCGATCGCCGGGTAGGTGTTGTAGGACAGGACCGCCGTCGGCCCGCTCACGAAGTGCGGCGTGACGAGCGACCCGATCTGCACCGGCTCGCCGCGGTTGTTCGGCACGGTGAGGCGCGACAGGTCCTCGATCGTGCGCCGCCCTTGCGACTCGCTCTGGACGTAGACCTGGTAGACGAAGCCGAACTTGTTGAAGAGGTTGACGTAGGACGAGCCGACATAGGTGCCGAGCGCGTCGAACAGCGATTGCAGGCTGACGCCGAGCTGCTCGGCCTTGGCCCGGTCGATGTCGAGGCGCAGCTGCGGCACGCCGTAGCTCGTGGTGGCGGTGGCGCCGCCGACCTCGGGCAGCTTCTTCAGTTGCGCGATGAAGCCCTCGGCGGTCCGGGCGAGCTTGAGCCCGCCCTCGCCGCTGCGGTCCTGCAATTCGAGGGTCAGGCCGCCGCGGGAGCCGAGGCCCGGCAGCGGGGACGGATCGACGATGCGCAAGACCCCGTCCGGGTGGTTCTTGAACTGCTTGCGCAGGCGCGCGACCACGTCGGTGACCGTCTCCTCGCGCTGGTCCCAGGCTTTGAGGGTCGGGATCTGGAAGCCGTAGAACGGGGCGGTGACGTCGGCCAGGATGCCGCGCCCGGCGACCCCGATCGTGCCGGCGACCGAGGGCTCGGCGAGCGCCGCCTTGCCGACCTCCTCCACCATCGCGGCGGTGCGGCCGACGGAGGCGCCCTTCGGCATCGCGATGTCGGCGAAGAAGTAGCCCTGGTCCTCCTGCGGCACGAAGGCGCTCGGGCGGCTCGCCACCATCCAGGCGGTCAATCCGGCGAAGACGAGAAAGACGAGGCCGGTGGCGATCAGGTGGCGCGACAGGCGCCCCGCTGAGCCGACCGCGACCCCGGTCGCCCGGTCGAGGGCGGCGTTGAACCAGCGCAAGGGGGCTCGCCAGCGGCTCCGATGCGCGGTCTTGTCGTGGGGCTTGAGCAGCAGGGCGCAGAGCGCCGGCGTCAGGGTGAGCGACACCACCGCCGAGATCAGCACCGAGATCGCGATGGTGAGCGCGAACTGGTTGTAGAGCTGGCCCGTCAGCCCCGGGATGAAGGCGACCGGCACGAACAGGGCGGCGAGCACCAGGGTGGTGGCGATGACCGGCCCCGCGACCTCGTTCACCGCCTCGGCGGCGGCCTCGCGGGGGGCCTTGCCCTCCTCCATCAGCCGCTCGGTGTTCTCGACCACGATGATCGCGTCGTCGACGACGAGGCCCACCGCCAGGACGAGGCCGAGCAGGCTCAGGGTGTTGAACGAGAAGCCGAGCGCTGCCATCGGCCCGAAGGTGCCGACGAGCGCCACCGGCACCGCGATCGCCGGGATCAGGGTCGCGCGCCAGCTCTGCAGGAACAGGTAGGTGATGACGACGACCAGCACGATCGCCTCGATCAGGGTCTTGATCACCTCGTGGATCGAGGCGGTGACGAACTCGGTGCGGTCGAGGGCGATCCGGTATTGCAGGCCCGGGGGAAAGCGCTTGGCCAGATCCTTCATCGTGGCGTGGACGCCCTTCATCACCTCGACGGCGTTGGCCTCCGGGTTCTGGAACAGGCCGAGCGAGGCGGCGGGCTTGTTGTCGTAGGTCGAGCGGCTACCGTACTGCTCCGAGCCGAGCTCGACCCGGCCGACGTCGCGGATGCGCACCACCGATCCGTCGGGATTGGCCCGGATCACGATGTCGGAGAATTCCCGGGCTTCCGTCAGGCGGCCCTTGGTGACGATCTGCAATTCGAAGGCGGGGGCGTCGCGCACCGGCTCCTTGCCGAGCGAGCCGACCGTGATCTGGGCGTTCTGCTGCTCGACCGCCTGGACGATCTGGCTCGGACCGATGCCGAGCGATTCCATCCGGGCCGGGTCGAGCCAGACCCGCATCGCGTAGCGCTTGTTCGAGAAGTTGACGATGCGGCCCATGCCGGTGACCCGGCGCAAGGGCTTGATCACCTGGGTCTCGGCCCAGTTCGACAGGAACAGCTCGTCGTAGCGGTTGTCGTCGCTGTAGAGCACCACGTTGCCGAGGCGCTGGCGCGACGACTTCACGATCTCGAGGCCCTGGTCGCGCACCGCCTGCGGCAGGCGCGATTCGGCGCGCTGGGCCCGGGTCAGCACGTCGGCGGCGGCCGCGTTGAGGTCGGAGCCGACCTCGAACGTCGCGTCCAGGTTGACGCTGCCGTCGGCGTTGCTGGTCGAGTTGATGTAGATCAGGTCCTGCGCGCCGTTGATCTCCTGCTCGAGCGGGATCGCGATCGCCTCGTAGGCCTGCTGCGCGGTGGCGCCCGGATAGGTCGCCTGGATGTTGATGATCGGCGGCGCGATCTCGGGGAACTGGGCGATCGGCAGGGCGAACCCCGCCACGGCCCCGATCAGGGTGATGAGCACCGAGATCACGCCCGCCAGGACGGGCCGGTCGACGAAATAGGCGAACATCCGGCGTCCCGGTGAGCCGCCGATGGCCGCCGGGGCCGGCCGCGGGCCGGGGCCTCGGGGCGGACCTCGAGGGCCTGCGACGGTGAGGTGAAAGCTCTCGTGCAACGCTATCGCGTCCAAGGGAGTTCCTGCGCGTCCAAGGGAGTTCCTGCGCGGAGGGGCCGGCGACCTTTCGGCGCGTCCCCGTCCCGGGCGGAACCGTGCCGGCGGGTCGGCACTTCCCCGCTCGGACGCCCGTCGCGGCCTTCGCGCGACGGGCGCGGACGCGATTCCGCGACATGTGAGGAGATCGGCATCGTGCGTGCAGGGCTTCGCTACGGCCTCATCGGGCTTGCCGGCCTCGCGGCCGGGGCCGGACTCTGGTGGGGCTTGGGCCACCCGCTGCCCGCCGGAATCTCCGGCGCCCTGCCCGGTCCGGTGGCGCAGTTCCTGGCACTGCCGGCGCCGCCGAAGAAGGATCAGGAGGCGCCCGAATTCGACGTCGCGGTGGCGCGGGCCGCCGCCGAGACCGTGCCGGTCGCCTTCTCGTATACCGGCACGGTGATCTCGCCGAAGGATGCCGCGCTCCAGCCGCGGGTCACCGGCGTGGTGGTGGAGCGGCCGTTCGAGCCGGGCGGCCACGTCAAGCAGGGCCAGGTGCTGTTCCGCATCGACCCGCGGCCGTTCGAGGTGGCGTTGCGCACGGCGGAAGCCCAGCGCGAGCAGGCGGTGGCGCAACTCTCCTTCGCGGATGCCGAGGTCGACCGCACCCAGACGCTCGCCGACAAGGGCTACGCCTCCGAGCAGCGCTACCAGCAGCTCGAGAGCAACCGCCAGGTCGCCCGCAGCCGGGTGCAGGAGGCCGAGGCCGCCATCGCCCGCCAGAAGCTCAACCTCGACTACGCGGTGATCCGCGCGCCCTTCGACGGGCGCTCCAGCCTCTCCGACGTCAATCTCGGCGACCACGTCAACGAGAACACGACCCAGCTCGTCAGCGTCGTCCAGGTCGATCCGATCGAGGTGCAGGTGGCGCTCTCGACCGAGGATTCGGAGGCCGTGCGCGCCGCGCTCAAGGAGAACCGCGCCTTCATCGAGACCCTCGATGCCCAAGGCAAGCCGGAGCGGAAGGCGACGATCTACAAGCTCGACAACCGCTTCGATCCCCGCACCGCCCGCCGCCTGGTCCGGGCCTGGCTGCCCAACGCCGACGAGCGCTACCTGCCGGGCGAATTCGTGCGCGCTCAGGTGCAGGTCGGGACGCAGGAGCGCCTGCTGGTGCCGACGGTCGCGCTCTCGGCCCAGCTCGACCAGCGCATCGTCTGGCGCGTCGGCGACGACGGCAAGGTGGCGATGACGCCGGTCGAGACCGGCCAGGAATTCGGCGACCGCACGGCGATCCTCAAGGGCTTGAGGGCCGGCGACCGCATTGCCACCGACCACCTCCAGCTCCTGCGCCAGGACCAGCGGGTCGGGATCAAGGCCGAGGGCCGGGAGAACGCCAAGGAGAGCGGCAACGAGAGCGGCAAGGACGCCCGGCAGGCCGCGAACGAGCCCGGCGGCGCGGTGCGGTAGCCCGGCGCGTCAGAACTTGCCCCGGGGAAGGCCCGGACGCTACGGTCGAGCGGACGACCCCGCCACGGCACGCGAGCGACCGGCCCCGCATGACCTCCCCCGAGACCGCGTCTCCCGAGGCCGCGCCCGCCGCGGCCCCGACCTCCGGGTCCCCTCCCGGCGGCGTGCGCTTCTCGGTCGTGACCGCCGGGCCGGACGCGCTCGAGCTCGTGGTGGCGTTCGGGTCGCGGGACTACGCGGTGCGCCTCGCCCCCGCGGAGGCCGCCGATCTCGGGATGGCGCTGCTCGCCACCGCCTCGGTCGCGGGCGATGCGGCGCAGGCCGTTCCGGCGGGCACGCGGGTCGAGAACTGCTTCTTCCCGGTCCTCGGCTGGACGGCCGGCGAGGTCGCCCCCGGGGTGCCCGCCCTGGCGCTGCGCCTCGCCGAGGGCACCGAGATCGCCGTCCAGTTCGACCGCGCCGGCGCCCGGGCCTGCGGCCGCGACCTCGCGCGCAGCGGCCGGGTGCCGTTTCGCGAGCGCCTGCGGCGCGTCTTCCGGCGGCGCTCCGGCGCGCCGCCCGCCCTTGATTCCGGTCGTCAGGGTGCGTGAGGCCGCGGCCCGCCGGCCCGCCACGCGAGATCGAGCGCCAATCCCCGCGGCAGGGTGTCGAGGAGCGGCGTGACGGGTAAGCCGGCCTCGTGGAGGAGGCCTGCGCTCCAGTGATTGCAGACGTTGAGCAGGCTGAAGCGCCCTCGCGCTTCGTAGAACAGGCTCGGGCCGTAGAGGCCGGGCCCCAGGATCGCCGGATGGCCGTCGCGGAGGGCGAAGGAGCGGCCGAGCGCCGCGACGAGCCGGCCGAAGCCCGCCCGCGACAGGGGCAGGCTCACGATCCCGGCGCCCGGGAAGGCGGCCTCGGGCTCGGCCGCGACCCCGACCACGTGCAGGACCGCCGGGCGCCCGCCCGGGGTGAACAGGGCCCGGAGCGCCAGCCGCCAGTCGAGGGCGTCGATCGTCGGCACGGCGCGGTAGAAGCCGGCATCGCCCCACCCGATCTCGAGGGCCGGATAGGCGCCGAAGCGCTCGGTCACCTCCACCAGCGCCCCGTCCCCGGCCTCGGCCGCCGCCCGGGCGAGGTCGCTCCGGGGCAGGAGCAGGCCGGAATGCCAGGCCCCTGCCACGAGCCGCACCGTGACCGTCTCCGCGCCGGGCGCCGGCGGGTAGAGGCCGGGATCCCCCGGCCGGGCGGTGAGCCAGGCCGCCAGCACGACGGCGACGACGAGGAGCGCGAGGAGCGACGCGGCCCGCCGGGCGAGGCGCGAGGTGCGGGGCACGATCAGGCCGCCATGGTCAGGCCGGTCCGATCGTGCCGCCATGGCGAGCCGTCACGCTTCCCCGTCCCGGGCCGACCCGCGTCAGCCCTGGAGCCGCGTCAGCGCCTCGCGCACCTTCTCGCGGCGGGCGATCGCCGTCTCGCGGCGCTCGCGCTGCTCCTCCACCACCTCCTCGGGGGCGCGGGCGAGGAAATCGGCGTTGCCGAGCTTGGCGTCGATCTTGCCCACCTCGCCGCCGAGCTTGGCATCTTCCTTCGTCAGCCGCGCCACCTCGGCGGCGAGGTCGACCACGCCCTCGAGCGGCAGCGCCGCGACCTCGCCGCGCACGATGAGCTGCACGGCGTTGCGCGGGCTCGCGTCGGTGATCTCGATCGAGGCGATGCGGCCCAGCCGCCGGACGGTGTCGCCCCAGCGCGCGACGCGCTCGCGCACCGCGTCGCTCGGGCCCACCAGCACCAGGGGGATCTGGGCGCCGGCCGGCACGTTCGTTTCCGAGCGGGCCGAGCGGATCTCCGACACGAGGTCGACGACCCAGCCGATCTCGGACTCGGCCTCGGGGCGGGCCAGCGCGCCGAGGTCGGGCCAGGCGGCGAGCGCGAGGAGCCCGCGCTCGATCCCCGCCTCGCGCGCCTTCGTCGCCCACAATTCCTCGGTGAGGAACGGCATGAACGGGTGCAGCAGCACGCAGATCTGGTCGATGAGATACGCGATCGTCCGGCGCGTCTCCTCCTTCGCCGGGCCGTCCTCGCCCTGGAGCACGGGCTTGGCCAGCTCCAGGTACCAGTCGCAGAAGACGTTCCAGACGAAGCGGTAGGCGGCGTTGGCGGCGTCGTTGAAGCGGTAGGCCTCGATCGCGCCCGTGACCTCGGCGACGGCGCGCGCGGCCTCGCCGAGCGCCCAGGCGTTCAGGGTCTGGGTCACGCCCTCGGGCGCGAAGGCCGGATCGAGCCGGCAGCCGTTCATCTCGGCGAAGCGGGCGGCGTTCCAGAGCTTGGTGGCGAAGTTCCGATAGCCCTCGACGCGTTGCACCGAGAGCTTGATGTCGCGTCCCTGCGCCGCCATGGCGGCCAGCGTGAAGCGCAGGGCGTCGGCGCCGTAGCGGTCGACGAGGTCGAGGGGATCGACCACGTTGCCCTTGGACTTCGACATCTTGGCGCCCTTCTCGTCGCGGACGAGGGCGTGGATGTAGATCGTGCGGAACGGCACTTCGTCCAAGGCGTGAAGGCCGAGCATCATCATCCTGGCGACCCAGAAGAAAATGATGTCGAAGCCGGTCACCAGGGCGCTGGTCGGGTAGTAGCGGGCGAGCTCCGGCGTGGCGTCGGGCCAGCCCAGCGTCGAGAACGGCCACAGGCCGGACGAGAACCAGGTGTCGAGCACGTCCTCGTCGCGGCGCAGGGTCACGGCGCGGCCGTGCCTCTCGGCCGCCTGCGCCAGGGCCTCCTCCTCGCTGCCGGCGACGAAGCAGTTTCCGTCCTGGTCGTACCAGGCCGGGATCTGGTGGCCCCACCAGAGCTGGCGCGAGATGCACCACGGCTCGATGTTCTCGAGCCACTGGAAGTAGGTCTTCTCGTAGGTCTCGGGCACGAAGCGGGTGCGGCCGTCGCGCACCGCCTGCAGCGCCCGCTCGGCCAGCGGCTTGACGTTCACGTACCACTGGTCGGTCAGGTAGGGCTCGATCACCACGCCCGAGCGGTCGCCGTGCGGCACCGCGTGGGTGTTGGGCTCGATGGTCACGAGCCGGCCGCGCTCCTCCATCAGGGCGACGACCTTGGCGCGGGCCTCGAAGCGGTCGAGGCCGTGCAGCGCCAGGGCCTCGGGCTCCGGGCTGGCATCAGCCAGGAAATCCGCGTTGCCCTCGAGGCTTATGCGGGCTTCCTCATCCAGCACGTTGATCTGGGACAACCCGTGCCGGCGGCCGACCTCGAAGTCGTTGAAGTCGTGGGCCGGGGTGATCTTGACCGCGCCGGTGCCCTTCTCGGGGTCCGAATACTCGTCGGCCACGACCGGGATCAGCCGGCCGACCAGCGGCAGGCGCAGCCGCTTGCCGACGAGCGCCCGGTAGCGCTCGTCCTCCGGGTGCACGGCGACCGCGGTGTCGCCCAGCATCGTCTCGGGCCGGGTGGTGGCGACCGTGATGGTCTCGCCCGTCTCGCTTCCGGCCTCGTCCACCACCGGGTAGGCGAAGTGCCAGAGATGGCCCTTCACCTCGACCTGCTGCACCTCGAGGTCGGAGATCGCGGTCTGGAACTTCGGGTCCCAGTTCACCAGGCGCTTGTCGCGGTAGATCAGCCCCTGCGCGTGCAGGTCGACGAAGACCTTCAGGACGGCCTTCGACAGGCCCTCGTCCATGGTGAAGCGCTCGCGCGACCAGTCGCAGGAGGCGCCGAGCCGCTTCAACTGGTTGACGATGGTGCCGCCCGATTCCGCCTTCCACTCCCAGACCCGGCGGACGAACTCCGCCCGGCCCAAGGAGCGCCGGTCGGGCTGCTGCTGCTCGGCGAGGCGGCGCTCCACCACCATCTGGGTGGCGATGCCGGCGTGGTCGGTGCCGGGCTGCCACAGCACGTCCTTGCCGCGCAGGCGCTCGAAGCGGGCGAGCACGTCCTGGAGCGTATTGTTGAGGGCGTGGCCCATATGCAGCGAGCCCGTCACGTTCGGCGGCGGGATCATGATGCTGTAGGGCTCGGCGCCGGCGCGGTCCGGGCGCCCGGCCCGGAAGGCCTGGGCCTCCTCCCATTCGGCGGCGATGCGCGCCTCGACGGCGGCGGGATCGAAGGTCTTGTCCATCATCGCTGACATAAGCCACTCGCACGGCGCTCCCGGAGCGCGTCCCGCCGGTGGACGATGCTCCAAGGGGGCGCCGGAACGTCAAGAACGAAAAAGGCCGGCCGCGCGAGCGACCGGCCCCCGAGCCCGCTTTCAAGCGGACCCGCACCGTTCCGTCAACTGGAGCGCGTCCGGATCGGCGCCCCGGGGCGATCGTCCCGGGGTTCGACCCTCCGCGCCCGGGCTCACCGCCCCCGCGCGACGCGCTCGATCTCGGCGCGGACCAGGCGCTCGACCAGGACCGGCAGGTTGTCGTCGAGCCAGGATTTCAGCATCGGGCGCAGCATGTCCTGCACCAGGTCCTCGATGGTGCGCGCGTTGCGGGTGAGCACCGTGCTGGCGAGCAGGTCGAAGGCGTGGGTGACCGTGGCGTCGGTCGCCTGGGACAGGAGCCGGTCCTCCATCGCCGGACGGGGCGGCTCCGGCGGCGCGGCGGGCGGCGGGGCGACGGCCTTCGGCGGCTCCGGCGGCGGGGCGGGCTCCGGCTCGATCTCGATCGCGTCGAAATCCATCGGCTCGTCGCGGAACGCGATCTCCGACATCTGGTCGAAGGCGTCGTCGAAGCTCGGCTCCGGCTCGGGCTTCGGCGGCGCCTTGGCGACCGGCTCGGGCTTGGGCTCGGGCTTTTGCGCCGGCTTCGGTTCCGGCTTGGGGGCGGGCGCCATCTCGGCGAGGTCGAGCACGTCGTCCTCGTCCGGCGCGGGCGGCGGCACCGCCACCGGCCGCGACCCGGCGGCAGGCGGCTCGGCCGGCTTCTGGTCGTCGGCGATGATGCGGCGGATGGAGGCGAGGATCTCCTCCATCGAGGGTTCCTGCGTCTTGTCCTGCGTCTTGGGGCTCGCGGCGCTCATCCGGCTCAACGCTCGAGTGCAGAGGATCGGGGGGTCTTGAGGTACGCAGTATTCCACAGGGCCGGCCCCGCACAAGCGAGGCGGCCCGCAACTCACAGGGAGGCGTGCCTCCCCCCGGCCGCCGTCCTCAGCGGCCGTCCGGCGTGCGCACGCCGTACCAGAGGTCCTTGACCTGGTCGTAATGCTGCTTGGCGCTGTACTGCGCCACCGGGACCGCGATGAAGCGGGTGGTGAGGCGGCCGACGGTCTGCACCACCTGGTAGGAGCCCACCACCCGGTCGCGCTGGGCGGCGATCAGGCTGACGCGGGCGGTCAGGAGCTCCTGCTGGGCGTTCAGCACGTCGAGGGTCGTGCGCTGGCCGACCCGGGCCTCCTCGCGCACGCCGTTCAGCGCCACCTCGTTGGCCTGGACCTGGGCCTGCGAGGCGATGACGCGGGCCTTGGCGGCCTCGAGGGCGCCCCAGGCGGTGACGATGCCGGCGCGGACCTGGTCGCGGGTCAGCTCGGCCTGGAGGCGGGCCTGGCCGACCTGCTCCTTGGCCTGGCGGATCTGCGCGTACTCGGCGCCGCCCTGGTAGAGCGGGACCGAGACCTGGCCGACGATCGAGCCCTGGAAGAAGCGGGTGTTGGCGATCTGCTGGTCGAAGACCTGCGCGGCGTTACCGGTCAGGCTGACCGTCGGGTACAGGCTCGATTCGGCGATCTTCACCTGCGCCTCGGCCGAGTCGACCGAGTGCAGGGCCGAGAGGATCGCCGGGTGCTCGGCGAGCCCGATATCGACCGCCGCCGTCAGGGTCGTGGGTACGTAGCGGTCGATCGGACGGCCGGGGGCGAGCTGGCGCGGCTCGACGCCGATCACCTGCCGGTAGGTCGCGATGCTGGTGCGCAGGTTCGCCTCGGCCAGGCTGACCTGGGCGCGGGCGCCGGCCAGCCGCGCCTCGGCCTGGGCGACGTCGGTGCGGGTGACCTCGCCGACGTTGAAGCGGTCGCGGGTCTGGCGGAGCTGCTCCTCGAGCACCTCGACGTTGTTGCGGTTGAGCTCCAGCGTGGCGGTATCCGCCAGCACGTTCATGTAGGCCTGCGCCGCCGAGAACAGCGTCTGCATCTCGGAGTTGCGCAGGGTCTCGCGGCCGCCCAGCACCTGCGATTCGGCCTGCCGGGTCTGGTTGTCGGTCCGGAAGCCGTTGAACAGGGTCTGGGAGACGGTGAGCCCGGCCGAGCCCGGGATCAGGGTCTGGGACGCGTCGCCGCCGCCGAGTTCCCCGCGCGCGACGCCGAGGCGCCCCGAGACGTTGCTCACGCCGACGCTGGCCGAGGCGCTGACCTGCGGACGGTACCCGGCCAAGGCCCGGGGCACGTTCTCGTCGTTGGCGCGCTGGCCGGCGCGCTGCGCGTTGAGCGTCGGGTTGCCCGCATAGGCCCGCGCGAGCGCGCTCTCCAGGGTTTCCGCAGCCGCGCCCTGGCCCGCCATGGCGAGGGCCATGGCGGCGAACCCGCCCAGCCGAAGCCCGCGGAACGCCCGAGTTCCTGTGTCAGTCACGCCTGTCTACCCTGTGCGGCTAGCCCACAATCGACCGTCTCTGCACCGTCGGGCCGCGGAGCCGGTTCGACATATCGCTGTGCCCACCTCGAGCGTGACATTAGCCGAGGGCGGTTCCGGGAGCACCGCCCCCGCGCTGTGGACGACCGTGTTTGGGCGCCGGTGCCGCATAAAAGCGACAGGTGCCTCAAGGGCAAGCGGCGGGAGCGACCCGGCGACGGGCGGTGATTCGCGCGCGGTCCCGAGCGGGCCTCGCCGCGGCCGCCGCACCCTGCAAGCCATTGATGAAGGAAGTGCTTCCGCGGGACGGTCCGGCACCCGCCGGCGACGGCCGAGGCCGTCCGGACTAGGCTGGCCCCGCGAGGAGGCGGCGCACCGGCGCCGGCGGGCGATGGGCCCGAACGATGCGCCAAGGAAATTCCGCGACGCGGGCCCGGATCGGGCCCGTTGGCCGGCCCCGCTCTTCGGGGGAGGGCCTACCCCTTTCGGAGATGGCCGCGCCGGGCGCGGGACCGGCCCGCGCCCGGCCGGGAGATCAGAACGCGAAGCCGGCCTCGACCGCGAAGGCGCGCAGCGGCGGCAGGGTGGCGTCGAAGAGCGGGCGCGAGCCGAAGGCGTCGCCCGAGCGCACCCACAGGGTCGCCTTGGCCGGGCGGCCCTGGCCCTGGACGCAGGCGAGCCGCCCGCCGTCGGCGAGCTGGTCGAGCAGGCTCTGCGGGCGCCGCTCGACCTGGCCCTCGACCAGGATCGCCGCGTAGGGGCCGTGGCCGGCCGCACCCTTGTCGAGCGGGCCGGCCTCGACGGTGACGCCGTCGCCGAGGCGCTCGCGCGCCGCCGCGGCGAGGCCGGGAAGCGATTCGAGGGCGACGACCTCGACGCCGAGGCGGCGCAGGATCGCGGCGCCGTAGCCGAGGCCGGCCCCGACCTCGAGGACGCGGTCGCCCGGCTTGAGGGCGAGCGCCTGGATCAGGCGCGCCAGCACCATCGGGGCCGGCATGTAGCGGGTCTCGCCGTCCTCGGTCCCGACCGCCTGGGGCTGGTCGATATAGGCGAAGGCCTGCCGGTCCTCCGGCAGGAACCGCTCGCGCGGGACGGCGTCGAACGCGTCGAGGAGCGCGATGTCGGTCACGTCGAACGTCCGGAGCTGGCAATCGACCATGAGGCGGCGCGCTTGCGCGTAGTCGAGCATGAACGTCTCTGAGGAGCTTGAGCGACGGTCAAGCCGTCGGGCGACGCGGTTGTGGTGGATCGCCGGGCAAAAGGCAAGGATCCGGCGCGAGCCTGGGATCGACCCCGGCGCCGGTCCGGTCGACGTCTCGATGAAGGAAGGAAAAGGATGGAGGCCTCGCCCGGAATCGAACCGGGGTGCAAGGATTTGCAGTCCTCTGCGTAACCACTCCGCCACGAGGCCATCCGGGCCGGCTCTGGCAGCCGGCGATCGGGCGGGCCGGGCTCGAAGCACCGGCTGCGCCGTCCCCCCGGCATCGGGCGGACGACCCGGGGACGAGGGGTCATTAGCAGAGCCCGCCCCGGCTCCGCAACAGGATCCGGCGGCAAAAACCGCGCTTCCGCCGAAATGAGCCGGCTCCGCAAAACCCCTTGCGTCCCCTGCCCGCCTCGGCTAGACGTCCCGCCGCGATCCCCGATAGCTCAGTTGGTAGAGCAGGCGACTGTTAATCGCCTTGTCGCAGGTTCGAGTCCTGCTCGGGGAGCCATTCCCATCCGCACAGCGTTGGTCCGCATGCGCGCCGCCCGTCCCGGGCCGGCGCCGTCTCGCGTGGTGCGGGTCTCACGGGCGGCGACCGGCTTTCATCCGAAAAAATCCGCGGAACCAGTCGCCCGGTCCGGCGGTTTCCAGTTCAACTTGCTGCAACGCTTCTCTGCACGGCGCCGCGAAGCAGTCCAGCAGCCTTCGAACGGGAGTTTCCAATGATCGGCTGGGCCATCACCTTCCTCGTCGTCGCCCTCGTCGCGGCTCTGCTGGGCTTCGGCGGCATCGCCGGCACCGCCATGGAGGCGGCCAAGATCGTGTTCTTCGTGGCGATCGTTCTGTTCGCCGTCTCGGCCATCTTCGGCCTGATGCGCGGCCGCTCGCCGCGAATCTGACGGCGCGGGCGACCGGCGGGCCCTCGGGCCCGCCTCCCCGATCGAGGCGGCCCGTCGGGGCCGCCTTTTTCTTTGGCCCGACGACTGTCGGTCGCGCGACGGGAGAAGCGCGGGCGCTCAGGCCTCGGCCAGGCGCCGCAGCTCGCCGGTCTGCGCCGGCAGCGGCCTCGGCCGCGCCCGGCGCGGCACCAGCCGGTGCACCGTCGCGGAAGGGCGCGCCTCCTGCCGCCCCGCGCGGGCGGCGTGGAAGTCGGACAGGAGGATCGCCGCGGCGATGTAGCCGAGGGGCGAGACCTCGATCCTGTCGGGACGGATCGGCCGTTCGAAGCGGGCGGTGGCCTTCATCGCTAATCCTCCCTGTCGGCGGCGCGGCTCGGCGCCGGGTCTCGGCGCGTTCTCGCGCGCCTGTGGCCGGGGCGGCAACCCCGAAATCCGCCCGAAATCCGTTCGAACCCGCGCGGGCGCGCGGATCCGCGTGCGGTCCGCCGCGGCGGACGGGCGGGCCAGGCAGCCCTCGGAGTCTCACTGCCTGGCCCGTCGACCGCGCCCGACCGTGCAAGGGAGAGTGGACACGGCGGGTGCAGTGAGAAGACACAGGCAAAGGGTGTGCCAGATCCGCGGCGTCTGGAGCGGAAATCGCGACGGGGGCATCGACCGGGCCTCTGCGCAAGAGGGAGCGCCCCCGTTCTAGGCAGGCCTCGGCGGCGCCTCGTTATCATTCGATAGCAAACCGCTCCCCTCGAGCGACGGCAGGAGCCTGCGCTGCCTGCGGCGCACGGCTTTCGCGCCCGGACGGGTGGCGGCGGCGCCCGGAATTCGGGCAGAATGCATCGACGGGCCGCGCGCGCCCGCTTTTCGGAGACAGACAGGCATGGCGATCGGCCCCTTCGTGACGGCGGACTGGCTCGCAGAGCGGCTCGCGGCACCCGACATCGTCGTGGTCGACGGCTCCTGGTACCTGCCGGCGATGGGCCGGGACGCGGAGGCCGAGTTCCGCGCCGGCCACATCCCGGGCGCCCTCCGCTTCGACATCGACGCCGTGCGCGACGAGGCAAGCGCCCTGCCCCACATGCTGCCCTCGCCGGAGGCCTTCGCCTCGCGGATGCGCCAGATGGGCATCGGCGACGGCATGACGGTGGTGGTCTATGACGGGATGGGCCTGTTCTCCGCCCCGCGGGTGCGCTGGACCCTGAAGGCGTTCGGCGCCCGGGACGTCGCGATCCTCGAGGGCGGCTTCCCGGCCTGGGTCGCGGGCGGGCACCCGGTCGAGGAGGGCGAGGCGCGCTCCCGCGACCGGCGCCACTTCACCGCCCGCCTCGACCACTCGGCGGTGGCGAATGTCGGCGACGTGCAGCGGGCGCTCGCCGGCCAGGCCCAGGTGGTCGATGCCCGCTCAAGCGCGCGCTTCGCCGGCGAGGAGGCCGAGCCGCGCCCCGGCGTGCGCCCCGGCCACATGCCCGGCGCCCTGAACCTGCACTACGCGGCGCTCCAGGAGAACGGCCGCCTCAAGGACGAGGCGTCCTTGCGCGAGGCGGTGGCCCGGGCCGGCATCGATCTCGACCGCCCGGTGGTCACCACCTGCGGCTCCGGCGTCACCGCGGCGATCGTCGGGGTCGCCCTCGAGACCCTCGGGCGGCCGCCCCGCGCCCTCTACGACGGCTCGTGGTCGGAATGGGGCGCGCGGGAGGACCTGCCGGTCGCGACCGGGCGGTAAGCCGCTTTCGCCCGGCCGTGAGGCCGGGCGTCGCCCTCAATGCAGGATCTGGCTCAGGAACAGCCGGGTCCGCTCGTGCTCCGGCGCGCGGAAGAACGCCTCCGGGGTGTTCGACTCGACGATCTGGCCCTCGTCCATGAAGATCACCCGGTCGGCGACCTGGCGGGCGAAGCCCATCTCGTGGGTGACGACCATCATGGTCATGCCCTCGTCGGCCAGCCCCACCATCGTGTCGAGCACCTCCTTGACCATCTCGGGGTCGAGGGCGGAGGTCGGCTCGTCGAACAGCATGATCTTGGGCGCCATGCACAGCGAGCGGGCGATCGCCACGCGCTGCTGCTGGCCGCCGGAGAGCTGGCCCGGATACTTGTGCGCCTGGTTCGGGATCTTCACCCGGGTCAGGTACTTCATCGCGATCGCCTCGGCCTCGGCCTTCGGCATCTTCTTCACCCAGATCGGCGCGAGCGTGCAGTTCTCGAGCACGGTCAGGTGCGGGAAGAGGTTGAAGTGCTGGAACACCATGCCGACCTCGCGGCGGATCTCGTCGATCCGCTTGAGGTCGTTGGTGAGCTCGATCCCGTCGACGACGATGCGCCCGGCCTGGTGCTCCTCCAGGCGGTTGATGCAGCGGATCAGGGTCGACTTGCCCGAGCCCGAGGGGCCGCAGATCACGATCCGCTCGCCCTTGCGCACCGTGAGGTCGACGTCGCGCAGGACGTGGAAGGCGCCGTACCACTTGTTGACCCGCTCCAGCGACACGGCGGTCGGCGCGCTGGCGAGCCGCGCCGCCGAGGTGTTGCGGGGCGCGAGGTCCGGGTCGGTCTCGGGCAAGGGAGACGTCGGGGCGGGAGAGGAAGCCATCGGGGAACTCACCGTGTCTGGCCCGCCGCGAGCCGCCGCTCCATGAAGCGGGCGTAGCGCGACATGCCGAAGCAGAAGACGAAGTAGAACAGCGCCGCGAAGGCGTAGCCGGTCATCACCACGGTCGGCGCCGCCCAGGCGGGGTCGACCCGGGCCGATTCGATCGTGCGGATGAAGTCGAAGATGCCGACGATCGAGACGAGGCTCGTGTCCTTGAACAGGGCGATGAAGCTGTTGACGATGCCCGGGATCACGATGCGCAGCGCCTGGGGCAGGATGATCAGTCGCATCCGGTGCCAGGGGCTGAGGCCCAGCGACATCGCCCCCTCGGTCTGGCCGCGGGGAATGGCCTGGAGGCCGCCGCGCACCACCTCGGCCATGTAGGCGGCGGAGAACAGCGCGATGCCGACGAGCGGCCGCGCCAGCCGGTCGACCGTGACGTCGCCGGGCAGGAACAAAGGCAGCATCACGTTGGCCATGAACAGCACGGTGATCAGCGGCACGCCGCGCCAGAACTCGATGAAGATGACGCAGAACAAGCGCACGATCGGCAGGCGCGAGCGCCGCCCGAGCGCCAGCAGGATCCCGAGCGGCAGCGAGGCGACGATGCCGACGAGGGACACGATCAAGGTCACCAGCATGCCGCCCCACAGCGCGGTCGGCACGGCGGGGAGGCCTAAGCTCGGCACCCCGGCGAGGAGCCCGTAGGACACGATCGGGAACACGACGAAGAAGTAGAGCGCCCCCCAAGCGCGCTTGGGCGCGTCGAGCCACAGCATCCAGCCCACCCCGACCGCCATCAGGGCGAAGAAGACGTTCGGCCGCCAGCGCTCCTCGATCGGGTACGAGCCGTAGATGAAGTAGTTGATCTTGCTCGCCACGAAGGCCCAGCAGGCGCCGACCGGGCGGCCCAGCACCTCGGGCCGGCAGGCGTCGCGGTTCTCGCCGGTCCAGACCGCGTCGATCACGAGGAAGCGCAGGAGCGGCGGCACCACGAGCGCGACGACCGCGAGCGCGGCCAGCGTCATCACGGCGTTGGCCGGGCTGGAAAAGAGGTTCTGGCGCAGCCAGGCGAGCGGCCCGCTGACCAGCGAGGGCGGGGCCGAGGCGGGCACCGCCTCGCGGCGGACGAAGGTGAGCGGCTGGGCTCCGGCGGTCATCGTCTGCCTCACCGCTCGATCAGCGCGACGCGCCGGTTGTAGAGGTTCATCGCGAAGGCGGTGACGAGGCTGATCGTCAGGTAGACCGCCATGGTGATCGCCACCACCTCGACCGCCTGGCCGGTCTGGTTCAGCACCGTGCCCATGAAGACCTGGACGAGGTCGGGGTAGCCGATGGCGACGGCCAGCGACGAGTTCTTGGTCAGGTTGAGGAACTGGCTGGTCAGCGGCGGCACGATCACCCGCATCGCCTGCGGGATCACCACCAGCCGCATGGTCGGGGCGGGCTGCAGGCCGAGGGCGCGGGCCGCCTCGGTCTGGCCCTTGTTGACCGCCTGGATGCCGGCCCGCACCACCTCGGCGATGAAGGCGGCGGTGTAGACCGTGAGCCCGACCACGAGCGCGACGAACTCGGGATAGAGCTGCATCCCGCCGCGCAGGTTGAAGGTGCCCTTCACGGGAAAATCGAGCGCCACCGGGGCGATGCCCATGAGCGCCAGCACCCCGTAGGTCAGGAGCGGCAGGCCGAGGACGAGGGCGAGCCCCACCGCGAGCACCGGCAGGCGCCGGCCGGTGCGGGCCTGCTCGCGCTTCGCGTGCGCCCGGAACGCCAGCGTGCCGACGATCCCGACGACGAGGGCGAGGGGCAGCGCCCAGGCATCCGCCGCCAGAAGGGGCTTGGGCAGGTACAGGCCGCGCTGGTTGAGGAAGACGGCGGTGCCGAGCGCGTAGGAATCGCGCGCCGCCGGCAGGCTCGCCAGCACCGCGACGTACCAGAACAGCAATTGCAGCAGGAGCGGGATGTTGCGCAGGACCTCGACGTAGACGGTCGCGAGCGTCCGCACGATCCAGTTCGGCGACAGCCGCGCCACCCCGACCGCGAAACCGAGGATCGTCGCCAGCACGATGCCGATCGCCGCGACCATCAGGGTGTTGGTGAGCCCGACCAGGAAGGCGGTGCCGTAGGTCGAGGTCGCGGCCGCGAACGGGATCACCGTCTGGTTGACGTCGAACCCCGCGGTGTTGCCGAGGAAGCCGAAGCCCGAGGCGACGCGGGCGTTGCGCAGGTTCTCGGCGGCGTTGCCGAGCGCGATCCAGGCCACCCCCCCGACCGCGACGAGCAGCAGGATCTGGTAGGCTGCCCCGCGGATACGGGGATCGTAGAGGGGCGACACCCGGGGCGGACCGGGGGCGGGATCGGCCGGAAGCTGCGTCGGCAAGGGGTGTGCTCGCGTCTGTGATTCTGGGGACGGCGCCCGGGGCTCCCGGGCGCCGCTCGTCACGACCTCAGCGGATCGGCGGGCCGTATTGCAGGCCGCCCTTCGACCACAGGGCGTTGAGGCCGCGCTGGATCTTCAGGGGCGAGCCCTGGCCGACGTTGCGCTCGAACACCTCGCCGTAATTGCCGACGAGCTTGATCACCCGGTGGGCCCAGTCGTTGGTCAGCCCGAGATCGGCGCCGTACTTGCCCTCGGTGCCGAGGATGCGCTTGATGTCCGGGTTGTCGGAGGACTTCGCCATCTGGTCGACGTTGGCTTGCGTGATGCCGGCTTCCTCCGCGTTGATCATCGCGTAGTGGGTCCAGCGGACGATGTCGAACCACTGGGCGTCGCCCTGGCGCACCGCCGGCGCGAGCGGCTCCTTGGAGATGATCTCGGGGAGCACGATGTTGTCGTCGGGGGCCGAGGCGCGCAGGCGCTCGGCGTAGAGGCCCGAGGCGTCGGTGGTGAAGGCGTCGCAGCGGCCGGAATCGTAGGCCTTGAAGGTCTCGTCGGCGCTGGCGAAGGCCACCACCTCGTACTTCATCTTGTTGGCCCGGAAGTAGTCGGCCAGGTTCAGCTCGGTGGTGGTGCCCTGCTGGGTGCAGACCGAGGCGCCGTCGAGCTGCTTGGCGGACGTCACGCCGAGCTTCTTCTTCACCATGAAGCCCTGGCCGTCGTAGAAGTTGACGGCCGGAAAGTCGAGGCCGAGCGCCGTGTCGCGCGACATCGACCAGGTGGTGTTGCGCGACAGGATGTCGACCTCGCCCGACTGGAGCGCCGTGAAGCGGTCCTTCGCCGAGAGCGGGATGAAGCGGACCTTGGTGACGTCGTTGAAGATCGCCGCGGACAGGGCCCGGCAGAAATCGACGTCGAGCCCGGTCCAGCGCCCCTGCGCGTCCGGCACGCCGAAGCCGGCGAGGCCGGGGTTCGAGCCGCAGGAGATGTAGCCCTTCTGCTTGATGCTGTTCAGCGTCCCCTGGGCCTGGGCGGCGCCGGCCAGCAGGGTGGCGCCGAGCCCGAAGGCCAGGGTCGCGACGATTCTCTTCATGGGGTCCTGGATCTCCCGTTCCGGTCGCGGCCCCGCGGCCGCCGCCCGTTTGCTCAAGCACGAATGCTGCCTAAGCAAGAGGCATTCCAGGCGAAGCGGGCTGCCCGGTCAAGGGGTTGGCGCGATAGACGAACAGACTAGGCGGGAGGCGGGAGGTCGCGTTGCGGCGCGAGGCTTGACGGCGGCGGGTGGCGCGGGATGTGCTCGGCTCCGGTTTTCTCACGCTCGATCCCCCACGCCAGAGGCCCGATGAGCATCACCCCGCCCCGCGACAAGAGCCGCCTCGGCACCCGCACCCGCCTCGTCCATGCCGGCCGAGACCCGTCGCAGCAGCACGGCTTCGTCAACACCCCGATCTATCGCGGCTCGACGGTGCTCTACGAGAGCTACGACGCGCTCAAGAACCGGCGGGCCGAGTATACCTACGGCACCACCGGCACGCCGACGATCCGCGCCCTCGAGAGCGCCTGGGCCGAGCTCGCCGGGGCCGCCGGCACGGTGCTGACGCCGTCGGGCCTCGCCGCCGTCACGGTCGGGCTGCTGTCCTGCCTCAAGGCCGGCGACCACCTGCTGGTGAGCGATTCCGCCTATCGCCCGACGAGGGTGTTCTGCGACGGGTTCCTCGCCCGGTTCGGGGTCGAGACCACCTATTACGACCCGACGCTCGGGGCCGGCATCGCGGCGCTGATGCGCGACAATACGACCGCCGTGCTCACCGAGGCGCCGGGCTCGCAGAGCTTCGAGATGCAGGACATCCCGGCCATCGCCGAAGTGGCGCACGCACGCGGCGCCTGCGTGCTGATGGACAACACCTGGGCGACGCCGCTCCTGTTCCCGCCGCACGAGCGCGGGGTCGACATCGCCATCGAGGCCGGCACCAAGTACCTGTCGGGCGGCTCCGACCTGCTGCTCGGCCTGACCTCGGCCAATGCCCGGTACTGGCCGGCCCTGCGGCGGACCTTCGACCAGCTCGCGATGTGCGCCGGGGCCGAGGACGTGTTCCTGGCGCTGCGGGGCCTGCGGACCCTGCCCCTGCGCCTGCGCGAGCACGGCGAGCAGGCGCTCAGGCTCGCCCGCTGGCTCCGGGACCGGCCGGAGGTCGCCCGGGTGCTGCACCCGGCCCTGCCGGAGGATCCCGGCCACGCGATCTGGTCCCGCGACTTCCTGGGCTCCTCCGGCCTGTTCTCGATCATCCTCAAGCCCTGCCCCGAGGCCGCGGTGGCGGCGATGCTCGACGGGCTCGAACTGTTCGGGATGGGCTTCTCCTGGGGCGGCTTCGAGAGCCTGGTGATCCCGTTCGACTGCGCGCCCTACCGCACCGCCAACCCCTGGGCCCCGGGCGGGCCGGGCCTGCGGTTCCAGGTCGGGCTGGAGGACATGGACGACCTGACGCGGGACCTGGAGGCCGGGTTCGCGCGGCTGCGGGACGCGAGCTGAGAGCCGTCCGACCGGTCCCCTGACGGCACCGACACCCGCCCCGTCATTCCGGGCTCCGCTTTCGCGGCCGCGGAACGACGCGGAGGATGTCGGTGCCGTCGCGTGACCGGGCCCGGCCCGAGGCTCTTCACGGCGCCAGCCACGTCGCCCCCTGCGCGTCCCCGTCCCAGGTGAACAGCGCCCGCCGGTGGCCCTGGCGGGCGAGGTACAGGAACTCGAGCCGGGCGGCCCGCAGCACGATCACCCGGAACTCCGAGAAGCCGGCCTCGACCGCCTCCTCGTCCCGCGGCTGGGCATAGGCGCCACCCGCGGGCAGCGAGGTGCCGGGGCCGGGCACGGTGCCGTAGCAGATCCGGCTCATCGGCCGCGACGCCTCCCAGGCGGCGCGGGCGACCGCATCCTGCCCGTGCAGGAGGGCCGTGCCCGCGATCCGCACCTGGAGCTTGGCTTTCGGGTCGTAGGCGTGGAGCGAGACCCGGGGGTCCGCGGCGATCTCGGCGGCCTTGTCGGAGCGGGCGTCGCAATGGACCCGCAACGTCCGGCTCTCCCGGTCGACGCCGCGCAGGACCACCGTGCGCAGGCGCGGGGTGCCGTCGCGCCCGAGGGTGGCGAGTGCCGGGGTGTGGAAGCCGCTCTGGTGCGCCGCCCCCTCCTCCAGCAGGCGCCAGGCCTCGGCGAGGCAGCCCGCGAGGTCGTCGTAGAACGGCGGCGTCTCGGTCATGCGGGAGCGGTCTCCGGTTCGTTCACCAATCTAGGTCACGGTCCGGGGAACCGGGATGCCCCGGCGAAGCTTGTCCGTACGACCGTTCCTGCCGAGGTTTCGACCCATGACGCTCCGCACGACGCCGGCCTGGTTGGCCTTGGCGGCCGCCCTCGCGGCCCTGCCGGCGATGGCCGCCGACATGCCGGCCGGGTATTCGGCGCGCGGCGGGGCGGAGTTCTCCGCCGGCTGGCGCGCGCCGCCCCCGCCGCCCCCGCCGCCCCCGCCCGCCGCGGTGGAGATGCAGGCCGAGATCGTCGTGGCGGAGCCCCCGCCCCGCCGGCTCCTCGGCTTCGGCTACGCGCCGGTCCTGCCCTATTACGGCGTCTCGGTCGGCCCCTACGGCTATCCGCCGCGGCGCGAGCCCGGGACCGGCGTCGGGCTGTTCTGATCGCCGCAACCTCGATCTCCAGACGCCCCGAGCCGCGCCGCCACTCGCGCCTGCATGGCGAAGAGGTGGCGGTCGCGGATGCCCGCCGCCTCGCAGGCCGCCACCGTGTTGAGCAGGTACTCGGCGCTCGGACCCGTCGGGCCGCAGGCCGCCGCGATGCGCTCGGCGATCGCCTCGTCGGTGAGCCGCCCGGCGTAGCGCGTCCCCGCCCGGTCGGCCACGAAGGCGAGGACCGGGACCGGCCCTTCCGCCGTCTCGGCGGCGAGCCAGCGCGAGGCGTAGCCGCGCCCGCGCATCTCCCGCCGCCAGACCGGCCGGATCGCCTCCCGCGGATCGTCGCCGGCGATCCGGTAGGCGAGCCCCCGGCACTGCCCGCCCCGGTCGAGGGCGAGCATCACGCCGGGACAGTCCGGCGTGCCGCGAAAGCCGGGCTGCCACAGGCAGAAGCGGCGGTGCCAGCCCCGCACCCGGGCCTCGCGCCGCTCGGCGAACGGGAATTCCGGCCGCCACATCAGGGCGCCGTAGGCGAACAGCCACAGGGAATCCGAGCCGCCCGGCTTCTGCGCCAGGGCGGCGTCGAGGCGCGCATCGGCCTCCGCCTCGCCCATCAGCGCCATGCCGTAGCCCGGGCCGCGTCCGTCGGGGACCACGGGCCGCGGATGGGCCCGGGCGATCAGCGCGGCGTCGAGCGTGAGGGAGCGTTTGGGCATCGCAACCGTTAGTCCGGTGGGGTGCGGCAGCGCGGCAGGGGGCTTCCCGGCTTTCCCGTCAAGCTGGCCGCCCCATGTTAGTGCCGTGCTAAGCCGCACAGGTCCAGGTTGTCCGGGAATGGAGGACGCGTCATGGCCATCACGGGTCGCTTCAATTTCCGCAAGACCCTCACCGGCAAGCTCGTGCTGCAGGTCGAGACCGAGCGCCGCTCCTGGTGGCCCTTCGCCCGCACGGCCTCGCCGGGCCACGTCTGGCGCGACGCCACGCCGAAGGACCTGACGGCGGTGGAGTTGCAGCAGCTGCTGAACCTGCGCCGCAACCCCGGCTACATGCCGCGCAGCCCGGTGATCTTCATGATGGGTCGCGACCAGACGGAAGCGCCCTCCGCCGAGGTGGTGACGCTCGCCGCCCACCGCGCCGCCGGCCAGCAGCAGGCCGGCTGACGCGGGCCGCCGGGACGACGGCACCGCTCGCGCCCGGCCGCGTTGTCCCGGTCCAAGGGGTAACAACCCCGCCGAACGGGAGAGCGCAGCATGGGCATGACCTCCGTGAACCAGGCCGTGATCGAGGCCCTGTCGGAGCAGATCGTCACCGCCTATTGCGACGCCGGCGAGCCCGCCGAGGACCGGGCCCGCGCCCGGCTGATGGACGAGATCATGAACGCCATCGAGGAGCCGGTGGGCACCCGCACCCTGGCCGAGCACGGCCCGGAGCGGGTCAACGCCGTGCTGGCCGACTGGGAGGCGCAGGAGGGCCGCAGCTTCGGCCTGCGGCTGATCGAGATCGATCCCGGCCGCACCATCGTCACGATGGCGTAAGCGCCGTCGTCACGATGGCGTAAGCGCCATCGCGACGGTGTCCTCGAGCGTCAGCCCCGGCCGAGCTCGACCAGGAGGTCGGCGAGCGGGCCGGGCGCGCTCACCATCGCGTCGTGGCCGGTGGCCAGTTCCCGCCAGCCCCAGCCGGGCTGGCGCCGCACCCATGCCTTGACGCGATCGAGGGTGGCGTAGGACGGCGCGGTGCAATCGACGTAGGTGCGGGCCAAGCCGTTGCCGACCGGGCCGCGGATCGGCAGCGGGCTCTCGTAGGTGCTCAAGGGGTGCGGGGTCAGGCGCCGCTCGACCCAGGCCGCATCCGCCGGATCGAGCACCCCGAAGGCCTCGGCCGGCGGCGGCGGCAGGCTCAAGCCCCCGCTCGACTCCGCGGCGGCGCGGCGGCGGGCGGCCACCACCTCGGGCGGCAGCCCGTCGAAGGGCGCGCGGCCGGCTTGCGCGATCAAGGCGTCGAGGTAGACGAGGTGGCGCAGCCGCTCGGGCATGGCCTCGGCCACGCCGCTGATCGCGAGGCCGCCGAAGGAGTGCCCGACGAGGACGACGCCCGTCAGCTCCTCGGCGGCGATCACCCCGGCGACGTCGCGCACGAAGGTGTCGAGGGTGATGTCCTTCGCGAGGAGGTGGGCCCGCTCGCCGAGCCCGGTGCAGGTCGGGGTGAGGACCCGGTGGCCGCGCGCCCGCAGGATGTCGGCGACGCGCACCCAGCACCAGCCGCCGTGCCAGGCGCCGTGCACCAGCACGAAGGTCAACCCGTCGCTCATCGCGCCTCTCCCGCTCTCTCCGAGGGGAGCCAAGCGCGAACGAGGCCCGGCGCGCAAGGGGGCTTCTCCTCCCGGTCCGCTACTCTCCGGCCTCGTCCCGGTCCTCGCGGTTCGCGTCGAACCCGGCGATCATCCGCTCGAGGGACTGGAAGCTGCGCACGGCCTCCTGGGTCCGGCCGGCGGCGCACTTGCCCTCCGCCGAGCGGTACCACAGCAGCATGCTGTTGAAGGCGTGCTGGTGCGGCGCTTCCGCCACGCGGGCGCGCCGCGCGGTCTCGGCGTCGAACCAGACCCGGACCGCGTGGCCGGCATTGGTGCAGACGTCGGCCGAGGGCGGCAGGGCGGCGCGGGAGACGGTGGGGTCGCACAGCATCGCGAACCAGATCGCGCCGGCCGCGAGGCTCGATGCGCCGAGCATGCCCGCGGCGCCGCGCAGGCGCCGGCGCCAGTCGGGCCGGGCCGCCTCGGCGGCCGGCAGCGCCTCGACCGTCTCGGGGTGGCAATGGGTGTAGTGCACCGAACCGTCGGTGTGATGATGGGGCCACGGGTGGGTCATCGGGCACCCCCTTCGGGCAGGGTGGGACTCCGGGGCCTCGCGTGGGCGATCAAGGGTGCCGGGTCGTGTCTGGCGGGTCGCGGCAGGACGAACGAAGCCGCGGCCGATCGCCGAACGATCTGCGGCGGCATCGGACCCTCGCGAAGTGGCCGGAGGGTAGGCCCGCTCTCCCCGCCCCCGGCGTGCTCCAGCGCACATTCCGCGCGCAGAGACTGGCGATTTTCCGGCCATCATGCTCTGCCTGTCGGCAAGGGGCGCGAGCCGGTGGACGCGGCAACGGCGCCCGTGGGAGGACTTGCGATGCGTTGGCGCGACGCGGCCGTGGCCGCTCTCTGCCTCGGGCTCCTCTGGGCCGCGCCGACCCGGGCGCAGGAAGGTCGGGCGCAGGATGCGCAGCGATGGGCGACCGCCTGGGCCGGCTCGGCCCAGGGCCCCTACCCGGTCGGCAATCCGTCCGCCCAGCCCGACCAGGGCTTCGCCTTCCCCGACCCCGCCGAGGGCGCCCGCGACCAGACCCTGCGGCTGGTGCTGCGGCCGGACGTGTGGGGCCGCGAGGCCCGCCTGCGGATCTCGAACGCCTTCGGCACCCGTCCGCTCACCCTCGACGGCGTCCATGCCGGGCTGCAGCTCGGCGGCGCCGCCCTGGTGCCGGGGACGAACCGCCCGGTGCTGTTCTCCGGCAAGGACCGGGTCACGGTCCCGCCCGGGGGCGAGGCCTGGTCCGATCCGGTCGCCCTGCCCTTCGCGGCCGATCCCGATGCCGCCCTGCTGGCCGGGCGCAAGCTCGCGGTCTCGCTCCACGTCGTGGGGTCGAGCGGGCCGATGACCTGGCACGCCAAGGCGCTCCAGACCTCCTACGCCACCGCACCGGGCGCCGGCGCGCACGGGGCCGACGAGGACGAGGCCGCCTTCCCGTTCTCCACCGCCTCGTGGTTCTTCCTCGACGCCGTCGACATGGCGGCGGCCACGCCCACGCCCGTCGTGGTCGCCTTCGGCGACTCGATCACCGACGGCACCGCCTCGACGATGAACGGCGACGACCGCTGGCCCGACGTGCTGTCGCGCCGCCTGCACGCGCGCTTCGGCAACCGGGTCGCGGTGGTCAATGCCGGCATCGGCGGCAACCAGGTGGTCGGCCCGGCGGAATATGGCCCCCAAAAGCCCTTCCCGGGCGGGCCCTCGGCGCTGTCGCGGCTCGACCGCGACGTGATCGGGCTGTCGGGGGTCGCCAGCGTGATCTGGCTCGAGGGCACCAACGATTTCAGCCGCAACGGCGAGGCCAGCCTTCAGGCGGTGCAGGACGGGATGCGCGCGGGCGTCGCCCGCCTGCGCGCCGGCATTCCGGGGGTGCGGGTGATCGGCGCCACCCTCACCTCGGCCAAGGGCAGCTCCAGCCCCGCCCACGGCCATCCCGAGCAGGACGAGAAGCGCCGCGGCCTCAACGCCTTCATCCGGGATTCGGGGCTGTTCGACGCCGTGGTCGATTTCGACGCCGCGACCCTCGATCCGGCGACCGGCGGTTTGCGCCCCGAGATGGTCCCGGAGAGCACCACCGGCGGCAAGGGCGACCGGCTGCACCCGAACCGGGCGGGCTATCTGGCGATGGGGAGCGGGATCGATCTCGGGGTGGTGTTGGGACGGTGAAACCTCAGTCGCCCCGTACCCGGGCGTAGAGGCGGCAGTCGCGCGGCTCGGGCTGGATGTTGGGATGGATCGTGTGACGGCGCAGCACGCCCTCGAAGCGCATCCCGGCCTTCTCCATCACCCGGGCCGAGGCGCGGTTCGCCACGTCGCAGGTGGCGACGGCGCGCCAGATCCCTTCTTGCGCCAGCGCCCAGTCGCCGAGCGCCCGCAGGGCTTCCGGCATCAGGCCCTGCCCCCAGGCGGCGCGGGCCAGGACGTAGCCGAAATCCGCGCTCGTCCCCTCCGGCCTGAGGGCAATGGCGCCGATCGGCCCAGCCCGATCCATCTCCTCCAGCAGGTAGGTGAAGCAGATCCCGGCCGCCCATTGGTCCGCGCAGGCGCGCAGGTAGGCCCGTGTCTCCTCGATGGTCCGGTGCGGGCGCCAGACCATGAAGCGGGCGACCTCCGGATCGGTCGTATAGGCGGAAAACAGTGCGTCGGCGTCGGCAGGCTGCGCCGGCCGCAGGCGGAGACGCGCCGTCGTGAGGTGGGGCAATGGGGTGAGGCTTGCTGCGGCCATGTCGTGACGTAAGCTCATAATGTCACGAATCGACCCGCAGAGGTTGGCACGTCATGCGCTTTCCCAGCCAGCCCGGTCTCATTGCCGGCCTCAGCCTGCAGGTAACCAGCCTGGAGCGGGCCACGCCGTTCTGGCGTGCTATCCTGCATCCGTTGGGATTCGGTCGCACCGGGGGCGCCGCCGACCATTGCCTCTGGGCCCGGGAGGGTGCGCAGGTCCTGATCTGGGAGCGACAGCCGTCGTCGTCAGGCACGCGCCTCATGCTGCGGGCGCCCGATCGGACGAGCGTGGACGCGCTCTGCGCGGCAGGAGTCGCGGCCGGAGGCAGCCTCGTGATGGAGCCAGCCGCACGTCCCTTCGCGACCGGGTACTACAGCGGCATCGTCGCCGATCCCGATGGCATCCGGATCGAACTGGTCCACGCCCTTAACGACCTGCCCGGACAGGACGGGGCCGAGCGGGTCCGAATGCCCGGTGTCGATGACGTGACACTCGGTGGCTATCTCTTCCGGCCGGACGGTGCCGAGGCACCCCGCGCCGGCGTGGTCGTGCTGCCCGGCTACGGATCGGACGCGACGGTGCATGTCAGGGACGGTCGCAATCTCGCCCGAGCCGGTCTCGCTGCGCTCTGCCTCTCGCAGCGGGGCTGGCTCGGCTCGACGGGTGACGAGGACCAGGGCTTTCGGCAGCCGGACGATGTGCTAGCTGCGGCCGACTGGCTGCGGCGGGAGGCGAATATCGAAAGCGTCGGTCTCCTCGGCTTCTCCCAGGGTGGGCAGACGGTCCTTCTGGCGGCGGCCCGGCCGGCCGCCTCGTTCGGCGCCGTGGTGTCGTACTTCGCGCCGACGGATCTCGCGGCGTGGCGCGAGCAGTCGGGCCCCGGGATCGGCGACTACCTCGACGACTTCGTCCCGCCGGAGCGTCTCGCGGCCTGCTCGCCGGTCACGGTTGCGCAGGCCCTCACCTGTCCGGTCATGCTCCTGCACGGCAGCGAGGACAGCGTCGTGTCGATCGCCCAAAGTCGGGCGCTGGTCGCCGCCAATCCGGCCATCGCGCTCCACGTCGTCGAGGGCGCCAACCACGGCTTTCCGCGCGAAGCCTGGGCCGAGACCTGGCCCGTCGCCCGGGACTTCCTGGTGCGGACCTTGTCCTGACGGTTCGTCACGCCCTCGCGTACAACCGGTCCGCCCGGCTCTCGAACGCGTCGGTGAACTTGCGGAAGGCGCGATCGAACATCTTGCCCATGAGGAGGCCGAGGGCCAGGCTCTTGAACTCGTAGGTGATGAAGAACTCGACCGTGCAGCCGCCGTTCGGGGCCTCGCGGAAGGTCCAGCGGTTCTCGAGGTGCCGAAACGGACCGTCGATGTACTCGGCGACGATCTTCAGGTTCGGGCGGTCGAGGCGGACCCGCGTGGTGAAGTGCTCCGAGATCGCCTTGTAGCCGACGCCCATGTCGGCCACCAGCGTCTCGGTCCCGTCCTCGCCCTCCTGCTTGCGCAGCACCCGGAGCGAGTCGCAGAGCGGCAGGAATTCGGGGTAGCGCTCGACGTCGGCGACGAGGTCGAACATCTCCGTCGGGCTGTGCCGGACGGTGCGGGTGGTGCGGAAGCTCGGCATCGGGTCAGACGGTCCCCAGCCGGTCGAGCCGGGCCTGCTTGAGCCGGGCGAAATCCTCGCCGGCATGGTGGGAGGAGCGGGTGAGCGGCGTCGCCGAGACGAGCAGGAAGCCCTTGGCGTAGGCGGTGGTCTCGTAGGCCTTGAACGCGTCCGGCGTCACGAAGGACAGGACCGGGTGGTGCTTCTTCGTCGGCTGCAGGTACTGGCCGATGGTCAGGAAGTCGACCTCGGCCGAGCGCAGGTCGTCCATCAGCTGGAGCACCTCGTTGCGCTCCTCGCCCAATCCCACCATGATCCCCGACTTGGTGAAGATGGTGGCGTCGAGCTCCTTCACCCGCTGCAGCAGGCGGATCGAGTGGAAGTAGCGGGCGCCGGGGCGCACCGTCAGGTACTTCGACGGCACGGTCTCGAGGTTGTGGTTGAACACGTCGGGGCGCGCCGCCGCCACGATCTCGAGGGCGCCGTCCTTGCGCAGGAAGTCGGGTGTCAGGATCTCGACGGTGGTCGCGGGGCTCAGGCGCCGGATCGCCCCGATCACCGCGGCGAAGTGGGCCGCGCCGCCGTCCTTCAGGTCGTCGCGGTCGACCGAGGTGATGACGACGTGGTGCAGGCCGAGCTTGGCCACGGCCTCCGCCACCCGCTCGGGCTCGGCCCCGTCGAGGGCGTCCGGCATCCCGGTGCGCACGTTGCAGAACGCGCAGGCCCGGGTGCAGGTATCCCCCATGATCATGAAGGTGGCGTGCTTCTTCTCCCAGCACTCGCCGATGTTGGGGCAGCCCGCCTCCTCGCACACCGTCACGAGCTTGTTCTCGCGCACGATGGCCTGGGTCTCGGCCCATTTCGGCGAGCCCGGCGCCTTGACGCGGATCCAGTCCGGCTTGCGCAGGATCGGCTGGTCGGGCCGGTGCGCCTTCTCCGGGTGGCGCGGGCGCTGGTCGTTGCGCAGGAGATCGAGGACGACGGCCATGGAATCCGAGGCGAAGGGGTTTCGAGGCGGGAAGCGCCGGCGAACCCCTCGCGGCGCAAGGCTGACTTAAGATGTCCGGGCCGCCGGGGCAAATGGGGCGTGACGCGCCGCCGCGCGGCGCGCCCGCCCTTTTTCGCCTCCGCAGGTCCCGCGAAGGCGGGCCGGCGTCCGTTCGCGCTTGCCGTCGCGCAAGGCGCGACGGTCCCGGGTCGGTCGGGGTCCCGGGTGGTCAGTAGCGCCGCTCGCCCCGGACCGCCCGCACCACCGCGATGATGATGACCGCCCCGACCGTGGCGGAGATCAGGTTGCGCCAGAAGCCGAAGATCGGGATGTGGAACTGCGCCGCCAGGAAGTTGCCGACCACGCCGCCGATGATGCCGAGCACGATGTTGCCGAGCAGGCCCATGTTCGAGTTCATGAAGCGCTCCGCCAGCCAGCCCGCCAGCGCGCCGATGACGATGGCCATCAGGAGGCCGACGCCCGGCTGTCCGAGCGCTCCGTACACGTGACCGTCCATGGTGTTCCCCTGTCTCGCCGCCCTTCGCGGCCGAAGCCCCCAGATAGGGGCGGCGTGGCCGCGTTGCACCATGCGGCCGCGCTTCAGGCCGCGGAAACGTGACGATGGGGAACCTTGGCGGTCCGGCACCGTTCTGCGCACGGCCCGCGCCGCCCCACGGGCGCCGGCTTCCCCGGAGAGTTCGATCCCATGACGCTGAAGACCGCCCTCGCGACGGCCGCCCTCGTGCTGACATCCCTGCCGGCCCTGGCCCAAACCGCGACGCAGCCGGGCGCGAGCGGAGCGATGACGACCCAGCAGGTCAAGACCGCCACGGTGCAGTTCATCACCCTCGAGCCCGCCGCGGCCGTGACCTCGCGCATCCTCGGCACCAAGGTGACCAACGCCCAGAACGAGTCCGTCGGCGACATCGCCGACCTCGTGATCGTCGACGGCAAGACCGTGAGCGCCGTGATCCTCGGCGTCGGCGGCTTCCTCGGCATCGGCGAGCGCTACGTCGCGGTCAGCCCCGACAGCGTGACGCTGGTCCGGGACGGCGACGGCTGGAAGGCGAGCGTGAACGCCACCAAGGACGAGCTGAGCAAGGCCCCGGTCTTCGACTACAAGAAGAAGAGCTGAGGGGGCGGCGCCCCGGGCGGGCCCGGGGCGCCCCTTACGCGCCCTTGTTCCGCCGCTCGCGGAACACCAGGGCGAGGTTGCGCAGGTAGATCACCGTGCCGAGGCTCTGGCCGAGGATGAAGACCGGGTCGCGGCGGTAGAGCGCGTAGCCGAGCAGCACCGCCGAGCCGCCGAGCGACAGGAACCAGAACGAGAGCGGGATCACGCTGCGCCCCGCCCGCTCGCTGGCGATCCACTGGACGAGGAAGCGGGCGGTGAACAGCCCCTGGCCGACGAGGCCGACCATGAGAACGAGGTCGAGGGGCCCGGTGAACAGCGACCAGAAATAGGCGCTGAGCCCGTGCATGATGTCGGCGACCATCGGGCTACTCCGTCCGGGCCGGGACGACGGTCTCGGCCGGGATCACCTGCGGCACCCGGCGCCGGCGGCGGATCAGCCACCACACCCCGGCGAGGTCGAGGATGCCGACCCAGAGCCGGTCGAACAGGCCGTAATTCGAGTGCCCGGTGAGCCGCGGCCGGTCGACCACGTCGCCGTGGACGACGGAGAACCCCTCGCGGGCGACGAGGGCCGGCATGAAGCGGTGCAGCGCGTCGAAATACGGCAGGCGCAGGTACACCGCCCGGCGGAAGACCTTGAGGCCGCAGCCGGTGTCGCGGGTGGCGTCCTTGAGGATGCGGCCGCGCACCCCGTTGGCGATGCGCGACTGGATCATCTTGCGCCGCCCGTCCTTGCGGCCGACCCGCTGGCCTTGCGCGAGCCCGGCCCCCGGCCCGGCCGCGACGAGCGCGGCGGCGAGGCCTGGGATGAAGGCCGGGTCGTTCTGGCCGTCCCCGTCGAGGGTCGCCACCAGCTCGCCGCGCGCCGCCAGCACCCCGCTGCGCACCGCCGCGCTCTGGCCGCAGCTCTCGCGGTGGCGCAGCACCCGCAGTTCCGGATGCCGCCCCCTGGCGTCGGCCAGCACCGCCGGGGTGGCGTCGGTCGAGCCGTCGTCGACGTAGACGATCTCGAACGGGCGCAAGGGCGCGCAGGCCGCCGCGATCTCGGCGAGAAGGGGCGCGATGTTGCCCGCCTCGTTCTTCACCGGCACCACGACGCTGAGGCGGATCGCCTCCCGATCCACTGTCACGTGCGCGTCCTCGGGCTGGATCTGGGTCACGGCGTCACCGCGTAGGCCGACAGGCCGACCGGCTTGCCGCCGTTGATGTTGAAGCCGGTCACGCGGCCGACCGGCCGGGGCGGCGGGACGGCATCGGCCGGGCCCGCCGCCTGCGCGCCGGCCGCCTGCGCGGCCGCGAACGCCGTGGCGAAGCGGTCCTCGACGTAGACGAGGCGGCAGCCGCCCCGGCGCAGGAAGGCGGCGGCCTCGCCCGCGGAATCGAGCATGGCGAGGTCGGTGCCGATCAGGAAGACCAGGCTCGGCTCGCGGTAGCCCAGCGTCGCGACCCTGGGATCGGCGCAGGGCAGCGCGTCGCGGATGGCGGCGAGCCGCGGCGAGACCTTCAGGGCGGCGAGCGCCGGCTGGGTGAGCCCGAACACCGCCGGTCCCAGCAGCGCGCCGGCGAGCACCGCGACCGCGAGCGCGCGCTCAGGGTACCCGTCCGCGAAGGCGCGCCAGGCGAGGAACGCCACCGCGCTCGCGGCGAGAAGCAGCGGCAGCCCCGCCCACGGGATCACCCCGTCGAGGCGCCAGGCCGCGACGCAGAGACCCACCGTCAGGCCGGCCGGGATGAACGGCACCAGCAGCGCCACGAGCCGCGCCCCCGGCCGGTCGCGGTGGACCGCCCCGCGGGCGACCGCCGTCACGGCGAGGATCGCCAGCGCGGTGCAGAGCGGCAGCACGTAGTGCGGCAGCTTCGTCGGCACCGCCTCGAAGACCAGCCACGACGGCAGCACCCAGGCGACCAGGAAGGCGACCCCGTCGTCGCGGCGGTTGGCCCAGGCGAAGGGGATCGCCATCGCCGCGAAGGCGGCCGCGGGCCAGAAGGTCGCGAAGATCACGAGGAGGTAGGTGCCGGGCGGCGCCCAGTGCTGGGTCTGGGCGGTGCCGACCTTGCCCAGCATGTCGTGGCCGACCGCCTCGCCGTAGAAGGCGCCGCCGCTCTTCAGCGTGATCGCGACGAACCAGGGCGCGACGAGGACCAGCACCAGGACGAGGCCGAGTCCTGGCCGGAGCACCTTCAGCCAGGCGCCGGAGCGGGCGAGAACCGAGAGGCACAGGGCCGCGAGGCCGGCGAACATCGGGACCATCGGCCCCTTGACCAGGATGCCGAGCGCCACCGCGAGCCAGAAGGTCAGGACGATGGGGGCCGGCAGGCGGACCTGCGTCGCGCGGGTCATCCACGCCCGGGCGAGCGCCCCCATGGCGGCGACCGCGCAGGCGGTGAGGAGCGCGTCGGTCTTGGCGAGCCGCGCCTCCGCCGACAGCATGACGCTCGCCCCCACCAGGGCGGCGGCGAGAAAAGCCCCGCGCCGCGGCAGGAAGGCGAGCGCGGCCCAGTAGCTCAGGAGCACCGTGGCGAGCGCGCCGACCAGCGAGGGGATGCGGTAGAGCCAGATCGCCGTGCGGGCGCCCGGCACGCCGAGCGCCTCGCCGGCGGCGACGACCGCGCTCTGGGCCCAGTAGATGCCGACCGGCTTCTTGTGCCGGGCCTCGCCCTGGAAGCGGATGTCGACGAGGTCGCCCGATTCGAGCATCTGCTTCGAGGCCTGGGCGAAGCGCGGCTCGTCCCGGTCCATCGGCTGGAGCGAGGCGAAGCCCGGCAGGAAGCAGACCAGCGACAGGACGACGAGCAGCGCGCAGGCCGCCCCGTGGCTGCGCGCCGCGAGATCGAGGAGGCGCTCCGCGAGGGACCCCACGGAGGCGGCGCGGCCGGGGCGGCGCCCGGCGGCAAGGCTCGTCAATGCACTGCTCCGAACCGGGAATCCCGACGCCCGCGGCGGGGGCCGGGCCGACCGACCGGCGCCGGTCGCGGCGGGCGCCCGTGTCGGTGATCCGGTTCGGAAAGTCAATTTTTGCCGGGATCGCCCGGTGCTTTCGGGAGGTGGCCGGGGTCGGTCCGGGCGGGTCGGGCTCGGCTTTCGCGGAGACGGACCGGCGGCCGACCGGCCGTCCCTCACGCCATCTCGAACAGGAACCCGTCCCGGGCCGGGATCGGCACCGACAGGCTCACCCCGCGCGAGGCCCGCGACAGGCGCCAGGGGCGCTCGCGGCCGGCGCGGACCGCCTCGGAGGGGCGCAGGCGGCGGGCGGCGCCGTCCTCGCCGACCTCGTCGATGGTGAGGAAGCCGTAGACGAGCAGGCGCGAGGCGAGGAGCTTGGTCTCGCGGTCGCCGGCCGCCACCGGCAGGGTGCCGGCCTCGTAGACCGTGTCCATCAGGCTGCGCTGGTCGCGCCGCGCGGCGGCCACCCGGGGGCTCGGCGCCAGCTCGTGCTCCAATTCGCGTCCGATCGGGGCCGGCCGCTCCTTGCGCCGGAACGCCACCACGGTCCCGCCCTCGACGGTGCTCCCCTCGCTCGACAGGTTACGCATACGCCCGACACCTTCAACGCGCCTTGAGAAGCCGATTCCCCGGGGGGAGCGCGGCGATGCGCAGGATTCGACGAATCGGCTTAACGCCCGATTGACCCTGCCGCGGCGCCCCCCGTGCCGGATCGGAGCACGGCTCCGCCCTCGCCCGCCGCTTCCGGCGCGTGTATGAAGCGCGGCGGCGAGAGCGCGCCGGCTGAGGATCCCGCATGACCGACCAGGCTCCGTCCCGCCCGGCCCCCGCCCTGGCGGTGGAGGACGTGGCCTGCCGCTTCGGCCGGGTGCAGGCGCTCGACGGGGTGTCGCTCGGCGTGCGCCCCGGCGAGGTGATGGCGCTGCTCGGCGATTCGGGCTGCGGCAAGAGCACCCTCCTGCGGGTGGTGGCCGGGCTCGAGGTGCCGGATGCCGGCACGGTGCGGCTCGACGGGCGCCTCGTCGCCGGCGCGGGCATCGTGGTGCCGCCGGAGGCGCGCGGCGTCGGCCTGATGTTCCAGGACTACGCCCTGTTCCCCCACCTCACCGTGCGGGAGAACGTCCGCTTCGGGCTGAGGGGCCAGCCGCCCGCCGCCCGCGCCGCGGCCGACGACCTCCTGGAGCAGGTCGGCCTCGCGGGCCATGCCGACGGCTACCCCCAGACCCTGTCGGGCGGCGAGCAGCAGCGCGTGGCGCTGGTGCGGGCGCTGGCCCCGGGGCCGCGGCTCCTCCTCCTCGACGAGCCGTTCTCCAACCTCGACCGGCGCATGCGCGACCGGGTGCGCGAGGACACGGTGGCGCTCCTGCGCCGCACCGGCACCACCGCCCTGATGGTGACGCACGACCCCGAGGAGGCCCTGGCGGTGGCGACCCGCATCGCCCTGATGCGCCGCGGCAGCGTCGTCCAGGTCGCCACCGGCGAGGCCCTGTACCGCCGGCCCGAGAGCCTGTTCGCCGCCCGCTTCCTCGCCGACGCGGCCGAGATCCCGGCCCGGGTCGCCGCCGGGCGGGCGCCGACGCCCTTCGGCGACGTGCCCGCCCCCCACCTGACCGAGGGCGCCGCGGTCCGGGTCTGCCTGCGGCCCGAGGCCCTGCGGGTCGGGCCGCCGGGCGAGGGCATCGCGGCGCAAGTCGCGCGCCGCACCTTCCTGGGGGCGGCGAGCGTGCTGCATCTCGGGGTGCCGGGCGTCGAGGGGAGCGTGCGGGCCCGCCTGCCCGGGCCGGGGCCGTACGGGCCGGGCGACGCCGTCGGGGTGACGCTGGTGCCGGATGCGGTGCTGGTCCTGCCCGACGAGGAGGCAGCTTAGTCCCGGGACGTTTCAGTCCCGGGACGTTCCTTGCCTTACATTGAAACAATGAAAATCTATCGCGTTTGCTTTTGTTTCGGGATTGCTTCTCAAGGAGGCGCCATCCCCGGGAGACGCCCTTGTCCCTGTCACGCACCGCGCTCGGCCTCATCGGTCTCGTTGTCCTCGCAGGCCCCGCCCGGGCCCAAGGCGCCCCTGAGGGCGCCCGCGAGGTGAACCTCTACACCACCCGCGAGCCCGGCCTGATCCGTCCGCTCCTCGACTCGTTCACCAAGGCTAGCGGCGTGAAGGTCAACACGGTGTTCGTCGACAAGGGCCTGGCCGAGCGCGTCGCCGCCGAGGGCGCCCGCTCCGCCGCCGACGTCGTGATGACGGTCGATATCGGCAACCTGATCGAGCTCGTCGACCGCGACCTCGCCCAGCCGGTGCGCTCGGCCGCCCTCGAGGCGGCGATCCCGGCCAACCTCCGTGATCCGGAGGGGCGCTGGTTCGCCCTCTCGACCCGCGCCCGGGTGGCCTACGCCGATCCCGACCTGCGCGACCTCGCCGGGCTGACCTACGAGGACCTCGCCGACCCGAAGTGGAAGGGCAAGGTCTGCCTGCGCTCGGGCCAGCACCCCTACAACACCGCGCTGATCGCCGCCTACCTGGTCAAGCACGGCGAGGCGAAGACCGAGGCCTGGCTGCGGGGCGTGAAGGACAACCTCGCCCGCAAGGCCGGCGGCGGCGACCGCGACGTCGCCCGCGACATCGTCGCCGACCTCTGCGACATCGGTCTCGGCAATTCCTACTATGTCGGCCTGATGCGCAGCGGCCGCGGCGGCCCCGAGCAGAAGAAGTGGGGCGAGGGCATCCAGGTGGTGCTGCCGACGTTCCAGGGCGGCGGCACCCACGTCAACGTCTCGGGCGCGGTGGTGGCCAAGGCTGCGCCGAACCGCGACAACGCCGTCAGGCTGCTCGAGTACCTCGCCTCCGACGAGGCGCAAGGCCTCTACGCCAAGGCCGATTACGAGTACCCGGTGAAGCCCGGCGTCGCCGCCGACCCGCTGCTCTCCGCCCTCGGGCCGCTCAAGGTCGACGCCACCCCGCTCGTCGAGATCGCCCGCAACCGCAAGGCGGCGAGCCTGCTCGTCGACAAGGTCGGCTTCGACCGGTGACGCGGCCCGCCCGCACCGTCGACGGGCGACGGTGCGGGCACGGGAGGGGCATCCGCGCCCGTGCCTTGACGGGACGGGCCCGTTCCTGGACGAGCGGAGCGCCGGCCGACGCCGCCACGCGTGGAACTCTACGATGCCTGAAGATCTTCGCCTTCCGACCCGCAGGACGCTCCTCGGCGGCGCGGCGGCCCTCTCCACGTTCCTCTCCGTCACGGGCGGTGCCGCGCAGTCGCCGGCCCCCAGCCCTGCCCCCGCCCCATCTCCTTCCCCGCGCCGCTCGCGGCTGATCCTGCTCGGGACGGCCGGCGGGCCGACGCCGAAGCCGAACCGGGCCGCCCCCGCCCAGGCCATCGTGGTCGACGGGCACACCTACCTGATCGATGCCGGGAACGGGACGGGCCGGCAGATGGTGCTGGCGAAGCTGAAGCTCGGCTCGCTCGATTCGGTGTTCCTCACCCACCAGCATTCGGACCACAACGCCGATTACGGCAACGTGCTCCTGCTCGCCTGGGCGACCGACCTCGCCCACCGGGTGAACACCTACGGGCCGCCGCCGCTCGCCCGGATGACGCACCAGTTCCTCGAGCTCAACGACTACGACATCAAGACCCGCATGGCGGACGAGGGCCGGCCGCCGCTGGCCGACCTGATCGTGCCGCACGAGATCGCCGGGCCCGGCCCCGTGATGCGCGACGAGCGCGTGAGCGTGACCGCCGCCCTGGTCCAGCACCCGCCGGTCGAGCCGGCCTTCGCCTTCCGCTTCGACTGTCCCGACCGCTCGATCGTGATCTCGGGCGACACCCGCTACTCGCCGAACCTGATCGCCCTCGCCAAGGGCGCCGACATCCTCGTCCACGAGGTCATGTACCTGCCCGAGCTCGAGAAGCTGATCGCCACCGAGCCCAACGCCAAGACCCTGCGCGAGCACCTGATCGCCAGCCACACGACGACCGAGGAGGTCGGGCGCGTCGCGACCGAGGCCGGGGTCAAGACGCTGGTCCTGTCGCATTTCGTGCCGGGCGGCTACCCGTTCATCAAGGACGAGGTCTGGCTCGACGCGGTGCGGCCGCACTTCAAGGGCGAGATCGTCGTCGGCCGCGACCTGATGGAGCTGTGATGGGGCACGACCTCGCGCCGTCGCCGTGCCGGGCGCGGCCAAGATCTTCGCCATGACCTTCGCCATGACGCGCCCCGGGCGGATCGCGACGGGCTCATGACGCAAGGGTCAGCATCGGGCCGCCTCTCCCCGGCAGGACCTCTGCCGGTGGGGCCTCCGCCGGCGCAGGTCGCGGCGGAGCGGGCGGCCGGCGTGCCGGCGAGCGCTCCGGCGGCGGGCGCCGCCGCGCCGCCGAGGCGCCCGCGGCCCCGTCCCGCCGGGCGGTCGCCGGGCCCGCTTGTCCCGGGCTGGACGCTCGTCGCCGGCCTCGTCGCCGTCCTGGTCCTCGCCCCCGTCGCGGCGCTCGGCCTCGAGGCGCTGCAGGGTTCCGGCGGGCTGTGGCCCCACCTCCTCGCCCACGTCCTGCCCCCGGCCCTCGCCGAGACCGGCCTGCTGCTCGCCGGGGTCGGGGGGGTGGTCGTCGTCGTCGGCACCGGGGCGGCCTGGCTCGTCGCGGCCTACGAGTTTCCGGGAAGGCGCCTGCTCGACTGGGCGCTGCTGCTGCCGCTCGCCGTGCCCACCTACATCGCGGCCTACGCCTATCTCGACCTGCTGCACCCGGTCGGCCCGGTCCAGGGCGCGATCCGCGCCCTCCTCGGCTATGCCCGCCCGCGCGACCTGATCCTGCCCGACCTGCGCTCGCTGCCGGGCTGCATCCTGCTCTTGGGCTTCGTGCTCTACCCCTACGTCTACCTGCCGACCCGGGCGCTGTTCCTGATGCAGTCGGCGACGCTCGTCGAGGCCGGGCGCAGCCTCGGGGCCGGGCCGGCGGCGGTGTTCCTGCGGGTCGCCCTGCCGCTCGCCCGCCCCGCCATCGCGCTCGGGGCCAGCCTGGCGCTCCTGGAGGCCCTCAACGACATCGGGGCGGCGGAGTTCCTGGGCGTCCGCACCCTCACGGTCTCGATCTACGACACCTGGGTCAACCGCTCCGACCTGGCCGGCGCCGCGGGCCTCGCGCTCGTCATGCTCGCCGCCTGCCTCGGGCTGATCGCGGTCGAGCGCCGGGCGCGGCGCGGGCGCGGCTATGCCGGGGCGGCGCAGCGCCCGCGGCGGATGAGCCGCACGCGGCTCTCCGGTCCCGCCGCGCTCGCGGCCCTGGGCCTCGGGCTGGTCCCGGTCGCCCTCGGCTTCCTGGCCCCGGCGAGCTACCTCGCGGTCGAGGCGGGAAAGCGCCTGCACTTCGCCGGCCTGTCCGGGGCGATCCTGTCCGAGAGCCTCAACACCCTGCTGTATGCCGGCCTCGCGACCGTCATCGCCACGGCGCTCGGCCTCGTGGTGGCGGCGGGCCCGAGGATCCTCGGCGGGCGCTGGCGCGGGGCGCTCCTGCGCTGCGCCACCTTCGGCTACGCGGTGCCGGGCGCGATCCTGGCGATCGGCCTCCTGCCGCCGCTCTCTGCCCTCGACGGCCTCCTCGACGGGCTGAGCCGGGCGCTCACCGGCGCGCCCCTCGCGGCGATGGGGCTGGGCACCGGGGCGGCCCTCGTCTACGCCTACGTGGTGCGCTTCCTCGCGGTCACCGCCGGCAGCAGCGAGGCGGGCCTCGCCCGGGTGCCGCGCTCCCTCGGCGACGCCGCCCGGATCCTCGGCCGCGGCCCGGCCGGCGCCCTGGCGCAGGTCCACCTGCCCCTGACCTGGCCGGCCCTGCTCGGCGGCGCCCTCCTGGTCTTCGTCGATTGCGTCAAGGAACTGCCCGCGACCCTGATCCTGCGCCCGCTCAACGTCGAGACCCTGGCCACCCACCTCTACGGCGAGGCCGCCCGCGGCACCTACGAGGACGGCGCGGTGGCCGCCCTCCTGATCGTCGCGGTCGGGCTCCTGCCGGTGGCCCTGCTCCTGCGGGTCTCGACGCCGAAGGCGTGACCCGTCAGCCCGCCCGAGGGTGCTCCAGGAAGAACCGCAGCATCTCGGCGCTGGCGTCGGGCCCCCGCGGCTCGGTGTAGGAGCCGTCCGGGCTGCCGCCGGACCAGGCGTGGCCGGCCCCGTGCAGCACCCACTTCTCAACGATTCCCCGCCCCTGCGCATCCGCGTGGACGCTGCGGGTGTATGGCATCCCGCCCGGCGACGCGCCCCGGGTCACGGTCTCGGTCAGGGGCGTGCCCGGCAGCGCCTGGGCGGCGACGCGCTCGCCGTTGAGCGGGTTCACGGTCCTGTCGCCGTCGCCGTGGAAGACGATGGTCGGCACGGTCGGGCCGGTCCGCGCCGGGGCGGCGGCACCCTGGCCCATCGCCGCGAGGGCCGAGGGGAGGTCCCGGGCCGCGCCGCAGGCCAGCCCCGAATGGATGCCCGCCGCCGCGAACACGTCCGGGTAGGTCGCCGCCAGGATCGCCGCCGCCGCGCCGCCGGCCGAGAGCCCGGCGACGTAGACCCGGGCGGGATCGGCCCCGAACTCCTCCACCACGGCCGTCGCGATCCCGGCGATCAGCGCCGGCTCGCCGGCGCCGCGGCCCTGGTCGCCGGGCTGGAACCAGTTCCAGCATTTCTGCGCGTTGGCCGAGCGCTCCTGGCGCGGATAGACGACGAGCGCGCCTTGCGCCTCCGCGAGCTCGTTCATCCGCGTGCCCAGGGCGAAGTCGTCGGGATCCTGGGTGCAGCCGTGCAGCATCACCACGACGGGCAGCCGCTCGCCCTGCCGGCCGCGCGGCACGTAGACCTTGTAGGTCAGGCTGCCGGCGGCGCCGGAGAAGCGCCGCTCCTCGAACCGGGCGCCCTCCGGCACCGGCACGGGGCGGCGCGGCTTCGGCCCGGCGCCCGGGAGACCGCCTCCGCCAAGTCCTCCGCTGAAGGCGTCACCCAGGCCTTGGCTCAGACCTTGGCTCAGACCTTGTAAGCCCTCGCGGAGCTTGCCGGCCAGGCCGGGTCCGGCGTCGCGCAGGGTCCGCATCGCCTGCGGCAGATCCGCGAGGCCCGGATCGGGAAAGCCCTTGCCGGGATCCGCCTTGCCGGGATCCGCCTTGCTGGACGGTCCTCGACCGGTGGAACCCGGCTCGGCCGGTGCCGTCCAGGCCCCGCCGGGCTCGGCCGGCGCCACGAGGTCGATGGCGGGCTCGGGCCCGCGCGGCGACGGCGCGGCCGGTCGCGATGCGGGCTCCGGCGCCGGGGCGCGGCCCTGGATCAGGGCCATCGCCTCGGCGAGGCGTCCGGCGCGGGTGAGGCGGGTCACCTCGGCCATGTCGACCTTGGTGAGGTCGACCTTGGTGAGGTCGACCGGGCCACCCCCGGGAAAGATGTCGAACGGGTTCATGAGCGTGGTCCTGCGAGAGGGAGCGGTCAGGCGATGCGGTCGGCCAGCGCCGCCTTCACGGCGGCGCTGGCATGGAAGGCGCCGAGCACGTGGATCGACGCGATGGCGGCGCGGGCGAGCTCGGGCGTGACGTCGTCGGCGATGCTGGCGAGGCCCAGCACCTGGATGCTGAGCGGCGTCCCGGCATCCCGCGCCGCCTCGAGCTCGGCCCGCGTGATGTGGGTCAGGCCGAGGCTGAGCTGGCGTCGCGCCACCGATTGGCGCAGCGCCTCGTCCTGGCGGTCGAGCTGGTTGCGGACCGCGGTGCGGATGAAGTCGGCCCGGTTGGCGTAGAAGCCGTCCCGTACCATCAGGTCGATGCGGCCGAGGTCGACGAAACCGAGATTGACCGTCACCTTCTCGCTGTCCGGCAGCCGCGGCCGCAGCTCGTGAACCTTGTCCGCCATCCTGATGACATCCCCTGACCATCCAACCGGATGGCCTAGAGATGGAGGCGGACTGCCGGGTCCGCAAGGGGCCGCATAAGCCGGAACGGCGGGCGGCCTTCCGTTCCTCCGAGCCGCTTTCCGGTGCGGTCGCGATCCGGACCATTCGGGGGGCCGCCCCGCGCTCCCTCCGGGAGCCTCCGGCCTCGACGCGTCGGCGTCCGCCGCGTAAGGCTTCGGCCCATCATGACAGCACCCCCATCGAGCCCGCCGGACCGGGGCACGACGCCTCGCCCCGCGGAGCACGGCCTCAACCTGGCCGACGGGCTCGCGGCCGGCACCGCCGCGCGCGTGCTGGCGATGCGGCTGATGATGCTGGGGGTGCTGGGGGTCTCGGCCCATCTCAGCGACGGCGTGCTGCATGCCGGCAGCCACTGGTTCATCCTCGGCGGCTACGCGGTGTCCTCGCTCTGGCTGGCGCTGACCGCGCGGCGGCGCAACAGCGGGCGGCTGGCCTGGATCGCCACGCTGCTCGACGCGGCGCTCGCTGCCTACATCGTCCTCGAATACATGATGGCCGCGTCCGAGGCCGCCGACGAGCCCGGCGCCCTGGCGAGCCGCCTGCCGGCCTTCCTGCTGCTGCTCGAATCCGGCCTGACCCTGCGGCCGCGCCAGACCGCGGTGTTCGCCGCCCTCGTCGCGGGGGTGTGGTCCGGGGCGCTCGGGCTGGGCCTCCTGAACCCCGGCCTCGGCCTGCCGCCGGCGGGGCCGCACGTCTTCGGGCTCCTGTCCTTCCTGGTGGCGAGCGCCTTCGTGATCGAGGGGGCGTTCCGCCTGCGCCGGGGCGTGGCGACGATGCTGCGCCTGGAGCACGAGCGCGCCACCCTCGCGCGCTTCGTGCCGGCGGGGATCGACCTCGTGCGGCGCGACGGCGCGACGGCGCTCCAGCCCCGGCACGCCTGCCTGCTCGCCCTCGACATCCGGGGCTTCTCGGCCCTGACCCGGGCCTGGGGCGAGGCCCGGGTGGTGGACTGGCTGCTGGCGGTGCGGGCGCTCGCCCACGCCGCCGTGACGGAGCGGGGCGGCCTCGTCGACAAGTACGTCGGCGACGGGGTCCTGGCGCAGTTCGTCGCCGGCGCGCCGGCCGAGCAGGCGGCGGCGGCGCTCGCCTGCGTGCGCGAGATCGAGGTCCGGATGCACCGGATGAACGAGGCCCGCCGGCGCGAGGGGCTGCCGCCCCTCGCCCTCACCGCCTCGCTCCATGCCGGCGAGGTCCTGGTCGGCGTGCTCGACGACGGCTTGCGGGCGGAGTTCACCGTGCTCGGCCCGGCGATGAACGCCCTCGCCCGGGTCGAGGCCCGGGCCAAGCGCGAGAACCTGTCGGCCGCGCTCTCGAAGCGGGTGATGCGGCTCCTCGGCCCCGCCGCGCCGCCGGCCCACCGCCTGCCCCGCCGCCCCGGCGAGGAGGATTGCCCGGACCTGTTCGGCCTCGAGCCGGGTGCGACGCCGCGAGCGAGTTCCGCATGACCGAGTTCAGAACTCCGCCCCGGCCCCTGCGGGCCGACGGGACGCCGCGCCGGGTCGGCGTCGAGATCGAGTTCATCGGCCCCTCGGCCCGGATCGCCGCCGCGGCGCTCGCCGCCGGCCTCGGCGGGCGCGTCGCCGAGGAGGATCCGCACGCCTTCAAGGTCGAGGGCTCGACGCTCGGCGACGTCCGGGTCGAGCTCGACCTGCGCGCCGCCCATCCGCAGCGCCGGGCGCCGGACCCGGGCGCGGTCCCCGCCTGCCGGTCCGCGCCGCCGGGCGCACGCTCGCGGCCCTGCTGAGCCCGGTGGTCCCGCGCGAGGCGATCACCGGCCCCCTCGCCTTCGACCGCCTGCCCGAGGTCGACCGCCTCGCCGCCCTGCTGCACGGCGCCGGCGGGCGCGGCCGCGGCGCGGTGATGCTGGGCTCGCTCGGCCTGCATTTCAACGTCGAGCCGCCGGACCTCGAGGCCGGCACCGTCGCGGGCCTGCTCAAGGCCTATCTGCGCTCCGAGCCGGCCCTCCGCCGGGCGACGGCCGCCGGCGGGTTCCTCGCCGCCCGCGGCCTGCCGCCGCCCTTCCCCGCTCCTTACGTGGCGAAGGTACTCGACCCGGCCTACCGCCCCGACCTCGACGCGCTCGCCCGCGATTATCTGACCGCCAACCCGACCCGCCACCGCGGCCTCGACCTCCTGCCGCTGCTCGCCCACCGCGACGAGGCCGGCGTGCGCGCGGCCCTGCCGCCGGACGAGAAGGTGAGCCCGCGCCCCGTGCTGCACTACCGGATGCCCCAGGCCCATGTCGGGCTGCCGGGCTGGAGCCTGGCCCCGGCCTGGAACCTCTGGGTCGGGGTGGAGGAGCTGGCGGAGACGCAAGCCGCGCCGGCGGCCGGTCCCGCCGCGGGGTGAGCCTTGCCCCGCCCGATCCCCGGGCGGGCCCAGCTCCGTCGCGGTGAGGGCGCGCCCCTCCGTGCACGTTTGCAAGCCCGTCCTTGCAATCGCGCGCATTTCAAACGCGTCCCCGCGCGTCCATCTTGGCCCGCATGACACAGACCCTGCAATTCGGCCTCGACACGTTCGGGGACATCACCTCCCGCGACGGGAAGCCCGTGCCCCACGGCCAGGTGATCCGCGACGTGGTCGCGGAAGGGATCCTGGCCGAGGAGGTCGGGCTCGATTTCTTCGGCATCGGCGAGCACCACCGCGAGGACTTCTCCGTCTCCTCGCCCGAGATGGTGCTGGCGGCGATCGCCGGGCGCACGGAGCGGATCCGCCTCGGCTCGGCCGTGACGGTGCTGAGCTCGGACGACCCCGTCCGGGTGTTCCAGCGCTTCTCGACCCTGCAGGCGGTCTCGAACGGCCGCGCCGAGGTGATCCTCGGCCGCGGCTCGTTCACCGAGTCGTTCCCGCTCTTCGGCTACGCGCTCGACCAGTACGAGACCCTGTTCGAGGAGAAGCTCGACCTGTTCGCGCGGCTGCGCGCCGGCGGGCCGGTGACCTGGCGCGGCACCACCCGGGCGCCGCTCGAGGACCAGGCCGTCTATCCCGTGCCGGAGACCCCGCTCACGGCCTGGATCGGGGTCGGCGGCAGCCCGAACTCGGTGGTGCGGGCGGTCCACCACGACCTGCCCCTGATGCTCGCCATCATCGGCGGCGAGCCGCAGCGCTTCCGCGCTTACGTCGATCTCTACCACCGGGCCTGCGCCCAGATGGGGCGCACCGTGCGCCCGATCGGCGTCCATTCCCCGGGCTATGTCGGCGAGACCGACGCGGGGGCCCGCGAGGAGTTCTTCGCCGATTACAAGCGCATGCGCGACCGCATCGGCGCCGAGCGCGGCTGGCCGCCGATGACGCGCGGGGAATTCGACCGCGAGGCCGATCACGGCTCGCTCTACATCGGCGGCCCGGAGACCGTGGCGAGGAAGATCGCCGCGACGGTGCGGGGCCTCGGCCTCGGCCGGTTCCAGCTCAAGTACAGCGCCGGCCCGCTCCCGCACGCGCGGCTGATGCGCTCGATCGAGCTCTACGGCACGAAGGTGGCGCCGCTGGTGCGCGAGATGCTGGGCTGAGGAGCCGCGCCCGCTTTCCGCGAGGGGCGGGCGCGGTTCGGTCGCGGCGGGACGGCGCTGGCGCGGGCGGGGAAACGTGCGATGGGCATCCCGCGCCGACCGACGACAGGAGCCCCCCATCTTCCACCTCATCTTCGCGACGCCGGCCCTCGTGGTGATCGCCCGCTGGCTGGCGCCCCTCGGGCTGCCGCTCGCCGCCAAGGGCGGCCTCGCCGTCCTGCTGCTCCTCGCCTCGCAGTTCCACCTCTGGAACCGGCTCTCCTCGGGCTCGGTCTTCGCGCCCGAATTCCCCCGCGCGGTCGTGCTCGCGCTCAACTGGGCCTTCGGGGCGATCGCGCTGCTGGCCGTCCTGCAGATCGTCCTCGACCTCGGCGCCCTGGCCACCGCTGTCGCGCAGCGAAGCCCGGTCGCGATCCCCGACGGGGCGCGGCTCGCCGCGGCCGGGCTCGCGGGCCTGCTCGCGGCGATCGGCGTCGCCGGGGCCGCGCGGGTGCCCCCGGTCCGGGACGTCGCGGTGGCGATCCCCGGCCTGCCGCCGGCCTTCGAGGGCTACCGGCTGCTCCAGCTCACCGACCTGCACCTGAGCCGCCTGTTCCCGGCGCCCTGGGCCCGCGCCGTGGTCGCGCGCGCCAACGCGGCCGGCGCCGACCTGATCGTGGTGACCGGCGACTTCATCGACGGCTCGGTCGCGATGCGCCGGGAGGACGTGGCGCCGCTCGCGGCCTTGCGCGCCCCGGACGGGGTCTACGCCATTCCGGGCAACCACGAGTACTTCTTCGACTACCCGGCCTGGATGGCCCACCTCGCCGGCCTCGGCCTGCGGCTGCTGCCGAACGCCCACGCGGTGCTCGCCCGCGGCGAGGCCCAGGTGGTGCTGGCCGGCGTCACCGACGCCTCGGCCCCCGCGGCGGGCGAGGCCGGGCCCGACCTCGCGGCGGCGCTCGCCGGCGCACCCCCCGGCGCGCCGGTCGTGCTCCTCGACCACCAGCCCAGGGGCGCGAAGCGGGCGGCCGCGCGCGGCGTCGCGCTCCAGCTCTCCGGCCACACCCATGGCGGCATGATCCTCGGCCTCGACCGGCTGGTGGCGCGCGGCAACAACGGCTTCGTGTCCGGGGCCTACGAGGTCGGCGGCATGACCCTCTACGTCGGCAACGGCACCGGGATCTGGCCCGGCTTCGCGCTCCGGCTCGGCCGGCCCTCCGAGATGACCCGCTTCACCCTGCGGGCCGCGGCCCCCTGATCCCGCCCGCGGAAAGGTGATTTCCGCGGAACGATGATTCCATGTCGCGCAACGATGCGCTGCCAAGAGCGGGCATTCTCATCGGGGGGCGGTGGTCCCACTCTGGTGGTGCAACGCGGGGTTGACCCCCGCCGCCACCGCCAGGGAGCGCGACGATGAAGCTCTACCACCATCCCCTGTCCGGCCACGCCCACCGGGCGCGCCTGTTCCTCTCGCTCCTCGGCGTCCCGCACGAGGCGGTCGAGCTCGACCTGAAGGCCGGCGCGCACAAGGCCCCGGACTTCCTGGCGCTCAACCCGTTCGGCCAGGTGCCGGTGCTCGACGACGACGGCACGATCGTCGCCGATTCGAACGCCATCCTGGTCTACCTCGCCAAGAGGCTCGGCCGCACCGACTGGCTGCCGGAGGACCCGCGGGGCGCGGCCGGCGTGCAGCGCTGGCTGTCGGTGGCGGCCGGCGAGCTCGCCTACGGCCCGGCCGCCGCGCGGCTCGTCACGGTGTTCGGCGCGGCCTTCGACCCGCAGGAGGTGATCGCCAGGGCGCATGGCCTGCTGCGGCGCCTGGAGGCGCATCTCGCCGGCCGCGACTGGCTGGTGGGCGCGCATCCGACCATCGCCGACGTCGCGCTCTACAGCTACCTCGCCCGCGCGCCGGAGGGCAACGTCGACCTCGCGGGCTACGGGGCCGTCCGTGCCTTCCTGCGCCGGATCGAGGCCCTGCCGGGCTTCCTGCCCTTCGCCGAGACGAAGGCCGGCCTCTCGGCCGCCGCGTGACCCCCGCGCGGGCGCGTGCCGCGCCCGCCCGAACCGGACGGGAGGACGATCATGAGCGAGGCATCCCTCCGCTCGCCCTGGCACCCGGGCGAGACGGCGATCCAGGCGACGATCGGCGCCGTCGGGCGCATGGCGGAGATCGGCCGGCGGGTGGTGCGGGACGCCATGCCCGACCAGCACCGGGCCTTCTTCACCCAGCTCCCCTTCGTCGTCCTCGGCAGCGTCGACCCTCGCGGCGAGGCCTGGGCGACCCTGCTGTCGGGCGCCCCCGGCTTCGTCGCCGCGCCGACGCCGACGACGCTCACCCTCGACGTCCGGCCCGATCCCGCCGACCCGGCGGCGGAGGGCCTGCACGCGGGCGAGGCCGTCGGGCTCCTCGGCATCGAGCTGCACACCCGCCGCCGCAACCGGGCGAACGGCGTCCTGGGCCTGGCCCCCGGCGGAACCCTGCGGGTCGCGGTCGAGGAGAGCTTCGGCAACTGCCCGCAATACATCACCCTGCGCGACGCCGCCCCCGTCGCCCCCGTTCCCGCCGGCGCGCCCCGCCCCGGCCGGGCCGAGGAGAGCGCCGGGCTCGACGACGCGGCCCGGGCCCTGATCGCCGCGGCCGACACGCTCTTCGTCGCGACCTACGCCGAGCCGGACGGGCACCGGCGGGTCGACGTCTCGCATCGCGGCGGCAAGCCCGGCTTCGTGCGGGTCGCGCCCGACGGCACGCTGACCATCCCGGACTTCTCCGGCAACCGGTTCTTCGCCACCCTCGGCAACATCTGGCTCAACCGCCGGGCCGGGCTGGTCTTCCCCGATTTCGCGACCGGCGACCTCCTGCAGGTCACCGGCGAGGCGGGGGTGATCCTCGATTCGCCCGAGATCGCGGCCTTCCGCGGCGCCGAGCGCCTGTGGACGCTTCGCCCGCGCCGGGTGGTGCGCCGGCCCGGCGCCCTGCCCCTGCGCTGGGCGACGCGGGATCGGGGGGCCTCGCCGCAATCCCTGGCGACCGGCGACTGGCGCGAGGCCGCCGACCGAATCCGCGCCGCCGGGGCGGCGGCGGGCTGGCGCCCCTACCGGGTGACGCGGATCGTCGCGGAGAGCCGCACGATCCGCTCGTTCCACCTCGCCCCCACCGACGGCGCCGACCCGCTCCCGTTCCTCGCCGGGCAGCACCTGCCGGTGCGCGTGACGCTCCCCGGCGCCGAGGCGCCGGCGATCCGCACCTACACCCTGTCGGCCGCGCCCTCGGACGAGGGCTACCGCATCAGCGTGAAGCGCGAGGGCGCGGTGTCGCGCCACCTGCACGACCGGATCCGGGTCGGCGACGTCCTCGAGGCGCGCGCGCCCGCCGGGAGCTTCACCCTCGACGCCGCCGAGACCCGCCCGGCGGTGCTGCTGGCCGGCGGCGTCGGGATCACGCCGCTGCTGGCGATGCTGCGCCACCTGGTCCACGAGGGCCGGCGCACCGGCCGCATCCGCCCGGCCACCCTGGTCCACGCCGCGCGCAGCCGGACCGACCGCGCCTTCGACCGGGAGCTCGCCGACCTCGTCGCGGCGGCCGGCGGCGCCGTGCGGGTGGTGCGGGTGCTCGGCGACGTGACGGACGCGCAGGCCGGCCGCGACTACGACGCGGCGGGCCGGATCGACGCCGATCTCGTCGCGCGGTTCGCCCCCCTTTCCGCTCCGGAGGCCGATCCCGACGTCTATCTCTGCGGGCCGGCGGCCTTCGCCCAGGCGCTCTACGACGGCCTGCGCGCCCGTGGCGTCCCCGACGCGCGGATCCACGCGGAGGCGTTCGGCCCCTCCGCCCTGGTGCGGACGGGCGCGCCGCCGCGCCGGCCGCCCTCGCCCGACCCCGTCGCGGTCGCGTTCGTCGCATCCGCCAGGGCGGCGCGCTGGTCCCCGGAATCCGGCACCCTGCTCGACCTCGCCGAGGCGAGCGGCCTCAGCCCCGCCCATGGCTGCCGGGAGGGCACCTGCGGCACCTGCCGGACCCGGCTCCTCGCCGGCGCGGTGACCTACCCGGTCGCGCCCGCCGCCGCGATCGCGCCGGACGAGGTGCTGCCCTGCCGCGCGGTGCCGGCCGCGGGCACGGACGACCTCCGGCTCGCGCTCTGACGCCAAGCCCCTTCGCACCTCGCCCGGTTGACGCGCCCGCGAGCCGCGCGACCCTACGCGGGCGGGCCGCCGTCGCGGCGTCGAGGGGCGAGCGGGAGGGATCATGGATCGCTGGCAGGCCATGCGCATCGTCGCGAAGGTCGCGGAGACGATGAGCTTCGCCAAGGCCGCGCGGCACCTCAACATGAGTCCGCCGGCGGTGACGCGGGCGGTGGCGGCGCTCGAGACGACGATCGGCGCCCGGCTGTTCACCCGCACCTCCCGCTCGGTGCGGCTCACCGAGGCCGGGAGCCGCTACGTCGAGGAGTGCCGGCGCATCCTCGTCGAGATCGCCGAGGCCGAGGCCGCGGCAGCGGGCCACACGGGCATGGTGACCGGCACGCTCTCGGTCACCGCCTCGGTGCTGTTCGGGCGGCTCCACGTCCTGCCGATCCTCACTGACTACCTCGACGCCTACCCGGCGATGACCGCCCGCACGCTGTTCGTCGACCGCCCGGTGAACCTCGTCGAGGAGGGCATCGACGTCGCGATCCGCATCGGCCACCTCCCCGATTCCAGCCTCACCGCGCTCCGGGTCGGCACGGTGCGCCGCGTCGTCTGCGGCGCGCCGAGCTACTTCGCCCGCCACGGCATCCCCAAATCCCCCGCCGACCTCAAGGCGCACCGCATCGCCGTCTCGACCGGCTCCTGGCCCTCGCCCGAATGGCGCTTTCGCAACGACGAGCGCGTGACGCTGCACCCGACCCTGGAATGCAACACCAACGAGGCGCCGATCGACGCGGCCTTGGCCGGGTGGGGTTTGACGCGGGTGCTGCACTACCAGATCGCCCCGGCCCTCGCCGATGGGCGTCTTCAAATCGTGCTCGGTGAGTACGAGGAGCCGCGCTTGCCGGTTCACGTGGTGTTTCCGGAGGGGCGGGATGCTGCGATGAAGGTCAGGACGTTTGTGGAGTTGGCGGTGGGGCGGTTGCGGGGGAATGGGGTATTGAATTAGACTGGTGTATTTCCTGATTAGTCGCCTCTCAATATTTGGTTGTACACCACATGATCGCAAATCTAAGGTTTTTATATAAGTTCGAGGCCGATCTTCTGTAGACTAGGGTCAATTCTTGCGATGCAAACCTGCAATTGCTTTCCTACATTGAAATCACTGTTTGCAGCATAGTCGCGCGGAAGCGAAGATGCCGGCACAAGTCCAGTAAGTGTCGGCTCAATATCAACAAAAAGCCCAAATGCCTTATTTCCTACGATTTTACCCACACGCTTACTACCTATCGGGTGGCGCTCGCGCAAGCCTATCCAGCTTCCGGATGCAAAACTCCTCTCATAGCGAACTAGATTGCTGTGCGCATTCACCAAATCAGTCAACGCCGAGAGTTCATTATTGTCAAATGTATTTTGCTGAACCGCGATCATTTTATCGCGAAAAGCGGAGATTTCATTGAATACGTCAACTGCATTGTAGAAAACGCTAGTTAGAGTGTAATGCGAGGACGGATCTCTGATCCTATCTGAGATTTGGACAGCTACATCCTCTCTTGTGAACCACGTATCTTCAGCTATCGTCGCGAGATAATGCACGTTGTCTGTAATTTGGAGATGAACAAATCCCGCGGGAGCGAGCGATACTAAATCATAATCATTCAGCTTCTCTGTTCTAAAATCCTCAGTATAGACGCAAAAAGCTTTCGCTAGGGTTTCTAACTCCCTAGAGAATGTTTGTGAACTAATTCCAAGACGCTCCATAACCTGCCTTAATTCAGCAACTTTGATATATCCACGCAGCCGATTGGGTCCTGAACTGTCCTTCTTGGTTTGAAGATATCTAAGAATGAGGAGTCGACTTAGGTAATTCGGGTGCTCGTCATGTTCGTCGATGGCATAGATGTTTTTCAGATAAGCGCCTTTGCTCGTATAAAATCTTTGATTTAGTCTAAGAAGAACGTTCGTAACCATTTCAAGAGGAAGGACGTGTTGTCCTTCAGATCTTCTAATTTTAAGAATTTCTTCCTCGGGGATGTGCCCGCTTTGGCAAAATTGTAAAAAAATTTCCAGCGCGCGACGTATGTTCCGCCCAGACAGGCCTACAATAAAACGCCGCACAAATCGATCATGTTCAAAGAGAGATCTTAGAATAGATCCAAGATAGTATGCTTGATCTGAGGCTGGATAATCAACACGCATACCGTTTGGAAGTGTATAGCTTAATATTCTTTTACCTTTTTTGTCAAGGGTGCTAAGTGCCAAAGAAATGCGTTCCTGCAGAACTCTTTGAAATAGAGGGGGCTCAATTCGAAAAACTAAATCCTTCAGTGCCGTATCCAAGGGAGGCTCATTATAGTGATTGTCGTATGTCTCCTCACGAAGAGGGAGTACAACTAGGCAGGCAAATTCTCTTTGTAGCCACTGTGCAGCCTCAAACATTAGAAGCTGCTCGTCTCGAAGACGCTTGTCGCAGTTGTCAAGAACTACTAGAGGAAGTTTATTTTCTTGCCCAGAAGCATATTTTATCATATTGATTGTTTGAAGGTGGTGATTTTCAAGTATATTATGCAAATACTCTCCTAGTTTTGTATTGTAAATATCCTTATTTGATTCATACAGACGACCAATGCCTTTTCTAAAAGCATTAACTTTTTCTGAGTTGACAGTTTTTATTACATCGATATCGTCGAAGTCTGTATCAGAACATGAATTTTTAATCGATGATATTATCTCCGCCCTCAGCCAACTATATATTTCATCTCTAGAAATGGGGGCAGGATTCATATTTATTCTTATCCAAATTGTTTTATCTCTTAGATCGCGTGGTAGTGCGACCTCCTGGAGGTAGTCAACAAATGTTGTCTTGCCTGCTCCAGCGCTGCCTATGATCAGAAGTATCTCATGTTCCAATTTTCGTACGCGACGCATCGCCCTAAAGACTTCCTTTGGGGCTGCGGTATCCTCGACAGTTTTGGATCGAGCCTCGGATACTGGAGCGGCGGCTCGAATAATTCGGTCAATTGGCTCCACATATCGCTCACGCCTTTTCGAAGGCACATATGCATGTTTTGCTATTGTCGCGCGGTCTTCAAGTGTCAATGGCTTAAATATATGAGAAAAATCGGTTGTTATATTTGCTCCGAATGAATTATAAGAAATTTCTTCATGTGTGATGGCCGATCCTCCGATAAGTCTGTTTGGCTTCCAAAATCTCCGCGGTCGAGTTTTTTTGGCAACAATTTTATATTGCTCTACAACAGATTCGAGACCAAAATGTTTGACAAAATTTGCCATCGAGTCTGAGTAAAGGCTAATATTTTGATCGTCGATTCGATACTTTGGTGTATCACTATCAACATATCCAGCTAAAATATTAAAACCATCTGTGGCCATGACAAAGCGAACTGGATTGATGTCTGTTTCAAATACAGCATTTAGTTCGCCAGCGTAAAGTCGTGCCTCCCGAAATGCCTCATCCAAATTTGCACCAGGGCCCTTTCCTTCACAAATCAAAATTGGAAAGGCATCGATAGTAACTACATAATCAGGTATATAGCTTTTTTTCTCAGCCCCCTTGCCAATTGCGAATCGGCGCAAATTCTTTTTAGTTTGAACGGTAACAGGATCAAAATTAAGCCCTAATTGACCTGCTCCCCTGATTTCCTGCCATCCGTAAGTTGGGTCCATCGGGATGGAGATGGACCATGCGCAAGAGCCGGTTTTGCGAGGAGCAAATCATCGCGGTGCTCCGCGAGCATGACGCGGGCGTGAAGACCGCCGATCTGTGCCGGAAGCACGGGATCAGCGATGCGACACTGTACAACTGGAAAGCCAAGTACGGCGGTCTGAAGGTGTCCGAGGCAGCGCGACTGCGCACCCTGGAGGATGAGAACCGGCGGCTGAAGAAGCTGCTGGCCGAGGCCGTGCTCGACAACGCGGCCCTGAAGGATTTGCTGGCAAAAAACTGACCACGCCCGCCGCACGGTTTGCTGCTGTCGAAGCCGTGATCAAACATCACGGCTTCTCGGAACGGCGTGCGTGCGGGCTTCTCGGGGTAGACCGCTCGGCTTTCCAATATGAGCGCAGGCCCGGCACCGATGACGCGCTACGAGCTCGGCTGCGCCACCATGCGGGCGAGCGCCGCCGGTTCGGCTACCGGCGGCTGGCGATGTTGCTCAAACGGGAGGGGGCGTGCGTGAACCTGAAGAAGGTCTACCGGCTCTATCGAGAGGAGAAGCTCACCGTGCGCCGTCGCGGCGGACGCAAGCGAGCACTTGGGACCAGAGCACCGATGGTGATCCCACAGGAGGCCAACCAGCGCTGGTCATTGGACTTCGTCAGCGACGCGCTCGCCGACGGGCGGCGCTTCCGCGTCCTGAACGTCGTCGACGACCACACCCGCGAGGCGCTGGCGACGGTGGTGGACACCTCGCTCTCGGGCCTGCGCGTCGTGCGCGAGTTGGACCGGCTCGTTGCCGAGCGTCGTTTGCCTGCCATGGTGGTGAGCGACAACGGCACCGAACTCACCTCGACCGCTGTCCTGCGCTGGGCTCAGGAACGAGGCGTTGAATGGCACTACATCGCGCCGGGCAAGCCGATGCAGAACGCCTTCGTGGAGTCGTTCAATGGGCGATTGCGCGACGAATGCCTGAACGAACATGTCTTCGGCACGTTGTTCGAGGCGCGTCGCATCATTGATGCTTGGCGGATCGACTACAATACCGCCCGACCACACACGAGCCTCGCCGGGCTGACCCCGATGGAGTTCGCCGCCAAGGCCAGTGCCCTCGCGATGCAACAGACTGGGGGCACTGCGCCGCGTGGGGGCTCCATGCCCCCAGCCTGTTGCTCACCCGCCCCGCAAGGGGCAGAACAGGAACAGACCTAACCTACGCGTGGCGGGAAAGCGGGGAGCAGGTCAGCCGCACCAGTGCTGCGGGGCGAATTCGTATGGGTGTCAGAGAAGTGGTGCCTGCCGTTGGCAGACACGAAAGTGCGGGCGAGATAAGTGGTGCCTGCCGCCGACGCTAGTGCGGCGCTGTCGATCGACGGGTTATATTATAGACTACGTTGGGCGGGTTGGATATAGGCTGCTTTTGCAGGATTGCCGCTTGGCTATTAGGGGATTTTGTTTGGTGTCCTGACTGTGTTTGTCCGCGGCGTTGCAGGAAGCGCATTGGGTCCGGGCCCGACGGCGAACCGGCCGCCGGGCCCGGATGTCATTGCGTAGATGAAGTGCTGGTTGTTGGTGCGATCAGGCGGCTTTGCGGCTGGGCGACGCTGCCGTACGGAGCCGATGGGCGGCGTCGGTGTCGAGTGCCGCCATGCCCTCGGTTGGTTTCTGCGTCGCGGCTGCTGCGGCGAGGTCGAGTTCGCCGTCGACGAGCCACCAGTCGGTGTAACGTCGATGAAGCGCGCGGGCGTGGTCCGGGAGGCCAGCGGTCGCGATGGCCGCGAATGCGTGCTCCAGCGTTGTGGGCACGAACGGTATCGGGCCGGCCTGGGGATCCGCAAGGTGGCGCTGGTAGGTCGCTGCTGCCGTGTGCGCGGACTGGTTGTGGGTGGGGGCGATGAAGACCAGGGTCGCTGTGTCCGCGAGCCCGGCTGTGAGCACCGCGCTCGCGAGGCAGTGTTGGCGGTAGAACTGCTGACAGGTAGATCCTGTCAGGGTCGGGTTGTCCGGGTCCACGAACAGGCCCGGGGTGGCGTGCGCGATCTGTGTGTGCCGCGGGTGGGGTGGGGGCGCGGGCTCGTGGCCAGGCTCGCTGTACTTGATCTCGATGCAAATCAGGCCGCGTGCGCCGGTCGCGCCCCGTCCGCGTATGACGACGTCGTAGGCGGTGCGGTCGGCGGTGAAGCGCGGGTCGCCGCGGCCCGGGCTGTGCTCGAACAGCACGTCGGTGACTTCCGTCAGCGTCCCCGGCAGGAACTCTGTGACGAAGCGGGTGGCGAGTTGCGAGTCGCCGGCGAGCGGGCCGAACAGGTTGAAGGCAAGCGGCTGGGAGGACAGCAGGTTCGTCTTGAGGCGGTCGACGTCATAGGCCGCGCCCGGCTCGCGGTAGGCCAGTGCGCGCGTGACCACCGGGACAATGTCGGGATGAAGGAAGTTGGCGCCGAGCGCGCCGGCCGCGGTCGAGATGCGCGAGCCGAGGCGGCGGGGGCGGTGCGGCTCGCGGGGGTTGACGTGGGTGCCCATCGCGAGGCCGCGGTCTTCGCGCCAGAGCGCTTGGAGGAAGCGGGCGGCGGCCTTGAAGCGGTGGTCGGCGGGGACGAAGACGTGGTGTCGGCGGCGAGCGGCCTCGGGGATGAGGGGCACGCGGTCGATCGGGCCGAGGCCGGAGGGGTCGAGGACGGCGCGGGCGGCGGTTGCGAGAGGGTTGGGGTCGTTAGTGGTGGCTGCCGGCAGGAGGGCGGTGATGTCCATCGGGGTGGTCCTGAATCACAGCCGCGGGGGTGCGGCTGGACCGGGGTTCCCGGAGGGGGCAGCGGGATGAACGACGAAGGGGACGGCGCGGCGTGGCTCCCTGCCACGCCGACTGTGCGCAGGGGCGTAGTCTGTCTGGTGCTTCGGCGTGATCGCCGGTGGAGGTGCCGGTCCGCCAGGCGGCGGTCGCAGCCGTCGTCCACGTCGGCGGTGGTACCGCAGGCATGCCGGCTCGTGTCGGCGTAGGGGTGGTAGGCGCAGGTAGTCCACTACCGCCGCCACCCGGCCGGCGGTGGGCGCCTCGTCCCTGGTCTGGTTGATGTTTTCGCGAAAATAGCGGGTCCGACAGCTGGGGTGCACCCGCTGCCGTGCGTCAAAGCGCCCTCGCCACTTCCGAGATGCGCCATCAGCAGACGTTCGGGCGAAACCACTCGAATGGCCGCTTAGTGCCCGACAGCAACCGTTGAGATGTGAATGCTGGGTCTGGCGCATACAACGTCCTAAGGTTCGGGTATCCGAGATCCTAGCCCGACGCGGTCCCCTGATGCCGACCGAGACCCTGCTGAAACTCAAGTCCGTGACGCTCCGTGGCGCCGCCCTGCACAAGGCGCGCCTGACGCCGAACACGCTCAGGAAGAAGATGGATGTCCGTGTCTCGTTTGGGTGGTATTTCGAGCTCTGCGAGGACGGCTGCAACACCCGCCGGGTCGGCTGAGGGCAGAAGGCTCGGACGGCCCCGGCGCGCCCGGCTCAGGCCGAGAGACGCCGCGTATTGTCCGCGACCAACTCCCGGTAGCGCGATACGACATCGCCGTGGCTGCCGCCCGCCATGAGGGTATTCGCGGCCTCCATCGCGGCCACGACCTTCTCGCCGACCATCGAGACCATCTCGGCCTGGGCCTCGGCCCCGCCCCATGCGATCCGCACCAGCCGCAACTCGATGACCTTCTGCGCCTCAAAGGCGAGCATGAGCGCGGGGAGGAAGGGGTTCAACATGAAGGCTCCGTACGACGGTGTCGTCGATAACCCCCATGCCCCAGCGAGGTATCCCGCGGCAGGTCGTCATGACGCGCCCAGGCGTCGGTCAGGGCAACCTTGGCCGTTAGCGCGCGTTGACGGACGCCCGAGTTGGTGGGCGCCTACCGGACGACCTCCCGATGCCCCTGGACACGATGCTGCAAACCGTCCGCGAAGAGACCGCCGCGGAGCAACTCCGCGCGGATGACCTGGCCGGGACGGTGACGGCCCTGCTCGGGGCAGGTCGCGACAGCGGCGACGCGGAGCGGGAGTTGTTCGGCGTCCTTGATGGGCTCGCCCTCCTTCGCATGCGGCAGCACGCCATAGGAGTCATGCGAACCTACGCCTTCACAGACGCCGTTGCGTAGGCCCCGTTCGGCGCCGCGTAGCGGCCGGATCACTTATTAGACAGTCGACGCCGTTATCTCGGCCGGCCTCGGGGTCGGCGCCCTGACGGCGCCGACCCATTCACTTACTTGGTGGTGCCGGCGGCCTGTTCCACGAAGGCCTTCCGCAGGTCGGCCACCACCGCGTCCTCGGCCTGCTTGGCCTTGACGACCACCGCGCCCATCCCGAAGAACTCGTGCGTGACGCCCGGGTAGTCGCGATAGGTCACCTGGCCGCCTGCGGCCCTCAGTTTGTCGGCAAGGGCCTTCCCGTCGTCGAGCAGCGGGTCGATCTGCGCTGTGACGACCGTGAACGGCGGCAGCCCCTTCAAATCGGCCTTGCCGACAACGTCGAGGCGCTGGTCGGCGCGGTCGGCGTCGTTGCGGACGGTTTGGTCGTAGAAGTACGCCATCATGTCCTTGTTCAGCGGCTTGGTCGACGTGTTGTCCTTGTAGGACTGCGTGTCGAGGTTCGTGCCGGCCATCGGGTAGACGGCGACGACGTAGTCCGGCTTCTCCAGGTTCTGGTCCCTGGCCGCGATGGCGACGTTCGTCGCGAGGTTGCCGCCCGCGCTCTCGCCGAGAAGGGCCACCTTCGACGGGTCGCCGCCGAAGCTCTTGGCGTTGGCCAGCACCCACTTGTAGGCCGCGAGCGCGTCCTCGTGCTGGGCTGGGAACTTGGCTTCCGGCGCGTGCCGGTACTCGACCGCCACCACGACCGCCTTCGCGCCCTTGGCGATGGCGCGCGGGGTGCTGTCGTAGGTGTCGATGTCGGCGATGACGAAGCCGCCGCCGTGGTAGTACACCACGACCGGCAGCGGCCCTTGCGCGCCCTCGGGGGTGTAGATCCGGATTGGCTGGGTGCCGCCCCCGGTCTCGTAGGTCATGTCCTTCGTCGTCACGCCCGGCTCGGGCGCGGTCGGCTTGCCCTGCTCCTTCAGCAGCTCCTTCACGCCGTCCGCTGGGGTCGGCTGCTGGCGCGCCTCCTGGGGAGACAGCTTCGGAAGCGGCTTCGGGTCGAGCTTACCCATGGCGTCGAGCACGTGCTTCATGTCGACGTCGAGGTTCGCCATGGGCGAGCCGGTCACCGTCGAGACGACGGCGTCGAGGCGGTCCTTGACGGTGGGTTTGGGCTGCTCCTGGGACCAGGCCGAGTTCGCTGCGAGCAGGGCCGTGCCGGCAACGAGCACGGACGCGAGTTTCGTCCGACGACGCATGAGGGTATCCGTTTTGGGAGGGGGAGCCGGCCGCGATCGGGCTCGGCGTCCCCCACCTAACCTCCAGGCCTCCTCGCCGTTCCCATCGGGAAGCCCGGCGCTCCTACGTGTCGGCGATCAGGTCCTTGATGCGGGTGGCGAGCGTCTCCAGCACGAACGGCTTCGTCAGGACCTGCATGCCGGGGTGCAGGTGCCCATTCCCAAGGACCGCGTTCTCGGCGTAGCCGGTGATGAACAGCACCTTCAGGTCGGGCCGCCGCTCGCGGCCGGCATCCGCCATCTGCCGGCCGTTCATGCCCCCGGGCAGGCCCACGTCGGTCACCAGCAGGTCGATGCGGACGTCCGATTGCAGCACCTTCAGGCCGGCGACGCTGTCGGCAGCCTCGATGGCGGTGTAGCCGAGATCCTCCAGGACCTCGGTCACCAGCATGCGAACCGAGGGCTCGTCGTCGACGATCAGCACCGTCTCGCCCTGTCCCGCACGCCCGACCTCCGCGAGCCGGCGCGCGACATCATCCTCGTCCGCCTCGCCGTAGTGACGCGGCAGGTAGAGGCAGACCGTGGTACCCTCGCCGACCTCGGAGTAGATCCGGACCTGGCCGCCGGACTGGCGCGCGAAGCCGTAGACCATCGACAGGCCGAGGCCCGTCCCCTGGCCCGTGGGCTTGGTCGTGAAGAACGGCTCGAACACCTTGTCGATGATGTCCGGCGCCATGCCGGTGCCGGTGTCGGTCACGCAGACGCTGAGGTACTGGCCCGGCGGCAGGTCGTGCTGACGCGAGCCGGCGTCGTCGATCCACTTGTTGGCGGTCTCGATGGTGATGCGGCCGCCGTCCGGCATGGCGTCGCGCGCGTTGATGCAGAGGTTCAGCAGCGCGTTCTCCAACTGGCCCGGATCGATCAGGGCCGGCCAGGCTCCCGAGAGACCGACGACCTCCAGGTGGATGCCGGGCCCGACCGTACGCCGGACCAGTTCCTCCATGTCGTGGACCAGGCGGTTCACGTTGGTCGGCTTCGGGTCGAGGGTTTGGCGCCGCGAGAAGGCGAGCAGGCGGTGGGTTAGCGCCGCGGCGCGCTTGGCCGCGCCCTGCGCCACGGTCATGTAGCGGTCGAGGTCGCCCATCCGCCCCTGCGACATCCGGGTCTGCATCAGCTCCAGGGAGCCCGAGATGCCGGCGAGCAGGTTGTTGAAGTCGTGCGCCAGCCCGCCGGTGAGCTGGCCGACCGCCTCCATCTTCTGCGATTGCCGCAGGGCGTCCTCGGTCTTGGCGAGGGCTTCCGCGGCCTCCCTCTCGACGGTGAAGTCGCGGCCCACCGCGTGGATGAAGCTCTCGTCCGGCACCGCCGTCCACGACAGCCAGCGGTAGCTGCCGTCCCTGTGTCGGTACCGGTTCTCGAAGCGCGGGATCACCGAGCCGGCGGAGAGGTCTCCCGCCGCCGCCGCGGTGGAGGCGGCATCGTCCGGGTGCACGAGGTCCATGAACGAGCGGCCGAGGAGCTCGTCCTCCGCCCAGCCGAACAGGGTCGTCCAGGCCGGGTTGACCGCCACGATGGTCCCGTCGAAGCGCGCCACCAGCATCACGTCGGTCGACAGGCGCCACATCCGGTCGCGGTCGCGGGTCCGCTCCTCGACCTGCTGCTCAAGGTTCTCGTTGAGGCTCTGGAGCTGCGCCGCCGCGCGCCTCCGGTCCTCGATGTCGGTGTTGGTGCCGACCCAGCGGACGACGGCGCCGTCGGCCCCGTGGATCGGCTCCGCGCGCACCAGGAACCACCGATAGGTCCCGTCGCGCCTGCGGATGCGGAACTCGGTCTCGTAGGGGTGGCCGGTCGCGAGCGCGTCGGCCCATGCGCGTCCGGCCGCCTCGACGTCGTCGGGATGGACGATGGCGGCCCAGGCCGTCCCATCGAGTTCGCCCGGCTCGACGCCGCAATAGGCGTAGACCTGCTCGTTGAACCAGTAGAGCGCTCCCGTGCCGTCCGCCGCCCATACATGGTTCGGCATCGCTTGCGCGAAGGCGCGGAACTGCGCCTCGCTCTCGCGCCGGCTCGCCTCGGCGCGCAGGCGCTCGATGGCGGCCCGGGTGCGCTCGGCGACGTCACGCACGAAGGCGAGCTTGTCCGGCCGCCAGTCCCGCGCTTGGCGGTCATGCAGGAAGAACAGCGCCACCACGCGCCCGCGCTCCATCACCGGCACGTTGATCAGCGCCCGCACGCCGATGCCGAGGAGAAGCTCCGGGGCGCCCGCGGTCCGCGGGTCGACGGTCACGTCCGCGATCACCACCTCGCGACCCTCCGTGAGGCCGGTTCGGACCTCGCCGTAGTCGTTGAGGCGATGACGGCCGGCTACGCTGGCGACGCCGGGGGCCGTCCAGTCCCGCTCGATCTCGACGGTGTCGAGGGTCTCGTCGACGGTGCCGTACCCGGCCCGGTCGAGGCCGAGGGTACGGGCCATGACCTCGGCGGCGGCGTAGGCCATTCCGGCGGTGTCGACGCACGCCTGGAAGCGGTCGCCGAGCTCGATAAGGGCGGTACGGAACGCCTCTTGGCGCCGACGCTCGGTCAGGTCGCGCGTCACCGTCCCGTAGCCGGCAAGCGTCCCTTGCGCGTCGCGGATCGGGAAGATGGTGTAGTGGACCGGGACCGCCGACCCGGTGGCGAAGTCGCGGAACGCGAGGTCGCCACCCCAGAAGCCGCTCTCCCGGACGGCCGGGAGCGCCTGTTCCAGAACGGTCGCCCGGTCCTCCGGGGCGAAGTAATCCACGATGTTGTGGGCGCAGGCCTCGTCGAGGCTCCCCAACCCGACCAGCCTCCGGCCGGCCTCGTTGACGAACTCGGGCATGCCCGCCGCGTCGGCGATGCCGATGAAGTCGCTCGATTGCTCCACGAGGGCCGCGAGGCGCCGCGCCCGTGCCTCCGCCGCGCGGGCCTCGGTGATGTCGCGCACGGTGCCGACGAAGCGCACGGGCTCGCCGTCGCGGAAGATCGTGTTGCCCTTGGCGGCAAGCACGCGCTCGATGCCGTCGCGCAGGCCGACGACGCGATACTCGGTGTCGAAGCCGTCGGTCGCGCCGATGGCGGCCTGGACCGTGCGGTCCGTGCGCTCCCTATCGTCCGGGTGCAGGCCCGGCAGAAAGGCTTCCTCGTACGAGACCGGGTCGTCCGGGGACAGGCCGAAAAGCGCCCGGGTGCGCGCGTCCCAGGTCAGCGCGCCGGTGACGAGGTCGTAGTCGTAGATGCCGGTCCCGGAGCTTTCCAGCGCCAGCCTGAGGCGGTCCTCGGCCTCGCGCAGGGCCGCCTGGGCGCGCTCGCGCTCGGCGATGTCGGTGACCATGACGAAGAAGCCGTCCACCACCCCGCCGGCGGTCCGGCGCGGGACGTAGCGGATCTCCGATTGCCGCCACTCGATTCCCCGGAACGGCATCTCGGCGTCGAAGGTGAGGTCCTCGCCGGCGAGCGCGCGCGCCATGAACGGGAGCCGGTCCGCGTAGGCCTTGGCGCCGACGACATCCTCGACCCGATGCCCGAGGATCTCACCCGCCGGCCGCCCGAACCAGTTCTCGTAATGCCGGTTCACGAAGCGATAGACGTGGTCCCGGTCGATGAAGGAGATCAGCACCGGCAGCGCGTCGGTGACGACCTGCAGCTCGTCCCGGACGCGCCGGGCCTCGCCCTCCGCGGCCGTCGCCTCGGTCCGGTCGCGCAGGATCTTGAGGAAGCCTATGTCGGCGCCGTCCGCGGCGCGGAGGGGCATCATCTCGCCGCTGGCCCAGAACCGGGACCCGTCCTTGCGGAGGTGCCAGCGCTCGTCGGAGGCACGTCCGGTCTCGGCGGCGCACCGCATCTCGATGGCGGGCCGCTCGGCCGCCCGGTCCTCCGGCGTGAAGAAGGTCGCGGCGGCCCGACCGAGCATCTCCCCAGCCGACCAACCCAGGAGGCGCTCGGCGCCCGGGTTCCAGGCGGTGATCACGCCATGAAGGTCACTGGTGATGATGGCGAAGTCGACGGCGCTGTCGAAGATCTCCCGGTAGTGCGATGCCTGGCTTTGGGTGCGCTCGTCGCGCAGGCGCGCCACCTCCGCCTCCAGCTCGCGCTCGCGTCGCCGGAGCCGCTCGATCTCAAGCTCGCTCACCGGCGCGTATCCCTTTCGACCGGAGCGGAAACCGGCCGGCCCACCGTGCGGGAACGTTCCGGGGTCGGGCGGCAGCGCGTACGACTGACGAGTGCGAGCGTGATCAAACCAGGTAACCGAATGCGGCGGCCGTGAGGGAATCGAGCGGCTGAATACTACGGAATGAGATCGGCCGCAGCATGGGCGTAGTCCGCACCCGCACCCTTACGCAAGCGTTCCCAGATGGCCCGCGGGCCGGGGATGCGTCGGTCGGCAACGGTCGTCCGGAGCCGGACAAGGGGGGCCTGCACGAACCCTTCGTGTCCGAATGGCCCGGCATGCGCTCCCGCAGGTCGAGCCATCGGTGATGCGGATCCGGTCCCGCGCGCGCGCCCGAACGGAGCGGGGAGGGATTCTACCGACCGTTGATGGGGCCAGGCGGCTGCGGCGCCGGCGGGTCGGCCGGCGGGTCGCCCTCGGGTGGGCCTGGGTCGGGCGGCGGGTCGCCGATGGGCGGCAAGGGGTCGTCCCCGGGGCGCGGCGTGTCCGATTGCATGTTGGATCCCCCATCCGCTTCCGAAACGGAAGCGAGCGTCAACGCACGTCCGGCCTGAACGTCCCGGGCTTGGTCGACCGTCCATGGGCAAAAGGGACGCTCGTCAGCCGTAGGCCAGCGAGGACCGTTCCCGCAGCGCCTTGCGCAAGGCCCGGCTGAGGTCAGCCACCGAGTACGGCTTGCCCAGGAGGGGAAAGCCGCCGGCTCCCTCCGAGGCCAGCACGTGGCTGTAACCGGACGTCAACACGACCGGCAGGTAGGGCCGGCGCCGTCGGATCTCACGGGCGAGGTCGACCCCGTTCATGCCAGGCATCACCACGTCCGAGAACACCACCTCGAAACGCTGCCCGACCTCGTCGATGGCCGCGAGCGCGGCCTGCGCGTCGGTCACCCATACGGCCTCGTAGCCGAGTTCCTTCAGCGCCTGCGTCGCGAAGGCGCCGACCTCCTCGTTGTCCTCGACCACGAGGACGGGAGTGCCGTGGCCGTCGATGAGCGGCTCCGTCTCCTCCTCGGGCTCCTCGCGCGTTTCCGCCCGGGCCGAGCGCGGTAGGTAGAGGGTGAAGGTGGTTCCGATCCCGAGGGCGCTGCTCACCGCGACTTCGCCGCCCGACTGCTTGGCGAAGCCGAACACCTGGCTGAGCCCGAGCCCCGTGCCGTGCCCGACGCCCTTCGTCGTGAAGAACGGCTCGAAGATGCGGTCGAGCAGGTCCGGCGGCATGCCCGCGCCGGTGTCCGAGACCGAGACGGCGACGAAGTCACCCGGTACGGCCGGATGGGCCCGCAGGGCCGGTATCCGGTCGGCGCGCCGGACCGCGATGCGGAGGCGGCCCTCGCCCTGCATGGCGTCGCGGGCGTTCACCACCAGGTTGACGAGGGCGGTGTCGAACTGGCTCGGGTCGGCGTCGACGTGGCAGCGCAGCCTCCGGCCGGCCTCGTCGGCGCCCGTATCCGTGTCGGTCTCCACCTGGATGCGGGCGCCGGTCAGCGTCCCGACCATGTCCGCGATGGCGGCCACCGACTGGGCGGCGTCGAATAACGCCGGGCGCAGGGCTTGGCGGCGCGCGAACGCCAGCAACTGGCTCGTGAGCTTGGCAGCCCGATCGACCGTGTCCGAGATGGCGTCGACGTACCGGCCCCGGCGCTCCTCCGCGAGGTTGGGTCGTTTCAGCAGGTCGGTCGAGGACTTGATGACGGTCAGCAGGTTGTTGAAGTCGTGCGCCACGCCCCCGGTCAGTTGCCCGACCGCCTCCATCTTCTGGGCCTGGCGCAGTTGCTCCTCCAGCGCCTTGCGCTCGGTGACGTCCCGCCCCGCCGCGTGAAGGCGATCCCCGAGCGGGATGGCGTTCCACGAGATCCATCGGTGGCCGCCGTCCGCGGTCATGACGCGGACGTCGAGGTTCGAGAGCTTCTCGCCCGCGCGGAGCGCCTCGAACGCGCGACCCGCGGCTCCCCGGTCGTCCGGATGCACGAAGGCGTCGAACCGGGCGCCGACCACCTTGCCGGCCGGCCAGCCAAGCATCTCCGTCCAGGCCGGGTTGGCCGCGCGGAAGAAGCCGTCGAAGCCGCATACGACCAGAAGGTCCCGGCTGTTGCGCCAGACCACGTCCCGCTCGGCCGCCCGGTCGCGGTCGCGTGCCTCGCGGCGGACCTCGTTCTCCTGCTTGTCGGTGACATCCTCGAACAGGAGCGCGACCCGGTTCGACGCGGGGTCGCCGACGCGCACCGCGCGGACGTCGAAGTGACGGCCGAACCGCGACGCCACCCCCCTGAAGTGCACGCCCCGTCCGGTACGCGCGACCTCGCCGTAGGTATCGAACCAGTGCCGCTCGTGGTCCGGCACCAGCTCGCGCATCCAGCGCCCTTCCGCGCCGGCCAGGACCGACTGTCGCTCGAAGGATGCGTTGACCTCGACGAACCGGTAGTCCTCGGCCCGACCCTCCTCGTCGAAGCGCACCTCGATGATGCAGAACCCGGCCTCGACGTCCTCCAGCAGGCTCCGGAACGACGCGCCACCGCCCGCGGCATCGGCGTCGCGCTCCTGGAAGCGGCTGACGTCGAGCTGGCTGCCGAAGAAGTACAGCAACTCGCCGTGCGGGCCGAAGACGGGGCTCACGTAAAGCTCGTTGACGAAGGCGGACCCGTCGCGGCGATGGTTGACCAGCTCGACGACGACGTCACGGCGGGCGGCGATGGCATCCCGGACGCGGGCCACGTCGGCCGGGTCGGTGTCGGGTCCCTGGAGGAAGCGGCAGTTGCGCCCGACGAGCTCCTCGGCCGCGTAGCCGGAGAGTTCCAGGAAGGCGCGGTTGGCGAAGACGATGGGGTTGTCCGGCAGGTTCGGGTCGGTGACGATCATCGCCATCCGGGTCTGCTCGGCGGCGGTGAACAGGAGATCGGACCGCGGCGAGCCCACGGGCGGCGTCCCGGCGCCGCGGAGCCGGGCCACCTCGTCCTCCAGGGCCCGTTCGCGCCCACGCAGTCGCTCGACCTCGGCCTGCAATTCAGCGGTGTCCATGACCCTCGTCTAGGTTTTGGCGCGATCTCCCGCCAGCCGGTACCGGGGGGCGTGCCATCCTGCCTGGGCGGCGGTCCATCACGCCGGCCCCGGATCCGAGGCCGCCATGCTCGTGGGGAACGCGGCGGATTTTGACGGCCGGGGCCCGCCGATGCCTCATCCTTGCACCCACATGCCAGGAATCCGTCCCGGTTTCCATAGTGCGCGATTCACCCCGAGGCGACCTGAGCCGGATCCTGCCGGTTCGGATCCGGCGCCGGTCGCCGGGCCCTTCGCGGGCACGGATGCCGCGGCCTTGGACCCCCGGATGCGGTCTCAACAATCCCGCAATCGTGAGCCATAAGGAGAGCCACGTGACGCGAGTGCGCGAGGCCACATGGCCCCGGCCGTCGAGCCACCGGCCACCGACGCCCACGGACCCGAGCACCATGACACGCTACCTCGTCACGCGCGCCAATTTCCTGGTCCTCGGCGTGCTCGTGGTCATCCTCGCCCTGGTCGGCGCGGTGACCTGGGAGCGCCTTAACGCGTCCCGGGAAGCCCGGCAGTGGTCGCAGCACAGCTACCGGGTGCTCGCCACCACCAAGGACCTCGCCATCGCCCTGAGGGATGCCGAGCGGGGCCAGCGCGGCTACTTGCTGACCGCCAGGGACGAGTACCTCGGCCCCTACCATGCAGCCCGCGACCGGATCGGCCTGCTCCAGGGCGAGTTGCTGAAGCTCACCGCCGACAATCCCGCCCAGCAGGAGCGCATCCGGGCGCTCGCTCCCATCCTCCAGCACAAGCTGGAGGAGCTCGCCCAGACCGTGCAGGCACGTCGCGACGGCGGGTTCGAGACGGCCCTGCGCATCGTCAACACCGACACCGGCCGCAACGACATGCGCGAGGCCGAGACGGCGATCACAGGCATGCTCGCCGACGAGCAACGGCTGCTCGACGAGCGCCTCGCCCAGAACGACGCCCGCGCGGGATGGGTGCGCTGGCTCGTCATCGCCGGTTCGGTGCTGGCCATCCTGACGCTGCTCTGGGCGGCCCGCCTCCTGAACCAGGCGTGGTCGCGCTCCTACAGGACCGAGGCCGAGCAGCGGGCGCTGGCCCTGCGGCTGCGCACCACCCTCGACAGCCTCAGCCAGGGCGTCGGCGTGTTCGGGCCCGACCGCAAGCTCGCGAACTGGAACGAGTGCTTCCAGGTGCTGCTCGACCTGCCCAAGGCGATGCTTCGTCCGGGCACCGCCTACGGCGCCTTCGTCGAGCACACGGCGGAGCCGGGGCGTCCGGCCCTGGAGACCGAGGACCAGGTTCGTCACGGTAGCCGGAACCCGGGCGAGGCGGTCACCTACGAGCGCGAGCGCGCCGACGGGCACCACCTGGAGATCCGTCGCACCCCGATGCCCGACGGCGGCTTCGTCCTCACGGTCTCGGACATGACTAAGCGCGCCCAGGCCGAGGGCGTGCTGCGCGAGGCCCAGAAGATGCAGGCCATCGGGCAGCTGACCGGCGGCGTCGCGCACGATTTCAACAACCTGCTTCAGGTCATCCTCGGGAACCTGGAGTTCGTCCGGGCCAAGCTCGATGGCGACGCCCGGATGCAGCAGCGGATCGAGCGGGCGGCCTGGGCGGCGCAGCGCGGCGCGACGCTGACGGGACAGCTCCTCGCCTTCGCCCGCAAGCAGCCCCTGGCGCCGGCGCCGATCGACCTCGCCGCGACCATGCCGGACCTAATCCCGCTCCTTCGGCGCACGCTCGGCGAGCCCATCGAGGTCCGCTACGTCGAGACCGTCGGGCTGTGGCCCGCGATGGCCGACGCGGCGCAGCTTGAGAGCGCGGTCCTGAACCTCGCCCTGAACGCGCGCGACGCCATGCCCGGCGGCGGGCGCCTCACCATCGAGCTCGGCAACAAGGTCCTCGACGAGGCCTATGCCAAAACCCACGCCGAGGTCGTGCCGGGCGACTACGCCATGGTGGCGGTGTCCGACACCGGCCACGGCATGACCCCCGAGGTGGTCAAGCGGGTATTCGAGCCGTTCTTCACGACCAAGCCCGACGGCAAGGGCACGGGGCTCGGGCTCGCCATGGTGTTCGGCTTCGTCAAGCAGTCAGGCGGGCACGTGAAGATCTACTCGGAGCCCGGCGAGGGCACGACCGTGAAGCTCTACCTGCCGCGTGCCATGGGTACGGTCGCCGCCAATGCGCGAACGAGTGCGCCGGTGGAACTGCCGCGCGGCTCCGCGACGGTTCTGGTGGTCGAGGACGAACCGGCGGTGCGCGAGATCGCCTGCGCGATCCTAGCCGACCTAGGCTACCGCGTCCTCCAGGCCCCCGACGGCGAGGAGGCGTTGCGCGTGTTCGGCGCGAACGCGGCGAGCGTCGACCTGCTGCTGACCGATGTCATCCTGCCCGGCAAGGTGCGCGGCCGCGAGCTCGCCGAGCGCGTTCGGGCGCTGCGGCCGGAGGTGAGGGTCCTCTTCATGTCGGGCTACACCGAGAACAGCATCGTGCACCACGGCCGGCTCGACGAGGGCGTGCAGCTCATCGGCAAGCCGTTCAAGCGCGAGCAACTCGCCCGCAAGGTCGCCGAGGCGGTCCGAGCCCCGGCGGTCCCGGCCGTCGAGGGTGGCAACGTCGTCGCGTTGCGGCCCGGCCGGGAGGCATAGCTCCTAGCGGGAGGACAACGGCATCCGGACCGAGACTCGGAGCCCGTCGGGGGCGAACGCCACGTCCACCGTGGCCCCTGTCTGGGATGCCAGGACCTTGTTGAGGAGGCGATGGCCGAAGCCTTCGCGGGTCGGGTGTCCCACCGGTGGGCCGTCGTGCTCCGCCCAGTCCCAGCGCAAGGCGCGCTCCGGCTGCGCCTCCTCGATCCACCAGGTCACCTGCAACCGCCCGTTCGGGTCGGCGAGCGAACCGTGGCGCAGCGCGTTGGTGGTGAGTTCGTGCAGGGCCATGCCGACCGGCACGGCGAGCTCCGAGGGCAGAACCACCCTCGGGCCCTCCAGGCTCAGGCGTCCGCGCTCGTCGTAGGGGCCGAGCTCCGCCCGTAGCAGCCCATCGAAAGAAGCGACCTGGGCAAGGTCCTCGGTGATCAGGGCGTGCGTTCGGGCGAGGGAGGTGATCCTGCCGGCCAGGGCACGGCTGAACTCCGAGATGGTCATTGACGAGCGGACGGTGGCGTTCACCACGGCCTGCACCGTGGCGAGCGTGTTCTTCACCCTGTGGTGAAGCTCGCGCACCATCAGCGCCTGCCGGTCCTCGTAGGCGCGCCGTTCGGTGACGTCGCGCTACGCGGATACCCAATGCGTGATGCGACCGTCCGGGTCGCGCACCGGCGTGATCACCCATTCGACCATGTAGGTCGAACCATCCTTGCGATAATTCAGTGCCTCGCCCTGGAACGGTTCGCCAGCCACGAGGGCGGCGCGTATGCTGTCGAGGACCGAACGGTCGGTGCCTGGTCCCTGCAACAGGCGCGGCGTGTGTCCGAGGAGTTCATGAGCCTCGTAGCCGCTCATCCGGATGAAGGCGGGATTGGCGTATTCGATGCGGGGACCGGGCTCGTCGGGGTCGGCGGTCGTGATGAGGATTGCCTCGCCGGAAGCCTCGACGGCGGCACGGAGCAGCCTGAGATCGGCCGCGGTCGCTTCAGTCTCGTCTCGCCCGACCACCCGCTACCTCTACCTTAGGCCGACGCAAGGCGGCTCGTGAGCCCGGACGCTGGTTCACGGCGGGCGTACGGTCCTAACATTCATCAAAGGCGCGGGTTGCCCAGGCGCTGCGTCCAGGGACGCGCCGCGGCGTCTCGGGCTGACCCTTTCGGAGGTTGCGGCATCGTGCCCGTAGGGGCGCGAGCGGCCTGCCGCGCTTTCAATTCCCGGTCTAGGAATATTCGCGTTGCTAGTCAGGCGAACGGGATATGACCTCCGCGGAAATCAAGGCTAAGGTGCAGGACACCCATCGCCGCGCGATGCAGAGCCGCTCGATCCAAATGTCGCGGGACTCCGGCATCCAACATATCTTCCAGGATGTGAGGTTGTTCGGTCGGGAAGCTGGGGCCGACTTCGTGGGGACTAACCTGGAGAGGATCGTCCGGGAGGCAGTCACAAGGGCGGAGTGCAGGGACAACGCGCTCGATGTCCCTGTTCACGGGTTCGGGCGCGCCGCCGTAGCCGGTATGGCGCAAGCGCTGCGTGAACTGACCGACCTCACGGTCGAAGAAAACGTAAACACCCTTCGGCTGATTTTGGCAGTGCCCAGCCCTGGATACGTTTAGACTTGATACGCCGGCCTGGTTCATGGAGTCTTGCCCCGCGCCTTCCGCGGCCTCGGCGGCGCGGTCGTGGCGCGGGCCCGGGACTTCGTCGGCTTCGATCCCGCCGAAGGTTTGGTGGTCGCCTTCGACCTGGCCTTGCCGAGGGCGCCTCCAAGCTTCGGCGGCTCGGCCGCGGCGGTCATTTCCCGGCGGACGGTGGTGACGACCCGCCGGATACCCCGGACGACGTCGAGCAGGGCCGCATCGACGCTTCGCCATTCCTGCAGGGTCCTCCCGTCCTCCGGCAGCAGCTTGAAGCCGGCGGCGGGGGTGGACTTCCAGTCGCAGGGTCGAACCACGACGGCAACGACCCGCATCGTGCCGCGGGCGCGTCGGTTCATGGCGCGCTTGTACTCGATGCTCCAGCAGTAGTGGCTGGCCAGGTAGTCCGAGCTGATCAAGCCCACGAAGACGTGTGCCTCGCGCAAGGCGCGGGAGATCTTGGTGTCGAGCTTGTCGCCCGCGTCCATGTCGCCATCGAACCAGGTCGTGACGTTGTCGGCCTTCAACGGGGCCAGGTGCGTCTCAAGCCGGCGCCTGACCTCCTTGTCGACATGCGAGTAGGATACGAAGATCCTGACCTCGGGCTTCCCGGGCTTGGGGAGGGCCGATGCGTGCTTGGGGGCCCGGGCCGGATTGCGCGTCGCGCCAGGCCGGGTGCCGGTCTTCCGGGTGGATGTCTGGGCGCGTGCGCGCATCGATGCCCCCGTCGAGATGGCGGCCAAGGTCGGGAGTCATGTTCCCTGGACCCTTTTTGTTCCGTGGGCCCAATTGGTTCGTGCGCCTCGAACGTGTCCCGGCAGCGGGTTCTTGGACGACGCTCCTATGGTCGCCGCACGGGTTACCCGGGCGAATGGGGGCCGGAACCCCTCCGGGGCGTGATCGAGCAGCGGGTCAAGTTCAAGAAGCTGTTCGCCTCCGAGGGGTCCAGCCGCTACCGCCGCCGGCCGGAGGACGACGCGTCCTGAGGCGACCCTTCGGCGGAAGGCCGGCGTCAATGCCTCGAAGTCCGACTGGAAGGCGTAACCGGGTCCTTCGCGCCCCACGAGGTCCTGGTCGGCTTCCCGAGCCTCCATGGTGCGATGGTGGCAGTCGGGTTGCGCATGTTGGTGCCGAGGGCTCCGCACATCGCCATGCGTCCGGGAGGGGCCATCCATCTCACGACAGGTCGCTAATGTGCCACGACCTGCTGATGTCGTGGCCACCGCTCATAGGTCCGCTTCTTCCTACCAAGCAGACTTCTGGGCTCCCAGGCTTGAAGGTCTGCAAGGGGTCATTTGGCAACCCGGGGGGCGACCATTCTGTTGGCACGCCGCGGCCATTTCGACCGCGGCGCTTGGATCAGATTTCGGTCTGCTCCGAGAGGATCAGCGCGTCGTCAACCTCAATGCCGAGATAGCGAACCGTGCTCTCCAGCTTGGTATGGCCAAGGAGCAGCTGGCAGGCTCGGATATTGCCGGTTCGCTTGTAGACCAGGGCGACCTTCGTGCGGCGCAGGCTGTGCGTACCGAAGGCTGACGGGTCCAGGCCGATCAAGGCGACCCAACGGTCGACCAGCCGACTATAATGGCGCGTCGTAAGATGCTCTCCGAGTCGACTCCGGCTTGGAAACAGCCAGTCACTGGCTTTCAATTTGCGCGTAGTCAGCCAAGCCGTGAGAGCCTCGCGCGTCGGCTCGGTGATCTCGAACGGAACCGGCCTGCCGGTCTTGCGCTGGCACACGGTCGCTCGGAGACGTACGGCGTCGCCCAGGTGGATGTCGCCCACGCGCAGGCCGACGAGATCACACCCGCGCAGCTTGCTGTCGACGGCAAGGTTGAACAGGGCAAGGTCTCGCGTGCGGTTGGCGAGCTGAAGGCGCGTGCGCAGGGCCCAGATGTGCTTCGGCTTCAAGGGCGGTTTGGGTCCGACAATACGGCCGCGGTTCCAGGGAACACGTGTGCTGGTGGGAACGGTAACGACTTCGGGCATGACAAGCTCCTAGGTTGAGGAGCTCGTCATGAGGAACCCGATAATGCCGCTAAGCCCAATCTCGAATGACGGTTATCTGCAGCATAAGCTGACATTGGCGACGGCGGGCCTGAACCGCTGCCCCCGACCCCTCTCGGACTTTCGGAAGGTCTGCCCTACGGCAATCTAATTAGGTCGAAGTGGTCGAGCTTGGCCTGGAGTGGAGCGACCGATTGTAGAAACGTAGGCGGACGAAGCGGACGCGCCGCTACCGGTGGACGCGCGAGGCGCCTCAATAGGCGGTCGAAGACCCAGGTTTCATCGCGTTGGCGTTCTATGCAGCACCCAGTTCAGCCCAAGGGCTGCGAGCGTGCACATGGCACCGGAGACGAGATAGGCGCCGACCGACCATAGGCCGAAGGTGCTCGCGAGCCAGAGGGCGACGAGCGGTGCGAAGCCGGCGCCGATGAACCAAGCGGCCGTCGCGGTTGTGCCCGCGCCTGTGTAGCGGTGCTTGGCCGAGAAGCTGGCGTTCAGCGCACCCGAGGATTGGCCGAAGGCGAGCCCGAGGAGGGCGAAACCCAGCAGCACGTAGGTCCATTCGCCTACGGGCCCCGCGTCGAGTAGCCGCGGCGCGAAGCCGCCATAGGCGCCGATCAGCACCGCGGAGAGTCCTAGCACGGTCCGCCCCCCGAGCCGATCCGCGAGGAGCCCGGACAGCGCCACGGTCGCCAGCCCGACGCCGGCCCCGACCAGCTCGATCACTAGAAAGCGCAAGGGTGCGTTGCCTCCAGCCAACACGACCCACGACAGGGGAAACACCGTGACGAGGTGGAAGAGCGCGAAGCTCGCCAGGGGGGCGAACGCACCTAGGACGACCGTTCGCCCCTCCTCGCGCACGAGGTCCGACAGGTGGGACGGCTGCAACTCTCGGCTCTCGTAGAGCCGGGTGAACTCGGGGGTGGAGATGAGGCGCAGCCGCGCGAACAGCGCGACGACGTTGATGACGAAGGCGACGAAGAACGGGTAGCGCCAGCCCCAATCGAGGAAATCCACCGGCTTCAGCGTCGCGAGCAGGAACGCGAACAGGGCACTCGCCACGAACATGCCGATCGGTGCGCCGAGTTGCGGGATCATCCGGAACCAGCCGCGCCGTTCCGGCGGCGCGCTGAGCGACAGCAGCGCGGGCAGGCCATCCCAGGTGCCGCCCTGCGCGAAGCCCTGCCCGATTCTGAGGATCGCCAAAAGGATCGCGGCGAGACCGCCGACCTGCGCGTGACCCGGCAGGAACGCCATGGCCGCCGTCGATCCCCCGAGCAGGAAAAGCGCCGCCGTGAGCTTGACCCCCCGCCCGTGCCGGCGGTCGATGGCCATGAACGTCAGCGCGCCGAAGGGCCGGGCGACGAAGGCCAGCGAGAAGATTGCGAAGGAGGCGAGCGTGCCGGTCAGGGCGTCGGCGTTGGGAAAGATCAGCGACGGGAACACTAGCACTGAGGCGATGGCATAGACGAAGAAGTCGAAGAACTCCGACGAGCGTCCGATGATGACGCCGACCGCGACTTCACCGGGCCGGATGCGGTGCTCGCGCGCGTTGACGAGCCGGGCGTCGCGCTCCAGCGGCGTCGAACTCGCGGGTCCGGCGGTCGTGGCTGCCATCCGTTCGGTCTCCTCAAACGTCCGCGCCCCATAGGGGGCGGACCGCGCCTCGGCGGCGATCGGTTCCCCCACGGCCTTAACAGCGGGCGATCCGAGGAGATTTGACCGCGGTCAAAGTCGGCGGGCGCCCGCGCAAGCTATTTCGGCGGCCATGTCCGACCCAGCATTCAGTCCTACAGAACGGGCTTTCGCCCGTCTTGCGCTCTTGGCGCTCTCGCCGCTCTGTCTCGGCGGCTGCGACATGGTGGTGATGAACCCGACCGGAGACGTCGCGCTGCAGCAGCGCAACCTCATCCTGTTCTCGGTCGGCGTGATGCTGCTCATCATCGGGCCGGTGATGGTGCTCACGGTGCTGTTCGCCTGGCGCTACAGGCGGGGCAACCCGAACAAGGTTTACGATCCGGACTTCGACCACTCGACTACGCTCGAACTGGTGATCTGGTCCTGCCCGCTGCTCATCATCATCGCGCTGAGCGCGGTGACCTGGACGAGCACGCATCTGCTTGATCCGTTCCGGCCCCTGGAGCGCCTCGCGCCGGGCGTTCCCGTTCCGCCCGGCACGAAGCCGCTGAACGTCCAGGTCGTCGCACTCGATTGGAAGTGGCTGTTCATCTACCCCGATCTCGGGATCGCCACCGTGAACGAACTGGCGCTGCCGGTGAACGTGCCGGTACGCTTCGCGATCACCGCGAGCGACCAGTTCAACACATTCTACGCGCCGACGCTTGCCGGCATGATCTACGCCATGCCGACCATGCGCTCGGAGCTGAACGCCGTGCTCAACAAGCCCGGCGAGAGTTGGGGCTACTCGGGCAACTACACCGGCCGCGGCTATTCCGACATGCGGTTCAAGCTGCGCGGCGTCGAGGCGGCCGACTTCGACCGCTGGGTGTCGGCGGTGAAGGCCGAAGGCGGCAGCCTCGCGCTCTCGAACCTCGTCGATCTGATCAAGCCGAGCGAGCGGGTGCCGGCGATGCGCTTCGCCTCCGTCGAGGAGGGGCTGTTCGACCGTACGCTCAATCGCTGCGTCGAGCCGGGCAAGCCCTGCATGATCGACCTCATGCGCCGCGACATGGAGGCGGATAGGGAGCCGGGTCGAGACCGCGCGCACCCGCATGGGGGGGCGGCGATGCGCTCCGGACGCGCAGCGGAGCCGCTCGTCGGCGGCAAGCCCAAGCCTGCCCTGGACAAGGCGCCCGAGGAGAAGGGCTCCGGCCCGAACGTCACCGCGCCTGCCCAGTCCGATCCCCCCGGCGCGCTCGAGCCGGGCAGCGCTCACAACCGCGACCACCAGTAATTCGGCGCCCTGCCCCTCCATCCCTCCGCTTGCGCGGGCACGCGATGCGCGGGATCGACTCTTTCTCATCGGGACCGTCATGACCGACATCCATCTGAAGACACTCTTCGGACGTCTGACCTGGGAATCCTTCCCGATCCACGAGCCGATCCTGCTCGGCACCTTCGCCGTCGTGGTGCTCCTCGGCCTCGCAATCGTCGGCGCGGTGACGTGGTACCGGCTCTGGGGCTACCTCTGGCGCGAATGGTTCACGAGCGTCGATCACAAGAAGATCGGCATCATGTACGTGATCCTCGGCATCGTCATGCTGCTGCGGGGCTTCGCCGACGCGCTGATGATGCGCGCGCAGCAGGCGATCGCCTTCGGGGCGAACGAGGGCTACCTGCCCGCCCACCACTACGATCAGATCTTCACCGCCCACGGGACGATCATGATCTTCTTCGTGGCGATCCCGCTGGTGGTGGGCATCATCAACTTCGTGATGCCGCTCCAGATCGGGGCGCGCGACGTCGCCTTTCCGTACCTAAACAACCTCAGCTTCTGGCTCACCGCCGCGGGCGCGGTCCTCACCATGGTCTCGCTGTTCGTCGGCGAGTTCGCCCGCACGGGCTGGCTGTCCTACGCGCCGCTGGCCGGCCTCGACTACAGTCCGGATACGGGCGTCGACTACTACCTGTGGTCCCTACAGATCGCGGGCGTGGGCACGACGCTGTCGGCGATCAACATGGTCGCCACCATCGTCAAGATGCGCGCGCCCGGCATGACCATGATGAAGCTGCCGGTGTTCTGCTGGACCGCGCTCTGCTCGAACGTGCTGGCGATCGCGATCTTCCCCGCGCTCACCGCCGCCTTCTTCCTGCTGATGCTCGACCGCTACGTCGGCACGAACTTCTTCACCAACGACCGCGGCGGCGCGCCGATGATGTACTGGAACATGGTCTGGATCTGGGGCCATCCGGAGGTTTACGTCCTCGTCCTGCCCGCGTTCGGCATCTATTCCGAGATCACCTCGACCTTCACCGGCAAGCGCCTGTTCGGCTACACGTCGATGGTCTACGCCACCGTCGTCATCACGCTGCTGTCCTACCTCGTCTGGCTGCATCACTTCTTCACGATGGGGGCGGGGCCCGGCGTGAATTCGTTCTTTGGCATCGCCACGATGGTGATCTCGATCCCGACCGGCGCGAAGATCTTCAACTGGCTGTTCACGATGTACCGCGGCGACATCCGCTTCGAGTTGCCGATGATGTGGGTCGTCGCCTTCATGCTGACCTTCGTCGTCGGCGGGATGACCGGCGTGCTGCTCGCGATCCCGCCCGCCGACTTCGTGCTCCACAACTCGCTGTTCCTCGTGGCGCACTTCCACAACACGATCATCGGCGGCGTCGTGTTCGGCCTGTTCGCCGGCATGGTCTACTGGTTCCCCAAGGCCTTCGGCTTCAGGCTCGACCCGTTCTGGGGCAAGGTCGGCTTCTGGGGCTGGGTCGTCGGCTACTGGGTCGCCTGGACGCCGATCTACGTGGTCGGCCTGATGGGCACCGCGCGCCGCGTGCGCCATTTCGACGATCCGAGCTTCCAGCCCTACTTCGTCATCGCGGCCATCGGCGCGCTCGTCATCCTGGTCGGCATCCTGGGCTTCGTGATGAGCATCGTCATGGGCTTCGTGAACCGGGCCGCGTTGCGCGACACGACGGGCGACCCGTGGGACGGCCGCACGCTCGAATGGTCGACCGCCTCGCCGCCCCCGGCCTACAACTTCGCCTTCCTGCCCGTCGTGCACGACCTCGACGCCTGGTACGACATGAAGAGCCGCGGCTACGCCCGGCCCACGCGCGACTTCCGCCCGATCCACATGCCGCGCAACACCGGCACGGGCGTGATCCTCGCCGGCCTGTCGCTCGGCCTCGGCTTCGGCATGGTCTGGTACATCTGGTGGCTCGCCGCCGCGAGCTTCCTCGCCCTGCTCGCCGTGGCGGTCGGGCAAACCTTCAACTTCGCGCGCGACACCTTCATCCCGGCCGACGCGGTCGCGGCGACCGAGGGCGAGCGCGGAACGCCGCTCGGCCGGGGAGCCTGACATGACCGATCGCGCATGGAACGCGGGCGAGCCCGAGATCGCCTGGCACGAGACCGGAGCGGAGGAGCACGACCACGGCGGGGGCGCCACGCTCCTGGGTTTCTGGATCTACCTGATGAGCGATGCGCTCATTTTCGCCTCGCTGTTCGCGATGTACGGCGTGGTGAGCACAGCCTATGCCGGCGGTCCGGGGCCACGCCAGCTGTTCGACTTGCCGCTGGTCGCCCTCAACACCGCGCTTCTGCTCGCCTCCTCGATCACCTTCGGGCAGGCGATCCCCCACATGGAGGCGGGACGGGTCGGCCCGACGCGGGCCTGGCTGGCGGTGACGGGCCTGCTCGGCGCGGCCTTCGTCGGCGTCGAACTCTACGAGTTCTCGCACCTGATCGCGGACGGGGCCGGCCCGCAGCGTAGCGCGTTCCTGTCGGCCTTCTTCACCCTGGTCGGCACGCACGGCGCGCACGTCACCGTCGGACTGATCTGGATCGCGACGATGCTGGTCCAGCTCAGCCAGCACGGACTCACCAGCGCGATGCGGCGCCGGATTATCTGCCTGTCGATGTTCTGGCATTTCCTCGACATCATCTGGATCGGCGTCTTCACCTTCGTCTACCTTCATGGAGTGATCCGGTGAGCCTGCATTCCGCCCCGACGATGCACGGCGCCTCGGGCGACGCGTGCCAAGACGCGCATGGGCACGGGCAAGGGCACGGGAGCCGGCGCGGCTACCGGATCGGCGTCGCGCTCTCCATCCTGCTGACGGTCGTGCCGTTCTGGCTCGTGATGTCCCGGGCGCTGCCCGATGCGCGGGTGACGACGGCGATCATCTTCGCCCTCGCGCTGATCCAGATCGTCGTCCATGTGGTCAGCTTCCTCCATCTCGACACGCGCTCGGAGGGCGGCTGGACGCTGCTCGCCTTCCTGTTCACGGCGGTGATCGTGGTGCTGACGATCGGCGGGTCGATCTGGGTCATGTACCATCTCAACGTGAACATGATGCCGATGCCGGACGCCGCGGCGGCGCCGATGCACTGACCGCGCCGGGGCCGGATGCGGAGGATGCCTCGGCTCCTCCTGCGTCCGGCGCCGATGCGGCCCGGAAGAGTCTCACAGCCGGGATCGCCTCATGGGATCGCCTCGACCTCCCGCCCCCCTCGCGGACCATTCCGGCCTCATCGCGGAGGCGGAACTCCATCGCCTCATGGCGCGGCATACGCGCTCGGCTGGCCTGTGCGACCACCTCGAAGCCTGCGCCGACGGGCTCCCCACCTGGCCGATCGCGGACGAGGCCGAGCGACTCCGCTCGGCCTTGAACGACTTCATCGGACAGGACGGGCCGAGCACCGCCGACCTTGCCGGGATGCTCGGACCCGGCGTTCCCGACGTCCTGACCGCGGCCTTGCTCCGTCACGTCGAGGCACGCCGCACCGACGATCTCGTCCACGCCGGGGACCTGTTGGCTGTGCTCGACGCCGCGGCCGGCAGAATCTCCGCCGACGCGCTCGGCTACATGCTGCGCTGCTTCTTCGCGGCGCGCCGACAGGCGATGGTGCTGGAGATCCTCACGGTCCTGACGCTCGGCCGGCATCGCCTGACGGCCGAGGGCCGATCCCTGCTCATTGACGGCCTGTGCCGCCGGACGGCGTGACTCACGCCGCCACGGCCCGCCTCCTGAGCCCGCGCGCATCGACGATCGTGACGGTCCGGGCGCCCGACAGGACGATCACCCCGGCGCCCTTCAGTTTCGTCAGCTGCCGGCTCACCGTCTCGATCGTCATCCCCAGCACGTCCGCCATGTGGCCGCGCGTCATCGGAAGCTCGAACGTAACCGGCCCCTCCAGGCCCGGCCGGCCCGCGGACGTCCCCGCTCGCACGGCCATGTCGAGCAGGAGCCCGGCCACCTTCTCTCCGGCGGAGAGGCGCGCCAGCGTCAGCATGCGCGCGCGGGCTTCGCTCAACGCCTTGAGCGTGTGCTGGAGCAGGAGGTTCCCCATCCGCGCGTGCTGCTCCAGGAAGCGCTCGAACGGGCGCCGCGGGAACGTGCACAGCTCCGCGTCGGTCAGCGCCGTGACGGTGAAACCGATCTCGGCCGCATAGGGCTCGCCGACGAAGTCCGCCGGGTACGACAGGCCGACGATCTGCTCGCGTCCGTCGGCCGTCGCCGCGACGGCCTTCAGGACGCCCGACAGGAGGTTGGCGCAGATCCGGCTGTCGTCGCCCGCCCACATCACGGTCTCACCCGCCGCGACGCGGCGGCGCTGGCAGAGGCCGGTCAGGACGACGCGCTCCTCGTCGTCGAGGCAGCGGCACAGCGCACGGTCGCGGACGGGGCAGCCCGCGCAGACATCGATCGACACTGGTCCGGTCCTTGGGTCACTGGCGCGGGCTTCCGCTTCGTGCGCGGAGCGCGCGACACGCGTCGTCGGTGGTCGGGGCAAGGCATGGCGCCTGCGCCCGAGGCCGTGCCGGTGCTCGCCGCGTCGAGGCGAGCGCCCGGGTCGGGCCAACGGAGGGCTCACGACGGACCGGGCTCCGGCGAGGAAGGCCGGCACGCGTGGGAGGGGGCATCGGGATCTCCGGGATCGACGCCTTCCAGCTGATCCCGCCGACGTTCCACCTCCTTGATTCAGATCAAGGCGGATCGTGCCTCGTACCCGAGGCCCCGCGCCCGCAGGGCGGCTTCCTCACCCGGCGAGGTGCTTGAGCCGGCCCAAGTCGAGCAGGCGGACGCCGCCGGGCACGATCAGGACGACCTTCTCGCGGTCGAGGCGCGTCAACGTACGGCTCACCGTCTCGATCGTGAGGCCGAGGTGGTCGGCGATGTCCTGCCGCCCCATCGGCAGTTCCAGCGTCACAGAGGTCAGGCCGATCCGCGCGTAGCGTGCGCGCAGCGCGAGCAGGAAGGTCGCGACCTTCTCCTCCGCTCCGCGGCGGCCGAGCAGCATCATCTGATCCTGTGCGAGGCCGAGTTCGTAGCCCGCGCGCTCGTGCAGGCGCTGCAGCAGATGCGGTTTCCGCGCCACGAGAGCCTGGAACGCCCGCCGCTCGAAGCGGCAGACGGCGACGGGCGACAACGCCTCGGCGGTCACCGTCTGCCGCTCCGGCAGCGCGAGGCCGAGGAAATCCCCGACGAGGGCGAAGCCCATGACCTGGCGGCGCCCGTCCGGAAGCAGGCGCGAGAGGCGCACCGCCCCTTCGGTGACGTTGAAGACGGCGGTCGCCTCCTCGTCCTGCGAGAAGAGGGTTTGGCGCGCATCGAGCGCGACGTGCCGGCTGAGCCCTTCGAGTTCGTCGAGTTCGTCGCCGGTGAGTGCAGCGCAGACGCTGACGAGGCGGACCCTGCACTCAGCGCACCCCCCCTCGGTCCGGCCGTGCCGGCACGGGTGCTGGTCTGGCGCGCAAGTCTCGCTCGGCATCAAGCAGCCCCCGGGTTTCCTCACGGAAACGCGAGCTTACCCGATCCTCGACCGGAACGCCTACCCGAGACCCGCCACCATTCCCATGCGGCTTCCCCGCGCCGGGCACCGCGAGCACCCTCGCCCCGCGACGGTCGCACCCCGCCGTCACCCGAATGCTACGCTGTGGACTGCGCCAAGGCCACGACCTCGCAGGTGTCGGCGAGCAGCCGCCAGTCCGGAATGCCCAGGGCTCGGCAGAAGATCGCCTTGGCCTCCCAGGCCGCACCCACGTCCGATCGGGCACGGACCCGCGCGCGGCGTTGCAGCACGTGTCGGTCGCGCCCGGCGCCGTCCAGGACGATCTTGTGAAAGGTGACGAGATATTCGCGCATCGTGGCACCCGCCTCCGGTTGGACAGGCCAAAGTCCTGCCGGTTTCGCCGTCCCGCGCTTTGATCCAGCGCAATGCATACGGCTACGCAGTCGAGCGTCACCACCGACTTGGTTGCGGACTGGCTCGGCGTCGCGAAGGAAAGGTCGCCTGGAATCCCCAGCCCTGCATCATGCCGACCTAGAAACGATCCATGGTCGACCCCTTCGCGCCCACTACGTCCGCTCTCGGTGTACGGTCAGGTTCACCTCAACGACCGTTACAGGCGCATTGCAGAACGTCCACTTGCGGGTGGTGGGTCAGCTTCCGCAGTCCACCCCCTCCGGACCTTCGACGGGCACAGGTCGAATGTCCGCAAGGGGTTAGGAGTTCGCATGCCGCTTGTGCCGCTGTGCGCCATGAGCTGACCTCTGGCTGACAGGCGCCGAACCGCCGCTCTCGACCCCATTCGGACCTTCAGCTGCAGCCTCCAGAATGTCCGTAAGGGGTCACGAGTTCGCGTCAGCCTCGCCCAGTTCTGCGGAATCGGGACCCGCTTCTCTCACGGGGGCGAGCTACAGGTCGCTGGCCGCCGTCGAGGCCGTATGTAGGCAGAACCGGCCCGTCGAGCGGTGCCAAGTTTCAAACACTTGGCGTGGTCGGGATCGGCGGAAAACCGGCGATGGTCCGGGTCGGGTGGTCTCGGTGCTGAGGTCAGCCGGGCGGAGAGCTCGAGAGTGCCAAGTCGGAGGGCATGGTGGCAGAGGTGCCGGGGGCCAAGGGGGTACTCATCCGCTCGCCGGAGGTACGCTGGCGTCCACCGGCAAAGGCGACGTAGGCGGCAGGGGGGCCTACCGGTCCAACTCGTCTGCCTCCGCCTGGGGTGATTTTCGTTGTGATGTAGTGGTCGCGACAGGCGCGAAACAGCCGTGGACGCGGTCGCCCTACGCAGCGATGCGAAGCTGGCATGTCGGACGGCTGGACGCTCAGCGCTCGCCGCTGTCCGCGGCCTTCGCTCGTTGTAGCTGCCAGATCGGTACGCGGTTCGGGTCGAGCCGGGTGCGCCGCTCTGTCATGAACCGGCTGAACGAGGACGTCGTCGACAGGACCGCGTCGCCGATTGCCAGCCGCAGTCGTCGCTGACCGCTTTCCTCAACGTCGTCTGTCGTGCGCAGCAGACCCCGTACGCAGTAGAGGTCGACCGTGCCGCCCACGATGAGCGCACTGGCGTTCATGGTATGGTCGGGACCCTCGGTGTGGCACCACAGCCAAAGCAGGTGCTCCGCGCTTGCCAGCCTTGCCTGGACGCCGAACCATTGGCGGGTGATCGCGTCCGCCAGCAACTGTGCCTCGACTGTACAGGTGCTGGGCCTCAGCGTCAGGACGATGGGGTGCTCGCACTGCCGCGGGTCCAGGTGTGCCGCGAATCGTTCCTGGGTCGCTCGTGTGAGGACCGCGATGCGTTCGTGCTCGTCTGCAGCGAGAGCTACGACGATCTCAATCTCGCGTACGGAGCGGGCCTGCTCATGAAGCGCCAGGGCGATGCGACCGACCACGGCGTAGGCGAGGCCAGCCGCGTCGAGACCCCCGATGATGTCGCGGAAGATGGCCGGCAGCATGCCGGGCGTCGGGTTGCTGAGGTCGTTGCCGTCGAACAGTAGTGCCTCGATCTCGGCCGAGCTGGCGGTCATATGAACTGCCCTCCGTCCCGGGTCCGATAGTGCACGTCTGAACGCACCGTGTGTCGCTCGCCGGCGAGGCCGAAAAGCCGGAGGATGTTGGTGACCGTCTCCGGCCGTTGCAGGTGCCGGTCGGCGTAGAGGGTGAAAAGCGCCGGTTCGCGCATGTAGACCACCCGCCCGCGCGGGAACGCCTCGTACTCGTGATTCACGATGGTCGGCGGCAGGCCACGGCGGCGCAGCGCCGTGGCTCCGAGCTTGCGCCATGCTTCCCAGACCTCGTGGTGCCCGCGCGGGTGGGTGAGGCAGTCGCCGTAGATCTCCGCTTCGGTCATGGGCGTGCGGTCGGTGACCAGCACGGTGCGCCCGCCGTCCGGCACGCCCCAGAAGATGCCAACGCTCGGTAAGGTGGCTCCCGTGTTGTCAGTGTGCTCCAGTCGGCATCCACCTGCTGGTTGCATTGCCTAGCTTCTCCAGCTGTTGAGTCGTTAGGGCACGGGCAGTTTACCGGACGTGCGGGCGGATCTCGTCCGCGCTGCACGTGTCGCGGCAGACGATTTTCAGAACCTCGAGCGTCTCCGGCTTGACGACGTAGTCCAGCGTCGCGCCGTCCGCGCGCTCCCAACGGCCGACGCAGTAGTCGGCGTAGCAGGCGCGGATCTCGGGGTATTTGCGGCAGAAGTCGCGCAAGCAGACCTCGTCCTTTGTGCGTGGGAGGGGCTTCGCCTTCGCGCCCAGAAGCTCCTGGCGGCGCTCATCGTAGTCCGCCGGGTAGGCTTGACCCTCGTAGTATTCGCCTGTGCGCAGCGGGGGCAGAATGTAGCGCGGCTGTGTCGGGTCCGGGGTGCCGGGCTTCGTCGCGACCTCGTTCGGGCGCTCGCACAAGACCAACTTCTCGGTGTGGGGCTCGCCGCCGACGAAGCGCGTCGTATACGTCAGCGTCTTCGGGCCGGTGCGCGTCGCCGTGGCCGTCGTCTCGAAGCTCAGCGGACCGTCGCTGCCGAAGTCGCAGATGAGCGCGAGCGCGACGCCCGTGCGGTGCGGGGTCGCGCGCTTGACGCGGCAGCTCAGGTTCTCCGCCGCGCGGCCGTCCGTGACCTGCTCGTACTCCGTGATGATCGTGACGCGCTGGTCCAGGTGCGGGCAGCCCTTCGTCGAGGCGGCCCAGGTGCCGGCGATCTGCGTCAGTGGGGCGGACATCTCGGGCGCGCGTGCGGCGGCCGGCGGCCCGTCCGCCAGGAACAGGGCGGCCGTCAGCACGGGGGCGGCGTAGTAACGGGGGCGGGGGTGGGGGCGGGCCAAGATGCGCGGTCCTGCGTCGTCCGCTGCCGTGCTTGTCTCAGCAGGCGGAGCAGGTTGAGGGAACGAACGATGTCTGAAGGGGCTAAAGCGCGACCGCGGCGTGGCACTCGCTCGGCGTCAGCCCTGAGCAACGGATCGCCCGCAACGTGTAGTCCGTGCGGACCGTCGCAAGTTTACGCACGGAGGTGCGGCGTGCGGCGCACAGGGCGGATGACGGGAATGGACTGGACATGACGAAGGGGTCTCGCCGAGGCTCCTGCGGAGCCGACGATATGTATTCCCGTTGACACCCCTCGGAATTTACCGCCGGACGCAGATTCCTGCCGCGGCCGGCGGTCGCACCCTAACTGGGTGGGCGCTGTCAGGCCGCGTCGGCGGGGCGGCGGAAGGCAGCCGTCGTGCGCCCGCCGGGGCGGCCGACCGCATAGACCTGTAGCCTGTGCTGCCCGCGCAGTTCGTCGATCACCGCCTTCAGTGCGCCGTCACGCTGATCGGCATCGAAGCCGAACACCACGAGCCGGGGCTCAATGTCGACCCGGAGCCGGCGCGCGCCGCGGGCGACCTCGTCCACCAGCGGATCAAGGGTCGGCACGGCGGCGAGGCCGCGGGCGGCACGCACCGTCCCGCGCAGGGCATCGAGGCGGACCAGGTCGCGGCACAGGGCCGGGTAGCTCTCTGCCAGCTGTTCCGCCTGCTCCGTCAACGTCGCGCGGTAGCGCGCGACCTGCGTGACGATCGCCGGAGTGGTCTTCGAACGAAGGCTCGGGTTCGCGGCGAGCTTGGCCTCGTGGAACACCAGCCACGCCTCGTCGGCCGCGCCCCGCTCCTCCAGGCTCGCGACGTCGAGCCGATCCTGGCGGGTCTGAGCCGGAGCTGGGGTGGCCGCGGCTTCTGTGTCCGGCGCCAGGAGCATGGCGTCCGCTTCCGCGCCCTCCCGCTCGGCGGACGCAGCCTCCACCGATGCGCCGGTGAGCGCGATCTCGACATCGACGACGTTCGGGCTGGCCTTCACCAGCGCGTGCACGCCCGCCTTCTCCAGGCCGGAGAGCGCGGCGGCGGCCCGCTTCATCTCGGCCAGCGTGCTGGGCCCCTCGTAGCGCGTCCACACCGCCGTGCTTGGGTCGAGCGCGAAGCCCCCGTCCTGGCCGAGCTGGGTTAGCGCCTGACGCTGGCGTACGAGGTACTTCACGTGTGTCTCGGCCGCGACACCACCGCCGGCCGGCGTGACCCGGAACAGCGACGCGCCACGGTAATAGACGTTGTGCGAGCGGTCGCGCACCGCCAGCAGCAGGTCCGGGTCGGCGAGAACATCGGCCCACCAGCCGCCATTCGGCGCAGTCGCGAGGGCTTCGAGCGCCGCGAGGAACGGCTCGCCCAGGGCCTTATAGGATATTGTCTCGCTCATGCCGTCGTGTCCCACCACTGTCCGTCCTCCTTGATGTCGACGCTGGCGCCGAACAGCGCTGGGAAGCGCTGCGGCTCGAAGGTGTGAATGGGCACGAGCCGCCGAGGCGCGATCGCTGCCACCAGGCGCTTGAGGTCTGGGATGCTGGCGTGGCCCGAGGTGTGAGCGTGGGTCAGCGGGATGTCGCGGGTGGCAAGGTCGGCGGCGAGCGCCTTCCCGCGGGGCTGCCGGAGGTAGCCGTCCCACTGTGACCAGATCGCCTCGGCGCCCGCGAGGCAGCCGGTCCGGTCGAGGTCCAGTAGCAGGGAGTGGCGGAACAGCACCGCCGCCCGGGGCGCGAGCGCCGCGAGGTGCTTCGCGTAGATGCGCTGCTGGCCGTGCCGCGCGAGCAGGTCGAAGCGGCTGGTGCGCTTGACGCGCACGCGCTGGTGGTGCGGGACGAAGACCGCAACGTTTGGCCAGTCGGATTGCGGGATGCTGGGGTGGCCGGTCGCGGCCAGGATCTCGGCGGCGTAGAGGTCGAGGATCAGCGTGCGGTCAGTGCGCTTGCAAGCGCGGTAGAGCGAGACGACGCGGTCGATGTTCTGGGCGGAAGCCGCGACGAGGGCCAGGCCCGTCATCTCGCGGAACCGCGCGACGAAGCGGTCCTCGATCTCGCTCTCGGTCGGGAAAAGCCGCTCGGCGTCGAGGCGGCCGAGGCTCGATCCTTCCATGAGGAGGGCGTCGATGGCGCGCGGCGGGCTGCGGACCAGACGCTCGAAGAGGGCGCCCTTGCGTCCGTGCGCGCGCAGGTCGCCGGAATAGAGCAGCCGCTGCCCGCCAGCTTCTACGAGGAGCGCGTAAGCGTCGAAGGCGGAGTGGTCGACGAGGATCGGGGTGACGGTGAACGGGCCGAAGGTGAGGGACTGGCCGTGGCCGAAGGTCACCGTGTTGGGTGGTACCCAGGTGTCGGGCACGAAGGTCGCGGCTGCCTGGAGGATGCGGAGTGTCGCCGCGCCGAGCGCAACCGGTAGGTCGGGACCGGCGAGGTGGCTCAGCCCGACATGGTCGCGGTGGCCGTGGCTGAGAATGAGCGCGAGGAGATCGCCGCTGCCGTCGAGTCCTTCGACCGGTGGGTGACAGGTCGCGTCGTTTGCCGTGGCGTCGAGGGGCAGGCCGAGGTCGAGGAGGAGCCGGGCTCCGTCGTGGGCGACCTCAACGCAGGAGCCCCCGATCTCCTTTGTCCCACGGTGAACACAGACCCGCATCTGCGCGTACGCCAATTTCGTGTCTGTGCGCTGCAAACGAACCGCACTTCGTTCGCGGCATAAGAGGCAAAGCCGCCTTCGTGGTCAAGCCTGTCTGACGAAGCCAGCGTTCGGGCATGACGGTCGATTTGAAGAAAAGCGTTGGGCTGAAGGTGCGCATCGCCCGCCAGCGGCAGAAGCTCACTCAGGAGGAGCTTGGTGCCCGGATCGGGCGGACGCCAGAGAGCATTTCGAACATCGAGCGCGGCTTGCAGCTGCCGAGCATCGAGACTCTCGTAGAGTTGGGGCAGGCACTCGGCATCCCGGCCAGTGAGCTGCTCGAAGGCGTTGGGGCGCCAGGGATCCAGCACTCCCCCAGGCGGCTCGAGCTGGAGCTTCGCTTACGCGATATCACCCGAACACTCAGTGATCGGGCGCTCGCGGTTGCCGTGGCTCAAGTCGATGTCCTGCTGCAGGAGCAGATTTGAGCGTGGGCTCAGCGACCGGCGCGGGTGGGAAACGAGCTTCACATCCAGCCACAGTTCGACCGGGTGGGTCCGCGGACGTCCGCTGATATCCACTCAAGCTGTTGGGGCCTGAGTTGGGGCCGACAGTCCAGCGTTTGAAATAACTCTTGCTTCTCAGGTGCTTAGAGAAAGTGCTGGCGGAAGGGGTGGGATTCGAACCCACGGTGGAGTCGCCCCCACGGCGGTTTTCAAGACCGCTGCCTTAAACCACTCGGCCACCCTTCCAAGCCTTTGACAGGGCTTGGCTTTTCGCCTCGCCGCGGTAGCCCCGAAAATCCGGATTGCTACCGCTTTGCTACCCTTTCATCGGGCATTCCTCTCTATGGCCTCTCGGAGCGCGACGTCAACCTTCGCGGCCGCGTCGGCCTGCATCCCCGGCAGCACGTGGCTGTAGAGGTCGAGGGTGATCCCGACGCTCGAGTGGCCCAACCGCTCCTGCGCGATCTTTGGGTGGACCCCACCGGCGAGGAGATGGGTCGCGTGGCTGTGGCGCAGGTCGTGGAAGCGGACCCGCGGCAGGTCCTTCGCCTGAGCCAGGATCCGCACGAACTCGTGCGTCAGGCTGTTCGGCTGCACGGGGGAGCCGTCGGCCTGCGCGAAGACGTGCGTCGCCTGGGTGATCTTCACTCCGACCAGCAGCAGCTCCTCGGCCTGCGCGACGCGGTGGCGCCGCAGCTCGTCGACCGCCAGCGACGGCAGGGCGACCACGCGGGCGCGCCCGTTCTTGGTCTCCTTCAGGCGCACCCCGGATCGGGTCTGCTCCGAGCTCGTCGCGATCGACAGCTGCCCCTTCTCGAGGTCGACCGCGCCCCAGGTCAGAGCCGTCACCTCCCCTCGCCTCAGGCCGCAGGTCACGCCCAGGAGCACGGGCGTGAACATGCGGGTCGGCTGGAAGTGTGCCAGGAGGCGCGCGGTCTCGGCGGCGTCGAAGGCCTTCATCGCCTGCCGTTCGACCTTCGGCGGCTTCACCAAGTCGGCTGGATTGTGATTCAGCAGCCGCCAGCGCACCGCCTGCTCCAGCGCCTGGCGCAGGATGCGGTGCATGTGGTGGACGGTGCGCGGGGCCAAACCCCCCTTCCCGTTCCGCCGCCCACTGGTCAACGCCTTCGCGTAGGCCGTGGAGATCTGCTCCGGCCGGAGCTTCGTCAGCGCGGCTTGGCCGAGGAGCGGCGTCAGGTTCTTGCGGGCGATCTCGGTGTAACGCTCGTGGCTGCGCGGAGCGACCTGCGAGCGCATGTGATCGAGCCAGCGTTCCAGGAACTCAGCGACCGTTGCCTTGGCTGGCTCGAGGTAGGCGCCCGAATCCATTTCCGCGATGAGGCGGGCGCATTCCCGCTGCGCCTCGCGTTTCGTGCCGGCGAAGGAATGCCACTTCCGACGGCGCTCACCGGTCTCAGGGTCCCGCAGGTCGAGGATGATTGCCCAGCGTCCGGGCGAGCGCTCGCGGATGTGGCCCTTCATTTCGATGTTTGTCCTTCAGCTGCATCGCCACTGTTGCGGCGATCGGCCTCCTCCGCATCTTTGATTCGGCGATCCCAATCTTCAAGCGAAGGCGCATCAAACAAGACGCGCTGCAGCGCGCGCGGGGCATCCTCTCCAAGTTTGCGCTTGATAGATGCTAACACATGGTCTGTGTCAGATCCTTCGTTGATAGGCAAATCTGGGTTGGCCAAATATATGCTTTCAAGTGTTGTCACCGCAACATGCGTCTGCCAGAAATTATTGGCCTCTTTTTTCTTATTGGTAGTCTGCGGTGCCGGTCCAGGTCTCAACGCTTCGAGCACGCCATTTACTATCTTCAACGTTGCATCAAAGGCTTCGGGGTCATTTCTCCATCTCTCTCCCTCTTGGTGCGTGATTTGAGCGTTATTGATTGCTAACGCAATCATCCGCATCAGCCAGAAATTTTCAACGCTTCCGAACGCATATTCCATGCGATCTTCAAGGCGAAAACTATCGCTTAAACGGCGCTCTACTTCTTGAGAAAGCGATCTTCCATTGCTTTCAGCTGATTCTGCCAGCCTATCTCTTAGTTCTGGTCTGATGCGCGTTGTGAATACGGCGCTCTTTCCTTTGAATTCGCCGCTCGGTGGGCGTCCGCGAGAACCTGCCATAGCGCACTCCAATTTGTCTTCGCATTTGTAGTCGCACCGCTTGTGATCGTCAACGACGCAGCGATATTGTCTGCGCATAGCGAAGCCAAAAAGGGATGCGCTGGTATGAAGCCGAACCAGATCGAGAGACCCGGTTGCCGGACAATCACCATCGAAGAAGCGGGAAGGCAGTTGGGCTTGAGCCGCAACAGCGCCTACCAGGCGGCTGGCAGGGGTGAGATTCCGACGATCCGGATCGGCCGCCGGCTGCTGGTGCCGCTCATCGCGTTCGAGCGGATGCTGGATCAGGCCACCGTCGTGAAAACGGAGGCCGCGTAATCAGCATGGCCCGAAACGTCGAAAGCCGAGGCGCTGGCGGGCGCACTCGGCTCTCGGGAAATGTCGTCTTGCAGGCCGACACCCGGGATATATCGCAGAGCCCCACTGATTTCCAGATGCGGCGACTGCTCTCCCGCTTCGACCTCTCGCCCGAACGTGCTCGCGCTATTGCCGAGCTCGCATTCGCCACGACCCGGGGGCGCGCATGAGCGCTCCCATCCCTAAGCCCGACCCCTTCCAGGATCTCGCTCACGGCAGCCTCGAGATGATGCGCGCCTGCATCGGAGAGACGGTCGCCGGGGCTGCCATTCATGCCGACTTGGCGGCGACCTATGCCGGTATTCAGGACGACGTCGGCCTGGATTACGCGCTCCGCTGCCTCGTCGCCGACGTCCGCGTCGCCGTCAGCCTCCTGGCTCACCTGAAAGAGCAGAAGGCCACCGAGCGAGTTCGGGCCGCTGCTGAGGAGTTGCGATGACCGACGATCCGTTCGCGGCAGAGATGGCGCGCCTCGGGCCCGTCGATCTTGATGGGGCGCCTGAGGCCCCTCAACGGCAGGAGGCGACCGGCATTCGGTGGCCGAACGGCTTTCGGATGCGCTCCTCCGGTCTTTGGTTCGATCCGGCCGGGGACGAGGAGCCGATGAGGCTGTCTGGTCCATTCCGGGTCCCAGGTCTCGCCCGCGATCCGGCCGGCGCCGGATGGGCGGTCACTATCGAGTGGCAGGACCGAGATGAGCGTCGCCACCGCGGCTTCATCTCCCATGCTGACCTCATCGGCGACGGTACCGAGTGGCTGCGGCCGCTCGTGGATGCCGGCCTTCCCATCTCGATTGGCCGCAAGCCGCTCGGCCTGCTTAAGCGCGCCTTGTACGAACTGGACTGCCAGGCTCGTGTCCGGCTCGTTCGTCGCTCCGGCTGGTTCAACAGCGTGTTCGTGCTGCCGGCGCGAACGATCGGCACAGCCGACGGCGAAGAGGTGATTTTCGAAGGCCGCGTGGATGCTGCGCGCTACGCCGAGGCGGGGGCCCTCGAGGAGTGGGTCTCAGCCGTCGCTGCCCCAGCGGCCGGCAACTCGCGCCTGCTCCTCGCGCTGTCGGTTGCCTTCGCCGGTCCGATCGCCGACCTGCTGCAGGACGAAGGCGGCGGGGTAAATCTCAAAGGCCCGTCGTCGGTTGGCAAGTCGACCCTGCTGGTGGCAGCCGGCAGCGTGTGGGGTGGCGGCGCCCGCTCCGGCTTCGTCCAGACCTGGAGGGCGACGGGCAACGGGCTCGAGAGCGTCGCGAAGGCGCATTCCGGCACGGTGCTGATTCTGGATGAGCTCGGCGAGCTGGAAGCCCGGGAAGCCGGCTCGACGGCGTACCTGTTGGTCAACGGCCAGGGTAAGGCGCGAGCGACGAAGGAAGCCGAGCTGCGCGCCCGGCACGAGTGGCGCGTGATGCTCCTCTCGGCCGGCGAGGTTGGGTTGGCCGACAAGATCAGCGAGACGGGCAAGCGGGCGCGGGCCGGGCAGCTGGTGCGCCTCGTCGACGTTCCGGCGGATGCCGGGCACGGGCTCGGCATCTTTGATCACACCAGCGGCGGTGAGCCTGCGGCCTTCGCCAATGGCATCAAGGCTGCGGCCCTCCGGTCATACGGCACGGCCGGTCCGAGCTTCGTGGAGGCGCTGGCCCGAAACCCGGATGGCACCGCATCGGCCGCCCGTAGGATGATCGCCGAGGTGACGAAGCGGCTGCTGGCGGACCTACCCGAAGCGGATGGCCAGGCATCCCGATCCGCGCATCGCTTCGCTCTGATTGCGGTTGCCGGCGAGATGGCGCGCGTCGCGCTGCAACTGCCCTGGGCTGAAGGCGAGGTCGAGCGGGCCATCCGGATATGCTTCGACGCCTGGCGCTCCGCACGCGGTGGTGACGGTCCCGGAGAGTTGGTGGCGGCCCTGGACGCGATCCGGTCCGCGATCGAGCGGCACGGCGAAGCGCGCTTCCGCAACCTGGAGGGTGTCGAGCCGAGTTCGGCGCCCATCCGTGATCTGCTCGGGTACCGGCTGAGCCGAGACGGAGTGCTCGTCTATGCCTTTACGGCGACGGGTTGGAGCGAAACGCTGGCCGGTGTCGCCGACCCCAAGAGCGTCGTCGGCATGCTGTTCGAACGCGGGCTGCTGCTCACCGGCAAGGATCGGACCCACCGCCATTTCGTGAAGGTGGATGGCCGCTCGGTGCCGACCTACGCGGTGCGGGCGAGCGCCCTCTTCGATGCGGAGGCACCGTGATGCCGGTCGATCACAGCGCCTTCGAGCGCCTGATTTCTCTCGCGAGTACCCCAAAAATGTGCGTGACGTGCGTGACGTGCGTGACTTGCGTGACCGCCAAAGATTTCAATGACTTAGGCAGTCACACGGGGCGTGACGAGCTCGTGACTTGCGTGACCGACACCAGGTCGTCAGCCGCTTGTCACGCGCTGAGTGACTGCATGACGCCAAACCTCGTGACCGACAAACATCAGCAAGATCAACGTCTTGCTGGCGCCAGTCACGCGGTCACGCGGTCACGCACGAAAAATCGAGAGCAGGAGAAATGTCGAGGTGACGGCCTCGAGGTGTGTCCGATTGAGCACAGCGATTGGTTCGCCGAGTTCGAGGAACGCGCAGCCATCCTGGAGTTCGAGGGCGGTCACGATCGCGCCTCGGCGGAGCGGCTGGCCGGCTTTGAGATGGTCGCGACCCCCGGTCCGATCCCGCGTGGGGCCGCCCGATGATCCCCGCCGCCGATCAGTTCGGCCCCTGGCTGCCGGGTCTCGACCGCACGGAGCAGGTGGCGCGGCTCCGCGCGCTGCGGGCCATCGTCCGCCTGCTCACCGGCTCGCGCGGCGCCGAGCTCTACCGGTTGCTCAAGGCCGCCGAGACACACCCCGAAGCCCTCGAGCCGGCAGCCCAAGCGCTCGCTCACCTCGAACCCCTCGACCGCCGGCAGGTGCTCGCCTGCTTCGCCGCCCTTCATCGTCCCGATCGAGGTGCGTCATGACCGAGGCCGAACGTGCCGTCCTGCAATCAATCATCGCGGACTCAGAGCGTGTCGCCGCACGTGCTCGGGCGCTACTCACCCAGCAAGGTGCTGCGCCCGTTCACGACCTTGTGCCGCTCGCCGAGGCCTGCCGGCGATGGAATATCTCGAAAGATGCCGGCTTGAAGCGCGCAAAGCGGGGCGCTGGCACCAAGCTGTTGGGCCGCTGGTTCGTCCGGCGAGAAGCATTCGGCCCATAGGCTGCTCGGATGCGTTGCTCTGTTCTTCACCTATTTTGCGGTTATCGTGTACTCTTTCGTCGCTGTAGGACAGCAACGAGGATCGTTCGGGCCGAGCGTGGTCAGCGTGACCTTGATTGATCCCGGGCCGAATCGGGCCATTCTTGGTGATGATCCATAGACATTCGGGACTTTCTTGACGAAGGAGAACCCTTTAGCGGTTCCCTTGAATAGAAACACATCTAAGCTCATAGAATTCCCGCCATTACGATCTTCATAATATGCAAATACAAGCGCATCGTCCTTAGCGTCAGAATTGTAATCACCGTAGAATGGCGTAATTTCAAGAGAGTTGACTTTTCCAACCCTCGCGGTGACTTGCGTGCGCAGCGCCGCTTTCTCGGGGCCGTTCCACTGTGCTGCTGCGCAGCTTGCAAACATCAATCCGATAACAAGTGGAAAAACAACAATAAGCTTCATCGCAGACCCTTTCTGATAAGTAGCGCGAGATAATAAACCAATAGCCAGCTCGCGGCTAACTAGGTTTTTGTTTATGCCTCTGCCGGCTTTGGGTGATTGTCTACTCGTCCGGTTTGTCCACTGGCGCTGTCCAGTTTCGTCCACTGCCGTTCGCTGTGAACTCGACGCAGCTTAGAGGGCATGAGTGACGACATCGCCTTCCTCTCCCGCCTGAGCGCCGCCGTCCCGGCCGACATGGCCGAGGCCGTGCGCCGCTCCGCCGACGCCCGCGGCATCACCGTGGCCGACTACCTTCGGGGCAGCGTCCAGGCACGTCTCCTCCTCGACGGCGCCCCGGTGCGCCTCCTCCCCAACCTGCAGCGCACCGCGAGCCGACCCGGCCGCGGTCGTGTGATCTGACTGGAGCCCACATGCGCCGTCCTAAGCTCGTCACCACCCCCGATGCCGCTTCAACAACCGATGCCGACCTCTCGGGCCTCCTCACCCGCCGCGAATCCCTGGTGATCCGCCAGGCCGGGCTGTCGGCGGAACTCGAGCGGGCCATCTCGGCGCGCCGCGAGCTGCTGATCCAGGGCGGTGACGCCGCCGCGATCGCCGACGCCGAACACGCGGTCCGGGACTTGGAGAGCACCGCACTCGGCGTGACCGACGCGGTCGCCGAACTCGACCGCCGCGTGGCCGCCGCCGAGGCGCGCATCGCCGCCGACCGCGACGAGGCGGAGCGCGAGACCGCCGCCGCCGGTCTGGAGCGGAACGCAACCGACATCGAGAAGGCTGCCGCTGGCCTGAAGCGGGCCCTGGAGGGCGTCGCCACCGCGCATGCTGCCTTGCTGGGCAGCATCGCCCCGGCCGCTGCCGGTCAGTACGATCCGCACATCGGCACCGCCAGCCCGGCCGACATCGCCCGCGCCTTCCTCCTCCACGGCCTTGCGGAGGCGCTGCCCAGCCTCGACGTCACGGCTGAGGTGCGGCGCTGGTCGACCTACGCCATGGCCGGGACGGTGGAGGGCGCGGACCCGGTCGCCATGGCCGCCGAGTTCGGGGCACGCCTGCGGGAGACGGCCGGCAGCATCCGGGAGCGTGTCATCGGGCCCGCCCTGCCGGTCCACGTCGAGGTGATGCCCCACATCGAGGTGCCGCGCCCCGAGATGCAGATCGTGGCCTTGGAGCCCTTCACCTTCACCGATGCCGCCGGCAGCCCCGCCTATCTCCCGGCATGGACGCACACGATCGCGACCCCGGCGGCCGAGCGGGCGATCGAAGCCGGTCTCGCCCTCGAACTGGACACCGAGGAGGGCCGCGACGCCTTTGAGAAGCTGAAGCGCCGGCGGGAGGGCAGCATGTCCACCAACCCGCCCGAGCATTACGTCGACCTCGGCTTCAGCTTGAAGGAGTGGCGCGCCACCGAGCTGTCCCAGCTCAAGGATGCCTGGCACGCCGGCCAGGAGCGCCGCGCCGCCTGATCGCTGCCCGCCGGGGCTTCCCCTTCCCCAGCGAGGCACCTGCGGGTGCCACCCGATCACCAGCAGTACGAGGGTCGTAATGACCATCCGCACCGAGACAGAGCGAGCCGCCGCGGTCGCCAAGATGCAGGAGATGATCTCCGCCGGCCGACAGGGCCGCCCGATGACCGACAGCGAGCACCACCTGTTCGAGAGCCTGGCCAGCGACGTTGCGGAGTTCGACGCGGCGCCGACCGCCGCGAAGGTAGAGCCCGCACCTCCGCCCAGCCCGGCCCCTGCTCCGTCGCCGCCGACGACACCCCCGGCGATGCAGGCTCAGGGCAAGATCGACACCGCTCACGCTGTCGAGATCTGCCGGATCTGCGAGGCAGCCGACGCCATGCACCTTGCCTCCGGCCTCCTCGTCGAGGGCGTCACCGTCGCGGAGGCCCGTGAGCGGGCCGGGGCGGTCAGCACCATCCGCGAGATGGTCGCGACGGCTCACCGGCTCTCGCCGGCCGCCGTGTCCATCGACCTCGCTGCGGCATACCTCGCCGAGCGTCGCAGCGTGCAGGCTGCCCGCGCTGATCTGTTCGCCCGCATGGTCGCTGCCGAGGAGGCCGTGGGCGAGATCTCCTCTCACCCACCCCCGCCCAGCATGGTCGCCTCAGGCATCGCCGACACGCGGGCCAGCATGGTCAAGGTGCTTCGCGCCCGCGGCATCGAGCCCAGGTCACCGTAGAGGCGAGAGAGCAGCCATCATGCCCCCGCTCCCTCGCACGTCGCCTCCCGCCATCCTGGTGCCGCCCCGCCCGGCGCCCATCCCGGATCACGCCTGCCGGTACGAGCTCGCCTGCATAGCTAGGACGATGGTCGGAGCCGGGTTCATCGAGTTGCTGCCGATGGCCCTGCTGACGGCACCCAGGGCATCGGACGTCGTCACGACAGGGCGACAGCAGTGACCCGATGGGGTGCCCAAGCATCAGCCCAGAACGTCAGGGCCCCTGGAGCGTCCGGACCTATACGGGTGGTCGGGGCCCAGTTCAATTATAGCGCCAGGGTCCCAAAACCCGTGAACGGTGAACGGTGAACGCCCCGGGTGAACGCCCCCCGGCGACGACGATCCCGGCTGGCACGACCGCCCTGCCGTACTTCGCCGACACCTGCAGCACCGATTAGGTTCCGTCGGTGCATTCCTACCCTCCCACCCTCACCACGAAGGCTTAGACATGCTGAAGCTGAACACTGCCGCCGTAGAGCCAGCCTGGATCGACCTCCTCCCGGGCGTCCGGGTGCAGGTCGCCCCCGCCCATACCCTCGACGTCATGATTGCCCGCGAGGCCGGCACTGCCGCTTGGCGCGACCGCGGCGACGCCGACGACGTGACGACGAGCGTCGCGGCCTACACGGCGGTTACGACCACCCTAGCGCGGCGGCTCATCCGCAGCTGGGAAGGCGTCGGCAACGAGGCGAGCGAGCCCGTCGAGCCGACCCGCGAGACGATCGCGGAGGCCATGACCGTGTGGCCGTTCTTCGAGGCCTTCGACGATCGCGTCGTTCGCCCGATCCTCTCCGCCGGCCCGCAGGCCGCCTGACCACCCCAACCCGGGAGCCACCATCATGCCCACGAGCATCGCAATCAGGTTGGGCGTCGAAGGCGGCCCCGAGCTTAAGCGCACCCTCGAGGACGCCGGCAGGACTGGCCAAGCCGCCTTCCAGGGCATCGCCACCGCGGCCGAGAATGCCGGCGGCGCAGTCGATCGACAGACCGCGCGCTACCAGCGCATGGCCGAAGTCGCCCGCCAGGCCGAGATGCAGGCGCGCGCCCAGAGCAACGTCAACAACCTCTTGGGCGTGGATCGCAACGGCGCCGGCTCGGCCCGGGCCTCCGCCTCCGCCTTCGAGGCCGCCTTCGCTCAGCAGGAGGCCGACGCCCGCCGCGAGGGGATCATCCAGCAGATCCGCGTGCGGGCCGTCGCCGAAGGTCAGGCTGCGGCCACGAAGGGGTTCGAGGAACAGACGCGGGCCAGCGCCGACCTGGAGCGCCGAGCTACGACCCTGCGCGCCAGCATCGATCCGCTTGGCGTTTCTCTGGCCCGGCAGAATAAGGAGGTGGCCGAGGCAGATGACCTGCTGAAGCGTGGCGCCATCACGCAGGAGGAGCACACCAAGGCGGTGACCCGGGCGCGGGACGCTCACACGAAGATGTCCGAGTCGCTGAAGTCGGTGAACGACAACAGCCGCCTCGCGGCATATCAGGTTCAGAACCTCCGCTCTCAGTTTCTCGACATCGGCACCACCCTCTATGGCGGGATGAGCCCGATGGCGGTCTTGGTGCAGCAGGGCCCGCAGATCGCGCAGATCTTCGGCCCGGGGGCCGGCGTCACCGGCATCCTCAAGGGTGTGGGGACCGAGCTATCCCGGCTGGTGCCCCTCTCCGTAGGCGTCGCTGGCGGCCTCGCCGGTGGTGCCGGCGCGATCGCGCTGGCCTATGCCAACTGGGACGCGTCGCAGAAGCAGATCGCCATCGGTATGATGGGGCTCGGCAAGCAGTCGGGCCTCACCGCCGGTGAGATCGAGAAGTTTGCCCGCTCGAGCGACCTCGCCACCGGTACGGCCCGGACCTTCGCCACCGCCTTCGCCTCGACCGGCAACGCCTCACGCGAGACGATCGACAAGGCGCTCGCCAGCACCCGCGACTTCGCTACCACCTTCGGCACCAGCCTGGAGGACGCGGCCAAGATCCAGCAGGACTTTTTCACCGACGCCTCCGGTTCCTTCGACAAGTACAGCACCCGTCTCGGCGTCTACAGCGCTACCACCTCCCGGTTCATCAACGACCTGCAGAAGCAGGGCCGAGGTGCCGAGGCGGTGCGGCTGGCCTTCGACACCATCAACCCGGCGCTCGCCCGCTACAACGATCTCGCCGGCATCGGCCAGAAGACGACGGACAAGCTCGGCGACGCGTGGGGCAACTTCTGGTCCAACGTCAGCCGCGGCGCGGGCGTGCTGAATTCGATGGCCGGCGGCCGGCCGATGCCGACCGTCGATCCGCAGCAGAGCGCCGAGGCGGCTGCGCAGGGCGAGCTCGCCCGGGCCCGGGCGGTGCAGGAGCGCGCGGAAGCGGTGCGCACCGAGGTATCTCGCGCCAACCAGGTCCTGCGCGAGAACCCGGTGCAGCGCGAGGTGCTGGCGAACCAGGAGCGGGCCGGCGTCCGCGACCGGTATCAGACCGTTGAGGAGCGCTTCGCGGGCGTGTTCGGCACCGCCGCCAATCCCAACCTCGGGTCCTATCGGAACGAGGTGCGCGAGCGCCCGAACACACAGTATTTCGGCGGTCAGACGCTCAAAGAAGTGGCCGAGCGCGCCGAGCGCTCGATGATCTCCTCGCCGGAGCAGCTGCGCGAGAGCATCGCCAGGACCACTGAGCAGAGCAACACCATCGCCCAGGCCCGGGTGCTGGACGACACCGCGAAGCAGGCGGCGCGGTCGCAGGAAGCACAGGCCGCCGCCATGGGCAAGACGGCCGGCGAGGCGGAGCGGCTGACGACCCGGGCAGGCCTCCTGAACCGCGCCACCGCCGACGGCATCCCGCTCGCTGAGGAGAACCGCCGCCGGATCGACGCAGTGGCCGCCGCGATCGGCGCCGAGACGCAGAAGCTGGCCGAGCGCAGCCTCCAGCGGGATCTCGATTTCCAGCGCGCGCAGCTCGGCCGCACCCCCACAGAACAGGCGGTGTCGGCCGGCCTGCGGCCAGTGTTCGGCGACAACCCGACCTCCTCCGCCTCGCGCGAGTACGCTGAGCAGATCCGCCTCAACGCCTCCATCCGCGACACGCAGATGGCAATGTCGTCATTCGCCCAGATGGGGAACAGCCTGATTGACCCTCTGGTAGACAGTACCCGCTCGTGGTCGGACTCCTTCCTCGACCTGTCGAAGAACATCTCTCGGGCGGCGCTTCAAGCGGCGCTGTTCGGTCAGGGACCGCTCGCGAGCTTCTTCGGCACGCAGGGCCAGGGTGCGGGACCGGGTGGGCTGTTCGCCACGGGGCTGAGCTACGCCAAGAGCTTGTTCAGCGGTGGAGGAGGCAACGGCTACGGCTCCGCCGACTACTTCAAGGCTGCAGCCGCGGCGTCCCCGGGGGCCTACGGCCCGGGGTTCTGGGGTGGCGGCTACACCGGCCCCGGCGGGCGCCTGGAAGCCGCCGGCATCGTCCACAAGGGCGAGGTGGTGTGGAGCCAGGACGACGTGAAGCGCTGGGGCGGCGCCGGTGTGGTCGACGCCATGCGACGGGGCGCCCGAGGCTACTCGGATGGCGGCATCGTTGGCAGCGACGCCTTCACCATGCCCCGGCCTGGGGCCATCGCGCCGGCAGCTCCGGGCGCGCCCACCATCAACTTCATCGACCAGCGCCCGGCTGGCTCGCCCGACATTCAGCAGGAGGTGACCCGCAGACCTAACGGCAGCATCGACGTGGTGGTGAAGGCGCTCGAGTCGAAGATGACAGCCCGGGCTCAAAGCGGCCGTGGAGGGTTGGCGCCGCACCTGTCGAACGCGGCCTACCGGAGCGGGTGATAGCCGCAGTACCACGCTCATCCATCAGGCCTGCGGCTTCGTGCAGGTGGCGTTCGCCAGGCCAGATGGACGCTAGACCTCATCGTGCGACCCTGAATGGATGTGGCTTTAGATCCAAACTCAAACGGCCGGGGAGGAACGGCACGGCTCTGGATGTAACCCGCCGACATGCCATCCACAAATTTTTGCGGAGCGGGAGGCGATCGATCTCGTTTCCATTGCGAGAGTTGAAGGGACATGCCACGAACCTGCGGATGGCACCGCGCATCGATCGAGTCGAATATGAACGGCATGTTGCCCCGCTGCATGGCTCTAGCGCTTCGCCCTTCAAGGCTGCTCGCAAGGAGGAAAGCATGACCGCGACTGTGGAGGCTAAGCTGGTCACTGCTTCTGAATTCGTCACAGATATTCTGTGCGAACTCGCCCTGCGTCAAGTAAAAAAGCTTCGCCTAGTCGATACTATGGAAGACGAACGGTTCGCTGCTGCCTACGAAATACTTCGTGGCCGACGCAAGGAGCTAAACCTTGCGCTTGATTTTTCGCTGGCAACCAATCCATATCATGGTGATTCCAGTACTTTGCGCGAGGCTATATACTCTCTTCGCGAGCGAGGCGTAGTAGCTATTAACAATCCTAGCTTCAAAACTGTAGAAATAAAAGTGGATGACGACGATGCAAATTACTATTTAGATCACTCCTCTATACCACGAGACGTTCTCGCCAGTGTTGTTGACCAAGTCTTCATGAATGGTGGCAGGTCTGATGTCGGCTCGGGATATACTGGCGCAATGTGAGGCATTCGCAAAAAGGTACGCTGAGGATCGGCTCCGACCGTACATAATTAGGCTATCTAAGCCTGGCGCGATAGGATCCTCCCCTAAAGAGATCAACGATGCCGTGTGGGGCACTGTTAAGGTGTCCCCGCTGGAAGTAGTCGTTATAGACAGTCCCCTTGTTCAGCGATTACGTCTGATTAAGCAGTTGGGGGTTGTCCACTGGATCTATCCTGGTGCTTCACACTCAAGGTTTGAGCATACTCTTGGCGTTCTTCATCAAGCGCAGCAACTTATAGTTTCTATCAATCAAGCATCGGGAACAAGCCCGGCAAATTCGCCAATCGACTCAAGTCGGGCGCAGCTCGTTCGATTGTGTGCTTTGGTGCACGATATTGGACACGGCGTATTTTCGCACGTGTCAGAACATTCTCTTGTGAGAAGAACAGATCTCAGATTAGCTTTGGCGGAGTTTGCGACTGATAAAGGTATAGATAAAGTACAGCTAAGTGAGCTTATTGCTCATGACATCGTCGGGGCCCCTGCTTTCATCGAAATGATTTCTGTGGCTTTGGATCGTATAGAGCACCCACTAAGGTATGGCGTAGGCGCGAAAGAAACAGCGCAGCACGTCTGTAGCTTAATTCAGAAAGCTATAGTAGGTCATCATATTGACGATCAAGTCCCGCTTTTACACGAAATAATCACTGGGCCTTTTGATGCAGATAAGCTCGATTACTATGTCCGCGATGCACACCATGCGGGCGTGCCATCTCTATTAGATATTTCGCGCTTACTGCAGAAGATTGTTACAAAGACAGTCCCAATGAAGGATGTTCCGGGTGATATTAAAAGAGCGTTAAAAGGGGGTCGTGATAATTGTGATCTATTCGGATTAAAGTGGTCAGGCGCTGCAATATTGGATGAGCTTCACCTTGCCAGAGTCTTGCTGTATGCTAAAATCTACAGACAGAAAAAAGTTCTTGCAGTCGAGGCAATGATAGATGCTATATTTGAGGCTTTAGGAACTGTAGACGGGGTTAGTCCTTTAAATCTAATTGAACTGTGTTACAAAATTTCCGATGATCAATTTATCGTGTCCGAAGCGAGTGCGATTTTTGAGGCAGCTAGTATTAAACCAAGTTCGCCTGGGTTGTTTAATTTTGTTGGCGGCACTCTGAGGCGCCTTCGCGATCGTGATCTGTTTGTAACGTCGCTTGCGCTGCTTGAGAAGTATCCGGATGACCCCTGGCAGTCAGACAAGAAGCAAGTGCTAGGTTTAACGACACTTGCCGCGGATTGCGAGAATACGCAAAAAAGAGGTGAGTTGCGGCAAGGTATAGCTAGCGAGCTTGCGTTGTTAGCGGGCGTGCTTCCTGATGCAATAGACGATGTTCCAACGAATACCCTTCAATATGGAGTGGTAATATCAGCAAAGCCAAGACTTTCTGGCGGTACTGAAATTGATAGAGCTTTGATACTTCAAAATAATAAATTTATACGAGGTAGAGATTTGGATCGCATCAATCAGCCTGCATGGGCAGACGCCTACAATTTTGGAAGCCCACAAGCTCACATCTTTGCGCCTCGTGAAACTGCCTTAGCAACTTTTGTTGCAGCAGAGCGATACATTAGGACAAAGTATAATGCTGTATTGCCGCGATCGGCCATCGAACTTAGCAAACAAAATTCGTCGGATGTGACTGCTCTGAAGCGTCGTCTGGAAGCAGTAGGTTGGTACAAAGGTATACCTATCGATATCAGACCGATTCCAGCTCGGCTGGAGATGGCAGATGTCTTCGATCGTGTTGAAGCGCTTGCTATCAAGTTAGAAACTATCGATGAGCCCGTCGGGACAACAATACCGAGGCGTGCGCCTAAGATGCGCGATCGTATCTTGGATTGGCTAAAGCAATTTCGCCACGACGAGTCAATTGAACGCGCATTGTCAATGTTAGAGTCTCTAAAAATATTGTCGAGAGAAGACAATTTTGAGGCGCTAAGGACTTTCATTGATAAATACCCTCAATTCAAGGGTGCAACTATTATACCTCTTGGGGACTTGAAAGATAGCGGTACCGTGCAAGCGTATATATCAAGAGATCTTGAAAGTGTTTTCCCAAGAACACTCACAGTTGAGCAGGCGGCTGAGCGAGGTGGCGACGAGCCTTTGGTATTTATTGATGATTTAATTGGATCGGGAGGACAGGCGTCGGATCTTATTGGCAGTTGGTTTGATAATGAGCAACTAAAGCAGGAACAGCTTGGTGAAAATCGTCTTCCATTCAATGCGCGCGAGCAAGACTTTTTGAAAAGTAGGCCGGTGGCGTTCGTCTTTCTAACGGGTTGGACAGACGGTCGTAGACGACTACAAGAGGCCGCGGACGCAGTCGGCATGAACGCAGTCGTGTACGTGCATATCGACGAAGGTAAGTTGCCATTTGCTTTCAAAAATATAGAAGATGGAAGCCCTCAGGCCCGCTTCCGTGACCAGTGTCGGCAAATTGGGGCCGCATTGCTTGAGTCAAATGGCAAGGATGCTGGTAAGCAGAGAGATCGTGCGCTTGGATATGGAAACCGAGCAATGTTGCTTGCAACTAGGCTCAATGTGCCTACTCAGACGCTCACGTGCATATGGATGGACGGAAGATATAACGGCGTAGATTGGCACGCATTAATTCGCAGAAGAAAAAAGAATTAGATTATTTTTAATATTATGGTATAGGAGTGCGTGTTCGTCGCCACATGGCTGCAATTTCTAAGATGTCGCAGGCATGTGAGGGGCATAATTCGCATACATAATAACGCCCATACGTCGAGCGCGTCGCGCGGTGCTCTTTCTATTGTTGGTGACAGCGTTCGGTGGTCCGATAAGAAGGCGAAGTACGGCCAGCGCCCAATGCTCCGCCTAAATCCTTGTGACGGCGTAAGGAAACTCGTTAGATATCATGGCCCTCCTCAATGTTTGAGATCGGCGATACGCCTCAGTATCGCGCGCACTCGGCATAAGGCAGCATCATCCTCAGCTCCGGCCGTTCCAGTCCCGAAATCCGACAGCGCTCGGCATAAGGCGATGGAGTAGGTCACCCAGGCAGCCTGTTCCTTGTTGAACGAAGCGCGTGCGCGATCGGCGGTCTCGCGACCGTTCGGCGGCCCATCGTCCTCGCTGCGCTTCGCGATCTCGCCGATAGCGAAGAGCTTCTGGCGCACGGCGGCATCGAACTGGCGCTTGATCCGGGCCTCCTGCTTATCGAAGCAGACCCTTCCCTCCGCCATGCTGGCGTTCGGCCCGAAGCAGTAGGACTGGATGCGGGTGGCCTCGTCGTCAGGAGCCTTCTCCTGAGCGCCGGCGACCAGCGGCCAGGCGCAGGCAACGAGCAGGCTCAGAGGCAGAGCGTTGCGAGCCTTCATCACAGGCGGTCCTCCGATCGAAATGGGCGACCGGCTGTTCCGATCGCAACACCGACCGGCAGTATCACGTCGGCTCCATCGGCAGATCGTGCGCCGCGCCTTGCACGCGGCCGTCGTAGCCCTCCATCCACTCCTCGCGTTCCTTGCTGTCGAGTGGGTACGGGCAGGCATCCCTCGGCCTACCCTGATGGCGAGCGCGCGCTCCCTCGGCGGTGGGATCTCGGGTCGGCTTCGTCGGATCGGGATCGCTGGTCGACATGCGCATGCTCCGGCCGAAGCTGGCATGTAGGGCGGTCGGCGGCCTCAGGCGATCGTAGCTTACTTGTCACACTCGCCTAGCCGCGCTGCCAGCTCATCGAGTGCCGACGGGCGAGTCCCACTGGATCGACCGGCCTCGTCTGTTGAGGCGCGACCCGGCCCCAGAGGCTGCAGACCAATGCCTATGGCCGAAGAAGAGCGGCAACGCACCGGCTGCCAGCATGACGACCATCACGAGCAGGAACAACTCCATCACATCCCCCTGTCTGCCTTACGTCCTTATCGGATCTGGCTGACAGTTGAGAGGGCGCAGACACGCTCTGCAAGCGTTGCCGCAGGGTCTATCTTGCATGAACACGACATCGAACAGAGACCGTTACGATTTGGCAACGGCTACTGGCGACCTTGGCTACAGCGACAGCACCATCGGGGCGATGCTCGGGCAGGCTGGCGGGACGACTACCAGCTGGTGCGTGCGTCACCTCGATGCGGCAGATCGGCTGACTGGAAGATTTATCGAATTAGTTGTCGTGGTTGTGTCAGCATCATGCGCCTTATAAGGTAATGCGCCACGGACTACGGATGGTCAAACTCAATTTGGCGATTCAATGACTATGTAGATTATCAAACCTCCTCTATATCCTTCTCATCATCGTCAGGAAATAGTTTCTTCACAATCTCAATATATCCAGAGATTTCTTTGACTCCTGGAACTATTATCTTTAGTCCGCTCCAAAGTGATTTGGCCAAGGAAATTTTATTATCCTTCAGATAGTCAATCATACCGCTATAATGCTCAGCGGCGTCTTTCTTTTTGCTTGCTTTGACTTTTTCGCCGACTTCTTCCAAGAATTTTGTGACAGAGCTATCATAATCTCCCTTAACTTTATTATAAGAATTGTTTATAATTGAGTCGACATTCTGGTGAATATCCTTTCCAATACCGATCACTGTATTAGTCATTTTGAGCCTCAAAGATATGAAGGGTGGCCTGCTGGGCGATATTTTTTGTAGCTCTTTGCCGATATGGTTAAACAAGGCTTCGTATCTGTCAAGAGCCCTGCTTTTTCGTTTCATTGTCAAACGCAAGAAGCTAAGTATAGTAGTAGGTATAGCCATAAATAGAGGCATCAAAAGTCCGGCATCTACCATGAATCGCACCGCATTATAGATTCTTCCGAAAATACTCGAATTGTTACTGCTCAGTAATTTCTTTATTTCATTCAAATCGTTAGCGAAATTATCGTGCGCTACCTGCGCGCCGATCATTAAATTTGACTCATCGCTTTTGAGAAGATACCAAAATGGTATCCAAAGTATCGCCGCCGCCGCAAATGATAGAATCAAACGCTTATCGACTAAAATATAATACCATGAATTCTTTATTCGCCATATCGCTTTTATGATATTATTATTGATCAGACTTACGTCCTTTATACAAATCAATGCTTTATAATCGTACACCTTATGTTCTGCTTCATAGTCGAATATCTGACTAATATAAGACGTTATTGGCGTGTAGGGGAATTTTCTTTCTTTTGCGATTTGACGTAAGTCTTTGATTTTATTTTCAAAAATTGTTGATGTATTTTGTTTAGCCTCGTCGAAAATATATATTTTTTCAGCATCGATTGAAACGCAGATTTGATGAATCTCAGTGAAAGCTGCCCTCGTCTGTCGAAGGCGATAATCTCCGCCAATAAATTTCTCGGAGTCAAAAAGATTAGATGCTACGAATTTGGCAGCCAATTCATATGTGCCAAGCCCTTCAATTTTTCGATTAAGGACTGCAGCAACGTTAAGCTCTCCAATGGCACTTAAAGATAATTCGTCAATTAGGACAGCGTCTCTGAGTTGATCTCGGCGTCGCAAAGGATGCCTCCTATGTATTTATGTGCGCCATAATAACGATGATTGTTGGCCACACGGCTTATTGAGTGTTGCTGATACTATCGCCATCTGTCTCCAGTTGCGCTCCGGGCTATCGGCCGAGAGAAATCACTTCAGACTGAATTCGGCCAAGTGCTCCTCGTCCTTGCGCTCCACCTTAAGAGCGTAGGTCACGAGGGCTCGGATGGCCTCCGGCCTCGACGGCTTGGGATCCGGCTGCCGCGCAACCAGGCGTCGAGGGGCGCAAGCTGCTCAGGCTGCATACGCGCGAGATCGCTACTCTGCATCATCCGCATCAAGGCTCCGGCCACGGCGAATCGGCGGCGCCTCTGGATAGACGAAGCGCCTCGAGACCCAGCCCTCTATCTTCCGGTAGCGGACGAACACCCAGTTCCCGTTGCGCTCGCCGCTGGCGACGATCCCGCGCCCATCCGGCGGAATGACCCCAACGATCCGCGCGTCCGTGGTCGGGTATTCGCGCACGTTCAGGACATCGTTGGGCGCCGTGTCGATCACGCGCAACGTCTGCTGCGCGTGCGCCGTGTCCGCCATTGCGCACGCGAACGCTGCAGCGATCAGGATACGCTTCATTTCAGGTAGCCCTTTGCCTTGAGGTGCTGTGCCAGGGCCTCGCGGATCGCCTCCGGGCGCGAAGGCTTTGGCTCGGGTTGGTCTGCGATCCAGGCATCAAGGGGCGCAAGCTGCTCAGGTGGCAGGCGCACGTTCACCGGGGTCGCGTCGATGCGGGGACGGCCTCGGGAGGAATTTCTAGCGCTAGCTATTGCCAACCCCCATTTTCTAGCGCTAATTATACCGGGCCGGACAAGTGGCTGCAACCACTCAACCGGCCCTGACCACGCACGTCGTTAGAGGACGTCCCATGGCTATCCGTCATTCTACAGCACCGGCCCGTGCCGGTGAACGCTCTCGCTCGCCTTCGTCCGGCCCTCTATACGCCTACGAGGCTCCGCTTCTCACGCCCGACGAGATCGAGGCCGCCGAGGCCTGGGAAGCCGTCCAGCCGGTTCGGCCCGATACGCCCCATGTCCGCGCCCTGCGCTTCGTGAACGCCACCGGCGAGCTGCTTTCGGCAATCATCCTCGTGGCCGGCACCATCGCCGGCTACGGCGTTCTGCGCCCGTTCTGAGGGAGGTGGCGATGAACAGCGACACTCCCGCGCCGGCGCCGGCCGATCAAGATCTCAGCGAGGACACCGACGCGCTCGCGGCGCTGCGCGATGGCCTGCGCCGCTACTTCTCAGCCCTGGGGCCAGAGGAGGGCCAGGCCTTCGATGCTCTCCTCGCTGAGGGAGGTCTGTGATGAAGGCCTCTCGCAAGATTGCCGCGACGCCGAGCCTCCGGGAGCGCGCGGCTGCGCTCTCTGCCAAAGCCTCGCAGGTACTACGGCCCGGGCCGATCACGGACGAGCCGGACCTCGGCCGGCGCGCGCTCGTCGTCGGCTCGCTCGCGGCTGGTGCTGCGCTCCCGTTGCCTGCTTTAGCGGCACCGGCCTCTGCGCCCGGCTCCCATCCAGATCATGAGCTGTTCGAGGCTGAGGCTGCGATGCGCACGGCTAGGCTGGACGCGAGAGCTGCTTCTGATGCGGCCGTGGCCGCGACGGAGGCTTTCTACAAGGCTCGCGGACGACCGCCGGTGGAGCTGATGATGAACTACCGGGAGGAGCACCTGTTCGCCTCTCTCCCGCGATGCCCAGGGGTCGGATTCGTGCCGACCTACATGGTTCACCGGCCGCCTGGCCCGGACGGCAGGTGGCGGAATCCGGGGCATGCCTGGACCGAACGAGGGCTGCAGCATGTCATCGCCCGGGCTGTCGATGTCTTCGGCCGAGGCGGACAGACCCCGCATCGGATCCGGCGATGGAAGGGTCTCTTACCGACTGCAGCTGAATTCGATGCCCACCATGAGCGGTTGCGGGAGCATTTCCGGCTCGCCGATTTGGGTGCTGCCCGGGACGCGGCAGACGGAAAGGTCGTCCTCGCGGTCGCGCGCTTCGAAGCGCTGGTTGCAGGGACCATCGATGGACTGGCAGTAAAGGTGCGCTACGCCGGCCGCACCTCGTGGGAGCAGATGCCGAAGTGCTGGAGCACGCTCTTGCAAAGCGCCGCAGCCGTGTCCGGCGTTGCGCTCGCTTCGCGTTCCGACTTCGAGGCTTGAGCCATGTCGAACATCATCCGCTTCCCTGCCGGCCGCATTTCGAGCGCTCAGGGAGACCCTGTCGCGCTCTCGGCGACGCGCATCCCCCGCGAGGAGTTCGAGCGCCTGGCCGAGCTCGCTCTCGACGTGGTCGACCGAATCATCCGTCTGCTCGACGAGGCAGACGGTGATCCGGACCTTGAGCTGGATGCTGACGCCGAGCCCTCACTTGCCGCCCCAATCGGTGGGCCGTCGCAGGTCTTATGGGCGATCGGAGCTGACCACGACGGCGAGGCTGACGAGGTGCCGGCCTGACCGCGGCCGGCACGAGAACAAACCGCGTTCCGCTGCTACCGAAATTGCTACCCAATTCGTTGGGATCTGCCGGTACGAGGCGGAACGGCTGTCGCGCGCCCTATCAGAAAACGCCGGAGTTTCAGGATGTTAAGCGACGCCATGGGATGGAAAAGAACAACGGAGAACGAATTTCAAGACCGCTGCCTTAAACCACTCGGCCACCCTTCCGGCCGCGGACGCGCGCGGGTCCGGGTGCCTCTTCTGTAGGGCGGGGCGGCGCGGTGCGTCAACCGTGGCCGGGGGTGTGCGGCGGGCGGGAGCGCCTATCGCGCCGCGCCCGCGCGCCTTAACCTGCGGGCCGTGACGGCGGGGCGCGATCGAGGCGTCCCGTGAAGGAGGGCCGCATGGGCTATCGGTACGACCATCTCCACCTGCGCAGCCGCGACGCCGTGGCGGCGGCGCGGTTCTACGGCGAGGTGCTGGGGGCGCGGGAGACGGCGCGCGAGGGCGGGGAACGCCCGAGCCGGATCGTGCTCGATCTCGGCGGGATGACGATGTTCATCGAGCAGGCGCCCGACGGCATCGCGCCGGCGGCCGTGCCGCCGCATCGCGGCATCGAGCATATCGGGCTCGGGGTCGAGGACATCGAGGCGGCGGTGGCGGATCTGGCCGCCCGCGGCATCCCGCTGGTGTCGGGCATCACCGACGTGCGGCCGGGCCTGCGCATCGCCTTCTTCGAGGGGCCGGACGGCGTGCGCATCGAGATCCTGCAGCGGGGCTGACGCCCCTCCCCCGGCGATCGCCTCCGGGATCCGTCCCTCGGAAAACTCCTGCGCCGGGGCCTACTCGGCGACGTGGACGACGATCGGCTGGAGGCGGCCGCGCAGGGTCAGGGGGAGCGCGCGGGTGAAGTGGGCCGCCGCCTCCGGGCCGGCGGCCGCGAGGCAGCAATCCGAGGCGACGATGCGGCCGTTGAGCTCGCGGGTGGCGGCCTCGAGGCGGCTCGCGACGTTGACGACGTCGCCGATCACCGTGAACTCCACCCGCTGGTCGGCGCCGATGTTGCCGATCACCACCGGGCCGCAATGCACGCCGACCGCGACCCGCACCGGCGCGGCGCCGCGGGTGGTCCGCTTGGCGTTCCAGGCGTCGATCTCGCGCTGGAGGTCGAGGGCGCAGGCGATCGCCCGGGCGGCGGCGTCGCCGCGCCCGTCGAGGCCGCCGAAGGTCGCCATGAAACCGTCGCCCAAAAACTTGTCGAGGGTGCCGGCATGGCGGAACACCACCTTGCAGCTGCGCTCGCGAAAGCCGCGCAAGAGCGCGAAGGCGCGCTCCGGCCCCAGATCCTCGCTCATGCCGGTGAAGCCGACGACGTCGGCGAACAGCACCGCCACCACCCGGGTCTGCGGCGCGCCGAAGCCGGCATGGGCCCGGGCGCTCAGCGCGTCGGCGACGTCGGGCGAGACGTAGCGGGCGAGGTCGGCCCGCACCACCTCGGACCGCACCTGGGCGAGAAGCAGCCCCCGCCCCCGCCACACCGCGATGGCGAGGAGCAGCGTGAACAGGCCGGTGGCGATGACTTGCGTCCAGAGCGGGGTCAGGCCGACATAGGCCGGATCGAGGAAGATCCGTAAGGACGCCTCGGCGCTCAGGCGCCCGTCATGGGCGACGGTGGCGAAGCGCACGCTGTCCGCGCGGGCGTAGACCAGCCAGACGCCGAGCGACCAGATCGCGGCGATCCAGGTCCCGGTCCACAGGACGGCGAGCGGCCGGTAGGTCAGCGCCGCCTCGCCCAGCAGCAGCAGCAGGTAGAGGAATTCCGGGGTGCGCAGCCGGGTCTGGATCGGCCAGTCGACCCCGAGCCCCGCCGGCGGCGGCACGATGATCGCGGCGGTCATCAGCGCCACGTCGAGCACCGTGAAGACGAGCTTGATCGCCCAGGCGTGCCGGTGCCGGCGCAGCGCGTAGGGCACGGTGCCGAGCACGAAGAACAGGGCGGCGACCGCGAGGTAGTAGAGGTCGCGCGGCCAGGGCACCAGCACCAGGAGCCACAGCGACACCACCACGATCGCGACGGCGCGGGCCCGGAACGCGAAGGCGAGGCCGGCGAGCTCGGCGGTGCGGACGTTCTCGGCCATCCGGCCGCGGGCCCGGGGCGGCAGCTTCCCGGCGAGCCAGTGGCGCAGGCGCGCGACCCGCAGGCTGGTGCGGAAGGCGAGCACGCGGGCGAGCCCGGTCCGGGCCAGGCTCTTGCGGGCCGGATCCTCGCGGGCCGGGGCCTCGCGGGCGAGCCCCGGGGGTCTCGGTCGAACTGTCGCGGCGTGCTCGGTCACGGATCCGGTCGCTGGCCTCCCGCTCCCCTCATGGTAGGGCGGAACGCCGCCGGGCGAAGCCCTCCGGGGTTGAACAGACCGTGAGCGTCACGGCGCGGCCCGCTCCCGGGCCGGCGCGCCTTCCAGGAAGTCCTCGGCGTAGTGGCAGGCCACCGCCCGGCCGGCGAGCGGGCGGGGGGCCGGCCGCTCCTCGCGGCAGCGGGCGGTGGCGTGGGGGCAGCGGGTCGAGAACACGCAGCCCTTCGGCGGGTTCAGCGGCGAGGGCAGCTCGCCCCGCAGCACGATCCGCTCGCGGGCGCGCGGGCCGACGCCGGGCGTGGCCGCCATCAGGGCCTGGGTGTAGGGGTGGAGGGGACGCGCGAAGATCGCCTCCTTCGGCCCCTGCTCCATGGCGAGCCCGAGATACATCACCAGCACGTCGTGGGCGATGTGGCGCACCACGCCGAGGTCGTGGGAGATGAACAGGTAGGCGAGGCCGAGTTCCCCCTGCAGGTCCGCCAGCAGGTTCAGCACCTGGGCCTGGATCGACACGTCGAGGGCCGAGACCGGCTCGTCGGCGACGACGAGCCTGGGCGACAGCATCAGCGCCCGGGCGATGGCGATGCGCTGGCGCTGGCCGCCGGAGAACATGTGGGGGTAGCGCGCGTCGTGCTCCGGGCGCAGGCCCACCTTGGCCATCATCGCCCGCACCCGCTCGCGGCGCTCGGGCCCCGACAGGCCGGTATTGATGGCGAGCGGCTGCTCCAGGATCGCGCCGACGCGCTTGCGCGGGTTGAGCGAGCCGTAGGGGTTCTGGAACACCAGCTGCACGGTGCGGCGCAGGCGGCGGCGCTCGGACGACGGCGGGGCGACGGCGTCGATCCCGTCGAGGGTGAGGCCCCCGTCGGAGGGCGGCTCGATCAGCGTCACCATGCGGGCGAGGGTCGACTTGCCGCAACCGGATTCGCCGACCACCGCCAGCGTCCGGCCGGGCGCGATCGCGAACGAGATGCCGCCCACCGCCTGGAGCCGGGCCGGCCGGCGAAACAGCCCGCGGCGGATCTCGTAGGTCTGGCGGAGATCGTCGGCGACGACGACGGGGGCGCTCAACGGATCGCCTCCGCGGTCGAGACGGCATCGGCGCTCGCGCCGACACGGTGGTCCTGGTCGATGCGGGCATCGCGCGAGGGATCGCCCAAGGGGTAGTGGCAGCGCACGAAGCCGTCCTGCCACGGGCGCAGGGCCGGGCGCTCGTCACGGGAATAATCGGTGGCGTAGGCGCAGCGCGGCGAGAACAGGCAGCCGCGCGGGCGGTCGTAGAGCCCCGGCACCACGCCCGGGATGGTGGAAAGCCGCCCGCCCTCGCTGCGCTCCGGCAGCGCCGCGAGCAGAGCCGCGGTGTAGGGGTGCTGAGGCGCGGCGAACAGCGCGGCGGCGCGGCGCTCCTCCATCACCTGGCCGGCATACATCACCATCATCCGGTCGGCGGTCTCGGCGACGACCCCCATGTTGTGGGTGATGAGCACGAGCGCCATGCCGCGCTCGCGCTGGAGCGAGAGCAGGAGGTCGAGGATCTGGGCCTGGATGGTGACGTCGAGCGCCGTCGTCGGCTCGTCGGCGATGAGGAGCTTCGGGTTGCAGGCGATCGCCATCGCGATCATCACCCGCTGGTTCATGCCCCCCGAGAGCTGGTGCGGATAGGACGACAACCGGCTCTCGGCCGCCGGGATGCCGACCTGCTCCAGCAGCTCGATCGCCCGCTTCTTCGCGGCCCTGCGGTCGAGGCCGAGATGCTGGCGCAAGGACTCGGTGATCTGGAAGCCGATCGTGAAGCAGGGATTGAGGCTGGTGGTCGGCTCCTGGAAGATCATCGCCACGTCGCGGCCGGTGAGGCGGCGGCGCTCGCGGGCGGGCATCCCCAGGAGGTCGCGGCCGGCGAAGGCGAGGCGGTCGGCGGAGACCCGGCCCGGATAGGCGACGAGGCCCATCAGCGCCATCATGGTCACGCTCTTGCCCGAGCCCGACTCGCCGACGACGCCGAGCACCTCCCCCTCCTCCACGGTCAGGCCGACGCCGTCGACGGCGCGCAAGGTTCCGCCGGCGGACGGGAACTCGACGGAGAGGTTCTGGATCTCGAGGAGCGGCATCGGGCGCCTCACCGCTTCAGCTTGGGGTCGAGGGCATCGCGAAGACCGTCCCCGACGAGGTTGAAGGCGAGCACGGTGACCAGGATGATGAGCCCCGGGAAGGTCACCACCCACCAGGCCCGCAGCACGAATTCTCGGGCATCCGCCAGCATCGTGCCCCATTCCGGCGAGGGCGGCTGGGCGCCGAGGCCGAGGAAGCCGAGGGCCGCGGCATCCAGGATCGCGGTCGAGACGCCGAGCGAGGCCTGGACGATGAGGGGAGCGGCACAGTTCGGCAGCACCTCGCCCACCATCAGCCGCAGGGGGCCGGCGCCGCTGACCCGGGCGGCGGTGACGTAGTCCTTCGATTTCTCCGCGATCACCGCCGCGCGGGCGATGCGGACGTAATGCGGCAGCACCACCACGGCGACCGCCAGCATCGCGTTCATCAGCCCGGGGCCGAGGATCGCCACGATGACGATGGCGAGCAGCAGGGACGGCAGGGTCAGGATGATGTCCATCACCCGCATGATGACGATGCCGGTGGCGCCGCCGATGAAGCCCGCGACGAGCCCCAGCATCGTGCCGACGAGGATCGACACCGCGACGACCGCGATGCCGATCGAGAGCGACAGCCGGGCGCCGTGGATCAGGCGCGAGAGGATGTCGCGGCCGATCGCGTCGGTGCCGAGCGGATAGGCGAGCGAGCCGCCCTCCTGCCAGAACGGCGGACGCAGGAAGGCGGCGTTGTCGGTGAGGTTCGGCGGGTGCGGCGCGACGACGTCGGCGAAGACCGCCATCAGCAGCACGGCGACGATCAGCACGAGGCCGATCACCGCGCCTTTGTTGGCGCGAAAGCTCGTCCAGAACTCGGCGAGCGGGTGCGGCGGGCCGGCGGGGGACGCGGCGGCGGCGGGGGTATCGAGGAGTTCGGCGCTCATCGGACGTGCGGGCTCATCGGGCGTGCCGGATGCGGGGGTTCACGAGGCCATAAGCCAGGTCGACGAGGAGGTTCACCGCCATCACCACCGCGCCGATCAGCAGGATGCCGCCCTGGAGGACGGGGTAGTCGCGCCGGCCGATCGCCTCGATCAGCCACTTGCCGATGCCGGGCCAGGAGAAGATCGTCTCGGTCAGGATCGCGCCGGTGAACAGCACGCCGACCTGGAGGCCGATCACCGTGACGACCGGGATCAGGGCGTTGCGCAGGGCGTGCAGCCCGACGATGCGCCAGGCCGGCAGGCCCTTGGCGCGGGCGGTGCGCATGTAGTCCTCCCCTAACACCTCCAGCATCGCCGAGCGGGTCATGCGGGCGATGACCGCGAGCGGCACCGTGCCGAGCACGATCGCCGGCAGGACCAGGTGAGAGAGGGCCGAGGCGAAGGCGCCGGATTCGTCCGACAAAAGCGTGTCGATCAGCAGGAAGCCGGTCACCGGCTCGATGAAGTACTGCACGTCGATGCGGCCCGAGACCGGCGTCCAGCCGAGCTGCACCGAGAACAGCAGGATCAGGAGCAGGCCCCACCAGAAGATCGGCATCGAGTAGCCGGTGAGCGACAGCCCCATCACCCCGTGGTCGAAGACCGAGTTGCGGCGGAGCGCCGCCAGGATGCCGGCCGGCAGGCCGACGAGGAGCGCGAACAGGATCGCGCAGACACCGAGCTCGATCGTCGCCGGAAACAGGCTGGCGAACTCGGCGACCACCGGCTCCTTGGTGCTGATCGAGCGGCCGAGATCGCCGTGGGCGAGCCGCTCGAGGTAGATGCCGTATTGCACGAGCAAGGGCTTGTCGAAGCCGTACTCGGCGCGGAGCGCCGCGTGCCGCGCCGGATCGATGCCCCGCTCCCCCGCCATCGTCTCGATCGGGTCGCCGGGCACCAGGCGGATCAGGAAGAACGCCACCAGGGTGATCCCGAGGAAGGTCGGGATCACCAGGGACGCGCGGGTCAGGAGGAAGCGGAGCACGCGGGCGCCCTTACTTCAGGCTGACGCCGTAGAAGGTGTGGCGGCCGAACGGCGACAGCTTGAAGTCCACCACCTCCTTGCGCACCGGCTTCAGCTGCACCGCGTGCGCGATGGTGAACCACGGCGCCTGCTCCTTGAACACCACCTGCGCCTGCTCGTAGAGCTTGGTGCGCTCGGCCTTGTCGGTGATGGTCTTGGCCTTGTTGACGAGGTCGTCGTAGGTCTTGTCGCACCACTTGGCGATGTTGCCGCCTCCGGGCTGGGCGGCGGCGCAGCCGAGCAGGGTGTGGAGGAAGTTGTCGGGATCGCCGTTGTCGCCGGTCCAGCCCAGCATCGCGGTCTGGTGCTCGCCGTCCTGGACGCGCTTGCGGTACTCGCCCCACTCGTAGGACTTGATCTCGGCCTTCACCCCGACCTTGGCGAGGTCGGCCTGCATCAGTTCGGCGATGCGGCGGGCGTTCGGGTTGTAGGGCCGCTGCACCGGCATCGCCCAGAGGTCGATCGAGAGCCCGTTGCCGAGCCCCGCCTCGGCGAGCAGCGTCTTGGCCGCGTCCGGATCGTAGGCGTCGTCCTTCACCGCGTCGTTGTAGGACCACAGGGTCGGCGGGATCGGGTTCTTGGCCGCGACGCCGGTCGAGAGGTAGACCGCGTCGATGATCGCCTTCTTGTTGATCGCGTGGTTCAGCGCCTTGCGCACGCGCACGTCGTCGAACGGCTTCTTCTTGGTGTTGTAGGCGAGGTAGCCGATGTTGAGGCCGGGCTGCTCCAGCACCTGGACGTTCGCGTCCTTGCGCATCGCGTCGACGTCGGCCGGGTTCGGGTACGGCATGACGTGGCACTCGCCCTTCTGGAGCTTGGCCCAGCGCACCGAGGCATCCGGCGTGATGGCAAAGACCAGGTCGTCGAGGGCGGCCTTGCCGGCATAGTATTGCGGGAAGGCGCGGTACCGGACGATCGCGTCCTTCTGGTACTGCAGCAGGTAGAACGGCCCGGTGCCGATCGGATCCTGGTCGAGCTTGTCCGGCGTGCCGGCCTTCATCATCGCGTCGGCGTATTCCTTCGACTGGATCGCCGCGAAGGGCATCGCGAGGTCGGCGAGGAACGGCGCCTCGGGCTGGGTCAGGGTGAAGCGGATCGTATAGTCATCGACCTTGTCGATCGACGAGAGGAGCTTCGGCAGCCCCATGTCGTTGAAGTAGGTGTGGTTGGCGCTGGTCACCCGGAAGAACGGGTGGCCCTCCTTCCACTGCCGCTCGAACGAGAAGATCACGTCGTCGGCGTTGAAGTCACGGGTCGGCTTGAACACCTTGTTGGAGTGCCACTTCACGCCCTTGCGCAAGTGGAAGGTGTAGACCTTGCCGTCCTCGGACACGTCCCACTTCTCGGCGAGGTCCGGCACCACGTTGGTGGTGCCGCGCTCGAAATTGACGATGTTGGAGTAGATCTGCGAACTGGCGTCGAACGAGGTGCCGGTGGTGTTGACCGCCGGGTAGAAGTTCTCCGGGCTGCCCTCGGAGCAGTAGACCAGCGTCTTGGCGCCGGCCGGCAGGCTTGCCGCCAGGGCGGTCGCGGCACCGAGAACCACCGCCAGGGACGCGCGCTTCATGCTCTGCTCTCCACTCTCGCGGGCGGGCGCCCGGCTGTCGCCCCTTCTGGCGGGTTTCCGCTCGGTTCCGCAAGGCCTTGGCGAGGGAGACGCACAGGCCCCGACCCCCGGGCGGTTGTCGCCCGGGCGATCTTGTGTCTGAATTCCGACGAAGGGGCGTCGCGAGCGCGCCCGGCGCGAAGGGGTGGAGATGCGGTGAAACCGGAGATCACGTCAGTCGCGAAGGATCCGACGGTCGCGGAGGCCTGTCGCAGCGTCGCGCGCCGGCTCGGCCGTCTGGACGAGTGCCGGCGCCGGGGGCTGCCGATCGAGGCCGAGGAGGAGGCGCTGCGCGCCCTGTGGACCGACCTCGGCCTCGCCTACGCGCGGGAGGCGGTCGGGGTGGCGGAGCTGCGGCACCGCAGGGCGGATCCCGGTTGAGCGAGGGATCGCGGGCCTTGGTCTTTCGAAAGCAAATGCCCGACCCCTTCCCCTGCAGAGGGGAAGGGGTCGGGCGGCGCTCTCACCTCTCCAGCGGCACCCCGCACGCCTCAGCGATCTCTTGCGACAACGCTGCACGCAGGTCCCGCACGGCCGGATGCCCGGCGCTGGGATAGTCCCGCTCCCCGATCCGCCGCACCGGCGCCACCAGCCGCAGGGAATTGGTGAGGAACACCGCCTCGGCCCCGGCCAGGTCTTCGGGTGTCATCGGGCGCTCGGCCGGTACGAGGCCGAGGCCGGGGGCGAGCGCCAGCACCCGGGCGCGCACGATCCCGGCGAGAACCCCGTCCTCCAGGGGCGGCGTAACGATCATGCGGCCGAACACCGCGAACAGGTTGCCGGTGCCGGCGCAGGCCACCCGGCCCCGCATGTTGAGGAACAGCGCCTCGTCGTGGCCTTGGCTCCCGGCGGCCTCGGCGGCGAGCACCGCGTCGAGGTAGCCGAGGGTCTTGTGGCGCGAGGCCGGGGTGGTCTCGTTGCGGCGGATCGCGCTCCAGCCGAGGGAGATCTCCGCGAACGCCGCGCCGGGCCGCAACGGCGCGGCGCTGGCCCACAGGATTGGGCGGGCTTCCGCCGGCGGGCGCAGGCCGCGCGGGCCGGAGCCGCGCGTCACCGTGGTCCGGATCGCCGCGCGCGGCAGCGCGGCCGCGAGCGCCCGCATCGCCGCGCGGGCCTCCGCCTCGTCGAACGCGAAGCCGAGGGCGGCGGCGGAGGCCGCGAGGCGCGCCAGGTGCGCTCCTTCCGCCACCACCGTGCCGCCGAGCGCCATCGCGGTGTCGAACACCCCGTCGCCGAGCAAAAGGCCGCGGTCGGCGAGGTCGAAGGGCGCGACCGTGCCCTCATGCACCCGCCCGTCACGCCACAGCACGGCGCGCCCCTCCCTCCGCGTGCCAGCGCCGGGCCAGTCCTAGGAAGTTGCCGAACAGGGCGTGGCCGTGCTCGGTCAGCACCGATTCCGGGTGGAACTGCACCCCGTAGGTCGGGTGAAGGCGATGCGAGAGGGCCATCACCTCGCCGTCCGGCGAGACGGCGTCGACGCTCAGATGCTGCTCCATGCCGGGTTCGGGCGCCACGATCAGCGAGTGGTAGCGGCCGACGGTGAGCGGCGCCGGCAGGCCGCGGAACAGGCCCTGCCCGCCATGGTCGATCGGCGTCGCGTGACCGTGGAGCGGGCGCACGGCCCGCGCGACCCGGCCGCCGAAGGCCGCGCCGACGCATTGGTGCCCGAGGCAGACTCCGAGAAGCGGCACCGTTCCCGACAGCTCGCGGATGACGGGGAGCGACACCCCGGCCTCCGCCGGGCTGCACGGCCCGGGCGAGATCACCACGGCCTCCGGCGCCAGGGCCCGGATGCCCGCGACGTCGAGGGCGTCGTTGCGCACCACCCGGACCGGGGCGCCCAGCTCCTTGAGGTAGCGCACCACGTTGAAGACGAAGGAATCGTAGTTGTCGATGACGAGGATCAAGCCTAGCCGACTTTTCTCTAGGCGCAGCAAGGGAGTAGCCGCCCTTTGTATCACGGTTTGTAGCACGGTCGGGGAGGCCTCTGAAAGGCAGACTAGAGGCGGAAAGGGGCGGGCTTCGCCCTCGGTTTTGGTGCTCGCTAGTCGCTCGCGAAGTGCCTCTCGGCTGGTAGACCCCCTGCCCTGGTGGTGATCCGGGCGGGAAGCCTCATGCCGCTTGAGGGGCTGCGAACGGGCAAGCTGCATCGCCCGATCTCCCGCCGGGTGCGGCCATGCGTGTGCGAGGCGGGGGAGGCCGGAGGGCCGTGCTTAAGGTGGCCGCTGGACCGGCCACGCGGGAGGCGGAGGCGTCGGGCGGGGCTACGGGAGGGGCTTCGGGCTCAAGGCGATGGCGGCCGAGATGGCGAAGATTGAGACCCCTGAGGCGGTGCAGGGCTGAGGTGGTCTGAGGCGGCAGCTGGTGCAGCAAAAAATCAAAGCGCTGGGTAAGCAACATGATCTGGAGTCATGCTACTGAAGGGTCTGAAACAGCGTTCTTGGAACGCATCTAGGTGCCCTCATGTTTCTAGCGCATGCAAGTCTTATCTCAAATTCTGGCGTATCTAGATTTTCATGGTCGTCTTTGCGCAGGTACCATCACGTACCTTCTGTGGCAGACGGAATATTATATGTGCATCACCTAGACAAATCGCACAGGCAAAATGCCACAAAGCAGGCATCGCAAATCCGACATTGCCTACTTCAAGCAAAGGAATACAGAGATGCTGCCGATGCAGTATCTTTGGCAACTAAGCCAGTTTTGCTGTACTACTCGGCCATGTGCCTTGCACTATCTCAGATATTATTCAAGGGCTCCGGAGCCGATAGCCTAGACAGAGCGCGTGAAGAGCACAAACATCATGGGCTTGTGTTCTCCAGCGCACCACAGCAGAAGTCGGACTACCGTCTGAAGTCCGCTGCGGCTGGGCTTGTAGCTCGGCCGATGCTAAACAACGGGCAGCGAACGGGCACCTTCGAGCTTTGGCATAGAACGGCACGCGAAGATCCGATCATCGGACAGCACAATACTAACAAAGGGGGGAACAGCACCACCAATCCGGTGAAAGTGCTATTTATCTCCGGTGATAATTCTTTGCCGCCGCTCCCAAAAACTGGTATCAGCTTTTGGGATTGTCTTATTGGCACCCCGGGAATGTCAGATTGGCTGAGACAAATTGGTATCAATTCTGATATTGTAAAAGCTACGATTGCTCTAGAGACTACTTCCGATGATGCGCACGCATTCATACTCGCTGTGCATCCACATGCAAGCAAAGAACGCATTGTTGAATTTCAGTCCGATATCGCCTGTCGCCCCTCTGACATCGATCGCCTTCATGTGAGCGAGGGAGAGGGCTTCTTCACGTTAAGGGCCAATGGCCGTGGCCTCGATAATCCGGTCTTCTCGTTGCCCTCGGCATCAACTTGGACGAACGAAGATATTCGCTTTCTTCCGCACAAAACTTCGCTGAACGAGTTTGGTTATATTTATGTTGGACTTTATATATTAGGAAACTATGCTAGATATTTCCCAGATAGATGGATGGTTGACTTCGAGTCTGGATCTCCTCTCGCCCTAGCCGCTGCGGAATTTGTATCAATGGCAGAGTGGCGTATGGCGCTTTTGACGTTATCGGAGCTGAGCCGGATTTATCACGTTTTACGAGAGTGAAGATCGTAGCAGCGGGAAGCCAGCCCTTAAGCCAGCTCCCTGCCCCCCTCTCGCCCTTCCCTCTACCGGGCCGGAAGGCCCCCCTTCCCAGATTCACTGCGGTCGCCCTGCCCAGCCGCTCCAGACACGCCTCACCCCTTCCCGCCCTGCACGACGCGCAGCTTCATGACCCCCGGAGGCAGGTCCGGTGGTCTTCCGGGCCGCTCCAGGTCCACGAAATGCGCCTTGCACTTCGGGACGTACTGGCTCTTCGCCCTCCCACTCGGCGCATCCCGCCAGGGGCAATCCATCGCGATCCGGTCCAGCACCTCGTCAAGCGGGGTCTCCGGGCCGAACTTCGCGGCCAACCTCGCGAGCCTGTAGCTGCCCTGCCGGTCGGGGCATTGAGGGCACCCTACCCGCACCACCACGTAGGGGTAGGTAGCGAGGTTGCTCGGCCGGGCCGGCGGTGGATCGTCAAAGCGCATCGCCGGTGTCGTCCAGGCGCCCACGGACGAAGTCCCGGGAGATGAGGCGGGATCGCTCGCGGGTCCGGCGCTCGGCCTCCAGGAGGTCCGCCAGGGCCTCCCTCATCGCCAACGCACGGCGCATGTTCGGATCGCGCATGAGGAGCTTCAAGCCGTAGACCCCGGCCTGCCTAAGACCGCTCCTGCACGGCCGACGAACGGGCCCGCGTCTCGCTATTCAGCCGACCCCTGGCACGTATGCGGCCACCATCATGGTCACGGCGGGCACAACCACCACGGCGGCTGGCACCATCACGGAGGCGGCGGGGGCGGTTACCACCGTCGCCCTCACATGGGCGGCGGGGCACGGCTCGCACTGGGGCGGTCGCCCGGTCATCGTCCACGGCGGCCCCCGGGTCTACGTGGATTGGTGCCCTATCATCTGTTGGTGGTGCTTACCCCGTCTACGCTCGGCCTGCCGGCTACGGACCCGGCTGCACGACCACCAAGCGAGTCGGCCTGACGCCTTGGGGCTGGCACAAGGTCGTGACCGCCCAGACCTGCATCGTGCCGTAGCTGGGTGGCGGAGAGCAGACTACAGGGTCGCCTTCCCGCCACCTCCTGGCTCCAACCGACTCAGTACGGCGACTTCGTTCCCACCGCGCCCGTATAGGGGTTCACGTTGCCGTGAGTCGAATAGTTATCCAGCTTCGTGCTGTTCGGGTTGGTCGCATGGTGCGGAGCCACGTAGGTCCCGTGGGAGTTCGTATAGCCCGAGACAGAATGGCTGTGTGAGCTATACCCGGTCCCATAGCCACCGTGGCCGCTATGACCACCGCCGCCCCGGGCCTGCGCCGCGGTCGAGACTGCAACAAGGCCTGCCACCAAGCCGGCCGCCATCCAAAACGTCTTCATTGAGCATTCCCCCGCAGGCTTTGGTCTTGATGCAGCCCGCCATGCAACTCTAAGCTCGGCCGCAGGAAATGCGCAACGGGGAGGCGAGTCGTGCGCTGGAGATCGTTAGGGGCACTCTTAACGGCTGGTGCCCTGGTGGTTGGCTTCGCGACCGGCCCGCAAGCCCGCGAGTACCAGAAGCCACGGGAAAGGGAGCTGACCACGCACCGGCACTATGTGAACGTGGATGGCCGCACCGTGCATTCGCCAGCTAAGACGAGGGATGGGCGCCGGCCTACCGGAGCATCCGCCAAGTGCCGCGATGGAAGCTGGAGCTTCAGCCGGCATCGTCGCGGGACGTGCTCGGGGCATCACGGGGTTGCCGCCTGGCTGCGATGATGAGCAGTAGGCTTCAGACCACCCCACCCCTTCCCGCCCTGCACCGCCCGCAGCTTCATGAGCCCCTGAGGGAGCGCGTCAATTGCGCAATGGCTCCGGGCGCTCGCCATCAGGAAACAGCTCCTTGAGGCGCGTATGGACCACTTCGGCCGAGAACGGCTTGTTGAGAAACACCGCGCCCTCCGGCATCTCGCCCGGCCCTGGCGAACGCGCTCCCGAGGCGACGAGGATCTTGATGTCTGGCCAGCGCCGTGCGGTCTCGCGGGCTAGATCGAAGCCGTCCCGGCCGCCAGGCATCTGCACGTCGGTGAATAGCAGGCTCACCCGCCCCGTGTGCTCCTCAAGAAGGCCGATCGCCTCGGCGACGTTGCCAGCCTCCAAGGCCTGAAATCCCGCCTCCTCGATGATCGCAGCGGCGTCCATACGGATCATCGCGTCATCATCGGTGACGAGGGCGAAGGGCTGGCGCGACGGATCACTCATCCGCTCACAATGCCGGCCGTGCCTGAGAGTTTCCGAGCATTGGGCGTATGCCACGAGCAACACGTTGGAGGGATACGCGGCGAAGCTGCTCGACCGGGGTGGTAATGGATCAATGAGGCGCATCGCCGTGGGTCGTACTCGGGGCGCCATGGGGCTGCCACCTTGCTGCGCCGACGCGGGCAAAAAAGAAGGCCCGACGATGCGGACCTTAGTATCATGCTGCGCTGCGGGAACTGATCGGCTTGGCGCCGAGTTTATCCTTTGCAGCCTGCGATGCTGTCGTCGGCTGCGCTTGCCCTCATGGGCGTTTCCTCCCTAGACTCTGGGCCGCCCTCACCGGGGTGGCCCTTTTTTCGATCTAGGCTAGCTGGTTAACAGCACGCTGGCTCATTTGGTTGCATGGTTGATTGACAATTAATCACCATGCCCCGTCAGTAGTCCGAAGGGCGCCTCATTAACTGCCTTGCTTGGTTGTGCGCAGTCTCAGTGCTGCGCCCGAAATGAAGCCGGTCAGAGCTGCCTCAGTGACAGGCTTTGGAATGAATGTCGCGCCAAGCTCACGCGCCTTGGAAATAATCTCATCCTGGACGTTCGCGGAGATGATCGCAAGAGGCATGTTTGGCCGCTCTGCACGAAGCGCTGATGCTACCTCAAGACCGTTCCTGCCGGGCATATTGTAATCCAAGAGGGCAATGTCTATGCCGCCGTCCTTCGCAATAGCCAGGGCCTCATCTGCGGTCCCAGCCTCACAAAGGTGCCAGTCGGACTTGATGTGAACCAGCAGCCTTTTGACGACCATTCGAGCAAGACGGCTGTCGTCAACAATCAGTACGGTGGTGGTCATGCGACGCAGGGGCCCTCATGGTGGTGCGGCTAGCTTTGCCGATGAACGCTTTGTGCCGACGCTATGAGGTGCCAATAGGCTCGCCTACTAAAGAAACGCAATGCGCGATTGGGGTGGGTCTAGGGCTCCTGTGCATCGCCGGTGTCGTTCAGACGCCCACGGACAAAACCCCGGGAGATGAGCCGGCTGCGCTCGCGGGTTCGGCGCTCGGCTTCCATGAGGTCGGCTAAAGCGTCCGTGATGGCGCACCGGAGGGCAAGCGCGGGGTCGCCGAAGGTCTGCGAGAGGTAGGCCGCAGCGATGACCTCGACGGGGCATGAGGTGCCGGCGGGAGCGGAGGGTTGGCCTTCCACGGGTCCGGTATGTCGCGCCAGCATCGTGTGCTCTCCGTCCGAATCACTGAGAACGAAGAGGGAACACGCCACGAGGCGGTTGGTTCGGTCAAGGTGGGCTCTGGGCCATCCTCTTGGCACCGAATGCTCCTACCTGCGTCAACGACGGTGAAACATAGGTACTCCCCCCGAGTTGGTGCGGGCGCTTAGACGCCTTCAGCGCCAACGAGGAATGCTCATGAACCGCCGTATCGCTCTCACAGCGTTCGCTTCGGCCATCGCGATTCCCTCCTTCATCAACGTGGCCTTCGCCCAGAACCCGACCAGCTCAGCTTCGTCCGCTTCAGGAAACACGGGTGCCAAGATGGGAGAGGCGGAGGCGAAGCACGCTGCTGACACTCTGGCGGCGGGCTCGATGTCTCTGGCGGCCAGCCGGGTGGCCCTGAAGAAGGCCAAGGACGATGATGTCAAGGAGTTCGCTCAGTTCGAGGTCGCAGAGCAGGAGACCATTGCGGACGTGCTGAAGGCGATGCGTGACCAGACGGTTGCGGCCAGCGGCAAGGTGATGCCGCCGTCCGAGTCCGAGGTTACCGGCCAGCTCGATGCCAAGGGTAAGGCGATGCTGGAGAAGCTGGAGAGCGCGAAGGCAGGCTCGGCCTTCGACAAGGAGTATATCAAGGGGCAGATTGAGGGCCACCAAGAGCTGCTGAAAATCCAGGAGGCGTACCTGGCGACCGGCAAGGATCGTGAGAACCTGAGCGTTGCGAAGCTAGCTCGCGGCCAGATCAAGGAGCACTTGGTGCTTCTTGCCGACATCGAGAAGGACCTTAAGGACTAAGCGCTGTAGCGAGCGGGGAGCAGGCACGAAGCCCGTCTCCCCGCCACCATCACGCCTCCGTCCCAGGGCCACGCCTCCAGTTCGCCTCTCGGCTTCCATAGACCCCCATCATCGAAGCTGCGCCTATCACGGAGGCTTAGAGGTGCCGCCAGGGGCCTGTAGGCTCATATACCCCTTCCCCTCCTCATCCACCACCGCAGGAGCGGCATTGGGGTGGCATCGAGCGTGTTGCTGGAGGCAGTGCTGAAGGTGACTATCAAGAGGATGGAGCAAGGAGGTGACCTTCAGCACAGTCTCTTGCCATCATCGGCTCCCTATGCCCCTCCCCTCCGAGCGGCTGCACCAAGCTACTAGGATGAGGGGTGATCCTTCACCGCCACCAGCCTGAGGGAGTCTGAAAGGCTGCCCTGAGGAGGGGCATGATGTTGGCCTTCAGGCAGTGACAAGGGAGTGGACCAGGGCGAAGGGATTGGCTGGAGTAACAACCACCTCATGGCCCTACCCGCATATAGCAAACACCAAAGCCACTCGAAGTCCACTAAGTCTCTGATGATAAACGGCATTCCTCGATTGACGGCCGTGCGCGTAGTCCTTCCCCATACAGCCCCGACACAATCTCCATCACGTCGCACACGCGGCTCGCCTCCGACCGGGGGCATAGGATGGCATCGTGCAGGGGCAGAGCGGTGACGTTCTCCTTGTGCAGCGCGTGCAGGCAATCGATGAGGATTGCGCTCTCGATGGCGGCCAACTGGAAACCCACGCCCGTCCAAAAGTGGTGCACGATGGGAGCATGATGGCGCTCTACGGCGGCGATCGCATCTTTGGCTTTAGTCCCTGGTGGCAAGGCAAACTGAACGTCCCGGGGTAGATTTTTAAGGCGCCTGCCCGCATTGAGCATCGCGTTCGTCAGCTTCTTGTACGCCTCTCTGTTTTGGCCTCCGCCTTCGATGTCATAGAGGTCACCGGGCGGAACGGGTTGGTTGGCGAGATGGTACGACGCCCGGACGTTGAACTGCTTGAAGTCGCAGGAGACAATCGGCTCTCCCTCGGGGTGCGCCGCTGATCCGAGGCGGAGGCGCTGGAAGCGGTCTACCTTCGGCATGTTGATCCAGAACGCCCCGTACAAGCGGCCGTTCTTCAACCAAGAGGCATCGTTGAAGACTCGCTTCACCGTCCGGCGCAACGGGTCCATTGGTTGACCCAGCGTGTCGAGGTCGCCGCCAGGCGGCCCCGGTAAGACAAAGATCGGCGCCTTAAGCAGGAAGCAGTTGATGCGCTCGACATCCCGCCGGAGCTTCTTAGTCCGACCCGTATCCTCAAACTCGATGCGCCGCTTTCCACTCTCAGGGCCTTCCCGAGGCTCCTTGAGGATCAGCACCTCGGGATCGGCCTCCCGCCGGAGGTCCCGCCACGTGAGGTCTGGAAGCGCATAGCGGGCCAGGAAAACGTCTGTAGGCCGGATGGTGGACGGGGCAGAATGGCCGCCCTTATAGCTGTAGCCGCGCGTCAGGTCGTGCGCGAGGTCCACCTCCGGGTGGGCTAGGAGGTCGAGCACGTCAGTGAATGCGAGCCCATAGCAGGCCGGCTTATAGCGGCTCTTGCCCCGGAGGGTCGCCGCATCCCGGGGTACGGCCAAAGGGCGGCCTAGCGGGTCCAGCGTGCTCCAGAGCAGGTTGGCGGCGATGGCTTCTACGGTGAGCTTAAAGCCAGCGAGTGCGGTCTGGGTCCGGCGGTGCTTGCGGAGTTTGAGGCGGGCTTCATGGGCCTCAAGGTCGGCGATGAGCGTGGCGATGGCGGCCTTCAGTTGGGCGGAGCCGGCACGCTTCTGCGGGTCGAACCGGACCCACCCATCCCGCTTGGAGTCGCGCGAAGGGTGTTCGAGGGGTTGAAGCCCCTCAAACTGTGCTGACCCGGGCGCTGTAACACTATCACACAGAGGCGTGACCCTTCAGTATCCCCGCGCCGCGATCAGCTTGCGCTGCCATGTCGGCTTCCAGCCAGGCATCTGGCTCGGGTGCGGGCCGTGCTTCTCCCGCTTGAGTTGCCGGATGGCCTCCTGGTCCCGCTCGGTCACCATCCGGCAAATCTCGTCCAGCTCCTCCCCAATGAACCGAAGCACCCGGCCGCTGGAGCGGGGATAGACGTGCAGCTCGGCCGGCGCCGTGGTCCCATCCGGGAGCGGCATTTCCCACCGCCAATGCGACCCAGACGCCAACCGATGCAGGGCCTTGGCGGTCTGGACGATGCGGAACTCCGGCACACGGTGGGCCTCACGGTCATCCTCGATGCACGCGGCCATCCCGAGGTGAACCGCGAGCAACCGGGCGGGCGGCACCTCGGCAGCGTGAAGCCGCATGAAGGCCACCCTCGCCCGGTACTTCGGGGATCGGCCCTTGATGTCGCTCGCCCGGGGCGCCGCTCCGCCGCCACCCGAGCCCCAGAGGAGACCATCGAGGCACTGAAGGACATGGGCGATGTTCGGGTCAGTTTTTTGCCTCTCCCTTATCCACGCCAGGGCGACCTTCACGTAGGGGCGGAGGTCAGTGGCCTTGACCGGCGGGGCGAACGGGGACCCGTGCCGGGCCCTCCGCTCGTTATGGTACTTGCAGAGGGCGGCCCCGAGCCCCACCCCGGCGGCCCGCATGGTTGGCCGGCCGCAGCCTAGGACGGTGCAGCGTTGATGGTGGTCCTCTGCCGGGGAGGAGATGCGGGCATCGAGGCGTGCTCGCTCTTTGCGGAGGCCGGACGGATTGGCCATCAGTAGCTAAGGCTTGCCCCGTAAGGATCAAGGTGCAGCTCATCGTGCAGTATGAAGAGCGCCCAGAGATTGCGCTCGTAGGCTTCGACATCGGCGCCAGCTTTGCGGGCGTTCTCTGTCGCATGGGCGACCGCGACCTCCCTAGCTTCTTTGATAGCCTTGCCGCCACCTGTCAGGCTCAAGCCCTCGGCTCGAAGGTCCCGGCGGTTGTCGGCGTTCATCACGCATTTAGCTCGAAGGCCGGCCCCAGTAACAAGTCGCTGGACGGTCTGATTATCTTCTGCGTTGCCCGCGAAGGTGATTCGGAAATGCGACTTCTCGTTCGGGCCGCCGTTACCGTTTGTGGCACCGCTATTTCCGTGCCGGGTTAGCTCGAAGAGGATGGCGCCAGAGCACACCCCGAGCATCCAAGCAGTTTTGGTTGGTGGTTTGCCGGGACGGGCCTTTGAGGTGCCTACCGCAATGGTGAGCACATCGCCCGCAAGACCCTCCTCGTTGGAGTCGAAGTCCTGTTCGGTGAAGCTGGGGGAACCAGCCCAGGCAGGCGCAACAGACAGCGCGTCCCGGTAATCGAGCTTCAGGCGCTCCGGCGTGATGAGCGGGGAAGAGGCGAATTCGTTGTCAGACATAGGCGCATTTCTCGTGAAAGGAGGGAGGTTTGCTCGCCGCACCACGGGAAGATGCACGAGGGTGCATCCTCATGAGGTCAGCGAATGCCGGGGGGGTGCTCCAGGCCCCGAGGTTGCCTCAACGGGCAAGCGTCATCGCCGGAGGGGCGCATAACTCGTACAGTCTGTTGCGTCTTCCTCGTCGGCAGCGGGGACGGGGCAATTCCTGCTCTCTCCTCTCGGCCTGATGGTTGTGCGATCGGTCCACCATGGGAGGCAGTTTTGGTAGTTGCTCTTGCCGATCCGGTAATTCCTGAAAGCCGCTCAGCCTCCCTCAACAAATCCTGCCGCTCTGCCTCGACACCCACTTTGTCTGCCTCTTCCAGGATGCTCATCGCTTGCCCTGCGCTAGCAGCATGCGTGACTAAGTGTTCAGGCTTCAGGCCTGTCAAAGCAATGCCACTCGCTTGCGCAGCCTGAATAGCCGCCAAAACTTTCTCTTGATGATGGCTGGATCGACGCTGCCAACGCGGGTGAGACTCTGTCGAAATCGGAAGGCGGGACTCAAATCGGTCAACAGCATCCAAGTAAGCCACCCACTCGAAGACTGCTGCTAGGGCCTGCCAAGGCTTGCTTGCGTCCATCCACGTACGATTTTCAAAGGGGGCCGCTGCAATCTGCCGGAACAATTCCTCCCGCTCGAAGGCCCAGGTGCATGCGGAGGCGCCACCATCACCTAAGAAACCGAAGCTAGACGAGAGGTGACGCGCAAGACATTGCTGGCCCTCGTTGCCACCCCCGCCGGTTTCTGCGTGAGGCTTTGTCACGGTCCGAGCGTCAGCAAACTCCAAGAGGGCACGCGCGAGGTCCGATCCGTGCGGCTGTAGATGGCGAGGGATCGACGTGAATTCAGATGACCTGCTCCCCGCTTTCCCGCCACGCGTAGGTTAGGTCTGTTCCTGTTCTGCCCCTTGCGGGGCGGGTGAGCAACAGGCTGGGGGCATGGAGCCCCCACGCGGCGCAGTGCCCCCAGTCTGTTGCATCGCGAGGGCACTGGCCTTGGCGGCGAACTCCATCGGGGTCAGCCCGGCGAGGCTCGTGTGTGGTCGGGCGGTATTGTAGTCGATCCGCCAAGCATCAATGATGCGACGCGCCTCGAACAACGTGCCGAAGACATGTTCGTTCAGGCATTCGTCGCGCAATCGCCCATTGAACGACTCCACGAAGGCGTTCTGCATCGGCTTGCCCGGCGCGATGTAGTGCCATTCAACGCCTCGTTCCTGAGCCCAGCGCAGGACAGCGGTCGAGGTGAGTTCGGTGCCGTTGTCGCTCACCACCATGGCAGGCAAACGACGCTCGGCAACGAGCCGGTCCAACTCGCGCACGACGCGCAGGCCCGAGAGCGAGGTGTCCACCACCGTCGCCAGCGCCTCGCGGGTGTGGTCGTCGACGACGTTCAGGACGCGGAAGCGCCGCCCGTCGGCGAGCGCGTCGCTGACGAAGTCCAATGACCAGCGCTGGTTGGCCTCCTGTGGGATCACCATCGGTGCTCTGGTCCCAAGTGCTCGCTTGCGTCCGCCGCGACGGCGCACGGTGAGCTTCTCCTCTCGATAGAGCCGGTAGACCTTCTTCAGGTTCACGCACGCCCCCTCCCGTTTGAGCAACATCGCCAGCCGCCGGTAGCCGAACCGGCGGCGCTCGCCCGCATGGTGGCGCAGCCGAGCTCGTAGCGCGTCATCGGTGCCGGGCCTGCGCTCATATTGGAAAGCCGAGCGGTCTACCCCGAGAAGCCCGCACGCACGCCGTTCCGAGAAGCCGTGATGTTTGATCACGGCTTCGACAGCAGCAAACCGTGCGGCGGGCGTGGTCAGTTTTTTGCCAGCAAATCCTTCAGGGCCGCGTTGTCGAGCACGGCCTCGGCCAGCAGCTTCTTCAGCCGCCGGTTCTCATCCTCCAGGGTGCGCAGTCGCGCTGCCTCGGACACCTTCAGACCGCCGTACTTGGCTTTCCAGTTGTACAGTGTCGCATCGCTGATCCCGTGCTTCCGGCACAGATCGGCGGTCTTCACGCCCGCGTCATGCTCGCGGAGCACCGCGATGATTTGCTCCTCGCAAAACCGGCTCTTGCGCATGGTCCATCTCCATCCCGATGGACCCAACTTACGGATGGCAGGAAATCAGGGGAGCAGGTCACAGACCACACATTCAATGCATGGGGAAAATAGAAGCGATCGAACCCCGCGTACTCATATGCAGCGGCAAGAACCTCGCAGCGCTGCCATTGCTCATAACGTTCGGGGCTATCTATCGGAGGCTCCTGGTCTGCTAGGTCCTCTTGCGGCAGCCCAGGCATCTCTAGTCCAAAGCGCTTTGCCTCTGATACAACCGCCAAGACACGCTGATTGATGCGCCAGGGGACCGCCTGGAAGGAATTAAGTGCAGCCGCAACAATGTCTGATCTTCCCCCAAATCTAGGGCCAAGTGGCGGGCAACGCGGATAAAACGGGTCAAGAGTCCAGTAGCCGCCATCCTCTTCGGCTGTCCACGCCCTCGGCGGAATGACAGTGGGTCGATAGAAACGCACTGAATGTCCATGCTTTGCGCGAGCAAGACCGCGGCGGAACACCTCCCCGACACTGCTTTGGCTTATAGGTGTGCCCCTCATTGCTGTAGGGGATAATTCGAACAAGGGGCGCATTCTCTGTTCTAAGCTAACTTGCCGGTCCCAAAGGGGATGAGCCCGCCCAACCAAATGGGCTTCTGAGCGATAGCCAGCAATGTCTGAGTGCATCAATCCAGGCTCCATGATCGTGACTGTTGAAATGCATCCGCGCTTTTTGGCTTCATCGGGCGGCCACGAGCCACGGGACAATAGCAGTCCGCTCGCCCATGCGAGTTTCCCCCACCGTCAGAGGGTCCGATAGATTTGGAAGCGCAGGCAAAGGCGGGTCGCGCCATTTCGCGACAGCCCATATCCCACGTTCAGCCGGGCGCCGCAAGCATTTTTTACAGTGAAACAGCCTGCACCCGGAATTTTCTTCGGGCTCCAGGGCCGTTCCTTCGTATATGCGGGCCCTCACGTGGCTAGGTGCCGGCCTAGAACGGATCGTATGTTGGGGCTGTATGGGGTCCTATGTGTGCCAGGTGTTGAGGGGGGGGTAGTTGGTGCCCTGAGTTCCTCGGGCTCACCTGGGTATCAACATGGGAGCCAAGTCGGGAGGGTTCCCATGACCTCCTCGGAGTTGTCAGGGTGGGTATCTCATGGGTTGGTGGGAAGCCCCGGTGGCTGCCATGTTGGCCCTCGTGGTTGCCCCATGGTGCCTCCCATGGTGCCCTTGGTGGCTCCCGAGTGTCAGCCCGTGACCTATCCCTGTCCCATGCTGGCCCTGCCCTCCCTTGGGTGGTGGTGGCGTTGGTAGCTAAGTGTTGGGGCTTACGGGGTAGTGGTCACGGGGCCACCCTGAGATGCCTCCGGCACGATGTCATGGGGGTTGGTAGGGTGGTTGCCGGCGGGTGCCCATTGCCGTCCCCATTCCCTCGCCACCTAGCCTGGTGCCATGTTGGTGGCGGGGTGGGCCTCAGGGGGTGGTGCGGTGGCCGGTGGGTACTCCCGGGATTCATGCCGGATGCCGGCTCTCTGGCCGCCGTGGGATGGACCCAACCGTCGCGCCGAGTTCATCCGCGATGCCGTCCTTGCAGAGCTGGAGCGCCGCGAGGCTGCCCGCTCGAAGCCCGACCCGCTGCCGCACCCAAAGCCCGACGCCTAGCCTACCGCCCGCCATCTCGGCTGCACCACGCCGAACGCTCGAAGCCCACGCGAGTTAGCCGCCTGGGTGCCCAGCGCAGAGGATGGCCATGGCCCGCTACTACTTCGACGTTCACGATGGGCAGGGCCTCGACCGGGACGACGTGGGCTCAGAGTGTCGCGACCGGGATGCCATCAGGAACGAGGCGATGGTGGTGCTCCCCTCAATCGCTCGCGATGCCATCCCGAAGGACGGCGACCGGCAGGCCTTCACGGTGCTTGTCCGCAACGAGAGCAATCTGACCGTCTATACGGCGACGCTGAGCTTTGCGGGCCTCTGGGTGGGCGAGGAGACCCCGCCTAGGGCAGAAGATCCGAACCCTGCACACCAACCGCAGGCATAGCCGGAACCGGCGCCGCTAGACCGACGTTGCCGGACCAGCAGACGATTCCCCTAATCGCCTAGCAGGACAGCTCGCCTGCCTGAGGTCCTATCCCTCTCGGCGGGCGTTCTGCTGTCTGAGTGGGCAGCTACCCCGAAGCTCAATCAAGTCGAACTTCCCGATGTCGGCCGCGTTGGTCCTCCAGAATTCTCAACGGAGACCACTATGCGCTCGATGCTCTTAGGCCTCACCGCGGTTCTAGCCCTTAGCGGCGCGGCTTCTGCCCAGACGACCGTTAGTCCCACCGCCCCGACAACTCCCGTTGCCCCGGGCGTGACCGGAACCGTCGCACCCTCGCCGGGCAATACCGGCTCCGATCCCAACGTGACGATCGCGCCGGGTGCCACGGGCGCCTCTACGGTGCAGACCAACTCGGCTACGGGCGGCAACGCCAGCCAGCCGGAGCGTGCCGTGCCGCAAGGCGGCGGCGGCAAGTAGGTCCAGGGACCGGAACCGGCGACCCTAAACCTACGTTGCCAAAGCAGTAGCCGGTTCCCCCAGCCGCTCGATATGACAGCCCGCCCGCCTGAGGTCCTATCCCTCTCGGCGGGCGTTCTGCTGTCTGGGGAGGGACGCTCCCCGGGCCGCCCCGGAACCGACCCAGCGGTAGAGCATTGCTCCGGCTGTGACAGCCGCCTCACGGCCTCTCGGCTGGCGTCACACGCGGGCCGGGCCTCGGATCTCTGAGGGGGCAACCCGGCCCGCTTCCTGCAAACCTTAACTAGGTCGCCCCAGCTTCACAGCTCGCCAACCATGAGGTAGCGTGGCCGAGAACCTTGAGCCGCCCCGACGCTTATCTTCTTCGGGAGAGGGCGGGCGCAGATGTTCTTCGTCTCTATGGCAGCACTCGGGGCGGGATTGGCGGCAGGGGCGTGGCTGATCGGTGAGAGCCTGTCCGCGATAGCCTCTGGGGTGGCGCTTACTGGTAGTGTTGGCGGGCTTTGCGCTCGCTCGTTGCTGTCGATCGTGACAAGGGATGCCCAGATGCTTGAGGATGGTGGCGGCACTGAAGAACCATCATCTTACCGGCCTTTCTGTTTGGCTCGGCCCGTGCTACCGCCCTTGGGTCGCTTCGAGTATCGGCCCCGCGATCTTACGCGACAGGCAGGCCGGGCCGGCGCAGTCTGAACAGCTTCCCGTTGTGCCCTGGCCTGCCGCTGGGTGCCCGGCCCCTAGGTGGGCATCTCAGGCGGGCGTTCTGCTGCATCAGGCTCCCATTCCGAAGTTAGCGTGAGCCTCACACGGAGCACAAGCTTTCCCTCACCATCTCGCACCGTGGTGGATGCTCTCTCGGGGAGGAGCCAGGCGGCCCTCGGGGAAAGGTGCTTCAGGAACTCATACAGCTACAGCGGAGTCTTCCGAATCAGTGAGGGGGTTGGCGCTAAGGGCCCATACGCCCCACCCATGTTCCCTGGGTTCTGAGGCTTCTCACCGCGCCCAGGCCGCCTCTGCTTCAATCCATCCTAGCGACGACCCAGCTCACCCGGAGGGCGGACCAGCGGCCACCCCGAGGCTTCATGCCGCCACCCGTGCCGGGGCCCTCTTCACCGCCGTGGTGGTCCAAGACCCAATCCCCCCGTGGCGTCGGGTGGTCCATCTCCATTGAGGCGCCGAGTTCATCCGCCATGCCGTCCTCGCCGCGCTGAAGCGCCGCGACGCTGCCCGCCCGAAGCCTAACCCAGCGCAGAGCCCGACGCCCAACGCCTAGGACCAATTATCTCGTGCTCTTCGTGCGATACCGCCGGGGAACATACCTTTGGGGCCGACGTTACTAGCCATCAGCTGTTCATCTAGGAAGCTCGCCCGCCAAGGTCCTATCCCTCCGGCGGGCGTTCTGCTGTCTGGAGGGTGCCAGCCCGGTTCTCCCTGGCACGCGCCATGATATTGGCCCCCGGGTCGCTTTGAGCATCGCCCCCGCGACCTCGTACGATAGGCAGGCCGGGCCGGCGCAGTCTGAACAGCTTCCCGTTGTGCCCCGGCCTGTCGCTCTGAGTATTCCGGGTGCCGCCTCAGTGCAGCCCAGCGCCCAGACACCTGCCCGCGATATCCGCCATCGAGAGGGCGAAGCTCGCCTTCCCGTCTTCGGCTTCGATTATGAGCACACCCTTGAGCCAAGCGTCGCAACGATTAGGAAAGCTGAGGAGTGCCCTTCCTATGTGCCAAGCCTGGGCGAGCGCAGCGTTCTCGTTGGCAAGCTCAATACCTATGCCGCTCTCAACGCAGCGGTCGTTGACTATCAGGCTGAAGCGGTAACGAGGCATTGCGTTCCGAGCGGTATCCCAGTGCCAAAGGTGAAGGTCGTCTCAAGGGTACCATACCGGAAATCGGCAGGAGCGCTAGGAACCGTCTCGGCTTTCATCAGCGTCAGCCCCGCCAACGGCTGCCAAGAATACCTCAACTAGCACTGTGTCAAATCAGATTGCGTGCAAGGCAATGGCGTGCGAAGAGGTGCCGCTGCGCTGCTTTCCCCTGTCAGTGCGGCCGGTGGGCTGAGCTTTCCCCCGAACAAGCTCGGCCCACCACTTGCTGCCCTCAAGCCTCCCACCGCGCCAGGGCCGCCTCAGCCTCCGCAGGGCTGCCCTTGATGCGGTAGACCGTCTGCCGGCTCAGGCCGGTCGCGGTGGCGACCTCCGAGACCCCCTGGCCCTGGCCCAAGGCCCCCTGCACGGCCTCGAACTGCTCCCGCGTGAAGCTGGGCTTCCGGCCCCGGTAGGCGTCCTCACGGGCCCTGGCGTGGTCTATGCCGGCCCTCTGCGCCTCCTTCGTGGCCTCCGCCTGGGCCTGCGCCGTGGCTGCCATGAAGCCAATCAAGGCGTCCCTCACGGCTTGCTGCATCGGGTCCTTGGTGGCGCCGTCGAAGGTGAGGCTGTTGATGACGGTGCGGATGATGACGCCCCTCCGCATCAACTCTCGGATGGTGTCGCACACGTCCCCGTAGTTGCGGCCCAGGCGGTCCACCCACCGCACCACCAGCACGTCCCCTCGGCGCAGCATGTCGAACAGGCGGCGGCCCTGAGGACGATCCTGAAGCGCGGTGGTGAGGCCAGACACCCCCTCGTCGGCGACCACCTGGTCAACCGTGAAGCCTGCCGCCTCGGCCTGTGTGCGTTGGTGGGCGAGGGTTTGGTCCGCGGTCGAGACGCGGGCATAGAGGATCGTCTGCATGTGAGCGGCAAGCCTGTCCGAATGGCCCTTGTCCGTAAGAATGGCTGTCCGTAGGCCGAAGTCAACCCTAGCGGACGGGCTTTCGGACAACTTCTTGGCCGTCCGCTACGGTATACCCTTGCGGACAAAAAGCATCGATGGCGGGGCCCGGCGGGAAGCTCGGCGCTTCGGCGGATGACGGGGCTCGGTGGTACGGCGGGAGGACAGCCTAAGGTCGGGCCGGGTGGCAGGCCTAGCGGTGGCCCTAGGTGCGAGGCGGCGGTGCTCCTCCAGGCGCGGGAGGGCGGGCCTCATTGCAGCGCTGCGCCGGCTCGGCGGCAGCCTCCCGGAGAGACCCCCGACTGGGCTCACGTTCGCCGCGGAGGGAATGGGCAGGCCGGGGTACGGGGGGAAACTCTGATCCGCCCGCACGAGGGTGAGGTCAGAAATCTGTGACCCCTACGGCTTAATCGGCACCCTCTCACATGCCGCATCCGACACGCGAGAGGGAATATCGCAAGGCCTACTCACTTGCCCTTGAGGGCATCCTTCACGCTACCAACGGCGTTCTGGACCTTGCCCTTGACTTGGTCAGCAATGCCCTCGTTCTTGAGCTTCTCGTCACCTGTTAGGTTGCCCGCGCCTTCTTTGACCTTGCCGCCCAAATTCGTGGCTGAGCCCTCAACGCGATCCTTATCGACTGCCATGTTGCGCTCCTGCTTATGCCTGCCCCCTTGCGGGGCTCCTGAAGCAAACGAGGAGGCAGCCGGAAGCGTTCCGGTGGGCATACGCGCTCCCGGTCGGGACTCACTACCGCCTCGTTTGCGGCGCCTCTCAACCGCCAAACCCGGCCGCCTGCTCGATGCGGCCTGAAGCCAAGCCAAAAGGGCACTAGCGTGCGTTTCATCCACATCTTCGGGGCGCTCCTCTCGATCGTTCTCGTTCTCACGGTCGGCGCCTTGTTCAACCTCGTGGCGGCTCCTCTCCGCGCAGTGCGAGCCCTCCGGCGGGCTTGAGGCGCCCCGACCACCCGACGCACTACCTCACGTCGATCCTCGGGAACTTCGCCATGGCATCCGCCAACGCCTTGATGCTCACCTCGCCGTAGCCCTCGCCCTCGGTCCGCGGGGCGTGGCCTTGGATGGCATCGAGCACGCGCCAGTCTATGCCCGCCTCCCGCCCGATGGTCTTGAAGCGGTGCCGCCAGCCGTGGTTCGGCGCCACGTTCGCATCCGTGATGGTCGCCCTGACGGTGAGCGCCATGCGGGACTTGAGGCTGCCTAGCGATTTCCAGATGGTCCCGTCCGCGGCCTCCTTGACGAAGAGGTGGCCAGCCGGTGCCTTCTGGACGAACTCCAGGAAGCCAAGTTCGATGAGGTGAGGGTGAAGCACGACCTCCCGGGCCTGGTTGGTCTTCACCGTGCCGGCATCAGGCGTGATGGTGACGACCCAGTGCGGGCCGTGCTGTCGGATATCCCGCTTCCGAAGTTGGCACATCTCACCGAGGCGTGCGCCGCTGTACGCGCAGAGCCAGGGCACCCACCGCTTGGCGGCGGCGGCCAGGGCCCCCTCCCCGCGCGGCGGCTTGTAGTCCAGGGCGGCCCTCAGGATCGCGCTCGCCTCTTCGTCGGTGAAGCCCTTCCCCCGTAGCTTCTGAGGCTTGCCGAGCTTCAGCGTCACGTCCTTGGCGGGGTTGCTCGCGAGTCGCTTGTTCGCGACGGCCCACCCGAAGATGACCTTGAGCCCGTTCAGGTCGCCGGACTTCACGGTTTGCGCCGAGAGCGTCTTCCCGGTGCGCGGGCTGATGCTGGCGAGGCGGTGGTCCTTGAAGCGGATCACATCCTCGACGGTGACACGGTCCGCATCATCGTGCTTGAGGAAGGCGCTGAGATTGGCCACGGCCTGGCGGTACCTCTCGAAGGTGCCTAGCTTCGTTCCCGCCGCCTTCCGCTCCGCCCACCAATCGGCAACGAGGCCGGATAGGGTGGTCTTGGGCGGCGCGGCATCAGCGGGGCGGTTGGTGCGGGCCGGCGGCTCGAACTCGGGGAACCGGGCGGCCTTGGGATCGGGGCTGTAGTCGCCCTCGGCGTTCCGCTCCCGGGAAGCGAAGGCGTCGCGCAAGGCTAAGCCGAACGTCTCCAGGAGCAAGAGCCGCGTGTCGTCGTCCACGCTGCCGATGCCGTGATCCCGCAACAGGCGGTCTATCAGCGGCCCGAGAGGGGTCTGAAGCGCGGACGGGTCGCCACTCTCCAGAGCAAGCTCCAGCTTCTCCCGTGCTGAGGCGAAGCCCGCTGCCTCCTCCTCCGGCGTAGCCCGGACGCGAGCCCAGCTCCCATCTGGCATGTGCTGGACGGCAAGGGTGCGGTCCGCCCCAGCGTCGGCCCACGAGCGGTAGAGGTTGCCGGCAAGGGCTGTTGCCTGGCGGTGGTTGAGGCTCGTGGGCGCCCCGTTGCGCAGAGCCGTCCAATGCCGCTCCAGTGCCGAAGCAACCTGCCCCTGCCGGGCTTTCACCTCGGCGGGATCGCGGGTGCGCAGCGAGAAGCGGATGCTCCGCATCTTCGGTGTCACGCGGACAAGGACGGTCTCGGTTCCGAGCGGCAAGCTGAGCGCACGGCCGGCCACGAGCGGGAGGATGTCGGTCGGGATGCGCTGGACGAACTGGGGGACGGAGGAGTCTGGCCGCTTCACCGGGCGAACGAGCCTGTAGAGCATGAGTGGCACACCGTTGTAGCACGGTCGGCCCCGGCTTAACACTCTGGCGGCACTCAACTATCTGCGGAGCATGATCTTTTGCAGGCAGTCGCTACCGATGACGAGGATCATGCATCCTCCCCGGTCGCGAAGGCCGAAAAAACCCGCTCGGCCTTGGTCAGGGTCTCGCGGTACTCGGCGTGCGGGTCCGACAGGAGCGTGACCCCGCCCCCGGCCTGGAGCACGGCGCGGGTCCCGTCGATCATCACCGTGCGGATCGCGATGCTGGTGTCGAGACCCCCGTCGAAGCCGATCCAGCCGATCGCCCCGCAATACGCCTCGCGGGCATCGCCCTCGATCTCCGTGATGATGTCCATGGCGCGCAGCTTCGGCGCCCCGGTGATCGAGCCGCCCGGGAAGGTCGCGGCCAGCAGATCGATCCCGTCCGCGCCCTCCCGCAGCGTGCCGGTCACCGCCGAGACGAGGTGGTGGACGCCGGCATAGGTCTCGAGCCCGCACAAGGTGGGCACCGCGACGCTGTGGGGGGCGCAGATCCGCGACAGGTCGTTGCGCAGCAGGTCGACGATCATCACGTTCTCTGCCCGCTCCTTGGGGTCGGCGAGAAGCGCCTCGGCCCGGGCCCGGTCCTCGGCCGGGTCGGCGGAGCGGGGCGCCGTGCCCTTGATCGGCCGGGTCTCGACCTGCCGGCCGTCGAGGCGCAGGAAGCGCTCGGGCGAGGACGAGGCGATCGTGAGACCGTCGAGTTCGAGATAGGCCGCGAAGGGCGCCGGGTTGCGCGCCCTGAGGCGGCGGTAGAACGCGAAGGCGTCGAAGCCCGGCGGCAGGGCCGCCTCGAAGCGCTGGGCGATGTTGGCCTGGTAGATGTCGCCGGCCCGGATGTAGTCCCGCACCCGCTCGACCGCGCGGGCATAAGCGTCGGGCGTGAAGTTCGAGCGCCAGGCGAGGGCTGCGACCGGGGCGGCCTCCGGCGTCGGCTCGGGGGCTGCCAGGGCCGCCTCCAGGGCGTCGAGGTCGGCGGCGGCCTTCCTTGCGCGGGCGGCCAGGTCGGTCTCGGGGAAGCCGGTGGCGATCAACCGGCAGGTGCCGGCCCGGTGGTCGAAGGCGACGATCGTGGCGTACAGATTGAAGGCGAGGTCGTCGGTGAGGCCGGCCCGGCGCGCGGGCGGCGTCACCCGCTCGAGGCTCGCGCCGAAATCGTAGGCGATGGTGCCGATCGCCCCGCCCTGGAACGGCGGCAGGTCGGAGTCCGGTTCGGTGCGGTACGGCGCCAGCACGGCGCGCAACGCGTTGAGGGGGGCACCCGGCACCGGGGCGCCGTTCCAGAACGCCCGGCCGCCGCGCACCCGGAACGACCCGAACGGGTCGGCGGCGAGGTAGGAGTGCCGCCCGAGGGTGTCGTGCCGCATGGCGCTGTCGAGGAGTGCGAGGCCGGGGCGACCGCGCAGGCGGGCGGCCGCGGCGGCGGGATCGAGCGGGGGGACGGGGCGGCTCCACATGGCGCCGTGATAGCGGAGGCCGGGGCCGCAGCGGAAGCCGGCCGTCGGGCCAAGATGGCGGCGACGAGCCCGCCCCGTGACGCCCGCCCTCCCCCGTGCTATGGGCCTGCCCCAGCACCCTTCCCTAAATCCTTGATCCCGCTCGCTGCCCTCTTGGCCGTGGGCCGGTCCGCATTCCCGCCCCCGCCATGAACGCACCTGCCCCAAAGATCTCCTTCGTGTCCCTCGGCTGTCCCAAGGCCCTGGTCGATTCCGAGCGCATCCTCACCCACCTGCGGGCCGAGGGCTACGAGCTGGCCCGCAAGCACGACGGCGCCGACGTGGTGATCGTCAACACCTGCGGCTTCCTCGATTCGGCCAAGGCCGAGTCGCTGCAGGCGATCGGCGACGCGATGGCGGAGAACGGCCGGGTCATCGTCACCGGCTGCATGGGCGCGCAGCCGGACGAGATCCGCGAGAAGTACCCGAACCTGCTCGCGGTCACCGGGCCGCAGGCCTACGAATCGGTGGTGGCGGCGGTCCACGAGGCGGTGCCCCCGGCGCACGACCCGTTCCTCGACCTCGTGCCGCCGCAAGGGGTCAAGCTGACGCCGCGGCACTACGCCTACCTGAAGATCTCGGAGGGCTGCAACAACCGCTGCACCTTCTGCATCATCCCGCAGCTGCGCGGCGACCTCGTCAGCCGCCCGGCGGCGGACGTGCTGCGCGAGGCCGAGAAGCTGGTGAAGGCCGGCGTCAAGGAGCTGCTCGTCGTCTCGCAGGATACCAGCGCCTACGGCATCGACACCCGCTACGCCACGAGCCCGTGGCGCGACCGCGAGGTACGGGCCCGGTTCTACGACCTCGCCAAGGAACTGGGCGAGCTCGGCGCCTGGGTGCGTCTGCACTACGTCTATCCCTACCCGCACGTCGACGAGGTCATCCCGCTGATGGCCGAGGGCAAGGTGCTGCCCTACCTCGACATGCCGCTGCAGCACGCGAGCCCGGCGGTGTTGAAGCGCATGCGCCGCCCCGGCAACCAGGAGAAGATGCTGGAGCGCATCCGCTCCTGGCGCACCACCTGCCCCGATCTCGCCATCCGCTCGACCTTCATCGTCGGCTTCCCGGGCGAGACCGAGGCCGAGTTCGAGGAACTCTTGACCTGGCTCAAGGAAGCCAAGCTCGAGCGCGTCGGCTGCTTCCAGTACGAGCCGGTCCGCGGCGCTCCGGCGAACGAAGTCGCGGAGGCGGTGCCGGACGCGGTCAAGGCCGAGCGCCAGCGCCGGTTCATGGAGACGCAGCAGGCGGTGTCGCTCCGCTTGCAGAAGGCCAAGGTCGGCAAGCGCCTGCCGGTCATCATCGACGCCGCCGGGCCGACGGTCGCCAAGGGCCGCTCGAAATACGACGCGCCGGAGATCGACGGCAACGTCCACGTCGCCTTCCGCCGCCCGGTCCGGGTCGGCGACATCGTGACGGTGAAGATCGAGTCGGCGGATGCCTACGACCTGCACGGGGTGGCGGTGTAGGACACGCCATTCGTGTGCATTTCTCCTCTCCCCGCGGGCGGGGAGAGGGCCTGCGTCTCCGGCCAGGAGATGCAGCAAGCGGAGGCGAAGCCGAAAGCGAGGGTGAGGGGGGCCCGACGAGTGAGGCTCTTCCGGAAACACCCCCTCACCCTCGCGGCGAACCTGCGGTTCGCTGCGCGGGCTTCCTGAGCCCCTTCGGAGCTCAGGCCTCTCCCGGCCCGCGGGGAGAGGAGAAGCCCCGCGTCTTTTCCGGCACAATCAGTGCTGTTGGTCCGATGCCGGCGTCTCCGTGGTCCGACCGGGCTTCATCCCCCGATCGCCCCGCTCTCCGCCCGCTCCACCCCCGCCGCCGCCATGTCGCCCCAGGCGCGCTCGAGCGAGCCGTCGCGGTCGATCGCCCGGCAGGCATCCTCGACCACCACCGCCTGGAACCTCGCCGCCCGCGCGTCGACCGCGCTCCAGGCGACGCAGTAATCGGTGGCGAGCCCGCACAGAAAGACCCGGGTGAAGCCGCGCTCGCGCAGGTAGCCGGCGAGCCCGGTCGTGGTTGTGCGGTCGGCCTCGCGGAAGGCCGAGTAGCTGTCGATTCCCGGCCGGTAGCCCTTGCGGATCACCAGCTGGGCGTGGGGCAGCGCCAGCCCCGGCGACAGCTCGGCCCCGGACGTGCCCTGGATGCAGTGCTTCGGCCACAGAACCTGCGGGCCGTAAGCCAGCGCCGTGGTCTCGAACGGCGCCTTGCCCGGGTGGCTCGCCGCGAAGGAGGCGTGGCCGGCTGGATGCCAGTCCTGGGTCAGGACGACGTGCCTGAAGATCTTTCCCAGCGCGTTGATCGGCGCGATCACCGCGTCCCCGTCCGGCACCGCGAGGGCGCCGCCGGGCAGGAAATCGGCCTGGACGTCGATGACGAGGAGGCAATCGGTCTCGGTCGCCGTCAGGGCGTAGGAATCCATCGCGTCCTCGTCTCCGCCGATCCGGGGCGAATGGCCCCGGATGCCGCTGCGTCAGCCTATCAGGGATGCATCACCGTCGCACCGGTCGTCTGGCGCCCGGCGAGGTCGGCGTGGACCTTCGGCGCGTCGGCGAGCCTGGCGCGGGTATGGACCGGGATCTTCACGGCGCCGCTCCGCACCACCTCGAACAGGTCGGCGGCCATCTCGTCCAGGGTCGCGCGGTCGGCGGTATGGGTGAACAGGACCGGCCGCGTGGCGTAGAGCGAGCCCTTCTGGCCGAGCAGGCTGATGTCGAAGGCGGAGATCGCCCCCGAGGCGCTGCCGAAGTTCACGAAGTACCCGAAGGGCCTGAGGCAGTCGAGCGAGGCCGGGTAGGTCGCCTGGCCGACGCCGTCGTAGACGACCTGGCAGCCTTTGCCGCCGGTGATCTCCTTGACCCGGGCGGCGAAATCCTCGTCCCGGTACAGGATGACGTGGTCGCAGCCGTGCTCGCGGGCGAGCGCGACCTTGTCCGGCGAGCCGACGGTGCCGATGACGGTGGCGCCGAGGTGCTTGGCCCATTGCGTCGCGATCAGCCCGACGCCGCCGGCGGCGGCGTGGAACAGGATCGTGTCGCCGGGCTGGACCTTGTAGGTGCGCCGCAGCAGGTACTGGGTGGTGAGGCCCTTGAGCATCATCGCGGCGGCGGTGTCGTCGTCGATGCCGTCGGGCAGGCGCACCACCGATTTCGCGTCGATCACCACCTCCTCGGCGTAGGTGCCGGCGGCCGAGCCGTAGGCGACGCGATCGCCGGGCGAGACGCCGGTCACGCCCTCGCCCACCGCCACCACGGTGCCGGCGCCCTCGTTGCCCGGGGTGAAGGGGAGCTGGGGCGCCTTGTACTGGCCGGAGCGGAAGTAGATGTCGATGAAGTTGACGCCGATCGCGGTCTGGCGCACCCGGACCTGGCCGGGCCCGGGCTCGCCGACCGCGACGTCCTCGTAGCGCATGACCTCGGGGCCGCCGTACTCGTAGATCCGGATCGCCTTGGGCATCGCCCGCTCCCACCTTGGTCTTGGTTTGCGGGCGGGATCATAGGTGGCGACACGGCTGCGGCAATGGCCGGGATGGCGGACCGGCCCCGCATGACACAGATCTCCCGCACGCGTGATCGAGGACCCGTTTCGTGAGCCAGACAGCCGACCCGAAGCCCCGAGGGTGCGATCCCGAAGGCCTCCTCTACGACGTGGCGGTGGTCGGCGCCGGCGCGGTCGGCCTCGCGGCGGCCCTGGCGCTCGCCCGCGACGGGGTGCGGACGGCGCTGGTCGGCCGCCACGCCCCCGTGGCCGACGGGCGCACGGTGGCGCTCCTCGACGGCTCGGTGCGGCTGCTCCGGGCGCTCGGCGCCTGGGAGGCGCTGGAGCCGCAGGCCGCCCCGCTCGCCGAGATGCACCTGATCGACGACACCGGCAGCCTGTTTCGCCCGCCGCCGGCCCGCTTCGTCGCCCGCGAGATCGGCCTCGACGCCTTCGGCTGGAACGTCGAGAACGCCCGCCTGGTCGAGGCCCTGCGCGCCCGCGCCCGGGCGATCCCGGAGCTGACGCTCGTCGAGCACGACGCCGCCGGCCGCACCCTCGAGGCGGACCGGACGGTGCTGGCGCTGGAGGGCGGGGGCCGCGTGGCGGCCCGCCTCGTCGTCGCGGCCGACGGCGGCCTCTCGCCCCTGCGCGAGGCGGCGGGCCTGAGCGCGCGGCGCTGGACCTACCCGCAGAAGGCGCTCACCACGATCCTCGCCCATGCGAGCGACCACCGCGAGGTCTCGACCGAGTTCCACACCCGCGAGGGGCCCTTCACCCTGGTGCCGCTGCCGGGCGGGCGCCGCTCCAGCCTGGTCTGGGTCTCGGCGGAGGCGCGGGCGGAGGCGCTCTTTACCCTCGACGACGACGCGCTCGCCCGGGCGATCGAGCGCCAGGCGCAGTCGATGCTGGGCGCGATGCGGATCGACGGGCCGCGGGGCCTGGTGCCGATGCGCGGCCTGTCGGTGCCGCGCCCGGTCGGGCCGCGCCTGGCCCTCGTCGGCGAGGCCGCCCACGTCTTCCCGCCGATCGGCGCGCAGGGGCTGAACCTCGGCCTGCGCGACGCGGCGGCGCTGCGCGACGCGGTCGTAGGCGGGCGCGATCCCGGAGGGGACGCGGTGCTGTCGCGCTTCGCCCGCGACCGGGCCCTCGACGCCCGCCTGCGCACCACCGCGGTCGACACCCTCAACCGCAGCCTGCTCACCGCCTTCCTGCCGAGCGACCTCGCCCGCGGCGCGGGGCTCCTCGCCCTCTCGACCATCGGGCCGCTGCGGCGCCTGGTGATGCGCGAGGGCGTGACCCCGCGGTTGGGGACGCCGACGCTGATGCGGGGGTGAGGGTGGTCGTCCTCCCCCCATCCACGGCCTCGGGATGAGGTCGTGGATGGGGGAGCGAAGGTTCGGCGGGGCTAGGGCGCGTTGCTCGCGCTCCGCCGGGTCGAGCTCGTCGCCATCGTGTCGGGCGACCAGTCGAAGGCGGTGCCGGCCTGGCCCAGCCGCTCGCCATGGGCGAACAGCGCCCGCATGTAGCCCTGCTCGAACGGCGCCTGCGAGACCTGGCCGAAGCGCTGGTCGATGGTGGCGACGTGCAGCGCCAGGCCGGTGCGGGCCGCGAAGGCCTTCGTCACCGCGAGGGCGCCGGCGGTCTGGGCCTTGATCATCGCCGAGAGCGAGCGGCCGAGGATGCTCAGCATCGAGCGCTGGGCGACCTGGAAATCCGGCGCCTGCGAGGTGTTGACGACGACGTAGATCGCCGGTGCCGGCAGCCGGTCGTCGGCGGGGGGCGCGCCCTCGACCTGCTCCAGCAGGCTCCGGCCCGGGGCGACGAAGAACGGCGCGGTGGCGCCGCCGTCGGCGTGCATCTCCTGGAAGCGCTTGGCCCCGGGCCCGACCGAATCGATCAGCACCGGCGGGAAGATGCCGGGGATCGCCGCCGAGGCCAGCATCACCTCGCGGAAGAGCTTGAGCCCGGCGGGACCGCCGGCCTGCGCGATGGCGCCCATGTCCCACAGGGTCGGGCGCAGGGAATCGAGCTCGGTGGTGACGACGAGGAGGCGCCGGCCCTTGCGGTGCTCCGCCGCCACCGCCTCGAGGAGCGCCGGCGTGACGCTGCGCTCGATGCCGCGCTTGAGCGGCCAGGTATCGGTGAGGCTGTCCTGCCCGCCGCCGAACTCGAACACGTCCGCCGCCGAGGTCTCGGTGTAGGCCTTCTCGAGCGCCGCATCCCCCGACGCGCCGACGAAGGCGAAGGGCGCGATGAGCGCGCCGGTCGAGACGCCGGTGACGACGCCGAAATCCGGGCGGGTGCCGGCCCGGGTCCAGCCCTTCAGGAGGCCGGCCGCGAAGGCGCCGTTCTCGCCGCCGCCCGACAGGGCGAGCCAGGGCGCGCGCGAGGCCATGGCGGCGCCGTCGAGGAAGGCCCGGAACGCCGCCGGGTCGTCCCCGGGCAGGCGCACGGCGGCGGGGAGCCCCTCGGGCCGTGCCGCCGCCAGGTCCGCCGCCGTGAAGCTCGCCCGCACGGTCGAGCGCTGCCGGTCCGCCACCGTGCCGGCCTCGGCCGGCATCGCGAAGCCCAGGGCGAGCATCGTCATCGCGGCGCCGGCCAACCCGCGCCGATTCATCTCTCGGGACATCGTGATTGTCCTCCGCCGCCCGCCTCGCCCGATGAACGCCTCGTGTGCGCCCGCGTTCCCTCTCGCAGGTGCGAAATGGCACCCGCACACAGGACTTCCCCCTGCCGGCCGCCAGATCACGGGGCCCGGGCCCGGCCCGGCGATCAGTCCGGACCGACGTGGCGTCCGGCGTCTTCTGTTCCGGACTGACGATCCGCAGGATAATCCCGAATCGAGCCGCCGCCAATCGACCGGTAGCGACTTGCGGGGCCGCCCTGGAGACGACCTTGGAGGCGAGGCGCGCCCCGCGTCGGGCGTAAGCCGGCGGGGCGATCCCCTCGAAAGCATGAGGCCGCCCCCCCGCTGCCTGCCGGGGCACGACCATCTGCCGAGGCGCGGCCCCTTTACGGCCGCGCCGCCCCTGCACTACCCCTCCGTCACGGCCGGGACTCTTCGCGATGCGGGAGGCCGGCCGTGCCGGAAGGTTGGAGACACGCCCATGAAACTGCCGCGCCGCTTCTTCCAGCCCCTGGCCACCGGGGCGCCGGCCCCGTTCCGCGAGCTGCCGGTGCGGCTCGAGCGGATGATCCACTTCGTGCCGCCGCACAACGACAAGGTCCGGGCCCGGGTGCCGGAACTGGCGGCCCAGGTCGACGTGGTGCTGGGCAACCTCGAGGACGCGGTCCCGGCCGACCAGAAGCTGAACGCCCGCAAGGGCTTCATCGCCATGGCGCGCGACACCGACTTTTCCGCCCACGGCACCGGCCTGTGGACCCGCGTCAACGCCCTCAACAGCCCGTGGCTGCTCGACGACCTGGTCGAGATCGTCGCCGAGGTCGGCACCAAGCTCGACGTCGTGATGGTGCCGAAGGTCGAGGGGCCGTGGGACATCCACTACGTCGACCAGCTGCTCGCCCAGCTCGAGGCGAAGGCCGGCGTCGCGAAGCCGATCCTGGTCCACGCCATCCTGGAGACCGCGGAGGGCGTGGCCAACGTCGACGCCATCGCCTGCGCCTCGCCGCGGATGCACGGGATGAGCCTCGGCCCCGCCGACCTCGCGGCGTCGCGCGGCATGAAGACCACCCGGGTCGGCGGCGGCCACCCGGATTACCGGGTCATCGCCGATCCCACGCCCGGCTCCTCGGAGCGGGCGAGCGTGCAGCAGGACCTCTGGCACTACACCATCGCCCGCATGGTCGATGCCTGCCAGGCCAACGGCATCAAGGCGTTCTACGGCCCGTTCGGCGACTTCTCCGACGCGGCCGCCTGCGAGGTCCAGTTCCGCAACGCCTTCCTGATGGGCTGCGCCGGGGCCTGGACGCTGCATCCGAGCCAGGTCGCGATCGCCAAGGGCGTCTTCGCGCCCGATCCGGGCGAGGTCGCCTTCGCCCGGCGCATCCTCGAGGCGATGCCCGACGGCACCGGCGCGGTGATGCTCGACGGCAAGATGCAGGACGACGCCACCTGGAAGCAGGCCAGCGTGATCGTGAACCTCGCCCGGCTCGTCGCCGCGAAGGATCCCGACCTCGCCCGGGCCTACGGCCTGGAGGCGTGACGCTCCCGGTATCGTGAGACGGGGGGCGGGCTTTCCGCCGCGCGCGGGGCCCCGCGCCGGTGCAAACCCGCCCCCGTTAGCCTATGTGACGCCCATGCCCCTCGGACAGACCCCCTCCGCCATGCCCGCCCCGCAGACCGACGCCGCGCCGTCCGGCGCGGTCATCCGCCTCGCCAAGTTCAACATCGGCGACGTGGTGCGCCACCGGATCTATCCGTTCCGCGGCATCATCTTCGACGTCGACCCGGTCTTCGCCAACACCGAGGAATGGTGGCAGGCGATTCCCGAGGATGTCCGCCCGTCCAAGGACCAGCCGTTCTACCACCTGCTCGCCGAGAACCAGGAGACCGAGTACGTCGCCTACGTCTCGGAGCAGAACCTGGTGCCGGACCATTCCGGCGAGGCCCTGCGCCACGCCCGCATCGCCGAGATGTTCGAGCGCGACGCGGAGGGGGGGTATCGCCTGCGGAGCGACGCCACGAATTGAGGCCGCGCGCCTCCGATCTCGAACAGTCCCGCGACGAGGGCCGGATGGCGCCATCCGGCCCTCGTCGCGTTCTCCATGTGCCTGGGCCCGGCCGAGGTGCAACTTATGTGAACGAAGATCGGTCGCTTTCTCATAGAATGCGGTCAGTCTTGGAATGCGATCAGTCTTGCGACAGACACCGATCTTGCAAGTATCCGACTGTCCGTCATCGCGGCGATCGTCGCGATGATGCGTCCCCGCGCGAACGGGAGGTGGTCATGAGCGGCGGGATCCAGCCCCACAATGCCAGGCCGGCCGGAATCTGGAACTCCGGCGGCGGCCGCTACGACGAGATCAGCCGCGGCATCGCCGACAGCATCGCGCATTGCGTGCTGCGCCTGGACCCGCAACCGGGCGAGCGGATCCTCGACCTCGCCACCGGGACCGGCTGGACCTCGCGCCTGGTCGCCCGCAGCGGAGCGCAGGTCGTGGGCGTCGATCTCGGCGCCGACCTGATCGCCTTCGCGGCCGGGCGGGCCCGGGCCGAGGGCCTCGACGTCGCCTACCGGGTCGGCGATGCCGAGAGCCTGCCCTTCGACGACGGCGCGTTCGACGCCGTGATCTCGACCTGCGGCGTGATGTTCGCCAGCCGCCCGGAGGCCGCGGCGGCGGAGCTGGCGCGGGTCTGCCGCCGGGGCGGGCGCATCGCTCTCACCACCTGGACGCCCGACGGCGCGGTGTTCGAGATGTTCGGGGTGATGAAGGCCTACATGCCGCCGCCGCCCGCGACGCACCCGCCCTCGCCCTTCGAGTGGGGCCGTCCCGAGCGGATCGCGGAGCTGCTCGGCCGGGACTTCGACCTCGCCTTCGAGACGGGCGTCTCGTTCTACCGCGAGCCCGGCCCCGAGGCGGCCTGGGAGACCTTCTCCACCGGCTACGGCCCGACCAAGGCCCTGGCCGCGAGCCTGGACGAGGAGCGCCGCGCCGCGTTGCGGCGCGACTTCATCGCCTTCCACGCGCGGTTCGCGACCCCGCTCGGCATCTGCGTGCCCCGCGAGTACCGGGTCACGCGCGGCCTGCGGCTCTAGGGCGCGACGAAGAAGGCCCCGGCATCGACGGGCGATGCCGGGGCCTTCGGTTTCCGGTCCGTCCCACCTCCGGGGCGAGACGGTGCGGGTGATCCTGGTGGCGCGAGCCCTTACTTGGCCGGAGCCGCCGCCGCCGGGGCGCCGCCCTTCTGCTCGAGCTGCTTGCGCATTTCCTCGGAGCGCTTCTCGAGCTCGGCCTGGAGCTTCTTCTGCTGCTCCTCGAGCACCTTCGGGTCGATCGGGGCGCCGTCGAAGGCCTTGCCGAAGCCGGCCAGCGGCACCGCGAAGGTGACCTCGCGCTGCATCTGGTTCTGCACGCTGACGTTCAGGGTCGTGCCCTTCTTCATCGCGGCGACGACGTCGTCCTTCAGGCCGGGGGCCTCGGCGAAGCAGCCGTTCGGGAAGCACACCGCGTAGCGGCCGGGGGTCGGCTGGCCGTTATCGACCGTGAAGCGGATGCCGGGCTGCAGCAGCAGGCCGAGCGGCATCAGGAAGCGCACGACCTTGGTGCCCTGCGGGCCCTTCATGTCGTAGACCGCGACGGCCAGCACCGCCTGGCCCTGGTCGGAGACGAAGTCGCGGGTGGTGTAGCAGACCTCGCTGCCGCTGCCCTGGTCCTTGCCGCAGACCTTGGTCCAGTCGGCCTGGGACGGTTCGGCCTTCACCTGCACGACCATCGGGCCGGTCTGCTGCTGGCCCTGTGCGGCGGGCGCCGCCTGCTGGGCGGGAGCGGCCGGCGCGGGGGCGGCGGGCTTCTTGGGCTGGGCGAGCGCCGGGGCGGCCGCGAGACCGAGCCCGAGGCCGGCCAGGGCGAAGGCGATGGCGGCCTGGTTCGGGCGCGCGGGACGATTCGCGAAGAACATCAGGAGTGGACCCCTCAAACGGCAGAAACGTCGGTGGCAAGAACGTCGGTGGATGCTGGCGCCAAGGAACCGGGTTACGGGTGCGCCGACAGCTGGCGGAGCGCGGCCGCAGGGCTCCGCCCGGCCTCCGGGGCGCCTGCTTTCCCCCGGATTGAGGCGAAGGCAAGGCCTTCCGGCTGCCGGCCGAGGGCCCCTTAGCCGATCCCTTCGCCGACCGCGAGGGGGCGGGAGGATTAAAACGCCCTTAACCATGCGGGGGCAGGATGCCCGGTGCGGCAGGCGGACGGGGTGACGGCGGTGGCGGCTCAGGCGACGGTGAGACGAGACGACGCGTCGTCCCTGCGCGTCCCGGCGCCGGCCGGTCCGGTCGGTGCGACCCCCGCCCCCGCCCCCGGCGCCGCCATGGGCCTGTGCGCCCTCCTGGCCGCCGTCGCCGACCGCCATCCCGCCCGCATCGCCTTCGTCGACCAGGCGAGCAAGCCGGCCTGGTGCGGCCGGCCCGCCATCGCCTGGACCTACGCGGCCGCCCGCGAGATCGTCGCCCGCCTGGCCGAGGGGCTGTCGCAGCTGCGGCTGCCGCCGCGGAGCCCGGTCGGCCTGTGCATGGCCGGCATGGCCGAGGCGCATCTCGCCTTCCTGGCGATCGAGCAGGCCGGCCACGTCCCCTGCCCGCTCCCGGTCACCTGGGACGAGGACCGCCTGCTCCAGGGTATCGAGGCGGCGCAGATCCTCGCCGTGCTGACCCAGGGCGTGCTCGGGGCCGAGCGGCCGGCGGAGAAGCTGTGCCGGGTCGCGGTGCGCTACTTCCCCTTGCGCTTCATCGCCGCCTTCGGGCCGCACGTGCCCGACGGCGTGCTCGGCCTCGACCAGGTCGTGCTCGACCACCGGGGCGACGCGGGCGCGCTCGGCACGGGTCCGGCCGCCGGTCTCGTCACCTTCGCGCTCCCGGGGGGAGGCCCCGGCGCCGGCGGTCCCCCGCCCGAGCCCGCGGGCATCCCCGTCCCGGTGCGGCGCGAGGCCGAGGCGCTGACCGCCGCCGCCGCCGCCTGCCTGGTGCCGCTGCGGATCGAGCCGGGCGAGCGGATCCTGAGCCTCCTGCCGCCGAGCGACCTCAAGGGCCTCGCCACCGGGCTCACCGCCGCGCTGCTGGCCGGGGCCACCCTCGAATGCCACCCGGTCTTCGATGCGGGCGCCCTCTCGGCCGCCCTCGACCAGCCGGTGGCGACCCACCTGATCGCGCCGGCCTGGATGGAGGCGGGGTTCTCCCGCACCAGCGTGCCGGGCCGCCTGCGCACCCTCGCCTACGTCCACCGGGCGCCCTGCCGCCTCAGCGCCCGCCTGCCGGGCCGCGCCGGAATCGTCGACGTCGTGGCCTTCGACGAGGTCGCCCTGCTCTGCGGCCGGCGCGACGCGCAGGATGTCGGCCTCGTGCTCGCGGCGCCGGAGCGGGCCGCCTCCGAGCGGGCCGGCCTGATCCAGCTCCGCCGCGACCCGGACGGGCGCCTCAGCTTCCGCGGGCCGGCCTGCGAGTCCCGCATGTTGCGCCGCGGTATCACCCTGGAGGAAAATCAGGACGACTGGGCCCTCACCCGTTTCCGGGCCTCGCTCTTCGCCGGCGTCGCCACGGCGATCGCGGAAGTGTAGGGGCCCGCCGAGATATTTTCCGCTGCGCTCCACCGATCGAAAACACCTTGTCTTCCGGGAGTTTGGCGGCGATCGCACGGCCCTCCCCGATGCGGCTCGGCGGGCTCCGGCGCCGCGTCGGCGGTGAACCTTTGTCGGCTCACGGCGTTACTGCCCCGGTGCCTTCACGAGAGGCACGCGATCGGCTAACGCTTGAACATGGGTGCGCTGCAAAAAGTTCTCGTCGTCGATGACGGCCGCCGCGCCGTCGACCGGGCCCTCTCCGCCGAACTGGCCGAGCTGGGCTATGCCAGCGTCACCGCCTCGCTCGAGGCGGCGGACGACGTGCTGGCGATGATGCCGCGCCCGGCCGCGGTGCTGCTGCACGTCCCGCCCCGCGATGCCGGCGGCGCCTTCCGCATGCTGTCCGAGCGCCTGCGCGAGCAGATGCGCGGCGCCGGCGTCCCGGTGATCGAGGTCGATGCCGCCGGCCACCAGACCGGCGCCCCGATCGACCTGCAGAGCCGCATCGGCACGCGGGTGCTGAACGAGCCGGAATTCTGAGGATCCGTCGCGGGTTGCCGTGACCCGAGTCTCTTCCACGACCTCACCCTGAGGTGACGACCGATCGAAGATCGGTCGTCACCTCAGGGTGAGTCGCGAGCAGGAGGCCGGACATGTCCGGCCGGCGGACGAACGACCGTCTCACCCCGCCTGCAGCAGCTTCACCGCCGCATCGCGCTCGAACAGGTAGAGCAGCGCCCGCAACGCCTGGCCCCGCTCGGTCTTGAGCCCCGGATCGCGCTCGACGATCAGCCTCGCATCGTCGCGGGCCGCCACGATCAGGTCGCCGTCGGCCTCCGGCCGGGCGAGGCGGAAATTGGCGAGGCCCGATTGCCGGGTGCCCAGCACCTCGCCCTCGCCGCGCAGGCGCAAGTCCTCCTCGGCGATGCGAAAGCCGTCCTCGGTCTCGCGCATCATCTCGAGCCGGGCGCGAGAGACCTGGCCGAGCGGCCCCTTGAACAGGAGGAGGCAGGTCGAGGCGCCCGAGCCCCGCCCGACCCGGCCGCGCAGCTGGTGCAATTGCGCGAGGCCGAAGCGCTCGGCGTGCTCGATCACCATGACGGTGGCCTGCGGCACGTCCACGCCGACCTCGACCACGGTCGTCGAGACCAGGATCTTGGTGTCACCGACGACGAAGCGCTCCATCGCCTCGTCCTTGTCCTTGCCCGGCATCTTGCCGTGGACGAGGCCGACCGCGTCGCCGAAGCGCTCGCGCAGGCCCGAGAACCGCTCCTCGGCGGCGGCCAGGTCGACGTACTCGGATTCGGCGACGAGCGGGCAGATCCAGTAGACCCGGTCGCCCTTGGCGAGCGCCCGCTCGAGGCCCAGCGTCACCTCCTCGATCCGGTCGGTCGAGACCAGCACCGTCTTGATCGGCTGGCGGCCGGCCGGCTTCTCGTCGAGGACCGAGACCTCCATGTCGCCGAAATAGGTCAGCGCGAGGGTGCGGGGGATCGGCGTCGCGGTCATCACCAGGATGTCGACGGCTTCGCCCTTCCCGCCCAGCGCCAGGCGCTGGTGCACGCCGAAGCGGTGCTGCTCGTCCACCACCGCGAGGCCGAGATCGTGGAACGCCACGTCGTCCTGGAACAGCGCGTGGGTGCCGACGACGACGTGGATCGAGCCGTCGGCGAGGCCGGCGAGCGTCGCGCGGCGCTCCGCCACCCGGTCGCGGCCGGTCAGCAGCGCGAGCGTAAGCCCCGCCGCCTCGACCAGCGGCCTTAAGCGCTCGGCGTGCTGGCGCGCCAGGATCTCGGTCGGCGCCATCATGGCGGCCTGGCGCCCGGCCTCGATCGCCGAGGCCATGGCGAGCAGCGCCACCGCGGTCTTGCCCGAGCCGACATCGCCCTGGAGCAGCCGCAGCATGCGGCGCTCCGAGCCCATGTCGCCGCGGATCTCGGCGAGTGCCCGGGTCTGGGCACCGGTGAGGCCGAACGGCAGCGCCGCCTCGATCCGCCGCGACAGGGCCCCGTCGCCGACATTGGTGCGCCCGGCCGGGCGGTGCATCCGGCTGCGCACCAGCGCCAGCGCCAGCTGCGAGGCGAGCAGCTCGTCGTAGGCGAGGCGGCGCCGGGCCGGGGTCTTCAGGTCCTCCTCGGTCTCGGCGGCCTCCGCCGGGCGGTGCTCGGTGCGAAGCGCGTTGGCGAAGGCCGGCCAGCCCTGGCGCTCGAGGAAGGCCCGGTCCTGCCATTCGGGCAGCACCGGCAGCCGGTCGAGGGCCGAGACCGCGAGCTTGCCGATCGCCCGCGAGGTCAGCCCTTCCGTGGCGCCGTAGATCGGCTCCACCGCCGGCAGGTCGGCGAGACCCTTCTCGTCGAGGATGCGCGAGGGGTGCACCATCTGGCGAAAGCCGTCCCACAGCTCGATCCGGCCGGAGACGTAGCGGTGGCTGCCGAGCGGCAGCATCTTCTCGATGCGGGCGCGGGGCAGGTTGAAGAACACCAGGGTGATGTCGCCGGTCTGGTCCTCGACCAGCACCCGGAACGGTTTGCGGCCCGCACTCTGCGGCGGGCGGTGCGCCACCACCGTGACGCCGAGCGTCACCGGCTCGCCGGGCGGCGCCTCGGCGATCGAGCCGCGCAGCTGCCGGGCGATGCCGCGCTGGGGCAGATGGAACAGCAGGTCGACCACCCGGGCCGGGCGTTCCGGCGTGCCGACGAGCTTGTCGATCAGCACGGCGACCTTGGGACCGGCCCCCGGCAGCACGGTCGCGGGGGCGAACAGGGGATCGAGCAGGGAGGGACGCAGCGACATCGGGACGGGTGCGGAGGGAATTGTCGGGGCTCTATACAGGACCGCGCCGCGGTTGCGGCCCCGCGGGTGTCGCAGGGCGCGGCGCGTCCCATATCAGTCGAGGGTTTCGCACCCGCGCCCCGGGCGGTAAAGCCGCTCCGGACCAGCCCGAGGATTTGTCTCGCGATGACCGGCACCACCCGCACCAGCGCCGACCTCGATCCGCGCCGCCGCCGCACCCTCTACCGCTCCTGGCACCGGGGCACCCGCGAGATGGACCTGATCATGGGCCGCTTCGCGGATGCCGAGATCGGGACGCTCACGGAGGAGGAACTCGACGATTTCGAGCTCCTGATCGAGGTGCCGGACCGCGACCTGTTCCGCTGGATCACCGACGAGGTCGAGGCGCCCTCGAACTACGACACGCCTGTCTATCGCCGGATGAAGGCGTTCCACCAGCACGGGGCGCCGGTGGATCTGTGAGGCGGTCCTGACTGGAAGACGTTTCAAGGTGAGGCGCGGGCTATCTCCTCTCCCCGCGGGCGGGGAGAGGGTCGTGTCCCCGTCCAGGGGATGCGACAAGCCCGAGCAGCGAACCGCAGGTTCGCCGCGAGGGTGAGGGGGTGTCTCCGAATGAGGCTCCTCCGGCACCACCCCCTCACCCTCGCTCCGGCTTTCGCCTCCGCTCGTCACGGCCCCGACGAGGGGGCCGTGGCCTCTCCCCGCCCGCGGGGAGAGGGGCAACCGCGCTTCCTCCTGAAGCGATATGTTCGCCGAAATCCCTCGCCGTTCCTCGACCGGCCCGCCCGCTCGCGTAAAGACCCGCTGAAGACCCGATGGCCAAGCCCGCTCCCAAGCCCCCCGCCCCGCCCGCAACTCCGAAGAAGCCCCCGGCCGCCCGCTTCGCCCTGCCGAAATCCGCGGCGCTGACCAGGGCCGTGGAGGCGCTGAAGGCCGGCGACAGCGCGACGCTGGCGCGGGTGCCGGACGGGTTCGACGCCCTGGTGGTGGCCGACCTCGCCCGGGCGCTCGCCCAGGTCTCGGAGGGGCCGGCGGTGCTGGTCCACGTCGCCCGAGACGGCACCCGCTCGGCGGCCTTCGCCAGCGCGCTCTCCTTCGTGGCGCCCGAGATCGAGGTGATGAGCGTCCCGGCCTGGGACTGCCAGCCCTACGACCGGATCTCGCCCAACGCAGGCATCGCGGCGCAGCGCATGACGGCCCTGTCGCGGCTTTCCCGCACCCGCTCCTCGGCCGAGAAGCCGCGCATCCTCGCCACCACGGTCAACGCCCTGGTGCAGCGCGTCCCGCCCAAATCCCGCATCGCCGTCGAGACGTTTTCCGCCGCCCCCGGCAACGCGCTCGACACCGACCAGATCGTCGCCTGGCTGGAGGCGAACGGCTTCCTGCGCACCGGCACCGTGCGCGACACCGGCGAGTACGCGGTGCGCGGCGGCATCATCGATCTGTCGCCGCCCGGCTTGGCGAACCCTGTCCGCCTCGACTTCTTCGGCGACACCCTCGAATCCATCCGCGCCTTCGATCCCGAGACCCAGCGCACCATCGGGCAATTGCGCTCCCTCGACCTCGTGCCGATGAGCGAGGTGCAGCTCACCACCGAGACGATCCGGCGCTTCCGCCAGGGCTACGTCACGACCTTCGGCGCCGCGACCCGCGACGACCGGCTCTACGAGACGATCAGCGAGGGCCGGCGCTATGCCGGCCTCGAGCACTGGATGCCGCTGTTCTACGACCACCTCGACACGCTGTTCGACTACGTCGCCGGCGTGCCGCTGGTCCTCGACCACCAGGTCGACGACGCGGTCGCCGAGCGCCTGTCCCAGGTGCAGGAATACTACGACGCCCGCTGCGAGGCCTTGAAGGAGCGCCAGAGCGGCACCGCCCCCTACAAGCCGTTGAAGCCCGACGCGCTCTACTTGTCACCCAACGAGTGGGCGAAGCGGATCGAGAGCGCCACCGTCGCCCGCCTCGCCCCCTTCGACGTGCCGGAGGTCTCGGGCCGCAAGCTGATCGACTGCGAGGGCGCGCCCGGCCGCGACTTCGCGCCGGAGCGCGCGCAGGAGGGTGTCAACGTCTTCGACGCGGCGGTGGGCCACGTCCGCGACCTGCAGGGCGCCGGCCACCACGTCGTCCTGGCGGCGTGGTCGGAGGGCTCGCGCGACCGGCTCTGCGGCGTGCTGACCGAGCACGGCCTGCCGAAGCCCAAAAGCATCACCCGCCTCTCCGACATCCTGGCGATGAGGCGCGGCCAGGATATCGGCGTCGCGGTCTGGGGCCTGGAGGGCGGGTTCTCCGCCGGCCAGCTCGCCGTGGTGGCGGAGGGCGACATCCTCGGCGACCGGCTGGTGCGGCCCAAGCGCAAGGCCAAGCGCCCCCAGGACGTGATCCTGGAGGTGCAGGCGCTGGCCCCCGGCGACCTCGTGGTCCATGCCGATCACGGCATCGGCCGGTTCGTCGGCCTCAAGACCGTGACGGCGGCCGGCGCGCCCCACGACTGCCTGGAGATCCAGTACAGCGGCGGCCTGCTGCTGCTGCCGGTCGAGAACATCGAGCTCCTGACCCGCTACGGCTCGGAGGATGCCGACGTCGCCCTCGACAAGCTCGGCGGCGGGGCCTGGCAGGCGCGCAAGGCCAAGCTCAAGCGCCGGATCATGGAGATGGCCGGCGCCCTCATCAAGGTCGCGGCCGAGCGGTTCCTGAAGTCGGCGCCCAGGATGGCGCCGCCGGAAGGGACCTACGGCGAGTTCGCCGCCCGCTTCCCCTACGAGGAGACCGAGGACCAGGAGGCGGCGATCGCCGCGACGCTCGGCGACCTCACCTCCGGCCGGCCGATGGACCGGCTGGTCTGCGGCGATGTCGGCTTCGGCAAGACCGAGGTGGCGCTCCGCGCCGCCTTCGTCACGGCGCTGTCGGGCAAGCAGGTGGCGGTGGTGGTGCCGACCACGCTTCTGGCGCGCCAGCACGCCCGCACCTTCGAGGCGCGGTTCAAGGGCCTGCCGGTCAACGTGGCGCAAGCCTCCCGCTTCGTCGGCAATGCCGACCTGAAGAAGGTCCGGGAGGGGCTGGCGGACGGCTCTGTCGACATCGTCGTCGGCACCCACGCGCTCTTGGCCAAAAACATCGTCTTCAAGGATCTCGGCCTCATCATCATCGACGAGGAGCAGCATTTCGGCGTCGCCCACAAGGAGCGGCTGAAGGCGCTGAAATCGGAAGTCCACGTGCTGACGCTGTCGGCGACGCCGATCCCGCGCACGCTCCAGCTCGCGATGACCGGGGTGCGCGAACTCTCGATCATCGCGACGCCGCCGGTCGATCGGCTCGCGGTGCGCACCTTCGTGATGCCGTTCGATCCACTGTCGATCCGCGAGGCGCTCCTGCGCGAGCGCTATCGCGGCGGCCAGGCCTTCTACGTCGTGCCGCGCATCGAGCACCTGGAGGAGGTCAAGCGCTTCCTCGACCGCGAGGTGCCGGAGGCCAAGGTGGCGGTGGCCCACGGCCAGATGGCGGCCGGCCAGCTCGAGGACGTGATGACGGCCTTCTACGAGGGCCAGTACGACATCCTGCTCGCCACCACGATCGTCGAATCCGGCCTCGACATCCCGACCGCCAACACCCTGATCGTCCACCGCGCCGACATGTTCGGCCTCGCCCAGCTCTACCAGCTGCGCGGCCGCGTCGGCCGCTCCAAGGCCCGGGCCTACGCGCTGTTCACGACGCCCGAGGGCAAGACCCTGACGGTGCAGGCGGAACGCCGCCTCTCGGTGCTGCAATCCCTCGACACGCTGGGCGCGGGCTTCCAGCTCGCCAGCCACGACCTCGACATCCGCGGCGCCGGCAACCTGCTCGGCGACGAGCAGTCCGGCCACGTCAAGGAGGTCGGCTACGAGCTCTACCAGCAGATGCTGGAGAGCGCGGTGGCGGCGCTCAAGTCCGGCAACGCGCTGCCGACCGACGAGCAATGGTCGCCGACCATCGCGCTCGGCGCTCCCGTCACCATGCCGGAGGAGTACGTCTCGGATCTCTCGGTGCGGCTCGGCCTCTATCGCCGCCTCGCGACGCTCGAGAACGACCGGGAACTCGAGAGCTTCGGCGCCGAGATGATCGACCGCTTCGGCCCGATGCCGCCGGAGGTGGAAGAGCTCCTGAAGATCGTGACGATCAAGATCCTGTGCCGCGAGACCAACGTCGAGAAGGTCGAGGCCGGCCCGAAGGGCATCGTCATGCACTTCCGCGACCGCGCCTTCGCCAACCCGGCCAAGCTCGCCGGCTACATCGCCGACCAGCGCTCCTTCGCCAAGGTGCGGCCGGACATGAGCGTGGTGTTCATCCGCGACCTCGCCACGGTGGCCGAGCGGCTGAAGGAGACGACCGCGATCCTGCGGGATCTGGTGAAGCTGATCACGCGGAAGAAGGCGGCGTGAGGGGAATGGGGGCGGCTTCAGGGCCGTCCCCCGTATCCCGCCGGAGGTGTCGCGGGGCGCGGCAACTCCGTAGACTGGCGTTCACGACGGCCCCATATTCGTGCTGTGAAGACGGTATCATGAGCGCGACCAAATTCGACATCAGCTACTCGGCTGCCGCCCAGCTCGGCTCGCTCGCATCAGCCGAGAAATCGGCTCTGCAGCGTCTGTTCGCGAGCGGCGAGATCGAGGATCCGGTGACGACTAGGCCGACCGATGATGGTCGGTTCGTCTCCCGCCTCGGCAGCAAGCTGGTGCTGTGGCGCAGGCTCTCGGCAGACGGCTGACCGGAAATTCTCTCGATCGTCGACCAATCGTATGCTCAAACCTGAGCAAACCGCATACCCCGTTTCTCTCAATAGAAGCAATCGAACATGTTGTTCCGGTCATTATGTATTGATTATATTGAAAAAATAATATATATTATTAACTTTTGATTTAATCATATGTTTTATCATCTATCGCCCGCTTTTTTCTCAAGGCGGTAAGAGACAGACCCTTCCCTTCGCTGATTTTCTACGCTCTTCCATGCCCATCTTGGAATTTGTGGAGCGTCACGATTAATTTCGTTCAGTCGCTGACGATAGATTTGAACTCGCTTGACCGCAGCTTCGCATTGGCTAGCGTCGGGAAAATCTGTTTCCCAATTCTTGCAGTCGCGCCACAGTGCATGCAGGCTCTCTGCAGCATTGCGATGCCGACTAGCAGTCTCGTTGAGGTTGAGAAATGCCGTGAGACCGCTTAGCAAAGATACAATCAAACTCAAGAACACAGGGATTCCTACAATGAGCGCTTCAACGATACCAGTGTCCGGTAGGGATGCTTGGGTCCGGCTCGATATAATCTAAGTTAATACAATCGAAAAAAGAGTTGCAGGAAGACCGAGATAAAATTTATGCACTCGCTCAAGCACTCTGGCAGCATGCCAATGAGCAAGTTTGGAAGACTCTGTATCTTCAAGGTGCCGCAGTACCTCCTGTTTGACCGCTTCAAAGTGCTTCTCATCAAACGCCACGCTGATCCCCTTTAAATTCGCATTCAAAGTGCCGTTTGACGTTTTCGCATCTACATTTTAGTAAATTCAATTGCGTCTTGTTTATCGAAAAATTTTCGTCCCACTCCGCCATAGTGCCAATGAGATGTGCAAACATTAGATCAGAATGAAAATTCCCAAGTCCTAAGTCTGATGTTGCTAGTACGAGTGCTTTGCGCGTGCTGGTATATCTGATATTTCGTAGAGAAAGTTGAGAAAATATAAATGTTCGAAGGGCGACCCATTGCATTGCTGCCGCTTGTTCCAAGAGCCCAGCGTTCTCAATAGCAAGCGCAGCTTTTAGTTGGTTGGCGGACAGGCGCTGCTTTGCATAAAATTCAGATTGATCTACCATTGAGGCGTATATTCTGAATGAATTGCGATTTGTTGTCGTTGAAATGGCTAATATTAATTGGGAAGCAGCTGATTAGTAAGCCGGTCCTGGCCGTCAGATTTGCCAGCGTCGGAGCTAAGGCGCTGGTTGCATCAAAAACTTCGATATCATCTGGAATGATTGCAGCGATATCAACATCTCCGGGAGATTCGCTGATTTCCGAAGATCCAAATATTATTATTTCCTGAGCGCAGGGCAGGGTCGCTTTAAGCTCCATCCCTATTTCAAGAAGGGTTTTGTCTATCGGACTTACCAAGATAGTTTCCGCCACGGTGCTCTCCCAAGCTCTGCCGGCTGGATATGTCAGGCTACCAGCCCGCACAGCCCACGTCGCCTGGAAATTTGGTTCACATTGGCATCAAATAGAAACTTCCGCACGCAGCCCGCAGCATGGTCAAACTGAAAGCGGAAGATAATTAGATACAGGCAGGGGTCGGCGTAGACACCTAGATCGGCAGAGATCGTCCGCGATCCCGTGCCCGTCACCCGCCCCCTACCGCGGCCCCACCTGCGGCATCTTCACGATCTTCCCATCGGGCAAGATGATGTCCCCGGGGCTCTGCCCCGCCTCGCACGGGCCCAGATAGGTGGCGTCGATCACCATCTTGCGCCGGACGGGCTCCTTCATGTTGGGGATGCCGGTCAGCGTCGTGTCCACGTCCATGTGGACCTTGCTGGCGAAGTCGCCGGTGATCACGCTGGTGCCGGAGGCCGAGATCGGCCCGATCTTGCACTCGGTCTCGCCCGTGTAGCCGGTGCTCGTCCTGGTGAAGATGCGCTTGGAGCACTGCCCGCCGCCGAGCGCGCCTTGAGCGAGCTGGTCCGTCTTCTCGTCGATGCACTGGCGGGCGGTCGTGTTGCCCTCCGCCGAGACGGTCTTGCTCTCCCACAGGCCGGCCTTGCGCGCCGGCAGGGTGTCGGCGGACAGGGGGCTGGCCGCGGAAAGGGCGAGGCCGAATCCGACGAGTCCGCCACCGATGAGACGCACGGGCATGAAGCCTCCCTTGAGCCGCGCGGCTCCCCGGCCGCCTCCGCGGAGGACTAGCCCAGGTGGCCTAGGCTCTCAAGGTCGGGCGGGGCCGAAGCCCCCCGCCCGGGCGGTCACGGGCCGGCCGACCCCCTCCCCCGATCACGCTCCTTGCGCCACCGCGACCCGCAGCCCCGAGAACCCGATCAGCTTGCGGGCCTCCTCGTCCCACAGCGCCAGCCCGAGGCAGCGCAGGCTGTCGCGCAGGGTCAGGCGGCCGACCTCGCCGAGCGTCGCGTGGCCGTCCAGGCATTCCTGGAGGCGGTAGTTCGGGATGCGGCTGTTGAGGTGATGGACGTGGTGCAGCCCGACATTGCCGGTGAACCATTGCAGCACCCGCGGCAGGACGTAGTACGAGCTGCCGCCGAGCGCCGCGCGGTGGAAGTCCCAGGCCTCGGGCCCCTCCCAGACGGTCTCCTCGTACTGGTGCTGGACGTAGAACAGCCAGCCGCCGATCCAGGCGGCGACGCTGACGACCGGCAGGAGCACCCAGAGCACCGGCCCGACCCCGCCGACGGCGACGGCCAGCAGCGCGATCACCGCGACGAGCGCGAGGTCGAGGGCGAGCACGTCCCGCCACGCGGTCCGCCAGGGCAGGCCGACGCCGGAGGGAAACCGCTGCAGGACCAGGAAGTTGAGCGGCGAGCCGAGCACGATCAGGATGAACGGGTTGCGGTAGAGCCGGTAGCGGAGCCGGTGCCAGCGCGACAGGGCGAGGTACTCGCGCACGGTCAGCGTGTGGATGTCCCCCGTGCCGCGGCGGCTGAGGTCGCCGGTGGAGGCGTGGTGCAGGGCGTGCGCCCGCTTCCAGCTGTCGTAGGGCGTCACCGTCAGGAGGCTCAAGGCCCGGCCGAGCCGGTCGTTAGCGGTGCGGGAGGGCAGGAACGAGCCGTGCCCGCAATCGTGCTGGATGATGAACAGCCGGACCAGCAGGCCGCCGGCCGGCACGGCGAGCGGCAGCACCCAGGGTTCGTAGCCCTGCGCCGCCGCCCAGAGCATGAGGGCGCAGAGGGCGAGGTAGGGCAGCAGGGTGTTGGCCACCTGCCGGAGCGCGAGCCGCGGGACGGGATCCCGGTAGGCGGCGCAATGGCGGGCCACCTCGCGCGCGAGCGCCGCGATGTCGGGCCGAGAGGGTCCATCCCCGGCCGTGCTCGTCGCGGCGGGGGGCGATCTATCGTCGGTCACGGGAGAGGGGCGATCCTGTCTGTCGAGCGGTCGGCCGCGGGGGCCTCGGGTGCGGGGTGGCGGGGGAAATCCCCCGTCACCGGCCGGGACGCCCCGACGCGACGACCCCGGATGCGGATGATCCACGGTTCGAGGCTCGGGGGCAGCCCGGGCCGCCTCAACGGCTGGCCGGTGCCCTTAGCATTCTTCGCGCCGGCTGGGAGGTGGGCTTGCCCCAAGGGCGCCGCGGCACGATCGCCCGGAAGACCGCCCTCACGGCCCCTCCCCCTGCGCGGCCGCCGCCATCCTGTCGGCATCCTCCCGCAGCAGCAGCCGCTCGGCGACGAGGGCGTCGGCCGCCTTCGCGACCGCCGCCGCGTACGTCGCCTTGTCCGGGTAGCGCTCCTCGAGCGAGGCGCGGGGGTCGCCGCTCGCCTCCCGCTCCGCCCTCGTGCGGGGAAGCGCGAACTCGCTGCCGTCCCGGTCGCAGAGCACGCCGGTCGGGTACGGGTCGGCGTAGAAGTTCCAGCCGGTATGGGTCGCGCGCGGCGCCGCCACGGCGGGGAGCCGGATGCCCGCCACCTCGTGCCCGTCGGCATCGACCCGCGGCACCAGCGGCCGGTATTGCGGCCCGGCCTCGGGGCGGGGATCGAGGTACGTCGGGAACCGCGCGACCGCGTTGCCGGCGCTCGGGACGGGCACGCCCGGGATGTAGGGGAAGCCGAGTTCCCCCGGCTCGACCAGGGTGCCGTCGGACACGCGCGGCACCCGGCTCTCCGGCGGGGCGCGGCCGGCGGCGACCCACTCCTCCAGCGCGACGAGGAGCGCCCGCAGGGCCGGGCCGGAGCTGAGCGTGCTGCGGGGGTTGGTGCAGGCGCCCCTGGCGTTGGTCAGGTGGGCGCGGCCGTTGTGGAAGCCGCTCGACACCAGGTAGGCGCGGGCCTTGTCCGGGAGCGCGACGTCGGCGCGGCCGAGAGGGTCGGTGGTCGTGAGCGAGGCGCCCTTCTGCCAGTACTCGGTGCCGGTGTTGACCTCGATCAGCAGCGGATCGGAGGCGTCGCCCTGCAGGAGCGCGCCCCGCTGCCCGGTCACCGGGTCCTGCATCGCCGCGGCCGAGAACGGGAAGGCGTTCTCCGGGTAGAGGTGGTCCTCGTGCTGGGTGTTGGTGCGCGAGGGCTGGGCGAAACGGGCGTTGAGGAAGATGCCGCCCGCCCCGGCGATGTGGGTCAGCACCCCGTCGAAGACCCGCCGGCCGGTCTCGTCGCGGTTGAAGCCCTGGTGGATGAAGTCGCGCAGGTAGCGCCCGCTCTGCGAGATGCCGAGGCCGACCGTGTGCCGGATCGTGCCCCCGTCCGTCCCGGTGCGCAGATGCGCGACGACGTCCCGCACGGCGGCAAAGCCGATGCCCTGCACCTTCGGGCCGCTCGTGCGGTAGGTGAACTGGTAGATCGTGCCGGGGCCGGGCTTGGTGCCCTTGGGCAGGAGCTCGACCTGGCGCGGGTTGGCGAGGCGCCAGGCCTGCGCCGGCACCGGCCGGGCGGCATCCGCCTCGCGGCGCTTCACGGTGAGGGAGGCCGCGTCGCCCGGCTCCGGGACGGGGTCCTGGAGCGCCTCGAAGGCGAGGTAGAACGGCGCCTCCGGCGGGCCGCGGGTGGCGCTCACCAGTTCGTCGCGCACCCATTCGGTGATCGGCTTGCCGTTGCGGGTCGCCACCGGCAGGTCGATCGCCATGCCGCCCTGCTGGCGCAGCGCGTTCGCCTCCCAGCCGGCCCAGGCCAGGATGTCGCCGCGGCGCAGGAACAGGCCGGTGCCGGCATCCGCCGCGCTGCGGGGATCGTTGATCGCCGTCAGCCCCGCCGCGGGCCGTGCATCCATGATCCAGTTGAACAGGAACTTGCGGCCGCGATTCGGCACCTCGAACAGCAGCGTGCCGCTCCCCCGGGCCGGATCCTTCGGGCGCAGCAGGAACAGGTCTGTCCTGTACTCGACCATCCCGCGGGCGTTGCGGGGCGCGAGCGCGATGTCGGCGATGCCCGCATTGGCCGGGTCGGCGGGGTCGAGCTCGCCCCGGGCGGTGCCGGTGACGCGCTCGTAGGCCCCCGCCTCGCCCCAGGCCGCTCCGTCGGCGAAGGGCTCGACGGAGGCGACCTCGATCGCGGTGATCCGCGCCTCGGCCGGTCCGCCGAGCAGCGCGCAGCCGAGTGCGCCGGCCAGAACGCGGGTCGTCCGCATGCTCATCCCCCCTCGTCCGGCCTGTCGCTGCGGCCGGTGACGACAGGGAGCACGGCCGGACACCGGTGTCGATAGGGACCCGGAACCGGGTGATCGGAACTCGTCGCTCAGAACCTGGCGATCACCTGCACCCGCACCGTCCGCGAGGCCCCCGGGGTGATGTTGTTGTTGGCATCCGCCGTCGCGATGTAGCGGCGGTCGAACAGGTTCTCGATGTTGACCTGCGCCCGCACCCCTTCCGAGACCTGGTAGAACAGGCCGAGGTCGAACCGGGTGACGCTCGGCAGGCGCACGGTGTTGTCGGACGAGGCGAAGGTGTGGGTCTGGTTGATGACGCCGACGCCGACCGCGAACTCGGGCGTCAGGCTGAACTTGTTCCACAGGGTGAGGGCGTTGAACGGCACCAGCGCCACCGTGTTGCCGGCCCGGATCACGGTCGAGCCGGAGCTGAAGCCGCTGACGATGCGCGCATCGGTGAAGGCGTAGCCGCCGGCGACCTGCCACCAGTCGGTGACGAAGCCGTTGGCGCCGATCTCGGCGCCCTTGGTGTTGGTCTGTCCCGTCGTGAGGAAGTAGCCCGGCCGGTTCGGGTCGGCGAAGCGCTGGTTGTAGCGGTCGAGGTCGTAGAGCGCGCCGGTGAGCTGGAGCACCGGCGAGACGTCCCACTTCACGCCGATCTCGCGGTTCTCGAACCGCTCCGGCACCGCGATCGAGAGGCCCGGGGTCAGGGAGGAGAACTGGTCGCCGGCCGAGGGCAGGTAGGAGACGCTGTAGCTGCCGTAGACGGCCAGGTTCTCCCACGGCTTCACCACCACGCCGGCCCGCGGCGAGACCAGGTCGTCGATGCGGGCGGTGGTGACCCGGGTGCCGCGGTCGGTCGCGGAGAAGTCGAAATGATCGTAGCGCAGGCCGCCGATCAGCTGCAGGTGCGGCCCGATCTCGACCTGGTCCTGCACGTAGGCGGCGGCGAGGCCGAGGTCGTAGCGGCTGTTGTTGCCGCCGTTGTAGCGGAAGTTCACCGGGACCCGCGAGACCGGCGAGAGCGGGTTCACCACCAGCGACGTCGTGCCGGTGGTCGAGAAGAAGCCGTCCTGCCGGAAGGCCAGCCCGGTCTGGCTGCCGAGTTCGAAGCCGCCGAGCAGGGTGTGGGCGAGCGGGCCGGTGGCGAACTTGTAGGTGAAGTCGTTCTGGCTGAAATAATTCGTGCGCGGCGTGGCGTTGTTGTAGGCGCTCAGGGTCATGCTGGTGCCGGCGGCATTGACCGCGCTGCCCGGGAAGACGTTCTGGTAGAACTTGTCGTAGTCGGCGAAGCGCAGCTGGCTGTGCAGCTGGACGCCGGTCTCGAAGCGGTGGTCGAGGGTCGCGGTGGCGATGTGGGCGTCGACCCGGGCGTAGCTGAGGTCCGGGTTGCCGAAATAGGTCGCGGTGTTCTGGCGGTAGCGGTAGGGCCGGCCGAACTGCGAGGGGATGCCGCGATCGGTGACGCGGTCGTCGTGGAAGTACTCGTAGGAGAGCTTGAGCGTGGTGTCGGGCCCGAGCAGGATCGTCCCGGTCGGGTTGAACCCGTAGCGGCGGATATGCCCGAAATCGCGGTAGGTGCCGGTCTCCTCGACCACGCCGTTGAGGCGGAAGAAGGCGCTGTCCGAGAACCGGTCGCCGATGTCGACGGCCAGGCGCTTGTTGTCGAACTGGCCGCCCTGGGCGACGATCTCGCGGATCGGGATCCCGTCCGCCTCCTTCAGCACCCGGTTGATGACCCCGCCGCCGCCGCCGCGGCCGAACGTCATGGCGTTCGGTCCCTTCAGCACCTCGATCCGCTCGACGTTGTAGAGATCGCGGAAGTACTGGACGTCGTCGCGGATGCCGTTGACGAAGAAGTCGGCGTTGGAGCGCTGGCCGCGGATCACGACGTCGTCGCGGTTGCCCTCGCCCTGGTGCGGGATCACCCCCGGGACGTAGCGGATCGCCTCGGTGAGGCTCTGGAAGCCCTGGTCGCGGATCTGGCTTTGCGTCACCACGCTGACCGATTGCGGCGTGTCGATCAGCGGCGTGTCGGTGCGGGTCGCCGTGGCGGTGCGCCGGGTGAGGTAGCCGACCGTGTCGCCGCGGCCGGCCCCGGCCGAGGGCCCGCTCACGTCGATCGTCTCGAGCGGCATCTCGCCCTCGAGCGGCGCCGGCTGCGCCTGCGCCGCGGTGACGGGGGCCAGCATCGTGGTGGCGAGCAACAGGGTGGCGCGAGTGCGCGCGACCGACTTCGTCATGACGGCAGTTCCGCAAGGTAGGATTGAAGTCTCGCGAGGGGCGCCCTGTTCTCGCGAGACCTTGTCCGCCATTGCAGGCGCCGCTCCGCCTCGCAATCCTGCCGCGGGCGAAACAAACACGACTTGTTTTTATCTGTTATAAGATGAAATCGACCAAATCCGGCGAAGCGCCTGGCGGCGCTCGGGTCCCGCCGGCCGATTGCAATGGCTCGAGGAAGCGCGGCCGTTGCGAACCGGTCTCATCGTTGCTGAAATGCATCACGATCGCGACGCGTCGTATCGGATGGATTGCGGCCCGTGTCCCGACCGTGGGGGCGACACGGGCCTTGCCGGCGACGTCAGGCGTCCAGGCGATCCCGCACCGGCATCGGCGCCGAGCCGGGGTGAGCGGGCCCGACCTGCGCGGCCCGCAGGCCCGCCGCCATCGCCTGCAGGCGCGATTGCGGGTCCTCGGGCTGGATCACGCCGGCCGACATCACCAGCTTGGCGGCGTCGTCGACGCTGATCGAGAGTTCGATCACCTCGGCGCGCGGCAGGTAGAAGAAGAAGCCGGTGGTCGGGTTGGGCGCGCAGGGCAGGAACACGCCGACATGGTCGTGCTCGGACCCGAGCGCCCCCTGCACGTCCGGGCCCGCCGGGGCCGACAGGAACACGATCGACCAGGTGCCCTTCACCGGGAACTCGACGAGGCCGACGGTGCGGAACGAGGTGCCGCTCGTGGAGAACAGCGTCTCGAAGACCTGGCGCAGGCCGCGATAGAGGCCCGAGATCACCGGCGTGCGGGCGAGCAGCACCTCGCCGAACTCCACCACCGAGCGGCCGACCAGGTTGGCGGTCAGCGCGCCCAGCGTCGTCAGCGCCACGAAGGCGATGAGGAGGCCCAGCCCCGGCACGCTGAACGGCAGGTAATGGTCGGGCAGGTAGGCCGAGGGCACCAGCGGCTTGACCCAGCCATCGATCAGGCTGATGCACCACCAGGTGATGTAGATCGTGATCGCCAGCGGGCCGGCGACGATGACGCCGGTGAAGAAGTAGTTGCGCAGGCGGCCGCGGACGCTGACCCGCTTGCGGGTGGCCGGAGCGTCCGGATCGGGCAACAACGGCGACGGTTCCGACACGATCTGCGATTCTCGATCCGAGCAGGCGCCCCCTGCTCCAGAAGAGGTAGCGGTTTGCTGCGCTGCGCTCAAGGCGGGGATGCCCCTTTGGTGACCGGACTGCGGCCGGATCCCGCCGCCCTGCGCGCCGTCCTGCACCGGTCCCTCGCCGATCCGGCCGCCGCCTGGAGCCTCGGCGGCTACGGGGCGGGTGCGACGTTCCGGCGCGAGGCCGGGGAACCCGCGGGCGCGCCCTGCGGGGGGCGCCCCGGCCTCGTCACCCCCCGCGGCGCCCTGGTGCTGGAGGGAGCCGACACCCTCGTGCCGGTCGCCTACGAGACCGCGCTCGGGGGCGGGGCGTGGAGCCAGGCGCTCGCCCTGTGCCGGCCGCTCCATCGTCCGTCCCCCGGGCCGGCGCCCCGCGTGAGCGAAGTCGGCGCCGACGCGGAGGCGGCGCGGGCGGCGGACCGGGACGGCGTACTGTTCTGCCTCGGCCTGCCGCTTCGCCAGGCCCGGCTCCTCGCCCGGGTGCAGGGCGAGGCCGTGCCCGCCTTGCGCGCCGCCTGCGGGGCTCCGGCCGACGCCGCCCTCTGGGCCTCGCTGCCCGGGCTCGGGGCGGTGCTGGTGGCGGCCCACGGCGGCGCCCGCATCGAGGTCGTCCTGCCCGACGCCCATCCGGGGCCGCGGGCGCACTGGTTCGACAAGCTCCTGCGCCAGGGCCGCCTGCACGCCGCCACGGCCCCGATCCCGGCGGGCCTCGCCCCGGTGATCCACCTGCACCCGCCGCATCCCCTGACCGAGGCCGGCTTCGAGGCTGGGCGCCACGCGGCGTTCCAGGCGCTGCTGGCGCGCTGGGGCGATCCGGCGCTGGTGGCGATCAAGCGCCGGATCCTCGCCGGGGAGGATGTGACCGTCCCGGACACGCGGGCGGCGCGGGGCGTGGCGCGGGTGGCGCGGGCGCAAAGGCGGTGGCCGGGAGCGGGCGGAGGGGCGGGATGAGCGTCGCTCCGGCGCGACACCCTCCGGGTCGTTCCGGGCCGCGCGAGCGGAGCCCGGATTGGCGAAGGCGCGCCCAGGCGCTCAGGTTTCCCGGAAACCGGCGCCAAGAAAAAAGGCCGCTCTTGCGAGCGGCCCGAAGTCTAGGGAGGAAACGCCCAAAGAGGGCTGCAGGGCCGCGACGCCATCGCGACCGTGCACTGCAGAAGGTAGTCGCCCGATCGCATTTCGCAAGTGCGAAATCGCACGTCGGTCAATGGCGCCCCAACCGATCGCCTCCGCTATCAACGGCGACACCCCCGCCGGGGGCCGGCGGGGGTGTCGTCGCGCCGCGATGCGGGCGAGGTCCTGGCTCTTTGATCTTGCCGCATTGTCTCTCGACGAACCGGGCTCCGCTTCGTCGGACAATGCTCTAGCGGCGCAGGATCTTGGTGACGAGGCGGCCGACGAGGTTGCCCGAGTCGTTGTAGGTGCCGCGGTCGTCGGGGCGGATGCGGGGGTCGTCGTTCCCCAGGATCTTGGTGACGATTCGGCCGATGAGGCTCATCGTATCCTCCGGAATGCGGTGCGCGAGGGCTGTCTCGTGGAAATAACGGCCGACCGGCTCGGCCGTTCCGGCCTCATCCCCGCGCCGCCATCGCCTCGAACACCAGGGCGTGGCGCGCCGCCAGCGCCTCGACGTCGGTCGCGTAGCCGCCGCCGATCACCGCGGCGAGCGGGATGCCGCGCCGGCGCACCTCGTCGACGACGAAGTCTTCGCGCCGGCGCAGACCCTCGTCGGTGAGCGCCAGGCGGCCGAGGCGGTCGTCGCGGTGGGGATCGACGCCGGCATTGTAGAAGACGAGGTCGGGGCGGAGCCCGTCGAGCAGGCGCGGCACGTGGAGGGCGACGGCCGCGAGGTAATCGTCGTCGCTCAACCCGTCGGGCAGGCCGACATCGAGGTCGCCCGGCACCTTGTCGGTGGGATAGTTCTTCTCGGCGTGCATCGAGAAGGTGAACAGGTCGGGTTCGTCGGCGAGGCAATCGGCGGTGCCGTCGCCCTGGTGCACGTCGAGGTCGATGACGAGCGCACGGCGGATCGTGCCCTCGCGCCTGAGGGCGAGGGCCGCCACCGCGACGTCGTTGAAGACGCAGAACCCCCGGCCCCCGTCCCGCCGGGCGTGATGGCTGCCGCCCGCAGTGCTGCCGGCGAGCCCGCCGGCGAGCGCCAGCCGCGCGGCGAGCAGGGTGCCGCCGGCCGAGGCCAGCGAGCGCCGCGCCACCCCGGCATCGACCGGCAGGCCGATCGCCCGCTCGATCGCCCGCGGCACCGTCGCGGTGACGACCTGCTCGACGTAAGGGCCGTCATGCGCGAGGCGGATCAGGTCCGGGCTCGCGGGCTCGGGCGTCACGAAGCCGTCCGGCACCAGGCCGCGCGCCGCGATCCGCGCGGCGAGCCGCCCGTACTTGCCCATCGGGAACCGGTGGCCCTCCGGCAGGACGGCCTCGTAGGCCGGATGGAACACGACCGGGACCATGGACGAAACCCTCGGACGGGACCCTGTGAGGAGCGGGGACAACACGAATGGGCACAACGCGCCGGCCGGCCCGGCGGCGGGCGCGACCGCGCGCCGCGGGCGGCGGCGATCCTGCCGCCGGTGACAGGGGGTTAGCGGGCCGCCCCGGACCGGTCGGACCCGTGCCCGGGCCGTCCCGGGCTTCGTCCTGGCCGGTCCATGCTCTAGCTTGTCCCGGGACCGGGCCGGTCCGCGGACACGGTTTGGACACGAATTGGCTCGACCTTAGGGTAACTCGACTCTTGGGCTCGACCCTTGGGTAAGAAGTCTCATAACGGGGGCGATGCGGCGCGGGGCGGGAGCCCGCGACGGGCAGGATCCGCCGAGAGGCGGACACGAGGCGCGCCGCCGGCGTGACCATCGAGTATCCGGCAGCGCCGTGTCGGGCGCCGCCTTGCAGCACGGCCGGGGGGCATGCGGGAACGGGTCGACCATCGCGGCGCGCGAGGAGCGCGTCCGTCAGCGGGAACGATGGGGGTCGGAGCCGCGAAGGCGCTCGGGCTCGGCCTCGCGCTCGGCCTCGGTGCGGCGGAGCCGGCGCGGGCCTTCGACCTGTTCGGCCTGTTCAATTCCGAGGAGGCGCCGCCGGCCCCGAGCCCGGTCGCCCTGCCTTACGCCATCCGCTTCCAGGGCGTCGAGGACGAGGACCTGCTGCGCGCGCTCCAGGACACGTCGAGCCTCTACCGCCTGCGCAACGACGCGCCGCCGGACGGCGAGGGCCTCCTGCGCCGGGCCGAGGCCGACGCGCCCCGCCTCGTCGATGCGCTCTGGGGCTTCGGCTACTATGCCGGCGCCGTGTCGTTCCGCATCGAGGACGTGGTGCTCGGGGGCGATGCCTCCACCCGCGCGGCGGTGCGCGCCGCCGAGGCCGCCCGCAACCGCACCCTCGTGGCGGTGCGGATCTCCGTCGACCAGGGCCCGCTCTATCACCTGCGGCGCATCGCGGTGCTGGACCCGGCCGGCGTTCCTTTCCCGCCCGAGGCCGTTCCCGCCCGCCTCACCCGCGTCAGTGACGACGTGCCGGCCCGCTCCTCGACCGTGCTCGCCCGCGAGGCGGCGCTGATCGACCGGTTCCGCCGCGAGGGCCACCCCTTCGCCAAGGTGCTGCGGCGCGAGCCGGTGGTGGACCACGCCGCGCGGGCCATGGACGTGACCTTCGTGGTCGATCCGGGGCCGAAGGCGGTACTCGGCCCGGTCACGGTGCGGGGCACGCAGACCATCGATCCGGCGGTGGTGCGCTCCTTCATCTACGCCGAGCCGGGCGATCCCTACTCGCCGCAGGCGCTCTCCGACATCCGCCGCTCGGTCTCGCGCCTCGAGGCGCTCGGCGGCGTGCGGGTGCGCGAGGGCACGGCGCTCGACGCGGATGGCGGATTGCCGGTCTTCGTCGACGTGACGGAGCGCGCGCCGCACATCGTCGGCGTCTCGGCCCGCTACTCCACCGTCGACGGGCCGGGCGTGCGCGCCTACTGGGCCGACCGCAACCTGTTCGGCGGCGGCGAGACCCTGCGCATCGACGCCGACCTGTCCTATCTCGGGCTGGGCACCGACTACTACGCCCGCCGCCGGCGCCTGGCCGGGATCGAGACCAACGGCCTCGGCGGGCGGCTTTCCGCCACCTTCGTCAAGCCCGCCCTGTTCGGCACCCGCAACGACCTCATCGCCAGCGCCTTCATCGGCCGCGAGGTCCAGCAATCCTATCTCAGCGACGCCACCGGCGGCACGGTCGCGATCCGCCACCGCTTCGCCGACGCGTTCTCGGCGCAGGTCGGGATCGACGGCCGGGTCGGCTCGGATCGCGACGCGCTCGGCCGGGTCGATTACGGGTTGCTCGGCCTGAACGCCGGCGTCACCTACGATTCGACCGACAGCCTGCTCGACCCGACGAGGGGCTTTCGCGTCACCGCCTCGCTCACGCCGTATGCGTCCTTGAGCAACGGCCCGGACCTCCTGATCGCCAAGGCGCAAGGCTCGACCTACTACGCCTTCGACGACGAGGCCCGCTACATCGTGGCGGCGCGCCTCGGCTTCGGCTCGGTCAGCGGTGCGAACCTCGCCGACATCCCGGCCTCGCTGCGGTTCTTCGCCGGCGGCGGCGGCTCGATCCGCGGCTACTCGTACCGCACCGTCGGTCCGATCGGCCCCTACCAGCTGCCGATCGGCGGGCGCTCGCTGCTCGAGGGCTCGATCGAGGGCCGGATCAAGATCACCGACACGATCGGCATCGTGCCCTTCGTCGATGCCGGCACGGCCTTCGCCGGCACCCTGCCCGATTTCGACGAGCGCATCCGCATAGCGGCAGGTCTCGGCCTTCGCTACTACACCGGCATCGGCCCGATCCGGGTCGATCTGGCGGTGCCGCTGAACCCCGACAAGCAGCTCAAGCAGCCGCCGGTCGCCCTCTACATCAGCCTCGGTCAGGCCTTCTGAATGATGCAGATGCGGGCCTCGCGCCTCCTCACCGCCGCCTTCGCCGTCGCGCTCCTCGCCGCGGCCTGGCTCGGCCACGCCGCCACCGGCGAGGCGGCGGAGGGCGAGACCACGATCCTCGGCGACCTCCTGTCCCGCGCCCTCTCGACCCCGACCTCGCGGGTCTCGATCGGCGCCGTTGACGGGGCGCTCTCCTCGGATGCCACGATCCGCGACGTCGCCATCGCCGACCGCAACGGCGTCTGGCTGCGGCTCGACAAGGCCCGGCTGATCTGGCGCCGCACCGCGCTCCTCTCCCGGCGCCTCGAGATCGACCGGCTGGAGATCGGGCGTCTGGAGGTGCTGCGCCGGCCCCTGCCCTCGGCGAGCCCGCCGTCGCAGGACAAGGAGGCGCTGCTGCCCGACCTGCCGGTCAAGGTGGTGGTCAAGGCCTTCGCGCTCACCGAGCTCGCCCTCGGCGAGCCGGTGGTGGGCGAGGCCGCCCGCATCGCCGGGGCGGGACAGGCCACCCTCGGCGACCCGCGCGAGGGCCTCGACCTCGGCATCGGCCTGCGCCGGCTCGACAAGCCCGGCACCGTCACGATCAAGCTCGCCTACGCGCCGGAGAGCGGCCGGCTCGAGCTGAAGCTCGCCCATGACGAGCCGGCCGGCGGCCTCGCGGCGCGGCTGATGAACCTGCCCGGCCTGCCGCCGGTCAGCCTCGACCTCGACGGGCGCGGCACGCTCGACGCCTGGAACGCGTCCCTCGACTTCCGCGCCGGCGAGGGCATCGGCGCCGAGGGCAAGGCCCGGATCACCCGGGCCGGGGCGGAGCGCCGCATGGGGCTCGACCTCGCCTCCCGGGTCGAGGGCCTGATGCCGGGGCCGCTCGCGGCGGTGTTCGCCGGCACCACCCGCCTCGACGGCGCTCTGCGCTTCGTCGACGACGGCGCGGTGCGGGTCGACCGGTTCGAGCTGACCTCGCGCACCGCCAGGCTGGCGCTGAACGGCGGGGTCGATGCCGCCCGCGCCGCCGACCTGACCCTGCAGGCCCGGGCGCTTCCCACCGAGGGCGGCGTCACCAAGGCCGGCGACGCGACCCTCGAGGCCCTGGTGCTCGACGCGAGCCTCAAAGGCCCCCTCGACGCGCCGGCATTGCGCGGAACCTTGCGCGCCGCCGGCCTGTCGGCGGCGGGCAGCCGGCTGGGCCGGGCGAGCGCCGACCTCGTCGCCGAGCCGCTGCCGCGCGCACCCGAGGGCCAGTCCTTCCGCCTGTCGGCCAGCGCCGACGTCGACGGCCTCCACCTCGCCGATCCCGCCCTGCGGCGGGCGATCGGCCCGAAGGCCGCCTTTCGCCTGTCCGGACGCATCGACCCGAACGGCGTCGCCGATCTCGAGACGGCGAGCCTGGAGGCGCCGACCGCCAGCGCACGCTACGCCGGCCGGATCGGCCGCGACGTCGTGGCGGGCACGCTCCGGGCGGAGCTGCCCGACCTCGCGGCGTTCTCGCTGGCCGCCGGCCGGCCTCTCGGCGGCCGCGTCGCCGCGACGGCGCTCCTCTCCGGCGATCCGGGCCGGGCCGGCGTCACCGCCGACGTCGAGGCCACGACCGAGAAACTGTTCCTCGGCACCCCCGCCCTCGATCGCACGCTCGGCCGCGAGCCCCGCTTCACGGGTCGCCTGACCCGGCTGCCCGACGGCTACGCCGTCCAGGCCGCGCGCCTGACCGGACACGCGGTGACCGCGACGATCGACGGCCGCGCCACCGAGACGAAGGCCGACATGGCCGGCCGGGTCGATCTCACCGACCTCGCCGCGGTCGATCCCGACCTCGCCGGAAAGGCCGGCCTCGACGCCCGCCTCACCGGCTCGCTGGAGCGCCCGGACGTCGCCCTCACCGCCTCGGCCCCCGAGGCGAGGGCGATGGGAAAGCCGATCCGCGACCTCGCCGCGCGCGCCACCCTCGCCGACGTCACCGGCGCCCTCGACGGGACGCTCGCCCTGTCCGGCCGGGTCGACGGCAAGCCGCTCTCCGGCGACCTCCACCTCGCGCGAAGCGGCGCCGACTGGCTGCTCGACCGCCTCGGCCTCACCCTCGGCTCTGTGGCGCTCACGGGCCGCGCCGCGATCGATCCGGCCTCCCGCCTCGCCGAGGGCGAGGTGTCGCTCAAGGCCGGCGACCTCGACGACCTCTCGGCCCTGGCGCTGACCCGCCTCGCCGGGCGCCTGGACGCCGCGATCACCCTGTCCCGCGCCGGCGGCCGGCAGGACGCCCGGGTGCGGGCGACCGGCGAGGGCGTGCGGGGTGCCGGCGTCGCGCTCTCGCGCCTCGACGCCGATCTCGCGGGCACCGACCTCTGGCAGGCCCCCCGGGTCTCGGGGAGGCTCAACGCCGATAAGCTCGTCGCCGGCTCCGAGACCATCGAGGCGATCCGCCTCGACGCGAAGCCCGCGCCCGACGGCAGCGACCTCGCGCTCCAGGCCCGCGCCCGGGGCTTCGCCCTCGACGGCGCCGCCCGGCTGGTCCCGGCCGGACATCCCCGCCTCGACCTCGCGCGGCTGTCCGCCGTGCGCGGGGCCGACCGGCTGGCGCTCGCGGGTCCCGCGACGATCACCTTCAGGGACGAGGGCGTGACGGTGGCGGGTCTCGCCATCGCGGCCGGCTCCGGCCGGGCCAGCCTCGACGGCACGATCGGCCGGCGTCTCGACCTGCGGCTCGGCCTCAGGAGCCTGCCGCTCGCCATGGCCCGGATCGCCTCCCCGAGCCTGACCCTGTCGGGCACCCTCGACGGCGAGGCCGCGCTCGCCGGCCCGGCTGCGAGCCCGGAGGGGCGCTATTCTTTAAGCGTGTCGCGCCTCGTGACGCCGGAGACTCGCTCCGCCGGGCTGCCGCCGATCGACGCCAGGGCCGCGGGACGGATCGAGGACGGCCGCGCCGGCCTCGACGGCACGGTGAATGCGGGCCGGGGCTTGCAGCTCACCCTGTCGGGCTCGCTCCCGGTCGAGGCCGGCGGCGCCCTGGCCTTGCGCACCCGCGGCACCGTCGACGCGGCGCTGGCCAACACGCTGCTGGCGGCGGGCGGCCAGCGCCTGACCGGCCGGGTCGCGCTCGATGCCGGGATCAATGGCACGCTCCAGGCCCCGCGGGTCGACGGCTCGGCGGTTCTCACCGGCGGCAGCTTCACCGATCCGCTCAACGGCGTGAGCCTCACCGACATCCAGGGCCGGGTGACCGGCCGCGGCGACACGCTCGTGTTCGAGCGCCTCACCGCCGCCACCCGCAACGGCGGCATCCTGCAGGCGCAAGGCCGCGTCGCCGTCGAGCCGGCTTCGGGGTTCCCGGGCAACCTGACCATCCGGGCCGACCGGGCCGAGCTGGTCTCGAGCCCGCTGATGACCCTGATCACCGGCCTCAACCTGTCGCTCACCGGCCCGCTCGCCCGCACCCCGCGGGTCTCCGGCCAGGTCGACGTCGTCTCCCTCGACGTCTCGGTGCCCGACCGCCTGCCCGCCACGGTGCAGCCGCTCCCCGGCATCCGCCACGTCAACGCGCCGCCCCAGACCCGCGCGCGCCTCGCCGCGCGGCAGAAGCGCGAGGCCGCTTCGCGCCGCGGCCGCAAGGCGCCGCCCTTCCTCGCCACCCTCGACCTCGCGGTGAACGCGCCCGGCCGCATCACCGTGCGGGGCCGCGGCATCGACGCGGAGCTCGGGGGCGCCTTGCGCCTCACCGGCACCTCGGCGGCCCCGGTGGCGAACGGCGCCTTCGCGATGCGCCGCGGCCGGATCCAGATCGTCGGCCAGCGCCTCGACTTCACCCGCGGCCGCCTGACCTTCGCGGGCGACCTGACCGCACCGGACCTCGACTTCCTGGCCCAGTCCCAGGCCGGCGACGTCACGGCGAAGATCGCCGTCACCGGGCCGGCGAACCAGCCCGACTTCGCGCTGACCTCCGAGCCGCCGCTGCCGCAGGACGAGGTCCTGTCGCGCCTCCTGTTCAAGAAGGCCTCGGGCGGCCTGTCGCCGTTCCAGGCCCTGCAGCTGGCGCAGGCCGTGGCCCAGCTCTCCGGGGGCGCCGGCGGGCCCGACGTGTTCGAGAGCGCCCGCAAGGGCTTGGGCCTCGACAGCCTCGACATCCAGGCCGGCGCGAAGGGCGGTGCCGCGGTCGGCCTGTCGCGGGCGATCAGTGAGCGGGTCAATGTCGGGGTGCGCGCCGGCGCGCGGCCGGAGGACAGTGCCGCGACCATCACCTACGACGTCACCGGGCGGATCAAGGTGCAGGGCGAGGCCGGGGCGGATGGACGGACGGCCGTGGGGGTGGGGGCGGAGTGGGAGTATTGAGAAACCCGGCAGCCCTACCCGGCTCACGGCCCTTTCAGGTGAGGAACCCATGACCCTCCGCACCGGCGTGTTCGTGTTGCAGGACAAAGATACTCTGGTGCCGATGCAGCCGGAGCCGTTCGCCGCCGAGGTCGATTTCCAGACGCTGCTCTCGAAGTTTCCCGCGCTGCTGGTCGGCGATCAGATCGACGAGGACAATCCGCGCCGGTTCCTGCTCGTGCAGCAGGAATTGCCGATCGGGCACGAGGACGCGGCGCGTCGATGGTCGCTCGACCACCTCTTTCTCGACCAGGACGGCGTGCCGACCCTGGTCGAGGTGAAGCGGCAATCCGACGGCCGCCTTCGTCGCGAGGTGGTCGGGCAGATGCTCGACTATGCCTCGAATTTTCAGGCGTCTTGGACCGCCGAGAAGATGCGGTCGGTGTTCGAGGCGACTTGCATCGCGGCCAAGGCGGAAGGCGATGCCGTGCTGAGCGAGTTCCTCGGTCCGGAGACCGCTTCCGACCGGTTCTGGGCCGACGTCGACAAGAATATCGGATCCGGGAAGCTGCGGCTGCTGTTCGTCGCCGACGACATCCCGTCGGAGCTGCGCCGCATCGTCGAGTTCATGAACAAGTACATGCAGCCGGTGGAGGTGCTGGCGATCGAGCTGCGGCAGTTCACCGGGCAGGGCTTGCGGACGATCGTGCCGATGGTCTTCGGTCAGACCCAGGAGGCGGCGGGCCGGAAGGAGCCGGCCAGGGGCGAACGCTGGACCGAGGAGCGTCTTCTCGCGCAGTGCGACGAGAGATTCCCCGCGACGGATGCCGCGGCCGCGAGGGCGATCCTGAACGGGATGAAGGGCTTCGGCCTCCAACTCGTCTTCGGCACCGGGCGCACCAGCGGATCGGTCTACCCGCTGCTGAAGCCGAGGGGTGTGGCGATCAATCCGGCCTACCTCTCGACCGAGGGCGAAGGCAAGGTGTGGCTGCAGCTCAAGCACCTCGAGGGCAAGCCGGTTCTCGGCAGCGTGGAGGAGCGGCGCGAGATCGTGAGGCGTTTCGCCGAGGTCCGGGATTCCGGCTTGAGCGAGGCGGCCGTAGACGGGTGGGCGACCATCCCGCTGGCGCGTATCGCCGCCGATCCGCGAGGGGTCGAGAAGGTCATCGCGGCCATGCAGTGGATCGTGGACCAGGTGAAGGCGGTCGGTACGAGCACCCGCTCGGGGGGATAGGCGTCCCATCTTCCGACGCTCCGCATCACCCCGGGGCTGCACACCTAAGCAGATTTCGCAAAAGTGGTTGCCGGGTTTGCGACAAAAATCTGCGACAAACCAAGCAACTAAGCGGACGAAGCTTTGGCCTGCCAACGCAAGTCTGCTTAGGACGGTCCAGAGCCGGCCGAGACCGTCAGAAGCAGCACGATCACGGCCCTCACCCCGCTATCCGACGCGAGAGCCGGATCGATCAGCGGATGCGCCCGTCCGCCTTCCAGCACAACGAGCCTACCTGCGCTGCGTCGCTCAGGGGCGTTGCGCAACCCGCCGTGATCCACGACATTCTGTCCTGAGGCTTCGGGATGAGACCATGGCGCTGTTCATCGTTCAAATCGCTTATGACGTGGACGCCGAGGTCTGGTACGTCGACAAAAGTGACGTAGAGGGCTTGAGAGCCGAAGCCCCCACATCCGATGCTCTGATTGCACGTATTCCGACCATGGCTGCGGAGCTCCTGGAAGAGAACGAGCCTGGTCTGGGTGAGGTGGCGATCGAGATCATCGCGCACAGGCACGCCCGCATTTCGATCTCTGCGGCAGCGTGAACGACTATACGAAGGCGGTCAAGGCGTTGCTGCTCGCCGCCGGCTGCGTCTTGAAGCGCCAAGGCAAAGGGGATCACGAGATCTGGTTCAGTCCCCTTACTGAACGTGCCTTCACGGTCGACGGTGCGATCAAGTCCCGGCATACCGCCAACGGCACGTTGAAGGATGCCGGCTTGCCGAAGGCGTTCTGAGCGAGGTCACCGCCCCCGCCGCGCCGTCAGCACGGACGCCCCCAGCACCGCCAGGCTCACCGCTCCGATCAGCAGCGTCGAGATCGCGTTGATCTCCGGGGTCACGCCGAGGCGGACCTGGCTGTAGAGGCGCATCGGCAGGGTGGTGGCGCCGGGCCCCGAGACGAAGCTCGCGATGACGAGGTCGTCCATCGAGAGGGTGAAGGCGAGGAGGAAGCCGGCGACGACGGCGGGTGCGATCAGCGGCAGGGTCACGGTGCGGAACACCGTCACGGGCGCCGCACCCAGGTCGGCGGCGGCCTCGAGGAGCGAGCGGTCGAGGGTGCGCAGGCGGGCCTGCACCACGACGGCGACGAAGCAGAGCGTGAAGGTCGCGTGGGCGATCACGATGGTCCAGAAGCCGCGCGGGATCCCGAGGCCCACGAACAGCAGGAGCAGCGACAGGCCGGTGATCACCTCCGGCATCACCATCGGGGCGTAGACGAGCCCGGTGAGGAGCGGCCGGCCGGGAAAGCGCCGGCGCCCGTCGAGCGCCAGCGCCGCCAGCGTGCCGAGCACGGTCGCGAGGCCGGCGGAGGCCAGCGCGACCTTGAGCGTCACGAGGGCGGAGTCGACGAGCGGACCGTTGTCGAGGAGCCCGGCGTACCAGCGGGTCGAGAACCCGGCCCAGACCGTGACGAGGCGCGACGCGTTGAACGAGTAGGCGACGAGGAGCAGGATCGGCCCGTACAGGAAGGCCAGGCCCAGGCCCAGGGCGGCCCAGGCGAGCGGGTGGGCGCGATGCATCTTAACGGCGCTCCAGGCGGCGCGCCTCGGCCTCGCGGAACAGCACCACCGGGCCGGCGACGATCACGAGCAGCACCACCGCGACCGCCGAGGCGAGCGGCCAGTCGCGGTTGGAGAAGAATTCGCTCCACAGCACGCGGCCGAGCATCAGGGTGTCGGGCCCGCCGAGCAGGTCCGGAATGATGAACTCGCCGGTGATCGGGATGAAGCACAGGAGCGCGCCGGCGACGAGGCCGGGCAGCGACAGGGGCAGGGTCACGGTGCGGAAGGCCCCGAGCCGGCTCGCCCCGAGGTCGCGGGCGGCCTCGATCAGGCCGCGGTCGAGGCGCTCCAGCACCGCGTAGAGCGGCAGCACCATGAACGGCAGGTAGGCGTAGACCACCCCGATCATCACCGCCGCCGGGGTGTTGAGGATCTCGAGCGGCTCGCGTACCAGCCCGAGCCCCAGGAGCGCCTGGTTGAGGAGCCCGTCGGCCTTCAGGATCGCGATCCAGGCGTAGACGCGGATCAGGAAGCTCGTCCAGAACGGGATCACCATCAGGGCGACGAGGAGCGGCTGCCAGGCCTTCGGCGCCCGCGCCATGGCGTAGGCGATCGGGTATCCGACGAGGACCAGGAGCGCGGTCGCGGCGAGGGCCACGCCGAGCGAGGTCAGGCCGGCCTCGAGGTAGAGCGGGTCGGCGACGAGCGTGCGGTAGTTCTCGAAGTCGAGGGCGGCGAGCACGTCGGCCCAGCCGGCGAGCCCCGCATCCCAGTCGAGCACCGGGGTGTAGGGCGGCAGCGCCGTCGCCGGGTCCGACAGGCTGATCTTCGCCACCACCAGGAACGGCAGGCCGAAGAAGGCCGTGAGCCACAGGAGCGGCACCGCCGGGAGGGCGAGCCGCCGCAGGGACTTGCGCAGGCGCTCCCTCATGCGGGCTCCGCCGGCAGCAGCGAGGCGGCCTCGGGCGCGAAGGCGAGGTGCACCGGGGCGCCGACACCCGGACCCGTGCCGGGAGGGCCCGAGGCGCGCAGCACCCGCCCGTCCGCCATCCCGACCCGGTAGAGGATCTTCTCGCCGAGATAGGTCGCGTCGAGGAGCGTGCCCGCGAGCCCCCCGTTCCCGTCCTCCCCGGCCAGCGTCAGGCGCTCGGGCCGCAGGGCCGCGAGCCCCGGCGTCCCGGCCGCGCCGGCGCCGTGATGGTCGAAGGCCCTCAAGGGCCCGAGCGGCGTGTCGAGGCCGCGCAAGGCTCCCGCTCCGCCCTCCCCGAGCCGGCCCTCGATCAGGTTCACGTCGCCGAGCAGCCCCGCGACGTAGCGGGTGGCCGGGCGCTCGTAGAGCTCGGCCGCCGACCCGACCTGGACCAGCCGGCCCGCCGCCATCACGCCGATGCGGTCGGCCAGCGTCATCGCCTCGGCGGGGTCGTGGGTGACGACCACGAAGGTGGTGCCGAGCCGCCGCTGCAGCGCCCGCAGCTCCCCTTGCGTCTCCTCCCGCAGGGCGCGGTCGAGGGCGCCGAGCGGCTCGTCGAGGAGCAGCACCCGGGGCCTCTTGGCGAGCGCCCGGGCCAGCGCCACCCGTTGGCGCTGGCCGCCGGAGAGCTGGTCGGGCCGGCGGGCGCCTAACGGTTCGAGCTGCACCAGACGCAGCATCTCGGCGACCCGGGCGGCGATCTCGGGGCGGCTCAGGGCTTCCCGCTCCAGCCCGTAGGCGATGTTCCTCGCGACGTCCCTGTGCGGGAACAGGGCGTAGGACTGGAACATCATGTTGACCGGCCGGCGGTGCGGCGGCACCCCGCCGAGGTCCTGCCCGTCGAGGAGGATCCGTCCGGCGCTCAGGCTCTCGAAGCCGGCGGTCAGGCGCAGGAGCGTGGACTTGCCGCAGCCCGACGGCCCGAGCAGGCAGAAGACCTGGCCGGGCGCGAGGTCGAGCTCGACGCCGTCGACGGCGAGATGGTCGCCGAAGCGCTTCGAGACCGCCTCGAAGCGGAGGCGGCCGGGGGCGGGCGGGGGCGCGGGGGAAGCGGGCGTCGTCACGTCGTCCGGGCGGCCTGGGCGGGAGGCCCGACATCTACCCCGGGAGGGGCCGGTGCGGGAAGGGGCGCCGCGACCGGATCTGCAAGGCCGCCGAGACCGGTGGCCTGCAAGGATTGCTGCAATGCCGACGGTAAGCCCGGGCGTCTAACCCCACCGGACCAAGGTCCATGCCCCAGCATCTTGCCGGGTTTGGGGCGGCGCGTGTATTGATGAGGGTGACACGCGTCGATCCCGTCCGCTGCGTCTCGCGACCCGGACGGCATCCGCATCTCCTCCCGAGACGTGTCGCAGACTTGGCGTCTCTCTCCGCCCGGGGAGGGGCGCCTTTGTTTGCGGCGGGGTCCGGCCTCCGTCCCGCCGGCGACCTCAGGATGAGGTCGCGGCCGGGAGGAACGAGGAAGGCGTCGTCAATGCGCGTCCGCCCCCGCCCCGCCCGGGCGCGGCCGGCGGATCATCGGCGTGGCGCAGGCCATCAGCACGAACAGCACGGTCAGGATCAGGAACACGTCGGCGAAGCTCATCAGCAGCCCCTGCATCCGCACGGTGTTCATCATGGCTTTGAGCGCCATGGCGTCCGGGTTGCCGGCAAGCCCCGCAAACCCCTTGGCCATGCTGTCGAGGCGTTCCAGCACCATCGGGTTGGTCCAGGTGAAGCGCTCGTGCAGGCGGGCGAGGTGGAGGTCCCAGCGGTCATTGAGCGCGGTGTTGATCAGCGCCAGCCCGACCGCGCCGCCGAGGTTGCGGGTGAGGTTGTAGAGGCCCGACGCGTTCTTCATCCGGGCCGGCGGCAGGGTGCCGAGCGCGATGTTGTTGATCGGGATCATGCACAGCATCAAGGAGCAGCCGCGCAGGACCTGCGGCCACAACAATTCGTAGAAGTCCCAGTCCTTGGTGATGCCGGTGACGATCCAGGTGCCGGCGGCGAACCCTGAGAACCCGATCGCCATCATGATCCGCGGATCGACCTTGGCCGAGAGGCGCCCGGCGATCGGGGCGGTGGCGAACATGCAGAGGCCCGAGACGAACATCGTCTCGCCGATCTGGAGCGCCGAGTAGCCGCGCACCCGGCCGAGATAGACCGGATAGAGGTAGGTCAGGCCGTAGAGGCCGATGCCCATGACGAAGCTGAACAGGCAGCCGCCGGCGAAGTTGCGGTCGGAGAAGGCGCGCAGGTCGACGATCGGCTGCTCGGCGGTGAGCGCGCGCCAGAAGAAGCCGATGCAGGCGATCCCGCAGACGATCGCGGCGATGAAGATCGCCTCCTCCTGGAACCAGTCGTGGGTCGGGCCCTCCTCCAGCACGTATTCGAGGCAGCCGAGGAACGCCGCCATCAGGCCGAGGCCGGCCCAGTCGAAGCGCTTGAGGAGGTCGAGGTTCGGCTTGTCGAAATCGACCAGGAAGTAGGTCGAGACCGTGACGAAGATGCCCGGCACGATGTTGACGAGGAACAGCCAGTGCCAGTTGAACAGGTCGGTGAGGTAGCCGCCGACCGTGGGACCGATGGTCGGCGCGAGCGTGGCGACGAGGCCGATCATCGGCGAGACGATGCTGCGCTTGGACGCCGGGAAGATCGTGAAGGCCGAGGCGAACACCGTCGGGATCATGCCGCCGCCGATGAACCCTTGCGCGGCGCGCCAGAGGATCATCTCGCCGATCGTCGACGAGGTGGCGCACATCAGGCTCATCAGGGTGAAGCCGCCGGCCGAGATCACGAACATCCAGCGGGTCGAGAGCACCCGCGACAGGGTGCCGGACAGCGGGATCGAGATCACCTCGGCGATGAGGTAGCTCGTCTGCACCCACGGGATCTCGTCGGCCGAGGCCGAGAGGCCGGCCTGGATCTCGGCGAGCGAGGCCGAGACGATCTGGATGTCCAGGATCGCCATGAACATCCCGAACACCATGCAGACGAACGCCACCATGCGGCGGCGGTCGATCGGCGCGTCGGCGGGCGCGGGGGTCGCGGCCATGTCGTGGGTGCCTGCTTGATTGTAGAGGTCAACGCGTCTGCTTGACCTGTCCTGACGATGTTGAGGCGCGTCTCCCCTCTCCCGTGTGGGAGAGGGGTCGGGGGTGAGGGTGTGACGCTTCCGTGTAAAGCTGTGGCCGTCGTGCTGGCAGCGGAACGGTTCAGTCCTCTTGCTGCACCGTCTCCACCCTCGCGCGATCTTCGATCGCCCCTACCCCTCTCCCACACGGGAGAGGGGATCCCGCGCTCGACGATGTCTCTTCCGGGTCAGCGCCCCGCCGTGCGCACCGACGGGCCCGCGGCCGTCCCCTCCGACACCGCCTGGTGCGGCTCGATCGGGGCCGGGGGCTTCGTCTCGTCGAGGCCGCGCGTGTCGACCCGCACCACCACCGAGAGGCCCGGCCGCAAGAGGCCCTCGCGGGCGACCGCCTCCGGCACCCGCACCCGCACCGGCAGGCGCTGGACGATCTTGGTGAAGTTGCCGGTCGCGTTGTCGGGCGGCAGCAGGCTGAACACCGAGCCGGAGGCCGGCGACAGGCTCTCGACGGTGCCGAGGATGTCGCGGTCGGGCCAGGCATCGACCCGGATATGGACCGGCTGGCCGACCCGGACCCGGCCGAGCTGGGTCTCCTTGAAGTTGGCGTCGACCCGGGCGCTCTGGAGCGGCACCAGGGCGGCGATGCGCGAGCCCGGCGCGACGTAGGCCCCGGCCTCCGTCGCCTTGTTGCCGATCACCCCGTCGAAGGGCGCGCGCAGGATCGTGAAGGTCAGGTCGCGCCTGGCCCGGTCGACGGCGGTGCGCAATTCGGCGGCGAGGTTCTCGGCCTCCTTGGTCTGCGCCTCCAGCACCGCGACGTTGGCCTGGAGCGCGATCAGGTTGGCCTCGGCTCCCTTCACGGTGGCGTCCGACCGGTCGCGGTCGGCGCGCGACTGCTCCAGGCGCGACTTGGCGGCGAACTCGGACTGGGCCAGCTGCTGCTGGCGCTGGTAATCGGCGGCGGCCCGGACCTGGTCGGCCTTGGCGGCGTCGATCTGGGCCTGGCCCTGGAGCACCTGAGCGCGGGCGGCCTCGGCCTGGCGGGCGATGCGCGCGATGGTGCTCCGTTGCGTCGCCAGCTTGTCCTCGGCGGCCTTGAGGGCCAGCCGGTAGTCGCCGTCCTCGATCCGCGCGATGACGTCGCCGGCCTTGACCGCCTGGCCGTTCACCACCGGCACCGCCTCGAGGTAGCCCGAGACCTTGGCGGCGAGCGTCGAGATGTCGGCCTGGACGTAGGCGTCGTCGGTCGTGACGAAGAAGCGGCCGGTCGTCCACCATTCGTGGCCCGCATAGGCGCCGTAGGCCCCGCCGCCGGCGAGGAGCGCGAGCAGGACCAGGCGGCGCAAGGGGCGCTTGCGCTTGGCGGGCGCAGCCGCAGGGGCCGGTGCGACGGCCTGGGAAGCGGCCTTCTGGATCGCGGGCGCGGCCTCGGCAGCCGCCTCGCCGGCGGGCCGGCCCTGCGCGTAATCGTCTCGGAACGCCATCGTTCAGTCCACCCGTCCTCGGGGAGCGCCCCCGGCACCATCCGCCGAATCGGTTGACGGCTCTCGAACGACCGCGATACTACGTTGACCGAACCGTTCGGTCAATCGATCCTGTGTGCGGTGCACAAGCCCGATTGATCGCCGCTGCCGCACCTCCCACATTGGCCTTCCGCCCTCATGGCCCCGACGACATGGCCCCGACGATGAGCTGGCCCCGACGATGAGCGACGCCTCCTTGAGCCCTCCGCCCGCCGACACCGACAAGCGCCGCCAGATCCTGGACGGCGCCCGCGAGGTCTTCCTCGCCAGCGGATTCGACGGCGCCAGCATGGGGGCGATCGCGAAGGCGGCGGGCGTCTCGAAGGGCACGCTCTACGTCTACTTCGAGAGCAAGGAGGCGTTGTTCGAGGCGCTGACGGTCGAGGAGAAGCGCTCGCTCGCCGAGAGCATCTGCCGCCTCGACCACGACGATCCCGACGTCGCCGCCGTCCTGCGCCGCCTCGGCACCAGCCTGATGGAGGCGATGGTGCGGCCCGACCACATCGCCTCGGTCAGGATGGTGATCGGCGCGGCGGAAAAATTCCCGCGCTTCGGCCGGGCCTTCTACGAGGCGGGGCCGCTGCTCGGCCGGGCCCGCCTGCGCGCCTATCTCGACGCCCAGGTCGCCGCCGGCCGCCTGCGCGCGATGGATACCGACCTCGCCGCCCGCCACTTCTTCGACCTCTGCGCCGCCACGACGATGCGCCGCCTGCTCTTCGCCGTCGGCGACCCGCCGACCGAGGCCGAGACGACCTACTGGGTGGCGGAGGCCGTGAGGGTGTTCCTGGCGGGGTACGGGCCGGAGGGGCGGTAGGGGCGGTCCCGGCGCGCCGCGTCCGCCCGCCGGTTCACAGGCCGATGTCGCCCTCGGTCAGCCGGCGGTCCCGCTCGGCGAGCTCGGCCTCGTCGGCGGGAAACAGCATCGACATGCCGTCGGTGGCCGCCCGGTTCTGGACCTCGTCGACGAACGGCCGAAGCCCGTCCTCGTAGTCGCGGAAACGCCGCCTCGTGGTCGTCCGGATGACGGCGCAGGGCCGCCGCCAGCCGCGCCGCGCCGATGAGCGCCATCGAGCCGCCCATGCCGGCGACCGGCGACACGCAGTATCCCGCATCGCCCACCAGCGCGACGCGCCCTTTCGACCACGCCGGGATCCTGATCTGGTTCGCCTGATCGAAGCAGAAGTCGTCGTCGCCATCCACGTGGGCGAGCATGTCGGGCACCTTCCAGCCCAGCCCGTCGAAACGGTCGCGGACGAGGCGGCGCAGCTGCGCCCGGTCGCGATGATCGTAGTCGATCCGGCGATCGGCGCGGAAGGCCAAGCCGATACCGCGCTCGCGAGCGAGGCCCTGAAGGCGCGGGCCCGCCAGATGAACCGCCCGGTCGGATCGCCCGGGCCGACGATCAGCCCTGCTCTGGCGATCAGGGCCGATCCGCCGAAGGCACGCTCGCAGGCGGCCTTGGCGGCGCCGTAGGGGCCGCCGTCCGCCGGCGCGAGGAGCGGCGCCGTATCCGCCCGCTGCCCCGGCGTCCGCGTGTCGGCGTAGACGCTCGTCGTCGACACGAAGGTCCAGTGCCCGATCCGGCCGTCGAGCGCCGCCAGCGCCCGCCGGACCTGGCTGGGCGCCCGCGACACGTCCACGGCCGCGTCGAAGGTGTCTCCCTTGAGCGCCGCGAGCCCGTCCGGCCGGTCGCGGTCCACGGTGACGAAGCGGGTGCCGGGCGGCGGCGATCTGGACACGCCGCGGGCGGCGCAGGTCACGGCGTTGCCGAGCCCGACCGCGTGCGTCGTGATCGCCCGCCCGAGGAACTGCGTGCCGCCCAGCACCAGCAAACGCATGTCCTGCTTCCGGCTGTCGAGGATGGGCCTGACCATGGCGGTGGCCGTCCGGGGCCGAGCGTGTCGGCGTGCGAGCGACGCACCGGTACCGCGGCCGATCGATCGGACGGTGCGCAGTGCCGCCTTCTGACATGGATGAGTTTGAAAATAATGAAATTATCCGTGAATTTTACCGACGGATCGAAAATTTATCAACCCGATGCGGTGGTATTGATTGGAGAAAACGATGTCATCAAATCGCTGGAAAGGGTGGAGGATGATGCAAGATCGGCCGGCTGGCCTGAGGTTCAAAAGGTGAAAAAGACTTTTGCGTTCCGAGGATCGCGATGGGAGCCGTTCGCGGCGCATTGGTCGCAGCATGCAGGGCGATCATCCGATCTCGATCAGGTTCGGCCGCGTGCATACCCCCCGGCCCTTCCCGGGTGTCCTCGCGCGATCGCCTTCTTGCGGCCACAGCGGCGGTTTATCTGCTGCTAAGCAGCGCGGACGGCTTGACGAAAGTACCCGTTTTCGAAAAGTGTGGTGCGACCACGCTCATCGCGAACGTGCGCCTCGATCTCTCGTTCGAAACGGGTCGAGGCGCGGAAGACACGAGGCAGCGCCGAATGAGTTCTTAATCCCGACGTCGGATGCTCGGTCATTTCGTGTCGATCCTGTCACGCGACGAGGGGCGATGAAGCAATTTTTTGATCCGCGGGCATCGATTTTCTGGCGGCGCACGTTTATCTATCGAGCGCTGGGTGCGGTGCGTCGGGAAATCGGTCCCAGGGGGTTTGATCGCTCTTCAGGGGTTCGAAGATGAAGATAGAAGTCACAGTTCGGGTCGAGGAAGATCGGAAGGCTGATCTTCAGAGAGTCGTAGAGGATCTGCGGCATGCCGGCCTGTCGAACGTCTCCTGCACGCAACGCTTCGGTATCGTGCATGGCGAAGTCGACGCATCCGGGCGAGACGCGCTGAAGGACGTCGACGGAGTTGCGTCGGTACGGCCTTCAAGCAGCTTCCGTGCGCTCTAGGTGGACAGGCTTCACCTTTTTTGCCGGCGACGAATACCCATCGCCGCAGTAGCATGACGCATGCACCCATCGAATGACGAACAAGGTACGACGATGCCTCCTCTTGTCAAGCAGCTCGGCGCTACGGTTCAGCCGAACGAGCCGATCATCAAGGTGATCATGCCCAGTACAGGGAAGCCTGTGACTTGGCAGCTCAACAGGGAGACGGCCAAGGCGATCGAGAGCGTCGAGCGCAGCAGCCGCAACGCCGAACGCCTGGCCATCAAGCTGTACGGTCGATAAAGCACTTTCTACGACGGAGCGGGCACCACTTCGCCGTAGAAAGTGCGGTAAACTTGACAATTTGAAGCGCCGCGCAATCACGCTGCCGGGGCGCGATACTGGCATGCCGTCCAGAGGGACCGCTCTCCCACCTGCGGTCCCGCGCTGACGCGCGAGGCGATCGGGTCTCGCAGGAAGCCTCCAGCCATCTCGGCGATATCCTGAATACCCCCTTCGAGGCTGCCGCAACCGCATCTCGGGATGAGGCTTCGGGCGCGAGAACCAGGCGTCGCAGATGAAGCGCCTGGTTCTCATGACGTGGTGCATGACGATCGATTGATACTCCAAGACAGTCGGGCGATGCGTCAGGCGCGCGAACCGACTCGGATTTCTCTAGGGAAGAATCGGAGTATATCTTGTTCTCTACGAAGCCGCGCTACGCCGTATTGCAGAGCGATGCCGACTGGAAGTGGCTGCGCAACGAGATCATATTGTCCGGCGATGAAGCGATCGCGGGATCTGACGGTGATCGTGCCGTGGACACGATCATCTCGCTCGTGAGCGGGTTGCCCGTCACGACGGTCGTGATCGAGGAGTTCTATATAGATCGCGATTTTAGCGACGAATATCGTGCTTTTTATGGCAGATTGTTCCGGCAATATCAGCGTGAAACGCGACGACTGCATTTCTTTGCTGACAATCTCACCGTGCCCCTGGAGGGTAACTACGATCACATCGCGAGCGGTCTCGAGGAATCTGCGGCTCGGGGACGGTATCTCGGCTTCGTCGTGCTGCGCCCGATTCGCGACGCGCCGATCGCTCGCGCGGTGTTGAGCGACACCCTCGTGGGCCCTGCCCTGCCCGAGTCCACCGTCCAGGTCAGAACGACCTACACGGCCCATCTGCTCGGAGCATCGCTGCCGGTCAGGACGGTGCCGTTCACCCAGCAGGATCGGCACATGAGCTCTTGCTCGCAGGCCGCCGCATGGGTCTGCGCCCGCCATTTCCACACGCGCCATGCGGAACCCTGGTTCTCCATGGCACGAATCCGCGAGGCCGTGGACCATGATCCCGACGCCGTGGCGGTGCAGTCGATCCCGGCAGGATCGGAGGGTCTGAACGTCGTCGGCCTTCAGCGCGTCCTGCGCCGGATGGGACGCCAGCCGTACTTCATGTCGACGACTTCTCCTGACGGCAAGAAGGTCGGGAGCGACGATCTCATCTGCGCCCTGCACCGGTATGTCGGCTCGGGCATACCGGTCATCGCCGTCATCAAGACCCCGAATTCCGGCGATGCGCATGCGGTCGTCGTCGTCGGCATGACGCATGGGAAGGCGCCGTCGAAGGGAGGGATGAAGCACGCGACGACTGCCATCTTCGTCGACAAGTTCATCGTCCACGATGACCAGCGGGGACCCTTCACGGTCCTGCCGCGCGAGGGCGGAACCAACGGTTACGATCTGCGGAACGTCCCGTTCATCATCGTGCCGCTTCCCGAGAGCGTGGTCGTGAGGGCCGAGGCCGCCGAGTTGAAGGCCTTCCAAGCCCTGGAGGATCTCGCGAAGGGCTGGCACGAGGTGTGTGACGCCAGCGCGCCTCTCCTCGGAACGGCGCCCGAGAACGGGGAGCCGTTCTTCGCGGCACTCGCCGCCGGGCGCGTCCTCGCCAGAACCTACCTGACCTCGGGCTGGAAGTATCAAGCCAGGCTTGCGAGAAACATCGCCCATCCGAATCTCAAATACCGCATATTGACCCAATCGCTGCCCAAGCTGATTTGGGTCACCGAATTCGGTATCGTCGACAACCTCGAGAAACCGGATCCTACGAAGCGCCTGATCTACGCGCATTGCGTCGTCGATGCCATGAGCACGGGAAACCAGGCGCCTCCGATCATGATTCACGTGCCAGGATTCCTCTACACCTGGGTGCAAGGATCCGACTCGTTCTATCCGTCCCATCAATTGGCGAAGTGGATGGTCGCCGACGACCGGCCGTACCGGCCGCGTGCCCGCTTCCTCGATCGGTCGTGACGGCAGCGGCGGGTTCGACCGCCTCGGCACCGCGGCCGGACGACTCCGCCGGGCCAAGTTGTGCGGGCCAAGTCGTGCGCGGATCCGGATGGGGCGGCGCCGCGCGACGTCATGCGAACGGCCGCCCTTGCGGACGGTCGGGAGAGGAGACATCCGGCCGCCGGCGCGTGCCGTCGCGCTGACGGCGCCGCGGAATTGCCGTGCTCCCACCCAGCCGCCTGGCGCCGAAACCTCCCCGGGGCGGCTCTCTCGCGGCGAACCGTCGCTTCCGCCGTCTCCGGGTCGGTGTTCTGTCCGGCTCTCGCACGAAATCCGGTCTTTTGCTTCGCAGGGCGGATTTCGGCGTCGCTCAGGCGTGCGGAGCCGTCGGCTTCACCGCGCGGGCTCGCGATCCCGGTTCCGGAGGTCATCGTTCGGAACCGGAACCATATCGGCGCGCGTTCGGGCTCGCCGCGCGCCTTCGAACGACTCCGGTCGAAGGCGCTGCGGTATCAGTTGCCCCTCAAGGAGCCTGCACCAGGCCGATGCCGATGTCGGACATGTCGCCCGGGATCGTCCGCCTTCCCCTCATGAGGGCGCCCCAAAGCGCCAGGCCTCGGTACGAGGCGTCGATTTCGGCGTAGAGCGCGGCGATGCCAGCGACATGAGGCGTCGCCATGCTCGTTCCTTGCAGGCGCGCGTATTCGCGTGGGCGGCAGAAGCTCGAATAGATGTCGACGCCCGGTCCGCTGATGTCGATGTTCCCGCCCGGACGTGCGCTCCGACCGGCGCAGGAGAAGGGCGCCACCCGCATCTGCGGGTCGACGGCGGCGACGGCCATGATCGAAGGACAGTTCGCCGGCGAGCCCACGGGGGCGACGAGGCCGGGCCGACGGCTCTCGTTGCCCGACGCCGCGATGATCAGGCTCTTGTTCCTCAGAGCATCGACTCCGATGAGCTCGTACTCTTCGAGGAACGGATCGTCCCCCTCGGTCGCCGCCCCGAGCGACATCGAGATGACGTCGCAGCCGTTGTCGAGAGCCCAGGCGAGCCCGGCGATGACCGTCCGGTCGGACCCGAGTCCCGTGTTGGAGAGAACCTTGCCGATGTACAGATCGGCGTCGCAAGCGATGCCGTAGCGAGGAGACCCGGAGGGGCCGGCCGGGCCGCAAGCCGTACCGGCGCAGTGAGTCCCGTGGCCCGCGATGTCGAGCACCAGCTCGCCCGTGAACGAAGCCTCGCCGGCGACACGGCCGACGAAGTCCTTGTGGCCGGTATCCAGGCCCGTATCGAGGATGGCGACCTTGATCGCCCTGCCGGTGAATTTCGAGGCCGGTGTCCGCGTGGCCTGGAGACCCCACGTATAGGCGGATTCGTCGGGCAGGGCCGTCGCGGCCGGAGGCACCGGTCCCGGAACGAGCCCGCCGGTTGCTGGCGCGACGCCGCCGAGCAGATGGCCTACCAGGCCGGACACCCCTTGCAGATAACCCGCGAGATAGTCTCTCGAGCCGGCGACCGGCAGGTCGGTACGGTCCAGGGACGAGATCCGGGCGCCAGAATCCATCTCCATGCCCAGCGCGCGGAAGATGCGCTCCGGCCGCTGGCCGAGGATGGAGCGCTCCTCGCTGCCGGCTGCAACGAAACTCCGGAGGCGCTCCGGGTCGCCGCCCACGACGGCGATGCCGAAGCGCTCGAAGTAGATTGCATCGGCGTCCGGATCGGGCGACGCCCCGCCCCGCTGCAGCTCGCTCGACGAGGCGATGCGCATGCCCGCGGCCTCGATGGCGCCCCGGCCCTTCTTGGCTCCCTCGGGGTTGAGACGGACGACCCGTGCCCCCGTCGTACCCGCGGACAGGTCCAGGCTGCGCACGAAGCGCGAATTCTGGGCCGTCTGCTGCTCCTCCGGTTCAACCTGAGCTGAAACCCGACGACGTCCCCCACCTGAGCTTGTCATTCGTGCCATTCCCTTGCGTCGATTGGCTTGACCGGGCATTCAGACGCACCCGTTGCCAGTGCGGACTTGCCCGGCATACCGGCCGGGTCCGCATCAGGCCACGCTTACTTAGGGACGAGGCGGTCGAGTTCTAGCCTGTGCGGCCGATCCGGCGCGATTTTTCCGATGTCCGGATAAGTATGATTATTGCTTGTGGAAATTCGAGGCGATCAGAATTCCAGAAAGGCAATTTATATTCGCATGGAGGCGTCCATCGTGCGGAATGACTATCTTGTGCGGGGTCGATATATTCCGCGTAAAATATATATATTGATAGTAATTAAAGACCGGGTGAGCCGTGATCCGAATTGGAGATGCTTGCGCACCGTGACTTGTGCGCCGTGACTTGCTCGGAGCGGTCGGGCGGGTCGCACGCGACTGCGTCCGGACGGTGCCGAGGAGCCGCCGGAACCTTCGGTGATGAGGACCGGACGGCTGGCGCCCGCAGGATCACGCCGGGCTGGCAGCCGTCGACAGCCGGAGGAGGCACCGCAGGGCTACGCGTCCTCCCGCAGCGCCTCCGCCACCCGCGCCTCGAGAATGTCCGGCCGGCGCAGGATGAGCGCGCCGCGGGTGCGGTCCACGAGGCCTTCCTGGGCCATCACGGTGAATTCCCGCGTCACCTGCTCGCGGCGGCAGCCGATGCGGGCGGCGAGCACGTGGTGGTAGGGCGGCGGGCTCACGGCGCGCTCGCCGTCGGTGCCGGGCCGGGGCGCGGAGAGGCGCAGCAATTCGGCGTAGAGCCGGTGGCGCAGGTCGAGGACCGCGTGCTCCATCAGCCGGGCGTTGAGCATCCGCACGCGCTTGGCGAGCAGCCGCAGCAGCCGGTCGGCGATCGGGGGGGCGGCGAACACGATCTCGCGAAAGACCGCGGCGGGCACGACGCAGAGCTCGCCGCGGGTGAGCGCCGTGACGTTGGCCGAGCGGCTGACCCCGTCGATGGCGGCGAGCTCGCCGAAGAACTCGCCGGCCCGCATCTCGCCCAGGATCACCTCCTTGCCGGATTGCGTCCGGTTGAGGATCCGCACCTCGCCGGCGGCGAGCAGGTAGACGTCGGTCGAGGCGTCGTCGAAATCGACCAGGATCTCGTTGGCGTCGAACCGGCGCCAGATGCAGCGCGACTCGTAGGAGGTCAGGTCGACGCCCGCATCCTTGAAGAAGGGAAACCCTGCGAGCCGACCCATCTGCTGCCCTCGACCCCCGCGCAACGCCGCGTTGCCCCGCTTATCTAGCCTGACGCCGCCCCGCTCGCCAGGGCGCGGGCGGGGTTCCACCCGGGGCATGTGCCGGACAACCCGCGGTTTTTCCGGTTCTACGCCTTCACGATCGTCGCACCCGTCAGTCCCTCCGCCAGTCCGTGCCGGGCCATGACGTTGCGGGTGTCGACGACGAGCCGGGCGTGCCGCGCCACCAGGGCGTAGTCGACGCCGTCGTGGTCGGTGGCGATCAGCACCGCGTCGACGGCGCCCAGGGTCTCCTCCGTCAAGGCCTCCGAGCGCCGCCCGGCGAGCTCCGGGTGCTCGCGGGTCGCCGGCAGCACCGGCACCAGGGGGTCGTGGTAGAGCGCGACCGCCCCCCGCCCCTCGATCAGCCGGATCAGCTTCAGCGCCGGGCTCTCGCGGGTGTCCTCGACGTTGCGCTTGTAGGCCAGCCCCATGACCAGCACCCGGGCGCCCGAGAAGGCGCGGCCGGTGCGGTCGACGGCCGCCGCCAGGCGCTCGACCACGTGGTAGGGCATCCGGGTGTTGACCTCGCCGGCGAGTTCCACGAAGCGGGCCGGCACGTCGAATTCCCGCGCCTTCCAGGCGAGGTAGAACGGATCGATCGGGATGCAGTGGCCGCCGAGGCCCGGCCCGGGCTGGAACGGCATGAAGCCGAAGGGCTTCGTGGCCGCGGCCTGGATCACCTCCCAGACGTCGATCCCCATGGCGTCGTAGACGAGCTTCAGCTCGTTCACGAGGGCGATGTTGACCGACCGGAAGATGTTCTCGGTGAGCTTCACGGCCTCCGCCGCCGCCGCCGAGGAGACCGGGACGGTGCGCACCACGAGCGCGCCGTAGAGCGCCTCCGCCAGCGCCCGCGCGGCGGCGTCGTCCGCCCCCACCACCTTGGGGATGCGGGCGGTGTCGAACTCGCCGTTGCCCGGATCCTCGCGCTCCGGCGAGTAGGCGAGGAAGAAGTCGTGGCCCGAGCGCAGGCCCCCTTGCTCCAGGATCGGCCGCATCACCTCGTCGGTGGTGCCCGGATAGGTGGTCGATTCGAGCACCACGAGCTGGCCCGGCCGCAAAGCGGCCGCGATGGCGCGGGCCGTGGCCTCGACGTAGGACAGGTCGGGCTCGCGGTGGCGGGTGAGCGGCGTCGGCACGCAGATCAGCACCGCGTCGGGCTCGCGAAGCCGCGCCATGTCGCCGGTGGCCTGGAAGGTGCCGGCGGCGAGCGCCGGACCGAGCGCCTCGCCCGGGATGTGGTGGAACGCCCCCTCGCCCCGGTTGAGCGCCGCGACGCGACCGGGATCGACGTCGAAGCCGAGCACCGGGAAACCGGCCCGGAGCGCGGCCAAAGCCAGCGGCAGCCCGACATAGCCGAGGCCGACGATGCCGATCAGGGCCCGGCGCTCGGCGAGGAGCGCGCTCAAGGTCTCGGAAGGGGACGTCATGGCGGGTCCGGGCTCAGGCATCATGGCTCCGCTTACACGGTGCGGTGCCCCGCGCTGTCAACACGGGTGCCCGCCCCTTGCCTCCGATGCGCGCCGCCCCCACAACGCCGCCATGCTCCGCGTCAACGACCTCACCTACCGGATCGGCGACCGCCTGATCCTCGACCAAGCCGGCTTCGCCCTGCCCGAGCGGGCGCGGGTCGGGATCGTCGGGCGCAACGGCGCCGGCAAGACCACCCTGTTCCGGATCATCCAGGGCGACATTCCCACGGAGGGCGGCACGATCGGCCTGCCGAAGGGCACCCGGATCGGCGGCGTGGCGCAGGAGGCCCCGGCCGGCCCCGAGACCCTGCACGCGGTGGTGCTCGCCGCCGACACCGAGCGCACGCGGCTGATGCAGGAGGCCGAGACCGCCGACGGCCTGCGCCGGGCCGAGATCGAGACGCGGCTCGTCGACATCGACGCCCATTCGGCCCCGGCGCGAGCCGCCGCGATCCTGCACGGCCTCGGCTTCGACGCCGACGCGCAGGCGCGGCCCTGCTCCGACTTCTCCGGCGGCTGGCGGATGCGGGTGGCGCTCGCCGCGGTCTTGTTCTCCGAGCCGGACCTGCTGCTCCTCGACGAGCCGACCAACTACCTCGACATCGAGGGCACGCTCTGGCTCTACGACTACCTCGAGCGCTATCCGCGCACCGCGGTGATCATCAGCCACGACCGGGACCTCCTCGATACGTCCGTCGACCACATCCTCCATCTCGACCGCGGCAAGCTCACGCTCTATCGCGGCGGCTACACCTCGTTCGCCCGCCAGCTCGCCGAGAAGCGCACGCTCCAGGCCAAGGCCCGGGTGAAGCAGGAGGCCGAGCGCGCCCACCTCCAGAGCTTCGTCGACCGCTTCAAGGCCAAGGCCACCAAGGCGCGCCAGGCCCAGTCGCGGATGAAGCGGCTCGCCAAGATGGAGCCGATCGCCGCGCTCATCGAGGACGACGTGCCGGTGATCCACCTGCCGAGCCCGGAGCGCGCCCTGTCGCCGCCCCTCGTCGCGATGGAGCGGGTCCAGGCCGGCTATCCCGACCGCACGGTGCTGACCGGCCTCAACCTCACGCTCGCCCCCGACGACCGGGTCGCCTTGCTCGGCGCCAACGGCAACGGCAAGTCGACCTTCTGCAAGCTCATCGGCGGCCGGCTCGATCCCCTGTCGGGCGAGGTGCGGCGCTGGGCCAAGATGAACGTCGCCTACTTCGCCCAGCACCAGCTCGACGAATTGCGCCCGGCCGAGAGCGCCTACGCCCATGTCCGCGACCTGATGCCGGACGTGCCGGAGGCGCGTGCCCGCGCGGCGGCGGCCCGCCTCGGCTTCCCCGGCCACAAGGCCGACACCCCGGTCTCGCAGCTCTCCGGCGGCGAGAAGGCGCGGCTCCTGATGGGGCTCGCCGCCTTCCACGGTCCCCACCTCCTGATCCTCGACGAGCCGACCAACCACCTCGACATCGAGAGCCGCCAGGCCCTCGTCGAGGCGATCAACGACTACGAGGGCGCGGTGATCCTGGTGAGCCACGACCGCTTCCTGGTCGAGGCCTGCGCCGACCGGCTCTGGCTCGTGCGCAACGGCACCGTGAAGCCCTTCGACGGCGACATGGACGATTACCGCCGCCTGGTGCTCGCCGGCCCGGAGAGCGAGGCGCAGAAGTCCCAGGAACCGACCGGCGGCGCGAAGGCGGTCGAGCGCCGCTCCAACGCCGAGCGCCGGGCGGCGCTCGCGCCGATGCGCCGCAAGCTCGAGGCCGTGGAGGCGCGGATGGCCAAGCTCTCGGCCGCCATCGCCAAGATCGACGCGGCGCTCGCCGACGGCACCGCCTTCCGCACCGACGCCGCCAAGGCCGGCGAGCTCGCCCGCATGCGGGCGGAGGCCGCGTCGGCCCTGGGGAGCGCCGAGGAGGAATGGCTGGAGGTGAGCGAGGAACTGGAGGGGGAGGCGTGAGTGACGATCATCGCGGCGTCCTCCCGGCGCTTGCCCGCCTTCCGCCTGCCGCCCTACACACAGTGCTCTCGCACCGGAGGATCGGGCCGTGACGGATCTGCGTCTGCTCTGCTTTGCCAAGGGGCGTCCCGGCCTGTGGGAGGCCGTCTGCGTCGATCTCGACATCGCCGTGCAGGCAGAGACGCAGGACGAGGTGCTGGCCCTGATGCGGACCTCCATCGACGCGTACCTGCATTCGCTCGAAGCGGAGGAGCCGGCGGTCCGCGAGCGCCTGCTGCGGCGGCGCGCGCCCTGGCACGTCCGCACGCGCCTGCTTCTCGGCTTCATGTGGCACACCCTCACGCGCCGCAGCCGGGACGACTACCGGGCGAGCTACGAGCTGCCGTGCCACGCCTGAAATGCACGTTCCAGGACGTACGCGACATCCTGCACGCTCACGGCTTCGTCCTCGTGCGCCAGAACGGCACCAGCCATGCGCAGTACAGAGGCGTCGTGAACGGCGAGGTCCGCATGACGACCGTGGCGGGGAAGCCGTCCGATGACGTCAATCCTGATACCTTGAGTTCGATCATCCGTCAGTCCGGCCTGCCGAAGAAGCTGTTTCGGAAATAAGGCAGCGCCCCGCCGCCCCGAGAAACCTCCAACATCCCTCGCGTGACGACTTCATCCATGACCACCCCCTCCTACGTCCTCTCCCTCTCCTGCACCAACGTCCCGGGGATCGTGGCCGGCGTGTCGGCCTACCTGTTCGAGGCCGGCTGCAACATCCTCGACGCGCAGCAATTCGACGACGTCGAGACCGGCCGCTTCTTCATGCGGATCGTGTTCAACCCGGTCCGGGGCGAGCCGGGGCGGGACGCCCTGGCGCAGGGCTTCGAGGCGGTCGCGGCGCGCTTCGGCATGGACTGGACCTTGCGCGACCGGGCCGAGCGGCGCCGCGTGATGCTGCTCGTCTCGCGCTTCGACCACTGCCTCAACGACCTCCTCTATCGCTGGCGCATCGGCGAATTGCCGATGGACATCTGCGCCGTGGTCTCGAACTACCCGCGCGAGATCTACGGCGCGGCCGATCTCGCGGGAGTCCCGTTCCACCACCTGCCGATCACGCCGGACACCAAGCCCCGGCAGGAGGCCGCCCTGTGGCGGCTCGTCGAGGAGACCGGCGCCGAACTGGTCGTGCTCGCCCGCTACATGCAGATCCTGTCGGACGACCTCTCCCAGAAGCTGTCGGGCCGCTGCATCAACATCCACCACTCGTTCCTGCCCGGCTTCAAGGGCGCGAGGCCCTACCACCAGGCCCATGCGCGCGGCGTGAAGCTGATCGGCGCGACCTCGCACCTCGTCACCGGCGACCTCGACGAGGGGCCGATCATCGAGCAGGACGTCGAGCGCATCTCGCACCGCGACACCCCCGACGACCTCGTGCGCAAGGGCCGCGACATCGAGCGCCGGGTGCTCGCCCGTGCCGTCCGCTACGTGCTCGAGGACCGGGTGATCGCCAACGGCGCCAAGACGGTGGTGTTCACGGACTAGCCGCGAGCGACGGGTCCTCCGCCAGGAGCCGGGCGATCGCCTCCTCCTGGTAGCGCTTCACGTCGAAGCGGTCGCCCGGCAGGCGCGCCATGTAGCGCTCCGCCGATTCGGTGACGAGGAGGTCGGGCCGCAGCCGCGCGACGAGGTCCCAGTCGACCTCCGCCGACCAGACGAAGTGCACCTCGCGGAAGGTCTCGGCGAGCATGGCGGTCAGGCCGCTCTCGCCGTAGCCCGAGTAGGACGAGCCGAACAGGAGCAGCCGGCGCGGGTCCGCCGTGGGATCGTCGTTGCGGTATCCGACCGCGACGCCGGTATGGAGGTCGAGCGCCGGATGGCGCCGGGCCAGGGCGTGGAGCGGGCTCCTCTCCGCCACGCGGGCCCGAAGCGGGATCACGTGCAGGTCGCGGGTCTCCGGCACCGGGAATTGCAGCTTCTCGCCGAGGTCCATGATCCGCGTGGCGGTGACGACCGGGCGGGTCGGCAGGAGGTCGTCGAGCGGCGCCGCGCCGCCGGCCGCGCAGAGCGCCCGGTAGGCGATGAGGGTGCCGTGCGAGGTCCAGTGGGTGTCGGTGCGGTAGTACAGGTCGGTCGTGTCGCGCGCGGCCCGCAGGGGCGTGAGGGCGTCCACCCACAGCCGCCGTCCGGCGGCCGAGAGGCGCAGGAGCCGGGCCAGCCGGCGCGCCGGCGAGCGCGCCGCCCGGACCGGGCCGCGGCCGAAGAAGTGCCGGTCGTAGACGCTCAGCTTCTCGGGCGAGACGAGGTGGAGGTAGCGCAGGCCGAGCCCCTCGGCCCGGGCGGCGCGCGCCAGCAGCAGCCGGCGCCAGCCCCGCAGCATCCGCCACACCGCGAGGTCGGTGCGGTAGAGGTCCGCCGCGCCGTTGCTGCCGCCGGTGAGGAACAGCCAGCCGTCCTTCCCGATGTGGAACATCCCGGGATCCCTCACAGGATCGTCCGGTTCGCCCGCGTCCGGCGGCCGATGACCGCGTAGAGCGTGCGCGTCCGGCCGTCGTGCCGGCTTCGGCGATACGCGACCCGCGTCTCGCTGAAGCCGATGACGTGGAGCCAGTGCACGACCGTCCGCGGCGGGATCCGCCACCAGGCCTCGAACGGGTTGCCGCGGCCCGGCCGGGGCAGGAAGACCAGGGGCGCGTCGCTCCCGCCCTCGGCGAGACGCCCGAGCAGGGAGCGGCGCGGCATCAGGCCGGTGATCACGGCGGTCTCCTGGACGAGGCGCAGGGCGCCGTGCAGGGCGCGGAACGGGTCGCGGAGATGGGGCAGCGCCCCGATCACCGCGGCATCGACCGGGCCGATCCCCGCGGGGATGTCGTAGAGGTCGCCCTCGATCCGCGCGGCGCGCGAGCCCAGCGCCGCGTGGCAGAACCGGTAGGCGCGGGCGATCCGGACCTGGTGCGCGTCGAGCAGGGGCACGAGGTGCGAGGCGGGCACGCCGTCGCAGAACGGCACGAGGTCCCAGTGCCGGCCTCCGGCGCGGTCGTAGGACACCACCTCGGCGCCGAGCGCCTCCAGGGCGAAGCTGGTGAAGCCGCTGAGGGCGGCGACGTCGAGCACCCGCTTGCCGTGGAGCGGCACGCCGGCGAGGCAGGCCGGGAAGGCGTCGCGCAGGTCGATCTCGCCCCGCAGGGTGCCGTGGCCCGGGACGTCGATCGTGTGCGTGAGATGCAGAGTCTCAGGCAACTCCTCAGAGTGGCCCGCGGCGGCGGGATCGCAGTCCGGCATGTCCGTCCGGGCCTCTCCCGTCCAGGCGTCGATACTGCCCGGGCGGGTACCATTTCGGTGCCGGGGCGGCAACGCGGCCGCCGCGCGCCGCTCGGCGTAAACTGCTCGGCGCTCGCCGCTTGGCGTCGCCCACCCCGGCAGGGTAAGCCCGCGTCACGATCCCCGAGCGGGCACCGCCCGCGCGACGACCCGGAGTTCCAAGACGATGTCCGACCTCACCCTCGACGCCGCCTCGACCATCGTGACCGCCGCCCTCGAGGCCGGCCGCGAGCTCGGGCTCAAGCCCCTGGCGGTGGTGGTGCTCGACGCCCGCGGCGCCCTCAAGGCGGCGGGCGTGGAGGACGGCACCAGCCTCAAGCGCTCCGAGATCGCCGCCGGCAAGGCCAACGGCGCGCTCGCCCTCGGCATCGGCTCGCGCGCCATCGCCAAGCGGGCCGAGGAGCAGGCCTACTTCGTCGCCGCCGTGACCCACGTCGCGGGGCCGGCCGGCCTGATCCCGGTCCCGGGCGGCGTGCTGATCAAGCGCGACGGCACGCTCGTCGGCGCCGTCGGCATCTCGGGCGACACCTCGGACAACGACGAGAAGGCGGCCCTCGCCGGAATCGCCGCCGCCGGGCTCCAGGCCGAGACCGGCGCCTGAGCCGAACGATGCGGCGGCGCGACGTCCTGGCGGCCTTGAGCGCCGCCGCCCTGGCGGCTCCCGCCCGCGCCGCCGCGCCCGCCGCCTACCGGCGCGGCAACGGCGCCGATCCCGAGACCCTCGATCCGCACAAGACCTCGACGGTGGCCGAGGCGACGATCCTCCTCGACCTCTACGAGGGCCTGAGCGCCTACGGCCCCGACGGCAACCTGGTGCCCGGGGCGGCCGCGGGCTGGACCACCTCGGCCGACGGCCTGACCTGGACCTTCTCGTTGCGCCCCGACGGGCGCTGGTCGAACGGAGACCCCGTCGTCGCCGACGACTTCGTGCACGGCTTCCGGCGCATGCTCGATCCGGCGACGGGGGCGAAGTACGCCAGCGTGCTGGCGCCGATCCTGAACGCCGAGGCGGTCAATCGCGGGGAGAAGCCGGTCGAGGCGACCGGCGTCTCCGCCCCCGACCCGCTGACCGTGGTGATCCGGCTGGCGCAGCCGACGCCCTACTTCGTCGAGCTGATGGCCCACCAGGCGAGCACGCCGGTCCACCGTCCCTCGCTCGCCCGCCACCGCGACGCCTTCACGCGGCCCGGCAACCTGGTGTCGAACGGCGCCTACCTGCTCAAGGACTTCTCGCCGAACGACCGCATCACGGCGATCCGCAACCCGCATTACCGCGAGGCCGCGACGGTCGCGATCCCCCAGGTCGAGTACATCCCGACGCCGGATCTCGCCGCCGCGGTGCGCCGCTTCGCCGCCGGCGAGATCGATTCGCTGGAAGACCTGCCCGCCGACCAGGTGAAGGCGCTGAAAGCCCGCTTCGGCGCGGGCGTGATCCTCAACCCCGCCCTCGGCGTGCTCGCGCTGATGGTCAACGTGAGGAAGCGCCCCCTCGACGACGCGCGGGTGCGCCGCGCCCTGTCGCTCGCCCTCGACCGCGAGTTCCTGGCCGAGGCGGTGTGGGGCGAGACGATGCTGCCGGCCTATTCCCTGACGCCCGACGGTCTCGACAACGCGCTCCCGCCCCCCGCGATGCCGGGCCGGGACCTCTCGCCGCTGGAGCGCGAGGACGCGGCGGTCGCGCTCCTGCGCGAGGCCGGCCACGGTCCGGGCGGGGCACCGCTCGCGGTCGAGCTGCGCTACAACATCACCGACAACAACCGGAACACCATGGTGGCGATCGCCGACATGTGGCGGCCGCTCAACGTGACGACCGCCTTCGCCGCCACCGACGCCAAGACCCACTTCGCCTACCTGCGCGACGGCGGCCCGTTCGACATCGCCCGGATGAGCTGGCTCGCCGACTACGCCGACCCGCAGAACTTCCTGTTCCTGGTCGAGAGCGGCAACGACGGCTTCAACTCGGGGCATTACGCCAACCCGGCCTACGACGCCCTGATGCGCGACGCCGCCCGCGAGACCGACCTCGAGGCCCGGGCCCGGATCCTGTACCGGGCGGAAGAGCTCTTCCTCGCCGACCTGCCCTGGATCCCGCTGCTGCATTACCGGCACAAGCACCTGATCGGGCCGCGCCTGCGCGGCTTTACGCCGAACCTGCGCGGCGTCTCGCCGACGCGCTGGCTCTCGCTCGCATGAGTGTCCCTCGCTTGAGTCTCCCTCGCTTGAGTCTCCCTCGCTTGAGTCTCCTTGGCGTGAGGTCCGGCGCATGATTCCCTACATCCTGCGCCGCCTCGCCCAGAGCGTCCCGACGCTCTTCATCGTCGTCACCCTGTCGTTCTTCCTGGTGCGGCTCGCGCCCGGCGGCCCGTTCGACCTCGAGCGGCCGCTGCCGGCCGCCGCGATGGAGAACCTGCGCCGGGTCTACGGCCTCGACCAGCCGCTCCTCGTCCAGTATGGCCGCTACCTCGCGGCGCTCGCGCACGGCGACCTCGGGCCGTCCTTCTCGGTGCGCGACCTCTCGGTGGCGGAGCTGTTCGCCCGCGGCCTGCCGGTCTCGATGACGCTCGGCGGCCTCGCCCTCCTGGCCTCGCTCGTCCTCGGCACGGGCCTCGGCGCGCTCGCGGCCCTGCGGCGGGGCGCGTGGCTGGACCACGCCGTGACCACGCTCGGCACCTTCGCGCTCACCGTGCCGGGCTTCGTGGTGGCGCCGCTGCTCCAGATCGCCTTCGGCCTGTCCCTGCGCTGGCTCCCCGTCGGCGGCTGGGACGACGGCGCTCCGAGACACCTCGTCCTGCCGGTCGTCACCCTGGCGCTGCCGCAGGTCGCGGTGATCGCGCGGCTGGCCCGGGCCGGCCTCGTCGAGGTGTTCGACCGGCCGCACTGGCGCACCCTGCGGAGCTTGGGCCTGCCGCCCCGGATGCTGGCGCTCCACGCCCTGCGGGGCGCGGCGCTTCCCGTGGTCTCCTATCTCGGGCCCGCCGCCGCCGGCCTCCTCACCGGCTCGGTGGTGGTCGAGACGGTGTTCGGCCTGCCCGGCGTCGGGCGCTACTTCGTCGACGGGGCGATCAACCGCGACTACACGCTGGTGCTCGGCACGGTGGTGCTGATCGCGGTCTTCGTCCTGGTACTCAACCTGATCGCCGATCTCGCCTGCGCCCTCATCGACCCGCGCTTGAGGGAATTCGGGTGATCCGGTCCGCGGACATCCCCGCCTTCGCCGAGGCCTCGCTCCTCGCCCGCGCCCGCCGGCGCCTCGTCGGGGACGGGATCGCCCGGGCCTGCGCGGCGATCCTCGCCCTCGTGACGCTCGCCTGCCTCGTCGGCCCGCTCCTCACCGGCCACCCCTACGACCGGCTCTACTACGACTATCCCGGCACCCCGCCCTCGCTCGCGCTCTACCCGAAGCCCGACGCGGTGCGCCCGGCCCTCGGCCGGCTCGCCTTCCGGATGCGGGTGCGGGCGGAGGACGTGAGCGTCACGGGCGATGCGGTGCGCGTGACGCTCGCCGCCGACAAGGCCGTCGATCCCCGGGTGCTGACCTTCTTTTCCCGCTCCGACACCTTCGGGGAGGCCCGCGTGCGCGCGCGCTCGGATGACGGGCGGCGGCTGACCGTCGAGGCGCCGCTACGGTCCTTGCGCTTCCTCGCCGGCACCGATTCGCTCGGGCGCGACCTCCTCACCCGCACCCTCGTCGCCGGGCGCCTGTCGCTGGCGCTCGGCCTGATGGCGACCGCGGTGGCGCTCGGCATCGGGGTCGCCTACGGGGCGCTCGCCGGCACCCTCGGCGGGCGGGTCGACGCGGCGATGATGCGCCTCGTCGACATCCTGTACTCCCTGCCCTTCGTGTTCTTCGTCATCATGCTGGTGGTGTTCTTCGGCCGCTCGGTGGCGCTGATCTTCGTCGCGGTCGGCGCCGTCGAGTGGCTCGACATGGCCCGCATCGTCAGGGCGGAGGCGCAAGCGATCCGCCGGCGCGACTACGTCCGGGCGGCGGAGGCGCTCGGCCTCACCACCGCGGCGATCCTGCGCCGGCACGTGGTGCCGAACCTGCTCGGCCCCGTCGTCGCCTTCGCGGCCCTGATGGTGCCCCGCGTGATCCTGCTCGAGAGCTTCCTGTCCTTCCTCGGCCTCGGCGTGCAGGAGCCGGCGACGAGCTGGGGCGTGCTGATCGCCGACGGCGCCCGCTCCCTCGAGACCGCGCCGTGGATGCTGGTCGTGCCGGCCGCGTTCCTGGTCGCCACCCTGCTCGCCCTGACGCTGCTCGGCGAGCGCCTGCGCGACGCCCTCGACCCGCGCGAGGGCGCATGACCCTGTTACGCCTGAGCGGCCTCACGGTGCGCTACCCCGACGCGGGCATCACGGCCCTCGACGGCCTCGACCTCGACCTCGCCCGGGGCGAGACTCTGGCCCTCGTCGGCGAATCGGGCTCGGGCAAGAGCCAGGTCGCCCTCGCCGCGCTGGGCCTGCTGCCGCCCCAGGCGCGGGTGTCGGGCTCCGTGCGCTTCGACGGCACCGAGCTGACGGGGCTGACGCGCCCCGCCCTCGACCGGATCCGCGGCGCCCGCATCGGCCTGGTGTTCCAGGAGCCGATGACCGCCCTCGACCCGCTCTTCCCGGTCGGCCACCAGATCGCCCTGCCGCTCCGCGCCCATCGGTCCTTGAGCCGGCGCCAGGCCCGTGCGCGGGCGCGCGAGCTCATGGATCTCGTCGGGATCCGCGACGCGGCCGCGCGCCTCACCGCCCATCCCCACGAATTGTCGGGCGGCGAGCGCCAGCGGGTGATGATCGCGATGGCGCTCGCCTGCGAGCCCGACCTCCTGATCGCCGACGAGCCGACCACGGCGCTCGACGTCACGGTGCAGGCCCAGATCCTGGCGCTGCTCGCCGACCTGAAGCAGCGCCTGGGGCTCGCGCTGCTCTTCATCACCCACGACCTGCGGCTGGTGCGGCGCATCGCCGATCGCACGGCGGTGCTGCGCGCCGGCCGCCTCGTCGAGGCCGGCCCGACCGAGCGGCTGTTTCGCGATCCGCGGGCGCCCGAGACCCGCGACCTGGTCGCCGCCGAGCCCGCGGGGCGAAAGGCCCCGGTGCCGGAGGGCGCCCCCCCGGTGCTGGAGGCGCGCGGCGTGTCGGTCGCCTATCCGGGCCGCCGGCGCTGGCTGCGGGCCGATCCGCCGCGCCTCGCGGTCGACGGCATCGACCTGACGCTCCGGGCCGGCCAGACCCTCGGGATCGTCGGCGAATCGGGCTCGGGCAAGTCGAGCCTCGGCCGGGCGCTGATCCGCCTCGAGCCCGCGGCCCACGGCCTGGTGCGGTTCGAGGACCGCGACCTCACCGTCCTGGATCGGGCCGCCCTGCGCCCCCTGCGGCGCGGCTTCCAGCCGGTGTTCCAGGACCCGATGGGCTCGCTCTCGCCCCGCCTCACCGCCGGCGAGATCGTCGCCGAGGGTTTGCGGGTCCACGCGCCCCACCTGAACGCCGCGGCGCGCGACGCGCGGGCGGCGGAGGCCTTCGCCGAGGTGCGCCTTGATCCGGCCTGGCGCCACCGCTTCCCGCACGCCTTCTCGGGCGGCCAGCGCCAGCGCATCGCCATCGCCCGGGCGCTGGTCCTGCGCCCGCGCCTCGTCGTCCTCGACGAGCCGACCTCCGCCCTCGACCGCACGGTGCAGCGCGACATCGTCGCGCTCCTGCGCGACCTGCAGGCGGCGCACGGCCTCGCCTACCTCTTCATCTCCCACGACCTCGCGGTGGTGCGGGCCTTGTCCGACACCGTGCTGGTGCTGCGCCACGGCCGCGAGGTCGAGCGCGGCCCGACCGACGCGGTGCTGGAGCGCCCGCGCGAGGCCTATACGAGGGCGCTGGTGGCGGCGGCCGACCGCGATCCGGGTCTCGCAGAGGCGTGAGGCCCCGGCTCCCCGCAGGCCCTTGAAGGGCCCGCCCGGGTGCGCCACTTCGCGCCTTCCGATAGGGCAAATCCTGGAGACCAAGACCGATGCGCTCCGCGCTCGCCCTCACGCTGCTCGCGCTCACGGCCGCGATCCCGGCCATCGCCCCGGCCGCCGCCCAGCCGGCCCCGAAGGGCCCGAAGCCACCGCCGCCGCCGAAGGAGGCCCCCCAGCCCGACCCGAAATCCGACCCGACCGCCGCGATGCTGTTTCCCTGCCGCACCCCGGAGGAGACCTGCTACGTCGGCGTGGTCAGGGACGGCAAGGTCACGGTGCTGTTCACCAACGACCGCAAGGCCGACGCGATCGCCGGCAAGCCGATGGCCGTCTCCGGCGACGGGATCGACCTGGCGAAGACCGAGAACCGGACCGTGATGCTGGTCGGCAGCTACGACCCGAAGGACGGCCTGACCAGGGCCGAGGTCGTCGACGTCGCGAGCCCGCTCGTCGCCTTCGCGCTGAAATCCACCATCGGCGGCGGCGAGCCCGACGAGGGCGCCGACGAGCCGCCCCCGCCGCCGGCCCCGCGCAGGAAGTGAGGCGCCGCTCCAACCCTCCCCCGCAGAAGGGGGAGGGTTCATGCCACCCGCGCCCGACGCCGACATCGCGGTTGATGTACTAAAACATTAGTGCTTCAATGCGCGCGTCACGAAGGCCGCCGCGTGCGCGGCCGCGGAGCGGCGAAGCCGTCCGGTGCGGTGGGGAGGATTCGGGTTCGGGGGCGCAGCCTCCCGGCGGTCCTTCCCGGCGTCCGCGGCCTCTCGCCCCGACCGGAGAGCCCCGATGCCCCTGAGCCCCGAGACCCGCGCGACGCTGAAGACCGTCAGCACCGCCACCCTGGCCACCGCCCTGTTCAAGCGCGGCCTGCGCAACCAGTTCATCCAGGACGTGCGCCCCCTCAACCCGCAGGCCGGGACGATGGTCGGCGAGGCCTACACCCTGCGCTACATCCCGGCCCGGGAGGACCTGAACACGCTGGCGGTCTTCCGCGACCCCGCGCACCCGCAGCGCGTCGCCGTCGACCAGTGCCCGGAGGGCGCGGTGCTGGTGATGGACAGCCGCAAGAACCCGCGCGCGGCCTCCGCCGGCGCGATCCTGGTGACCCGGCTGATGATGCGGGGCGCGGCGGGCGTCGTCACCGACGGCGGCTTTCGCGATTCGCCCGAGATCGGCGCCCTGCCCTTCCCGGCCTACCACAACCGGCCGTCGGCCCCGACCAACCTGACCCTGCACCAGGCGCTCGACATCAACGTGCCGATCGGCTGCGGCGACGTCGCGGTCTTCCCGGGCGACGTGGTGGTGGGCGACGGCGAGGGCGTGATCGTCATCCCGGCGGAGATCGCCGACGAGGTCGCCGCGGAGGCGGCCGAGATGACGGTGTTCGAGGATTTCGTGCTGGAGGAGGTCCGGAACGGCCGCGGCGTCGTCGGCCTCTACCCGCTCATCGACGAGCAGGCCAAGGCCGACTTCGCGGCCTGGCGCCAGAAGACCGGGCGCTAGGGACGCGCGCCTAGAGCATCATCCCGACCATCACCACCGCCACCAGGGTGGCGGTGGCGCCGAGCGCGGCCGCCCACAGGCCGGCCTCGGCGGTGGTGCCGGGGCGGGCATTGTCGTTGGCCGCCGGCGGCAGGGTGCTGGGAAAGCGGCGCCACTTGCGCAGGTGCGACGGCGCCGTGGCGATCAGGTGTGGCAGGGGAGCGACGGCGTTGTGGCGGCACGACATGGACTTGCGCTCCTGAGGGACGCCCGCGCTTGAGTGGCCGTCCTGTGCCCGGCCGCGGAACCGTTGCGGCAGGGCCCGATCAGAGAACGCCGATCCCGGCCCGACGATCCGTCCCTGCCGCAAATTCCCGCCGGCCTGTCTTAAAGGAACTTGCCGGCGCAGGGTCACGTCAGAACAGCGAGTTGCCGTTCGAGTAGCGGTCGGCCAGGCGGTCCGCCTCGCCGGCATCGTCGCGCAGCATCGGCTTCGCCTCGTTGGCGAAGGTGCGCCCGGCATTGCTGTCGCCGAAGCGCGAGTAGGTGTCGTAGAGCTGCACCGTGTCGCCCTGCGCCCGGGCCTGGTCGGCGGTGTAGAGCGCGTCGAAGCGCTTGCCGCCCTGGGCCGCCTGCAGACGCGCCAGGCGCTGCTCGCGCGCGGGGTCGAGGGCGACGCGGCGGCCCGGCGTGGCCGGATCGGTGTCGACGAGCGAGCGGCCGAAGGCGGGCTGGCCCTGGAGCACGTTGCCGACGACCGCGATCGGTGCGGTGGCGATGGCGAGCGGCGCGGTCAGCAGGTTGCCTGCGCCGAGGAGGCCGCCGGAATCGCCCACCACGGTGCCGGAGGCGCTGAGCGAGGTGCCGCGCGGCAGGAGCGCGTCGGTGGTGGCCCGGCGGTTGACGATCGTCTGCTCGGCGTAGTCGCGCACGGCGGGGTTGCGCGACTTCTGCAGCGCGATGCGGCTCGCCTCGATGGTGTAGGCGTCGCTGCGCAGGGCCTCGGCCCGGAACGCGTCGGTCGATTCGGCCGCCGGACGATCGGTCGGGAAGATCACCAGGTTCTGAGCCGCCGCCGGCATGATACCGGCGAACGTGAATCCGACGACGGCCAGAAGAGCAGTACGAGACATTGTGCGAGATCCATCAGACTATAGCCTCGCCGCGCTCCGATGTGCGCTGCGCGAGGCTCGACGCCCCTTCGGCTCCACAACCTTTCCCTTGCGCGGAAGTTCCGCAGGTGGAACCTGTCTCCGTTAGGGCCTGTCCGCCGGGTCGCGCTCCCGGTCGAGGAGCGCGCGCTTGCGCGCGACGCCCCAGCGATAGCCCGACAGGCTGCCGTCGCCGCGCACCACCCGGTGGCACGGCACCGCCACCGCGATCGGGTTGGCGCCGCAGGCGAGCGCGACGGCGCGGGCCGCCGCCGGCGCGCCGATCGCCCGCGCGACCTCGGCGTAGGTCGCGGTGCGCCCCGGCGGGATCGCCCGCAGGGCCTGCCACACCCGCTGCTGGAAGGCGGTGCCGCCGATGTCGAGGGGCAGGCCCGGCGCCGTCCCGGGGGCCTCGACGAGGCCGATCACCTGGCCCACCACCGCCTCGAACCCTGGATCGCCCCCGGTCAGCGCCGCCTTCGGGAACCGGTCCTGGAGGTCGCGCAGGAGGGCGTCGGGATCGTCCCCGAGCAGGATCGCGCACACGCCCCGGTCGGTCGCCGCCACCAGGACGTGGCCGAGCGAGCAGGCGCCGACGGCGAAGCGGATCGCCGCGCCCTCCCCGCCCCGCCGGTAGGCCGTGGGCGTCATGCCGAGCCGTCCCGGCGCCGCGGCGTAGAACCGGCTCGCCGCGCCGTAGCCGGCCCCGTAGATCGCCTCGGTGACCGTCCCGGCCTGCCGCAATTCCTCCGCCGCGCGCGTCGCCCGCCGGCCCTCGCCGTAGGCTCGCGGCGTCACGCCGGTGACCTGCTTGAACACCCGGTGGAAGTGGTAGGGGCTCAAGGACGCCGACGCCGCGAGGTCGGCGAGCGCCGGCGGGGTCTCGGCCGCCTCGATCGTCCGGCAGGCCCGGGCCACCGCCTCGGCCTGGCGCTCGGCCAGGCTCGCCTCGTTCGGCCGGCAGCGCCGGCAGGGCCGGAACCCCGCATCCTCCGCCGCCGCGCAGGTCGGGTGGAAGCTGATGTTCTCACGCAGGGCCGGCCGGGCGGCGCAGCTCGGCCGGCAATAGATGCCGGTGGTGCGCACCGCGTAGACGAACTGTCCGTCCGCGCTCCGGTCGCGGCGGGCGACGGCCGAGAAGCGCGCGGCGTCGTCGAGCGGCGGGACGGCGGGCTCGTCGATGCGGCGCGCCGCGAGGTCGGGATCCGGGTTGCGCATGGTCGTCCTTGCCTCCCTGTCCGGGCGATGGCGCCATCCTCGCCCGCCGTCCCGCGCGTCGCATCCCGGCGCTTGCTGCCGAATTCCGGGTTGCGGCTTGCCGCAGGTTTACTCCGGACGCGGTTTCGCCGTCGCCCCCCGAAACCCGGCAAGCGGCGGGATGTTGGGCACATGTCGGGCGGCCCCGGAGCCGCTCCGGTGCACCCGCCGGCTCCCACTCCTCCCCTGCCGGCGCGGGGCTCGTCTCTCGGATCTCCTCCACTTCCCCGCTGCCGAGGCCCTCGGCAGCGGGGTCTTTCGTGCGCCGGGTCCGCCTTCGCCGGCTCGCGAATGCGGTGGAGCGTGGCGCCGGGGCTCTTGGCCCGGCGGCGGCCCCGGGGGTAAGCCGGAGCCTTGAAGCGACGACACGCGCCGCCCCCCGCGCGGCCGTCCGTGCCCGAGGTGAGACGCCGCGTGACCGACGCGCTCGACGACATCGCCGCCATCCTGGAGCGCACCGGCGATTACCGGGTGCTGCGCCGGCTCGGGCCCTTCGTGCCCCCGGCCGAGGAGCCCGCCGAGCCGACCTTCGTCGGGCTGATCCTCGACACCGAGACCACCGGCATCGACGTCACCGCCGACGAGGTGATCGAGCTCGGCATCGTCAAGTTCGAGTACGGCGCCAGCGGCCGGATCTACCGGGTGCTGGAGCGCTTCAACCAGCTCCACCAGCCCTCCATCCCGATCCCCGAGGCGGTGGTGCGCCTCACCGGCATCACCGACGCCGACGTCGCCGGGCAGCGCATCGACGACGCGGCGGTCGAGGCCCTCGCCGCCGAGGCCCGGGTGATCATCGCCCACAACGCCCGCTTCGACCGCCAGATGTGCGAGCGCCGCTGGCCGATCTTCGTCTCGCGCAACTGGGCCTGCTCCTGCCACCAGATCCCCTGGCGGGCGGAGGGGCACGAGGGGATGCGGCTCGGCCACCTGCTCGCCGATCACGGCCACTTCCACAACGGCCACCGGGCGATCGACGATTGCGAGGCGCTGCTCGCCGTCCTTGCCCGGCCGCTGCGGCTCTCGGGGCGCCTCGCCCTCGCCGCCCTCCTCGAGGCGGCCCGGCGCCCGACCGTGCGGCTCTGGGCCTCCGACGCGCCGATCGCCCTCAAGGACCGCCTCAAGGACCGCAACTACCGCTGGTCGCCCCGGCGCCGCTGCTGGTACGTCGACCTCGACGAGGAGCAGATCGAGATCGAGCGCACCTTCCTGTCGCGGGAGATCTACCGCGGCACCCTGCCCTCCGGCCTGCCGGCCGACCGCTTCACGGCGCGCGACCGGTTCTCGACGCGGGCCGACCCGGAGGCGTAGGCGGGGCGGCCGAGGGGACGCGCTCGGGGGCGCCCGCTATCCATGGCGGACGCGATGATGAACGAAGTCTTTTCTCAGAGATCCGAAATCACGCCGATCGCATCAACCCGGCGATCATCCTGCCGCGCGAAGCATCGTCCGTCCCCGCTCCGATTAAGACTTGCGCCGCCCGCCGCGGCGTAGCCTGCGGCGAGATCACAGCAGCGCAGGCCGCAGACGATGTCCCTGGCGAGTCCTTCCCTACCCAGTCGCGTCGCGCCCGGACGCGACGACGCGGCGGCCATCCCGGGGCGCGACGAGGGCCCGCTGGTGCCCCTCGTGGTCGACCTCGACGGCACGCTCCTGCGCACCGACCTCCTGCTCGAGGGCGTGGTGGCGATCCTGCGCCGCAACGTCCTGATGCTGTTCGCGATGCTGGCCTGGCTGCCCCGCGGACGGGCCCACTTCAAGCGCCGGGTGGCCGAGCACGCCGCCCTCGACTTCGCCACCCTGCCGGCGAACGAGGAGCTGCTCGCCTATATCGAGCTGCAGAAGACGCTCGGGCGCGAGATCGTGCTCGCCACCGCGGCCGACGAACTGATGGCCCGCCGGATCGTCGAGCGCTTCCCCCTGTTCGACCGCGCCGTGTCGAGCGACGGGCTCGTCAACCTGAAGGGGGAGGTCAAGGCCAGGCGCCTCGCCGCCCTGTTCCCGCGCGGGTTCGACTACGCCGGCAACGCCGCGGTCGACCTGCCGATCTGGGCGCGCGCCGAGCGGGTGATCCTGGTCGAGACCCCGGCGAGCGTCGCCCGCGCCGCGCGGGCCGGCGGGCGCCCGATCGAGGAATTCGCCGCCGCGCCGCGCCTGCGGGCGCTCGCCAAGGGCTTGCGCCTGCACCAATGGGCCAAGAACGGCCTCGTCTTCGTGCCGCTGGTGCTCGGCGGGCTCGCGGGCAGCGCCGGTGCCTGGGCCGAGGCCGGGCTCGCCTTCCTGGCGCTCGGCCTCGTCGCCTCGGCGAGCTACCTCCTCAACGACCTGTGGGACCTGCCGCACGACCGGGCGCACTGGTCGAAGCGCCACCGGCCGCTCGCGAGCGGGCGGCTGCCCCTGGCGACCGGCCTCGCCGCGACGGTAGGCGGGCTGACCTCGGGCCTCGCCCTCGCGGCGCTGGCCGGCCCGGCGGTGCTCGCCGCGGTGCTGGCCTACCTCGCCGTGACGCTTGCCTACTCGTTCTCGCTCAAGCGCGTGCCGATGCTCGACGCGCTGATCCTCGGCGGCCTGTTCACCCTGCGCCTCGTCATCGGGGTCGCGGCGGTGGGCGTGGCCTGGTCGCCCTGGCTCCTCACCTTCTCGATGTTCCTGTTCACCTCGCTCTCCTTCGCCAAGCGCCACACCGAGCTGCGCGGGGCGGTCAGGCGCGGGCGCACCGGCCAGCTCTCGGGCCGCGGCTACCGCCCGGCCGACGAGCCGGTGGTGCTCGCCTTCGGGATCGCGGCGGGGCTTGCCAGCATCGTGATCTTCATCCTCTACCTCGCCAACGAGGCGTTCCGGCACGCGGTGCTCTCCGCGCCGCTGGCGCTCTGGGCCTTCCCGCTGGTGCTGGTGCTGTTCATGGGCCGGATCTGGCTGCTCGCGGGCCGCGACGAGCTCAACGACGATCCCGTCGCCTTCGCGGTCAGGGACCGGCCGTCCCTGAGCCTCGCGGCGGTCGCCGGCCTCGCCTTCGCGGTCGCGGCCTTCGGGCTGCCGGGCTGGGGCTACTGATGTCGCCGCAGGTCGTCCGCTTCCTGATCGCCGGCGGCTCGGCCGCCGCGGTCAACTGGCTGTCGCGCATCGCCCTGTCGCTGGTGATGCCCTACGTCGCCGCGATGCTCGTCGCCTACGGGATCGGCATGGCGGCGGGGTTCTGGCTCTACCGGACCTTCGTGTTCCGGGGCGCCGGCACCGGCCGGCTGTCGCGACAGGTCGCGGTCTTCGTCGCCGTCAACGCCGTCGGGGCCGGCGTGGTGCTGGGGGTGAGCGCGGCCCTCGTCGCGGTCCTCGCCGCCCTGGTGCCGGCCGTGCCGGTGCCGGTGGCCGAGGCGCTCGGGCACGGCGCCGGCATCGCGGTCGGCGCGGTCTCGAACTATTTCGGCCACCAGATCCTGACCTTCGGGGTGCGGCGCACCCAGGTCGAAGCCTGACGATCCGGGGTGCGGCGCACCCGGGGTCGAAGCCTGACGATCCGGGGTGCGGCGCACCCAAGTCGAAGCCTGGAAAATCCGGGGTGCGGCGCACCCCGGTCGAGGCATGAGTAGGACTCAGATCCGGTAGAGACTCGTCAGCAGCGTCACCGCCGCGTTGGCGAGGATGCCCCAGGTGACCAGCAGCGGCAGGGCCGCGAAGGCACGGGGCCGCTCGCCCCGCAGCATCAGCACGATCAGGATCGGCAGCCAGTCGAGGGTGTAGCGCTGGGTGGCGGTCTGGTCAGCGCCGTTCGAGTGGTAGAACAGGGTGATGCCGGCGATGATCGCGATGACGAGGGCGCCCGCCGCGAAGGCCCGGTCGAGGCGGGCGTAGAACGCCAGCAGCAGCCACGGGCTCATCACCAGCAGGCCCGAGCCCGAGCGGTCGATCCCGGTGAGCTGGGTCAGGTACGGCCCGCCGAACTCGAAGTGGATGCCCTGCAGGAACAGGTAGAGCGCGTTGAACAGCACGTAGTCGCGCGAGAACAGTCCGACCTCGGTGATGCGCCGCCAGATGAAGCCGGCGCTGCCGGGATTGTGGATGAAGGCGTAACCGGTCTCGGTCGGGCTGCCGAAGCGGGCGTAATTGTAGGCGACGTAGGCGAGGAGCGCGATCGCCACCGGGATCCCGGCGAGCAGCACCGGGCGCATGAGCCCCCGCGCCGTCTCGCGCCACCCCTCGTGCCGCGGCAGCGCCAGGAGGAGCAGGAACAGCGGGTAGAAGATCGCCATCTGCCGGCACAGGAAGGCGAGGGCCACGAACAGCCCGGCGAGCGGCAGCGAGCGCCGGCAGATCACCGCCCACAGGCTCAAGGTGGTCATCAGGAAGCCGACCGACTGGGCGTAGAACCACACGCCCTCCGCACGCAAGGTGACCTGGAACAGCGGGCTGGCGAAGGCGATCGCCGCGAGCAGCCAGAGCGCGTCGGGCTCCTCGACGTCGAGCGCCCGGAAGATGCGGTGCCAGGCCCACAGGCTGATGGCCCCGAGCGCCATCGCCAGCAGCACGAAGCCCTTGAAGCCCGGGAACCCGAACACGGCGACGAAGGGCAGCGCCACGAGCGCCGGCAGCGGCGGGAAGATCACGTAGGTGCGGCCCTGGAACAGGGCGCAGTCGATCTCCGGGCAGCTCTCGATCCACAGGCGTCCGTGCAGGAGCGCGTCGGCCAGCGCCCCGTGCGAGTTGAGGCCGGGATCGCGCAAGGCGCCCCGCAGGACCAGGAGGCCGAGGAGCGCGAGGGCGCCCAGCGCGGCGAGGACGGCGAGCGTCCGGTTGCGGTTGTCCTCGGAAGTGCGGTGCATGGGATCCTGGCGGGCGAAGGGCTATGGGCGCCGTCGCCGGCGATCCTCCGTCCAGCTTGTCCCGCTCAGGCTTAACCGGGACTTTCGCGCCGCCTCGTTCCCGTCCCGCGATGGGACCGGCCGCCGGCTACCAGTCCCGTCCCAGGCTGACGGCGATCCGGCTCGGGCGCGCCTCGACCAGGGCGGCCGCCAGGCTCGCGAGCGCGCGCGCCGCCGCGCCCCGGGCCGCGGCCTCCGTCCGCGACGGCAGGCCGTCCATCGCCGCCAGGCGCTCGCCCGCCGCCACGACCCGCTGCACGGCGCGCCGGATCCGCGGGGCGGTTTCCGTCAGGGCGCAGATGTCGGACAGGCTGCTGCGCACCGCGTGCATCGTCTCCCGCTTGTTGGCGCTCGCCGCCAAGTCGAGGACGGCGCGCTCGACCGCGTCGAGCAGGGCCCTGAGGGGCTGCGGCGCCGTGCTCGAACGATCGCCCGGTCCGGCAGCGGGGCGTTGCTGCTTCACGTCGGTATCCGAGCCGAGCATGGCGGATTCTCTGGTTGGACCGGCTGGCCGTTGCCCACGGCTCATCATGGCAAATCAACTTTTATCTTGCAACTGGGCAAAATGACCTCTGTGCATGGAAGGCAGGGCGGCCCGATCTAACGTAGAGAATGCCGCGTGCGGCGAGACATGGAAAGACCTGAGGTTGTAATGTCGCGCGCCGGAAGTTGTCCTGCGAGGTCGAGGCCGTTCCGCTGGATTGTCCGGTTGCTGGCGCGCTCGCGCCGGCATGGCCCCGGGGACGGCGTCTGTGCCCCCGATGACGTCGTCCCCAGGTCTTCGATCGACGTCAGAGAGACGTTTTGAGATAGATGATCTCCGTTTCTCGGCTGGGAATTAAAGAAAATAATCTTATTTGAGGTGCGCAACGGCAACAGTTGCAAGGTCCGGTCGAGCGATGTCCCACACCAGGGCGAGCGTTGCGGCCATTCGAGGTGTTCCCGATCCCATCCTCTCGCACCGCCCGCCTGCGCCGAGCCGGGATGTGGCGACCGATGCCGCGGTCCATGCCGGGGCATCCCGGGCCGCCTTCAGGGTTGCGCGCGTGCGGGCCCTGCTCGATGGCACGCCGGTCCTCCAGGCGCGCCGCCTCGGCCGCGCCCGGCTGGCCGCGAACGTCGTGGATCTCGATTGCCTGCAGCGGATAGGGCCGGAGGGGCGGGTCCTGTTCTACGAGGCCGCCTGAGACGGCTACCCGCATCGCGACAGCGATTGCGGAGCAATCGCCGCGCGATCGACCGGAACCCGGATCGGACGGCCTCCCCCTCCCCCGTGTCGCCGCGGCCACATGCCCGCCGCACCGACTCTGGTATGAGGACGGCCTCCCCCTTCCCCATCGAGAGATCCCCGGGCCCCGCATGATCGTCGTCGAGGACACCGTCGGTCCGAACGGACCCCATCCCGTCCTGGCCGTCACGGGCCTCGCCCGCGAGGCGCGGCTCGCCGCCGGGCCGGGCGTGGCGACCGTGGGCGCCGGGGGCGATCCGGAGCGGCTGCGGGACGTGCTGAAGGGGCGTGCAGGCCCGGGCTGCCGGGCGGTGATGAGCATCGGCATCGCCGGCGGGCTCGATCCGGACCTGGCGCCGGGCGACGTCGTGGTGGCGACCGGGGTGAGCGCGGGCGGGATGCGGCACTCGGCGCACGACCGGGTCGTCGCGGCGCTCGCCCGCCGGCTGGCGGACGCGCCGGCGCGGGTGGTCCTGGCCGATGTCGTGGGGGTGGAGGCGGCGGTCCTCTCGCCGCACGCCAAGGCGCGGCTGCGCGCCGAGACCGGCGCCGCTTCGGTCGACATGGAATCCCACGTCGCCGCCGCCTTCGCGGAGGCGCACGGCCTGCCGTTCTGCGCCGTCCGGGTGGTGTGCGACCCGGCCGACCGCGCCCTGCCGGCGGCGATCGCCAAGGCCCTCAAGCCGGACGGCGAGCCCGACATCCTCGCCGTCCTGGCGGCACTGGCGCGCCGCCAGGCCACGTTGGGCGGGCTCGTCCGCCTCGCCCGCGACTCGTCGGCGGCCTTCGCCTCGCTAGGCCGCTGTCGCGCGCTTCTTGGCGTCGGCCTTGGCGTCCCGGATCTCGGAGAGCTTCTGCGCGACGTTGCGTGAGAACACGAACTCGGCCGGGCGCTGGTTCTCGAGGGAGATCTCGGGAGCCATCTCGCCCTCGGTCTTGATCCCGCGCATGGCGTAGACCAGCGGCTTCCACGGCTTCTTCACCGAATCGACCACCGAGGAGGCCTCGTAGCCCGAATGCACCATGCAGTCGGCGCACTTCTCGTAGTTGCCGGTGCCGTAGGCGTCCCAGTCCGTGGTCTCCATCAGCTCCTTGAAGGTCTTGGCGTAGCCCTCGCCGAGCAGGTAGCACGGCTTCTGCCAGCCGAAGACCGTCCGGGTCGGGTTGCCCCACGGCGTGCAGTGGTAGGTCTGGTTGCCGGCCAGGAAGTCGAGGAACAGGCCCGACTGCTGGAAGGTCCACTTCTCGCGGCCCTTCTCCTTGCCGAGGCGGAACACGCCGCGGAACAGGTCCTTGGTCGCCCGGCGGTTGAGGAAGTGCTGCTGGTCGGGGGCGCGCTCGTAGGCGTAGCCGGGGGAGACGGTGATGCCGTCGATGCCCATCCGGGTCACGCTGTCGAAGAAGTCCGCGATCTTGTCGGCCGAGGAGTTGTTGAAGAAGGTGCAGTTGATCGTGACCCGGAAGCCCATCTCCTTGGCCTTCTGGATCGCCGCCACCGCCTTGTCGTAGACGCCGCGCTGGCACACCGACTGGTCGTGCATCTCCTTGTCGCCATCGAGATGGATCGACCAGGTGAAGTACGGGCTCGGCTTGTACTGCGCGATCTTCTTCTCGAGGAGAAGCGCGTTGGTGCAGACGATCGCGAACTTCTTCTGGGCGATGATGCCCTCGACGATCTGCGGCAGGTCCTTGTGCAGCAGCGGCTCGCCGCCCGCGATGACGACGACGGGTGCGCCGCACTCGCGGACCGACTCGAGTGCTTCGTCGACCGGCAGGCGCTTGTTGAGGATCTCGTCCGGATAGTCGATCTTGCCGCAACCCGCGCAGGCGAGATTGCACCGGAACAGGGGCTCCATCATCATGACCAGCGGGTAGCGCTTGCGGCCGGTGATGTGCTGCTTGAGAATGTAGCCGCCGATCTTCGCGACGTACCGGAGAGGAATGCCCAAGACCAAGGCTCCTTGTGTCGTGGTTCGTGTCGGGTGCTGTGCCAAGCGGGCTGATTAGCCCGAAAAGTGGCGGATTTCCAGCAAGCTAGGTTCGAAAGGGTCCAGGCTGTGTGCGGAAGGGCCTAAGTGTGGCCCAAACTCGACGGGAGCGGGAAGCTCGCGCTCTCGGTAACGCCCGGGAGCGTGGAGATCGTCAGGGGGGTGCGACGCTGCAGCGCAGCAATCACCTCGGCGATCACGACCTCCGGCGTCGAGGCGCCGGCGGTGAGGCCGAGGGTGCGGATGCCCGCGAGATCGATTCGCTCCAGGTCCTCCGCCCCCTCGACGAGGTGGCTCGGCCGGCCGGCCTCGGCGGCGATCTCGCGCAGGCGGTTGCAGTTCGAGGAGTTCCTCGCCCCCACCACCAGGATCAGGTCGGCGATTTCGGCGAGCGCCCGCAATGCGGCCTGGCGGTTCTGGGTCGCGTAGCAGATGGCCTTGGTGTCGGGGCCGACGAGGTCGGGAAAGCGCTGGTGAAGGACCGCGATGATCGCCCGCGCGTCGTCGACGCTGAGCGTCGTCTGGGTGACGTAGGCGAGCCGCGTGTCGGCGGGCAGGTCCAGGCCTTCCGCCTCCGCGACGCTGCCGACGAGGTGGACCTCGCCGTCGATCCGGCCGAGCGTGCCCTCGACCTCGGCGTGGCCCGCATGTCCCACCAGGATCACCGTGCGCCCCTGCGCGGCGTAGCGCCGTCCCTGCCCGTGCACCTTGGCGACGAGGGGACAGGTCGCGTCGATGACGGGCAGGCCCCGGCGCGCGGCCTCCGCCTCGACCGCCCGCGACACGCCGTGGGCCGAGAAGATCGTGGTGGCGCCGTCCGGGACGGCGTCGAGGCTCTCGACGAAGCGGGCGCCCTTGGCCTCGAGGTCGGCGACGACGCGGCCGTTATGGACGATCTCGTGGCGGACGTAGACCGGTCGGTCGCCCCGGGCGAGCACCCGCTCGACGATGTCGACCGCCCGCACCACCCCGGCGCAGAAGCCCCTCGGCTGGGCCAGCACGAGGGCGAGCCCGTTCTCCCGCCTGTCCGCCACCGGTCCTCCGTCCCGCCGCGACCGGGTCCCGCCCTCGAGCGGGGCGGAACCCTCCCCGGCTGCGACGTTTACGGCCAGGATCGCCGCCCGGTAAAGCCGCGCTCGTCGGGCGCGCGCCCGGCGGAACGGTCGCCCGGAGCCGGGATCCGTTTGCGGCCAACGCGTTGCAATCGGGCCTGCGGGTCATTACCTAGCGCGCCACGGACGTGCTGCTTCGGCCTTGCCGTGACGCGCGTACACACCGTGACCATGGGCGCCGCTGCCCTGCGCGCTATACTGGTCCCGGCCGGAGCGGGATTCCGTGGGGCGTCGCCGTCCTGGCGGGGCCGCCGGGCCGATTCATCAGGACTTCACCGGGCCGCCGCGATCCGACGCGCGGCCCGCGAGCTAGAGGCAGGCTTCGCATCGTGATCGAACGGCTCGTGGCGTTTTCCGTACACCGGCGCTGGCTCGTCATCGTGGCCGCGCTGCTGGTCACCGTCGCGAGCGCCCTGACGGCGGCGCATCTCTTCCGCATCAACACCGACGTCGAGCGCCTGATCACCGCGGACGTGCCCTGGCGCCAGGACGAGATCCAGTTCGAGAAGACCTTCCCGCAGCGCAGCAACCTGCTCGTCGCGGTGATCGACGCGCAGACGCCCGAGCAGGCCGAGGAGGCGGCCAACCGCCTGACCCAGGCCCTCTCGACGCACAAGAACCTGCTGCCGATCGTCTACCGGCCCGACAGCGGGCCGTTCTTTGACAAGAACGGCCTTCTCCTGATGCCCCAGAAGGACCTGGAGCAGACCACCGAGAAGCTGATCCAGCAGCAGGGCCTGCTCGGGCCGCTGGCCGCCGATCCGTCCCTGCGCGGCATCATGCAGGCGATGGTGATGGGGGCCCAGGGCGTGAAGGCCGGCCAGGCCAAGCCCGAGGACCTCGTCGGCCCGATGGGCCAGATGAAGGAGGTCTTCGACCGTGTGCTCAAGGGCGAGCGGGCCCAGCTGTCGTGGCAGCTGCTGCTGGCCGGCGGCAAGGCTGAGCCGAGCGACCTGCGCCGCTTCGTCATCGCCCAGCCGGTGCTCGACTACGACGCCCTCCAGCCCGGCGAGAAGGCGACTCAGCTCATCCGCGAGACCGCCCGCAACCTCGGCCTGACCGAGGCCAACGGGGTGCGGGTGCGCTTGACCGGCCAGGTCGCGGTGGCCGACGACGAATTCGCGACGCTCGCCGACGACGCGGGCCTGAACTATTCGGTCACCGGCGGCGCCATCGTGCTGTTCCTGTGGCTGGCCCTGCGCTCGACGAGCCTCGTCGTCGCCGTCCTCATCACCACCTTCGCGGGGCTCGTCGTCACGGCGGCGCTCGGCCTCGTGATGGTCGGCGAGCTGAACCCGATCTCGGTCGCCTTCGCGGCCCTGTTCGTCGGCCTCGGCATCGATTTCGGCATCCAGTTCGCCGTGCGCTACCGCGCCGACCGCTTCGCCGAGGAGGACCTCGTGCGGGCGATCCGCTCGGCCGCCCGCGGCGTCGGCTGGTCGCTGACGCTGGCGGCGGTATCGCTGCTGGCCGGCTTCTTCTCGTTCCTGCCGACCGACTTCCGCGGCGTGTCCGAGCTCGGGTTGATCGCCGGCGTCGGCATGATCGTCGCCTACCTGTTCTCGCTCACCCTGCTGCCGGCGCTGATCGCCGTGCTGCGGCCGCCGGGCGAGAAGCAGGAGGTCGGCACCGCCGGCATGGCCTCGGTCGACCACTGGATCCTCGCCAACCGCAAGCTGGTCCTGGTGCTCACCGGCCTCGTCACCGTGGCGGGCCTGCCGCTGCTCTACTGGCTGCCGTTCGACTCGAACCCGATGCACCTGCGCAGCGCGAGGGTGGAATCGGTCGCGACCTATCTCGACCTCACCAAGGACCCGAAGACCAGCCCCAACACCATCGACGTCGTCGTGCCCAGCCGCGACGCCATCGCGCCCATGGTGAAGAAGCTGACGGCCCTGCCGAGCGTCGCCGGGGTGATCGACATCGACACCTTCGTGCCGGCCGACCAGGACCAGAAGCTCGCGACGATCGAGGACGCCGCGCAGGTGATGGGCCCGGTGCTCAACCCGCCCCGCGTCGCCCCCGCGCCGAGCGACCGCGAGGTGGTGACGGCGATCCGCAACGCGGTCACGGCGCTCCGCGGGATCTCGCAGGGGGCACAAGGCGCCAACGCCTCCGGTCCGCTCGCCACGATCCAGGGCTTCACCGACACCCTCGATCGCCTCGCCGCCGCCGAGCCTCCCGTGCGCGAGGCCGCCGCCGCCGCGGTGGTGCCGAACCTCAAGGCCCTGCTGACCCGCCTGCGCAGCCTGCTCACCCCGGAGAAGATCACGCTGGAGAACCTGCCGGCGCAGATCCGCTCCGACTGGATCGCCGCCGACGGCAAGGCCCGGATCGAGGTGCAGCCCAAGGGCAACTCGAACGACAACGCGGTGCTGCGGCGCTTCTCCAAGGAGGTGCTGAGCGTCGCGCCCCACGCCACCGGCGCGCCGGTCGCCACCACGCGGTCGAGCCACACGATCCTCGGCGCCTTCATCGAGGCGGGCCTCTTGGCGCTGCTCTCGATCTTCATCATCCTGTCGGTGGCCCTGCGCCGGCCCTGGGACGTCGCCATGGCGCTCGGACCCCTGGTGCTCGCCACCCTGTGGACCCTGGAGGCGCTCTACCTCATCGGCATGCCGCTGAACTTCGCCAACATCATCGCGCTGCCCCTGATGCTGGCGGTGGGCGTGGCCTTCCACATCTACTACGTGATCGCCTGGCGGGCCGGCGTCGCCGACATGCTGGCCTCGAGCCTGACCCGGGCGATCTTCTTCTCGGCGCTCACCACCGGCACCGCCTTCGGCTCGCTGGTGCTGTCGAGCCACCCGGGCACCGCCAGCATGGGCAAGCTCCTCGCCCTGTCGCTGTTCTTCACCCTGGTGGCCGCCTTCTTCATCGTGCCGGCCTTCCTCGGGCCGCCGCCGAAGCAGAAGGCGAAGGACGGGGTGCCGGAGAACGCGGCCCGGCGGGATCCGCTGATCCCGGCCTGAGGGCCGGCTTACGCTCCGCAACGACAAGGCCCGTCCCTCCGCCGAGGGGCGGGCTTTTTTCATGATGGCGCGGGAAATCTCCTCTCCCCGCGGGCGGGGAGAGGCTTTCGTCCCCCTTGTCGGGGACGAAAGGAGCGCGAAGCGCGAGGGTGAGGGGGTGTTTCCGGATGAGCCTCACGCGTCGAGACCCCCTCACCCCCACTCCGGCTCTCGCCTCCGCTTGCCGTGCCTCCTGAACGGAGACACGGCCCCCCCACCTGCGGGGAGAGGAGAAGACTCGCGTTCTTCTCGTCCCTGTCGTCTCTGCGAATCAAGCTGCGCTCCGCAGTCGTGCTTTGATCCCTCCGCCCCGTTGCGCCGCAGCAAAGACCCGTGCTAGGCACGAGGCATGATGCAGGATCGAGCCAGACCGGTCTCGCGGCCCACGCCGCCGTAGCGCCCCGCTCTCCCGCGTCCCTTCTCCGCGCCTGTTCTTCCATGCCCGTCCGCACCGCGCGGCCGGTCGTCATCGCGCGCCCCGTCGCGCCTCGTCTCGAAAGCTCACGATCCATGAATCTCGTCCGCCTGCGGCGCGAATGGGCGCCCGACGTCACGCGCGAAATCCTGGCCGGCACCGTCGTGGCGCTCGCCCTCATCCCGGAGGCGATCGCCTTCTCGATCATCGCCGGCGTCGACCCGAAGGTCGGGCTCTACGCCTCGTTCTGCATCGCGGTCGTCACGGCGATCGCGGGCGGCCGGCCGGCGATGATCTCGGCCGCCACCGGCGCGATGGCCCTGGTGATGACGACGCTCGTCAAGGATCACGGCCTCGGCCACCTCTTCGCCGCGACGATCCTGACCGGCCTGATCCAGCTCGCCGCCGGGTTCCTCCGGCTCGGCAACCTGATGCGCTTCGTCTCGCGCTCGGTCGTCACCGGCTTCGTCAACGCGCTGGCGATCCTGATCTTCATGGCCCAGATGCCCGAGCTGATCGGCCGCGGGCCGGTCGTCTACGCGATGACCGCCGCCGGCCTCGCGCTGATCTACGGCCTGCCCTACCTGACGAAGGCCGTTCCTTCCGCGCTCGTCACCATCGTGCTGTTCACCGCGCTGTCGATGAGCCTCGGCCTCGGCATCCGCACCGTCGGCGACATGGGGGCGCTGCCGAGCGAATTGCCGAGCTTTGCTTGGCCCCAGGTGCCCCTCACCCTCGAGACGCTGCGGATCATCCTGCCCTACGCGCTCACCCTCGCCATGGTCGGCCTGCTCGAGAGCCTGATGACCGCGGCGATCGTCGACGAGCGCACCGACACCACCTCGAACAAGAACCGCGAATGCGCCGGCCAGGGCCTGGCCAACGTCACCGCCGGCCTGTTCGGCGGCATGGCCGGCTGCGCGATGATCGGCCAGTCGGTGATCAACGTGTCGTCGGGCGGCCGCGGCCGGCTCTCGACCCTGTGGGCCGGCGCCTTCCTGCTGTTCCTGATCGTGGTCCTCGGGCCCTACGTGGCGCAGATCCCGATGGCGGCCCTCGTCGCGGTGATGATCATGGTGTCGATCAACACCTTCCAGTGGCGCTCGATCCGCACGCTTCTCACCCATCCGACCACGTCGAGCGTCGTGATGCTCGGGACGGTCGCCGTGGTGGTCGCGACCCACGACCTCGCCAAGGGCGTTCTGTTCGGCGTGGTCCTGAGCGGGCTGTTCTTCGCCCACAAGGTCACCCGGTTCTTCGCCGTCGCGTCCGCGCGCGAGGGCCGCATCCGCACCTACCGGGTGACGGGTCAGATCTTCTTCGCGACGGCCGAGGCCTTCCATGCCGGCTTCGACTTCCGCGAGGAGGATCTGGAGCGCGTCGTGATCGACCTGACGGACGCCCATTTCTGGGACCTCACCGCCGTCAATGCGCTGGACCGCGTGGTGCTGAAGTTCCGCCACCACGGGGTGCCGGTGGACGTCGCCGGCCTGAACGCGGCCTCGGCGACGCTCGTCGACAAGCTCGGGACCCACGACAAGCCGGGGGCGGCGCTCGCCTCGGGGCATTGAGGGGAGATTCGATGGCCCGGCGGCATGGCGGGCCGCCGGGATTGATAGGCGCCCCTCGCATGGTCGGGCGACGAGCCGGAGCCCGCATTGTCTGTGGGTGAGTCCGTTCGACAAGCGAAGTGCCGAAGCCGGGGCTCGCCCCGGATGCAACCACAGGATAGTTATATCGCCTGTGGGTTGCGTCGGGGTCTGAGCGGGAGCGCCGAGACGATGTCGAACGGCATTCAACAGCCGACGCCTCCGGGCGCGACGGCGCAGGTCGGCGGGCGCTACCTCCTGGCGGACGGCCAGGAACATCCCTGCCGGTCCCGGCACGTCTCCCTGGACGAGGTCGAGATCGTCGCGCCGGTTTCAGGAGTGATCGGCGAACGCGTCACGGTCTATCTCGACCAGCTCGGCGCCGTGATGGGCCTGATCTCGTCGATCACGTCCGAGGGCTTCCGGGTGGCGGTGGACGTGACGCCCGAGCGACGGGCCCGGCTCGCGGCGCGTCTCGAATGGCTTGCCGAACACGGCCAGGGGCGGACGGACCAGCGCGGTGCGATCCGCATCGTGCCGACCCATACCGAGGCGGCCGTGCACCTGGTCGACGGCAGCGTCGTTCCCGGCACGATCATCGATCTCTCGATGTCGGGCGCCGCCATCAAGGCGCCCGTGCAGCCCGTCGTCGGCGAGCAGGTCACGCTGGGCAAGCGTCGCGCAATCGTGGTGCGCCACTTCGAGACCGGCTTCGCAGTGAGGTTCGTGCTGCCGTTCTGCAACGAAACCTTCAGCCCTCACGTCATGCTCTGAGCCGGCCGGTCTCCATTCGGGCTCGCTGCCCGGCCCCGCATGACGGGGGAAGCGTCGATCCCGACGCCCGGACCGAACGGGTCAAGGCCCGATCCCCTGCCCCGTCCGGGCCGTCGCCCCGTGCACCATCGCCAGCACCCCGGCGCGCAGCAGGTCGTACTTGGTCGGCAGGCCCGGCCCGGTCGGCAGGCGGCCGGCGGCGGCGAGCGTCGCGATGCCGTGGGAGAGCGCCCAGACCTCGAGGGCGACGAAGCGCGGATCGACGCCCGCCGAGAAGCCGTCCGGGAAGGTCGAGCGCAGGGCCTCGACCAGGAGGCCGAAGGCGTCGCGGTCGCGGGGGGCCTGCACCGGGGCGCAACCGTCGGGCCCGGGGGGCCGGGCCTCGAAGATCGCCGCGTAGTAGCCCGGCTCCTCCTCGGCGAAGGTCAGGTACGCCTCGCCCATCCGGGTGAAGCGCTCGAGCGGCGTGCCGGGGCCGCGCAGCGCCCGGGCGAGCCGCTCGGCCAGTTCGGTGAAGCCGCGCTCGGCCACCTCCTCCAAGAGCGCCTCGCGGCCGCGGAAGTGGCGATAGAGCGCCGCCGGCGAGACGCCGACGAGGCGCGCCGCATCGACCAGGGTGAAGCCGCCGATCCCGCGCTCCGCGATGAAGCGGCGCGCGGCCTCGATCAGGGCCTCCTTGAGGTTGCCGTGATGATAGCCGCGCCGGTCGGACGGGCCGCTGCGCCAGGGTCGCACCGTGTCTCTGTTCTCTTCGCGGGGCCGGGCCGGCCGCTCCCCGCAAGCCCATAGAGCATTTTCGCGCCCGCGGCAGGCTCAACCGGCGCGGATGTCCAGATGGAAGCGCGGCACGTGGTCCGGCCGCACCGTCGTGGTCGCCACCGGCAGGACCGGCCGGTCGCCGTCGAGGCGCAGGCGGAACGTGCGGGTGAGCCGCGCCAGGACCAGGGTCGCCTCGGCGAGCGCGAGCTGCGCGCCGATGCAGATCCGGGGGCCGGCGCCGAACGGCAGGTAGACGAAGCGGTCCGGCTCCGGACGATCGAGGAAGCGGCGCGGGTCGAACGTCTCCGGCCGGTCCCACCAGCGCGGGTTGCGGTGGAGCACCCAGGTCGGGATCATCACGATGCTGCCGGCCGGGATTTCGGCGCCCTCGACCGTGCTCGCCCGCGCGGCGCGGCGCGCGATGACGTAGACCGGGGGATAGAGCCGCAAGGTCTCCTGCGCCACGGCCTTGGCGAGAGCGAGGTGCGGCAGCGCCGCCGCGGCGCCCGCCTCCGTCAGGTCGAGCCCGGCGGCCTCGCGGCCGAGCGCGTCCTGCAAGCCCGGCTCGCGGGCCAAGAGCGTGCAGGCCCAGAACAGGGTCGAGGCGGTGGTCTCGTGGCCGGCGACGATCAGGGTGCCGACCTCGTCGGCGAGAAGCCCGCCCGGCGCCTCGCCGTGGGCCTCGACGAGGAGGTCGAACAGGTCCCGCGGCGCGCCCGCGCCGCCTCGCGAGGCCTCCTGCCCGCGCCGCGCCTCCAGCACCTCCCGCACCAGGGCGAGCCAGCGGCGGCGAAACAGCGCCCGGCGCGGGCTCGACGGGGTCGGCCAGCCCGGCGGCAGCAGGAAATCGGAGACGGTCGGCTTGCCCAGCCGGTCGAGGTAGCCCGAGACCAGCGCCCGGATCTCGGCGCCGAGGGGGCCAGTCTCGAGCGAGAACATCGAGGTGGTGGCGATGTCGAGGGCGACGCGCTGCATCTCGGAGCGCAGGTCGGCCGGCGCGCCGAGGCCGGCCGCGAGGCGGCGGCACGATTCCTCCGCGCTGCGCGCGACGAAGCGCAGCATCAGGGGCAGGGTGCGCGGCGTGAAGGCGGGAGCGAGCACCCGGCGCTGGTGGCGCCAGGCCTCGCCGTCGGCCAGCACCAGGCCGCGCCCGGCGATCGGTCCGATCACCCGCCGGCCGGCGGGCAGGCGCACGAAGTCGTCGGTGGCGGCGAGGAGGACGTGGCGGGCGCCGGCGGGGGTCGAGAGCAGCACCATCCGGCCGCCCCCGGGCAGCGGGATCGTCACCGCCGGATCGTCGAGGCAGGCGCGGGGGAACGCCTCCAGGGTGTTGCGCCGGAAGGCGCCGAGGAGCCTGAGCCAGCCGACCCGCTCGGCGAGGGCCGGCACCGGCGGCGCGTGGCGATCGAGCGTGCCGGGAGCCGTCATGGACAAGGGGTCGGGTCTCCGCAGCGCGTGCCGCCGATGTTTACGCGACCGGCTCCGCCTCCGCCAAGCCGAGATGGCGCGCGACCAGCCGACCGATCGCCGGGAAGCCGAGCGGCCCGAGGGGGCCGGGGGTCACGCCCGGCCCGAAGGCCAGCACCGGCACCTGCTCGCGGGTGTGGTCGGTGCCGGGGGAGGTCGGGTCGTTGCCGTGGTCGGCGGTGACGAGGCAGAGGTCGCCGGCTCGCAGCGCCGCCCGGATCTCCGGCACCCGCGCGTCGAAGCGCTCGAGCGCCGCGGCGTAGCCCGGCACGTCGCGGCGGTGGCCGTACTCGGTGTCGAACTCGACGAGGTTGGCGAAGACGAGGCCGCCGTCGGGCAGGTCGGCGAGCGCGGCCAGGGCCGCCGTGAGGCAGGCGTCGTTGCCGCCGGGCTTGACCTCGCGGCCGGTCGCCCGGTGGGCGAAGATGTCGCCGATCTTGCCGACGCTCACCACCGGCCGGCCCGCGGCGGCCAGGCGATCGAGGAGGGTGTCGGCGGGCGGCGGCACGGCGAAGTCGCGCCGGTTGGCGGTGCGGGTGAAGCCGGAGGTCTCGTCGCCGACGAAGGGCCGGGCGATGACCCGGCCGATGCGGTAGGGGTCGCAGAGCCGGCGGGCGATCGTGCAGAGGGCGATGAGCCGGTCGAGCCCGAACGCCTCCTCGTGGGCGGCGATCTGGAGCACGCTGTCGACCGAGGTGTAGCAGATCGGCCGGCCCGTCCGGACGTGCTCAGCCCCCAGTTCCTCGACGATCGCGGTGCCGGAGGCGTGGCGATCGCCCAGGATGCCCGGCAGCTCGCCCTCCGCGATCAGGGCCTGCACCAGCTCCGGCGGGAAGGCCGGTCGCGTCGCCGGGAAGTGGCCCCAGGAGAAGTCCACCGGCACCCCGGCGATCTCCCAGTGGCCCGAGACCGTGTCCTTGCCCCGGGCGCTCTCGACCGCGTGGCCCCAGGCGCCGGCGACCGGTCCGGGCGGCGCGAGGCCGGGCGGCATCCGGCCGCTCGCGCCTCGCGCGGCGAGCCCGAGGCCGAGGCCGGCGAGGTGCGGCAGGTGCAGGGGGCCTGAGCGCAGGCCCGCCCGGTCGCCGCGTCCGTCGGTGCAGGCCTCGGCGATGTGGCCGAGCGTGTCGGCGCCCGCGTCGCCGAACGCGGCGGCGTCCGGCGCTCCCCCGATGCCGACGGAGTCGAGGACGATGAGGAGCGCCCGGCTCATTCGCTCACCGCCCCGGTCGGGGCCGCCGCGAGGTCGAAGGCGGCGGCGAACAGGGCGCGGGTGTAGGCGGTGCGGGGCGCCGAGAAGATCTCCTCCGCCGCGCCCTCCTCCACCACCTGGCCGCCCTGCATCACCATCACGCGGTTGGCGAGCGTGCGCACCACCTTGAGGTCGTGGCTGATGAACAGGTAGCCGAGGCCGCGCCGGGCCTGCAAGTCGCGCAGCAACTCGACGATCTGGGCCTGGACCGACATGTCGAGCGCCGAGGTCGGCTCGTCGAGGACGACGAAGCGCGGGTCGAGCGCCATGGCCCGGGCGATGGCGATGCGCTGGCGCTGGCCGCCGGAGAATTCGTGCGGATAGCGGTCCATCGCGCTCGGATCGAGCCCGACATCGGTGAGCGCCCGGGCGACGATCTCCCGGCGCTCGGCGTCGCTGCGGCCCTTGCCCTGCACCTCCAGCCCCTCGACGACGATCTCGGCCACCGACATCCGGGGCGAGAGCGAGCCGTAGGGATCCTGGAACACCACCTGCATCTCGCGCCGCAGGGGGCGCATGGCGCCCGCCGACAGCCCGTCGATGCGCCGGCCGAGATAGACCACCGGCCCGTCCGACGCGATGAGGCGCAGGATGGCGAGGCCCAGCGTGGTCTTGCCGGAGCCCGATTCGCCCACCACCCCGACGGTCTCGCCCTCGCGCACGCTCAAGCTCACCCCGTCCACCGCCTTGACGTGGCCGGTGGTGCGCCGGAGCAGGCCGGTCTTGATCGGGAAATGCACCCGGATCGGCCCGGCCTCGACCAGGATCGGCGCAGCCTCCGGGACCGGGTTGCCGCGGCCCCGCGGCTCGGCGGCGAGCAGGCGCTTCGTGTAGTCGTGTTGCGGGTCGGAGAACACCTCGGCGACCGGGCCGGTCTCGACGATGCGGCCCTGCAGCATCACGCAGACCCGGTCGGCGACGCGGCGCACGATGCCGAGATCGTGGGTGATGAACAGCATCGCCATGCCGAGCCGCGCCTTCAGGTCGGCCAGCAGCGACAGGATCTGGGCCTGGACGGTGACGTCGAGGGCGGTCGTCGGCTCGTCGGCGACGAGCAGGTCGGGCTCGCAGGCGAGCGCCATCGCGATCATCACCCGCTGGCGCTGCCCGCCGGACAATTCGTGCGGGTAGGCGCCGAGCCGCCGCTCGGCGTCGCGGATGCCGACGAGATCGAGAAGTTCGAGCGTGCGGGCGCGGGCCGCCTCGCCGCTCATCCCCTTGTGCAGCCGCAGCACCTCGCCGACCTGCTCGGCGATGCGGTGCAGCGGGTTGAGCGAGGTCATCGGCTCCTGGAACACCATGGTGATGTCGGCGCCGCGGATCCCGCGCATCTCGGGCTCGGCGAGTGCGAGCAGGTCGCGGCCCTTGAACCGGATCCGTCCCTCCGGCACCGCGCCGTCGACGAGGCGCAGGATCGAGAGCGCCGTCACCGACTTGCCCGAGCCCGACTCGCCGACGAGGGCCACCGTCTCCCCCGGTGCGATGGCGAAGGAGACGCGATCGACGGCGCGGGTCTCGCGCCCGCCCTGGCGGAAGGCGACGGAGAGGTCCTGGACGGAGAGGAGCGGGTCGGTCATCGGCTCTGGAGATAGGGCGGCGGCGCGCCGGTGGACCGGTGTAGGTCATTCCCCGGCGGGCGGGAACCGGGGGCTCGGGGTGGGGCTGATCGGACGGAAGAAGGTCGTGGCGCTGGTTTCCCCTCTCCCCGCGGGCGGGGAGAGGCCTGAGCTCCGAAGGGGCTCAGGGAGCAGCGAACCGCAGGTTCGCCGCGAGGGTGAGGGGGTGTTTCCGCAGGAGCCTCATTCGTCGAGACCCCCTCACCCTCGCTCCGGCTGCGCCTCGGCTTGCCGCGTCTCCTGAACGGAGACACAGCCCTCTCCCCGCCCGCGGGGAGAGGAGAACCCCGAGTTTTACCGGTCTCGACACAGATCAGGCGGACACCGCCTCACTCGTCCACCCGCGGCGCCTGGCCGCGATCGATCGGCAGGGGCGTGAACTGCTTCAGCGCCTCCCCGCTCGGCAGGCTGCTGGTGTCCCAGCCGCCGCCGATCGCGCCGATCAGCGACACCGCGTTGGTGAAGCGGTTGAGGCGGACCTGCAGCTCCGTGACCTCGTTGTTGAGCTCCAGCGCCTGGGCGGTGACGACGGTGGTGTAGTTCTGGGTGCCGGCCCGGTACTCGTTGAGCGCGATCTCGACCGCCCGGCGCGACGACTGCACCGCCAGTTCCTGCGCCGCCTGCTGGCGGGCGAGGATGCGCTGGCCGGCGAGCCCGTTCTCGACCTGCTGGAAGGCGGTGAGCACCGTCTGGCGGTAATTGGCGACCGCCGCGTCGTAGGCCGCCTCGACGGCCTGGAGGGCGGCGGTGCGGGCGCCGCCGTCGAACAGCACCTGGCTGCCGGAGGCCGCCACCGACCAGAACGAGTTCGCCGCGGCAAAGAAGTTGCGCGCCGGATCGCCCGCGATGCCGCCGCTCGCCGACAGGGTGACGGTCGGGTAGAACGCCGCCACGGCGACGCCGATCTGGGCGCTCTGGGACTGCACGCTGCGCTCGGCGAGCGCGATGTCGGGCCGCCGCTCCAGGAGGTCGGAGGGCAGGCTCACCGGCACGGTGGGCGGGCGCGACGGCAGGCTGCCGCGGGCGAGCGACACCTCGGAGGGCGGGCGGCCGATCAGCGTCGCGATGGCGTGTTCGAGGTTCGCCCGCTGCAGCCCGACCGCGATGGCGTTGGCCTGGGTGGTCTGGAGCTGGGTCTGGGCGGTGATGACGTCGGAGCGGGCGGCGACGCCGGCATCGTACTGGTTCTGCGCGATGGTGAGCGAGCGCTGGTAGGCCTGGGCGGTGCGCTCGAGCAGGCTCTGGAGCGCTTCCTGGTAGCGGAGCTGGTAATAGGCGGTGGCGAGTTGCGTCTGGAGCGCGAGGCGCACCGAGGCGAGGTCGGCGGCGCTGGCCTGGGCGGCGGCAACGTCGCTCTCGATCAGGCGGCGGATGCGGCCGAACAAGTCGAGCTCCCAGGTCGCCGAGCCCTGGAGCGTCAGCACCGTGCGCTCGACCCCGCCGGTGCTGGTGCGGCCGATCGAGGGGGCGCCCAGCGCGGTCGGAAACAGCTGGGCGCGGGCCTCCTGCACCAGGGCCCGGGCCTGCCGGTAGGCGGCGACCTGGGCGCGCAGGTTCTGGTTGTCGACGTCGATGAGGCGGATCAGCCGGTCAAGGGTGGGATCGCGAAACACCCGCCACCAGTCGCCGCGCTCCGCCTCGTCGAGGGGCCGCACCGGCCGCCAGTGGCGCGGCGGCATCGGCCGCGCGCCGCCCTCCTTGAAGGCGGCGGGCGTCTCGACGGTGGGGCGGGTGTAGTCGGGGCCGACGAGGCAGCCGGCGAGCGCCATGGGGAGGATGGCCGTCGCGGCGAGGCGGAGAGGCGCGATGCGACGCTGCCGGACGGATCGCGCATCTCCCCCTCTCCCCGCGGGCGGGGAGAGGGTCACGGCCCCCTTGTCGGGGTCGTGACAAGCGCAGGCGCAGCCGGAGCGAGGGTGAGGGGGTGTTCCCGAAGGAGCCACATCCGGGGCTACCCCCTCACCTTCGGCTGCCGCCTCGTTTCGCCCCCGACGAGGGGGGCGAAACCCTCTCCCCGCCCGCGGGGAGAGGGCGCGCGCGTCGCTTGTCGCGTGAAACCACCCACGCACGGAGGCGAGGCTCGGGTGCGCGTCGCCGTCCAGCATCATTCGATCGTCGAAAACAGTCATTCGGCCGGCAGCGCCCGCGTGGCGGAATCCCCGCGCCGGCGGCGCCCGACCCAGAGCCGGAAGCGGTCGAGGTACAGGTAGACGACGGGGGTGGTGTAGAGGGTCAGGACCTGGCTCACGATGAGGCCGCCCACGATGGCGATGCCGAGGGGACGGCGCAGCTCGGAGCCCTCGCCGCCGTCGAGAATCAACGGCAGCGCGCCGAGAAGCGCGGCCAGGGTTGTCATCATGATCGGGCGGAAGCGCAAGAGGCAGGCTTCGCGGATCGACTCCCGCGGGCTCAAGGAGCGGGTGCGCTCGGCGTCGAGGGCGAAGTCGATCATCATGATCGCGTTCTTCTTCACGATGCCGATGAGCAGGATCACGGCGATGAGCGCGATGACCCCGAACTCCTCGCCGGCCAGCATCAAGGCCAGGATCGCCCCGATGCCGGCCGACGGCAGGGTGGAGAGGATGGTGAGCGGGTGCACCCAGCTCTCGTACAGGATGCCGAGCACGGCGTAGACGGCGAGCAAAGCCGCCAGGATCAGGAGCGGCTGGCGCGAGGACGAGGACTGGAAGCTCTTCGCCGCGCCCGCGAACTCGCCGTGGATGGTGGCGGGCAGGCGCAGGTCGCGCATGTGCGCGTCGATCGCCGCGGTGGCGTCGCTCAGGCTCTTGCCCGGCGCGAGGTTGAACGAGAGCGTGGTGGCGACGAACAGGCCCTGGTGGCTGACCTGCACCGGGGTCGAGCCGGTCTCGAAGCTGGCGAAGGCCGAGAGCGGCACCATCGTCTCCTTGGAGCTGCTGACCGCCGCGCTCGACGAGGCGCTGGAGCGGCCGGCCGCCGCGATGGAGTTGGTCGCGGCGTTGCGGGCCGAATCGGTCGCGACCGCGGCCGCCGCGCTCGTCGCGTCGGTGGGCGCGGTCGCGGCGCTCGCCACCGTGCCGGCGACCGCGTTGGTGGTGGCCGAGCCGCGGGCCCGCGCGCCGGACGTCGAGACGTAGATCATCTTCAGCGTCTCGGGGTTGTCGAGGTAGCGCGGCGCGATCTCCATCACGACGTGGTACTGGTTCAGCGGGTTGTAGATCGTCGAGACCTGGCGCTGGCCGAAGGCGTCGTAGAGGGTGTTGTCGATCTGGTCCGGCGTCAGGCCGTAGCGGAAGGCGGTCGGCCGGTCGATGACGAGGCGGGTCTCCAGGCCGCCCTGCTGCTGGTCCGACGTCACGTCGGTGAAGGTCGGGTCCTTCTGTAGCGCCTCCAAGAGCTTCGGGGTCCAGGTGTAGAGCTCCTCGCTGGTGTCGCCTTGCAGCGTGTACTGGTACTGCGAGAAGCTCTGGCGCCCGCCGACGGAGAAGTCCTGGCGCGGGAACAGGTAGAGCCGGGCGCCCGGGATGCCGGACAGCTTCGGCCGCAGGCGGGTCATCACCTCGCTGATCGGGTCGCGCTGGCCGAGGGGTTTGAGGCCGACGAAGACGTTGGCCGAGTTGGTGCCGCGCCCGCCGGTGAAGCCGACCACGCTCTCGACCGCCGGGTCGGCCTGGACGATCGCGGTGGCACGCCGGAGCTTCGCGCTCATCGCCTGGAACGAGATGCGCTGGTCGGCCTGGATGCCGCCGATCATCTGGCCGGTATCCTGCTGGGGGAAGAACCCCTTCGGCACGATGATGTACAGGTAGACGTTGAGCACGACCGCGGCGAGCAGCACCAGCATTACGGTCACGCCGTGGCGGAGCGCCCAGTCGAGGGTGACGCGGTAGCCCGACAGGAGCCCGTTGAACGCCCCCTCCAGCCCCCGCGCCAGCAGGCCCGGCCGGGCGCCGTGGACCTCGGGCCTGAGGAACCGGGCGCACATCATCGGCGTGGTGGTGAGCGAGACGACGAGGGAGATCAGGATCGCCAGCGACAGGACGACGGCGAATTCCTGGAAGAACCGCCCGATGATGCCCCCGGCGAGCAGGATCGGCAGGAACACCGCGATCAGCGACAGGCTCATCGACAGGACCGTGAACCCGACCTCGCGGGCGCCGATCAGCGCCGCCTCGACCCGCGAGCGCCCGTCCTCGATGTGGCGCTGGATGTTCTCCAGCACCACGATCGCGTCGTCGACGACGAAGCCCGCCGCGATGATGAGGGCCATCAGCGAGATGTTGTCGAGGCTGTAGTCGCACAGCCACATGGCCGCGAAGGTACCGACGAGCGAGATCGGCACCGCCACCGCGGGGATCAGCGTCGCGGGGCCTGAGCGCAGGAAGCCGAACACCACCAGGATCACGAGGCCGACCGAGATCAGCAGCGTGCGCTCAGCTTCCGCCAAGGAAGCCCTGATGGTGAGCGAGCGGTCGCCGGTGACGATGAGCTCGGTATCGCCCGGGAGCGCCGCCTTGAGCTGCGGCAGCGCCGCCTTCAGCCGGTCGATCGTCTCGACGACGTTGCCGCCGGGCTGCTTGTAGACGATCAAGAGCACGCCGCGCTGGCCGTTGACGAGGCCGAGGTTGCGCCGGTCCTCGACGCCGTCGACCACCTGCCCGACGTCGCGCAACCGCACCCCGGCGCCGTTGCGGTAGGCGACGACGATGTCCTGGTAGTCGGCGGCCTTGCGGCCCTGGTCGTTGGCGTAGAGCTGGTAGCGCCGCTCGCCCGCCTCGATCGCGCCTTTCGGCGAGTTGGCGTTGGCGCTGGCGAGCGCGGCGCGGATGCCTTCCAGGCCGATGCCGTAATGGAACAGGGCGTGCGGATCGAGCTCGACCCGCACCGCCGGCAGCGACGAGCCGCCGATATCGACGTTGCCGATGCCCTCCAGCTGCGACAGCTTCTGGGCGAGCACCGTCGCGGCGGAGTCGTAGAGCGCGCCGGGGCTCAGCGTCTTCGAGGTCAGGCCGAGGATCAGGATCGGCGCGTCGGCCGGGTTGAACTTGCGGTAGGTGGGGTTGGTGCGCAAAGCCGTCGGCAGGTCGGCGCGGGCGGCGTTGATCGCCGCCTGCACGTCGCGGGCGGCGCCGTTGATGTCGCGGTCGAGCCCGAATTGCAGCACGATCCGGGTCTGCCCGACGGAGCTCGTCGAGGTCATCTGGTCGACGTCGGCGATCTGGCCCAGCCGCCGTTCGAGCGGCGCGGCCACCGTCGTCGCCATGGTGTCGGGGCTGGCGCCGGGCATCTGCGCCTGGACCAGGATGGTCGGGAAATCGATCTGCGGCAGCGGCGCCACCGGCAGCCGCACGAAGGCGAACAGGCCGGCGAGCAGCACGCCGAGGGTGAGCAGCGTGGTCGCGACCGGGCGCAGGATGAAGGGGGCGGAGAGGTTCACGGGGAGGCCCCGGGGGCGCCGCCGCGAACCCTCCCCCCTCTGCGGGGGAGGGTGGCGAACGGAGTGAGCCGGGAGAGGGGAACCACGCATCCGGATATGGCGGAGCCGTTGTGAAGGGCGCCCACTGGATGAGCGTTGCGCTGCCCCTCTCCCGCCCGGCTGCGCCGGGCACCCTCCCCCGCAGAGGGGGGAGGGTTCATGCGCGCGACCGTTGCGCTTCTCACGGCACCGCCTCCCCGGGCGCCAGCCCGCTGCCCCGCCGCCCGGAGAGCCGCCGCCCGAGCCGGTCGAAGGCGAGGTAGATTACCGGGGTCGTGTAGAGCGTCAGGATCTGGCTGACGATGAGACCACCCGCGATCGAGATGCCGAGCGGCTGGCGCAGCTCCGAGCCGGTCCCCGTCCCGAGGATCAGCGGGACCGCCGCGAAGAGCGCCGCGAAGGTCGTCATCAGGATCGGGCGGAAGCGCAGGATGCAGGCCTCGTAGATCGCGTCGCGGGGATTCATGCCCTCCTCGCGCTCGGCCTGGAGCGCGAAGTCGATCATCATGATGGCGTTCTTCTTCACGATGCCGATCAGGAGAACGATGCCGATGATGCCGATGATGTCGAGGTCGTGGTTGAACAGCATCAGGCCGGCGAGCGCCCCGATGCCGGCCGAGGGCAGGGTCGAGAGGATCGTGATCGGGTGGACGAAGCTCTCATACAGAACGCCGAGCACGATGTAGACCGTGACGATCGCGGCGAGCACCAGGAACAGGGTGTTGTCGAGGGAGGCCTGGAAGGCCAGCGCCGAGCCCTGGAAGATCAGCCGGAAGCTGTCGGGCATGCCGAGTTCCTTCTCGGTGGCCCGGATCGCCTCCACCGCGGGACCTAGCGAGGCGCCGGGCGCGAGGTTGAACGAGATCGTGGTGGCCGGGAACTGGCCGAGATGGCTGATGAGGAGGGGGGCGCGGCGCTCGCTCACCTGGGCGATGGCGGTGAGCGGCACCTGGCCGTTGGTGGCAGTGGAGGACGGCAGGTAGATCCGCTGGAGCGATTCGAGCGTCCGGTGCAGCTCGGGATCGGCCTCGAGGATCACCCGGTACTGGTTCGACTGGGTGAAGATCGTCGAGATGATGCGCTGGCCGAAGGCATCGTAGAGCGCGTTGTCGACGGAAGCCGGGGTGATGCCGTAGCGGCCGGCCGTCGCCCGGTCGATGGTGATGTAGGCGGCCAGCCCGCTCGCCTGCCGGTCGCTCGCGACGTCGGCGAGGTCCGGAATCCGCTTCAAGCGGTCGACGAGGCGCGGGACCCAGGTGTCGAAGGCGGCCGGGTCCGGGTTCTCCAGGATGAACTGGTACTGCGTGGCGCTCACCGCCGTGTCGATGGTGAGGTCCTGGACCGGCTGCATGAACAGCGCGATGCCCGGCACGTCGGCGACCCGGGCGCCGATGCGCCGGATGATCGCGCTGGCATTCTCGGTCCGCTCCTCGCGCGGGCGCAGGTTGATGAGGAAGCGGCCGGAATTCAGCGTCACGTTCTGGCCGTCGACGCCGATGAACGACGACAGGCTGACCACGTCCGGATCCTTCAGGATCTCGGCCGCCAGGCGCTGCTGGCGCTCGGCCATGGCCCGGTACGAGACGGTCTGGTCGGCCTGGGTGATGCCCTGGATCAGCCCGGTATCCTGGACCGGGAAGAAGCCCTTCGGGATCACGACGTAGAGGTAGACGGTCAGCACGAGGGTGCCCACGGCGACCAGCAGCGTCAGCCCCTGGTGGGCGAGCACGCCCCGCAAGGAGCGGCCGTAGAAGGCGATGCCGCCCTCCATCAGCCGGCGCCCGGCATTGGACAGGCGCCCGGCGGCGCGGGCCTGCGGGGCCTCGTGGCGCAGGAGGCGCGCGCACAGCATCGGCACGAGCGTCAGCGAGACGACACCCGAGATCACGATCGTGGCGGCGAGCGTGATGGCGAATTCGTGGAACAGGCGCCCGACCACCTCGCCCATGAACAGCAGCGGGATCAGCACCGCGAGCAGCGAGACGGTGAGCGAGATGATGGTGAAGCCGATCTCGCGCGAGCCCTTGAGGGCCGCCTCCATCGGGCTGTCGCCCTCCTCGACGTGGCGGGCGATGTTCTCGATGACGACGATCGCGTCGTCGACGACGAAGCCGGTCGCGATAGTGAGCGCCATCAAGGACAGGTTGTCGAGGGAGAAGCCCCATAGGTCCATGACGGCGAGCGCGCCGACCAGCGACAGCGGCACCGACAGGCTCGGGATCAGGGTGGCGGGCAGCGAGCGCAGGAACAGGAAGATCACCAGCACCACGAGGGCGATGGCGAGGAGAAGCTCGAACTGCACGTCCTCGACGGAGGCGCGGATCGTCACCGTGCGGTCGGTGAGCGGGGTCACCTGGATCGCCGCCGGCAGCGTCGCCTGGAGCTGGGGCAGCAGCGTCTTGATCCGGTCGACCACCGCGATGACGTTGGCGCCGGGCTGGCGCTGGATGTTGAGGATCACCGCCGGCGTGGTGTCCATCCAGGCGCCGAGCTGGGTGTTCTCCGCCCCCTCCACCACCTCGGCCACCGCCGAGAGCCGCACCGGCGCCCCGTTGCGGTAGGCGATCACCGCGTCGCGATAGGCGGCCGGGTCCCGGATCTGGTCGTTGGCGTTGATGGTGAAGGACTGGGTCGGCCCGTCGATCGAGCCCTTCGGGGTGTTGACGTTGAGGTTGTTGATGGTGGTGCGCAAATCGTCGATGTTGAGGCCGTAGGCGGCGAGCGCCGAGGCGTTGAAGCGCACCCGCACGGCGGGCCGCTGCCCGCCCGCCATCGAGACGAGGCCGACGCCCGAGACCTGGCTGATCTTCTGGGCGAGCCGCGTCTCGGCGAGGTCGCGCACCTGCGTCAGCGCCAGGGTCTTGGAGGTGAGCGCGAGCGTCAGGATCGGCGCGTCGGCAGGATTCACCTTGGCGTAGACGGGAGGCGCCGGCAGGTCGCTCGGCAGGAGGTTGCCGGCGGCGTTGATGGCCGCCTGCACTTCCTGCGTCGCGATGTCGATGCCGAGGTCGAGGTTGAACTGCAGCGTGATGACGGAGGCGCCGGCCGAGGATTGCGACGTCATCTGGTTGAGGTTGGCGAGCTGGCCGAACTGCCGCTCCAGCGGCGCCGTCACCGCCGAGGTCATCACCTCGGGGCTCGCTCCCGGATAGAAGGTCTGCACCTGGATCGTCGGGTAATCGACGGAAGGAAGCGCCGAGAGCGGCAGGTTGAAGTAGGAGATCGTGCCGACGAGCAGGATCGCCAGCATGAGGAGCGTGGTCGCGACCGGGCGCAGGATGAACAGGCGGGAGGGGTTCATCGGGCCGTCCCCGTGAGGCGCGCGCGATCAACCCTCCCCCCTCTGCGGGGGAGGGTGCCCCGCGGCGAGTGCGAAGCACTCGTGCCCGGGGCGGGAGAGGGGACGACGTTTCCGGAGAGGTCACGCGCTTCATGAAAGGCGCCATCTGGACCAGCGTCGCGCGGCCCCTCTCCCGGCCTGGCACGAGTGCTGCGCACTCGCCGCAGGCCATCCTCCCCCGCGGAGGGGGGAGGGTTATCGGCGGTGCGCCACGTCATCACGGATTCTGGCTCTGCTGCCGGCGGCGGTGCGGGCGCTCACCCTCGGGACGCTGGCCCTCCTGACGCTGGCCCTCCTGCCGCCCCGGTGCCGCGCCCTCCCCGTTCGCCGGCTCCGCGGGCTTCGCCGCCTCCGGCCCGGCCGTCGTCTCGGGCCGCCCGCCGGTGACGCGCACCTGCGCCCCGTCCTTCAGCCGGTCGGTGCCGTCGACGACCACCCGGTCGCCGACGGCGAGCCCCTTGGTGACGACGGTCCGCACGCCGTCGCTCTCGCCGATCTCGATCGGGCGCACCGCGACCTTGTCCTCAGCCGTGAGGAGATAGACGTAGGTGCCGGGCGTGCCGCGCAGCACGGCGGCGGCCGGCACCAGGGCGGCGTCGCGCACGGTGTCGACGTCGAGCCGGGCGTTGACGAACTGGTTGGGAAACAGCCGGTCGTCCTTGTTGGGGAACAGGGCGCGCAGCTTCACCGTGCCGGTCGTCACGTCGATCTGGTTGTCGACGGTGTCGAGGGTGCCCCGCGCGATCTCGGTGGTGTCCGAGCGGTCGAAGACCCGCACCGGCAGGGTGGCGCCGGCGCGGAGCCGATTCATCACCCGCGACAGCACCGTCTCCGGCAGGGTGAACAGCACCGAGATCGGGTGGAGCTGCGTGACGACGACGATGCCGGTCGAGGCGGCGGTGACGTAGTTGCCCTGGTCGATCTGGCGCAGGCCGACCCGGCCCTCGACCGGGGAGGTGATGCGGCCGTAAGAGATGTTGAGCTTCTGCTGGTCGATCTGGGCCTGGTCGGAGGCGACCACGCCCTCGTACTGCTTGACCGTCGCTCCTTGCGTGTCGACGTTTTGCTTCGAGATCGAATCCTGCCGGTTCAGGGTCTGGTAGCGGGTCAGGTCGAGGCGGGCATTCTGCAAGAGGGCCTGGTCGCGCAGGAGCTGGCCCTGGTACTGGGCGAGCAGCGCCTCGTAGGGCCGCACGTCGATCTGGGCCAGGAAGTCGCCGGCCTTGACGGTCTGGCCCTCGCGAAAGCCGATCTGGGTCAGGTAGCCGCTCACCTGCGAGCGGATCGTCACGGTGGCGAGCGGCGTCACGGTGCCGAGGCCCGCCAGCACCACCGGCATGTCGCCCTTCTGGACGGTGGCGATGCCGACGGCCTGCGGCCCCTCCCCGCCCGCGCCGCGGCGCCCGCCGCCCCGGCGGCCGCCGCTCGCCTGCTGCGTCTCGGATTTCCTGAACCCGTCCGGCCAGGACGTGCGGTAGGCCCAGTATCCGCCCGCGGCGAGCGCCAGCAGCAGGACGAGCCAGACCGGTCCGCGGCCGCGCCGGCGGCGCGGCGACCCGACCGCGTCGTCGGTCCGGATGGGAGACAATTCGTTCATCGACCTGGACAACCCGGACTTAGGAAAACCGACCTCGCGCCCCCCGCGACGCCTCTCATGTCGTGCCGGCGGCGCGGACCCGCGCCTGCGGCACGTTCGCCTCCGCACCCCGCCCCCCTCGAGCCGCCCCCGGGGCCCGATCCGCACGGCCATTCCGCACGGCAATGCGTCGCCAGTACGACGGCGATGTTGCCTCACGATTGCTGAACGCCACCCGAGCGTTGCCCGGAATCGTCGCCCTGGAAGGGCCACGATCCCCGCGCTTATCTGAGGCCAGAGGGCGCGACACGGCGCCGCCACACCTCTACCGTCGACGGGACCCTTATGCACTTCCTCCACGACCTGCCGGTCGCCGACCTGATCTCGCATTACGGCTACTGGGCGATCTTCCTCGTCATCACGCTCGAGAGCGCCGGCGTGCCAATGCCGGGCGAGACCGCACTGATCTCGGCGGCGGTCTATGCCGGCTCGACCGGCCAGCTGCGCATCGGCCTCGTGGTGCTGGCAGCCGCGCTCGCCGCCATCATCGGCGACAATCTCGGCTACTGGGTCGGCCGGCGCTGGGGCATGCCGCTGCTCCTCAAGCACGGGGCGAAGATCGCCCTCGATCACCGGCGGCTCAAGCTCGGCCAGTATCTCTTCCAGCGCCACGGCGGCAAGATCGTGTTCTTCGGCCGGTTCACCGCGATGCTGCGCGCCTACGCGGCCCTGCTCGCCGGGGTGAACCAGTTCGACGCCCGCCGCTTCTTCCTGTTCAACGCCGCCGGGGGCATCGCCTGGGCCTCGCTGATGGGCTTCGGCGCCTACCTGTGCGGGCGCTCGATCGAGCACGTCGTCGGGCCGATCGGCCTCGGGCTCCTCGCCTTCGTGGTGTTCGGCGGCATCGCCCTGTGGCTGTTCGTGCGCCGGCACGAGGCGCGGCTGACGCTGGAGGCCGAGCAGGCGATCCCCGGCCCGCTGGCCTGAAGGGGTCCATTGCCGCCCGCCCGCGCGGGTGGCATGAGGCGCGCCAGACACTCCACCCGCCCCGCCTCCGTGCGGGGCGGCCGCGGCCCGCCGCGGCCCGCAAACCGGCACGATGACACAGGCTTCCCACCCCTTCGGCACCTACGCGCCCGCCGGGCTCGTGCGCTGGATCATCTCCCGCACCGAGCGCCTGCCCGACGAGAACTGGGGCGCGCGGCGCCTCGCCCTGATGCTGCGCCGCACCGCCATCCGCCTCCTGCGCGGCCGGCCCCTCGACGTCGAGCGCTACGGCGCGCGCATGCGGCTTCACCCCTACAACAACAACTGCGAGAAGAAGGTGCTCTTCACCCCGCAGTTCTTCGATCCGCTGGAGCGGAAGATTCTGGCCGGCCGCATCGGGCCGGACTGCGTCTTCCTCGACATCGGGGCGAATGTCGGCGCCTACGCGCTGTTCGTGGCGGCGCAGGCCGGGCCCGGCGCGCGGATCCTGGCGGTCGAGCCGCAGCCCGACATCTTCGACAAGCTCGCCTTCAACATCGCCCAGAACCCGTTCGGCAGCGTCAAGGCGGTGGCCTGCGCGGTCGCCGACAAGGCCGGCGAGATGACCCTGTTCGTCGATCCCCGCAACCGGGGCGAATCGAGCCTGAAGGTGGTGGGCACCAGCGAGGGCGCGGCGATCCGCGTGCCGGCGGTCTCGCTCCTCGACCTCGTGCGCGGCGAGGGGCTGACCCGCATCGACGCGATCAAGCTCGACGTCGAGGGCGCCGAGGACCTGATCCTCGAGCCGTTCCTGCGCCAGGCGCCCCCCGCCCTGCGCCCGCGCCTTCTCGTCATCGAGGACGGCACCGACCTGTGGCAGACCGACCTCGCGGCGCTGCTCGCCCGCAACGGCTACCGCCGCATCGCCCAGACCCGGCTGAACCTGATCTTCGAGCGGGAGGGGTAGCGGGGGGCTTCGGCACCTCAGGATGAGGTCGTGGGTGGAAGGATGGCGGGTGGATCCGGATCGTCACGGCGACGCCCCATCCTCCACTGTCACCCTTGCAGCCTCCCCGCCCCCTCCCGATCTTCACGGGCGCCGATGGCCGCCTTCGCCGCCCCCTCATCCTCCCGCTCCCCCGACGCCCTCGCGGGGTCGATCGAGCGCGTCACCTTCCACAACGCCGAGAGCGGGTTCTGCGTCCTGAAGGTCAAGGCGCGGGGCCGGCGCGACCTCGTGGCGGTGATCGGCCACGCGCCTGCGGTCGCGGCGGGCGAGTGGGTGACGGCCACCGGCGCCTGGGTCAGCGACCGCGAGCACGGGCTGCAGTTCCGCGCCGACACGCTGGCGGCGACCCCTCCCACGGGGGTCGAGGGGATCAGTCGCTACCTCGCCTCGGGCCAGATGCGCGGCATCGGGCCGGAAATGGCCAAGCGCATCGTCAAGGCCTTCGGGGCCGACACCTTCGCGGTGATCGAGGCGGCGCCTCAGCGCCTGACCGAGGTGTCGGGCATCGGCCCGACCCGCGCCGCGCGGATCACCGCGGCCTGGGCCGAGCACAAGGTGGTGCGGGAGATCATGGTGTTCCTGCACGCCCACGGCGTCGGCACCGCCCGGGCGGTCAGGATCTACAGGACCTACGGCACCGACTCGGTCCAGGTGATGACCGAGGATCCCTATCGGCTGGCCCGCGACGTGCGCGGCATCGGCTTTCGCACGGCCGACGCCATCGCGGGCAAGCTCGGCCTGGCGCCGACGGCGCCCGCGCGCCTGCGCGCCGGCCTCGCCTACGCGCTCCAGGCGGCGATGGATGACGGCCACTGCGCCCTGCCGGTGCCGGACCTGATCACCCGCGCCGCCGAATTGCTGGCGGTCGATGCGGCGCTCCTGCGCACCGCCCTCGTCGAGGAGATCGGCGGCGAATCGGTGGTGATGGACGCGATCGACGGCGTGCCCCACCTGTTCCTGCGCGGCCTGCACGCGGCGGAGGCCGCGATCGCCGAGCGGCTGATCGCCCTCGACGACGCGCCCCTGCCCTGGGACGAGATCGACGCGGGGGCCGCCCTGGCGAAGGTGGAGGGCGAGACCGGCCGGCCGCTCTCGCCCTCGCAACGCGCCGCGGCCGCGACGCTCCTCGATGCCAAGGTGGCCGTGATGACCGGCGGGCCCGGCGTCGGCAAGACCAGCACCCTCGACGCGCTCCTGCGGATGCTCGACGGGGCGGGGGCCGAGGTGCTGCTCGCCGCCCCCACGGGGCGGGCCGCCAAGCGGATGAGCGAGCAGACCGGCCGCGAGGCGAAGACCATCCACCGCCTGCTCGAGATCGACCCGCGCCACGGCGGCTTCCAGCGCAACGAGCACAGCCCGCTACCTTGCGATCTCCTGGTGCTGGACGAGGCCTCGATGATCGACGTGCCGCTGATGAACGCCCTCACCCGGGCCCTGCCGCGCCACGCCGCCCTCTGGCTCGTCGGCGACGTCGACCAGCTGCCCTCCGTGGGGCCGGGCCGGGTGCTCGCCGACGTGATCGCCTCGGGCCGGGTCGCGGTGGCGCGCCTCACCGAGGTGTTCCGGCAGGCCGCCGAGAGCCGGATCGTCACGGGCGCCCACCGGATCAATGCCGGGCAGATGCCGGAAGGCGCCGGCACCCCGGACGGCGACTTCTTCGTGGTCAGGATCGACGATCCGGAGATCGGGGCGGACAAGCTCGTCGAGATCGTCACGCGCCGCATCCCGCGCCGCTTCGGCCTCGATCCGGTCAGGGACGTGCAGGTGCTCTGCCCGATGACCCGCGGGGCGCTCGGGAGCCGGCACCTCAACCAGGCGCTCCAGCGCGTGCTGAACCCGAACCCGGCCGTCTCGGTCGAGCGCTTCGGCTGGATCTTCGCCCCCGGCGACCGGGTGATGGTGGGCCAGAACGACTACGACCGCGAGGTGTTCAACGGCGATCTCGGCGTGGTGCTGCGGGTCGATCCGGAGGAGAGTTTGCTGGTCGCGGGCTTCGACGGGCGCGAGGTGACCTGGCCGTTCGAGGAGCTCGACGCGTTGAGCCCGGCCTACGCCATCACGATCCACAAGTCGCAAGGATCGGAATACCCGGCGGTGGTGATCCCGGTGGCGCTCCAGCACTACACGATGCTCGCCCGCAACCTGCTCTACACGGGCGTGACCCGGGGCAAGCGGCTGGTGGTGCTGGTGGCGCAGACCCGCGCGGTGGCGATCGCGGTGCGGGGCGGGGCACGGCCGCGATTCACCAAGCTGGCGGAGTGGTTGCGGAAGCCGGCGAGGAAGAAAAGATAAGAGCCTGTCGATGCTCCCCTCCCATCGGGGTCGGCACCAACCGCTTAACTCGGGGTTCCGCTTCCGCGGCCCCGGACTGACGCGGAGGATGTCAGATCTGTCGGAGCCGATCGAGCGGGCTCGATCCGTCAATACCCCTTCTTCACCTCGGCGAGCGCCCGCGTCAGCCCGTCGGCCACGGTCTGCCGCTCCGTCGGCGAGGCGTCGCGGGCGACGAGCACCCGCTGGCCGCGCGACACGAAGGACAATGACAACAGCCCGTACTCCTCGTCCTCGACCTTGTGCAGCCGGGTCCAGAGCGGGTTGAAGCGCCACTCGGCCCGCTCGCCGCGATGGCTGACCCGGGCGACCAGCACCTCGATCTGGCTGATCACCACCTCCTCGAAGGAGCGGCCGCGGCGGGCGTTGAGGGTGAGCGCGAGCCACAAAGCCGCGATGTCGAGGCCGAAGAAGCCGGTGACCGGCCACATCCCCATCTGCAGGAAGGCGATTCCCGTGACGAGCGCGACGCCGCCGCAGGCCACCATCACGACCCGGAAGCCGAGGCGCGACAGCGAGCAGTGCGGCCGGATGGTCGCGGAGAAGACCGGGCGCTCGATCGCGTCCGGGTCACGCCCGTAGGGGTGCCGCGTCCTTGCGTCGTCCGGTGCCTTGCCGCTCGCCATCCGCCCCATATAAGGCACGCATGACTCGCCGGAAGCAGGCCGCCCCCGACAAAATCACCGCACCTGCCGAGGCGGGCCCCGCGAAGGCGGATCTTGCGAAGGCGGGGCTGGTGAAGCCCATGACCGCACGTGCCGGGACCTCCGGTGCGACCCCGCCGGAGCCGGTCGACGCCGCGACGCTGCGGGAGATCTTCTCCCGCCTCAGCGCCGCCAACCCGGAGCCGCGCTCCGACCTCGAGTACCTCAACCCCTACACGCTCCTCGTCGCGGTGGTGCTCTCGGCGCAAGCCACCGACAAGAGCGTCAACATCGCCACCGCGCCGCTGTTTGCCCGCGCCGACAACCCGGCGGCGATGCTGGCCCTCGGCGAGGAGACGGTGCGGCATCACATCCGCACGATCGGGCTGTTCAACACCAAGGCCAAGAACGTCATCGCGCTCTCGCGCATCCTGATCGAGGAGCATGGCGGCGAGGTGCCGCGCGCCCGCGCCCACCTGGAGGTGCTGCCCGGCGTCGGCAAGAAGACCGCCAGCGTGGTGCTCAACGTCGCCTTCGGCGAGCCGACCATCGCGGTCGACACCCACATCTTCCGGGTCTCGAACCGCGTGCCGCTGGCGCCGGGCAGCACCACCGACAAGGTGCAGGCGGGGCTGGAGGCGATCGTGCCCGAGCCCTACCGGCTGAACGCCCATCACTGGCTGATCCTGCACGGGCGCTACGTCTGCAAGGCGAGGAAGCCCGAATGCTGGCGCTGCCCGATCGTCGACCTGTGCCGGTACCCGGACAAGACGCCCGGACCGGCGTGAGCCGTCCCGGGCGCCCGCTTCCCTCCCGGCCCGAATCTGCTACCCTGGCGACATGACCCCGTCCCGTCGCCTCGCGCGCCTCCTGGCCGTGGTGATCGTGCTGATCGCCGCGTGCATCAGTGCGCCGCTGGTCGGGATCTCGTCCGCCCAAGCTCATCAGGGGCATGCGCACCAGGGGCATGCGCACCAAGGCCATGCGCATCAGGGTCATGCCCACCACGAGAGATCCCCGGGCGCCCCCGCCGCGATGGCACCGACGCTCGCCGAGGCGCGCTCCGCCGCGGAAGGCCCGCGCCTGACCGTCGCGATCTCGGACGAAGCGCCGGCTGCCCGGCCCTGCAACGGGCTGTGCTGCCTGATGGGGGCCTCCTGCTGCGTGCCCGGGCTGCTGCCCGACGGCCTGGCGGCGGTCCCGGGCCCGACCACGGCCCGCCGCCTGACCGCCGCCGAGGACGTGCCGCCCCCCGGCATCGCGCCGGATTCGCCCGCGAGGCCCCCGAGACCCTTCGCCTGACGCCCGCGCCCTGCGCCGGCGCGCCGCCCCGACGGGCCGCGCCGCCCGCGGGCGCTCCCCGACGTCCGCTCGCGAAGGTCTCCTCCCCCGATGCCCCCGTTCCGGCTGCCGGCCGCGCTCCGCGCGCTCGCCGCGGCGCTCGCCCTCACGGCGCTGCCGTTCCTCTCCCCCCTCGCCAGCGCCCATGAGGGCCACGACCACGGCGCCCCGTCGGCGCCGGTCTCGAAGACCATCGCGCCGCGGGGCGAGGCGGCGTCGGCCGCCTTCGAGCTGGTGGCGATCCCCCGCGGCGACGCGCTGGTGCTCTACCTCGACCGGTTCGCCACGGGCGAACCGATCACCGATGCCGTCCTGGAGGCCGAGACGCCGGCCGGTCCCGCCACGGCGCAAGCCGTGCCGGACGGCAGCTACCGCCTCCCCGCGCCCTGGCTCGCGACGCGGGACCCTCGGCAGGACCACCTCGACCTCGTCGTCACGGTGACGGCCGGCACCGACGTGGACGTGCTGCCGCTGACGGTCGCGCTGCCGGCCGCCGGGCCCGCCGCCTCCGCCTCGCCGGCGCATGACGGCGAGGGCTGGCTTCACCGGTCGATCGAGGGCCTGACCGAGCGGCTGTCCGCCCGCGACCCCGGCGCCGGCCTCGCCGCGGCCGGGGGCTTCGTGCTCGGCCTCGCCGCCATGGGGCTGATGCGGGCCGGGCGCCGGGCACCGGTCCTCGCCGTCATGGTGCTGGCCGCGACCCTGGTGCTCGGCGCCACAGCCTTCGCGCACGAGGAGCGGGGACCATCCGGCGACCGCCCGGAAGCCCGCGCGGCCTTCGTGCCGCCGCCCGTCGACCTCGCCCAGCGCCTCGCCGACGGGGCGGTGTTCGTGCCCAAACCCACCCAGCGCCTGCTCTCCCTGCGCACGCAGGTCGCGGCCGAGGATTCCTTCCGCCGCACCGTGTCGCTGCCGGGGCGCGTCATCCCGGACCCGAACGCCAGCGGCGTGGTGCAATCCTCCGTCGGCGGGCGCCTGGCGCCGCCGCCGTCCGGCACCTTCCCGCGCCTCGGCACGCGGGTGCGCCCGGGCGAGGTGCTGGCACTGGTCACCCCGCCGGTGCAGCGGGTCGATCTCTCCGACATGCGCCAGCGCCAGGGCGAGCTCGACCAGCAGATCGCCATCGTGCAGCGCCGGGTCGACCGCTACCAGAAGCTCAGCGTCGGCGGTGCCGTCTCGCAGGTGCAGCTCGACGAGGCGCAGGACGAGCTCAAAGGCCTCAAGGACCGCCGCACCGCCCTCGACCGCATCCGCCAGGAGCCCGAGGTGCTCACCGCCCCGGTCGGCGGCGTGATCGCCGAGGCCGCGGCGGTGGCGGGCCAGATGGCCGCGCCCGGCCAGATGGTGTTTCAGATCGTCGATCCGGGGAAGCTCTGGGTCGAGGCGCTGAGCTTCGACGCCCTGACGCCGGCCGCCGACGCGACCGCGCGGCTTCCCGACGGGCGCAGCCTGCCGCTCGCCTACCAGGGCGCGGGGCTCGCCGACCGCAACCAGGCGATCCCCGTCCAGTTCGCGATCGAAGGCGGGGTGCAAGGCCTGCGGGTCGGCCAGTTCGTCACCGTGCTCGCCGCGACCGACGCCGAGCGGAGCGGCCTCGCCCTGCCGCGGGGAAGCGTGGTGCGCACCGCCAACGGCCAGGACGTGGTCTACGCCCACACGGCCGCCGAGCGCTACGAGGCGAGGCCGGTGCGGGTCGCGCCCCTCGACGGCGCCCGGGTGCTGGTCGAGGCCGGGGTGAAGCCCGGCACCCGCGTGGTGGTCCAGGGCGCCGAGCTCCTGGACCAGGTCCGGTAGGAGGCGCGCCGATGTTCTCCGTCCTGGTCACGCAGTCGCTGCGCAACCGCCTGCTCGTCCTGGCGCTGGCCCTCGTGCTGGTGCTCTACGGCGCGTTCAGCCTCACCCGGCTCCCGGTCGATGTCTTCCCCGACCTCAACCGCCCGACCGTCACCATCATGACCGAGGCCGAGGGCTACGCGCCCCCGGAGGTCGAGCAGATGGTGACCTATCCGATCGAGACCCGGCTCAACGGCCTGCCCGGGGTGACCCGGCTGCGCTCGGTCTCCGGCGTCGGCCTGTCGGTGATCTACGTCGAGTTCGCCTGGGGCACCGACATCTACCGCAACCGCCAGCAGGTCGCCGAGCGCCTGAGCCTGGTCCAGGACCAGCTGCCCCGCGGGGTGACGCCGCAGATGGGCCCGGTCTCCTCGATCATGGGCCAGGTGCTCCTGATCGCGGTGACCGGCGAGGGCCTGTCGCCGATGGATCTGCGCGAGACCGCCGACTTCGTTCTCCGGCCGCGCCTTCTCACCGTGCCGGGCGTGGCGCAGGTCATCCCGATCGGCGGCGAGGTGCGCCAGTTCCGCGTCGCCCCGAACCCGGCGGCGATGCGGGCGCTCGGGCTCACCAACGCCGGGCTCGACGCCGCCCTCCAGCAGTTCGGCACCAATGCCGGCGGCGGCTTCACCGACCAGTATTCCCGCGAGTACCTGATCCGGAACATCGGCCGCACGATGAGCCTGGAGGACCTGAGCGACCTCGTGGTGGGGACGAGCGGCAGCGCCCCGGTGCGCCTGCGGCAGGTGGCGGAGGTCTCCTTCGCGGCCAAGGCCAAGCGCGGCGAGGGCGGCTACCAGGGCCGGCCGGCGGTGATCGTCTCGGTCGAGAAGCAGCCGGACGTCGACACCGTGGCGCTGACCCGCTCGATCGAGGCGGCGTTGAAGGACGTCGCGCCCTCGCTGCCGGCCGGCATCTCGGCCGACAAGATCCTGTTCCGCCAGGCCGACTTCATCGAGACCTCGATCGGCAACGTCGAGCGGGTGCTGGTCGAGGCGATCCTCGTGGTCGCCGTGGTGCTGTTCTGCTTCCTGCTCAACGTCCGCACCACGCTCATCTCGCTCACCGCGATTCCGGTCTCGATCCTGACGACCGCGCTGGTGTTCCATCTCCTCGGGCTGTCGATCAACACGATGACGCTCGGGGGCCTCGCCATCGCAATCGGCGAGCTCGTCGACGACGCGGTGGTCGACGTCGAGAACATTTTTCGCCGCCTGCGCGAGAACCGCGCCGCCGGCAACCCGCGCACCGTGTTCGACGTCGTGGTGTCGGCCTCGAACGAGGTGCGGTCGGGCATCGTCTACGCCACGGCGATCATCGTCCTGGTCTTCGTGCCGCTCTTCGCCCTCTCGGGCATCGAGGGGCGGCTGTTCGCGCCGCTCGGCCAGGCCTACATCGTGTCGATCCTGGCGAGCCTCGTCGTCTCGATCACCCTGACGCCGGTCCTCGCCGCCTGGCTGCTGCCGGGCATGAGGAGCCTGGAGGAGCACGAGAGCCGGTTCATCCGCGGGCTCAAGCGCCTCAACGCCGCGGCCCTCCGGGTGGCGTTCCGCCGCCAGCGCCTGCTCGTCGGCACGGTCGCAGGCCTCGTCCTCGGCGCCGGGCTCGCCGCCTGGCAGCTGCCGCGGGCCTTCCTGCCGCCGTTCAACGAGGGCTCGTTCACCGTCACCATGGCGTTCACGCCCGGCATCTCGCTCACCGAGAGCAGCCGGGTGGGCGCGGTCGCCGAGCGGCTGCTGATGGAGATCCCGGAGGTCGCCGCGGTCGGCCGGCGCACCGGCCGGGCCGAGCTCGACGAGCACGCCGAGGGGGTCCATTCCTCGGACCTCGAGGTGGCGCTGAAGGGCGGCGGCCGCCCGAAGGCGGAGCTCGTCGCCGAGATCCGCCGGCGGCTCGCGGTGCTGCCGGTCTCGGTCAATGTCGGCCAGCCGATCTCGCACCGGCTCGACCACATGCTGTCCGGCGTCCGGGCCGAGATCGCGCTCAAGATCTTCGGCGAGGATCTCGACGCCCTGCGCCGGGCGGCCAACGCCCTGCAGGAGCGCATGCGGGCGATCCCCGGCCTCGCCGACCTGCAGGTCGAGAAGCAGACCCGGATCCCGCAGCTCGAGATCCGGGTCGATTACGGCCGGGCGGCGCTCTACGGCGTGCAGCCGGCGGGGATCGTCGAGCAGATCAGCCGGCTCTCCAACGGGCGCCTGGTCTCGACGGTGGTCGACGGCACCCGCCGCTTCGACGTGGTCCTGCGGCTGCCGGAGGCGCAGCGCACCACCGCGACCTTGAGCGACCTCCTGGTCGAGACGCCGTCGGGCTGGGTGCCGGCGCGCCAGATCGCCGACATCCGCGAGACCGACGGCCCGAACCAGATCCTGCGCGAGAACGGCCGCCGGCGCCTCGTCGTGATGGCGAACACGACGCCCGGCGCCGACATGGGGAAAATCGTCGCCGGCATCCGCCGGGCGGTGGCGGCCGAGACCCTGCCGCCGGGGGTGTTCACGAGCCTCGAGGGCACGTTCCAGGCCCAGGAGGAGGCGAGCCGCACCATCGGGGCGCTGTCCCTCGTCTCGCTCGGGCTGATCTTCGCGCTGCTCGCCAGCCGCTACCGCTCGGGCGCGCTCGCGCTCATCATCATGGGCAGCGTGCCGCTCGCCCTCGTCGGCTCGGTGGCGGCGCTCTGGCTCGCCGGAGAGCCGCTCTCGGTCGCCTCGATGATCGGCTTCATCACGCTGACCGGCATCGCGGCCCGCAACGGCATCCTGAAGGTCAGCCACTACCTGAACCTCGCCCTGCACGAGGGCGTGCCGTTCGGGCCCGACCTCGTGGTGCGCGGCAGCCTGGAGCGCCTGACCCCGGTGCTGATGACCGCGCTCTCGGCCGGCGTCGCCCTGGTGCCGCTCCTCACCGACGCGGCGAGCCCCGGCAAGGAGATCCTGCACCCGGTCGCGGTGACGATCTTCGGCGGGCTCGTCAGCGCCACGCTCCTCGACGCGCTGCTGACGCCGGTCCTGTTCCTGCGCTTCGGCCGGCGCCCGCTGGAGCGCCTGGCGGCGGCCCGCGACGCCGCCGGACCCGGCGCCCACGACACCGCCCATGCCGGTCCCGCGCCGGCGGACGCGTTCTGATCCCGCCTCAGGAAACCCGGAGAACCCGATGCTGATCCAGAGATTCCTCGCCGCCGGCACCGTGCTGGTCGCCCTGCCGCTCTGCGCGCACCGCGCCTGCGCCCACGAGGGCGTCGGGCACAATGGCGGGCGCATCGCCGATGCCGGGCCCTACCATATCGAGCTCGTGACGAAGGACCGCAAGGTCGAGGTCTGGGTCTACGACGCCAAGGAGCGGGCGGTGGCGCCTGGCGGCTTCAAGGGCACGGCGATCCTCGTCGTCGGCGGCAAGCCCGCCCGGGTGGTGCTGGCGCCGGCCGAGGAGCGGCTCGCCGGCGAGGCCGAGGTGGCGCTCGGCGCGGCGCCGAAGGGCGTCGTGCAGATCACCGGGCCGGACGGCGCGGCGGCGAGCGGCAAGTTCAACTGAGGCAAGTTCAACTGAGGCAAGTTCGATTGCGGTAAGTTCAACCGGAGGCGGCGCTCCCGCGCCGCCGGCTCGTGACGCAGGGGAGCGCCCGCGTCGCGGGCCCCCTGTCCCAGGAAAGGACGATCCAGCCCGCCAACCGCGATCGCGGTCGGCGGCGGCAACGGTCCGGTCAGGCGGCCTTCCGCAGCACCTGGCTCGACACGAAATCCTGGATGTTGCGCACGGTCGAGAAGACCTCGCGGCTGAGCAGGTGTTCCGGGAACTCGATCTCGAAGTGCTCTTCCAGGTCCATCATCACCTGGACCGCCCCGAAGGAGTCGAGCCCGTTGTCGAACAAGCAATCGTCTTCCGAGAGGCGGTCGATGGTGCGGGCGAGGGTGCCGTGGCGCGCCAGTATCGTCCGTATTTCCTGCGCAGAAGCCATCGCTCTTCCTCGTTCTCTGCCAATACGGCTTAGACAGATACAAGTCGGAAATCAAACTCATTCTTCGTTACTGGTGAATCGTCCGCATACCGGTCGCCGCCGTCCGCATACCGGTCGCCGCCATCCGCGCCCCGGGGCCGCCTCCCCGCGCGGCACCGATCCTGCGGGAAGGCGGCGGAAGGCCGGCCCGGTGTCTCCGCACCGGGCAGGATCGTTCGGGAACGGCACGGGTGGCGGGTCATGCGCGGACAGGGATCAGGGCGGTTCGAGGCGCTGGATGCGGGGCGGGGCGTCTGCGCCCTCGCGGTCGCGTTCTTCCACATGCCGCTCGCCCACCCGCTGCAGCAGCAGGCCTGGTTCCCGAACCTGCAATTCTGCGTCGACTTCTTCTTCGTGCTGTCGGGCTTCGTGCTGCTGCACGCCTACGGCGACCGGCTGGCGACCGGCCGGCAGGGCCTGCGCTTCGTGCTGATGCGCTTCGGCCGGCTCTGGCCGCTGCACGCCGCGACGCTCGGCCTGATGATCCTCGTCGAGGTGGCGCGCCTCGCCTATCTCGCGCACCACGCCGACACGCCGGTCACGACGCCGCCCTTCGGGGCCGGGCACCGGCCGGTCGAGATCGTCACCCACCTGCTGTTCCTGCAGAACTTCCGCACCTTCGGCGATTACAGCTGGAACTTCCCGTCCTGGAGCATCGCGGTCGAGTTCTGGGCCTCGATGGTGCTCGCCCTGACCGTGATGGCGGCGGGCCCGCGGGCGCGGCGCGTCTTCGCCGCACTCGCGGCGCTGAGCGCGCTGGCCCTGTGGTGGCTGAGCCCGCGCACGCTGTTCGTGATCCAGAACTGGGGCATCGTGCGCTGCCTGTTCGACATGTTCGTCGGATGCCTCGCCTACAGCCTGCGCGACGCGTTGCGGCTGCCGCGCGCCGCCGCGACGACGGCCGAGGCGGCGGCCGGCCTCGCGATGCTCGCCCTGGTGGCGCTCGCGCCGCAGGGGATCGGGGCCTGCGCGGCGAGCCTCGCCTTCGGTGCCGCCATCGCGCTGTTCTCGCAGGGGCGGGGCGCCCTGTCGGACGTGGCGCGCCGGCCCGCCGCCCAGCGCCTCGGCCTGTGGTCGTTCTCGATCTACCTGCTGCACCTGCCGGTGATCCAGGTCTTCACCACCGCGATGCACTACGTCGAGCAGCGCACCGGCCTGCCGCGCACGGTGGTGCTCGGGCATGACCGCTACCTCGATTTCGGCTCCGGCGGCGCCAACCTCGCGGTCGCCGCCGGGCTGGTCGCCGCGACGGTGCCGCTCGCGGCCCTGACCTACCGCCTCGTCGAGCGCCCGGCCCTCGCCTGGTTCCGGCGCAACGACGCCCGGCTGGCCGCGGCAGCGGTGGAGCGCGACCGCGCGCCGGCCGTCGCCGCGGCGCTCCTCCCGCGCTGACGCCGGGCCGGCCTGTCTCAGTTTGGGATGGCGCGGCGGCCGAAACGGCTGGGGGATCGGTAACCGAACCACGACTAAGTTCCTGCCCGTACCCTGCCGGATCAGGGACGGTCGTCGGCCCGCGCGCCGCTCGGGAGCGGAGCCGGTTTTTCCGCGCCGCGGCGCAGCCGATCGAACACGCGCATGAGGCAGGGGCACGAGATGTCTTCGGCAGATCCCGCCGCGGCCACCACCCGCAGGACCGGCGGAACCCTCGCGGACCTGTGGGGCTCGGCGCGGCGGCGCAGCCTGTGGATCGTCGCGAGCGCCGGCCTGATGGCCTCGCTGGGCGGGCTCTACGCCCTGCGCCAGGTGCCGACCTACCGGGCCACCGTCGAGATCCTGATCGACCCGCAGGCGCTGCAGATCGTCGGGCGCGGCCTGTCGCGCCAGGACGCGCCGGCCCAGCTCGACTTCGCCAACCTCGAGAGCCAGGGGCTGATCCTGCTCTCGGCCAAGCTCCTCGACCCGGTCATCGGGCAGCTCGGCCTCGCCGAGGACCCGGTCCTGACCCGGGGCGCGCCTCCCGGCGCCGACCCGGCCGTGGTGGCGCTCGAGGCCCTGCGCAAGCGCATCGTGGTGAAGCGCGTCGAGAACTCGTTCAACTTCCAGCTCACCGTCGCCTACCCGGATGCGCGCCGCGCGGCCGAGATCGCCAACACGGTGGCGGCCCAGTTCTTCGAGGTCGGCGCCCGGGACCGGGTCTCGGCGGTGCGTCGCGCCAACGAGGCGCTCCTGACCCAGGCCGCCGACCTGCGCTCCCAGCTCAACCGGGCCGACGTCGCGGTCGAGCGCTACCGGGCCGAGAAGGGCCTGATCGCCTCCGGCGATGCCGGGCTCCTGGTGTCGCAGCAGCTCAAGGACCTCTACACCCAGATCACCGCCGCCGAGACCAACCTCGCCCGGCTCTCGGCGAGGCGCGAGCAGGTGCGCCAGCTTCGCGCCCCCGACGGCCAGGTCCAGGCGGTGCCCGAGGCCGATACCTCGCAGGTGATGGTCTCGCTGCGCACCCAGTACGCCCAGACCCTCCAGGAGATCGCCCAGCTCTCCCGCAGCCTGGGACCGAGCCACCCGCAGATGATCGCTCTCGCCGCCCAGCGCGCCGCGACCGCCCGGCTGATCGCCGCGGAGGCCGACCGCATCCGCCGCACCATCGAGGAGGACCTGCGCCGCGGCGAGGAGAGCCTGCGCCAGCTCCGCGCCCGCGCCGAGCGGCTGATCCAGAACCAGACCAGCAGCAACCAGGAGGGCATCCGCCTGCGCCAGCTCGAGAGCGAGGCGGAGGCGATCCGGCGCACCTACAGCCTCGTCATCGACCGGACGAAGGACCTCGAGCAGCAGCAATCGATCAACCCGAGCAACTCGCAGATCATCTCGCGCGCCACCCCGCCGCTGAAGCCCTCCGACACCCCGGCGCCGATCGTGATCGTCGCCGCCGGCCTGTTCGGCGCCGTGCTCGGGCTGATCCTCGGCTTCCTCTACGACCTCTGGCGCGGCAACATCACGACGGTCGCGGGCTTCGGGGCCGCCGGCGCGCCGGTCTGGGCCCGGCTGCAGCGGCCGGGCCGGGGCGGCCGGAACGGCAGCGCCGAGCAGGCCCTCGTCACCGCGGCGCGCGAGCTGCGCACCCGCCTCGCCGGCCGCAGCACGGCGGTGGTCGTCACCGTCGCCGCCGACGGCCTCGGGCCGGAGCGCCTGCACGCGGCGGAGGTGCTCACCGACCTCCTGATCCGCCTCGGCGAGCCGGCCCTGCTGGTGCCCGAGCAGGCCCATGCCCGGCTCGGCTTCGGCGACGGCCCGCGCACCGACGCGCCGGTCCGCGGCCGGCTCGCCGTCATCGAGCCCGTCCGCGGGCCCGAGCGGCTGATGCGGCCCGAGATCATCGTGGCGGAGCGCGACGTCGGGCGCGGCGACGGCTGGCTGTCGATCCCCGAGACCTCCGATGCGATCCTCCTCGTCGTCGCCCCCGGCCGGATGACCCGGACCCGCCTCGAGCGCCTGCTCGAGACCCTCGACGGCGCCGGCCGCTTCCGGGCGCAGGGGCTGTTCGGCCTCGTCGCGGTCGAGGGGCGGCGCGCACCGGCCCCGCGCCGGCCGGCGCCCGAGCCGGCCCCCGTGCCCGGCCGCGTGCGGGCGGCGTGAGGGGCGGACCATGATCCCGGCCACGGCCCTGCCGGCCGTCGACTGGCGCGCGCCCTACCAGGCGCGGGCGGCGTTCGGGGTGCTGATCGCCGCCCTCGTCTTCAACGCCGCCCTGTGCTTCCTCAACACCGCCGGGTTCCCGGTCTCGGGCGGCAGCGTCATCGGCGCCGAGATCGCGATCATCGCCCTCACCCTCGGCTTCTCCCTCGACGAGCGGCCCGGGCCGTGGCTGATCCTCGCCGGGCTCGTGACCTACGGGCTCCTGCTCCTGGCGCTTCGCGGCTCGACCGACGTCAAGGGCGTGCGCGACTTCCTGATCCCGGTCGTGTTCTACAATCTCGGCATGCGCTCGCCCGACCTGCGCGACGCCGACCGCGCGGTGCTGGCCTCCGGCATCGTCGTGGTGGCGATGGGGCTGTTCGAGTATTGCCTGTTCGACACCTACCAGCAGTACTTCAACATCGTCCGCTACTACGTGGCCCGCGGCAGCATGTCGGCGGCGGAGATCAGCGAGCTGACCGGCTCGCTGTTCACCAGCGGCATCCGGCCGGATTCACGCACCATCCTGCCGTTCCTCGGGCCGCACCGGGTCTCCTCGGTGTTCCTCGAGCCGGTCTCGGCCGGCAATTTCGGCGCCGTCCTGTTCGCCTGGGCGCTCTACCGCCGCACCATGCAGGGGCGGGCCTGGCTGTTCCTGTGCGCAGCCCTCACCATCATCCTGGCCGATGCCCGCTTCGGTGCGTACGTCTGCGTCGCGATCGCGGGGGCGATGCTGGTGGGATACCGCCTGCCGCGCCTGCTCTGGTTCGCCCTGCCCTTCACGATCCTGCTCGCGCTGACGGTCTACGGCTACGAGAGCATGCAGGTGACCTGGCAGAACGACATCGCCGGCCGGCTGCTCTGGGCCGCCCTGCTCATCACCTCGCTGCCGCCCGAGGGCGTGATGGGCATCCTGCCCGACAAGCTGTTCCTGTCGGATTCCGGCTACGCCTACGCGCTCACCCAGATCGGCGTCGCCGGCACCCTGGTGGCCTGGGGCCTGTTCGTGCTGATGCCGGCCCGCAACCCCCAGGGCTGGCGCCTGCGCTGCGCCATGGCGATCTACCTCTGCCTGCTCCTCGTCATCAGCGACTCGCCGTTCTCGATCAAGACGGCGGCCCTGGTGTGGTTCATGCTGGGAGCCGCGGACGGGGCGGAGCCGGAGGACGAGCGTCGCGAGACGGCTTGACGCGTGGCTCACCCCGGCGACGTGCAGGGGACGCAAGAAGGAGGGATGATGGCCCTGACCCGCAGCTTCAAGGACACCATCGAGGCGCGCGCCGAGCGCGACCCGGCTTTCCGCGATGCCTGCTGACCGAGGCCGTCGACCAGTTCCTCTCCGGCGACCTCGAGACCGGCAAGGCGGTCCTGCGCGACTACATCAACGCGACGATCGGCTTCGAGCGCTTGGCTCACGAAACCGGCAACTCGTCCAAGAGCCTGATGCGCATGCTCGGCCCGACCGGCAACCCCACTGCCGGCAACCTGCTCGGCGTGCTGCGCACCGTGCAGAAGGCCGCGGGTGTGCATCTCGTCGTCTCGACCGCGTCGCGCGGCTGATTACCCGCGATCCGCTTGCCGCCTGGGCACCCGTCCGAACCTCCACCAGGAACCCCGCCAGGGCCGCGACCCGCGAAGTCCCGTGGCGCCGTGACGGCCGGATCCAGGGGGCGGCCACCCGGGCCGGGCGCCGGGGCGTTCCCTCAGATCGCGTCCGGCGCCTTCCGTCATTCGTGATTGGCTCCCGCTCCCGTCCCGAGCGAGACTGACCGCCCGGTCGATTCCGTCCCGAGGGGGAGCGCCATGCCCGGCACCTTGTCGTCCACCGCCCCACCGGTGCTGATCGTCGGCGCCGGCCCGACCGGGCTCGTGCTGGCCCTCCAGCTCGCCCGGCGCGGCGTCGGCGTGCGGATCGTCGACCGGGCCGAGGGGCCGGGCACGGCCTCGCGGGCGATGGTGGTGCAGGCCCGCACCCTCGAATTCTACCGCCAGCTCGGCTTCGCCGAGGCGGTGGTGGCCGAGGGCGTGCGGATCCCGGCGGTCCGCCTGCGCGAGGGCGGCGAGGAGGTGGCGCGGGTGGCCTTCGGCGATCTCGGCGCCGGGGAGAGCCCCTACCCCTTCGTCCTCGCCTACCCGCAGGACGACCACGAGCGCCGGCTGGTAGCCGAGCTCGCGCGGGCCGGCGTCGCGGTCGAGTGGGGCACGGCGCTCTCGGGGCTGTCGCAGGACGGGGTGGGCGTCCGGGCGGTGCTCGAGCGCGGGGGCGCCGGGGAGGCCTGCACCGCGTCCTATCTCTGCGGCTGCGACGGCGCCCACAGCCGGGTGCGGGAGAGCCTCGGCATCGGGTTTCCCGGCGGCACCTACGACCAGCTGTTCTACGTCGCCGATGCCCGCGTCGCCGGAGGGTTCCACGAGGAGCTGTCGATCCACCTCGGCGCCCACGGCTTCGGGCTGATGCTGCCGGTGCGCCTCTCGGGCATGCAGCGCCTGATCGGCCTGGTGCCGGAGGCCCTGGCGGCGCGGGCGGGCCCGACCCTCGCCGACCTGACCTTCGAGGATCTGCGCCCGGGCGTCGAGCCGCTGATGGGCATCCGGGTCGAGGCGGTGAACTGGTTCTCGACCTACCGCGTCCATCACCGGGTGGCGGACGCGTTCCGGGCCGGGCGCTGCTTCCTCGCGGGCGATGCCGGCCACATCCACAGCCCGGCCGGCGGCCAGGGCATGAATACCGGCATCGGCGACGCGGTGAACCTCGCCTGGAAGCTCGCCGAGGTCGTGGCCGGCCGGGCCGGTCCCGCCCTCCTCGACACCTACGAGCCCGAGCGGATCGCCTTCGCCCGCAGCCTCGTCGCCACCACCGACCGGGCCTTCCGGGCGGTGACCGGCCCCGGGCTCGGCGGCCAGGTGCTGCGGACCTGGCTCCTGCCCCACCTCGTGCCGGCGCTCTGGGGTTTCGCGGCGGCCCGCAGGCGCCTGTTCGACACCGTCTCGCAGGTCCGCATCGCCTATCCCGACAGCCCCCTGAGCGCCGGGCGGGCCGGAACCGTGCAGGGCGGCGACCGCCTGCCCTACCTCGCCGAACCCGACAATTTCGCGCCGCTCGCCAGCCTCCGCTGGCAGCTCCACGTCCACGGGGCGGCCGGTCCCGACCTCTCGGCCGAGGCCGGGCGCGCCGGCCTGCCGCTCCACGCCTTCCCGTGGAGCGAGGCGGCGCGGGAGGCGGGCTTTGCGCGCGACGCCGCCTACCTGGTGCGGCCGGACGGCTACGTCGCGCTCGCCGGGGCGGAGGCCCGGACGCTCGCGGCCTATCGCGGGCGCTGGGGCATCGGCGAGGCCCGGGCGGGCGGCGCGCCCGCGGAGAGCCAACACCGTTAACCGGACCTTAAGGGGATGCCTGCCCTGGTTGCACGACGCGAGTGCCGCCGTCCGGCCGGCGCTCGCGGGTGGCGCCGTGGAACCCCGTTCATGCTGGACTCGGTCCGGATCTCGCTCAAGGTGCTGAACGCGGCCCAGCTCGCCGGGGTGGCGGCGGCCGCCTTCGGGCTGGCCTGGTACGGCGGCGCGCTCTCGACCGCCCCGCGCGAGGCCGGGAGCGAGCGCCCCGCCCTCGTCCAGGCCGCCCGGGCCTATGCCGACGCTCTCGACGAGGAGCTCGGCGCCTCGATCGGCGACGCCCGCAACGCCGCCCTGCTCCTGCGCCTCGACGATTCCGCCGTGCCCGACGCCTGGCGCGCCGCGCGGCTTCAGGACTGGCTCGCCCTCAACCCGCGCTACCGCGACGCCGTGCTCCTCGCCCCGGACGGGACCTTGCGCGCCTCCGGCGGGGCCGGGCCGCTGCCGCGGACGATCACCGCGACCTCGGCGCCGTCCCGCGGCGCCGAGGTCGCGGTGACGGCCGGGCCCGAGGAGGCGCCCTTCGCGCTGACGCTGGCGCTCGGCGCCTCCGGCCGGCCGGACCGCCTCGTGCTCCGGGCCGCGCCCGCCTTCTTCGACGGCATCGCCGAGCGGGTCCGCCGCGGTCTGGGCCGTGTCGCCTCGAGTGGCGGCGACGGCATCCGCTTCGCGGTGGCGGGGGCGGACGGGCGCGCCCTCCTCGGTCCCCTGCCGGCCGCCGACGACCCGCGCCCGCACGAGGCCGCGCCGACCCGCGGCAGCCGCGATCTCGCCAGCCCCGGCTGGCTCGTCACCGCCACCGCGCCCCGGATCCCCGTCGCGGTGCCGGCGGGGCCGGACCCGCGCCTCGTCGCCCTCGGCCTCGCGCTGGTGCTCGGCGCCGGCGGCCTCGGCTACGCCCTCGGCGGACGGGTCTCGGCGCGGCTGCGCCGGCTGGCCGACGCGTCCCCGGGCGATGCCCTTGCCGGTCCGCTTGCCGACCCTCCTGCCGATCCCCTCGCCGACGCGCCGGCCTCGCGGGTGCGCGAGATCGCGGCGATCTCCGGCAGCATGCGCGACCGGGCCCTGAGCGTCGATGCCCGGCTCGCCGGCGCCGGGACCGGCCTCGACCGCGTCCGCGGCCGGCTCACCACCTTCGAGACCATGTCGGGCTGGACCTGCTGGGAGATCGATCCCGAGACCCGGCAGGTGGCATGGTCGGATCCCGGCGCCGCCGCCGCCGACGGCGTCGCGGCGCAGTCCGACCGCGTCGCGACGCTCGCCGACCTCGCGGCCCGGTTCGAGCCCGCCGACCGCCCCCTCCTCGACCTCACCCTCGCGGCGGCGCTGGAGGCCGACGGCGCCCACGACGTCGTCCTGCGCACCCGCGGCCCCGGCCCGGAGACCGGCCGGCGCGTGCTCGTGCGCTTCCTGCGCGGGCGCGACGGCGCCGGCCGCATGCGGGTCCACGCCCTCAGCCGGGCGATTCGCGAGGGGGATGCCGCCGACACGCCGGCGGGCGCCAACGAGCGCCGCCGCAGCCTCGTCCTGCGCCGCGTCACCGACGGGATCGTCCACGACTTCAACGACGTGCTGACGGTGGTGCTGGCCAATCTCGGGGTGCTGCGGCGCCAGACCGCCCTCGACGCGCGCCAGGCCGCCCTGACCGACGCGGCGCTCGCCGGCGCCCAGCGCGGCGCGGCGCTCACCCGCCGCCTGCTCGGCCTGGTGCGCGGCGAGGAGCCGGGGGCCGATCTGGCCTCGTCCGACCTCGCGGCCACCGTCGCGGCGTTCCTGCCCTTCCTGCAGGGGAACGTGCTGCGCGACGCGCCCGTCGTCACCCGCATCCCCGACGGCCTGCCGCGGGCCGCCTGCGGCGAGCGGCTCGTCGAGCTGGTGCTGCTCAACCTCGCGTTCCACGTCCGGGACCTCGGCCTGCACGGCTTCGCGATCGGGGCGGCCGCGCAGCCCGCCGGCTCGCCGCCCCTGCCCGGGATGCCAGACGGCCCGGCCCTGCGGGTCCTGTTCGCGAGCGGGCGCCGCCCGGCCGGCGCGGGCGCGCGGCCCCAGGGGCGGGCGCTCGAGACCGTGGCGCAGCTCGTGCGCCGCAGCGGCGGCGGCTGGCGCCTCGTCTGCGACGGGAGCGGCGAGGAGGCGTTCCTCGCCGAGATCTGGCTGCCCGCCGAGGCGCGCGCGCCCGAGGCGGTCGCGGTCCCGGCGCGGGCGCCCCTGCGCATCCTCCTCGTCGAGAGCGACAGCCTCGTGCGGGCGAGCCTCGTCGAGGCCCTGAGCGAGCTCGGCCACGCCGTGGTCCAGGCGGCGTCGGGCGAGCACGCCCTGACGCTGCTCGCGGACGACGCCGCCTTCGACGCGATGATCGCCGACCAGGCGATGCCGGTGATGACCGGCCTCCAGCTCGCCGCCACCGTGGTCGAGCGCCATCCCGGCATCCGGGTGATCCTGGCGAGCCCGCACGGCCGGCTCCCCGCCGCGGCGCGCCGGTTCCTGCGGCTCGACAAGCCGTTCCGGCAGGAGGACCTCGCCGCCGTGCTCGGCGCGGCCGCGCCGCCGGCGACCCGCGCCGCCTGATCCGCCCGCCCTCCGGTCCGCGCGCGGGCGCCCGAATCGCCGCATGGGTAAAATTTGCCGGCACGAATCTCGAGGAGTGCAAGTGAAATTTAACCGTCCTCCCGCATAAATCGGTGCAAAGAGTACAGTTGTGTTGTGGAGCGAGCGGCGTTGATTGTCTCGAGCCCGAAACCGATCCGGCGCCGCCTCGGCGGCGCGATCCTGATCCTGCTGGCGACGGCCGGCATCGCCCCGGCCGCGGCGGCCGACCTGCGGGCGCCGAGCGCCGGCGCCGACTGGTATACCGGCGCGCCGGCCCAGACCGTCGACGACAGCTGGGCGATCGCCGTCGACGGCTCGACCAGCGTCACGTCGAACAGCTCGGCCTTCGGATCGATCACCGTCACGGCGCCCGTCGCCGGCTCGCCGACCCAGAGCGGGCCGCGGGTGCGGGTCGAGGCGATCGCCGGCACCTACTCCTATCCGGGCCAGGCCGTCGCCTCGCGGGTGACGGGCTACCAGGAGGAGGGCTCGGTGATGGCCGGCTACGAGTGGGTCTGGCGCGACGCCGCGCTCGCCGGCTTCATCGGCTTCAACGCCCGCAGCAACCAGCTCTCGATCGTCGATCCCGGCAACCCGGTGGTCGGCACCGGCGTCGGCCTGCGCGTCGCGGCGAACTTCTACGCCAACCCCACCGACCGCACCATGGTGTCGGCCTACGGCTCCTACTCGACCAAGTTCAACGCCTATTACTCCCGCGTCCGCCTCGGCTACATGGTCGCCGACGGCGTCTATATCGGGCCGGAGGCCCTGTTCCTCGGCGACGACTTCTTCCGCCAGTACCGGATCGGCGCCCACCTCTCCGGCGTGAAGTTCGGGCCGGTGCAGATGTCGCTGGCCGCCGGCTTCGTCCAGGACCGGGTCCAGGGCTCGGGCTATTACTCGAGCATCGAGGCGCGGGCGAATTTCTGAGCGCCTAGAGCATTTTCCGGCGAAGTGGATGCCGGTTCGTCGAAGAAAATGCGGAAAAAAATCAAAAGCTTAGAGAGCTTGGCGATTGCTGCGCGATCGTGACGTGCTCGAGCGAGGGTGGGCAGCATCGCGGGTGCCGGCCCCATCCCGTCTCATCCGGGGCGTCGGCCGTTCCAGGATCGGCCGACGCCCCGCAGCCCGTTCGAGCCGGAAACAACCTCGCGCCCGTTCCCGTCCCCCGCATCCGCAACGGATCGGATGACGACGCCTGCGAGGTCGCGGCGTTCGAGGTGAAGCCCGGGCTCCCCGGCCCGCATCGATCTAAAGCAAGTCGGCGCCTGTCGGTCCGGCTCGGCCGAGGGAGCGCTGCAACCGGCGCTGCAACCTGATCCGTTGTCGAAATTAATTCGCAATCTAAGGTTGATTTTCGCTGCGTTGCGGCAAGGGCGAGAACGCACTCTGGACTGTCGTGCCGGTGCGTTATTCGCTGGTGACTTTCCGCTGAACGCGTCGGAGCACGGATGATCTGAGGCAAGTGAGGTGCCTCGATTTATGAGCAAATGCGACTTTTTTTGCACGCGACGGCGACGAATCACGGCTTGAGTTGCTGATCGAAATCAGGTTTTCGTAACGAGAAATGGACATAATCTGATGGCTTAGGGGCTGGTGATTCTGGAGAGGCGGGCGTGGTGCGTGCGTTGCGATGGCTGGCCTGGATGGGGACGACGGCGGCCGGCCTCGCCCTGCTGAGCCAGCCCGTCGGCACCCAGAACCAGCTCGCGATGAGCCTCGCCGCCATGGCGGCGATGGCGGGGCTCTGGCTCCTGGTCGACGGGCCGCGGGCGCGCTTCGTCTTCCTGGCGATGGGCAGCCTGGTGGTCCTGCGCTACATCCTGTGGCGGGTGACCGACACCCTGCCCTCGCCGGGCGACCCGGTCAGCTTCGGCTTCGGCCTGCTGCTGCTGTTCTGCGAACTCTACTGCGTCTTCATCCTGTTCGTCAGCCTGATCATCAACGCCGAGCCGCTGCGCCGCCGCCCGCCCGTGGCCGCGCCGGCCGCCGACCTGCCCACCGTCGACGTCTTCGTGCCGAGCTACAACGAGGATGCCGAGATCCTGGCGATGACGCTCGCCGCCGCGCGGCAGATGAACTACCCGGCCGACAAGCTGACCGTCTGGCTCCTCGACGACGGCGGCACCGACCAGAAATGCACCGACTCGGATCCCGAGAAGGCCGCGGCCGCGCGGGCGCGGCGGGCCGAGTTGCAGGCGCTGTGCGGCGCGCTCGGCGCCCGCTACCTGACGCGGGAGCGCAACGAGCACGCCAAGGCCGGCAACCTCAACAACGGCCTGTCGGCGGCCACCGGCGACCTCGTCCTGGTGCTCGACGCCGACCACGTGCCGTTCCGCTCGCTGCTGGCCGAGACCGTCGGCTACTTCGCCGAGGATCCCAAGCTCTTCCTGGTCCAGACCCCGCACGCCTTCCTCAACCCGGACCCGATCGAGCGCAACCTCAAGACCTTCGAGCGGATGCCGTCGGAGAACGAGATGTTCTACGCGGTGACCCAGGCCGGGCTCGACAAGTGGAACGGCTCGTTCTTCTGCGGCTCGGCGGCGCTGCTGCGCCGGCAGGCCCTCGACGAGGCCGGGGGATTTGCCGGCATCACCATCACGGAGGATTGCGAGACCGCCTTCGAGCTGCATTCCCGCGGCTGGACCAGCGCCTACGTCGACCGGCCGCTGATCGCCGGCCTCCAGCCCGACACGCTCGCCGATTTCATCGGCCAGCGCTCGCGCTGGTGCCAGGGCATGTTCCAGATCCTGCTGCTCAAGAACCCGGCCCTGCAGAAGGGGCTCAAGCCGATCCAGAAGCTCGCCTACCTGTCGAGCATGACGTTCTGGTTCTTTCCGATCCCGCGGCTCGCCTTCATGTTCGCGCCGCTCCTGCACATCTTCTTCGATTTGAAGATCTTCGTCGCCAGCGTCGACGAGTCGATCGCCTACACGGCGACCTACATCGTCATCAACCTGATGATGCAGAACTACGTCTACGGCAAGTTCCGCTGGCCGTTCGTGTCCGAGCTCTACGAGTACGTCCAGGGCCTGTACCTGTCGAAGGCGATCGTCTCGGTGATCTGGTCGCCACGCAAGCCCACCTTCAACGTCACCAACAAGGGCGCGACCCTCGACCACGATCACCTGTCGTCGCTCTCGCTGCCGTTCTTCGCCGTCTACGGCCTCCTGCTGGTCGGCTGCCTGGTGGCGGGCTGGCGCTACCTGTTCGAGCCGGGCGTGACCAACCTGATGCTGGTCGTCGGCCTGTGGAACTTCTTCAACCTGCTCACCGCCGGCGCCGCGCTCGGGGTCTGCGCCGAGCGCCGCCAGCTCGAGCGCACGCCCTCGCTGGCGGTCGCTCGCCGCGGCCGACTCACCCTCGGGGGCCGGGCCGTGGACGTGGCGATCGAGCGGGTCTCGGCGGAGGCCTGCACCGTGCGGATGCCGGCCTCCCTCCTCGCGCCCGGCGCGGGCCACCATCCGGTCCCCGGCACCCTCGCGGTCGAGCCGGTGGCGGGCGCGGCCCCCGCCGGCGCCCTGCCGGTGATCCTCGGGCCGGTCACCCGCTCGGGCGCGGACGCGGTCTGCCGCCTCGCCTTCGGGGGCCTGCGCGTCCAGGACTACGTCGCGCTGGCCGGCCTGATGTACGGCGACGCCGAGGCGATGCGCCGGTTCCAGCTCCGCCGGCGCCGCCACAAGGACCTGTTCACCGGCACCCTGCAATTCATCTGGTGGGGCCTCGCCGAGCCCGTCCGGGCGCTACGCTACGCGCTGGCCGGCGACGCCCGCCCCGTCGCCGTCGAGGGCCCGGTCGCGGCTCCGGTCTACGACGAGCCCGTTCAAGCGCCCGTCCCGCCGCAGCCGGCCGACCTGCCCCTCGCAGCCCCCGCCCGGCCGACGGTGCCGGTGCGGGTCCAGGCTCCCGCGCAAACGACTGCCCAAGCTTCCGGCCAAGCTTCCGGCCAGGCCTCCACCCGGGTTCCGGTCCACGCCGAGGCGGAGGCCGACGGCGACTGGGTCCGCCTGATGCTCGACTACGAGAACGACCGCGCGCTCGGCGACCGCGCCCTTGCCGACCGCGCCCTTGCCGACCGTGCCCTTGCCGACCGCACCCTTGCCGACAGCACCTTTGCCGACCGGACCTTCGCCGACCGGCCCCGGCGCACCGATGCGGCGTGAGGCCGAGATGATCCTGCGCCGTCTCGTCGCCCCGGTCGCGATGCTCGCAGTGAGCGGCTCTCCCGCCCTTGCCCAGAGCTTCCTCGGCACCGGTCCGGCCGAGCGCCTGACCCTGCCGCCGACCGGCGAACCCCTGCGACCCGCCGCGCCGCGCCAGCCGGCGCTGCAAGGGTCTCAAGCGCCCGAGGCCGATCCCGCACGGCGCGGGATGCCGGTCGCGGCGGCGGTCGCGGCGGCGCGGCGGTTTCCCGCCGGCACGCGGGGCTACCGCCTCGCCGGCGAGGAGGATTCGCTGCAATTCCCGGTCTACCTCACCGAGGCGCAGGCGCGCGGGCCGGGAAAGCTCCGGGTGTCCTACCTCTCGGCGATCTCGGTCGCGCCGGAGGCCTCCGAGCTGTCGGGCAGCGTCAACGGCACCAAGGTCGGCTGGACGCGGATCCAGGCGCCCGGCGCCGTGAAGGTGGTGGAGTTCCCCCTGCCGGAGGGGCTGCTGAAAGCCGGCTACAACGCGGTCTCCCTCGCGGCGAGCCAGCGCCACCGGGTCGATTGCTCGACCGAGGCGACCTACGAGCTGTGGACGCAGATCGATCCGTCGCGCTCGGGCCTCGCCGTGGCGCAGGCGGGCGACCTCGACCTCAAGACCCTGGCGGCGCTCGAGCCGGACGAGAGCGGGGCGCTCCCGATCGGGGTTCTGCTCGCCGAGCGGCCGAGCCCGGAGCGGCTCGAGCGGATGATCGGCGCGGTGCAGGCGGTCGCCCTCGTCGGGCGGCTCGCCCGGCCGGCGGTGACGTTCGGCCCTGCCCTCTCGGGCCGCGCCGGCCTCACCCTCGTCGCCGGCACCGCCGCCGAGATCCGCGGCACCGAGGGGCTGGAGGAACTCGGGGCGATCACCGGCCCGCGGGTCGCGCTGCTGGGCCCCCGCGGCAGCCGCGCCCCGGTCCTGGTCGTCACCGGCACGAATGCCGCGGAGGTGCGCCAGGCGACCCAGACGCTCGCCGCTTCCGGCGACCCGTCCGGCACGCCGGCGGGGTCCCGGCTCGCCGAGCTGACGCGGGGCTATCCCGTCCAGGGCGGCGAGAGCCTGACCCTGGACCAGCTCGGGGTCGCGAGCCGCGAGTTCAACGGCCGGCTCCTGCGGGTCGGCTTCGAGGTGCGCTTCCCGGCCGATTTCGTCCCGGCCGATTACGGCAAGGTGATGCTGCACCTCGCCGGGGGCTACGCGGCCGGGCTCGAGCCGAGCGCCCGGATCGTCGTCGACATCAACGGCCGCAACGCGGCGAGCGTGCCGCTGCCCTACAGCCGCGGCGAGGTGTTCACCGACAGCGCGATCCCGCTCCCCTTGAGCCTGTGGCGGCCGGGCCTGAACCGGGTCGAGATCAGCGCCCAGCTCCCCACCGCCGCCGACCGGACCTGCGACACCCTGGCGCCGGCGGCCCGGCGCGCCCGCTTCCTGTTCCTCGACCGCACCCGCCTCGACGTGCCGGCGCTCGCCCGCGCCGTGCGCAGCCCCGACCTCGCCGCGGTCAAGGCCGGGGCGGTGCCGTTCCTGAGCCCGGACCTCGCGGCGCCCGGTCCGCGCCCGCACCTGGTCCTGCCGACCCCGGACCGCGACACGACCTCGGCCGCCGCGACGCTCGCGGCACGCCTCGCCATCGCGGCCGGCCGCGTGATCGACTTCTCGGTCGGCAGCGACGAGCGGGTCTCGGATGGCGGCGCCCGCCTCGTCGTCGCCCCGGTCCGCTCCCTCACGCCCGCCGCCCTCGAGGCGGTCGGTCTCGACCCGGCCCAGATCCGCGGGATCTGGGAGGGCCGGGCCGAGACCGTCGCCACCCCCGGCCCGTTCGGCGCCGAGGGCGTCGTCACCCTCGACCGCCTGCGCCGCAACATGCCGATGCGCTGCGCCCTGCCGGCCTTCACGACGCCCCTGCGCCAGGCCACGCCCGCGCAGGCGGCATCCGCGCCGGCCCGGCCGGCGCCGCAAGCCTCCCCTCAGGCCCCCCTGTCGCAAGCCTCCCTCGCCGGCGAGGCGCCTCCCGACAGCGACGCCGACCTCGTCGCGCGCTGGGACGAGTCGGCCCGCGGCCTCACCGTCGTCCCGGCGGTGCTCGCCAATGCCTGGGAGGGCCTGTCGCGGCGGGCGGCGGAGGCCCGCGACCTCACCCTGCGCGTCGCCGGCGGACCGCAGCCCGAGGGCGTGCCGCTCAACCCCCGCGCCTCGCTGATCATCGCGCAAGGGTCCGGCCAAGGGGCCGGCCAAGGGGCCAGCCAAGGATCCGCCCAAGGCGCGGGCCAGGGAGCGGGCCAAGGGGGAGGCCGGCTCGCGGACACGACCGTGCTGGTGACCGCGCCCAATCCCTCGATGCTCAGGGCCTCGGTCTCCTGCCTCGTCGACCCGGTGGTCTGGACCGGCCTGACCGGCCAGGCCGCCTTCCTCGACGCCTCGAACGGCAGCCTCACCACCGTGCAGCCCGAGCGCGTCGAGCTGATCGAGACGCAAGGGCGGGGCCTGTCCAACCTGCGTCTGGTCGCGGCCGCCTGGCTCTCCCTCAACCCCGGCGCCTACGTGGCGATGACGCTGGTCATGGCGCTCTGCCTCGGGCTCGCCACGACGAGCCTGGTGCGCCAGCTCGGCAGGAGGAATTCGTGAGGCGCCCGACGCTCCTCGCAGCGGCCTGCGCGGCATGCCTGCTCCTCGCGCCCGGACCCGGCCGGGCCCAGGCACCGCAAGCGCCGAAGCCCGCGCAGCCGCCCGAGAGCGCGCAGGGTCAGGGCGCGCAGGGTCAAGGCATCCCCGGGCAGGTCGCGCAAGGAATGGAGGCGATTCCCGTGCCCCCCGCCACCGCCGTGCCGAGCCTGCCCCGCGCGGCCGCCCCGGGCGAGGCGCCGGGCCGTGCCGCCGCGCCGACGCTCGCCGGCAGCCTCGGCGACGATCCGGGCTGGCGCGCCTACCGGGCGCGGTTCGTGACCGAGAAGGGCCGGGTCGTCGACACCGCCAACGGGCTGATCAGCCACAGCGAGGGCCAGGGCTACGGCATGCTGCTCGCGGTGGCGGCGGGCGACCGGGCCGCCTTCGAGCGGATCTGGGGCTGGACCCGCGCCAACCTGATGGTGCGCTCCGACGAGCTTCTGGCCTGGCGCTGGGCGCCCGACCAGCGCCCGGCGGTCGCCGACATGAACAACGCCACCGACGGCGACATCCTGGTCGCCTGGGCGCTGACCGAGGCGGCGGAGGCCTGGGGCGAGCCGTCCTACCGCACGGCGGCGCGGCGCATCGCCGTCGAGTTCGGCCGCAAGACGATCCTGTTCCGCGACTCCCACGGCCCCCTGGTGCTGCCGGCGGTCGCCGGCTTCTCGGCCCGCGACCGCGCCGACGGGCCTCTGGTGAACCTGTCCTACTGGGTCTTCCCGGCCTTCCAGCGCCTCGGCCTCGTCGCGCCCGAATACGACTGGGCCGCGGTGATCCGCAGCGGCCTCGAGATCCTGCGCCGCTCGCGCTTCGGCCCGAGCGGCCTGCCGACCGAGTGGATCTCGGCCAAGGACGACGCCTTGCGTCCCGCCGACGGCTTCCCGCCGCTCTTCTCCTACAACGCGATCCGGATCCCGCTCTACCTCGCCTGGGCGGGCATCGGCCGGCCGGAGGATTACGCGCCGTTCCGGACCCTGTGGGGCGGGATCGACCGCGAGCGCCTGCCGATCGTCGATACCGGGGACGGCCGCCCGGTCGAGTGGCTGAGCGAGGCGGGCTACACCGCGCTCCCGGCCCTCGTCGCCTGCGCGCAGGACGGCACGCCGTTCCCGGACGCCCTGCGGAGCGTGCAGGGCGGGCAGAACTACTACCCCACGACGCTCCACCTCCTCGCCCTGGTCGCGGCCCGGATGCGATACCCCTCATGCCTCAGATCGTGACCCGCCGCCTCTCGCTCGCCGCGATCCTCCTCGCGGCGCCCGCTTTCGCCCAGGCTCCCGAGGCGCCGGCCCCGCGGGTCGTCTACGGCGACGGCGCGCGCGCGCCCGCGATCATGGTCGAGCCCGAGACCGCCCGCACGCCCGGCATGGTCGACGAGAGCGCGCTGCGCTACTACGCCTCGCAGAAGCAGACCGCCCGGATGAAGGCGGAGATCGCCCGCCTGAAGCGGCTCTATCCGGGCTGGACCGAGCCGCCGGACCTCGACAGCCTGCAGCCGAGCCCGCCCGAGGAGGCGCCGCTCTGGGACCTGTTCACCGCCGGCCGCCTGCAGGACCTGCGGGCCGGGATCAATGCCCGCCGCTCCCTCGACCCGGCCTGGCAGCCCTCCGAGGAACTGGCGCGCAAGCTGCGCCGGGCCGAGTTCCGCTCGAGCGTCGCGGCGGCCTCCGGCAAGAATCCCGACGGCAAAAATCCCGACGGCAAGAATTCCGAGGAGATCGTCGCCCTCTACCGCGCCGATCCGGGCGCCCTCGACCCGGCCGACGTCGAGAGCATCTGGACCATCGCCGACGCGCTCGCCGCCTCGGGCGCGGCCGAGGACGCCTTCACGCTCTACAAATCGGTGCTGGACGGCGGCGCCGATGCCGGCGCCCGCCTCGCCACGATCCAGAAGGCGATGGCGCACCTCAAGATGGACCAGGCCGAGCGCCTGATCGCCATGGGACGACAGGAGCCGGGGCGCCAGGACCAGGCCGGGCCCTCCGAGTTCGACCCGATCCGCCTCGACATCACCCGGGCCCGCATCGCCGCCTTCCTGCACGACGAGCCGGCCCAGACCCCGACGCTGCCCGACCTCACCGCCTTCCAGGCCTATGCCCGCAAGACCGCCGAGCCGAGCCAGACGGGGCTGCTCGGCTGGTACGCCTACAAGCGGCGCCAGTTCCGCGAGGCGCTGGAATGGTTCAAGCAGGCGATCGCGCGCGGCGGCGACGCGATGGTGGCGCACGGCCTCGCTCACACCCTGCGCGAGCTCAACATGACGCGCGAGGCCGAGGAGGTGGCGTTCGCCTGGCGCGAGCGCTTCGTCGGCAACGAATTGCTGTTCATCGACCTCCTCGAGCGCAAGCTGACGCTGGCGAGCCCGCCCTTCATCGAGCCCGCCCGGATCGAGCGCTACGCCCGGGTCGTCAACGCCACCGCCTCCGGCGAGGGCGCCCAGGGGCTGGCCTGGTACGCCTACAATTCGTGCCAGTTCGACGCCGCCCTCGAGTGGTTCCAGCGCGCGGTGGCCTGGATGCCGAGCGAGAGCACGGTGTTCGGCTACGCCCTGACCCTGCAGCGGCTGAAGCGCCAGCGCCCCTATCTCGAGGTGGTCAACCGCTACGACGGGCTGTTCCCGAAGGTGGTGGAGCTCCTGTTCCGCGAGAGCCAGGGCGGACCGCCGCTCCCGTGCGCGGTGCAGGCCGCCCCCGCCGGCCGTACCGGGCCGCAGGCCGGCACGCCCCAGCGGCCGGAGGGGCAAGCCGCATCGCAAGCCTCGTCCCAGGCTTCCTCGCAAGCCTCCTCGCAAGCCTCCTACGGACGCGTGCCCCGGCCGAACGCGCCGGGCGCCGGGGGCCGGGCCGAGGCGGTGCCGCCGGCGGTCCAGCGCGGCGAGTTCCCCCTGGCGGTGCCCCTCGACAATCCCCTGCGCTACCCCGCGGCGGCGGCCCAGACCCCGGCTCCCGGGACCTACGCCCGCGAGCCGGCCGCGCCGGCCCCCCCGCTCGTGGCGCGCCGGGTGCCCGGCGCCGGGGCGATGCCCTACGAGCGCTACGGCTACGCGCTGCTGCCCGGCTATAACGGCCTCGACAAGCCGGAGGGCTTAGGGTCGCCTCCCCCCGGGACGCTGTGGCAGGACCAGCAGAGCGAGCGCGGGCCCTCGTCGGCGCCCGAGAGCGTCCGCTTCTCGGTGCCGGCCCGCACCACCTCGGAGCGCACGCTTCCCCCCGAGAAAGGTTATCCGTGAGCGGTCGCGCCCTCGCCGTCGTCCTCGCGCTCGGCCTGCTCGCCGAACCCGGGCCGCTCCTGGTCCCGCCGGCCGCGGCGCAGGCCGTCCCGGCCCTGCGGCTGCCCGGCGCCGGCCGGGTCGCCGCGGTGGTCGAGACGCGCCACCGCGACGGATTCGACCAGCGCATCGCCTACGAGGGCGGCGACGGGCGCAACCACGCCGAGATCGCGTTGCGCAACGAGACCGGCGACCTGCTCCTCGCCTTCCCGCCGCGGCTCGCCAAGCCGAGCGAGTTCGGCATCGCCGGCGAGATCGCCGTGCGCTTTCCCGGCGAGGCGATGCGGGTGGTCGCGCCGCGCCGCAACGCCTACGGCCCGGTCGGCATGGCGCTCGGCGCCGACTGCCTCTACGCCTGGCAGTGGTTCGAGCGGCCGCGCCCGGGCGCCCGCAACACGGCGCAGGGCGGGATCTTCGGCACCGATCCGTCCGCGTTGCGCCGGGCGCTGTCGCTGCGGATCCGCCTCTGCCGCACCGCGCAGGCGAGCCTCGACGACCTCGTGGCGGCGGTCGAGCACCTGACGGTCGCGCTGCCGGCCGACGGGATCGCCCCGGCGGCCGCGCCGCGCCGGCATCCCCGCCCGCGCCCCGCGAGGCCGCCCCGCCCGGCCCCGGAGGCCCGCAAGGCGCCCCCGCCCGAGCGTCCGCCGGAGCGCCCGGCGCCGCAGACGGAGCGTCCCGCCGTTCCGGTCCCGCCATCCGAGAGCGGGCGCCGCTACCTCGCGCCGCGCGCGCCGGAGCCGCGGACGCCCGAGGCGCCGCCCGCCCCGGAGGCCGCGCCCCGGAGCGGGTCGCAGCGCTACATCACCGACGCGCCCCCGCCCGCCGAGCCCCCCGGCGGCACCCCGGCGCCGGGCCCGGCACCGAACCCGACGCCCGGCCCCGCGCCCGGCCGCGGCACCGGCGAGACCCTGTCGCGCGATCTCCCGCCGGAGGCCTACCGGCCGCCGCCGGAGCGCAGCCCCGGGCGGTGAGGCGGTCTCCGCCTCAATAGAAACTGGCTCATACCCTCGCGCCGATGCATCGACACGTCGGCGCATCGGCGTTCGGCGCAGGGGCGCCGGCGCCCGCTCGGGCTCGCCCGGCACCGTCGAACGGGTTCGTTCGACGGTGCCGCGGCATCACACGCTCTCGCCGCGCCGGCGCCTTTCGGCGTCGTCCCAGGCGGTGAGCGGCTGGTAGTCGGGCACGAAGCCCAGCCCCTTGCGGGCGTCCGACGACACCGCGACCTGCGAGGTCGTCACGTCGATCAGCGCCGGGGCGTTGGCCAGCGCCCGCGCGATCGCCGGGGCCAGATCCTCCGGCCGCTCGACCCGCTCGCCGTGGGCGCCGAGCGCCCGGGCCATCGCGGCGTAGTCGGAATCGGCGAGCAGCGTGCCGACGACCCGGCCGCCGTAATTGAACTCCTGGTCGTAGCGCTCGATGTTCCAGGCGGCGTTGTTCGACACGATGATGACGGGCTTCGCCCCGTGGCGGACCGCGGTGTCGATCTCCATCGCGTTGATGCCGAAGGCGCCGTCGCCGGTGACGCAGATCACCTGCCGGTCGGGATGGGCGAGCGAGGCCGCGGTGGCGTAGGGCACGCCGACGCCGAGGCAGCCGAAGGCGCCGGCATCGAGGTAGGTCCGCGCCTCGAGGCCGACCCGGGCGAAGCTGAGAAGATCGCCGCCGTCGGCCACTGCGATGTAGTCCGGGGCCGCGACCTGACGGATCGCCGCGAAGATCGCCGCCGGGTGGACGCGGCCGTCCTCCCCCGTCTGCGGCACGCTCGCCCCGGTCGAGCGCTTGAGGTGGCGCTCGCGCAGCCCTCGCGCCCACGCCGTGTCGAGGGCGGGCGACCGGTTGCCGGCGGCGTCCACGATGGCGGCGAGCGCCAGCGCGGGCGTCGCGAGCAGCTCCGGCTCGCCGCGGCGGTTGTCGACGAGTTCGCCGGCCGTGTCGGCGATGCGCACGAAGCGGGCATTCGGGAACACCGCCGGCGAGCCGTAGCCGAGCTGGTAGTCGAGCTTGCGGCCGATCACCAGGACCACGTCGGCCTCGGTCATCGCGGCGGCCCGCATCGCGCCGACGGTGGCCGGATGGTCGGCCGGCACCAGGCCGCGGCTCTCCTGGGTGTCGAGGTAGACCGCACCCAGCGCGTCGAGGAGGCGGACCAGCTCCGGGCCGGCCGTCTTGGCGCCGCGGCCGCTCACCACCAGCGGGCGACGCGCGCCCCACAGCACCTCGACGGCCTTCGCGACCGCCGCCGGATCGGGCGGCAGCAGGCGGGGTTCCTTCGGCGCCATCCAGTCGTCGAGCACCAGCTGCGGCGGCACGTGGGCGCGCAGCACGTCGGTCGGGATCTCGATGTAGACGGGACCCGGTTCGCCGAGGTCGCCCATGGCGCGGGCCACCGCCTCGTCGAGCTCGCGGATCACCTGGTCGGCGACCCGGGCGGTGCGCGACTGGCGGGTGACCGGCCTCAGGATGTCGACGTGCGGGATGTCCTGGAGCGGGCCTAGATTGGCCTGCGCCCGCGAGGTGCAGCCGCCGATCAGCAGCACCGGCACGCGGGCGAGCGAGGCGTTGGCGATGCCGGTGACGCAGTTGGTGACGCCGGGCCCGGCGGTCGCCATGCAGACCCCGAGCTCACCCGTCAGCTCGGCGTGGGCGTGGGCCATGTGGACGGCGGCGCCCTCGTCGCGCACGTCGACGATGCGGATGCCGAGGCGGGCGCAATGGTCCCAGATCGGCTGGATGTGGCCGCCCTGGAGCCCGAACACCCGATCGACGCCCCGCGCCTTCAGGAACTGCGCGATCCAGGCGGCGCAGGATTGCGCGTCGGCGTTGAGGTCCTGGACGGTGTCGGTCGGCTGGCTCATCGGGTTTCTCCCTCCCGTTCGTGTCGTTGTTCGCGCCATCGGCGCGTCGTGCCCGCCTCGGAATTCATTCCGGGTGAGGATGGTATCTTCGCAGATCACGAAGCCCGGATCCGCTGCCCGCACCCATATAGAGCGCCCTTCCCCTCTCCCCGCGGGCGGGGAGAGGGCCGCTGACCCCTTGTCGGGTCAGCGGCAAGCGCAGGCGCAAGCCGGAGCGAGGGTGAGGGGGTATCTCCAGATGAGACTCCTCCGGCATTTCCCCCTCACCCTCGCCCTGCGGGCTTGCTGCGTTCCCTGAACGGGAACACAGCCCTCTCCCCGCCCGCGGGGAGAGGGGAGACCCGCGATCCATCCGTCGAAGGCCCGGAGTTGGTCGCCCCCTACCCCTCCCCGCGCACCAGCCTCTCCTTCAGCTTCCGGTGCAGGTTCTTCCCCGTCGCCGTGCGGGGCATCGCGTCGTCGGCCATGAACGAGACCGTGCGCGGGCGCTTGAAGCCGGCCAAGCGGTCCTTGCACCATCCGAGGATTTCGCCCTCGGTGGCGGAGGCGCCGTCGCGCAGCACGACGACGGCATGGACCCGCTCGCCCCAGGTCTCGTCCGGCAGGCCGACCACCGCGACGTCGTGCACCGCCGGGTGGCCGCCGAGCAGGGCCTCGACCTCGGACGGATAGATGTTCTCGCCGCCGGAGATGATCATGTTGCTCTTGCGGTCGACGAGGTGGATGAACCCGTCCGCGTCGCGCCGGGCCATGTCGCCGACGGTGCAGTACTCGCCGCGGAAGGCCTCCTTCGTCTTCTCCGGCAGCTTCCAGTAGCCGTCGAACAGGTAGGGGTTCGAGCAGAACAGCTCGCCGGCCTCGCCGTCCGGCACCTCGTTGCCGGCTTCATCCAGCAGCTTGATCGGCGCCGAGCCGACGCATTCGCGGCCGACCGAGCCGAGCTTGGTGAACTGCTCGGGCGGGTGCAGCATCGTCGCCCAGCCGACCTCGGTGGCGCCGTACAATTCGTAGAGCCCGGAATTCGGGAAGAACTCCATCACCGCCCGCTTGGTGTCGGGCCGGGCCGGGGCCGAGGAGATCATCAGCCGGGTGATGCGGGTGAGGTCGTAGCGGTCCCGGACCTGCTGGCTCAGACCCAGCATCATCGCGTAGTGGGTCGGCACCAGGGAGGTGAAGCTCGCCCCGCCCTCGGCGAGCGCGCGCACGCAATGCTCCGGGTCGAAGCTCTTGCGCGAGTACACGCTGGTGACGCCGCCGCAATAGCTGAACGCGCCGAAGAAGTAGAGCGAGTTCGCGTGACACATGGGCATGACCAGCAGTGCCGAATCGCGCCGGTGGATGCCGAGCTCGATCTCGGTGATCATCGACAGCATGGCGGCGCCGCGATGCGAGCGGATCGCCCCCTTCGGCTTGCCGGTGGTGCCCGAGGTGTACATCAGCATCCACGGGTCCGACGGGGCGATCACGGTGCCGGGCTCGTCCTCGCGGGCCCGGCCGATCAGGTCCTCGTAGGACGAGAAGCCCGCCGGGCACGGCGTCGCCCCGAACCACACCACGCGCGACTCCGCCACCGGCAGGTCGGCGCGGATCTCCTCGATCGTGCCGGCCAGCTCATCTTGCAGGATCAGGGCCGAGACCTCGGCATCCTCCAGGATGTAGCGCACTTCCCCGCCGACCAGCCGGAAGTTGATCGGCACCGCGACGAGGCCGGCCTTCGCCATCGCGGCGTAGATCTCGAGCCACTCGACGCAATTGTAGGCCAGCACCGCGACCCGCTCGCCCTTCGTCAGGCCGAGGCCGAGCAGGCCGTTGGCGAGGCGGCAGGCGCGGGCGTTCCACTGCCGGAACGTCATCTCGCGCTCGAGGTCGCGCGCGCCGATCCGGTCGGGCTGCAGGCGCGCCTGGACGGCGAGCATCTGCCCGGGCGTGAGCACATCCCTCATCGTGGTCGTCCTCGTCTGGTCTCTCGGGGCGAGATGGGTTCGTCGATCGTCTTGGCGGCCCGTCCCACTCGCGACCTCAGGATGAGGTCGCGAGTGGAAGAGGCAAGAATCTGCCGGAAAGGCCGAACCCTCAGCCGATGTCGCCTGCATATTTCTGCACCAGCGCCCAGGCCTCCGGCCCGAACTTCTCGCGCCACTGGCCGTAGAACTTGGTCGCCTTCAACGCCCCCTGGAAAGCGGCCGGGTCGGTGGCGTTGAACGTAAGCCCCCGTCCCTCCAGCTCCTTCTGGGTGTCGCGGTTGGCCTGGGCGATGTCGTCGCGCTCCCTCAACGCCGCGGCGTTGAGGTGCTTCTCCATGATCGCCCGCACGTCCGCCGGCACGCCCTTCCAGACCCGGCCGCTCGCCATCATCCAGAACCCGTCCCAGGCGTGGTTGGTGAGCGAGCAGTATTTCTGCACCTCGTAGAACTTGGCGAAATTGATCAAGGCCAGCGGGTTCTCCTGCCCGTCGGCGATCCGGGTCTGGAGCGCCGAATAGGCCTCGCTCAGCGGGATGCTGACCGGCGCGGCGCCGAGCGCCGAGAACATCGAGACCCAGAGCGGCACCACCGGCACGCGGATCTTGAAGTTCTTGAGGTCGTCGGGCGTGCGGATCGGCTTGGTGCTGGTGGTGATCTGGCGAAAGCCGTTGTCCCAGGTCGTCTCGAAGGGCACGAGGTTCGCCTTCTCGATCGCCCGGCGGATATAGCCGCCGACCTCGCCGTCCATCGCGGCCCAGACCTTGTCGTAGCTCGTGAAGGCGAAGCCGATGCCGGTGAGCGAGGTCGCCGGCACGAGCGTCGAGACCACGGTGCCCGGGAAGGTCGCGAGTTCGAGCGCGCCGGAGCGGATCTGGGACAGCATGTCCGAGTCGCTGCCCAGCTGGTTCGACGGGAACAGGCTGATCTCGACGGCGCCGTTGGTCTCCCGGCCGATCGCCGCGATCGCCTCCTTGAGGCGCACGTTCACCGGATGCGGCACCGGCAGGTCGGTGCCGAGCTTGAAGGCGAGCTTGGCGCCTTGCGCCAGGGCCGGCCGCGGGAAGCCGGTCGTCAACGCTGCGGCGGCACCGAGGCTTGATGCCAGCAGGTGCCGCCGGTGGAGACCCGTGGAGCGGGGGGTGTTCATGGCGTTTCTCCCTCGACCGAATTCCGAGCCGTCGTTCGGGCGCGTCCCGCTGCGGCATTTATTGAATTCAGAATTCGAATTTCGAATTCGGTATTGCACGGGCCTCCGGTTTGCGCAACACGTCCGGAACGAGTTTCTGCGTGAAGGGGGATCCGGCCATGGCCGGCGAGACCGACGCCCGCAGCCTGACGCGCCACCGGCTCGTCGAGCAGGTCTACGGCGCGATCTTCAGCGAGATCACCGAGGGGCGGCTGCCGCCCAACACCCGGCTGATCCAGGACGAACTGGCGGATGCCTACGGCGTCTCGCGCCAGCCGGTGCAGCAGGCGCTGCTGCTGCTGCGCAACCACGGCATCGTGCGCGACGCGCCCCGCCGCGGGCTGGTGGTGGCGCCGCTCGAAGCCGCGTTCGTGCAGAACCTCTACGAGGTGCGCGGCGTGCTCGAAGGCCTGACGAGCCGGCTCGCCGCCGAGCGCAACCCGGCCCGGGCCGGCCGAGAGGGTCTTCCCCTGGTGGCGGCGGGGCGCGCGGCGGCGCAAGCCGGCTCGGTGGCGGGGCTGATCGAGGCCGACATCGCCTTCCACCGCTTCCTCGGCGAGATCGCCGAGAACCCGATCATCGTCGAGACGGCGGCGCCGCACTTCAACCACCTGCGGCGGATCATGGGCGAGGTGCTGCGCGAGGACGAGGCGATGCCGACCCGCATCTGGGACGAGCACGCGGCGATCCTGGACGCCATCGCGGCGGGCGAGGCCGAGGCGGCCGACCGGTTGTCGCGCCAGCACATCGCCCGGGCCGCCACGATCTTCGTCGAGCGGCTTCAGGCGCAGGAGGATGCGTTCGCGCTGGAGGCGCGCAGCCGGCGGGTGCGGCGGTAACACGATCGGCGATGTAGCTGGCGCTTCATCGCTTCAAGGAAACCTTTCAACACCCTCCCCTTTCCCGGACGATCGGAGCGTCAGCGGAAGGAGATCCGGGAAAGGGCGCGGCGTTTGACGATGGGCGGGTGGATATCGGTGGCCGCCGTCAGCGTGACCGTCGAGGGCCCCCCTCCCACTCACCCCCGCGGAAACACCCGCGCCGCCCCGACCGCGAGCGCCACCCGGTCGCCCGGCTCGTAGACCTCCGTCACCTTCACCTCGACCGGGGCCTCGGCGCCGTCGAGGAGGATCTCCGCCACGGTGCCCCGCCCGGTGCGGCGCCATTCGCGCACGGTGCCGGGCAGCGTGCCGGGTCCCTGCCCGACCGTGAGGTCCCAGGGCCGCAGGCAGAGATCGACGGCTCCTTGCGGCCAGCCGGCCTCCGCCGCGATCACCGGGCGGCCGGCGACGCGGACCTCTCGGCCGACGACCTCGGCCGGCAGCCGCGCGGTCTCGCCGACGAACGACATCACGAAGCGCGAGGCCGGGTGGTCCTGGACCTCGTGAGGTGCGCCGACCTGCTCGATGCGGCCCTTGTTGAGGATCGCGATCCGGTCGGCGAGCTCCAGCGCCTCGTCCTGGTCGTGGGTGACGAAGATCGTGGTCTGGCCGGTCTCGCGGTGGATCTCGCGCAGCCAGCGGCGCAGGTCCTTGCGGACCTGGGCGTCCAGCGCCCCGAACGGCTCGTCGAGGAGCAGCACCGAGGGCTCGACCGCGAGCGCGCGGGCGAGCGCGACCCGCTGGCGCTGGCCGCCGGAGAGCTGGCCCGGATAGCGCCTGGCGAGGTCGGGCAGCTGCACCAGCTCGAGCAGGCGCTCGACCCGGCGGCGGATCTCGTCCTCCTTCGGGCGGTGGGCCCGGCGGCGCGAGCGCAGCCCGTAGGCGATGTTCTCGAACACCGTCAGGTGCCGGAACAGGGCGTAGTGCTGGAACACGAAGCCGACGCCGCGGCTCTGGACCGGGATGTCGGTGGTGTCCTGCGAGCCGAAGAACACCCGGCCGCCGTCGGGGATCTCGAGGCCGGCGATGACGCGAAGCAGCGTCGTCTTACCGGAGCCCGAGGGGCCGAGCAGGGCCAGGAGCTCGCCCGGCTCGATCGCCAGGCTGACGCCCTCGAGCGCCGCCGGGCCGTGGCCGCCGTAGCTCTTCACGATGCCGTCGACCCGCACCGCCGTGCCGGCGTGGCGCAGGCGCTCGGAGGACGCGGCCTCGACCGGACGGACTTGCGCGTCGCGGCGCAGGGACAGGGCGGTGGGAGCGAATCCGGCCGTCATCTCAATGGGCTCCGCGTCCGGCCAGCGCATCGGCATGGCGCCATTCGAGGAAAGATTTACCCGCCAGGGTGACGAGCGCGAGGAGCGCCAACAGCGAGGCGATCCCGAACGCCGCCACGTAATTGTACTCGTTGTACAAGATCTCGACGTGGAGCGGCATCGTATTGGTCAACCCCCGGATCCGGCCCGACACGACCGACACGGCGCCGAACTCCCCCATCGCCCGGGCGTTGCAGAGCAGCACGCCGTAGAGGAGCGCCCAGCGCACGTTGGGCAGCGTCACGGTGCGGAAGACCCGCCACGGGCTCGCGCCCAGGGTCAACGCGGCCTCCTCGTCGGTGGTGCCCTGGTCCTGCATCAGCGGGATCAGCTCGCGCGCCACGAACGGGAAGGTGACGAACACGGTGGCGAGCACGATCCCCGGCACCGCGAAGATGATCTCGATCCCGTGCCGGTTGAGGAACGGGCCGAACAGCCCCTGCGCCCCGAAGATCAGCACGTAGATCAGGCCCGCCACCACCGGCGAGACCGAGAACGGCAGGTCGATGAGGGTGATGAGCAGGTTACGGCCGCGGAACTCGAACTTGGCGATGGCCCAGGAGGCGCACAGCCCGAACACGACGTTGAGCGGCACCGCGATCACCGCGACGAGGAGCGTCAGGCGGATCGCCGCCAGCGCGTCGGGCTCGGCGAAGGTGGCGATGTAGGCGCCCAGGCCCTTGCTCAGCGCCTCGACGAACACCACCGCGAGCGGCAGCAGCAGGAACAACCCCAGGAAGGCCACCGCCAGGAGGGTGAGCGCGATGCGGACCGGGCGCGGCTCGGTCAGCGCCGCGTGCGGGCCGCGGGCGGCGGGGCGGATGGAGGGAACGGTCGTGTCAGACATGCCCGAACCTGCGGCGGCTGAAATCCTGGACCAGGTTGATGGCCAGCAGCGCGGCGAACGACATCAGCAGCATCACGGCGGCGATGGCGGTGGCGCCGGCATAGTTGAACTCCTCGAGCTTGATCACGATCAGCAGGGGCGCGATCTCCGAGACGTAGGGCAGGTTGCCGGCGACGAAGATCACCGAGCCGTACTCGCCGACCGCGCGGGCGAAGGCGAGGGCGAAGCCCGTGAGCATCGCCGGGATCAGGGGCGGCAGGATCACCGTGACGACGGCCCGGAAGCGCGAGGCGCCGAGGATCGCGGCGGCCTCCTCGCTCGACTTGTCGATCTCGGCCACCAGCGGCTGCACCGTGCGGACGCAGAACGGCAGGCCGACGAAGACCAGCGCCACCAGGATGCCGAGCGGCGTGTAGGCGACCTTGATGCCCATCGCCATCAGGGGCTCGCCGAGCCAGCCGTTCGGCGCGTAGAGGCTGGCGAGCGCGATGCCGGCCACCGCCGTCGGCAGGGCGAAGGGGAGATCCACCAGCGCGTCGATGATCCGCCGGCCGGGGAAGCGGTAGCGGGTCAGCACCCAGGCGATGAGGAGCCCGAACACCGCGTCGATCGCGGCGGCGGCCAGCGACAGGCCGAACGAGGTCTTGAGCGCCGCGAGGTTGCGGGCATCCGTCACGAGCGCCCACAGGCCGGCGGGGCCGACGCTGGCCGCGCGCAGGAGCAGCACCGCCAGCGGCAGGAGGACGATCAGGGTCAGGTAGGTGAGCGTGATCCCGAAGGTCAGGCGGAAGCCCGGGAGCGCGCTCGGCCGCCGGAAGCGGGGGGCGGCCCGCCCCGCGGGCAGGGCCGCGGCGTCGCTCATTGACGGGACTTCAGGATGGCGTCGAAGACGCCGCCGTCGTCGAAGTGGGTTTTTTGGGCCTTGGCCCAGCCGCCGAAGGTGTCGTCGATCGTGACGAGCTTCAGCTTCGGGAAGCGACCGAGGTCCTCCTTGGCCGCCGCCGACTCGTCGCGCGGACGATAGAAGTTCTTGGCGATGATGGCTTGCGCCTCAGGGGTATAGAGGAACTGCAGGTAGGCCTCGGCTTGGCGGCGGGTGCCCTTCTGGTCGACGTTGGCGTCGATCAGCGCCACCGGCGGCTCGGCCAGGATCGAGAGCGAGGGCACGATGATGTCGAACTTGCCCTTGCCGAATTCCTCGTCGGCGAGGAACGCCTCGTTCTCCCAGGCGACCAGCACGTCGCCGAGGCCCCGCTGCACGAAGGTGGTGGTGGCGCCGCGCGCGCCCGTGTCGAGCACCGGCACGTTCTTGAACAGGGCGGTGACGAAGTCCTTCGCCTTGGCGTCGTCGTTGTTGTTCTTCGACAGCGCGTAGGCGTAGGCCGCGAGGTAGTTCCAGCGCGCGCCACCCGAGGTCTTCGGGTTCGGGGTGATGACCTGGATCCCCGGCTTCACCAGGTCGTCCCAGTCCTTGATCGCCTTCGGGTTGCCCTTCCGGACCAGGAACACGATGGTCGAGGTGTAGGGCGTCGAGTTGTTCGGCAGGCGCTTCTGCCAGTCGGCCGGCAGCTTCTTCGAGCGCGCCGCGATGGCGTCGATGTCGCTGGCGAGCGCCAGCGTCACCACGTCGGCCGGCAGCCCGTCGATGACCGAGCGGGCCTGGGCGCCGGAGCCGCCATGGGAGGCGCGCACCGTCACGGTCTCGCCGGTCTTGGCCTTCCACTCCTTGGCGAAGGCCGCGTCGATCGCCCGGTACAGCTCCCGGGTCGGGTCGTAGGAGACGTTCAGGAGGGCCTGCGCCCGGGCCGGGGCCGGGGCCCCGGCGAGCGCGAGCAGCGAGGCCCCGGCGACGAGCGCGAGCGACGAGCCCCGGAACAGCCGCCGCAACGAGCCCAGGAGGCCGCCGCCGGCGGGAGCCACCTCGGCCTTGGCGATGTCGGCCTTGGCGATGTCGGCCTTGGTGACCTCGGCCTTGGCGACCTCGGCCCTCGTCTCGACCTTGGCACCGCCCTGCGGAGAGGCCTGCGGCGCCTGGACCAGACCCAGGGCCGCGGTGTCGGTGGTCGCCCGGTCGATCAGGATCAGGCTGCCGGTGTCGCGGTTCTGGCGGTAGGCATCGACCGCGACCTTGCGGTCGAGGCTGAGCGTCACGTCGCCGATGTCGTTGGCGCTCAAAGCGTCGGCCGGCACGCCCTGCCCGGTCTCGGTGTCGATGCGCGCGCGCACGGCCTCGACCACGGCGTTCGCCGTCACCGTCCCGACCTTGGCGAGGTAGGTCGCGCCCGGCGTCAGCTCGGCCTCGTTGGCCCAGAACAGCCGAACCTCGAGCCGGTCGCTGACGATCGGCGGTTGCGCCGCCGCCGTGATCACGCTGCCGCGCGAGGCGTCGACCTCGTCGGCGAGAACCAAGGTCACCGACTGGCCGGCGATGGCGCGTTCCAGGTCGCCGTCATAGGTGTGGATCCGCGCCACCGTGGACGGGGTGCCGGCGGGCGCCACCACCACGGCGTCGCCGACCGCGACCGCGCCCGAGGCGATCAGGCCGGAGAAGCCACGGAAGTCGGAATTCGGCCGGTTGACCCACTGCACCGCCATGCGGAACGGAGCGGCCTCCTCCTCGACGTGGGCGGGCACCTCCTCGAGGTACTGCAGCAGCGGTGCACCGGTATACCAGGGCGCGGCCGTGCCCGGCAGCACGACGTTGTCGCCGTTCGCCGCCGAGAGCGGGATGCCGGTGACGTCGGCGAAGCGCAGATCCTTGGCGAAGGCCTGGAACTCGGCCAGAATCGCCTCGAACCGACTTTCGGACCAGCCGATCAGGTCCATCTTGTTGACCGCCAGCACGACGCGGCGGATGCCGAGCATCGAGACCAGGAGCGCGTGGCGCCGGGTCTGCGGGCTCAAGCCCTTGCGGGCATCGACCAGCAGCACCGCGACCTCGGCGGTCGAGGCGCCGGTCGCCATGTTGCGGGTGTACTGGACGTGGCCCGGAGTGTCGGCGACGATGAAGGAGCGCCGCTCGGTCGAGAAGAACCGGTAGGCGACGTCGATGGTGATGCCCTGCTCGCGCTCGGCCTGCAGCCCGTCGACGAGGAGCGCGAGATCGAGTTCCCCTCCCCGCGTGCCGTGGCGGCGCGAGTCGCGCTCGAGCGCGCTGACCTGGTCGTCGAAGATCTGCTTGGTGTCGTGAAGCAAGCGCCCGATCAGGGTCGACTTGCCGTCGTCGACCGAGCCGCAGGTGATGAACCGCAGCACTTCCTTCCGCTGATGGGCGGCGAGAAAGGCCTCGTAGCCGAAGGCGCGGGTGGATTGGTGCACGGTCATCAGAAGTAGCCTTCCTGCTTCTTGCGCTCCATGGCGCCGGCGCCGTCCTTGTCGATCACCCGGCCCTGCCGCTCGGAGGTGCGGGCGGCGAGCGTCTCGCCGATGATCTCCGGCAGGGTCGCGGCGTCGCTCTCCACCGCCCCGGTCAGCGGGTAGCAGCCCAGCGTCCGGAAGCGCACCAGGCGCATCTCCGGCGTCTCGCCGGGCTGGAGCGGCAGGCGCTCGTCGTCCACCATGATCAGCTGCCCGTCGCGTTGCACCACCGGGCGCTCGGCCGCGTAGTAGAGCGGCACGATCGGGATGTTCTCCTGCTCGATGTAGAGCCAGATATCGAGCTCGGTCCAGTTCGACAGCGGGAACACCCGCAACGACTCACCGCGCTGCTTCTTCATGTTGTAGAGGTGCCAGGGCTCGGCGCGCTGGCGCTTGGGGTCCCAGCGGTGCTGCGCGGTGCGCAAGGAGACGATGCGCTCCTTGGCCCGCGAGGCCTCCTCGTCGCGCCGCGCCCCGCCGAAGGCCGCGTCGAACTTGTGCTTGTCGAGGGCCTGGCGCAGGGCCTGGGTCTTCATCACGTCGGTATGGACCTCGGAGCCGTGGCTCACCGGCCCGATGCCGCGGGCGAGCCCGTCCGGGTTGGTGTGCACGAGGAGGTCGAGGCCGAGTTCCTTCGCGCGCCGATCGCGGAACGCGATCATCTCGCGGAACTTCCAGGTCGTGTCGACGTGGAGCAGGGGGAACGGCAGCCGGCCCGGCGCGAAGGCCTTGAGGGCCAGGTGCAGCAGGACCGAGGAATCCTTGCCGATCGAGTACAGCATCACCGGGTTCTCGGTCTCGGCGACCGTCTCCCGCATGATGTGGATGCTCTCGGCCTCCAGGCGCTGGAGGTGGGTCAGGCGGTCGAGGCCGTCGGTCCGGGTCTTGAGGGCGGCGCTCATGCGGCCAGCTCCGGGTTGCTCTTGGTCGAGGATGATTCGGGCGAATGTCTAGTGCCGGACTGTGCCGGCTCGAAGGCGGCGGGCTCCTGTCCGGGCCTGATCTCCTGACTGGAGGGGATCTTCTGGCCGGGCGCTCCGGCGACGTGGAGGCCGCATTCCTGCTTGCCCGCCTGCTCCCACCACCAGCGGCCGGCCCGCTCGGGCTCGCCCACCTTCACGGCGCGGGTGCAGGGCGCGCAGCCAATCGACGGGAAGCCGCGATCGTGCAGCACGTTGTAGGGCACGAAGTTCTGATGGATCAGCTCCGCCAGCGCCTCGCGGGTCCAGTCGGCGATCGGGTTGAGCTTGATCAGGCCGCGGGCGTGATCGGCCTCGGCGAGCGGCGTCTCGGCGCGGTTGGCCGACTGCCCGGCGCGCAAGCCCGTGAGCCAGCCGGCGGCGCCGGCGAGCGCGCGGCCGAGCGGCTCGACCTTGCGGAAGCCGCAGCAGGCCTGGCGCGCCGCCACCGAGTGGCGAAAGCCGTTGATGCCGGATTCGGCGACGAAGCGCTCCTCGGCCTCGCGCTCCGGCGCGTAGGCGCGGATGCGGAAGCCGTAGGCGGCTTCCGTCTCGGCCCAGGTGTCGTAGGTCTCGGGGAAGAGCCGGCCGGTATCGAGGGTCACGATCTCGGCCCGCGACTTCGCCATGCGGAGCGCGTGGGTGAGGGCCTGGTCCTCGAGGCCGAAGCTCGTGGTGAAGACCAGGCGGCCGTCCACCGTCGCGTCGATGAGCGCGAGGCGCTCCGGCAGGGCGAGGGGACGCAGGCGCGAGGCCAGCTCCTGCGCCGCGCGGTCGAGGGGAAGGGTCATGGAGAGCCCGGGATTGGCTGCTTGTGTGACCGGGTAACTGTTCGCTATACCGAACACTGTCAAGGCATGGCTGGGATGCGATCCCGCTGTTTTTCGCAGCGGCAGGTCCGACCTCGCCGGCTATTCGAGGCTTGGCGAACGCCTTGGTCGAAAAACCGTTCCCTGACCGAGGGTCAGTCTTGAAAGATTCTTCTCCAAAACCGGAGCCGCGCAGTGGATGCCATCGACCTGAAGATCCTCGCCCTGCTCCAGAACGACGCGACGCTGTCGATCGCCCAGATCGGGGAGCGCGTCGGCCTGTCGCAGACCCCGTGCTGGAAGCGCATCCAGCGCCTCGAGGCCGACGGGGTCATCGACCGGCGCGTGGCGGTGCTCGACCCGGTCAAGCTGGGCCTGGGGCTGACGGTGTTCGTCTCGATCGAGACCAGCGACCATTCCCGCGAGTGGCTGGAGCGCTTCGCCGCCACGGTCTCGGGGATGCCGGAGGTGCTGGAATTCTACCGCATGGCCGGCGACGTGGATTACATGCTCCGCGTCGTGGTGGCCGACATGCAGGCCTACGACGCCTTCTACAAGCGCCTGATCGCGGTGCTGCCCCTGAAGAACGTGACGTCGCGGTTCGCCATGGAGAAGGTGAAGAGCACCACTGCGCTGCCGCTCCCGTCGGCACCGTTCGTCCAGCCGCTGGCGGCGAACGGGAAATAATCTTCTCCTGCTGCGCGTGCCGACGATAACGATGATCTCCCGCAGCCGCGTTCTTCAAAAAGAACATTTCGGTTGACTCCGGGGCGGCGCGGGCACATCTGTGCGGGCATGTCTCGCTCCGCGCTTCTTCCCCGCACGGCTCCCTTCGGCGACGCCGAGCGGGCCCATCTCGATGCCGCCCTCGGCTCCACCACCGCCCTGCAGCGCGCGTGGCTGGCCGGCTTCCTCGCCGGCCTCGACGCCGCGGGCGGCACTGCCGCCGCCGAGGCGCCCGCCCCGGCCGCCCCGCCGCGGGCCGCCGAGCCGGTGACGATCGTCTTCGCCAGCGAGTCCGGCAATTCGGAGAAGCTCGCCGGCGACGTGTCCAAGCTCGCCCGCAAGAGCGGCTTCAAGCCGAAGGTCGTCGATTTCGCCGACCTCGACGTGGCGGCCCTGGGGAAGGAGAAGCGCCTCGTCGTCATCGCCGCCACCTGGGGCGAGGGCGAGCCGCCGGCCCGCGCGGTGCGCGCCTACGGCGAGATCATGGGCGAGGGCGCGCCGCGCCTCGACGGGGTCGAGTTCGGCGTGCTGGCGCTCGGCGACACCTCCTACGCCGAGTTCTGCGCCATCGGAAAGCGCCTCGACGACCGCCTCGAGGCGCTCGGCGCCAGGCGCGTGCTGCCGCGGGTCGATTGCGACCTCGACTTCGACAAGCCGGCCGCCGCCTGGATCAAGGACGCCCTCAAGGCGCTGGCGCCGCCCGAGCCCGCCGGCAACGTCGTGGCGGTGGATTTCGCCCGCACGGCCGGCGCCGACGAGGAGGCCGAGGTCAGCCGCGAGCCCGTCGTCGTCGAGGTGATCGAGCACGTGAACCTCAACTCGTCGCGCTCCGACAAGGAGACGATCCACCTCGCGCTGGCCTTCGAGGATGCCGCCCCTCCTTACGAGCCCGGCGACTCGCTCGAGCTCTACCCCGAGAACGACCCGGCCCTGGTCGACCAGATCCTCAAGGCCGCCGGCCTCGAGGGCGATTCCGTCCTGCGCCAGGCGCTGCTCGCCGAGCGCGACATCACCACCCTGTCGGCGGCCACGGTCGAGCGCTTCGTCAAGGCCACCGGCCACGAGGAGGCCCGCCGCCTGATCGACTCGAACGAGGTCCGGGCCTGGATCGAGGGCCGCCACCTCGTCGACCTGATCGAGACCTACCCGGCGAAGCTCTCGGCTCAAGCTCTCTCGGACATCACCCGGCCGCTGCCGCCGCGGGCCTACTCGATCGCCTCCTCGCGGGCCGAGGTCGGCGACGAGGCCCACCTCACCATCGCGGCGGTGCGCTACACCACCCATGACCGCGCGCGCACCGGCGTCGCCTCGGTCCACGTCGCGGACCGGATCCGCACCGGCGCCAAGCTCCGGGTGCGGGTGAAGCCGAACAAGCATTTCCGCCTGCCGAAGGACCCGGCGACCGACGTGATCATGGTCGGCCCCGGCACAGGCGTCGCGCCGTTCCGCGCCTTCGTGCAGGAGCGCCGCGCCACCGAGGCGCCGGGCCGCAACTGGCTGTTCTTCGGCGACCGCCACTTCACCCACGACTTCCTGTACCAGCTCGAGTGGCAGGAAGCGCTGGAGGACGGTTCGCTCGCCCGCATCGACGTCGCCTTCTCCCGCGACCAGCCCGAGAAGATCTACGTCCAGGACCGGATCTGGGAGCAGCGGCGCGAGCTCGTCTCGTGGCTCGACGGCGGCGCCCACTTCTACGTCTGCGGCGACGCCAAGGCGATGGCCAAGGACGTGCGCGCGGCGCTGGTGCGTGCCTTCGCCGACGTGAAGGGCCTGGACGCGGCGGCGGCCGAGGCGGCGGTGGCCGGCCTGGAGCGCAGCCACCGCTACCAGCAGGACGTGTACTAGCACTGGAACTGCCTCCCCTCTCCCGTGTGGGAGAGGGGCCGGGGGATCGGAGATCCCGCGTGAGGGTGCTACGCGTCAGTGGAAAGCACTAAACTCGGTGCTTGCAGCGGCGCGGTCTGAGCCCGACTCGGAACCGTAGCACCCTCGCGCGATCTTCGATCGCCCCTACCCCTCTCCCACTCGGGAGAGGGGATCCCGCGTCTCATTCGGCGCTGTCACGTGCCGGGGATGCCGGTAAATTACGCGCCGGACCCGGCGCCCGAACGGACACCACCCCCATGGCCGACCACAAGACCGCCGACACCTCCACCACCGAGCGCGTCTACGAGACGCCGCCGGCCGAGCGCCCGATCACCGAGGCGGAGGCCGCCCGCGCCGCCAAGCTCTCGGCCAACGAGCACATCAAGATCGCCAGCGGCTACCTGCGCGGCACGCTCGCCGAGGGCTTGCTCAAGAACGCCACCGGCGCGATCTCGGACGATGACGGGCAGCTCGTGAAGTTCCACGGGATGTACCTGCAGGACGACCGCGACCTGCGCGCGGAGCGGACCAAGAAGAAGCTCGACAAGGCCTATTCCTTCATGATCCGCCTGCGCATCGCCGGCGGCGTCGTGACCCCGAAGCAATGGCTGATCCTCGACGAGATCGCCCGCACCTACGCCAACGGCACCCTGCGGGCGACGACGCGGCAGACCTTCCAGTATCACGGCGTCATCAAGTCGAACCTCAAGCGCACGATGGCGGCGATCGACTCGGCGCTGCTCGACACGATCGCGGCCTGCGGCGACGTCAACCGCAACGTGATGGCGGCGACGAACCCGGCCCAGAAGGGCGCCCACGAGGCCGCCTACAAGCTGGCGAAGGACATCTCCGACAGCCTGCTGCCGAAGACCAATGCCTGGCGCGAGATCTGGCTCGACGGCGAGCGCGTGGTCGGGGCTGAGGACGCGGCCGAGGTCGAGCCGGTCTACGGCAAGACCTACCTGCCGCGGAAGTTCAAGACCATCGTGGCGGTGCCGCCCTCCAACGAGGTCGACGTCTACGCCCACGATCTCGGCTTCATCGCGATCCTCGACAAGAAGGGCAAGGTGACGGGCTGGAACGTCACCGTCGGCGGCGGCATGGGCATGACCCACGGCGAGGCCGACACCTTCCCGCGCACCGCCGACGTGATGCTGTTCGCGGAGCCGGAATACGCCCTGAAGGTCGCCGAGGCGGTGATGACCGTCCAGCGCGACTGGGGCAACCGCACCATCCGCAAGAACGCGCGCCTCAAGTACACGATCGAGCGCTACGGCCTGAAGGCCTTCCGGGCCGAGGTCGAGAAGCGGGTCGGCCGCACCTTCCAGGACCCGAAGCCCTTCACCTTCACGGGCAACGGCGACCGCTACGGCTGGGTCGCAGGCGACGACGGCAAGCACCACCTGACGCTCTACGTGCCGTCGGGCCGGATCAAGGACGTCGAGGGCGGGCCGCAATTCCTGGCGGGCCTGCGCCGCATCGCCGAGGTGCACCAGGGCGATTTCCGCCTCACCGGCAACCAGAACGTCATCGTCGCCAACGTCCCGGCGGACAGGAAGGCGGAGATCGACGCGCTGGTGCAGGAATACGGCCTCACCACCGGAGCGGGCGCGCTTCGCCGCAACAGCCTCGCCTGCGTGGCCCTGCCGACCTGCGGCCTGGCGCTCGCCGAGAGCGAGCGCTACCTGCCGAGCCTGATCGACGAGCTGGAGGAGAGCCTGGCCTCCCACGGCTTGGCTGACGACGACATCACGATCCGGATGACCGGCTGCCCCAACGGCTGCGCCCGGCCCTTCATCGCCGAGATCGGCCTCGTCGGCCGCGGCCCCGAGCGCTACAACCTCTATCTCGGCGCCGCCTTCGACGGCTCGCGGCTGAGCAAGCTCTACGCCGAGGACGTCACGGCCTCCGACATCCGCCCGAAGCTCGACCCGCTCTTCGCGGCCTACGCCAAGGACCGGACCAAGGGCGAGCGCTTCGGCGACTTCGTGATCCGGGCCGGCTACGTGGCGAAGACCGGCAACGGGCCGGACTTCCACGTGCAGACGGGCGCGCGGAAGGCGGTGGCCTGACCGAGGATCGCGGCGGGCTCGGAGCGTCGAGGCGACCGGGCCTGCCGTCACTCCCACCCTCCCACCTCAGGATGAGGTTGTGGGTGGATGGAGGGGAGACGTTTCCCGCTTCCACTCTCGCGACCCGGAACCCCCCTACTCCGCCGCCTCCAGCTCCTTCACGATCGCCGCGATCACCCGCGGATCGGTCGGTTCGACCGGCGTGGCGAAGGCGGCGGCGAGGTGCCCGTCGCGGCCGACCAGGTACTTGTGGAAGTTCCAGCGCGGGGTCTCGGCCGGCTTCTCGGCGGCCGCCCAGCGGTAGAACGGGTGCGCCTGCGGGCCCGTGACGCCGGTCTTCGCCACGACCGGGAAGGTCACGCCGTGGTTCTTGCGCGCGGCCTCGGCGATCGCCAGCCCGTCGAGCGGTTCCTGTCGCCCGAAATCCGCCGAGGGCACCGCGATCACCGTCAGCCCGCGGGGGCCGAAGCGGGTCCAGAGCTGCTGCAGGCCGGCGAATTGCGGGGCGTAGCCACAGGCCGTCGCGGTGTTGACCACCAGGATCGGCTTGCCCGCCTGCTCGGCGAGCGCCAGGCTGCCGCCCTCGGGCCTCGTGAAGCTGAAGGCGGAGGCCGTGACGCCGCTCTGGAGCGGCGCGGCCCGGGCCGGAACGGCGAGCGCGCCGGCGATCAGGAACAGGGCCTCGCGGCGAACGACCGGCATCGGGGGCTTCCTCGGGAGTGTTCGCCCCGATTGTCTCGCGGCTTCCGCAGCGGCGCAAGCGGTCGCGTATGGTCAAGCTTGCGGCAAGTCCGGGACGCCGCGGCGGCGCCCCGTGAACTTCCACCCGACTGTCACGTTGTCTCGCCAGACCAATGGCAAGCGTGGTGGGAGGCGGCCGTGGACCGGCACGAGATCCTGAATTACTTCGAGCACCGGCGCGACGGCGCGTGGGTCTGCACCCGGCCGGTGACCCTGACCACCGCCCGCGAGAGCGTGGCGATCCGCCCCGGCGCGCGGTTCGATTACGGCAAGAAGGTCGGCGGCATCGACCTCGCCGAGTACCTGGAGCGGCTGGGCTCGCAGTTCGGGTCCTGACGGCGGTCCCGCCCGGGTGACGCAGATGCCACACCCGACGTTAAGGTCGCCGGAGCCTTTTGACCCCGACGCGATCGGCACGATAGGCTCCGCGGATGATCCCTGCCCTGTCCGCACCTCCACCGGTCGAGGAATCCCCGCCCGATACCCGCTGCCGCATCCTGGCGACGGCGGAGCGCTTCTTCCGTGAGATCGGCTACCAGAAGACCACGGTCGCCGACATCGCCAAGACCCTGCGGATGAGCCCGGCCAACGTGTATCGCTTCTTCGACTCGAAGAAGGCGATCAACGAGGCCGTGGTGGCGCGCATCATCGGCGAGGTCGAGGCGCGGATCGCCGTCGTGGCGGACCGGCCCGGCCTCCCGGCGGAGGCGCGCCTGCGCGAGATCATCGTGTTCCTGCACCGGGACGCCGTCGGCCGCTTCACCGGCCATCCGCGCATGCACGAGATGATCGAGGCGGCGATGTCCGAGAGCTGGAACGTCTGCCGCCACCACGTCGACCGCATCACCGCCGTGCTCGAGCGCGTCATCGCCGACGGCGCCGCGCGGGGCGAGTTCGCGGTCGAGGATCCGGCGGTGGCGGCGCGCTGCGTCCACACGGCGATCGTGCGCTTCTGCCACCCGGTGCTGGTGGTGCAGTGCCCGGAGGATTTCGTGCCGGCGCTCGACGCGATGATCGCGTTCCTGATGGGAGCGCTCAGGGCGGGGCCGCGGGTGGCCTGAGCCACCGCCACATCTCCCGAAATTTCTCGACGGACGCCGCCGGTGAACCCTCCCCCCTTACGCGGGGGAGGGTGGCGAACGCAGTGTGCCGGGAGAGGGGTAGCGCAACCACTCAGGATGGGGCGCCCTTCACCCTGGTCAGCGACCTCTCCGGAACCGTGGTCCCCTCTCCCGCCCCGCGCACGAGTGCTTCGCACTCGCAGCGGGGCACCCTCCGCCGCAGAGGGGGGAGGGTTCGGCGCGTCGCGCCAAATCGTGCCTACCTGGCCTCCGCCTCCGCCGGCGGCTCGCGCTCGACGGTGCGGAAGCCTTCGAGTTCGCCGAGGTAGCTCCGCGCCCACCAGTCGACGTCCTCGCGCGCCATGCGCTCGAACATCGGCTTCCACCGCTCCACGCGCTCGGCCTTGGGCATGTAGAGGGCGGCGCGGATCGCCTCCGCCACCTCGAACCGGTCGTAGGGGTTGACCAGCAGCGCCTCGGGCAGCTGGCGGGCGGCGCCGGCGAATTTCGAGAGCACCAGCACGCCCGGATCCTCGTCGCTCTGGGCGGCGACGTATTCCTTGGCGACGAGGTTCATGCCGTCGCGCATCGGGGTCACGACGCCGACGCGCGCCGCGCGGTAGAGCCCGGCCAGCACCGCGCGCGGATAGGCCTTGGTGACGTACTGGATCGGCGTCCAGGACGGCTCGCCGAGCGACCCGTTGATGTTGCCGAGCACCTCGTTCACGTCGCGGCTGAGCTGCTCGTACTCGGGCACCTCGGTGCGCGACTTCGGGGCGATCTGCAGGAAGACGACGTTGCCGCGCTGGTCGGGGTTCGAGGCGAAGAAGCGCTCCACCGCCTCCATCCGCTCCGGCACGCCCTTCGAGTAGTCGAGCCGGTCGACGCCGATGAGGAGCTTGCGGGTGCGCAGGCCCGCCACCGTGTCGCGCACGGTGCGGTTCATGCCGGCGCGCTCGGCGGCCTGGCGGAAGCCGTCGACGTCGATGCCGATCGGGAAGCTGCGGATGCGGGTGCGGCGCCCGTCGACCATCAGCGAGCCGCCGCCGAGGGGGATCGCCCTGAGCTCGTCGACGAGGTTGCGCGAGAGGTTGTGCACGTCGCTGTCGGTCTGGAGGCCGATCAGGTCGTAGTCGGAGACCGCGCGCAGCAGCTCGGTCGAGGCCGGCAGGGTGTTGAACACCTCGCCCGACGGCCACGGGATGTGGTGGAAGTAGCCGATCGGGTTCGAGACCCCGAGGCCCCTGAGCTCGGAGGCGAGCGGGATCAGGTGGTAGTCGTGGACCCAGATCAGGTCGCCCGGCTCGATCAGCCCGGCGAGCGCCTGGGCGAAGATGCGGTTGACCCGCTGGTAGCCGGCGTAGTCGGCCCGGGAGAACGCCGCCAGGCCGAGGCGGTAATGCATGATCGGCCAGAGCGCCCGGTTGGCGAAGCCGCTGTAGTACTCGCGGTGGTCCTGGGGCGAGAGGTCCATCACCGCGTACTGGACGCGGCCCCGGTCGGCGATCACCGGCTCGGAGGACGGGTTGTCGGTGATCTTGCCGCTCCAGCCGAACCACAGGCCCTTGTAGGCCGTGAAGGCCTCCTTGAGGGCGACGGCGAGCCCGCCGGCCGCGACCGCCTTGGACCCCGCATCCGGGACGGCGACGCGATTCGACACGATGATGAGGCGTGACACGGCGGGTATGGACTCCGGCTGCACGGACCTTGTGGGGCGGGAACGTCGCCGCGTCCATCCGCCCCGGACGGAGAAAACGCGCGGTGAGCAAGCGCGATCCCGCGGATTTGGTCAACCCTCCCGGCGAATCCGGGCCTGCCGCACCCGCACGGGCTGTGCCCGGCGCTCCACAGGAATCCCGCCATGATTCCTCCTCGGGTGAGGCCGGAACCGGGCGCCTTGGCTGCTGTTACCCGCAATATCGTCGCATGTGTTCGGCGCGGTGGCCGGTCCGGCCTGCCCGCCGCGCCGGAATGAGGATGGAGTGCCCTGATGAGCGCGGGTTACGAGAACGGACAGCACCGGGCCGACGACCGGGGTGCCCCCGGCGAGCGTTCGGCGGAGTGGAACGACCTGCGGTCCGACGTGCGCCAGCTCGGCGACGTCGCGATGGAGCGCGGTTTCAGCCTGGTCGAATCGGCCCGCGAGCAGGTCCACGGCTACGTCGACCGGCGCAAGGGCGACGCCGCCCAGTCGGTCTCCGACCTCGCCCAGGCCCTGCGCGATTCCGGCGGCAAGCTCGATCAGCAGCCGAACGTGAAGGCGTTCTTCGACAGCGCGGCGGAAGGCCTGGAGCAGCTCTCCGGCTCGATCCGCGAACGCAGCTTCGAGGATTTCTACGGCGAGGTCGAGGCGGTGGCCCGGCGCCGGCCCGCCGCCGTCGCGGTGGCGACCTTCCTCACCGGCTTCCTCGCCGCCCGCTTCATCAAGGCCTCGGCCCATCCCTCCCACGTCCTCGACGGCCGCCAGGCCTTTCGCGATGCGCGGGAGCGCGCCCGCGGCGCCGACGACCGGGCGACCGACTCGTTCGGCGCGCGCGACGCGGGCTATCGGGATGCCGGCTACCGGGACGTGCCCGGCGCCCATAGCGAGCCCGAGACCGCGCGGCCCGATCCCTACCGGACCGGCGCGTCCGGCCCGCGCTACTCGGCCTGACGGGAGGACGCCGCGATGGCCGACCCCACTGCCGGCCGCCCGCTCGGCGGCGACGGACCGAACGGGCATGGATCTCACGGGACCGGATCTCCCGGCAGCATCCAGGGCCTCCTCGGGGATGCCCTGCGCGAGACCACCGATCTCGCCCGCAAGGAGATCGCCCTCTTCCGCACCGAGATGTCGAACAACCTGAGGTCGCTGTTCCTCGGGCTCGGCATGATGGTCGGCGCCGCGGTCTTCGCGGTCGTCGCCCTCCTGGTGCTCACCGACGCCCTGGTGAAGTGGCTCGCCACGGTGGTCCATTCCGAGGCGCTCGCCGCCCTGATCGTCGGGGCGGTGTTCCTGGTGATCGGCATCGGGCTCGCCCTGTGGGGCCGCAGCGCGATGTCCCTGTCCACGCTGACGCCGACCCGCACGACGCGCCAGGTGCGCCAGGATGCGAGGGTCCTGTCTGAGAGGGTGTCGGGATGACCCAGTCGATCAACGAGCTCGAGCACGACATCGAGGAGACCCGCGCCCGCCTCGACCGGACCATCGACCAGATCCAGGGCCGGCTCTCGCCGGCCAGCATCGTCGACGAGATGCTCGGCACGGTGCGGCAATCGCCGGCGAGCGGCCTCTACGACGGGGCGCTCGACGCGGTGCGGCGCAACCCCGTCCCGGTGATGCTGATCGTCGCCGGGGTCGGCTGGCTGATCCACCGCGTCGCCCGCGAGTCGCAGCGCCGCCAGCACCTCGAGGCGACGATGAACGGGGCCGAGGCGGTGCCGGTGCTCAAGACCGGCGCGGCCCGGGTCTACGACCCCGACCGGCCGACCGCCCACCCCGCCGCCGACCGCGTCGCCGACGGCCTGCGGATGTGAGGGGCGCCGGCCCCGCGCCGGCGTCCCCGTCTTCGATCGACCGACTTGCCGCAGGCGTCCGACGCGACCGTCGCACCCTGTCCACGGAGTTCCCGAGCCATGGCAGAGCACACCATCAACCCGGCCAATCCCGGCGCGCCCTCGGCCCACACCCCGGCCACCGGCCCTGAGCGCACCCTGCACCAGGACCACGACACGGTGCGCCAGAACCTCGACGCGGCGCAGGGCGCCGCCGCTCACGCGGCGAGCACGGCCGGGCAGACCGCCCGCGATGCCGCCGACGCGGTGAAGGACGCCGCCTCCGACGCCTCCGAGCGGGCGAGCGACGCCGCCGCGGCGATCGGCGACCGCATCAGCCAGACCGCCGAGCAGCTGCGCGCCAAGGCCGACGCCGCCGCCGACCGGCTGAAGCAGGGCGCCAGCGACGCGGTGAACCGCGTCCACAGCCAGGCGAGCCAGACCTACGGCGCCGTCGGCGGTCGCAGCGCCGAGACGCTCGACCGCGCCCGCGACTGGGCCAACGACCGCATCGAGACCGGCTCGCGCCGCTACGCCGACCTGCGCGACCGCGGCAGCGACCGCCTCGCGCAAGGCCAGAGCGCCGTCGAGCGCTTCGTCACCGAGAACCCGGTGCTCGTCGGCGTCGTCGGGCTCGCCGCCGGCATGCTGCTCGGCTCGCTCCTGCCGCGCACCCGCCAGGAGGACCGGACCGTCGGCGCCTACGCCGACGAGGTCCGCGACCAGGGCCTGCGCTACGCCCGCGAGGCGACGGAGCGCGGCCGCCAGTTCGTCGAGAGCGCCCTCGACCAGGCCCAGGACGCCGCCGTCGCGGCCGCCCACGCCGCCTCGGACGAGCTGCGCAAGAACCAGCCGGGCCAGGGCCCGGGCCAGCCCGGCACCGGCGAGCCGGGCCGGCAGACGCACTGATCTCCGAATCCCCGCGGACGACCGGCCGGCCCCTCGGGGCCGGCCTTTTCACATCCCCGACTTCCTCCCGGAACCCTGGGACCCGCGACGCCCCGCGCCGCGTTGTCGGTCATGACCTCCGCCTCCCCCGTTCCCGGCCCCCGCCTCGGCTTCTGCTGCAAGTTCATCCCGGACGAGGAGCCCGGGCGGCACAAGACGATCAAGGCGGCCAAGGAGGCCGCGCTGGTGATGAACGTCACCACGGTGACGATCGCGCATCTGCGCCGCCTCGATCCGGCGGCCGCCCGCGAGAAGCTGGTCGCGGTGGTGACCCACAACCTCGCGGCGATGGGGCGGCAGGTCGCCTGGGTGGCGGCCCGGCCGCCGCTGGAGCGGCTCTTGCGCCTCGCGAGCTCGATCCTGCCGGGCTACACCCATCCCGAGGTGCGCGACCTCTACGCCGACCCCGACTTCCGCCGCGCCATCGAGGTGGGGCTCGCCGCGGTCGGCGAGGCGGCGCGGGCCGGCGGCGTTCGCCTGAGCATGCATCCGGGCCCGTTCTGCATCCTGGCGAGCCGCAACCCGGCTGCGCTGGAGAACGGCATCGCCGAGCTCGACTACCACGCCGAGGTGATGGCGATGATGGGCTATGGCGGCGGCTGGCACCCGCACGGCGCCCACGTCAACATCCATGTCGGCGCCCGCGACCCCGGGGTCGACGCCTTCCGGGAGAACCTGGACCGGGTCTCGCAGGTCGCCCGCGACCTCGTCACGGTCGAGAACGACGAATCGGCCTTCGGCCTCGACGAGGTCCTGCGCCTCTCGGACCGGGTTCCGGTGGTGCTGGACCTGCACCATCACTGGATCCACAGCCGCGGCGACTACATCGAGCCCGACGATCCGCGGATCGCCCGGGTGATCGAGTCCTGGCGCGGGGTGCGCCCGATCGGCCATGTCAGCGTCTCGCGCGAGGACGTGCTGCCGGGCCACGACCCCGACGCCCTGCCCGATTTCGCAGGCCTCACCGAGGCCGGCCTCAAGGGCCGCGATCTCGCCGCCCATTCCGACATGATGTGGAACCGCGCCTTCAACGATTACGCGGCCCGCCACCTCGCCTGGTGCGACATCGAGGTCGAGGCCAAGCTGAAGAACCTCGCCTCGACGGGCCTGGCGCTCCATGTCGGGCCCGCGCTGTCGGGCATCGCCCCGGCGGTGCCGCCGCTCGCCGCGGAGTAGCGAGGTGCGGGGTTACCCGCTCTCGACGCTGCCGCGTCCTCACTGTAACGGTGCGGCATGAGATCGGCCGATTGCGACATCCTCGTCGTCCCGGGCTACACCAATTCCGGGCCCGACCACTGGCAGAGCCGCTGGCAGGAGCGGCTCTCGACCGCGCGCCGCGTGACGCAGGAGAGCTGGGACCACCCCGAGCCCGAGGCCTGGCGCGACGCGGTGATCGCGGCGGTGCAGGCGGCGACCCGGCCGGTGGTGCTGGTCGCCCACAGCCTCGGGGTCATCTCCTGCGTGCAGGCCGCCCCCTATCTGCCCGAGGGCGCGGTCGCCGGCGCCTTCCTGGTGGCCCTGCCCGACATCGAGCGGCCCGACACGCCCGCCGCCCTGCGGACGTTCGCGCCGATCCCGCGTGAGCCCCTGCCCTTCCCGACGCTCCTGGTGACGAGCCGCACCGACCCCTACACGGCCTACGACCGGGCGGGCGAGTTCGCCGCCGCCTGGGGCGCCGAGCTCGTCGATGCCGGCGAATCCGGCCACCTGAACGCCGAGAGCGGGCACGGGCCCTGGCCCGAGGGGCTGATGCGCTTCGCCGGCTTCCTGCGCGGCCTCTAGCTCCGTGGTCCCCTCTCTCGACATGGTCGAGCCGGCGACGGCGGCGACCTTCCGCGAGGCCGATTACCTCGCGGCCAACCCGGACATCCACCTCGCGGTGCGCGAAGGGCGCCTCGCCAGCGGCCGGGCGCATTTCGACCGACACGGCCTGCGCCAGGGCCGGCGCCAGAGCCGCCTGCCCGAGGGGCTGGAGCGGATGCGGGCCGAGAAGCTCGCGCGGCTCGCTCCCCTGATGCGCGATGACCTGCCCCACCGCCGGATCGGCGAGAAGTACGACTACCTGAGCGAGGAATTGCGGGCGCTGGCGGGCGCCGAGGACAGCCCGAACGTCTCGCAGAACGCCTATGACGGCCACGTCCAGGAGCTGATCGCGTCCAACCCGGACGGGCTGATCCTCGATTGCGGCGCCGGCCGCCGCGACCGCTACTACGCCAACGTCGTCAACCTCGAGATCGCCGATTACGACACGACCGACGTGCTCGGCGTCGGCGAGGTGCTGCCGTTTCGCGATGCCAGCTTCGACGGGGTGATCTCGATCGCGGTGCTCGAGCACGTCCGCGATCCCTTCACCTGCGCCCGCGAGATCGCCCGGGTGCTCAAGCCCGGCGGCCGGCTGGTCTGCGCCGTGCCGTTCCTGCAGCCGTTGCACGGTTATCCGCACCATTACTACAACATGACCGGCGAGGGCCTGCGCAACCTGTTCGCCGGCCACCTCGCGGTCGACCACCAGTACGTCCCGGCCTCGCTCCTGCCGATCTGGAGCCTGACCTGGATGATCCAGTCCTGGGCCGCCGGCCTGCCGCCGGACGTGCGCAAGCGCTTCCTGTCGCGCCGCCTCTCCGACTTCACCGCCGACCCGCTCTCGCTCCTCAAGGAGCCCTACGTGACAGAGCTCAGCGACGCCAAGAACCTGGAGCTGGCGAGCGGCACCTACCTGTTCGCGCACAAGGAATAGTGCGCGGGTGCCCGAGATGGGACCTGTCGAGCCGCGGCTGGACGTCGAAGCCGATACTTCGCCAACCCTCCGGACTTCGACGCAAGGCGTGGGCCCGGATAGACCGACCGCTGAGGTTGAAGGAGAGAGCGGCGCGCCCGTCGCATCGGTCCACGCCTCGGGGTTCATGGGTCCGGGTTCCGTTGCGGGGCCCCGGGGTGACCGTGAGGGGCGGCAGGGCCGCCGGTGATCGAGCGGGCTCCGGCTCCACTCTCCTCCTGCGAGGCAATCCCCCGAGCTGTCATTCGGCTCCCGATATTCTTAACAGAAATATTCGGTTCTTATCAATACTGATGCCCGTTTGCGCAGTATTATACTTCAGGTTGTGCCCGGATAGGCGCATAAGTCCGCAGCGGCATCCAAGTCATAATCCGTTATCCGCGACCGATTACCGGATATAAAGGCGCCTACCCCAGGGTCGGACCTGCAACAACCGGATGATGGATTGCGACCCATAGCCATGTGGCCGGCCCTGAAGACCCTCGCGGCGCTCGCGATCAGCCTGCCCCTCTGGGGCATCCCCAGTACCGCCTCGGTCGAGCCGGGGACGACCCCTGCGGGCACGGAGCGGAGCGACCTCGATACCCTGCTCCGGCCGTCGGGCGGACCGTGGCGGATCGACCAGCGCGGCACGGCCCTGCGCCCGGCGGATCTGCGCGACCGGGTCGCCGTGGTGGCGTTCGTGGCCTCCGATTGCTCGATCGTCTGCGTCACCCGCCTCCTCGACCTCGACCGGGTCGCCGGGGCCCTGCCGGAACCGGTCCGCGACCGCGCGGTGTTCCTCGCCGTCTCCCTCGACGATGCCACGGGCGGGGCGGCGAAGCTCCGTGCCTTCGCCGAGGGCACCGTGGGAGCCGGATCGCGGCTCCGCTTCCTCGCCGGCGACGCGGCCTGGACCGCGGCGATCGCCGCGATGCTGCGCTACCCGGCGGCCTCGCTGCCAGAGCCCCCGCCGCAGGTCATGCTGTTCGACCGGCGCGGCGGGATCGCGATGACCTATGGGGGCGACCCGCTCGATCGCCCGCGGCTCGCGGGCGACATCGCCCTCCTCGACACCTTCGCGCAGGGGCTCGACTCGGGCCCGGCGCGAGACCCCCACGCCCTCTGACCCACAACCGAAAGCCTCTCCCGATGACCGCTCCGACCGAGGCCGGGCGCCGCGCGCGCCTGCGCGACGCCGCGTTCCTCTCCGCCACCATCCTGGGGGCGGGCCTGCTCTCCCCGGCCCACGCCGCGCAGTTCGGCGTCGTGGTGAACCAGGTCGCCGACCCGGTGCTGGGGAGCGTGCCGCTCCCCGACACCGCCCCCACGATGGGCGTGTTCTCGGGCGTGCAGAACTGGCCGATGAACGCCATCACCCTCGGCCTCCTGCCGAGCGGCAAGGTCGCGTCCTACGGGACCCCGGGCGGCAACCCCGGCACCCAGGACGGCCGCACCTTCGACATCTGGGATCCCAGCCAGGGCATCGCCGGCGGCCACGTCATGCTGCCGGGGGTGGCGGGCGTGAACAGCTTCTGCGCCGCGCAGGCCTTCCGGACCGACGGCTCGCTGTTCATCGCCGGCGGGATCTTCGACAACGGCAACGACAAGGGCAGCGTGCTGCTCAACAACACCGGCACCGGCGTCGGCGCGATCGGCGCCAAGCTCGCCAACGACCGCTACTACTCGAGCATGCTGACGCTGCCCAACGGCCAGCAGCTCATCATGGGCGGCTCCTACCCCTACCAGGGCGGCTGGAACGACCCGCAGGGCAGCATCGACAAGGGCCTGATGACCGGGATGACCCCGGAGATCTACGACGGCACCCGGTGGAAGAGCCTGTTCGGCGCCAAGAGCCGCGACGCGTTCGGGCCCGACAACAACAGGTGGTGGTATCCCCGCGCCTGGATCGCCCCGAACGGCAAGGTGTTCGGCATCACCTCCGAGAAGATGTGGTTCCTCGATCCGACCGGCAACGGCTCGGTCCAGGTCATGAACTTCAAGGAGCCGCAGCGCAACGCCGGTTCCGCCACCGACGCGCCGAATGTCGGCCCGGTCTCGACCGCGGCGATGTTCGAGACCGGCCGGATCCTGCAGGTCGGCGGCAACAGCTACGACAACGGGTCCGGCTTCCTGTCGAGCAGCCGCGCCACGGTGATCGACATCAACGGCGGCGCGCCGGTGGTGACCGACACCGCGCCGATGAGCGTCGGCCGCGCCTGGGCCAACGCCACGGTCCTGCCGACCGGCCAGGTCGCCGTCACCGGCGGCAGCAAGTGGAACGACCGCGGCGACGGCGACACCGTGCTGCAATCGGAGATCTGGGACCCGAGGACCGGCCGCTGGTCGCTCGGTGCCTCCGGCGGGGTCTATCGCGGCTACCACTCGACCGCGATCCTGATGCAGAACGGCGCCCTGCTGCTCGCCGGCGGCGGCGCGCCCGGCCCGGTGGCGAACCAGAACGCCGAGGTCTTCTACCCGCCCTACCTGTTCACCACCGTCAACGGGAAGACGGCGCTGGCGCCCCGCCCGCAGATCGTCAGCCTCTCGACCGCGCAGGCCCAGTACGGCCAGGCGTTCAAGGTCGAGCTCACCTCGCAGAACGGCCTGTCTCAGGTGGTGCTGATCGGCCTGAGCACGGTCACGCACAGCTTCAACTCGGGCCAGCGCCGCATCGTCGCCGCCTTCACCCAGGCCGGCAACGCCGTGACGGTGCAGGCGCCGGCCAGCGCCAACATCGCGCCCCCCGGCTACTACCAGATCGTCGCCATCGACCAGAAGGGCGTGCCCTCGCCCGGCGTGATCGTCGCGCTGGGGGCCGGCGTCGCGGCGCCGAGCCAGGTGGCGGCCCCGGGCGTGATCGCCTCCAACGGCGGGCAGACCGGCGGCGGCACCGGTGGCACGGCCGCCGGCGGCACGGGCGGGGGCACCGGCGGCACGGGCGGCGGGACGGGCACGACCGTCGCCACCGGCGCGGCCATGAGCCTGCAGGCGAGCAACTTCACCACGAGCTACCTCACCAACGTCGGCGGCACGGCGCGCCTCGTCACGCCGGCCAACGCCGCCGACAAGCAGCAGGCGACCTTCCGGATGGTCGCGGGCCTCGCCGGTTCGGGCGTGTCGTTCCAGGCGAGCACCAACGCCAACCAGTACCTGCGCCACCAGAACTTCCAGATCTGGCAGCAGCCCAACGACGGCGGCGACGGCTTCAAGCGCGGCGCGACCTTCACGCCGCGCGCGGCGCTCGCCGGCACCTGCGGCTGCAACACCGGCACCTGCTCGTCCTACGAGTCGATCGACTGGCCCGGCTACTACGTCCGGCACCAGAACTTCAGCTTCTCCATCGCGAAGCCGGATGGCGGCGCCAGCTACAACCAGGACGCCTCGTTCTGCACCGCGCCGCCGGCCGACGGCTCGGCCGCCGGTACGGGGGGCGGAACCGGCCTTCCGGCCGCGAACGGCCAGTGGACGCAGATCGGCGCGACCGCGTCCCGCGTCTCGATCGGGGCGGACGGGACCCTCGTCACCCTCAACGCCGACGCCAGGACGGCCTGGCGCTACGTGGGCGACAACAACTGGACGCAGCTGCCCGGCGCCTTCACCGACATCGCCGTCATCGGCGCCACCAGCATGTACGGCATCGGCACCGACACCAACGTCTACCGCTTCGACGGCCAGAACTGGACCATGGTCGGCACCAACGCGAAGTCCATCGCCGCCGCGGACGGCACGGTCCTCGTCACCAACGGCAACAACGACATCTGGCTCAAAGCCGCGGACGACAACACGAACGCCTGGCGACAGCTTCCCGGCAAGGCGCTCAGGGTCGCGGTCATGAACCGCAACAGCCTCTGGCACGTCGGCATCGACAACGGCGTCTACCGCGGCGACCAAGGCGGCAACTGGATCGCGGTCGGGAACGACGCGGCCGAGATCGCGACCTCGCCCGACGGCAGCGTCGTGGTGACGAACACCGCCAGCAAGCTGATGTGGCGCAGGACCGGCGACAACGCGGCCGGGAACTGGACGCTCGTCGACCCGAACTTCAAGGCGAATGCCCTGACGGTCCCGAACGCCCAGCGGGCGATCGTCGTCGGCGCCGACCGCAACATCTACCGCTGGTAGGGCGTCCTCGGGGGCTTCGGCGCGCCGAAGCCCCCGATCGCGGATCGTCCCGGCCCCGCGCCCGGCGCCGACGCGCCGGGCGCCTCTCTGCTCAGCCCTGCTCCCGCGCCCGCCGGGCCTCGTAGGCCTTGAGCTGGGTGTAGGCGGTCGCGAGGAGCGGCCGCGCGCCACCCGGATCGACTTTGCCGCCGCGGGCGATGAGGTCGCCGACGATGTGGTCGGCCTCGATCCGGGCGCCCCGCTCGATGTCGCGCAGCATCGAGGCGGTGAAGCCGGAGCCCGCCGCCGTCAGGGTGCCGCGGCTCGTCTCCAGGAACTTGTCCCGTGGCGCCTGGCCGGCGCCCGCCGCGATGCCGCGGCACTCGTCGAGCAGGCCCAGCATCACGTCGCGCCCGCCCGGCGCCGCCACGATGTCGCCGACGGTGGCCCGCATCAGGCAGGTGCCGCAGGCGAGCGTCGCGAGGAAGACCCACTTCTCCCACATCTCGAGGAGGATCCTGTCGCTGAGCCGCGCCGTGAAGCCCGCCCCCTCCATCACGCCGGCGACCCGGGCGATCCGCTCCGAGCGCGTCCCGTCCCGCTCGCCGAAGGTCAGCGCGTGCAACTCGCTCATCTGCACGATCTCGCCCTCGGGCGAGAGCGTCGCCGCGATGGCGCAGGAGCCGCCGAGCACCCGCTCCGGCCCGAAGCGGGCGTCGAGGGCGTCGAGATGCGCCATCCCGTTGAGGATCGGCAGCACCAGCGTGTCCGGACCGACCGCCGGGGCGACGTCGTCGAGGGCGCCCGCGAGGTCGTAGGCCTTGCAGCTCAGGAGCACGAGGTCGAAGGGCCCGGGGATCGTCCCCGCCGTCACGGTCCTCGGCGTCCCGATGCGGAAGCTCCCGAGCGGGCTGCGCACCGAGAGCCCTCCTTGCGCGAGCCGCGCCGCCCGGGCCTCGCGGACCAGGAAGGTCACGTCGCGGCCGGCCTCCGCCAGCCGCGCCCCGAAATACCCGCCGGTCGCCCCGGCCCCCACCACCAGCACCCGCATGCCGCCGCCTCCTGCCTTTGGGTCACGCCTGACCTGTTCCGGCGGAGCTTCGCATCGACGACGGATTCGTCCAAGGTGCCGGCTGGTCTGGATGGACGAGGGTTGCGGCGCGTGCGGGGACTGAGGGGGCGGCTGCCGGGATCGCGGGATCTCGTCGGGATCTGGGTCCGGCGCGGGCTGTTCGTGATCGGGGGCATCGCGGTCGGGGCCGCGGCGGTGCTGATGGCCTTCCTGGCGGACGCGGCGCAAGGCGCGTTCCGGGCGGTGCTCGGGATCTCGCCGCTGATCGCGCTCGTCCTCACCCCGTTCGGCTTCGGGCTCGCGGCGCTCCTCGCCCGCACGGTCTTTCCGCACTCGCAAGGCAGCGGCATCCCGCAGGTGATCGCCGCGCGCGACATCGAGGATGCCTCCGTCCGGCATCCGCTGGTCTCCCTGCGGACGGCCGCCGGCAAGATCGTCGTGATGACGCTGGGGCTGTTCTGCGGCGCCTCGACGGGGCGCGAGGGCCCGACGGTGCAGGTCGGCGCCGCCCTGATGGCGGCGGCGGGACCGCTGGCTCCGGAGCGCCAGCGCGGCCTCCTGCTGGCCGGCGGCGCCGCCGGGGTGGCGGCGGCCTTCAACACGCCGCTCGCCGGCATCGTGTTCGGCATCGAGGAGCTCAGCCGCGCCTACGAGGCCAAGACCTCGAGCCTGATCCTCGGGGCGATCATCGCGGCGGGCCTGACCTCGCTCGCGCTCGTCGGCAACTACACCTATTTCGGCACCACCGCCGACACCCTGCCGCCGCGGGCCTGGGCCGTGGTGCCGCTCTGCGGCGTGCTCGGCGGGTTGTTCGGCGGGGTGTTCAGCCGCATCGTCATCGCGGTCGCCCGCGGCCTGCCGGGCCTTGCCGGGCGGTTCGTCTCGGGGAGGCCGGTGGTGTTCGCCGCGCTCTGCGGCCTCGGCGTGGCCGTCTGCGGCCTCCTCACCGACGGGCACATCTACGGCACCGGCTACGAGGAGGCGAAGGCGCTGCTCCACGGCACCGCCGAGACGCATGCCTGGTTCGGCCCGGTGAAGTTCGTCGCCACGACGCTGTCGTCGGTCAGCGGCATCCCGGGCGGGCTGTTCGCCCCCTCGCTCGCGGTCGGGGCGGGCCTCGGCGCCGAGGTCGCCACCCTGTTCGACGGCGTTCCGGTCGGCGCGGTGGTGCTCGTCGGGATGGTGGCCTACCTGACCGGCGTGCTGCAGGCGCCGATCACCTCGTTCGTCATCGTGTCGGAGATGACGGAGAACCACGCCCTGGTGATCCCCCTGATGGTCGCGGCCCTCATCGCCGACGCCACCTCGAAGCTGGTCTGCCCGGAGGGGCTCTACCACGCGCTGGCCGAGCCGATCGTCGAGCGCCTCACCGGGCGCCGGGCGCACGCGCCGGAGGTGAGCGGGCCGGCGTGAGGGCGGCGGGCGTCCGCTCGCGGCGGCCGGCACGATCGGCCCGACCGGTCCCACCGCACGGGGTCGTTCCGGGCTCCGCGGCGCGGCCCCGGAACGACGATGGAGGATGATCCGGCGGCGGTTCGGGCGGGCGATGGACGCAGGTCCCGCCGTCTTCAGAGCGGCGGCATGCCGAACTGGGCGACCCGGCGGTTGTGCTCGTGCCAGAGGCGCAGCATCTCGGCGAGCAGGCCCGACTTGACGGAAGCCTCGGTCGAGGCCTTGGCGGCGGCGATACGGGTCGAGGCGATCGACGAGGAGGAGGCCATGGGTCCGGCTCCGAGTTGGGAGGTGGGGTGGAACTCTGTGGTTCCTGACCCCGACCATGACCTCCATGCTGCGTCGCAGCAATCAGCGATCTCGCGGCTGCGATATGCGCTCACGGCATGCAGGTTGCGCCATTGTGCTGAATTGCCCGTCAATCATGCACCATATGCCTGGCCGGCGGGCTTCGCGCGTGGTTCGACGGCAGGCGATCACCCGTCCAGGGCGGTCCGGTCCACCTCCGTCGTGACCGTGCCGAGGATGCGGGCGCGGGCGTGCTCCAGGGTCTCGCAGGCCTCCGTCAGGGTGCGCAGCGGGGTGCGGCCCCACTCGGTCATCAGCACCACGCCGTCGAGCAGCGGCGCGAGCGCCACGACCGCGGCCGAGCGGCCGACCGGCGGCAGGTCGACGATCACCACGTCGTAGGCCTCGGTGAGGCTGGCGAGCAGCGCCTCCATGGCGGGCGAGGCGAGCCAGTGCGGCGAGGGCAGCGCCTCGTGCGCCAGGGGGAGCACGTCGCATCCCTCCGCGAGCGCCGTGACGTGGGGGCGCCAGCGCTCGGCCGCCGCGGTCCCGAAGCCGCGCAGCTCCGCCACGATCCCCTCCCCGGCCTCGGGGTTGCGCAGGACCGGGTCGGCGGCGTCCGCATCGACGACGAGGACGCGGGCGCCCGACGCGGCGTAGAGCCGGGCGAGCTCGATCGCCGCGAGCGCCTTGGTGCGCCCGCAGGTGCGCCCCGCCGCCGTGAGGCCGATGGTGCGCAGCGGCGCGGCGTGGCTCGCCGCGGCGAGGGAGAGCCGGGTCCATTGCAGCCCCTCGGCGAGCCCGGCGCAGAGCCGCGCCTCGTCGGTCAGGCCGCGGCGGCGGGTGCTCGGCCGGGCCGGGATCCAGCCGAGGCAGTCCCGCCCGGTCGCGGCCCGGACCTGGCGCCGCGAGCGGGCGCGCCCGTCGAGCAGGAGGCCGGCGAGGCCGGCGGCGACGAACAGACCGGCCCCGGCCGCCGCACCGGCCGGCATCGTCAGCCGCAGGCCCGCATTGGAGCGGAACAGCGGCCGGGTCGCCGCGGTGATGACCCGGGAATCGGCGATCGGGGCGCTCTGGCGCTGCACCGCCTCGGCGAGCACCACGAGCAGGCTCTCGTAGACCTTGCGCGAGGTCTCGGCGGCGGATTCGAGCTCCTCGAGGGTGCCGGGCTCGTCGTCGGCGGGCGCGCGCGGGACGATCTGCGCGCCCGCGCTCGCCACCGGACCGTCGGCATCGTCGCGCCGGCCGCGCCGGATGCGATAGTTGTGCGTGGCGCGGAACTCCTGCACGGCGCGGATCGCCGCGTTCATCTGGGTCCGGAAGCGGTCGACGCGCTCGTTGAGCCAGTCGGTGGCGTAGCGCGAGGCCTCGATCCGGGCCTCCATCTTCTCGCGCAGGAACTGCTCGACCACCGCGTTGACGATGTCGGCCGCCTTCTGGGGGTCGCGGGCCGCGAAGGTGATGTCGAGGGCGTAGGCGAGGCCGGAGCGGCGCACGTCGAGCCGGGCCGCGAAGGTGTTGAGGAGGTGCCGCTCCGCCTCGAGGCCGGAATCGGCCGTCTCGCCCTCGCCCCGGCCGGTCGCGCCCTTGAACGCCGCGCGGGCGGTCTCGACGAGGCCGCCCAGGCGCTCCTGCGCGGCGACCACGAAGGCCGGCAGCCGGCTCGCGAGCCGGGCCCCGCCCCCGCCCCCGCCGAATTCCGGATCGCCCCGCAGCCCGAGCCGGTCGATCACCATCCGGGCGACCTTCTCGGAGCGCAGGATCGCGATCTGGTTGGCGATCTGGCCGGTATCGATGGCGAAGCGCGCGTCGCCGCCGGGCTCGGCGAAGAGCGGCGGCATCTTGGAATCGATCACGAGCTGCGCCCGGGCGGTGTAGACCGGCGCTGCCGTGAGCGCGTAGAGGGCGCCGAGCGCCGCCCCCGCGAGGGCGCAGGCGAGGATGCGGGCACGGCGGCGGCGCAGGAACGCGAGGATGTCGCGGACCTCGAGCGTGCGGGTCTCGGGCGGGTCGTCCCGCAGGCGCGGGGCCAGGGACGGGTCGGTCCAGATCGGATTGTTCAGCAAGATCGCGCTCTCTTCGGCTCGACCGCGGCGGGGAATGTCTGGATTCGGCGGCTCCCCCGCGGGTGCTGGTGGCCGCCGCGGGCCGGTGCGGGACTCTCTCGAGCCCGCACGATCCGCCCGTGACCTCGGCAGGGTACGTCCGGGCCGTCCCGGGCCGGAACGCCGCGGAACGGCGTAAGGACGCCGCCGGCAAGTCCGGGCGGCGGAGGCGGGTGTCGCCCGATCGGTCGCCCCTCGCGCCTTTCGGGGCGTGGACCGGCCGGCCGGCCCCGCCCGAGGGAGGAGCGTCCTACGCCTGATGGGGGAGGACCCGCCCTCTCCCCCCGCCCCGGCCGGGTGAGGCCGCCGGAGACCGGCGCCCCGAAAGCCGGTGCTGCGGCGCGGCGCGTGCGCCGCCTAGGCTCCCTGGTCTCGCGACCGATCCTTGAACGGATCCTTGAAAGGGGAGCCCGCCCGCATGCCGATCACCGACGTGTCCCTCGACGACGGCGCCAGCATCACGCATCCGGACCTCGTCGACCTCGCGGGCTGCCGCATCGGCGCCGGCGCCCGGATCGGGCCGTTCGTGCAGATCCGGCCCGGCAGCCGGGTCGGCCCGCGCTGCAAGGTCTCCTCGCACAGCGTGCTCGGCCCGGCGGTCGAGCTCGGCGAGGGCGTGTTCGTCGGCCACGGCGTGGTGATCGGCGACGCGCAGGCGCCGGACGCCGGGGCGCAGGACGCGACGCCGACCCGGATCGGTGCCGGCGCCTCCCTCGGCTCGCGCGCCACGGTGCTGCCCGGCCTGACGATCGGCCGGGGCGCGATGATCGGCGCCGGCGCCGTCGTCGAGACCGACGTGCCCGACTTCGCCCTGGCGGTCGGCGTGCCGGCCCGGGTGATCGGCGATGCCCGTGACCGGCGCGGCCTGCCGCCGCACGACCCGGCCGGCCGGCTCGACGAGGCGGCGGCCGGGTGAGGAAGCGGCCCCGGGCGGGGGCGCCGGGCGGCGGGCCCGACGCCGCCGGCGGCTCAGGGCGTCGCGGCGGCCCTCGGCATGCCGGTGACCTGCGCCGACGGCTCCTCGCTCAGCCAGCGGTACAGGACGCCGCCGAGGGCACCGCCGATGATCGGCGCGACCCAGAACAGCCAGAGCTGCGCCAGGGCCCAGCCGCCGGCGACCACGGCCGGGCCGGTGCTGCGGGCCGGGTTGACCGACAGGTTGGTGATCGGGATGCCGACGAGGTGGATCAGGGTCAGGCAGAGCCCGATCGCCAGGGGCGCGAACCCGGCCGGCGCCTTGCCGTGGGTCGCCCCCATGATCACGAACAGGAACATCAGGGTCAGCACCACCTCGGCGAGGAAGCACGCGACCAGGGAGTACTGCCCGGGCGAGTGCTCGCCGTAGCCGTTCGCCGCGAAGCCCTTGGCGAGGTCGAAGCCCGGCGCGCCGCCGGCGATCGCCAGGAGCAGGCCCGACGCCGCGACGGCGCCGACGAGCTGGGCGGCGATGTAGGGGCCGATGTCCCGGCCCGGGAAGCGCCGGCCCGCCGCGAGCCCGATCGTCACCGCCGGGTTGAGGTGGCAGCCGGAGATGTGGCCGATGGCGTAGGCCATGGTGACCACCGTGAGGCCGAAGGCCAGGGCGACGCCGGCAAAGCCGATCCCGAGCTCCGGGAACGCCGCCGCCAGGACGGCGCTGCCGCAGCCGCCGAAGGTGAGCCAGAAGGTGCCGATCGCCTCGGCCGCGCATTTTCGGATGTCCATCGGTCCTCTCCTCGTGCGGGACCCCGTCCCGGGCGGGCAGGGTCCGGTGCCGGACGTCGCGCCGGCTCTTGGGTGGGCGCGGAGGACGTCGGCCGCGGGCATCCGGCCCCGTGCGCGGCGGGGTGCGCCGGCCGGGATCCGTCGGGGGCGAGGCTGACCTGAGTCGGAATGCGATCCTTCGTGGTCGCTTTCGTTCCCTATACAGGAGATGTTGCTGAAGAGGAACGGGGCGATCCTGCAACTCTACTGAACGATGCTGCGACCGGTTGCCCGAAACTGCCGGCGAACGCCGTGACGCGCCCGCGCCCCGCGGGCGAGAGGCCGTTCCCGCCGAACCGCGACGCCGTCTCCCATCGCTGCGGCCGAGCCGGAACGATGCGCGTCCCCTCGCGGAGCCTCGCCGCCCTCCTCGGCGCCCTCCCGCGCCTGGCGGCGGCCCCGGGCGCACGCGATGCACCCGTCCGGTCTCAGGGATAGCGCACCGGCGGCGGATCCTCCGGCAGGGGGATGAACTCGGCGTCGTTCGGCACCGTGTCGAACCGGCCCTGGCGCCAATCCTCCTTGGCCTGGGCGATCCGCTCGGGCCGCGAGGAGACGAAGTTCCACCACAGGTGCCGCGGCCCGTCCATCGGCTCGCCGCCCAGCACCATGAATCGCGCCCCTTGCGTCGCCCGCACGCTGATGCGGTCGCCGGGGCGCAGGACCAGGAGCTGGCCGGGGCCGAAGCCGTCGCCGGCGATCTCGATCGCGCCCGAGACCGTGTAGATCGCGCGCTCGTCGTAGGTCGCATCGACCGGCAGGACGGCGCCGGCCTCGAGCGCCACGTCGGCGTAGACCATCGGGGTCGAGGTCCGCACGGCTGAGCGCGCGCCGTAGGCCTCTCCGGCGATCAGCCGCACGGTCTTGCCCTCGCCCGAGACGACCGGCAGCGCGGCGGCGTCGTAATGCTCGAAGGCCGGCGCCGTCTCCTCGTCGCGGGCCGCCAGGGCGACCCAGCTCTGGAGGCCGAACAGCCGCGAGCCGGTCCGGCGCAGGTCGCTCCCGGTCCGCTCCGAATGGGTGATGCCGCGCCCCGCGGTCATCCAGTTCAGCTCGCCCGGCCGGATCGGCAGCTCGGTGCCGAGGCTGTCGCGGTGCATGATCTCGCCGTCGAACAGGTAGGTGACGGTGGACAGGCCGATATGCGGGTGCGGCCGCACGTCCATGCCCTGCCCGAGCAGGAATTCCGACGGCCCCATCTGGTCGAAGAAGATGAACGGGCCGACCATCCGGCACTCGGCCGACGGCAGGGCCCGCCGCACGGCGAAGGAGCCGAGGTCGCGCGAGCGCGGCACGATCAGGGTCTGGATCGCGTCGCAGCTGAAGCGATCGCCCGGGATCGGATCGTCGGCACCGTGCCAGCTCATCGCTCTTGCTCCGTCGTCCTGCTCGCGCGGCCGGGACGCCGCGTCGACGAGCCGTACTCTGGCTCCGTCTCGTTGGATTGAAAACGGAAACGATCGAAACACATCGTTTCGAGTTCTGACGCTATCGACGCCGCCTCGCCGGTCGGGGGCGGTCCGCGGGCTCGCAAGCTCCGCGCAACCCACCTCATACACGCTCTGCGTTCATCGGCAGGAGGGTTCAAGCGATGAGCGAAGAAGCGCTGACGGAGGAGCGGGCGGCCGAGCGTTTGGCCCACCACCTGCTGCGGGAGGCCTATCACGACCTCGCGGCGGTGCTGCTGAGCGCCAACGCCAAGGCGGCCGAGAGCCTGTTCTACGCCATCGAGAAGCGCACGGCGGACGCGCTGCGCACCATCGTCGCCGACCGGGCCGAGGGCGCGGCCTCGACCCGCATCGCCCGCACGGTCGGCGTCGAGCTCGACGAGCTTTTCGCATGCGCGCACGGCCGCACCGGGATCCCGGCCTCGCAGCGGGTCGCCTCGCAGCGGGTGGCCTCGCAGCAGGTGGCCTAGCGGCGGTCGGGAATGTCGTGCCGGGCGGCAAGCTCGACAGCGGCCGGGCAAGGCCTTACGCTGGGGTAGAACGCCGCTTCCAACCCCCCGACGGTCCGCCATGCGCAGGCTCCTCGTCACCGCGCTCGTCCTCCTGTGCACGGCGGCGGGGGCCCGGGCCGCCGAGCGGCCGCCCTGGCTGCGCGAGCCGGCCCTGTCGCCGGATGGCGGCCGCATCGCCTTCCGCTACCGGGGCCGGATCTGGACCGTGCCGGCCGCCGGCGGCGAGGCCCGGGCGCTGACCGCCGCCGGCGCCCATGCCGAGACGCCGGTCTGGTCTCCGGACGGGCAAAGCCTCGCCTTCGCCTCCGACCGCTCCGGCGCCCTCAACCTCTACGCCGCGCCGGCCGAGGGCGGCGAGGCGCGGCGCCTGACCTGGTACTCCCTCGACGAGCGCCCGACGAGCGTCACGCCCGACGGCCGGTCGGTGCTGTTCGCCTCGCGGCGCCTCGGCGACGCCGCCCGCACCTTCGCGCCGCCGGGGCGCTCCGAGCACGCGACCCAGGTCTACGCCGTGCCGCTGGCGGGCGGGCGCGAGACCCTGGTGCTGCCCAACGCCGCCCTCGACGCCCGCTGGGATCCCGAGGGACGCCGCCTCCTCTACACCAGCCCCAACGTCGAGCAGCCCTTCCGCCAGCACCAGGTCTCCGCCGCGGTGCGCCAGGTCTGGCTCTACGACGCCGCCACCGGGCGCCACGAGCGCCTGACCGACGGCACCCGCGAGAACCGCGGCGCGGTCTGGCTCCCCGGCGGCGAGATCGCATACTTGAGCGAGGCCTCGGGCTCGCTCAACGTCTGGCGCCTGTCCCTGGCGGACCGGACGCCGCGCCAGGTCACGCGTTTCGACGGCGCGCCGGTGCGCTTCCTCTCCGCCTCCCGCGACGGCGACCTCGCCTTCGCCCGGGACGGGCAGGTCTACCGCCTGCGCGCGGGCACGACGGCGCCCGAGCCCGTGCGGGTCGCGGTCGCCGAGGCGACCTTCGCCGACGAGGTGCCGGGCCGCACCTCCGACTTCAACACCCTGGTGCCGTCGCCGAACGGCCAGGAATTCGCCCTGGTGGCCCAGGGCGAGATCTACGTCGCCTCGCGGGACGGGCAGTCGGTCAAGCGGGTCACCCGCACGGCCGGCGAGGAGCGCAGTCCCGCCTTCTCGCCCGACGGCCACCGCCTCGTCTACGCGGCCGAGCGCGACGGGCATTGGGGCCTCTACGAGGCGACGCCGGCGGATTCCGACGAGCGCGGCTTCGCGCAGGCGACCCGCCTCGTCGAGCGGGCGCTGCCGACCCCGCCGGGCGACGCCTTCCTGCCGACCTGGTCGCCCGACGGCCGCCGCCTCGCCTACATCCACGACCGCGGCACGGTCCGCGTCCTCGATCCCGCGACCGGGATCGACCGGGAGGTGGTGGGGGCGGGCCTGTTCTACCCCTACTACGACGGCTCGTGGTGGCTGTCCTGGTCGCCGGACGGGCGCTGGCTCGCGCTGCCGGTCCAGCTCGACCGCGGCTTCGCGCGCAACGTCGCGGTGGTGCCGGCGGACGGCTCGGCGCCGCCCCGGCGGGTGGCGCCCGCCGGCGAGGGCCAGAGCGAGGCGCAGTGGAGCCCGGATGGCGGGATGCTGGTCTGGCGCAGCGAGCCGGAGGACCTGCACTCCGCCTCGGGCGCCACCGACCCGGCCGACATCGACGCGGTGTTCGCCTCCCGCCGGGCCCGCGACGCCTTCGAGGCGCGCCTGCGCGCCCCCGCTCCCCCCGAGGCGGCCGGCACGCCCGCGCGGGCGGCGGAGCCGGGCGCCGCCGAGCCCGGACCGGCCCCGGAGCGGGCCGCGGCCCGCCCGGCGCCCGAGCCCCAGGCCTTCGACCCGGACGGGCTCGAGGACCGCCAGCACCGGCTGTCGCAGGGGCATGTCGACGTCGTCCTCGCCGCGATGATGCGCGACGGGGTGAGCCTCCTCGTCGTCGAGCGCAGCGAGCGGCCGAAGGGCGGGGGCTACGCCCTCACCGGCACGCTGCGCGACCTGCGCCAGGGCACGCGCCGCACGGTCTTCTCGGACCTGCCGTACAAGCGCTTCACCCCGGTGCGGCTGAGCCGCGACCAGCGCACCCTCGCCTTCCTCACCGGGACCGGCTTCACCGAGGTCGACCTCGCCAAGGGTACCCCGCGCCACGTCCGGGTCGAGGCGGAGGCCGGCCACGACCCGGAGGCGCGCCTCGCGGCGGCCTTCGCGCAGTACTGGCGCCTGACGCGGGCGAAGTTCCTCGATCCCGGCATGCACGGGGTCGACTGGGACGCGGTGCGGGCCCGCTACGCCCGCTTCCTGCCGGCGCTGGCCGACGCCCGCGATCTCGCCGAGCTCCTGTCCGAGATGGCGGGCGAGCTCGACGCCTCGCATACCCGCGCCTCCCTGAGCCCCGGCGTGCCGCCGGGCGAGGAGACCGCCTCCCTCGGCCTCTACTACGACGAGACGTTTCCGGGGCCCGGCATGCGCGTGGCGGCGATCCTGCCCGCCGGTCCCTTCGACGCCGGCGACACGCGGCTCTCCCCCGGCGACGTGATCACGGCGATCGACGGCGAGGCCCTGCCCGAGGCGGGCGGCCTGCGCCGCCTGCTGCGCGGGCGGAAGGACCGGCGGGTCGAGGTCGCGTTCGTCAAGCCGGACGGGAGCGTGGTGCGCGAGCGCCGGGTGCCGGTGAGCCTCGATCGCGAGCGCGACCTCGCCTTCGAGCGCTGGCGGCGCAACCGCCGCGACGCGGTGGCGGCCCGCTCCTGCGGCCGTCTCGGCTACGTCCACGTCAGGGCGATGAACGCCGCCTCCTACCGCAGCACCTTCGCGGAGGTGTTCGGGCGCTTCGGCGCGGCCGAGGGGCTGGTGGTCGACGTGCGCTTCAACGGCGGCGGCAACCTGCACAACCAGCTGCTCACGATGCTCTCGGGCCGCCCCTACCTGACCTTCGCGCCCCGCTCCGGTCCGGTCCAGAGCGACCCGCGCGACCGCTGGAGCCGGCCCTCCGCCGTGCTGATGAACGGCGCGAGCTACTCCGACGCCTCGATCTTCCCGCAAGGGTACCGCGACCTCGGCATCGGCCCGCTGATCGGCGAGCCGGTGGCCGGGACCGGCACCTTCGTCTGGTGGGTGGATTCGCCGATCGTGCCGCGCCTCACCTACGGCCTGCCGCAGGTCGCCACCCACCGCATCGACGGCACCCGGCTCGAGAACACCGACGTGCTGCCGGACCTCGCGGTCCCCGCCGACCCCGCCGCCTGGGCCGAGGGCCGCGACCCGCAGCTCGACGCGGCGGTGGACCGGCTGCTCGGGGGACGCGGTGCCTGCCGGCCGGCGAGCGCCGCGGCGGCGGCGCCGTGAGTCCTACAGGAAGCTCTGGGGATCGACGTCGATGCCGACCCGGAGGTTGCCCCGGACCTTCGGCCCGCGGGCGAGCCAGTCGCGCAGGTAGCCCTGGAGGTCGATCTCGCGCTCGGTCTTGACCAGCAGGCGGAAGCGGTAGCGGCCGCGCACCAGCGCCAGCGGCGCCTCGGCGGGGCCGAGCACCATCACGCCGGGCGGCGGCTCGGCGACGCGGGCGAGCGCCCGGCCGTGGGTCTCGGCCGCCTCGCGGTCGGTGCAGGAGATCACGAGCGCGGCGAGGCGCCCGAAGGGCGGCAGGCCGGCGACCTCGCGGGCGGCCGTCTCCTCGGAATAGAAGCGCTCGGCGTCCCCCGAGATGAGCGCCGCGATCACCGGGTGCTCGGGCTGGAAGGTCTGGACCAGCGCCCGGCCCGGCTTCTCGCCGCGCCCGGCCCGGCCCGTGACCTGCTGCAGGAGCTGGAAGGTGCGCTCGGCGGCGCGGGGATCGCCGGAGGTCAGCCCGATATCGGCGTCGAGCACGCCGACGAGCGTCAGGTGCGGGAAGTTGTGGCCCTTGGCGACGAGCTGGGTGCCCACCACGATGTCGCAGCCGCCCTCGGCCACGGTCTGGAGCTCGGCCCGCAGCCGCTCGGCCCCGCCGGGAAAGTCGCTCGACAGGACGATGACGCGCTTGTCCGGGAAGGTGGCGGCGACCTCCTCGGCGATGCGCTCGACGCCCGGCCCGCAGGCGGTCAGGTTGTCGAAGGTGCCGCACTCGGTGCAGGCTTCCGGGCGGCGCTCGGCGTGGCCGCAATGGTGGCAGACGAGCGCCCGGCGGAAGCGGTGCTCGACGAGCCAGGTCGAGCAGTTCGGGCATTGGTAGCGGTGGCCGCAGGCGCGGCAGAGCGTGAGGGGGGCGTAGCCGCGGCGGTTGAGGAAGAGGAGCGCCTGCTCGCCCCGCCCGTTGGTCTCGGCGATGGCCGCGACGAGGCTCGGCGACAGGTAGCGCCCGCGCGGCACCTTCTCGCCCCGCATGTCGATGGCGCGGATCTCCGGCAGGCGCCGGCCGCCGAAGCGCTCGGGCATCACCACCCGGCGGTAGCGGCCGCGCTCGGCGTTGACCCGGGTCTCGATCGCGGGCGTGGCCGACGCCAGCACCACGGCGGCGTTCTCGAGCTTGCCGCGCACCACCGCCATGTCGCGGGCGTGGTAGCAGACGCCGTCATCCTGCTTGTAGGCGCCCTCGTGCTCCTCGTCGACCACGATCAGGCCGAGCTTGGCGAACGGCAGGAACAGCGCCGAGCGGGCGCCGACCACCACCTGCACCTCGCCCGACGCCACGCCGGCGCGGATCTTCTCGCGACGCCGCCCGCCGATTCCGGAATGCCAGGCGGCGGGCCTGACCCCGAATCGCTTGGCGAAGCGGTCGAGGAACTGGGCCGTCAGCGCGATCTCGGGCATCAGCACGAGCGACTGCACGCCCCGGCGCAGGGCCTCGGCCACGACCTCGAAATAGACCTCCGTTTTCCCTGAGCCGGTCACGCCCTCGAGCAGCGTCACGCCGCCCTCGCCGGCCGTCCCGCCCGCGGCCGGCGGCGCGGTGAGCGTCGCGATGAGCGCGCGCGCCGCCTCGGCCTGGGGCTCGGAGAGGGCGTCGTGCGGGTGGTCGGGGTCCGGCGGCTCGGCGACCCGGTCGGGGGCGAGCGCCACGGTCTCGAGCACCCCGTCGTCGATCAGCCCGTCGATCACGCCGGCGCTGACCCCGGCCTCGAGCGCCAGCGCCCGCTTGCCCCGCACCGCGCCGTCGGCCGCCGCCGCCACCACCTTGCCCCGCGCCGGGGTCATCCGGCTCGGCGGCATCCCGGTCGCGCGCACGCCGACCTTGGCGGTCTCGGTGCGGCTCTCCTCCGGCAGGCGCAGCGCCATGGCGAGCGCCGAGCCCTTCGGCGCCAGGGTGTAGCGGGCGATCCACTCGACGAGGCGGCGCAAGGCGGGGCTCAGGGCCTCGACGCCGATCCGCCCGCTCACCCGGCGCAGGTTGGAGCCGGCGCCGTCGCGCAAGGCCCACACCACCCCGACGGTCTCGCGCGGCCCGAGCGGCACCTGCACCACGTCGCCCTCCGCGAGCGTCAGCTCGGGCGGCACGGCGTAGCTGTAGGCCTGGTCGAGGGCGAGCGGGATCAGGATTTCGGCGATCGGGGCGGTCATCGGGACTTCGGGATCGGGCGGTGCGTGAGCCCGTATATAGGAGCGGCCACGCCGTCGCGCTCACGCCTCCTCCGCGTCCGCGCTCTCCTGATCCGGATTCTCTCCGTCCACATTCTCCTCGCCGATCCGCCGGCGCACGCCCCATTCGGCGAGCACGGCGTTGAGGTCGTCGAGGACGAAGTGGCGGGCGCTGTCCTGGTCGTAGCCCTCCTCCAGGAGGGAATCGTACTCGGTGAAGACGTGGCGGGCGTACGACACCATGCCGAGCCAGGCCGCGGTCTCGGGTGCGGCACCCCGCAGGCCGGTGCTCGCCAGCGCCCGGTCGACGATCGCCTCGCCCTCGAAGTCCGGCACCCGGGGGCGAGGCGGGACAAGGCCGCCTCCACCGCCTCGCGGCGCGTCGGGGGCGCGGACGGGAGCGGATCGGAGCGGCTCATCGTTCGTCCTCACGGGGCGGGACGCCGACCCTGCCGGACCGGGCCGGGCCTGTCACCCCCGCGCGCCGCGGGTCGGGCACGCACAGCGGGGCCCGATCATCCCTCCGCTCGGCAAAACATTCGTAAGCATCATCGACGAATGCTGTGTCATCACTTCGATCGCGGCGCACCACCCCATGTCGGTCCTCACCCGCCTCACCGGACGCTTCCTCACGCTGTCGCTGCTTTTGGGCGGCATCATGGTGGCGCTCTGCGCCCACACGCTGATGCAGTTCGAGGAGAGCGCCGCGACCACGGCGCGGATCGGCAGCCGGATCCTGCCGATGGTCGACCGCCTCGGGGACCTGCGCGCCACCATGACGCGGGTGCGCCTCGGCGCCACCCGGGTGCTCGACGCGGGCGACGCGACCGGGATGGCGCGGGCGAGGGAGCGCAACGAATCCCGCATCGCGGAGATGCAGGGCCAGGTCGAGGGATTCCGCACCCTGCCGCTGACGCCGTCCGAGCGCGAGGCCTTCGAGGTCTTCTCCCGGACCTGGAGCGCCTACCTGGCGCAGCAGGCGGCGACCTTCGGGCAGGCGGCGCGGGATCCCCTCGCCGCCAAGGCCGCCTTCAACGGCCCGGCCAACGCGACCTACGACCAGGCCTGGAAGGAGCTGGAGCGCCTGAAGGGCAGCACCGCCGCGGAGGCCAGGGCCGCGGTCGTCGCCTCGGAGGCGGCCCGGATCGACACCGACCGGACGGTGATGGCGGCGACCGGATGCGGCGTGCTCGTCGCCATGCTGCTGATGGGCTGGCTCGCCCGCGACATCGCCGGTCGGGCGGTGCGGCTCGCCGCGACCATGCGGCAGCTCGCCGAGGGGCGGAGCGAGATCGAGATCCCGTGCACCGGGCGCGGCGACGAGATCGGCGACATCGCGCAGGCGGCGATCGGCTTCCGCGAGAGCCTGCGCCGCAACCGCGCCCTCGAGGCGGAGGCGGCGACGGCCCGGGCGGGCATCGAGGCCCAGCGCCGCCGGGCGATGGGCGAGGTCGCCGACGCCTTCGAGCGGGCGGTCGGCGGCGTCGTCGGCGCGGTCTCGGCCTCCGCCGAGCGGCTGCAGGACGCGGCCCGCACGATGAGCACGATCGCCGCCGAGACCTCGACCCGGTCGGGCGCCGCCGCGGCGTCGGCCCGGGACGCGGCGACCAATGTCGGCATGGTGGCCGCCGCCGCCGAGGAGCTCGGCGCCTCGGTGGACGAGATCGGCCGCCAGGTCGGCGGCTCGGCCGATCTCGCCCGGGCCGCGGTCGGAGACGCCGACGCCACCGCCCAGCACGTCCAGGCCCTCAGCGAGGCGGCCGCGCGGATCGGCGACGTCGTGAGCCTGATCTCCTCGATCGCCGGGCAGACCAACCTGCTGGCCCTCAACGCCACGATCGAGGCGGCCCGGGCCGGCGAGGCCGGCCGCGGCTTCTCCGTCGTCGCCGCCGAGGTGAAGCAGCTCTCGGCCCAGACCAGCCGCGCCACCGACGAGATCACGGGCCAGATCGGGCAGATCCAGGCCGCGACCGGCCGGGCCGTCGAGGCGATCGGCGGCATCGCGGGCCGCATCCGCGAGCTCAACGGCGTCGCCGCCTCGATCGCGGCGGCGGTGGAGGAGCAGGGCGCCGCGACCCAGGAGATCGTCCGCAACGTCTCCGAGGCCGCCGCCGGTACCGGCGCGGTCACCGGCACGATCGGCGAGGTCGCGGGCGCGGCGCGCGAGACCGGCGACGCGGCGGGCCAGGTCCTCGACGCCGCCTCGGCCCTGTCGCGGGAGGCCGTGCACCTGTCGGCCGAGGTCGGGCGGTTCCTGGCGACGGTCAGGGCGGCCTGAAGGGCGGCCTCCCGCGCGACGGCATGGAGGAGCGGCCGTGGAGGCGCGGCCATGGACGCCGGATGCGCCGATCGGCGCCGGTGTCGCGCCGGGCCGAAAAATGCAAAGGTGTCGGCCACCTTTCCCGTATCCGGCCTCCCGCGACCCCGCGGGCGGCCCCGAGACCCCGCCATGCGCCTCCTCCTCGCCGCCACCCTCCTCGCCGCTCCGCTCCTGGCCTTCGCCGGCGCCGCCGCGGCGCAGACCGAGACCCCCGCCCCGCTCGGGACCGCGCCCTCCGCCGTCGCCGCGCCCGACGCGAGCGCCGCTGCCGCCTCCGGCCGGCGCCAGCCGCGCCGGGTCGACGGGGCGCAGGCCGCGGCGAAGCCCGCGCCCGCCAAGGCCGATGCGGGCGAAACCCTCCGCAAGGCCCAGGCCGCCACCGCCGCCCGCGACAAGGCGTGGGACGCCCGGATGAAGCGCACCCTCGGGTCGATCTGCCACGGCTGCTGAGCCCGGCCGGGCTTTCCGAAGCGAGAGGCGCGCCGATGATCCGCTTCGAAGGGGCCGCCAAGACCTATCCCGGCCAGGCCCGGCCGGCGCTCGACGCCTTCGACCTCGCGGTCGAGGCCGGCACCACCTGCGTGCTGATCGGCCCGTCGGGCTGCGGCAAGTCGACGGCTCTGCAGATGGTCAACCGGCTGGTGGCGCCGAGCGCCGGCCGCGTCCTGGTCGAGGGGCGCGACGTCGCGGGGCTCGACCCGATCTCCTTGCGCCGGGGTATCGGCTACGTGCTCCAGGGCGTCGGGCTGTTTCCGCACCGGACGGTCGGCCAGAACGTCGCCACCGTGCCGGGGCTGCTGGGCTGGACGCGCGCGCGGATCGCCGAGCGGGTCGACGCGATGCTCGACCTCGTCGGCCTCGAGCCCGGCGAGTTCCGGGACCGGCGGCCGGACGCGCTCTCGGGGGGGCAGCGCCAGCGCGTCGGCGTCGCCCGGGCGCTCGCCGCCGACCCGCCGGTGCTGCTGATGGACGAGCCGTTCGGCGCCGTCGATCCGGTGGCGCGCACCCGCCTGCAGGACGAGGTCCGGGGGATCCTGGTGCGGCTGAGGAAGACCGTGCTGATGGTCACCCACGACATCGACGAGGCGGTGCGGATGGGCGACGCGGTGGCGCTGATGCGCGAGGGCCGGCTCGTCCAGGTCGCAGCCCCCGCGACCCTGCTCGCCGCCCCCGCCGACGCCTTCGCGGCCCGGTTCGTCGGCGCCGACCGGCTCCTGCGCCGCCTCTCGCTGCTGCCGGCCCGCGACCATGCCGAGCCGGGCCCCGCCGGCGCCGCGCCGCGCCTCGGTCCCGGCGCCTCGCTCAAGGACGCGCTGGCGCTGATGCTGGCGAGCGGGCAGGAGCGCGTCGGCGTGAGTGACGGCTCGGGCGAGGGCTCGGTGACGCTCTCGGCCCTGCTGCGCGAGGCGGCGGGCGGGTCCCCGCCCGCCTGAAACTTTATCTGCGGCCCCCGATGGTGTAGGCGCGACGATCCGTTCCGCCCGTCCGCGGCGCGCGCCCGTCCGGGAGCGCCGCGCCGCCCCCCAAGGCCCAGTCCAAGGTCGCCCCCGATGACCACCCGCCTCGCCGACACCTTCGCCCGCTGCCGCGCGGAGGGCCGCGCCGCCCTCGTCACCTACGTGATGGCCGGCGATCCGGACCCCGAGACCTCGCTCCAGATCCTGCGCGCCCTGCCGGAGGCCGGGGCCGACATCGTCGAGTTCGGCCTGCCCTTCACCGACCCGATGGCGGACGGGCCGGCGATCCAGGCGGCGGGCCTGCGGGCGCTCAAGGGCGGGCAGACCCTGGAGCGCACCCTCGACCTGGTGCGCCGCTTCCGGGCCGAGAATACTGGCACGCCGGTGATCCTGATGGGGTACTACAACCCGATCTACACCTACGGCGTCGCGCGCTTCCTCGAGGACGCCAAGGCCATCGGCATCGACGGGCTGATCGTGGTCGACCTGCCGCCCGAGGAGGACGACGAGCTCTGCCTGCCGACGCTCCAGGCCGGCCTCGCCTTCATCCGCCTGGCCACCCCGACCACCGACGAGGCGCGCCTGCCCGCCGTGCTCGCGAACACCACGGGCTTCGTCTACTACGTCTCGATCACCGGGATCACCGGCACGGCGACCCCGGATTTCGGCGCCGTGGCCGGCGCCGTCGCGCGCATCCGCCGCCACACCGACCTGCCGGTGGTGGTCGGCTTCGGCGTCAAGACCGGCGAGCACGCCGCCGCGATCGCCCGGGGCGCCGACGGCGTGGTGGTCGGCTCGGCGATCGTCGACGCGCTCGCCCGCTCCCTCGATGGCGAGGGCCGGGCCGGTGCGGGCTCGGTCGAGGCGGTGACGACGCTCGTGCGCGATCTCGCCGCCGGCGTGCGCGCCGGCCGGGCGGGCTGAGGCCGCAGACCCCATATCACCGAACACGATTCCGACGACCGAGGAGCGATCATGGTCGAGGCGATGAACTGGATCTCCGAGGTCGTGCGCCCGAAGATCAAGACGCTGTTCAAGCGCGAGACGCCGGAGAACCTCTGGGTGAAGTGCCCGGAGACCGGCCAGATGGTGTTCCACAAGGAGGTGGAGGCCAACGGCTGGGTGATCCCGGGCTCGGAGCACCACCTGCGCATCACCGCGCAGCAGCGCCTGAAGCTGATGTTCGACCAGGGCACCTGGCTCGACGTGCCGCTCCCCGACGCGCCGGCCGACCCGCTGAAGTTCCGCGACGAGAAGCGCTACGCCGACCGGCTCAAGGATGCCCGCGCCAAGACCGGCATGACCGACGCGTTCAAGATCGGGTTCGGCCGCGTCGCCGGCCTGCCGATGACCCTGGCGGTGCAGGATTTCGGCTTCATGGGCGGCTCGCTCGGCATGGCGGCCGGCGAGGCCTTCGTGCGCGGCGCCGAGACGGCGCTCGAGAAGCGCACCCCCTACGTGCTGTTCGCGGCCTCCGGCGGGGCGCGGATGCAGGAGGGCATCCTATCGCTGATGCAGATGCCCCGCACCACGGTGGCGGTGCGCCGGCTCAACACCGCCCGCCTCCCCTACCTGGTGGTGCTGACGAACCCGACCACCGGCGGCGTGACCGCCTCCTACGCGATGCTCGGCGACGTGCACCTCGCCGAGCCCGGGGCGCTGATCGGTTTCGCCGGCCCGCGGGTGATCGAGCAGACCATCCGCGAGAAGCTGCCCGACGGCTTCCAGCGCGCCGAGTACCTGAAGGAGCACGGCATGGTCGACCAGGTCGTGCACCGGCGCGACCTCAAGGGCACCATCGCGCGCCTGTGCGGGCTGCTGATGCAGGTGCCGGCGGAGGGCCCGGCCGTCGAGGCGCCGGCCGAGGCCCGGGCGGAGGCCAAGGTCGAGGCGAGGGCCGAGGCCAGGCCCGTCCCGGCCTGAGCCCTCGCGGCGCCCGTTTCTCTCCCTCCTCGCCCCTCCTCGCGTCCCGCCGCCCGCCTGGCGGCGGGACGGACGGAACGCCCCGATGGAATCCTCCGACGCCCTGATGGCGCGCTTCCTGGCGCTGCACCCGCGCACCATCGATTTGTCGCTCGGCCGGATCGAGCGGCTGCTCGCGGCGTTGGGCCATCCGGAGCGGCGCCTGCCGCCGGTGATCCACGTCGCCGGCACCAACGGCAAGGGCTCGACCATCGCCACCATGCGGGCGATCCTGGAGGCCGGCGGGCTCTCGGCCCACGTCTACACCTCGCCCCACCTCGTGCGCTTCCACGAGCGCATCCGCATCGGCGCCGTCGGCGGCGGCCGCTTCGTGCCCGAGGAGCGCCTGGCCGAGGCCTTCGCCCGCTGCGAGGCGGTCAATGCCGGGGCGCCGATCACGGTGTTCGAGATCACCACCGCGGCCGCCCTGCTGCTGTTCTCCGAGGCACCCGCCGACGTGCTGCTGCTGGAGGTGGGGTTGGGCGGCCGGGTCGACGCCACCAACGTCATCGACCGGCCGGCCTGCGCCGTGGTGACGCCGATCGGCCGCGACCACGCCGAGTATCTCGGCGATACCGTCGAGGCGGTGGCGGGCGAGAAGGCCGGCATCTTCAAGCGCGGCTGCCCGGCGGTGATCGCCCCGCAGGACTACGCCCAGGCCGACGCGGTCCTGTGCGCCCGGGCCGAGGCGGTCGGCGCCGCGCCGATCCTCGTCGGCAACCAGGACTTCTCCGCCCACGAGGAGCGCGGCCGGCTGGTCTACCAGGACGAGGACGGGCTCCTCGACCTGGCCCGGCCCAAGCTCGCCGGGCGACACCAGATCGTCAATGCCGGCACGGCGATCGCGGCCCTGCGGGCGTCGGGCTTCGGCGACATCGGGACGGAGGCCTTCGAGGCCGGGCTGGCGGCGATCGAGTGGCCGGGCCGGCTGCAGCGCCTGCGCCAGGGGCGGCTCGCCGGCCTGGTGCCGCCGGGCGCGGAGCTCTGGCTCGACGGCGGCCACAACATCGACGGCGGGCGCATCCTCGCCGCCGCGATGGCCGACCTGCAGGAGCGCGGCGACGCGCCGCTCGTGCTCGTCTCGGGGCTCCTCGGCACCAAGGACGCGGAGGGCTTCCTCGCCAATTTCTCCGGCCTCGCCCGCTTCCTGGTGGCGGTGCCGCTGCCGGGCCAGATGGCGGCGCGGCCGGCCGAGGAGGTCGCGGAGATCGCCGGGCGGGTCGGCCTCTCCGCCGCGACGGCGCCGAGCCTCGAGGCCGCCCTGGTCTCGCTGCGCGACCGGGCCTGGGAGCGCCCGCCCCGGGTGCTGATCTGCGGCTCGCTCTACCTCGCCGGGGCCGCGCTCGCCGCCAACGGCACGCCGCCGATCTGAAGGCCGCGACCTGACGACGAAAGACCTGTGCGCGCTGCCCGAACCGGCGCCACGCAGCCTGTGGGATCCGCTGGATCGTTTGCCGGCAGGCTTGACTTTTCCCCGTCGTCGCTCGGGCGGTCCGTGTCGTTGCCGCACCGATGTGGCTGAACTGCTACATCGTACCCGGCGGAAATGGTCTAGCTTCACCTCGATCGGGGAACCTGCTGGGGACCATCATGAAGAAACTCCTGAGTGCTTTCGCTGCCTTCACCGCGCTGACCGCCGCCGCCTCGGCCGCGGACCTGCCGCGCCGCGTCGCCCCGCCGCCGGTCTTCACGCCGGTGCCGGTCTTCACCTGGACGGGCTTCTACGCCGGTTTCAACGCTGGCTACGGCTTCAACACCGCTGACACCCGCGCCCCGACCGTGATCGGCGTGCCGGCCGGCGTGAACGCCGCCAGCAGCGTGTTCGTGACCGCCGCCGGCGTCCCGACCACCGGCGTCGTCGCCTTCAACAACCGCAACAGCAACGACGGCTTCGTCGGCGGCGGCCAGATCGGCTACAACTACCAGTTCACCCCGGGCTCGGGCGTGGTCGTCGGCATCGAGGCCGACGCCCAGTACGTCGACTTCGGCCGCAGCCGCAACCGCTTCGCCTTCGCCACCGTGCCGGGCGGCAGCGTCGCTCCGGGCGCCCTGGTGTTCAACCCGAACGGCATCTCGGGCCTGGACTTCTTCGGCACCGTGCGCGGCCGTCTCGGCTACGCCTGGGACCGCACCCTCGTGTACGCCACCGGCGGTTTCGCCTACGGCTCGGGCGGCGGTCGCGACTTCGGCCTGACCAACGCTTCGCGCGACGACTTCCAGACCGGCTGGACCGTCGGCGGCGGCGTCGAGTACGCCCTGCCCACCGACTCGTTCCTGAACTTCTTCCGTTCGTCGGCCGTGACCCTCAAGGTCGAAGGCCTGTACGTGAAGCTCGACCAGGGCAACCGCAACAACGGCGTGTTCGCCCAGACCCTGAACGGCACGCAGTACTCGGTGTTCTCGCCGGGCGTCGTGTCGGTCGGCCCGGCCAACCTGTACCGTCGCGAGACCGAGTTCGCGGTCGTCCGCGCCGGCCTGAACTACAAGTTCGGCTCGTACTAAGACCTGAACTTCCGTCACCTTCGACGGAGCGGAGCCCGGCCTCACGGCCGGGCTCTTCGCGTTTGGGGGGGCGTATGGGGTGTCCGGTACGGCGCGATGATCGCCCGATCCAAGCCCTCCTTCAAGCGTGCCTGGCCGGCGTAGCCGATCGAACCGGCACCTTCCCCGTCATACATCCCTGGTTTCGCTTCGCGGCTCCGGAATGACGGAGAGGGATCCGGAATCATCGAGCGTCGAGCCGGCGCCTCAAGCATCAGCCGATCATGATGCCGTCGGACGGTGCGACAGGGGTCGAAACCGACCCTTGGTAAAGGGCGGCCGAGCATGGACAGCGTAACTCCGCCGGTCGGTTCTGGACGTCCGGGTCGCGGACTGAAGCGGGCGTGATCCTGGGGCCGGCTTACGGGACGGCGCACCGGCCGAGAAACCGCGTGACCGCTTGCAGCACCGCATCCGGCCGCTCTCGGTGCGGGACATGCCCGCAATCCTCGATCAGCACGACCTCGGACCGTCCTCCAGCGTGGCGTGCGATGCGGTCAGGGTAGGCCCGCGAGCCGTACTCGTCCCGGTCGCCGTGGAGCGCCAGCAGCGGGCAACGCACGCGGGCGAGATCTTCATCGAGGGTCCAGCCGGCAAAGGCCGGATCGAGCCAGGTCTCCGTCCAGGCATCGAGAGCCCACCGCGCCTTGTCGCCGTGGTATCGGGCGATCCGTGCGAGCTGATCGGGACTCCGGAGCACGCGGCGCGCCTCGATGATCCCGGTCCGGGTGCGCTCCTCGACGAAGGCTTGTGCCCCCACGGTGATGACGGCGGCGCAGCGGTCGGGATCACGGGCGGCGGTGGCAACCGCCATCGCGCCGCCGACGCTGTGACCGAACGCGATCAACCGGCCGAGGCCGAGCCGAGCGATCAGGGCGGGGACGGCGCCGGCGGCTTCGTCCTGCATGAAGTCGAGCGGCAGAATGCCGGGATGCGGGTCCGACCGGCCGAACCCGAGCCGGTCGTAGGCGACGACCGGCAGGCCGGTGGCGGAGGCCAGCCGCTCCGGGAAGTCGCGCCAGACCTCGACGCAACCAAGGCTCTCATGAAACAGGAGAAAGCTCGGACGCTCGCCCGCGCCCCGTGTGTCGGGGGTCCAGGATCGCGCGAACAGCCGCCCGTGCGGGCCGTCAATCCAATCATCCGCCGTCTGCATCGCGTCCTCAACCTAGGAGATGTCGGAGCAGGCCGGCTGCCGCGACGCCGATCAGGACGGTGGGCAGCAAGGGCAGGCGCGTCGCCGCCGCCAGCGTGACCGCCAGCGCGACCAGGTCCGCCGGTCGGTTCACCACGAAGGCCGGGGCGATCACCGCGATCAGCACGCAACCGGGCGCGGCATCGAGAACCGCCGTCGTGCGGGCATTCAGCGCGCGATCGCGTAGGGCGACGTAGCCGAGGATGCGCGTTAGGTACGTGACCAGCGCCATCAGGCCGATCGTCAGAAGGGTCGAGGTCTGGATCATCGTGCCCGTCCCGCCTGAGCGTAAGCCCACGTCACGCCCGACAGCGCACCGGCGGCGACGTGCCAGGCTCCCGGCAAGAGCAGGTGGACGGCGGCGGCGACCACGAGGCTGATCAGCCACGGCGCAGCAGCCCTGGCCCCCTTCCACATGCCGCGCAGCAACACCAGGAACACGGCCGGGAAGGCCATGTCGAACCCGTAGACGGTGACGTCGCCGATCGTCGGCCCGAGCAGCGCACCCAGCGCCGTGAAGACGACCCACGTGAGGTAGAGCCCGGCGGAAACGCCGAGGTAGTAGAGCAGGCTGAACCCGCTCGCCCGTCGCTTGGCATCGGCCAGCCCCATGGCCCAGCTCTCGTCGCACATGAAGAAGAGGGCCGGGAGGGTGCGGCTTCTGGGCAGGTCGCGCAGATGCGGGGCGAGCGCCGCCCCCATCAGCAGGTGGCGGCTGTTCACCAGGAACGTCATCGCCACGATGAGCAGGAGGTGAGGCGGCGAGGTCCACAACTCGACGGCGGCGAACTCTGAGCCGCCGCCGAAGTTCAGGCCGGTCATCAGCGGCACCTCGATGGGGCTGATGCCCTTCCGGACCGCCTGCGCCCCCAGCACCAGTGCGAAGGGGATAAATCCCACCATCACCGGCAGCGCGGCGGTTGCGCCCCGCAGGAGTTCAGCGCCGCGCCCGGTGGCCGCGTCCTCCGTGATGCCAACGTCCAAGCCTGTCATGCCCCACCCTTCTCTCGAGGCAGTCTACGCCGGCGCCTTCGGCAGTTGGTTGCGTTCTACGACGGCAAGGGGCTCCAAGGCGCAATTTTGTTGCGCTAGCGATGGGTTCGAGGGCATGGTGTGCCGATGGAGCTCGACGCCATCGACCGCCGGATCCTGAGCGCCTTGCAGCGCGACGGCCGCTTGCAGAACGTCGACCTCGCGCAGGAGGTCGGGCTGTCCCCGTCCCCCTGCCTGCGGCGGGTCCGGCGGCTGGAGGAGGCGGGCGTGATCGCCGGCTACACCGCCCAGCTCGACCCGTCCAAGATCGACCTCGGAATGACCATCTTCGCGCGGGTCTGGCTGACGGGGCAGGACGAGGAAACGGTCAGCGCATTCGTTGCGGCAGTGCAGAAGCTGCCGCAGGTGGCGGAGTGTCACCTGATGGCGGGCGATTGCGATTTTCTGTTGCGCGTGCTGGTGAAGGATCTCGACGCCTACCGGCGGTTTCAGATCGAACACCTTGCCCGGATTAGGGGGTTGCGTAGCATCAAGACCGACATTCCCATGCAGACGGTCAAGCAGTCGGCCGCGTTCCCGATCCCGATCTGACGTCGAGAAGCCACGACGAGGGTTCGCGTCTCATCCGCCCTGGTCATGGCAGCCGGGATGCTGGAATATCGGCATGGCGCCGAGATCGGCTCCTCGCGCAGCCGGGCCGATCGCCGCGCACGACGGCCGGGCTCGGCCGTGCTGCTGGGGGCGCTGGGCCGTCCGCAGGCCTCACCCTCTCCCGGATCTCCTTCCGGTCCGCTCCGCCGAAGCGCTCCTAGCGGTAATCGTTCGGGTCGAGGCCGTGGCGGGCGATCTTGTCGTAGAGGGTCTTTCGCGGCGTGCCGAGGGCTTCGGCCGCCACCCGCACGTCGCCGCCGGCCATGATCAGCTCGTCGCGGATCAGGCCGCGCTCGTGGCGGTCCATCTGCTCGGCGAGCGTCGCCGCCTTCGCGGGCTCAGGCACGGCCGGGCCGGTGGGATTCAAGCCGAGCGCGCAGCGCTCGGCGAAGTGGCCGAGCTCGCGCACGTTGCCCGGCCAGTCGTGCCGGCTCAGGTGCTCGCGCATCGCCGGGGTCACCGGCGGCGGCTCGCGGCTGAAGCGGGCGGCGGCCTTGCGCAGGAAGTGCTCGAACAGCAGCGCCACGTCCTCGCGCCGCTCGCGCAAGGGGGGGATCGCCACCGAGACGACGTTCAGCCGGTAGTAGAGGTCGTCGCGGAACGTGCCTTGGGCCGCGGCCTGGCCGAGGTCGATCTTGGTCGCGGCCACCACCCGCATGTCGACGGGCTGGATCGCGTTGGTGCCGAGCGGCTCCACCACCCGCTCCTGCAGCACCCGCAGGAGCTTGACCTGGATGGTGAGCGCCATGCTCTCGATCTCGTCGAGGAAGAGCGTGCCGCCGTCGGCATGCGCGATGCGCCCGACCCGCTTCTTGAGCGCGCCCGTGAAGGCGCCGGCCTCGTGGCCGAAGAGCTCGCTCTCGACCACCGTGTCGGGGAGCGCCCCGCAATTCATCGCGACGAAGTTGCCCTTGGCCCGGCGGCTCCAGCGGTGGAGCGCGCTCGCCACCACCTCCTTGCCCGATCCCGTCTCGCCCAGCACCATGACGTCGACGTCGGCCTGCGCCACCTCGCGCACGAACTGGCGCAGGCGGGTGATGCCCGGGGAGATGCCGAGGAAGGCCGGGTCCTCCGCCACCGCGGCGTCGAGGCGGGCGCGCAAGCTGCGGTTCTCCTGCACCAGGCTGCGGCGCTCGAGGGCGCGGCGCACCGAGGCGACCAGGGTCTCGGCCGGGTAGGGCTTGGCCAGGAAGTCGTAGGCGCCCGAGCGCATCGCCCGGACCGCCATGGTGATGTCGCCGTGTCCGGTGATCAGGATCACCGGCAATTCGGGATCGGCCTCCTGGAGGGCCGAGAACAGCCCGAGCCCGTCGAGCCCCGGCAGGCGCACGTCGGTGACGACGACGCCCGGTGGATCGGCGAGGATCGCCCGCAGGGCCGATTCGGCGTCGGCATGGGTCTCGACCGTGAAGCCGGCGAGGTCGAGGCTCTGGCCGTTGGCGCGGCGCACCTCCTCCTCGTCGTCGACGAAGACCACGCGGTTGGCGCTTGAGCTCATGCGGCGGCTCCGGTCGATGCGGGGGGACCTCCGGCGCCGGCGGGGGCGAGCGGCAGATCGACCCGGAACAGGGCACCGCCCTCCGGCGAGGCGCCGGCCGAGAGCGTGCCGCCGGAATCCTCGACGATGCCGCGCGAGATCGCCAGCCCGAGGCCGAGGCCGTTGGCCTTGGTGGTGAAGAACGCGTCGAAGACCTGCCCTCCCCCGTCCGGCAGCCCGCCGCCGTTGTCGCCCACCTCCAGCACCGCGCGCTCCCCCGTGACCCGCACCGTCACGGCGATGCGTGGATTCTTCGCGCCCGCGACGGCGTCGAGGGCGTTCTGCACCAGGTTGACCACGACCTGCTCCAGCCGCGGCCCCTCCCCCAGGACATAAGGCGAGGGCTCGGGAAGCGCGAGGGCGAGGTCGATGCCGGAGAGCCGCCCCTCCACCACCTCCAGGCTCGCCCGCACCACGCTCACCAGCGCCACCGGGTCGCGGCGCCCGGAGGCCTTGCGGGCAAAGCCCTTGAGCTGGCGCGTCAGCCCGGCGATGCGCTCGGTCAGGCGGCCGACCGCCGACAGGTTCTCGGCCGCCTCCGGCAGCCGCCCGCGCTGGATCAGGATGCCGGCATTGTCGGCGTAGGAGCGGATCGCGGCGAGCGGCTGGTTGATCTCGTGCGCCATGCTGGCGGCGAACTGGCCTAAGGCCGCGAGGCGCCCGGCATGGGCGAGCTCGCGCCCGAGGCGCTGGCGGTCGGCCTCGGCGCGCCGTCGCTCGGCGATCTCGGCCTTGAGCTTCTGGTTGGCTTCCGTGAGGGCTTGCGTCCGCGCCCGCACCCGCTCCTCGAGCTCGGTGCGCCGCGCCGCCGCCTCGGCGAGGCTGTCCCGCAGGCGCCGGCGCCGGCCGACGATCTCGGCGAGGCCGAGGCAGGCGAGGCCGACCGCGAGGCCGGCGATGACCTGGGCCTGGACCCGCTCGCGCGCCACCGCGACGCCGATCCGCGTCAGGGTATGGAGCCGCCAGGTCGTGCCCGGGATCGGGGCGTCGAGGGGGAGCGCCAGGCGCGCCGGCTGCGCGCCGCTGCCGACCCGCACGAGGCCCGAGCCGTCCGAGGAGGGGTAGAGCGGCAGGGGGCTGAGCGGCGCCGCGCCGAATTCGAGCCGCTCGCGGATCAGCCGGCGCTCCTCGTCCGGCACCGGCCGCATCGTGCCGAAGCGCCAGGCCGGCTCGCTCGCCATCAGGACGATGCCGCGGGGATCGGTGACCATCACGGTCTCGCCGCCCTTCGTCCAGGAATCGCGCCAGGCGTCCTCGATGGCGTCGAACTCGACCTTGACCACCACCACCCCGGTCCGTCCGTCCGGCCCGGCGACCCGGCGGCTGAGATAGAGGCCGGGCCGGCCGCTGACGGTGCCGAGCGCGAATTGCCGGCCCGCCCCCTCGGCGAGCGCCTGCTGGAAGTAGGGCCGGAACGCGTAGACCGCGCCGACGAAGCTGCCCGGCTCGCCGGCATTGCTCGCCGCCACCGCCGTGCCGTCCCGGCGGATGACGTAGATGACGGCCGCCCCCGAGGCGCGGGCGATCTCGGCCAGGCGGTCGTCGACCCGGGCGATGAGCGCCGGATCCGGGGAGGCGCCCACCACCGCGGCGATCTCCGGGTCGCTCGCGAGCGCCAGCGGCAGCGAGCCCTGCTTCTGCATCTCGGTGCGGAACGCGGCGACCTGGAGCGCGAGCGTGGAATTCGCCGAGCGCCGCAGGTCGGCGAGCGCCGCCCGCTCGGCGATCCGGCCGGCGACGATCGCGGCCGCCAGCACCGCCGCGAGGCTCAAGGTCCATGGCAGCGCCGGGGAGCGCAGCCACGCGCGCCAGCCGGCCGGGGCCGCCCGGCGGGGCGGCGGACCCGGCTCCGGGGCGTTGCGGATTTCCGCACGGTTCCGCGGTCGACGTTGCGGCACACCGGAAGGTTCCACCGGGACGTCTCCTCCAGGTTTTGAAAAAGCCTTTTATTGGTCGTCACTTAACAAAAAATTGCGATTTTCCGCCGGCTGGCACGCCGGTTGCCATTGTGTATCCGTCCGCGGCCCGCCGGTGCCCGGCAGGACCGCGAAAAGGTCGATGATCGCTGCGAGGCAGACCCTGCCTCGCGGCCAAGAGCAAGAGCGTCACCGCGGCTCACCGCCGCCAACGCCGTCCCGTCACCCGCCATGCAGGGAGAACGTCCAATGGCCACCACCGTCCCGTCGCCGCTGACCGCGCCGCACGCGCCGCCGAAGCCCAAGCCGATCTACAAGACCCTCTACTTCCAGGTCCTGGTCGCGGTCGCGATCGGCATCACGCTCGGGCACTTCTACCCGCAGCTCGGCGCCGACATGAAGCCGCTCGGCGACGCCTTCATCAAGCTCGTCAAGATGATCATCGCCCCGGTGATCTTCCTCACCGTGGTCTCCGGCATCGCCGGCATGACCAACCTCGAGAAGGTCGGCCGGGTCGGCGGCAAGGCGCTGGTCTACTTCCTCACCTTCTCGACGCTGGCGCTGATCGTCGGCCTGATCATTGCGAACCTCGTCCAGCCGGGCGCAGGGATGCACATCGATCCGAAGTCGCTCGATCCCAAGCAGATCGCGATGTACGCCGAGAAGGCGAAGACGCAGACGATCACCGACTTCCTGATGAACATCATCCCGTCGACGGCGGTGGGTGCGTTCTCGGGCGGCGAGATCCTGCAGGTCCTGTTCTTCTCGGTGCTGTTCGGCTTCGGCCTCGCCTTCCTCGGCGAGCGCGGCAAGCCGGTCCTCGACTTCATCAAGATCCTGTCCGAGGCGATCTTTGGCGTCGTCCACATCATCATGAAGGTCGCTCCCATCGGCGCCTTCGGCGCGATGGCCTTCACCATCGGCAAGTACGGCATCGCCTCGCTCGCCAACCTCGCCTACCTCGTCGGCGCGTTCTACCTGACCTCGGCGATCTTCGTCTTCCTCGTCCTCGGTGCGGTGGCCCGCTACAACGGCTTCTCGATCGTCAAGCTGATCCGCTACATCAAGGAGGAGCTGCTGCTCGTCCTCGGGACCTCGTCCTCCGAGTCGGCCCTGCCCTCGCTGCTCGAGAAGATGGAGCGTGCCGGCTGCTCGAAGCCCGTCGTCGGCCTGGTGGTCCCGACCGGCTACTCGTTCAACCTCGACGGCACCAACATCTACATGACCATGGCGGCCCTGTTCATCGCCCAGGCGACGGACACGCCCCTCACCTACGGCGAGCAGGCCTTGCTGCTCCTCGTCGCCATGCTCTCGTCCAAGGGCGCGGCCGGCGTCACCGGCTCAGGGTTCATCACCCTCGCCGCGACCCTCGCGGTGGTCCCCTCCGTGCCGGTCGTCGGCATGGCGCTGATCCTCGGCATCGACCGCTTCATGTCGGAGTGCCGGGCGCTCACCAACTTCATCGGCAACGCGGTCGCCTGCATCGTGGTCGCCCGCTGGGAAGGTGAGGTCGACATGGACCGCCTGAAGGCCGCCCTCGACGGCAACCCGATGCCGCTCGAGGACGAGATCGGCCCGGTCCCGGCCCTCCAGGCCGCCGAGTAAGCGACCATCCGGGGCCCTCAAGGCCCCGGCCATCAGAAAAAGGGGGCGGCCCTGCGCGCGGCGCGGGGCCGCCCCTTGCCGTTCATGGGTTATCGTCCCGCAGGGAGCTTGTCCGACCGGAACGAGACGCGTCCTCCCGCCCGCGACCTCATCCCGAGGTGCGACCGACGGGAGCCTCGAAGGAGGGCCCCGGGGATCGCCGAGACTTCCGGACCCCTCCCTCGAGGCCTCCGGCACCTCAGGATGAGGTCGCGGGTGGGATGAAGAAGAATCCGTGGGACTGTTCTTGCCGGTCGGACACGCTTCGAAACTCTCTCGGAGGACGACGATGGCGGGTGGCGACTGGCGCGGGATGGACCGCGCGACGCTCAGCAGGGCCTACGACAATTCCGGTGCGGTCGCCGGCAGCAGCGCCTTCATGGCGGGCCTGCGCGAGCGCAGCGCGGCCTTTCGCGAGGCGAATGCCGGCGAGCTCGACCAGCCCTACGGCCACGGCGTGCGGCAGCGTTTCGACCTCTTCCGCTGCGGCCGTGCGGGAGCGCCTCTGCTGGCCTTCATCCACGGCGGCTACTGGCAGCGCAACGACAAGCACGGCTTCTCGGCGCTCGCCGAGGGCCCGCTGGCGCGCGGCCTCGACGTGGCGATGATCGGCTACACCCTCTGCCCCGAGGCGACGATGACGGCGCTCTGCGCCGAGATCCCGGCGGCCCTGGCCCGCCTGCGGGCCCATGCGAGCCCGCCGCGCCTCGTCGTCTCGGGCTGGTCGGCTGGCGGCCACCTCGCGGCGCTCGCCATGGCCTGTCCCGAAGTCGATGCAGGGCTGGCCGTCTCCGGCGTCTTCGACCTCGCGCCGATCCGCCGCACGGCCCTCGACGACGCCCTCCATCTCACCGACGACGAGGTGGCGGCGCTCTCGCCGATCCGCCACCTGCCGGCCCAAGCCGGGCCGCTCACCGTGGCGTATGGGGCTGGCGAGCTGCCGGAGCTGTGCCGCCAGTCGCAGGTCTACCAGGCCGCCTGGGCCGGGACCGGGCTCCCCGGCGACCTCCTGCCGCTGCCGGGCGACGACCATTTCACGGTGCTCGACCAGATGATCCGGCCTGACGGGGCGTTGACGGAGGCGGCCCTGCGCCTCGCCGCCGGCTGAGGCTCCCACCCCGCGGGGCTCGCCGTCCCGCGGGGTCCGCCCTAAAGATACGGGCGCGCCCGCCCGGAACGGCCCGGGCGCAGGATCAGGGACCGGGCATGGGCCAGCACCACGACCACGCGCACGGCGAACACGATCACTCCGGCCATGATCACTCCGGCCATGATCACTCCGGCCATGATCACGGTCACCGTCACCACGGCGGAGGCCACGCGCACGGCCCCGGCCACGTCCATGCCCCGGCGAATTTCGGCCGCGCCTTCGCGATCGGCATCGCGCTCAACACCGGCTTCGTGCTGATCGAGGGCGCCTACGGGTTCCTGACCGACTCGGTGGCGCTGCTCGCCGATGCCGGCCACAACCTGTCCGACGTGCTCGGCCTCGTCGTCGCCTGGGCGGCGGCGACGCTGGGCCGGCGCCGGCCGACGGCGCGGTTCACCTACGGCCTGCGCTCGTCCTCGATCCTCGCCGCCCTGTTCAACGCGGTGTTCCTGCTGGTCGCGGTCGGCGCCATCGCGCTCGAGGCGGTGCAGCGGTTCAGCGCCCCCGCCCCCGTCCCGGGCCTGACCGTCACGATCGTGGCGCTGATCGGCATCGCGGTGAACGGGATCACCGCCTGGCTGTTCGCGTCCGGCCGCAAGGGCGACCTCAACGTGCGCGGCGCCTACCTGCACATGCTGGCCGACGCCGCGGTCTCGGCCGGGGTCGTGGTGGCGGGCCTCGTGATCCTGTGGACCGGCTGGACCTGGGTCGATCCGGTGACCAGCCTCGTCATCGTGGCGGTGATCGTCGCCGGCACCTGGGGGCTCCTGCGCGACAGCGTCGTGCTCTCCCTCGACGCCGTGCCGCCGGGCATCGACCCGGCCGAGGTGCGGGCCTGCCTCGCCGGGCGCCCGGGCGTGGCGGAGGTCCACGACCTCCACGTCTGGCCGATGAGCACCACCGAGACGGCGCTCACCGCCCACCTGGTGATGCCCGACGGCCACCCCGGCAACGCCTTCCTCGACGAGTGCGCCGCGACCTTGCGCCGCCGCTTCGGCATCGCCCACGTGACGCTGCAGGTGGAACTGGCGGGAGGACCGGCCTGCGCGCTGGCGCCGGATCACGTCGTGTAGGGGGTCCTACCCCGCCTTGCGCACCGGCTGGCGCGCCAGCACCGCGTCGGCGGCGCGGCCTGTCAGCTCCGCGCGATGGTCGAAGCGGGTGGTGAAGGTGCCGACGCCCGCGGTGGCCGAGCGCAATTCGACGATCAGGTCGGTCATCTCGGCCTCGGGGATCAGCGCGTCGACCACGTCCCAGCCGGACCAGCCGGGGCGGGCATCGAAGCCGAGGATCTGGCCGCGGCGGGCGGTGACGAGGCCGGTGGCCTTCGCGGTGGCGCCGCTCGGCACCGCCATCGACACCGCCAGGATCGGCTCCAGCAGCACCGGCCCGGCCTTGGCGAGCGCGTCCTCCAGCGCCAGGCGCGTCGCGGCCTGGAAGGCGGCGTCCGAGGAATCGACCGCGTGGGCGGCGCCGTCCTTGAGCGTCACGGCGATGTCGACGACGGGGAAGCCGAGCGGCCCCTTGGCGGTGAAGGCCCGGGCGCCGGCCTCGACGGAGGCGATGTACTGGCGCGGCACCGCGCCGCCCACCACCTCGTCCTCGAACGAGAAGCCCTCGCCCCGCTTCAGCGGCCGCACCGCCAGGGCGACGTCGGCGAACTGGCCATGGCCGCCGGTCTGCTTCTTGTGCCGCGCCCGCGCCTCGGCGGGTCCCCGGACCGTCTCGCGGTAGGCGACCCGCGCCCGCTCGGTCTCGACCCCGATGCCGAAGCGCGAGGCCAGCCGCTCGACCGCGACCCGCAGGTGCATCTCGCCCTGGCCCGACAGGCGCAGGTCGCCGAGCTCGGCGCGGTGCTCGACGATCAGCGCCGGGTCCTCCTCGGCGAGCTTCGTCAGGGCGGCCGAGAGGCGGACGTCGTCCTTGCGGTCGCGCACCCGCAAAGCCAGGGCGTGGACGGGCTCGGGCGCCGGCAGGTCCACGAGGGCGCCGGGCGCCTCGGGGCCGGTCGTCAGGGTCTCGCCGGTGGCGACGGGATCAAGCTTGGCGAGGCCCGCGACCTCGCCCGCCCGCAATTCCGGGAGCCGGCTGCCGGCCGCCCCCGCGAGCTGGGTCAGCGCCGCCACCCGGGCGGTGCCGCCGCCCGCGCCCGTCACCCCCTCGCCCTCGCGGACGACGCCGCGCAGCACCCGGCCGACCGAGAGCTTGCCGCCGAAGCCGGTATGCAGGGTCTTCATCACCTGGACCAGCGGCGCCCCCTCCTCGGCGACGCCGAGGCGCCCTCGCGTCTCGGGCAGGCCCGGCGCCTCGTGACGGAGCGCCTTCAGCAGGCGGGTGATGCCGTGGCCGTGCTCGGCCGAGCCGAACAGCACCGAGACGACCTGGCCCCGGCGCAGCTCGTCGGCGAGATCGGCGAAGACCCGGTCGGCCTGCGGCTCGACCTCGGCGATCAGATCCTCCATCAGCGCGTCGTCGTGGTCGGCCAGGCGCTCCAGCATCGTGTAGCGCTCGGCCTTCTCCCGCGGCAGCTCGCCGTCGGGCAGGGCCACCACCTCGCTCTGCGCCTGCTCGCGCCAGATGAAGGCGCGCTCGAGCGCGAGATCGATGAAGCCGACCGCCGCCTCGCCCTCGATCAAGGGGATCTGGCGCATCAGCAGCGGCACCCGCGAGGCGGGCTGGAGCAGCGCCAGCGCGTCGCGCAAGCTACCCGCCGCGGTCTCGGCCTTGTTGATGAAGAGGAGGCGCGGGATGCCGGCGGCCTCGAGCGTGCGCAGGGTCAGTTCCAGGGCCGGCCGCTTGCGCTCGTCGGCTTCGCAGACCACGATCGCGGCGTCGCACGCCGGCAGCACCGCCGCGAGGTCGTGGCCGAACTCGATCGAGCCCGGGCAATCGACGAAGGTGAAGGCCTCGCCGAGGAAGCGCGCGGTGGCGAAGGCCGGCTCGACGCTCATGCCGTGGGCCCGTGCCTCGGGCGAGGTGTCGCCGACCCTGGCACCGGCGCGCCCGGGCCGGTCGATCGCGCCGGTGCGATGGAGGATGGCCTCGAGCAGGGCGGTCTTGCCGCTCTGGAACGGACCGACGATCGCGATGCACCTGTGCTGCGCAGCCACGTGACGTCTCCACCTTGGTCTTTGTTGACAGGAAGTTAAGCACCGGGCCGGGGCGCGGTCCAGGCGGCAGGTGTGCAGGCGCGAAGAGGGGCCGATATACGGTGGAGACGCCGGTACGGCGCGGCCGAGGGACTGAGGACACCGTGATGCCCGAGATTGACATCGACCACCTGCGCGGCTGGATCGGCCGGACCCGGGAGGTCGAGGACTTCGTGACGCCGCGCCTCGTGGCCGAGTACCGGGCGACGCTGGCGCCCCACCTCGCCCCGGTGGCCGACGGCGAGGCCCCGCTGGCGCTCCACTGGTGCCTCGCCCCCGAGACGCCGGCCGCCGACGCGCTCGGGCCCGACGGGCACGCGGCGAAGGGCGGGTTCCTGCCGCCGGTGCCGCTGCCGCGGCGGATGTGGGCCGGCGGCGAGGTCGAGACCCTGGCCCCCTTGCGCGTCGGCGACCGGGTCGTGCGGCGCGAGACGGTCTCGGACGTCCAGGTGAAGCGGGGCCGCACCGGCACGCTGTGCTTCGTCACCGTGCGGCACGAGTACCTGACCGAGCGGGGCCCGGCGATCCGCGACCGGCAGGACATCGTCTACCGCGAGGCGAGCCGGCCGGGCGACGCCGCGCCGGCGGCAAAGCCCGCCCCGGCGGAGGACGAAGCGGCCTGGTCGGTCGAGGCCAATTCCGTGCTGCTGTTCCGCTACTCGGCCATGACCTTCAACGGCCACCGCTTCCACTACGATCACCCCTATGCCACGCAGGTCGAGGGCTATCCCGGCCTGGTGGTGCACGGGCCGATGCAGGCGAGCCTGCTCCTCAACCTCGCGGCCGCGCGCCTCGGCCGGGTGCCGGCCCGGTTCCGCTACCGCGGCGTCGCGCCGATGATCGCGGGCGCACGCTTCGCGGTGGCGGGACGGCGGGAGGGCGAGGGCTTTCGCGGCTGGACGGCCTGCAACGGCCAAGTCCACATGGAGGCGGAATCCGGGGGTTAGGCGATCGGCGCATTGCGCCGGCGGGCCCGAACTGTCAGCCTCGCGGCCAAACCAGAACGAGGACGAGGAAACGCCATGCTGACTCTGACCCGCCGCGCCCTCGCGGCCGGCACTGCCCTGATGCTCCTGTCGGGGGCGGCGCTGGCGCAGGCGCCGATCGTGATCAAGTTCAGCCACGTGGTCGCGCCGGACACCCCGAAGGGCCGCGGCGCCGACAAGTTCAAGGAACTGGCCGAGAAGTACACGAACGGCAAGGTGAAGGTGGAGGTCTACCCGAACTCGCAGCTGTTCAAGGACAAGGAGGAGGTCGAGGCGCTCCAGCTCGGCGCGGTGCAGATGCTGGCGCCCTCGCTGGCGAAGTTCGGGCCGCTCGGCGCCAAGGAGTTCGAGGTCTTCGACCTGCCCTACATCCTGCCCGACAAGGCGGCCCTGCGGCGGGTCACCGACGGCGCGCTCGGCAAGCGCCTGTTCGACAAGCTGCAGTCGAAGGGCATCACCGGGCTGGCCTACTGGGACAACGGCTTCAAGGTGATGAGCGCCAACAAGCCGCTGCGGATGCCGGCCGACTTCCGCGGCCAGAAGATGCGGATCCAGTCCTCGAAGGTGCTGGAGGCGCAGTTCCGGGCGCTCGGCGCGATCCCGCAGGTGATGGCCTTCTCGGAGGTCTACCAGGGCATGCAGACCGGCGTGGTCGACGGCTCGGAGAATACGCCCTCGAACATGTTCACCCAGAAGCACCACGAGGTGCAGAAATACATCACGCTCTCCGATCACGGCTATATCGGCTACGCGGTGATCACCAACAAGAAGTTCTGGGACGGCCTGCCGCCCGAGGTGCGGACCGAGCTCGACAAGGCGATGAAGGAGGCGACCGTCTACGCCAACCAGGTCGCCGACAAGGACAACGCCGACGCCCTCGACGAGATGAAGAAGTCCGGAAAGACCACCTTCATCGAGCTGACCCCCGACGAGAAGGCGGCCTGGAAGGCGGCACTCGAGCCGGTCACCGCCGACATGGCGAAGCGCGTCGGCAAGGACGTGATCGAGGAGTTCCAGAAGGAAGCGAAGGGCGGGACGCAGTAAGGGCGGGCCGGATTCGCCGCTCGGTTTTCGATATTCCGTGTCATCCCGGGGTTCGGCGCAGCCGGAGAGCCCGGGGTGGCCTATCGAATATTTATTCTATTCGACATGACGACGAATCCGATGCGGTCGATCCGCTCGCTTCGTGTGCCGCACCGGAGCCGGCACTCTCCGCGTCCTCCCGAGGCTCGTCGAAGGCGAGAGCCCGGAATCCAGAACCGCAAGTCGTGCAGGGCGATGCGGAGCGCGGCCCGCTCATGTCTGAACCACCTGTGATTTCTGGATTCCGGGCTCCGCTTTCGCGGCCCGGAAACGACCGGGGGTGTCAGGCTCGTCGCGACGATCCGGCGGCGGCGTGCCTTGCCCGTGCCTCTCCGCGGACGTGACGCCTGGGAAACGAGCCGGCCGGGCTTCTTTCCGCGAACGAGCGACGTCTACGACCGCGCGCCCGAGAGCGGCTCCGGCAGCCCGCCGTCAACCTTCACAGCGCTGTCGCAAAACGCCCATACAGAGCGAACACAGTTCGAAACATGCTGTAACAAGGCAGCCTCGCCCTCCCGGTTAGACACGCCGAACGATCGCGGGCGAGCTCCCCGCCGCTGCGCGCCCTCCTCTCCCTGCAAGACCTAACAGCTTCGCGCTGAAGGGTGGCGCCGCGCCCGGTTGCCGCCGCCGTTCCCGCGCGCCCGGAGACACTGGAAGCCATGGCCACGACGCTCGTCAACGGCACCGCGATCTTCGATGCGGCGCCCTCGCTCCAGGGCCTGTCCGGCGCCACCGCCACGACGCCGCCGTCCGCGACGAACGCGCTCCGGCTCGTGCGGCTCGGCGCCTACGCCACCACCAACGACGCCGCCACGGCGATCGCGCCGAACGCCGAGGTCGTGGCCTACGATTCCTCGACGAGCCGGCTCTACGTCCAGAACACCAACGAGAACCGGATCGAGATCGTCGCCCTCGACGCCGCCGGCGGCTTGCGCAAGACCGGCGAGATCCTGCTGTCGGGTCTCGAGCAGTACGGCTCGGTCAACTCCGTCGCGGTCTTCAACGGCCTCGTGGCGGTGGCCTACGCCAACGCCACCGGGGACGCGCCCGGCCGCGTCGCGCTGTTCAACGCCGACGGCGCGCTCCAGCGCTCGCTCGCCGTCGGGGTCGGCCCCGACCAGATCGTCTTCACCCGCGACGGCGGCCGCCTCCTCGTCGCCAACGAGGGCGAGCAGGCGAGCGCCGGGAGCAACCCGCTCGGCAGCGTCTCGATCATCGACGTCTCGGGCGGGGCCGCCACGGCCTCGCTCGCCACGACCGTCGGGTTCACGGGCCTGAACGGCGCCGAGGCGACCTTGCGCGCCCAGGGGCTGGCGATCACGCCGGGCAACGCGGCCGCCGCCGACATCGAGCCCGAATACATCGCGATCTCGCCCGACAACCGCTTCGCCTACGTCACCCTGCAGGAGGTGAACGGCGTCGCGGTGATCGACCTGGCCAACCCGGGCACGGCGCCGATCGCGATCCAGCCGCTCGGCGCGGTCAACCACGCGCTGCCCGGCAACGAGTTCGACGCCTCCGACCGCGACGGTCCAGGCGGCACCGCCTCGATCCGGATCGCCACGACCCCGGCGAACGCCCCGATCTACGGCCTGCTCCAGCCCGAGAGCATCGCCTCCTTCACCACCGGCGGCGCGACCTACTTCGTGACCGCCAACGAGGGCGACCAGCGGGTCATCGGCGGCGCCGACGACGCGAACGACGTCGCCCGCCTGAGCACGATCGCCAACAGCCGCCTGACGCCGGAGCTGCAGGCGCTCAAGGCCGACCCGGCCTATGCCCGCCTCAACGTGCTGCTGCGCACCGGCGACACCAACGGCGACGGGGTGATCGACCAGCTCAACACGCTGGGCGGCCGCGGCATCTCGATCTTCCGCCAGAACCCGGACGGGACCATCACCAAGGTGCGGGAGACCGGCGGGGAATTCGAAAAGATCTTCGCCCAGATCGCGCCGGAGCGGTTCAACAACGACCAGACCGTCGCCAACACGCCGGACGACCGCTCCGACAACAAGGGCCCGGAGCCCGAGGGCATCACCGTCGGCACGGTCAACGGCCGGATCTACGCCTTCGTCGGCCTGGAGCGCCAGAGCGGCATCCTCGTCTACGACGTGACCGACCCGGCGAACGCCGCTTACGTCTCCTACATGCCGCCCCTCGCCGGCTCTCCCGCCGATCTCGGCCCGGAGGTGCTGACCTTCATCGCCGCCGACCGCAACCCGACCGGCACGAACCTGGTGGTTTCGGCGAACGAAGTGGCGAATGGCGGCGCGACCCTCTACGCCGCGCTGCCGCAGGGCGCGACGCAGGAGATCTCCTTCGCGCCCGGTTCGCTCAGCGTGAGCCAGGCCGAGGGCAACGGCGGCACGACGACTTTCAGCTTCACGGTCCAGCGCTCGAACGGCACGCTCGGCGCCGTCGCCTTCACGGCCGAGCTCACCGGCACCGGCACGAACCCGGCGAATGCCGCCGACTTCCCCGGGAGCCCTGCCCTGCCGCTCACGCTCGCCGGCACCATCCCGGCGGGCGCCGCCTCGGCGGTGGTCAGCGTCACGGTGCAGGGCGACGCAGTGCCGGAGCAGAACGAGACCTTCGCGCTCAAGCTCCTCGGCGCGACCTCGAACCAGACCGGCATCACCGCGACGTTGAGCGCCGGCAACGCCACCGCCACCGGCACCATCGTCAACGACGACGTCACCCTGATCTCGGCGGTGCAGGGCGCCGGCAGCGCGAGCCCCCTCGTCGGCCGGACCGTCACGGTCGAGGCGATCGTGGTCGGCGACTTCCAGAACGGCGACGCGGACGGAAAGCGCAGCATCGGCGGCTTCTACCTCCAGGAGGAGAAGGCCGACCGGGATGCCGACCCGCTGACCTCGGAAGGGCTGTTCGTCTACGAGGGCACCGGCAACCGCCTCGTCGACGTCGCCGAGGGCGACCGGGTCCGGGTCACCGGCACGGTCACCGAGTTCAACGGCGAGACGCAGCTCACGGTCAGCGCCGCCGCCGGCATCCAGGTCGTCCAGGCCGGCGCGCTCTCGGCCGCCGAGGTGAAGGCGCAGGCCGTCGACGTCACCCTCCCGGCCGCCGGCACCGTCGGCACCGGCACGACGGCGCAACCGGACCTCGAGCGCTACGAGGGCATGCTGGTCCGCTTCCCGCAGACGCTGTCGATCTCCGAGCAGTTCAACCTCGACCGCTTCAACGAGATCCGCCTCGCGGCGGGCGGGCGCCCCGAGACCTTCACCAACGAATTCGAGCCGAACGCGGCCAATTACGCCGCCTACCTCGCCCGGACCGCCGCGCGCTCGATCACCTACGACGACGGGTCGAGCGCCCAGAACTTGCCGATCGAGACCCTCGACGGGTTCGGCCCGACCTACTCGACCGCCACGGCGCCCCGGATGGGCGACACCGTGACCGGGCTCACCGGCACGCTCGGCTACGGCCCGACCAACGCCTTCCGGGTGCGGGCGATCGACGACGGCGACAACAGCTTCGCCAAGGCCAATCCGCGTCCCGGCGCGCCCGACGCGGTCGGCGGCACGCTGAAGGTCGGCAGCCTCAACGTCCTCAACTACTTCACGACGCTCAACGCCTCGTCGGGCTCGCTCACCGCGATCGGCCAGGCGCCGCGGGGCGCCAACACGAGCGAGGAACTGGCGCGCCAGACCGAGAAGCTCGTGACCACGCTGATCGGCACCGGGGCCGACGTGCTCGGCCTGACCGAGCTCGAGAACCAGTTCCAGCCCGGCAACCCGGGCAACGCGCTGGAGTACCTCGTCGGCCAGCTCAACGCCCGTGCGGGCGCCGGCACCTACGCCTACGTGAACCCGGGCAGCCAGCTCGACCGGGGCCAGTTCCTCGGCGGCGACGCCATCGCGGTCGGCTTCATCTACAAGCCCAGCAAGGTCACCGTCGCGCTCAACACCACGATCGAGGCGCTCGACGATTCGGACGTGGCGCGCCTCGATCCGTCGCTCCTGCAGCAGAGCACGATCGGCCACGTCTTCAACGGGGCGAATACCAGCCGCGCGTCCCTTGCGGTGACCTTCCGGGAGAACGCCACGGGCGAGGATTTCACGGCCGTCGTCAACCACCTGAAGTCGAAGAGCGGCACCGGCACCGGGGCGGACGCCGACCAGGGCGACGGCCAGGGCGCCTGGCAGCAGCAGCGCGAACTCGCCGCGCAGGCGCTCACCCGGTGGGTGGCGACGAAGCCGACCGGCACGCGGGACAGCGACGTGATCCTGCTCGGCGACTTCAACGCCTACCTCAAGGAGGACGCCCTCGACCTCGTCAAGGCCGGCGGCTTCACCAACCTCGCCGAGGACCGCCTCGCCGACCCGTATTCCTACGTCTTCGACGGGGCCTACGGCGCCCTCGACCACGCCTTCGCCAACGGCAGCCTCAACGGCCAGGTGACGGGCGTGACCGAGTGGCACGTCAACGCCGACGAGGCCGACGCGATCGACTACAACCTCGATTTCGGCCGCTCGCCCTCGTACTTCGACGGCCAGGTCGCGGCGCGGGAATCCGACCACGACCCGGTGCTGGTCGGCCTCAAGCTCGACCAGACCGCCCCGACCCTCGTCTCCGCCAACCCGGCCGACGACGCCACCGGAATCGCCCCGGGCGCCAGCATCTCCTTGCGCTTCAGCGAGGCGGTGAAGGCCGGCACCGGGTCGATCACCCTCACCGACGGGGCGGGCGACACCCGCACCATCGCGGTCGCCGACGCCGCCCAGGTCTCGATCCGCGGCGACACCGTGACGATCGACCCGAGCGCCGACCTCAAGGCGGGCACCGCCTACGACGTGATCGTGCCGCGGGGCGCGATCACCGACACCGCCGGCAACGCCTTCGCGGGCCTCGCCCAGGACCAGCTCGACTTCACCACCCGGCAGGCGGCTCCGATGACCTACACGCTCCAGATCCTGCACGCCTCGGACTGGGAGGCCGGCCTGCTGGCGACCCAGCGGGCGCCGAACTTCGCGGCGATCGTCGACAAGCTCGAGGACGCGACCCCGAACTCGATCACCCTGTCCACCGGCGACGGCTGGATCCCGAGCCCGTTCTTCATCGCCGGCGCCGACCCGCAGCTGAACGCGACCTATAACGGCGTCTACAACCAGCTCTACGGGTTGTCGGGCGCCAACGCCTACAACCGGCTCACCGCCTCGCCGGGCCGGGCCGACATCACGATCCAGAACATCATCGGCGTCCAGGCCGCGGTGTTCGGCAACCACGAGTTCGACTCAGGCCCCACCGAGGTCGCCAACATCGTCGGGGCCAATCTCGGTTCCGCGGCGGGTGCTTCCGACGACACCTGGGTCGGCGCGCAATTCCCCTACCTGTCGACGAACCTCAACTTCTCGCGGGAATCGGCGCTGTCGGGCCTCGTCCACCGGGACGGCGACGCCGCCACCTTCGCCCAGACCGGCCCGACCTCGACCCAGACCGGTACCGGCGCCGACAAGATCGCGAAGTCCACGATCATCGTCGAGAACGGCGAGACGATCGCCTTCATCGGCGCCACCACCCAGCTCGAGCCGCTGCTGACCACGCTCGGCAACGTGACCCTCGACGGCTTCACCGGCCGCGACGAGATCGCGCTGCTCGCCCAGCAGATCAACGCCGAGGTCGACCGGGTGCTGGCGGCCAATCCCGGCCTCAACAAGGTCATCGTCGGCACCCACCTGCAGCAACTCGCCAACGAGCAGGCGCTCGCTCCGCTCCTGCGCAACGTCGACGTGCTGATCGGCGGTGGCTCGCACACGCTCCTCTCCGACTCCAACGACCGGCTCCTGCCCGGCGACGTCCCGGGCGGCACCTACCCGCAATTCTTCACCAACGCCTCGGGCCAGACCCTGGCGCTGGTCAACACCGCCTCCGAGTACTCCTATGTCGGCCGCCTGACCGTCACCTTCGACGACAAGGGCAACGTGATCCGCGACTCGGTCACCCCGCAGAACTCGGGCGCGGTCGCGGTCGACGACGCCACGGTGGCGCAGCTCTGGGGCTCGACGGCGGCCGCCTTCACGCCCGGCAGCAAGGGCTTCCTCGTCCGCGAGATGATCGAGGGCCTCGACGTCAACAACGACGGCATCCAGGAGACCGCCGGCGTCGCCGACATCATCCGCCAGCAGGACGGCAACATCCTCGGCCGCACCGGCGTCTATCTCGAGGGGCGCCGCGGCGAGGTCCGCACCGAGGAGACGAACCTCGGCGACCTCTCCGCCGACGCCAACCTCTGGTACGCCAAGCAGTACGATGCCTCCGTCGCGGTCTCGATCAAGAACGGCGGGGGCCTGCGCGACTCGATCGGCTCGTTCTCGACCGCGGGCGGCGGCACCTCCGAACTGCCCCCGGCCGCGAACCCCTCCGCCGGCAAGCAGGCCGGCGACATCTCGCAGCTCGACGTCACCAACTCGCTGCGCTTCAACAACGCGCTCGCCGTCACCACGGTCTCGGCGCTGGAGATGAAGCGGATCCTGGAGCACGCGGTGGCGGCGACCGCCGCCGGCGCGACGCCGGGCCAGTTCCCGCAGATCGGCGGCCTGAGCTTCTCCTTCGACGCCACGAGGCAGTCCCAGACCCTCGACGCCAACGGCACCGTGACCCGCGAGGGCCAGCGGATCCTCAACGCCGCGATCATCGACGAGAACGGCCGGATCCTCGACACCCTGGTGCAGAACGGCCAAGTCGTCGGCGACCCGAACCGGGGCATCCGCACCGTCACCCTCGACTTCCTGGCGACCGGCACCGCGACCGCGCCGGGCCTAGGGGGCGACAACTACCCCTTCCCGGCCTTCGGCGAGAACAAGGTGGCGCTGGCCTCGGCGCGGCCCGGCTCCTCGCTGCCGAACTCCGCGACCTTCGCCGCGCAAGGAACCGAGCAGGACGCGCTCGCCGAGTACCTGCGCGCCTTCTACGCCACCACTCCCTACGGCACCGCCGACACCGCGCCGGCCGGCGACACCCGGATCCAGAACCTCGCCGCCCGCGGCGACACGGTGCTGGCCCGGGGGATCAACCGGAACGGCACGGACGGCAACGACACGCTCTCCGGCACGGCCTTCGACGACATCGTCAGCGGTGGGGCCGGCGACGACACCATCGTCAACTCGCCCGGCAACGACATCCTGCTCGGCGGCCGGACCCCGACGGGCCCGACCGGGACCGACACCCTGGTGTTCAACTCGCGGCTCGCCGACGCCACCGTCACCCGCGACGGCGCCTACACGCTGATCGTCGGGCCGGAGGGCCGGGACCGGGTCACCGGGTTCGAGCGCTACCTCTTCACCGACGCGACGGTGGTGACCGGCGACGGGGCGCCGCTCGTCGACGACCTGTTCTACCTCGCGAACTACAAGGACGTGCTCGCCGCCGGCCAGGACGCCGACACCCACTACGCGACCTACGGCTGGAAGGAGGGTCGCGACCCGAATGCCCTGTTCTCCACCGCCGGCTACCTCGCGGCCAACCCGGACGTGCGCGCCGCCGGCCAGAACCCGCTGGAGCAGTACGACCAGGCCGGCTGGAAGCAGGGCCGCGACCCGTCGGCCGCCTTCGACAACGAGCTCTACCTCGCCCGCAATCCGGACGTGAAGGCCGCCGGGATCGATCCGCTCAAGCACTACATCGAGTACGGCCAGGGCGAGGGCCGGCCGATCTACGACGCGATCGGCAGGACCTCCGACCTCGCCGTGCATCCGGGCTTCGACGCCGAGTACTACCTCCTGTCGAACCTCGACGTGGCCCGGGCCGCGACGGCCTCCGGCCAGGACGCGTTCGCCTACGCCTACGAGCACTACCGGACCTACGGGTGGAAGGAGGGCCGCAACCCGAATGCGGTGTTCGATACCAAGGGCTACCTCGACGCCTACGGGGACGTGAAGGCGGCCGGGATCGACCCGCTGATGCATTACGACCAGTACGGCTGGAAGGAGGGCCGCGACCCGTCGAAGGGCTTCGACTCGACGGCCTACCTCGCGGCCTACGGCGACGTGACCCAGGCCAGGATCGACCCGATGCAGCACTACCTGCAATACGGCGCGCTCGAGGGCCGCGAGCGCTTCGCCGACACCACCTTCGGCGCGGGCAACATCGGCTGACCCGTCGGGCTCGCCCCACACGTGAGACAGACCCGTGCGGCCGCCGCCGCACGGGTCTTTCCCCTTGTCAGGTCACCGCCGTCAGGCCGCCGCGCGGTCGTGGCGGCCCTCCTGGATCTCCTCGATGATCTTGGCCGAGAAGGCGTCGAGATCGCCCGGGTTGCGGCTCGTCACGATGCCCCTGTCGGTCACCACGGGCAGGTCGTGCCACTCGGCGCCGGCATTGATCACGTCGGTCTTGATCGAGGCGAACGAGGTCATCTTGCGGCCCTTGGCGGCGCCGACCTCGACCAGCAGCCAGGGCGCGTGGCAGATCGCGGCCACGACCTTGCCGCTGCCGAGGAAGCCGCGGAGGATCTCGAGCGCCTTCGGCTCGAGGCGCAGCTTGTCCGGGTTGATCTGCCCGCCGGGCAGCACCAGGGCGTCGTAGGCCGACGGGTCGATGCTCTCGATGTCGGCATCGACCGGCACCGGGCGGCCCCAGTCGGTCTCGTCCCAGCCGCGGATGCTGTCGGGCGTCCGGCGGGATTTCGGCGCCGCCACGGTCACCTGCGCGCCGGCCTCCGCGAGCTTGGCCTTCGGCACGTCGAGTTCCGACTGCTCGAAGCCGTCGGTCGCCATGATGAGGATCTTCGCCTGGGTGATGCTGGGCATCGCGTCGTACTCCGAGGGGGGATGTGCCCCGGCAACGACCCCGGGTCAGGCCGGTTCCGCGGCCCTGCCGCGGCGGAACTGCCCCGGCCCGGGCCGGTTGAGTCTCCACGATCCCATCCCCAGAGGAGGCACGATATGGCCAATCCAGGCCTGCCCGGCCGCGAGCCGAACCCGGGCGGCGGCATCCCGGGAGACATCCCGCCGCCGGTCGCCCCCGACGAACTGCCCGATACCGGCCCGACCGGGCCGCGCTCGCCCTACCCGGTGAACGATCCGGGCATCACCGACCCGACCGGGCCGGGCTCCGAGCCGGATTACCTGCCGGGCGGTCCCACCAATCCCGGGACGCGGTTCTGACGACGAAGGGCGCCCCGCGGGGCGCCCTTCTCACGTCGACGGCCCCGAAGTGCTGCGGTCAATGGCCGCCATGCGAGCTGCGCACGTCCCGCGGCGCGCTCAGGATCTCGTTGAGGGAGGCCGCGACGTGCCGCGCCTCCTCGTCGGTGAGGCGGAGCTGGAACGGCGGCAGGCCGCCGGCCTGGAGCGCCACCACCGCCTGGCCCTGCTCGTCGGTGCCGACCTCGATCGCCGGGGAGGTCACGTCGAGCATCGCCGAATCGTCGTCGCCGAGCTCGTCGGCCTCGCCCTCGTCCGGCTCGTTCATGACCGTGAGGAGCTGGCCCACCGCGCGCACGAGGGCGCGGGCCGCGCTGGCGTCCATGATGACCGCGGTCGCCTGGTCGTCCTTCTGGAACGAGAGCTGGATGTTGGAACCTTCGAGGGAAACCGAGATACCCGCCATGGAGCGTCCGACACTGTACGATATCGCCCGTATATGGGAGCAATCTGCCGGGCGCGACAGGGAATTCCACGCAGGGCTGCATCCCGGCGGCCGAAACGCCCGGGCAGCGACGGCGTTGACCGGACAGGGCGGGCGCGCCGCGCGCCCGCGAACCAGCGGATGACGCCGATGGCCGCACGCCGATCCCCCGAGGCCACCACGAAGGCCACTACCGAAGCCCAGAAGGGCACGATCGCCCGGGTGATGCACGAGTTCAAGGAGGGCGAGCTGGAGCGCAGCGACGGCGAGCCGGTCACCGACCGGCGCCAGGCGATCGCCATCGCGCTTCGCGAGGCCGGGGCCTCGAACCAGGAGAGCCCGGCCGACAACCGGTCGACCTTCCGCCGGACGCGGGCCAAGGAGCGCGACACGCGGTCCCATGCGACCCGCGCCGCCCTCTACGACGAGGCCCGGCGCCGCGACATCAAGGGCCGCTCGCGCATGAGCCGGGGCGAACTGGAGCAGGCCCTCAACCGTTAGGCGGGCTCATCGTAACGGAGCGCCCGCATGACCTCGAAGCAGCCCAAGACCACGACGCCGACGGACGCCGACCTGAAGGGAAACCCCGGCATCGGCACCTCGAAGGGCATGACGATGTCCGGCGGCGATCCGGAGGATCTCGCCGGCGCCAACACCGACGAGGGCGACGTGGCCAACGACACCACGGCGCAAGGCGGCGTCGACCCCAACCAGCGCGGGCGCACGAACCGCTGACACGCGCTCCGTGTGTCGAAGAGGGGCACCCTGCCTTGTTCCGGACAGACTGGCTCCCTACATGGGGGTCAGCGGCAACGGGGGGGTGGCCCCGGGCGATGCGCCCCGCAGGGTTCTTTCGAGCCCCGCGACCAAGCCCCCTTCCGGACAATTGACGCCGTCGCGCCGCGCCGCTCTCGCCCGAGGGCGGCCCGCTGCGACTTCTAACGAGACGAGGACGACCGCGTGAATACTGGTACTGTCAAGTGGTTCAACGACCAGAAGGGCTTCGGCTTCATCCAGCCGGATAACGGGGGCAAGGACGTGTTCGTCCACATCTCCGCGGTGGAGCGGGCTGGCCTGCGCGGACTCGTCGAGGGCCAGAAGGTCTCCTACGAGCTGCAGGCCGACCGGCGCGACAGCACGAAGATGTCGGCCGTGAACCTGCAGGTCGCCTGAGGGCGGCCCTCCGGCCCGGGTTTACGTGGCCTTAACGATAATCCCGTTAAGGTTACGGAACCTTGGCCGCGCTGGAGCGTTGTGAGCCTGCGGGCTCGCCACCGCTCCGCCGGCGGCCGCTCGGCCGCCTGCCACGCACAGTTGCTCCGATGAGGAGCGCCGCAACGATAGAAGAAAAGACATCATGTTGTTCGAGTTCACCCGGCGCGAAGGCGCGCCCTCCGTCTTCAACGACGGCACGACTTTCCACGTCGACCGGATCAATCGCTTCGGCGAGGCCGGCTCCACCGATGTGAGCCACCTGATCGACAAGAGCTACGGCTACCATTCCTCCCGCGAGCTGCGCTGGCACCTCGCCGAGCGCTTCGGCCTGACGCCGAACGCGGTGGCCGTGCGCGAGGCCCACTGAGGCTTCGCGGTCCGATAGACCGCCGTCATCGTACGAGGCGGGCCGCGCGCGAGCGCGGACCCGCCTTTGTCGTGTCCGGGGCAAGGAATTTTCTGGCCGCCGCTCAGGCGCCCGCCGGCTCGGCTGATACCCTCCCATGTCACCGGAATGACCCTGAGGCTGTGAGGGACGGTATGGCTCGAGGGATGGGCGTTCACCCGACGCCCAGCAGCCCCGCCAGCCTCGCCACATCCCCCGCATTGTCCGACATGAGCGCGTCGATCTCGCCGTTGGCGAGCGCCCGGACGTGCCGGCAATCGGGCCGGAACCGCGCACCCGCGCAGGAGCAGCGCAGGCGCAGGCCCTCGCGCCCCTCGATCAGACGTACGTCGTAAGGGGTGCCGGTGCTGCCCCGGACGACGAAGTGGAGGAGCGGCGTGCGGGTGCGGCTCGGCGCCACGCCGCGAAGCGCCCGGGCGGCGATGCCGTCGGGCGATCGTGACCCCTCCCCGGCCCGCTCGCGGGCGAGCCCGAGGCGACGGGCGAGGCTCGCGACGTCGGGTGCGCCCGCCTCGCGCATCACCGCGAGCGCGATCTCGGCGCAGGCATAGGCGTCCTCACCGGCATCGTGGTGGCGAAACGTCACGCCGACCCGCGCGGCGAGCGACGAGAGCCGGTAGGTGCCCTGCCCCTGCCCGCCTTCTCCCGGCCAGTGGCGGCGCGCGAGCTGCACCGTGCAGAGCGAGGTGTAGGCCGGCTGGTCCAGGCCGTAGGCCCGCAGCGTCGCGGCGAGAACCCCGACGTCGAAGCTGGCATTGTGCGCGAGCACGAGGCTGCCGGCGATCTCCGGCAGGAACGGCGCCATCGCCTCGGGAAAGGACGGCGCCCGCTCGACGTCCCGCGGCCGGATGCCGTGGACCCGGATGTTGCCGGGCGAGAAGCGCATCTCGGCCGGGCGGATCAGCCGCGATTCCCGGCGGACCACGCGGCCGCCCTCGATCCAGGCGAGGCCGACCGCGCAGGGGCTGTCGCGGCGCTCGTTGGCGGTCTCGAAGTCGATCGCGAGGGTGCGGAGGCTGGTCATGCCCGCGCTCTTCCCCGCGAAGACGCCGAATTTCAGGCGCTCGCCACCATCGCCAGCCACTCCTCCTCCGAGATCACCTTCACGCCGTGCTTCTCGGCATCCTTGAGCTTGCTGCCGGCGCCCGGCCCCGCCACCACGAGGTCGGTCTTGGCCGAGACCGAACCCGAGACCTTGGCGCCGAGCCGCTCGGCCGTGGCCTTGGCCTCGCTGCGGGTCATCCGCTCGAGGGAGCCGGTGAAGACCACGGTCTTGCCGCTGAACGCCGCTGCTTGCGTGGGCGCTGCCGCCCGCTCGGTCTCGACCTCGGCGAGCAGCGCCTCCACCGCCGCGACGTTGTGGCCTTCCGAGAAGAACTGGATCAGCGACGCGGTGGTGACGGCGCCGATCTCGCCGTCGTCGGCGAGCGCCCGGTAGGCGTCGCCGGGCACCTGCCCCGCCGCCCGCTCCACCACCGCGCGCACGCCGGCCGAGTCGCCGTAGGCCTCGACCAGGGCGGCGCGCTGCGGCGCCGACAGGCGGGCGACCGCGCCGCCGGCCAGCAGATCGGCCTCCGGTGCCTCGGCGGCCGCGGCGAGCAGCCGGTCGCGGGTGGTGGCGCCGACGCGGTCGAGGCTCGCGAGCGCGACCCAGTCCGGCCCGGGCTGGCAGGCGGCGGCGGCCGCGACGCCCGCCATCAGGGCCGGCATATCCGAAAAGTGCTTGGCCAGCGCCTTGGCGGTCGCCTCGCCGACCTGCTCGATGCCGAGCGCGAAGACGAACCGGTTGAGCGGGATCCTGCGGCGGGCCTCGACCCCGGCGAGGAGGTTCTTGATCGCCTTGTCCTCGTCGTCCTTCTTCTTCCCCGCCTTCTTCACCTCCTTGCCGGCGGCGAGCGCCCGCTCGGCCGAGAGTGCCTGGCGCCGGGCGACCACCGCGGCCTTCAGGGGCTCGAAGTCGAGGCGGAACAGGTCGGCGGGCTGGCGCACCAGGCCGGCCTCGAACAGGGTCTCGATGTAGGTCTCGCCGAAGCCCTCGATGTCGAAGGCGTTGCGCGAGACGAAGTGCTTCAGCCGCTCCTGGCCCTGCGCCGGGCAGATCAGGCCGCCGGTGCAGCGGCGCACCGCGTCGAGCTTGCCCGTGCGCGGGTTCAAGCCCCGCACCGCGTGGCTGCCGCAGGCCGGGCAGGTCTCGGGGAAGCGGTAGGGCACCGCGTCCCCGGGGCGGCGCTCCAGCACCACGTCGGCGACCTTCGGGATCACGTCGCCGGCGCGCAGGACCACCACGGTGTCGCCGACGCGCACGTCCGACCCGCGAGCGAGGTCGGCATCCTCCCGCAACGACTGCCCGTGCCAGATCGCCACGCCGCTGCGGATCGGCGCGCCGTCGGCATCGACGCCGTGGACGTAATCCTCGTTGTGGAGCGTGGCGTTCGACACCACGACGCCGCCGACCGTGACGGGCTTCAGGCGCGCCAGGGGGTTGAGCGAGCCGGTGCGCCCGACATTGATGTCGATCGCCTCCACGACCGTGGTCGCGCGCTGGGCCGGGAACTTGTGGGCGAGCGCCCAGCGCGGCGCCCGGGCGACGAAGCCGAGGCGGCGCTGGAGCGCGAAATCATCGACCTTGTAGACGACGCCGTCGATGTCGTAGCCGAGCTCAGGCCTCCGCGCCTCGATCATCCGGTAATGCGCCAGCATCGCGGGCGCGTCCGCGCACAGCACGGTCAGCGGGTTCACCGGCAGGCCCCACTCCCGGAAGGCCTCGATCATCTCGTACTGCGACTCCGCCGGCGGCTCGGACATCTCGCCGGCGGCGTAGGCGAAGAACCGCAGGGGCCGCGAGGCGGTGATGCCGGGATCGAGCTGGCGGAGCGAGCCGGCGGCGGCGTTGCGCGGGTTGGCGAAGAGCGGCTTGCCGGCCTCCTCCTGGCGCGCGTTGATGCCGGCGAAATCGGAATGCGACAGGTAGACCTCGCCGCGCACCTCGCACACGGCTGGCCAGTCCGAGCCGGCCAGCACCTCGGGGATCTCCCGGATGGTGCGCACGTTGGCGGTCACGTCCTCGCCGACCTCGCCGTCGCCCCGCGTCGCCGCGGTGACGAGGCGCCCGTTCTCGTAGCGCAGGGACAAGGACAGCCCGTCGATCTTCGGCTCGGCCGTGAAGGCGACTGGCTCGGCGGCCGACAGGCCGAGGAAGCGGCGCACCCGCTCGACGAAGTCGCCGATCTCCTCGTCCGAGAAGGCGTTGCCGAGCGAGAGCATCGGCGCCGCGTGCCGCACCTTGGCGAACTTGTCCGACGCCTTGGCGCCGACGCTGGCCGAGGCCTCGCCGGTGCCGGCGAGATCGGGAAACCGCGCCTCGATCGCCTCGAGCCGGCGGCGCAGGGCGTCGTACTCGGCATCCGAGATCGTCGGCGCATCCTCGCCGTGATAACGCCGGTCGTGCTCCGCGATCTCCGCCGAGAGGGCGGCGTGGAGGCTCTGGGCGCTCTTCGGGTCGAGGTCGTCGAGGGCGGGGTCGCGGGTCGGGGGCATGGACGCTCTTACGCGAATAAACGACTACGCGTGCGATACAGGATATGGGTTATGCAGATCCTGACGCCCGGCGCCTCAGCGACGCGGCCTCACGGCGCACCCGTTCCATCGTCAGAGTGAGGGGCCGACAGAAGGAAGGTGACTGCGCTCCGCAACGCTGGAAGCTCGTCCACGACGATGCCCCAGATGATACGGTCGGATAGGCTATGGTACTCGTGTCGCAGGATATTTCCGATGCCGCGGATCTTGCGCCACGGGATCTCGGGCCGCCGCGCCTGGATGTCGGGCGGCACTGTGCGACTGGCCTCGGAGATGATTTCGATGCCCCTCTGCACACCGTGTTTCAGCAGCCAGTCGCCAGCATAATTTGCGAGGTCTTTACCTGCCGTCGCGCGCTGGATGCCGTCGATTGCCGCGAGCATATCGTCGAGCGCGTGGCGGAACTCGCGCGGAGCCATCAAAAGACTTTCACTGCCGAACGCTCGATGCGCTCGCGCAGCCGCGGATGCAGGCTGTCGCGGGTGGTCACGTCGACCGCTCTCCCCAACTGGTCCTCGAGGAAGAGCTTGATGCCGACGAGATCGAAGCCGTTGAAGCAGCTCTCGGGGTCGTAGTCGATGAACAGGTCGAGGTCGCTGTCGGGCCGCGCCTCGTTCCGGACGGTCGATCCGAACAGGTAGAGGGCGGTGGCGCCCATCGCCCGCACGCTGTCGGCATGCGCCTCGAGGTGTGAGATGGCGTCGCCGCGGGTCATGCGCCCATCATAGCGCGCGGTTCGACGCGAGGCCACTGGCAGCCCTCAGGCTACTGCCTCACGCTTGCCGATCAACCGCGCCTTCCACCCCAATGCCGGCCGCTCGACGAACCGCCAGGACAGCCCCGCCACCGCGAGAGTGATGACCAGCGACGGTCCGAGCAGCGCCCACGCCGAGGCCGCGGGAAACAGCGCGTGCAGGCTCTGCTGCACCGGCCAGCCGTACAGGTAGGTGCCGTAGGAGAGGTCGGCCCGCGGGTCGAGGGCCGGGTGGCGGACCGGGGGCTCGAGGCCGAGGCACAGCACGCCGTAGGCCTCGGCGAGGAACAGCACCGGCGGGTAGAGGGCGGTGCCGTGGACGAGCCATGCCAGGACGAAGAGGGCCAGCGCCAGCGGCCAGATCAACCGGGCGCGGTCGGCGTAGAGGAACAGCGCCGCGCCGGCGGCGAAGATCAGAGGCAGGCGCAAGGACGTTTCCAGGGCCTTCGGCATCTCGCCCGCGCGCAGGCCGGCGACAGTCAGCGCCACCGCCAGGCCGGCGACGAGCAAGGGGGCGAGCCAGCGCCAGCGGAGCGTTCCGAGGAGCCCCGCCGCCAGGAGGCCGAGATAGCACAGGACCTCGTATTTCAGCGTCCAGACCGTCCCCATCGGGAAGCGGAACGGGTTCTCCGAGAAGACGCTCGGCAGGGCGGCGTTGCTCTTGAAGGTGGTGAGCGTGCCGGAGATGAACCGCCACAGCCCCGGATCGCCCCAGTAGGCGGAAAGCGGCAGGTTCGTCATCAGGCTGCCGAGGCCGAGCGAGACGACGAGGGCCGCCGCCACCAGCCCGGGAGCGATGCGAAGGGCTCGCGCCACGACGTAGTCGCGCGGGCCGCGGCGCAGCATGCTCATGGTGACGAGGAACCCTGAGACGGCGAAGAAGCCGTTCACCGCGTGCTCGCCGAGCGTGTAGCCGGTCAGGCGCGTCAGCGGCTCGTCGAGGAGCGCGCCGGTGGTGACGCTGAACGCGTGCGAGACCACGACGAGGAGCGCGAGCGTCAGGCGGACCGCCCCGAAGGCGTTGTGCGGCTGACCGAGTCCGGCGGCGAAGGTGCGGGTCACGCCTCGGTCTCCGGCGAACGAACGGGCGCTTCCTCGGCGAGCCCTTCGCGCGCCAGCGCCGAGCGGCCCTGTCGCGCCGCCCAGGCGCCGGCGACCGAGCCGCCGTAGCGCTCGAGGCCGGAGCTGCGGAAGACCAGGGCGGCGAGCCCCGCCTTGATGCCGTTCTTCGCCAGCATCGCGCCGGTCGGATCGGGCAGGCCGTACTTGCGGGAGACGTAGGCCCGCGACCAGGCCTGGTGCCAGCGCGAGCGGTGCACCCGGCCGGGCTCCGGCGCGCTCGAGGCGCCGCGCCCGTGCAGCGCCACCGCGCCGTGGACGTGGACGAGCGCCCGGCCCGCATCGGCGATCCGGCGGCAGAGGTCGTCGTCCTCGTAGAACAGGAAGATGTTCGGATCGAACCCGCCGAGCGACAGGAACAGGTCGCGCCGCACCATCAGGCAGGCGCCGGAGAGGAACGGCGCGCAGGCATCGCCCTCCGGCGGATGGAAGCGCCCGCCCGGATTGGTGAGGTAGGGCGCGAGCAGCGAGCGCGGCTGGTAGAAGAAGCGCCCGTCGGGCTCGACGATGCGGGGCGCGAACGCCCCCGCATCGGGATAGGCCTCGGCCGCGGCGAGCAGGGCGTCGGCGCTGCCTGCCTGGAGCTCGACGTCGGGGTTGACGATGAGCGCGTACTCGGCCCGCCCCGCCGCCCAGATCCCGGCATTGTTGGCCCGGCCGTAGCCCTCGTTGCGGGGCAGCCGCAGCACCCGCGCCCCGAGCGACGCGGCGAGGTCCGCCGAGCCGTCGCGGCTCGCGTTGTCGACGACGAGCGCCGGCACGTGCTCGCGGGCGAGCGCCGTAAGGCAGGCCGGCAGGACACCGGCGCTGTCATGCGCGACGACGACCGCGACGAGACCGGGCACGTCCGCCGATCAGCCCTGCTTCTGCGGCAGGTTGAGGCGGATGTGCAGCTCGCGCAGCTGCTTGAGGCCGACCTCGGAGGGCGCCCCCATCATCAGGTCCTCGGCGCGCTGGTTCATCGGGAACAGCACCACCTCGCGGATGTTCGGCTCGTTGCAGAGCAGCATCACGATGCGGTCGACGCCCGGCGCGATGCCGCCGTGCGGCGGCGCGCCCATCTTCAGCGCGTTCAGCATGCCGCCGAACTTCGCCTCGAGCACGTCCTTCGGGTAGCCGGCGAGCCCGAAGGCCTTCTCCATCACTTCGGGGCGATGGTTGCGGATCGCGCCCGACGACAGCTCGATGCCGTTGCAGACGATGTCGTACTGGAACGCCTTGATGCCGAGGATCGTCGCGTGGTCCTCCGGGTCGAGGGCCATGAACGCGTCGTGGTCGAAGTTCGGCATCGAGAACGGGTTGTGCGAGAAATCGACCCGCTTCTCGTCCTCGTTCCACTCGTACATCGGGAAGTCGGTGATCCAGCAGAAGGCGAACTGGTCCTTGTCGGACAGGTTGAGCTCGTCGCCGACCCGGATGCGAGCCTTGCCGGCGAGCCCCGCCGCCTTGGCCTCGGGCCCCGCGGAGAAGAACACCGCGTCGCCGGCCTTGAGGCCGGCCTTGGCGGCAATCGCCGCTTGCGCCTCCGCCGGCACGAACTTGGCGATCGGCCCGCGGCCGGTGAGCTGGCCGCCCTCCTCCTCGAACACGATGTAGCCGAGGCCGGGCGCGCCCTCGGAGCGGGCCCAGTCGTTGAGCTTGTCGAAGAACGAGCGCGGCTGGGACGCCGCACCCGGGGCGGGCACGGCGCGGACCACGCCGCCGGCCTTGATGGCGTTCTTGAACGCGTTGAAGGTCACGTCCTCGCGCAGGAACTCGTCGGTCACGTCGGCGATGACGAGGGGGTTGCGCAGGTCCGGCTTGTCGACGCCGTATTTCAGCATCGCCTCGGCGTAGGGGATCCGCACGAAGCTCGGCGAGACGCGCTTGCCGTCGGCGAATTCCTCGAAGACCGAGCGCAGGACCGGCTCGACGGCCTGGAACACGTCCTCCTGCGTGACGAAGCTCATCTCGATGTCGAGCTGGTAGAACTCGCCCGGCGAGCGGTCGGCCCGGGCGTCCTCGTCCCGGAAGCACGGCGCGATCTGGAAGTACCGGTCGAAGCCGGCGATCATCGTCAGCTGCTTGAACTGCTGCGGGGCCTGCGGCAGGGCGTAGAACTTGCCCGGATGCAGGCGCGACGGCACCAGGAAGTCGCGCGCGCCCTCCGGCGACGAGGCGGTGAGGATCGGGGTCTGGAACTCGAAGAACCCGCCCTCGCGCATCCGCCGGCGCAGCGAATCGATGATCGCGCCGCGGCGCATGATGTTGGCGTGCAGCTTCTCGCGGCGCAGGTCGAGGAAGCGGTACTTGAGCCGCGTCTCCTCGGGATACTCCTGGTCGCCGAAGACCGGCATCGGCAATTCGCCGGCGGCGCCCAGCACCTCGAGGTCGGTGATGTAGACCTCGACCGCGCCGGTCGGGAGTTCCGCGTTCTCGGTGCCGGCCGGCCGCTGGCGCACGCGGCCGTCGATGCGGATCACCCACTCGGAGCGCACGGCCTCGGCCGCCTTGAAGGCCGCGGAATCCGGATCGATCACGCATTGCGTGATGCCGTAATGGTCGCGCAGGTCGATGAACAGCACGCCGCCATGGTCGCGGACGCGGTGGCACCAGCCCGAGAGGCGGATGGTCGCGCCGACGTCGGAAGCGCGGAGCGCCCCGCAGGTATGGGAACGATAGCGGTGCATGGGCGTGTCTTCGCTGTCCAGAATTCTCGGCTGTCTCGACCGGGCCGGCAGGCCGGGCGCGCGAGCCGTCCGCTCGCACGCAGAAGCGTGCGGCACCCATTCGCGAAGGGGGAGGCGAAGTCAAGCGCGGGGCGCCGGAACAGGGTCCGCGCCGGGGCGTTCGCGCTTGTGGAACAAACAACGAACAACTATATTATCCCCATGGATCAGCACAGCTTTTTCGGCTCGTTCGAGCCCCACCCGGGCACCTTGCCCGACACCCTGCCGGACCCGCCCGGGGATACCCCGGTCCCGGCTCGCCCACCCGCTCCGGAGGCCCGCGCCATGCCCGTCGATCGTCGGGATTCGTTCATCGAACGCCAGGACGGCGCCTGGCGGGTGCTGCCGATCGAGGGGCGGTTCGAGCTCGTCTACGAGGATGGCAACGGCGCCTGGAGCGTGCGCCGGCTGCAGGCGCACGAGCTCAAGATCGGCCCGGGCCGGGTCCTCGTCGGCGGAACCGACCGCGACCGGGACGGCTACCGGGGGTTCCGGGCCGACCGCATCCACCGCCTGACCGACCGCGACACCGGCGAGCGGGTCGAGCGCAACATCCTCGACTGGCTCACCCGCCGGGCGGAAGGCACGCGGCGGGCCAGGTCCAGGGCGGAGGCGGGCGCCTCGCGTCGGGGCACGGGCGGATCGCGCGCCGCGTGATTTTCGGTTACCACGCCGCCCAATCCCCATAACCCACGCCGCCGGCGTCTCGCCCTCGGCGGCCGGCTCCGCTATAGCCGGACGTCATGAAGCTGATTACTTCGACGGAAGAACTCGCCTCCGCTTGCGCGCGCTTCGCCACGCAACCCTTCGTGACCGTCGACACGGAGTTCATGCGCGAGACGACCTACTATCCGAAGCTGTGCCTGATCCAGATCGCGGCACCGGACGGGTCGACCGCGCTCGTCGATCCGCTGGCGCCCGACATCGATCTCGCGCCGTTCTTCGCGCTCATGGGCGACGAGGGCGTGCTGAAGGTGTTCCACTCGGCGCGCCAGGACCTCGAGATCATCTGGCTGCTCGGCGGCCTGCTGCCGCAGCCGTTCTTCGACACGCAGGTCGCCGCGATGGTGTGCGGCTACGGTGATTCCGTCTCCTACGAGCAGCTCGTCAACGACGTCGCCAAGGCGAAGATCGACAAGTCGTCGCGCTTCACCGACTGGTCGCGCCGGCCGCTCTCGGACGCGCAGCTGAGCTACGCCCTGTCGGACGTCACCCACCTCATCAAGGTCTACGAGGTGCTGGCGCGGGAACTGCTCTCGACCGACCGCGGCGCCTGGCTCGACGAGGAGATGGCGGTCCTCACCTCCCCCGACACCTACCGGGCCGATCCGGACCAGGCCTGGCGGCGGCTGAGCAGCCGGATGCGCAAGGCCCGCGAGATCGCGGTGCTGATGGAGGTGGCGGCCTGGCGCGAGCGCGAGGCGCAGTCCCGCAACGTGCCGCGCGGGCGCATCCTGAAGGACGAGGCGGTGATCGACCTCGCCACCTCGGCGCCGCGCAGCGTCGAGGCGCTGGGGCGCCTGCGCACGATTCCCGCCGGGTTCGAGCGCTCGCGCACCGGCGCCGACATCCTGGCCGCCGTCGAGCGCGGCCTGTCGCGCGACCCCTCGACCGTGCCGACCCCCGAGCGGGGCCGCGCGCGCAGCGGCGGCAACGGGGCGCTCGTCGAACTCCTCAAGGTGCTGCTGAAGGCGGTCTGCGAGGACGAGCGCGTGGCGCCCAAGATCATCGCCACCGTCGACGACCTCGAGGCCCTGGCCGAGGACGACGCGGCCGACGTGCCGGTGCTGCACGGCTGGCGCCGCGGCCTGTTCGGCGAGAAGGCGCTGGCGCTCAAGGCCGGCCGCCTGGCGCTCTCGGCGGAGGGCGGGCGCGTGGTGGTGCGGGAACTGCCGTCGGAGCCATAAGGACGCTCGCGAGGGGCAAGGAGCAAGAGGGAGCCGCGGGCGATTGCCCCGCTCCCCTTGCCCCCTTCCCCTTGCGCTCCCGCATCGAACCCGACCGACCCGCGCGCCGGCTCGCACCCCGGGCCCGATCGTTCGCCGCTCCGCACTCTCGTCCGAGGAGGCCTCGGGCCTCCCCGCTCCCGGTTGCCGAACGACCGTCAGGCCGCCCGTACCCCGGCCAGGAACCGCTGCACCTCCGCGTTGAGATGCTCGGACTGGCGCGACAGCTCGGAGGCCGAGGCGAGCACCTGGCTCGCGGCCGCTCCCGTCTCCTCGGCCGCGTCGGCCACGCTAGCGACGTTCCGGGTCACCTCGCTCGTGCCCGTGGCCGCATGGGTGACGTTGCGCACGATCTCCTGCGTCGCCGCGCCCTGCTGCTCCACCGTCGCGGCGACCGCGGCCGCCACGCCGGCGATCTCGCGGATGCGCGTCCCGATCCCCCCGATGGCGGCGACCGCCTGGTCCGTCGAGCCCTGGATCTGCCCGATCTGCCGGGTGATGTCCTCGGTTGCCTTCGCGGTCTGGCCGGCCAGCGCCTTCACCTCGGCGGCGACCACCGCGAAGCCCCGTCCCGCCGCCCCGGCCCGGGCGGCCTCGATGGTGGCGTTGAGCGCGAGCAGGTTGGTCTGGGCGGCGATCGAGGAGATCAGCGCCACCACGTCGCCGATGCGGCTCGCCGCCTGGGCCAGGTCCTGCACCAGCCCCGCCGTGGCGTTCGCCTCCGCGACCGCGGCCTGGGAGAGGCCGGACGAGTCGGTGACCTGCCGGGCGATCTCGGCGATCGACGAGCCGAGCTCCTCGGCGGCGACCGCGACGGTACCGACATTGGCCGCCGCCCGGTCGGCGGCAGCGGCGGCGCCGGTCGACTGGGTGGCGGTCGCGCCGGCGGTCGCGCTCATGCTCTCGGCGGTCGCCTGCAGCTCGCTTGCCGCCGCCGAGACCATGCCGACGATGCCCCCGACCGCCTGCTCGAAGCCGTCGGCCATCTGGCGCATGCCGGTCTTGCGCTGCTCCTCGGCCGAGGCGCGGGCGAGCGCCGTCTCCTCCTCCAGCCGGCGGGTGCGGATCATGCCGTCGCGGAACACCGCCAGGGCGCTCGCCATGGCGCCGATCTCGTCGCGGCGCCCGTCATGCGGGATCGCCGAGGCGGTGTCCCCGCCCGCCAGCCGGCGCATCACCCCGGTCATGGTCGCGAGCGGCCGGATCACGCCGACGGCCACCCATGCCATCCCGCCGAGGCCGAGCACCAGGACGAGGACGAGGAGGCCTGCCTGGACCGCGAGCTCGGTGCGGGCCTCGGCGGCCGACGCGCCGGCGACCGCCTCGAGATGGCCGACCGCCGCGAGCGAGACCGCCGCGATCGTGTCGAGGGCCGGCGTCGATTGCGCCCGCGACTCGACGACCGTCGGCCGCGGCAGCGCCGGATCGAGCAGGGCGGGCATCAGGGCCCGGGTCCGCGCGTCGAAGGGGCCGTCGAAGTACCCGACCCAGGCCTTCTCCACCGCGGCCCTCACCTCGGCGGCGCCGGACAGGCCGCCGGCGATGTCGCGGGCGATCTTGAAGGCGAACAGCGTCTCGCGGCCGGTGAGCGCGAAGTCGAACTGCTCCTTCGCCGTCATCGCGCGGTGTTGCGCCAGGACGTCGTTGACCATCAGGGTGGCGTTGCCGGCGAGCACCCGGGCCGCCCAGCTCATCTCGCGCAGCCGCAGCAGGTCGGACAGGCTCGGATCCTCGATGCGCAGGCGCGTCTCGGTGGCGCGCATGAGGGCGTCGACGGCGGCGCTGAGGACCGCGTAGCCGTCGTTGACCCGCTTCACGAGGTCGGGCGCGCGCGCCGCCACCGGCTTTGCCAGGGCGGCGTCGAGGTCGGTCCGGATGCGCGTCCAGGCTTCATAGCTCTCCGAGACCGGGCGGACGTCGATGCCGTCCCGGTCCGCGCCGGAGGACAGGATGCCGAGGGCGCCGGACAGCGCGTCGCTCGACAGCGTCCGGCGCCGGGCCAGGTCGGTCAGGTTGGCGCCCAGCTTGGCCGGGTCGAGGACGAGCCCCGAGACCGCGCTGCCGCGCTCGAAGCGCAGCTGAGAGAGGGCATGGGTGAGCAGGCGGTCCGCTTCCGCGAGGCGCGAGGCTTGCGCCGACCGCGTCCATTGCTGGTGGGCACCGTGCAGGCTGCGGCTGGTCGTCAGCGTGAACATGACGGTGATCGCCGACAAGATGACGATCAGGCGTGTTCTTATCGACATGGTTTCGAGCCGCCTCCCGCGGTGCCGGACCGGCCCGCATCCGATCGGATATCCGTAGGGAAAGGCGGTTAAAAAATACCGGTAGAGCGTCGGCCTGCCCGGATCTGCCGGACCCTTCGTCCTTGGCCCGGAGGCGGCATCGGCGTCGCACGATCCCGGCGGCCGCGGTCAGTACACGTCCCCCTCCGCGGGTGCCGCCGGGACCGGCCTGGCGGTCGCCGGCGCCTGCGGCCGCGGGGCGGCCGGCGCGCGGGCGGCCGCCCCCGCCGGGCCCGCCGGTCCCCGGGGACCGGGCGGGCCCGCAGGCCCGCGCGGGCCGGGCTTGCCGGGTGCGCCCGCGAGGCCCGGCGCACCGGGCGGGCCGGCCTCGCCCTTCGGCCCGGCCTCGCCCTGCGGGCCGGCCTCGCCCGCGTCACCCTGCGGGCCGGCCGGGCCGGTGTCACCCCGCAAGCCCGCCTCGCCGCGGAGGCCGGCGGGCCCCATGGGCCCGGCCTCGCCCTTCGGCCCCGCTTCGCCGCTTCGACCGGTTTCGCCCCGAGGACCCGTCCCACCCTCCGGTCCCGCCTCGCCCCTGGGACCCGCCTCGCCCTTGAGACCCGCCTCGCCCTTGGGACCCGCCTCGCCCTTGGGACCCGCCTCGCCCCTGGGACCCGCCTCGCCCCTGGGACCCGCCTCGCCCCTGGGACCCGCTTCTCCTCTGGGCCCGGCCTCGCCCCTTGGTCCCGCCTCGCCTGCCGGGCCCGGGGGGCCGGGCGGCCCGGTCAGGGTCCTGAGGTCGGCCCGGCCCTCGGGCCCGGCCGGGCCCTGCTGGCCGCACTCGCCCACCACCGCGCCGCGCTCCTCGCGCCCGGCGCGCAGGGTCACGATGCAGGTCGCCGGGTGGTAGATCAGGCGGAACTCGAACTTGCCGCGGGCGTCGGCCCGCGCCGTGAAGCGGCCGTCGAGGCTGATCTCGGCGTCGGGCGCGTCGGCGGTGCCCAGCACCCAGAGCTCGCCGGCGGTGATCCGGGCGCCCAGCACCTGGATCTCGGCCCGGGCCGGCCAGGGAGCCATGGAGCCGGTTGCCAGGCAGGCCGCCAGCACCGCGGAGCGTCCGGTCCCGCCGCGCACCATCGTCCGCCCCCGCATCCGCGCGTGAAGTGAACCTCAACTGTTTTTCCGCGGGCGACAAAGTCAAGCGCGCGCGCGGGCCGAGCACAGGCGCGATGGTCGATGTCCCCCGCCGATGGGCGAGCTTGACCCGGCGGGCGTCACGGCTCCGGCCCGACATAGACCGCCCGCGGCCGGATCAGCCCGCCGGTCCGCCGCTGCTCCAGGGCCTGCGCGATCCAGCCGACCGAGCGGCCGAGGGCGAACAGCCCGAACGCCGCGCCGCGCGGCAGCCCGAGGTGCCGGCGCAACGCCACGAGGGCGAGGTCGAGGGCCGGCCGGGCCCCGGTCAGCTCCTCGGCCGCGGCCACCACCGCCCGCAGGCCGGGATCCTCCGCGAGGAGCGGCGCCAGCAGGGCGGCGGCCCGCGGGTCGCCGGCGGGGTAGAGCGGGTGGCCGAAACCCGGCAGGCCCTCGCGCCCGGCGAGCTGGCGGCGCAGGGACGGGCCCGGATCCGCCGGGTCGAGGGCGTCCCACAGCGCCTCGACCCGGTCGGTCATGCCGCCGTGCCGGCTGCCGCTCAGCGCCGCGAGCCCGGCGACGACCGCCGCTCGCAGGCTCGCCCCCGCCGAGGCGACGCAGCGCGCGGTGAAGCCCGACGCGTTCAACTCGTGGTCGGCGCAGAGCACGAGCGCCCGGCGCAAGGCCTCGGCGCCGGCCGGGCCGAGGCCCCAGGACACGGCGCAGTGCCGGTGGAGCGGTACGGCCTCGGGCGGTCCGCCGGTGATGCAGGCGCCGAGCACCCGCACCAGGGCGCCGCTCCCCGCCGCGAGCCGGGCCGGATCCTGCTGCCAGGACGCCGTCGGCTCGTCGCGCGTCGCGGCCGCGAAGGCGCCGAGGAGGTCGCCGCCGCTCGCCCCGCCCGGGGGCGCCCCCGGCCCGAAGGCGGCACCGGGCGGCAGATCCCCGAACGGCAGATCCCCTGACGGCAAGTCCCAGAGCCGCGCCGCCGCCTCCTCCAGGGTCGCGGTCTCGGCGAGCGCCACGGCGTCGGCGCCGCGGTAGTACAGCCGGCCGTCGCGGATCAGCGTGACGGCGGTCTCGAGCACCGGCAGGCCCCAGTCGAGGGCGGCGCGGGCGACCTCCCGCGGCCGGCGCCCGCGGTGCCGCGCCTCGGCGAGGCGCGCGACCGCCTCGGCCGGGTAGCGGCGCACCCGCGGGTCGTCGGTCGGGTGCGCCTCGATCAGCCCGCGGCTGACATAGGCGTAGAGGGTCTGGCGGCTGACCCCGAGGCGGGCGGCCGCCTCGGTGGCGGTGAGGTAGGCGGTCACGGCGGCTCGCGGGCGGTTGATGGGGGCGAGGTTGATTCGACGAATCAAGATTGACGATCTCGCCCGCCCGGCGCGCTCCTGTCACGACGAGCGGCCGAGGAGCGGCCGAGGAGCGGGCGAGGAGCGGGCGATGACGGGTGCGGCGGACGGTTCGGCCTTCGGAGCCCTCCTCGGGGGGATCGGGCAGGCCCTCGGGCTCGAGGCGCCGCATCCGGTGACGGTGACCGGCACGGGCGCCCTCCCCTCTGTCTACCCGGTCAGCGACCTCGCGGCGGCCTCGGTCGCCGCCGCGGGGCTGGCGCTGGCGGAGCTGGTCGAGGCCCGGTTCGGCCGGCGCCCGGCCGTGACGGTCGACCGGCGGCTCGCCGCGCAGTGGTTCTCCCGCAGCCTCGCGCCCCAGGGTTGGGAGCCGCCGCCGCTCTGGGATCCGGTCGCCGGCGACTACCGGTCGGCCGACGGCTGGATCCGGCTCCACACCAACGCACCCCATCACCGCGACGCAGCGCTGGCCGTGCTCGGCGCGGTGCCGGAGCGGGCGGCGGTGGCGGGCGCGGTCGCGCGCTGGCGGGCGGACGAACTCGAGGCGGCCGTGGTGGCGCAGGGGGGCTGCGCCGCCGCGATGCGCGCGGCGGAAGCCTGGGCCGTCCACCCCCAGGGCGCGGCCCTGGCGCGCGAGCCGCTGGTGTCGTGGGAGGTCGGCGAGGCAGGCGCCGAGGGCCTTGGCGCCGACGGCCTTGACGCCGACCGCCTTGGCGCGGCGCGGCCGGAGCGCCCGCTCGCGGGGTTGCGCGTCCTCGACCTGACGCGGGTGCTCGCCGGCCCGGTGGCGACGCGGGTGCTTGCCGGCTACGGCGCCACGGTGCTGCGCCTCGATCCGCCGGGCTGGGACGAGCCCGGCGTGGTGCCGGAGATGACGCTGGGCAAGGCCTGCGCCCGCCTCGACCTCAGGAACCCGGAGGGCCGCGCCCGCTTCGAGGCGCTGCTCGCCGGGGCCGACGTGCTGGTCCACGGCTACCGGGCGGAGGCGCTGGCCGGTCTCGGCTTCGATGCGGCGGCCCGCGCCCGCCTGCGGCCGGGCCTGATCGACGTCGCCCTCGACGCCTATGGCTGGACAGGGCCGTGGCGGGGCCGGCGCGGTTTCGACAGCCTGGTGCAGATGAGCTGCGGCATCGCCGAGGCCGGGATGCGGCGCGCGCGCGCCGACAGGCCGGTGCCGCTGCCGGTGCAGGCCCTCGACCACGCCACCGGCTACCTGATGGCGGCGGCGGTCCTGCGGGGGCTGACGCGGCGGCTCGCCACCGGGCGGGGCGCCGGAGCGCGTGCGGCGCTCGCCCGCACCGCCCACCTGCTCGCCGCCGCGCCCCCGGCCGCCCCCGAGGACCCGCCGGCCCCCCCGACCCGCGCCGACTACGCCGAGGCCCCCGAACCGACCGCCTGGGGTCCCGCCCTGCGCCTGCGCCCGCCGCTGACGCTCGACGGCGTCCCGATGCGGTGGGACCGGCCCGCCGGCCCGCTCGGCGCGGCCGATCCGGTGTGGTGAGGAACAGGGCGGGGAACAGGGCAAGGAACAGGGCAAGGAACAGGGCAAGACACGGGAGGTTGGCCCGGCTCATCCGCGGACAGGAGAAGCCCATGGCCGGCGAGAAGCCCCACGGCGACAAGACCCACGCGCAGAACATCCGCCTGATCGAGGGCAAGGACGGCCCCAACGTGCCGGCCGGCGGCGGCGCCCGCATCCGCACCAGCGCCGACCCGACCCGGCCGCCCTCGACCCACCAGGAGAGCCGCGACCACAACAAGCACAACAATCCGGGCCAGGACGGGCACCGGCCGCAGAAGCACGGCCCGGCGGAGGAGAAGCCGTAGGGGAGATCCATGCCGCCCGCCGGCATCGGTCGTTCCCCACCGACGCCCGACGACACCCGGGGTCGTTCCGGGCTCCGCTTGCGCGGCCCCGGAATGATCGGGAGGGCGTCAGATCCGCCTGAGCCGATCGAAGCGGACGACGATCCTCACCGCCCCGCCACCCGCGCCCCCGTCGATCCCCGGGCGATCAGCCGGCCGCTCAGCACCACCTTGCGCACCGGCTGGCCCGGATTCTTCAGCCGGTCGAACAGCAGCCCCATCGCCTGGGCGCCGATCTCGGCCACCGGCTGCTCGATCACCGTCAGGCCGGGCTCGACGAGTTCGGTCCAGGGCTCGTTGTCGAAGCCCGCGAGCGCGATGCCGCCGGGCCAGGGCACGCCCGCCGCCCGGACCGCCCGCACCGCCCCCATCAGGATCAGGCCGTTCGAGAGGACCAGCGCCTCGGGCCGGTCCGGCTCGGCAAGCCAGCGCGCCACCTCGGCTTCGGCCGGCTCGGCCTCCGGCGGCACGGTGCGGATCTGCGGCGCGAGGCCGTGGCGGCGCATCGCCGCGAGGTAGCCGTCGCGGCGCTCCTCGGCGGTCGAGCTCGTCGAGCCGAACAGGCCGGCGATGCGCGAGAACCCCCGCTCCACCAGGTGGTCGACGAGGGCCGCGCCCGCCGCGACGTTGTCGAGCACCACGCCGTCATGGCCGCCGGGCGGGCCGGTCCGGTCGATCAGCACCAGCGGGAAGGCGAAATCCTCCGGCCGCAGGCGCTCGGCGGTGCGCCGCGTCGGCGCGAAGACGACGCCGGTGACCCGTTCCTCCTGCATCAGCCGCAGGTACAGGGCCTCGCGCTCCGGGTCCTCGCCGGTGTTGCACAGGATCAGCCGCATCCCGGCCTGGTAGGCCGCATCCTCCACCGCCCGGCTGACCGCGGTGAAGAACGGGTTGCGGATGTCGGCGACGATGAGCCCGATGGTCTGCGTCGCCTGCGAGCGCAGGCGGCGGGCCGAGAGGTTCGGCCGGTAGCCGGTCGCCCGCACGGCCGCCTCGACCTGCTCGCGCAGGGCGTCGCTGACCGGGCCTTTCCCCAAGGCCCGCGACACGGTCGCGGTGGATACGCCCGCCGCGCGGGCGACGTCACGGATGCCGACGGTCATCGTCTAGAAAACGTTTTCAGCCTCATGGACGCCATGGTGGCACCCGACAGCGCCCTGTGCAAGCCCTCACATTCGCGGCCCTTGCGGCATCCCTTGCGACAAGGATTGACATAGGTGCTGAAAACGTTTTCATACGGGGAAACGATTGTTCAAGCAGAACCTCGACCAGAACCCATCGCCTTCCGGGAGGAAGCCTCGCCATGCTCGCGCCGACCCCGCCGCTGACGCCGCGCGTCCTGATCCGCACCGCCGCCGCTCCCGCCACCAAGGAGGCCGCCATCCGCGAGGCGGCCCAGCTCCTCGTCGCCGCCGGCTGCATCGACCCGGCCTACGAGGCCAGCATGCTGCGCCGGGAGGAGGTCGCGAACACCTATCTGGGCCACGGCGTCGTGATCCCGCACGGCATGGTCGACGACCGGGCGCTCGTGCGCGAGAGCGGGCTCGCCGTGCTGCAGGTTCCCGCCGGCGTCGCCTGGCACGACGGGCAGGACGCCCACCTGGTGGTGGCGATCGCCGCGCAATCCGACACCCACATCACGGTCCTGCGCCGCCTCACCCGGCTGATCCAGGACGAGGCCAGGCTGGCGCGCCTGCGCACCACGCAGGATGCCGGCGAGATCGCCGCGGCGCTCTCCGAGGATGCCGCCGCCTCCGGCAGCGCCGGCCCGGCCGCCGACCTCGCCCGGAGCTTTTCCTGGACCGTCGACTACCCCACCGGCCTCCACGCCCGCCCGGCCTCGGCCTGGGTCGAGGCCGCCCGCGCCAGCCCCGCCCGGATCCAGGTCCGCCACGGCGCCGAGGTGGCCGACGCCAAGAACCTCATCGCCCTGCTCCAGCTCGGCCTGCGCGCCGGCGACGAGGCGGTGATCTCGGCCGAGGGCGAGGACGCCCCGGCGGCGCTCGCCCGGCTCAAGGCCACGGTGACGGGCCTCTCCGCCGGCGAGAAGGCCGCGGCGGCTCGCGCCGCGGAGGCCGCCGTCAAGGCCGCCGCCCCGGTGGCGGGCTGGAACCCGGCCGATCCCTGCCGGGTGATCCCCGGCATCGGCGCGAGCCCGGGCCTCGCCATCGGGCCGATCCACGTGCTCGGGCCCACCGAGGTCGCGGTGCCGGACGAGCCCGAGCCGCTGACGAGCGGCGGCGACCGGCTGCACGCGGCGCTCGAGAGCACCGCGGCGCAGCTCAAGGCGCTCGTCGACGATACCGGCCGGCGCCTCGGCCAGGCCGATGCCGGGATCTTCAAGGCGCAAGCCGACCTCATCAGTGACACCGACCTGATCACGCTGGCCTGCCAGCTGATGGTCGAGGGCCACGGCGTCGCCTTCGCGTGGAACCGGGCGGTGGAGCGGATGGCGGGCCAGCTCTCGGCGCTCGGCAACCCGGTGCTCGCCGCCCGCGCGGCGGATCTGCGCGACGTCGGCCGTCGGGTGCTGGCGCAGATCGACCCCGCGCTCCGGGCCGGCCACTCCCTGCCGGAGACGCCCTGCATCCTGCTGGCTCCCGACCTCGCGCCCTCCGACACCGCCGGGCTCGACCCCGCGCGGGTGCTCGGCCTCGCGACCGCGCAGGGCGGGCCGACCTCCCACACGGCGATCCTCGCCCGGACCCTGGGCATCCCGTCGGTGGTGGCGGCGGGCGCCGGGCTCCTCGGCCTCGCCGCGGGCCGGACGGCGATCCTCGACGGCACGACGGGACGCCTCTACGTCGATCCGAGCGAGCGCGACCTCGACGCCGCCGCCGCGTGGCGCGAGACCCTGAGGGCGACGCAGGCCGAGGAGGCCCGCGAGCGCGGCCTGCCGGCCCGGACCCGCGACGGGCACCAGCTCGCCATCGGCGCCAACGTCAACACGCCGGACCAGGTGCCGTTCGCCCTGTCGCAGGGCGCCGAGGGCGTCGGCCTGATGCGCACCGAGTTCCTGTTCCTGGAGCGCGGCGACACCCCGGACGAGGACGACCAGTACGCCACCTACCGGGCGATGCTGGAGGCGCTGGCCGGCCGGCCCCTGATCGTGCGCGCCCTCGACATCGGCGGCGACAAGCAGGTGCCCCACCTCGCCCTGCCGAAGGAAGAGAACCCCTTCCTCGGCGTGCGCGGCGCCCGGCTGCTCCTGCGCCGGCCCGACCTGATGGAGCCGCAGCTGCGCGCCCTCTACCGCGCCGCGAGGGATGGCGTGCCGGCCGACGCGCCCAGGGGCAAGGACGCGCCGCTCTCGATCATGTTCCCGATGATCACCTCGGTGCCCGAGGTGCTGGCGCTGCGCGGGACGTGCGAGCGGATCCGGGCCGAGATCGGCGCGCCGCATGTGCCCCTCGGCATCATGATCGAGGTGCCGGCCGCGGCGATCCAGGCCGACGCGCTCGGCCCCCATTGCGACTTCTTCTCGATCGGCACCAACGACCTGACGCAGTACGCGCTCGCCATCGACCGCCAGAACACCGACCTCGCGCCGGAGGCCGATTCGCTCCATCCGGCGGTCCTGCGCCTGGTGCGGATGACCTGCGAGGGCGCCGCCCGGCACGGGCGCTTCGTCGGGGTCTGCGGCGGCATCGCCGGCGATCCGTTCGGGGCGGGGCTGCTCGCGGGCCTCGGCGTGCACGAGCTCTCGATGACGCCCCGCGACCTGCCGGCCGTGAAGGCGCGCCTGCGTGCCGCGTCCCTCGCCGACCTCAAGGCTCTGGCCGAGGAGGCGTGCGCCCAACCCGACGCCGCGTCGGTCCGGGCCCTCGACCGGGAGGCCCGCGCGTGACCCGCGTCCTCACCCTCACCCTCAACCCGGCGATCGACCGGACCGTCACCCTCGACCGGCTGGAGCCGGGCGCGGTCCACCGCGCCCGCGCGGTGCGGGACGATGCCGGCGGCAAGGGCGTCAACGTCGCGAGCTGCCTCGCCGATTGGGGCGTGCCGGTCACCGCCACCGGGGTGCTCGGCGCCGGCAACGCCGCCGCCTTCGAGGCCCTGTTCTCCGCCAAGGGCATCGACGACCGCTGCGTCTGGGTGCCGGGCGAGACCCGCACCAACCTGAAGCTCGTCGATCCGGCCGGCACCACCGACGTCAACCTGCCGGGCCTCACCCTCGACCCTGCGACCCTGCGGGCGATCCGCGCGGTGCTGGCCGAGGCCGCGGGCCCCGACACCCTCGTGGTGCTCGCCGGCAGCCTGCCGGCGGGCGTGGAGGCCGGCCTCTACGCGGAGCTGACGGCCGAACTGAAGGAGCGGGGCGCCCGGGTGCTGCTCGACGCCTCCGGTCCGCCGCTCGCCGCGGCGCTCGCCGCCAGGGTCCTGCCCGACGCGGTCAAGCCGAACCGGCACGAGCTCGAGGAATGGGCCGGCCGGCCCCTCCCCGCCCTCGCCGACGTCGTCGCGGCGGCGCGGGAACTCGTGCGGCGCGGCATCCCGCTCGTCGCGGTCTCCCTCGGGGCGGAGGGCGCGGTGTTCGTGCGCGGTCGAGGGACCCGGGACGAAGCCCTGCACGCGCTGGCGCCCGCGACCGACGTGGCGAGCACCGTCGGTGCCGGCGACGCCCTGGTGGCCGGCTTGGTGGCGGGCCTCTGCGCCGATCGGAGCCTCGCCGACACCGCCCGCCTGGCACTGGCCTTCGCGGCCGGCAAGCTGACCCGGGCCGGGGCCCACCTGCCCGGGCGCGGGGCGGTCGAGGCGATCGCCGAAGGCATCGAGGTCCGCGTTCTCCCTGCGTAAGTCAAGCCATCATCCACCCACCCGCGACCTCAGGATGAGGTCGCGGGTGGGACGATCCGAGTATCGCCGAAAAACTTCGAGCACGACGAACCTCGCAACCACAACAGATCCGAGGAGGAACACCCCATGACCCACCTGGTAGCCGTCGTCGGGGGCGGCGATCTCAGCACCCACGCGGTGCTGGCGGCCGAGGCCCTGCGCCGGGCGGCGGGGCGGCGCAACCAGCGCCTCGACCTCGAGCTGCGCGGCCGCGGCGCGACCGGGGCGCCGTTGAGCGACAGCGCGATCCGGGGCGCCGACGCGGTGCTCCTCGTCGGCTCCGGCGATCTCGGCGAGGGCCGCTTCGGCGCGTTGCGCCGGGCGAAGGCGGCGATCGAGGACGTTCTCGCCGACGTCGAGGGCGTGATCGACCGCGCGCTCGCCGGCGCGACCCCGGGCGGCGCACCCGCGGCGGGCGGCGCACCCGCGGAGAGCGCTCCCGGCAAGAAACGCATCGTCGCCATCACCTCCTGCCCGACCGGCATCGCCCACACCTTCATGGCGGCCGAAGGCATCCAGGCCGCCGCGCAGGCGCTCGGCCACGACGTGCGGGTCGAGACGCAAGGCTCGGTCGGCGCCCGCGACGCGCTGACGCCGGACGAGATCGCGGCGGCCGACATCGTGCTGATCGCCGCCGATACCGGGGTCGATCGCGGGCGCTTCTCGGGCAAGCGGGTCTACGCCACCACCACCAAGGCGGCGATCCGCGACGGCAAGGGCCTGATCGCCACCGCCCTCAAGGACGCCGAGGTGCAGGGCGCCGGCACGGCGGAGGCCGGCCCGGCCCGCCCGGCCGCCGCCGCCGAGACGAAGGCTGGCGCCTACAAGCACCTGATGACCGGCGTGTCGTTCATGCTGCCCTTCGTGGTGGCGGGCGGCCTCCTGATCGCGCTCGCCTTCGCGTTCGGCGGCATCGACGCGATGTCGCCCGAGAACAAGGGCACCCTCGGCTTCGCGCTCGGCGAGATCGGCGCCAAGGCGGCCTTCGCGCTGATCGTGCCGGCGCTCGCCGGCTACATCGCCTATTCCATCGCCGACCGGCCCGGCATCGCGCCCGGCATGATCGGCGGGATGCTGGCGGCGAACCTCAATGCGGGCTTCCTCGGCGGCATCGTGGCGGGCTTCATCGCCGGCTACACCGTCTCGTTCCTCAGCCGCGCGATCCGCCTGCCGAAGAACCTCGAGGGCCTGAAGCCCGTCCTGATCCTGCCGCTCATCGGCACCCTCGTGACCGGCCTCCTGATGGTCTACGTCGTCGGCGTGCCGGTGGCGGCGCTCCTCGCGGCGCTCACCGGCTGGCTCAAGGGGATGCAGGGCGCGAGCGCGCTGCTGCTCGGGCTGATCCTCGGCGCCATGATGGCCGTCGACATGGGCGGGCCGATCAACAAGGCGGCCTACGCCTCCTCGGCGGCGCTGATCTCGTCGGGCATCTACGCGCCGATGGCCGCGGTGATGCTCGCCGGCATGACCCCGCCGCTCGGCATCGCCCTCGCCACCCGCCTCTTCCCCGGCCGCTTCACGGCCGCCGAGCGCGAGGCCGGCAGCGCCGCGGCGGTGCTGGGCGCGGCCTTCATCACCGAGGGCGCGATTCCCTTCGCGGCGGCCGATCCGCTCCGGGTGATCCCGGCCCTCGTCGCCGGCTCGGCGGCGGCGGGCGCGCTCTCGATGACCCTCGGCGTCGCGCTGCGCGTCCCCCATGGCGGCCTGTTCGTGCTGCCGATCCCGAACGCCATCACCCCGGTGCTCGGCGCCGTGGTCGCCCTCGTCGTCGGCACCGCGATCACGGCGGTGCTGGTCGGCGTGTTCAAGAAGCGGGCGGCCTGACGCCGCCTTCCGCGGCGTGTCCCGCGGTGCTCCTCACCCCTGGATCGTCGCCGGGCGCCGCGTTTCCTGCTAGTCAGTGGCACCCGCCGGTTTCCCGGCGGGTTGTCTGCTCGAGATCATCCGGAACGGACGGCGCTGCGACATGGCGGTGATCGGTCAGGTCACCCTGGACCTGGTCCAGGCGGTGAAGGCGGCGCGCAGCGCGGCCGAGATCACGGCGGTGCTGACCCGTGCCGGCGGGATCTTCGGCTACGAGCGCTTCGCCATCGCCGGCGTGCCCCAGAGCGCCGGCGAGAACCTGCCCGACCGGCTGCTGCTGATGCACTGGCCCGAGGAATGGGCCGCCCGCTACGTCGAGCGGGGGTACGTCCAGCACGATCCGGTGATGGCCCATGTGCGCCGCACCACGACGCCGTTCCTGTGGTCGGAGGTGCGGGTCGACCGCGACGCGACCCTGCCCCGGCGGATCATGGGCGAGGCGCCGGCCTTCGGCCTCGGCGACGGCTTCTGCGTCCCGATCCACGACATCGACGGCACCGAGAGCGCCGCCTCGTTCGGCGCCCCGCGGATCGATTTGTCGGACGAGGCCCGGGCCGGGCTGCACCTCCTGGCGATCTACGCCCACCTCGCCTCGCGCGGCCTCGGCCCCGCCGTGCCAGCCCGGCCCTCCCGCCCGCTCGGCGGCCCGCGCTGCACGAAGCGCGAGATCGAGTGCATCCGCTGGGCCGCCGCCGGCAAGACCGGGTGGGAGACCTCCGAGATCCTGTCCCTGTCGCAGCGCACGGTCGAGGATTACCTGAGCAACGCCGCCCGCAAGCTCGGCGCCGTCAACCGGGTCCAGCTCGTCGCCCAGGCGATGCGCGAGGGGCTGATCGATTAGAGCGAGGCGTCGACCCGCCGAACGCGAGCGGGGCGGGCGCGGCCGATCCCTGCGAACGGCACGTCACGGCGACCGGATCGGGAGTCGCACCGGCCCAGCGCGAAAGACGATCGCGGCGGCTGATCCAGCCTGACGTTGAGGATGTGGGGCGGCGGCTCCGTCCGAGGGCGGCCGCTACCGCTTTCCGCCGCGTCTGATCTTATCGCAGCGTCGCGTGATCGCACCTTGAGTTACATATCGGTCCAAGCCGGTGTAAGAAGGTTCATCTCATTCCTGCCGTCGCGGTGAAAACCTTTACTCTGCATCGCCGTATGCTCAGTTGTAAATTCGAGCCGGCGCGCATCCCGTAAATTTACGGTCTATCTCATTCTAGGTTCAAAGATCATGAAGGGCGTCAGAGCAAGGAGCCCTGATCTTGATCACGATCATCGATCGCGAAAACTACCGCGACAATGCGGAGCTTCTCGACAGGATATACTGCTTCCGCCACCGGCTCTTCGTCGAGACGATGCGGTGGGAGGCGTGCCGCAAGCCCGACGGGCGCGAGCGGGACCAGTTCGACGGGCCGGACTGCATCCACGTCGCCGGGATCGACGACGGCGAGGTGGTGTCGTACTCGCGCCTCCTGCCGACGACCCGGCCGCACCTCCAGACCCACGTCTACCCGCAGCTTCTCCAGGGTGCGCCGGCGCCGAGCGGCCCGCGCCTCTTCGAGTGGACCCGCTGCGGCGCCGCGCCCTGGCGGCGGGCGTCGGCCACCGCGAAGGACCCGGTCGCCGGGCGCCAGTTCGTGGCGGTGGCGGAGCTGACCGGGATGCTCGGCCTCGACGGCTACCTGATCCAGGCCCACCCGATCATGATCACGCACCTCGCGACTCTGGGCTGGGACACCGAGCCCCTGGCGCTGCCGATGCTCTACGACGGCAATCCCCTGGTGCCGTTCCTCGCCCGCTGGACGCCGGCGACCGCCGACACCACCCGGGCGGTGTTCGGGCTCGACGGCACGCCCTACGACGTGCCGCGCGGCCTCGGGCCGGAGATCCGCGACCGGCGCCCCGGCTTGCGGGTCTCGTGACGCGCTACTCGACCCCCGCCGGGGGCTTCAGCGTCGCGCCGATGCGCGAGGAGACGATCACCGCCTGCGTCCGGCTCTCGACGCCGAGCTTCTGCAGGATCGCCGAGACGTGCGCCTTCACGGTCGCCTCCGAGACGCCGAGCTCGTAGGCGATCTGCTTGTTGAGCAGGCCCTCCGACAGCATCATCAGCACCCGCACCTGCTGCGGCGTCAGGGTGGCGAGCCGGCGCATCAGGTCGGCCGTCTCCTTGTCCTCGGAGGCCGACAGCTCGATGTCGGGCGGCGACCAGTTGCCGCCCGCGAGCACCTGGCCGATCGCCTCGCCGATGCGGTCGACTTCGAGGGATTTCGGGATGAAGCCGGCGGCACCGAAATCGAGGGCGCGGCGGATCACCACCGGGTCCTCGTTCGCCGAGACGATCACCACGGGGATCGCCGGGTGCTGCGCCCGCAGGTAGATCAGGCCCGAGAAGCCCTGCACCCCCGGCATGGTGAGGTCGAGGAGCACGAGGTCGATCTCGGGCTCGTCGTCGAGGATCTTCGTCAGCGGTTCGAGCCCGCTCGCCTCGATGATCCGGGCAGCCGGCATGATCGCCGTCACGGCGCCGCGAAGGGCGCCGCGAAAGAGCGGGTGGTCGTCCGCGACGACGATGGTGGTCTCGGAACCCAACGCACTCCCCACCACGGCTCCCGGCACTCTTCGGCCTGCTTCTTTGGTCTGTATAGCTTTTTCTGGCGGGCTTGAAACCGGAGGGTGTGCGTTCTCCACGCCGCGACGGGGCCGGGCAGACTGCGTAAGGACGGGCGAGGCGTCCGCTCGTCCGGTCGTTCCATCATCGCGGCGCGCCGGGCCCGGACCCGACGGCGGGAGCCGGGACGACCGGCGGGTCGTGCGCCGGTCGTCGCAGGTGGGGCTACCTGATCGCGCCGGTCAGGGCGGCCGCGATGGGTTCGACGTCTCGCTGCGCGATCAGATCGGCCTGGGGAGCGGCCGGACCGGGCCGGCGGGCCGCCGGAACCGGCTGCGGTGTCGTGGTCAGCTCCGCCCAAGGGCGTGCGGCGGCCGTGTCGCGCGCCGCTTCCCGCATGATCGGCGGAAAGACGGTCAGGGCCTGTGAACGATCCTGCGCATTCGCCGGCAATGCACTCAAGACAAGGAAGGAAAATGCAATATATTTCATGACCGCTCTCGCCGCGATATCTGGGAATCAACTTTCCTTTCGCAGTACATCACGGCCTTTGCTGCAATGCAATATGCGATGTGCGCCGCACCATGAGGGGTGGCCTGGCGAGGCCTGACCGGTAGGGGTTCGATGGCCGCGCCATGAGGCCGAGGATGTCGAGCCGCCGATCATATTATGAACGACGGTCGCCGACGGTGGAACGCAATGATGATGCAGGTCTATAAAGGACGTCGAAGATATAATACAGCGTGAAATCCTCTCCTGCACTGGAGAGGGGACGAATTATATTTATATTTACTTGTATTATGGACTATTTTATAAAATTTGCAGTACCGATTTCTCCTGCTTTCAATGCAAATCATACAACCGTCCGGCATCGTGCGCCGGCCGTCACGGCTCGGTCAGGCACCGACGAGATGCAGCACGACCTCGCGCCGGTGCGGCCGGTCGCGGTGCTCGATCAGGTAGATCCCCTGCCAGGTGCCGAGCGCCAGCCGACCCTCGACGAGCGGGATCGTCAGCGCCGCGTCGGTGAGGAGCGTGCGGATATGGGCCGGCATGTCGTCCGGCCCCTCGATGCCGTGAACGTACGGCTCGTCCCGCGGCGCCAGCCGGTCGAGGGCGGTCATCAGGTCGGTGCGTACGTCCGGGTCGGCGTTCTCCTGGATCGTCAGGGAAGCCGAGGTGTGGCGGCAGAACACGGTCAGCAGGCCGTGGCGCAGGCCGGCCTCGCGCACGAAGCCGGTCGCCTCGGCGGTGATCTCGGTGAAGCCGGGGCCCCGCGTCTCGACCACGAGGCGGCCGGTGGCCTGGCGGGCGACGGTGCTCTCGGCGACGATCTCGACGCGTCTCATCCGGCGATCTCCCGTCCGGGGTGAACCTCTTTCTCGCCGCGGGCCAGGATGCGCTCCAGCACGTCGATCCGGTCGGCCTCGGCCGGCGGCTTGTCCCAGCGGATCCGGCTGACGCGGGGAAACCGCATCGCCACGCCCGACTTGTGCCGGGTCGAGCGCTGCACGCCCTCGAAGGCGATCTCCAGCACCAGCCCCTTGGCGACCCCGTACTCGACCTCGCGCACCGGGCCGAAGCGCTTGGTGGTGTGGTTGCGGACGTAGCGGTCGAGCTTGCCCAACTCCTCGTCGGTGAAGCCGTGATAGGCCTTGCCCACCGGGACCAGCTCCTCGGCCCCATCCGGCGCCTCGCGCCAGATCCCGAACGTGTAGTCCGAGTAGAACGACGAGCGCTTCCCGTGGCCGCGCTGGGCGTACATCATCACGGCGTCGACGAGGTAGGGCTCGCGCTTCCACTTCCACCACGGCCCCTTCGGGCGCCCGGGCTGGTAGGCGCTGGCGAGGCGCTTCAGCATCACGCCCTCGATCGCGTCGGCATCGAGCCCGGCCCCGACCGAGGCCGGGTCGGCCCGGGCCGCGGCGAGCGCCTGCCAGTCGGCGAAGGGCACGAGCGGCGAGAGGTCGATGCGGGCATGATCGAGCCCGGCGACGAAGGCCTCGAGCCGCGCCCGGCGCTCGGCGAAGGGCAGCGGCCGCAGATCCTGCTCGCCCTCGGCCAGCAGGTCGTAGGCGCGGACATGGGCCGGGAAGTCCTGGAGCAGCTTTGGGGTCACGGCCTTCCGGTTGAGGCGCTGCTGCAGCACGTTGAAGCTCTGCACCCGCTCCTCGCGCAGGATCAGCAGCTCGCCGTCGAGCGCGCCGGCGAAGGTGATCGCCTCGGCGAGGTCCGGGAAGGCGCCCGTGATGTCCTCGCCGGTGCGCGAGTAGATCTTCTGGACCTGCTTGCCGTCGCGGTCGCGTCCGCCGGCGAGCTGGACCCGGATGCCGTCCCATTTCCACTCGGCCGAGAATGCGTCGGCGTCGAGCTTCTCGAGGTCCGCCTCCTCCTCGATCGGATGCGACAGCATGGGAGGGCGGAACGGTGCCGGGTTGACCGATTCCGGCGGGCCGGCCCGGCCCTCCACCCAGGCGAACAGCTCCGGATAGGGCGCCTGCAACCCGTGCCAGACCTCCTCGACCGCGTCGGCCTCGTGCCCGCCGAGGCTCGCCACCGCGGTCTTGGCGAGGCGCGCCGACACGCCGACCCGGAGTTCCCCGGTGATGAGCTTGAGGAGCGCCCAGCGCCCGGTCTCGTCGAGGGCGTCGAGCCAGGAGGCGAGCCGCGCCGGCAGCTCGCCCTTGCCGATCGTGCCCAAGGCCTCCACCACCTCCGACAGGGTCGGCACCGGCGGGTTGTTGTGGCCGATGCCGGGCGCGTCGCCCCTTCTCGGCCAGATCAGGGCGGTCGCCTCGGCGAGGTCGCCGACGTAGTTGTGCGACATCCGGAACAGCACCGGATCGACCCGCTCCTCGACGAGGCCGCGGATCAGCCCGGGCTTGGCCTCGCGGAAGCTGAGCGAGCCGGTCATCGCGGCGAGCGCGTAGCCGCGATCGGGATCGGGGGTGTGGCGGAAGAAGTCCTGGAGCAGGCGCAGCTTGGCGTTGCGGCGCGGCTCGTAGGCGAGGCGGTCGAGGAGGTGGGCGAAGTCGTTCACGCGGCGCTCTCCGCGGCCTTGCTCCCCGGGGTTTCTGCGCCGGCGGGCTCCTGCGGCTCGGGCTCCGCCTCGCCCTCGTCGCCGTAGCCCAGCATGTGCAGGGGCTTGGCCTTGATCCCTTGCGTGCCGCACCAGTGAACGAGGGCGTCCTCCTGGCCGTGGGTGACCCAGACCTCGCCCGCGCCGGTGTCCCGGATGGTGCGGCAGAGGTCGTCCCAGTCCGAGTGGTCGGAGACGATCAGCGGCAGCTCGACGCCCTTCTGGCGCGCGCGGGCCCGCACCTGCATCCAGCCCGAGGCGAAGCTCGTGACCGGATCGGGAAATTTCCGCGACCACAGGTCCTGGATCGCGGAAGGCGGGCAGATCACGATCCGGCCGCCGAGCTTCGGCCGCTCCGCCGCCACGACCTTGATCGTCTCGCCGAGCGGGATGCCCTCGCGGCGGTAGAGGTCGGTCAGCTTCTCCATCGCGCCGTGGAGGTAGATCGGGTCGGAGAAGCCCTCTTCCCGCAGGAGCGCCATCACCCGTTGCGCCTTGCCGAGCGCGTAGGCGCCGACGATGTGGGTGCGCTCGGGGAAGAGCCGCACCGAATCGAGCAGCTTCTTCACCTCGTCGCGGGCGACCGGGTGGCGGAAGACCGGCAGGCCGAAGGTCGCCTCGGTGATGAACACGTCGCAGGGCACCACCTCGAAGCCGAGGCAGGTCGGGTCGCGGGCGCGCTTGTAGTCGCCGGAATTGACGATCCGGCAGCCGCCCTGCTCGATCGCGATCTGGGCGGAGCCGAGGACGTGGCCGGCGGGGTGGAAGCGCACCGTGACGTCGCCGAGCCGGATCGCCTCGCCGAGCCGCGCCTCCTGGCGGGTCCGGCAGAACTCCTCGCCGTAGCGCACCGCCATGATGCGCAGGGTCTCGGGGCTGGCCAGCACCGCGCCGTGGCCGGCCCGGGCGTGGTCGGCATGCCCGTGGGTGATGAGCGCGCGCGGCACCGGGCGGACCGGATCGATGTGGAAGTCGCCCGGCGGGCAGTACAGGCCCTCGCGGGTCAGGGTGAGCAGATCGGTCGGGCGCGTCGCCATTGATCCACGGTCGGGGACGTGAGCCTCCCGGGGAGGCGGGCACAGCGTATATAGGCGGTCCTCCGCCTGCGTCCCCTCCCCCCGGACAGGCGGTTCTCCGCCTCCGTCGCCTCCCATGGAATCACGCGCGATGCCCGCCCCCGCCCGCTCCTCCGGCGACCTTCTCGCCGATCGCCGCTACGCCTGGGCCGAGGCGGCCCTGGCCGACGGCGACGCGGGTGCCGCCGCCGAGCTCGCGGCGCAGGTGCTGGAACTCGCCCCCGCCTACGGCCCGGCCTGGCTGCTCCTCGGCCGCGCCCGCGCCGCCGATCCGGGGGGGCGGGAAGCCGCCGCCGAGGCGTTCCGGGCGGCGCTCGCCCTCGACCCCGACGATCCCTTGGGCGCCCGCCTGCACCTCGCGGAACTCGGCGAAGCCGCGGGGGAGGCCGACGGGGACGCGATCTCGCCGGCCTACGTGCGGGCCCTGTTCGACGGCTATGCCGGCCGCTTCGAGCGCCACCTCGTCGAGGGCTTGGGCTATCGCGGCCCGGCGCTGATCCGCGAGGCCCTGGTGCGGCTGCGGGGGCCGCAGGCCCGGTTCGGCACCGTCCTCGACCTCGGCTGCGGCACCGGCCTGATGGCCCGGGCGCTCGACGGCCTCGCCGGCACGCTCGCCGGCGTCGATCTCTCGCCCGGCATGCTAGCCGAGGCTCGCCGCACCGGCCTCTACGCCCGCCTGCACGAGGGCGACCTGCGGGCGTTCCTCGACGCGGAGCCGCCGGGAAAAGCCGACCTCGCGGTGGCGGCCGACGTGTTCATCTACCTGCGCGCGATCGGCCCGGTCTTTTTGGAGGCCGCCCGGGTGCTGGCCCCCGGCGGCCTGCTCGCCTTCACGATCCAGGGCCATCCGGGCGAGCGCGGCGCCGTGCTCGGGGCCGACGGGCGCTACGCCCACGGCATCGCGAGCGTGCGGGAGGACGCGGCGGCGGCGGGGCTGACGGTCGCGCTGCTGGAGCCGGCGGAGATCCGGCGCCAGAACGGGGTGGGGGTGCCGGGGTGGCTGGCGGTGCTGGCGCGGTAGCGCGCCCTCGCGACGCGCCGGTCCTTCACCCGGTCCGGCCGCCTCCCGGATGGCCGCCGATCCGCTCCGCCGCGAAGCGCGCGCGCAGCCACGTGGCGGCGGGGCCGCAGGGCCGCTGCTTGTGCCAGACCAGCTCCAGGGCGACCGGCCAGTCGCCCTCGTCGAATTGCAGGTCCGGCGTGACGAGATGCGGCGCGGTCAGCGACGCGGCGATGACGTGGTCGGTGACGAAGGCCCAGCCGATCCCGTGCTTGACCATCTCGAGGATCACCCAGTGGCTCTCGACCCACCACACCTCGGCGGCCACCCGCAGGCGGCTCTTCTCCGGCCCGTCGCTGCGGGCGGCCACCAGGATCTGGCGATGGCGCTTCAGCTCCTCCCACTCCACCCGCTCCTTGGCGAGCGGGTGGTCGCGCCCGCAGACGAGCTTGAGCGGCACCCAGCCGATGGTCCGGAAGCCGAGCTCCGTCGGCAGAACCTCCTGGCGCCACATCACGCCGAGATCGGCGGCGCCCGACTGCACCATGCGGCTGACATCTTCCATCAGCGGGAAGAGCAGCTCCAGTTCCACGTGGGGGAAGGCCCGGGCGAACTCGGCGAAGAGGGCGCCGAGCGCGTGTTCCGGATAGAGCTCGTCGATGGCGACGACGAGCCGGTTCTCGATCCCCTGCTCCAGGCTGCTCGCCACGCCGATCAGGTGCTCGCGCCGGTCGAGCACGACCCGCGCCTCCGAGAGCAGCCGCTCGCCCGCCGGGGTGAGGACCGGGTTCCGGCCCGCCCGGCTGAACAGCGTCAGCCCGAGATCCGCCTCGAGGTTCGCCACCTGCGTGCTGACCGCCGACTGCGCCTTGCGCAGGGCGCGGGCGGCGCCGGAGAAGGAGCCGGCCTCGGCCGCCGCCACGAAGGCTTCGAGCTGGTCGAGCGAGACGGCCATCTATCCGATTTCCCGATACGTCCCAACTTGCCGATCAGGGTATCGCAGATAGAACGCGGCGAACCAATCACCGAATCCGAGGCCCGAGACCATGCGCAGCACGCGCGACCGCATCCGCCACGCCATCCTGTTCGAGGTCGTCGGCCTCGCGCTCATCATCCCGCTCGGCACCGTCGCGTTCGGGCTGCACGCCTCCGCGATGGGCGTGATCGGCATCGGCAGCGCCGTGGCGGCGACGGGATGGAACTACGTCTACAACCTGGGCTTCGACCACGCGATGCAGCGGCTCGCCGGGCACACGCGCAAGGGCCTGGCCCTGCGGGTCGCGCACGCCGTGCTGTTCGAGGCGGGCCTGCTGGTGATCCTGCTGCCGCCGATCGCCTGGTATCTCGGGATCGGCCTCGTCGAGGCCTTCGTGATGGATCTCGCGATCGCGGGCTTCTACGTGGCCTACGCCTTCGTGTTCAACCTGGCCTACGACCGCGCCTTCCCGGTCCCGGGCTGGGGCGAGGCCGCGGCGGCGCGCTGATCCGCGGCCCGTCGGGGGCGAGCGGCGCCCCTCAGCGCCGCCCCTCCCCCGACGCCTCCGACATCAGCCGGCCGAGGCCGCGCTGGTCGAGGCGGGCGGGGGCCGCGGCACCGGCCTTGCGGGGCGCGAGGGCGCCGGTGGTGGGCGGATCGATCGCCGCCGCGAGCGCCGGGCTCGGCGCCCGGTCCTTCTCGCGCAGGGCGATCCAGTTCGCGGCCGTGGTCAGCGCGGCGATCGCGATGATGACTTTGATTCCACCGGTGAGGAGGCGCCACATGACTGGTCGGGACCCGCGATCTCGTGTCGGGGCCGTCGATCCGACCCGTGCCGACAGTCTTTACGCCACAATGCTTAACGGGCGGCCCCCGCGGCTCGGGCCGGAGCCGTCCCACAACGGGAGGCGACGGCCCCGATCGACCGATGGTCTATCGGGCCGCCGAGGAAGTCTGGTGGGCCATGCGCCAGGGTCGCGGTTCCTGTTCCCCGAACCCGTGACGCTCCTGCGACTGCTCGGCCCACTGAGCCTCACAGGAATGGGTGCAGAGAACTGGTCCGCCCCATCCCGTCGTCGCCGACCTCTTTGCCGCACAGCCCGGATGGGTTCCGGAAGCCTCCGGACGCGCCGGCATCGAGGACCGCCCGTGTAAGCCAGACCGGGCCGGCGGGGCAACCGGAATGCGGGCCGGGGGCTTGCGTCGAAACGCGCTCCCTCGGCGAGCTTGACCAGAGCATGAAAAAGCCCGGCGGGCGCGGGCCCGCCGGGTTCGAATCAGGGTGCCGCGCCGCCCCTACGGGCTCGTCGCGCTCAGCGCAGCGAGCCGCAGAAGCGCTGGATGCGGTGGCAGGCCTCTTCCAGGAGCTGGTTCGAGGTCGCGTAGGAGATGCGCAGGTTGGGGCCAAGGCCGAAGGCCGAGCCGTGCACCGAGGCGACGCCCTCGGCCATCAAGAGCTCGGTGACGAAGTCCTCGTCGGTCTCGATCACCTTGCCGGATTCGGTGCGCTTGCCGATCAGCTCGGCGCAGGACGGGTAGACGTAGAACGCGCCCTCCGGCGTCGGGCAGCGCAGGCCGTTGGTCTGGTTCAGCATCGACACGACGAGGTCGCGCCGGGTCTGGAACGCGGCCCGGAACTCGGCCAGGTGGTCCTGCGGCCCCTCGAGGGCGGCGACCGCGGCCCATTGCGAGATCGTCGCGGCGCCCGAGGTCTGCTGGCCCTGGACGAAGTCCATCGCCTTGATCAGCTGCTCGGGGCCGGCGGCGTAGCCGATGCGCCAGCCGGTCATGGCATAGGACTTCGAGACACCGTTCATGGTCAGCGTCCGGTCGTAGAGCGCCGGCTCGACCTGGGCCGGGGTCACGAAGCTGAAGTCGCCGTAGACCAGGTGCTCGTACATGTCGTCGGTGAGCACCCAGACGTGTGGGTGGCGCACCAGCACGTCGGTCAGCGCCTTCATCTCGGCGTGGCTGTAGGCGGCGCCCGACGGGTTCGACGGCGAGTTGAGGATCACCCACTTGGTCTTACGGGTGATGGCGCGCTCGAGCTCCTCGGGCTGGAGCTTGAAGTTCGTCGCCATCGTGGTCTCGGCGAAGACCGGGGTGCCGCCGCACAGGCCGACCATCTCCGGATAGGACACCCAGTAGGGCCGCGGGATCACCACCTCGTCGCCCGGGTTCAGGGTGGCGAGCAGCGCGTTGTAGATCACCTGCTTGCCGCCGGTGCCGACGATGGTCTGGCTCGGCTTGTAGTCGAGGCCGTTCTCGCGCTTGAACTTGCGGGCGATGGCCTCGCGCAGGGGCACGATGCCGGAGACCGGCGGATACTTGGTCTCGCCGCGCGCGATCGCCTCGACGGCGGCCTGCTTGATGTGCTCGGGCGTGTCGAAGTCCGGCTCGCCGACCGACAGGCTGATGACGTCGCGCCCCTGGGCCTTCAGGTCCCGCGCCTTCTGGGTCATCACGATGGTGGCGGAGGGTTTCACGCGCGAGAGGGCGTCGGCCAGAAAGCCCATGATGATCGACTCCAGAACCTTGAAAGACACGCCCGGCTTGCCGGGTCTTCGAGCGGGCGGGACCCTAGTCGCGCGCGCAACCGCGGGCAAGCGGCGCGGTGCCCGAAGAACAGGCCGTCCCCGCCCGCGAAATCGGCGGGTCCGGCGCGCGTCCTGGACAGCCGTGCAGGCGGCGTGACACCGTGGCGGTCCGGCGCGGGAGGCCAGCGGGATCTCCCGGACCGGTGTCGGAGACGGCGGCGATGGGCGAGGCGGAGCGCGTGCACCGGGTGAGCGAGGAGATCGGTCTCGCGATCGACCACGCCGCCTGCGATCCGGGCGCCTGGGAGGCCGTGATGGCCGAGATCGGCCGCCTCCTGCCGGGGATCTGGCCGGTGCTCCAGGTCGTCGACGCCGCCGCCGGGACCGGCCTGCCGCTCGTCCACTGGGGCTGGGACCCGGCCGACGTCCAGGCCTACGAGGCGCATTACGGCGCCGTGAACCCGTGGATCTCGGTGATCCTGACGACCCCCGCGATGGTGGCGATGCATTCCGAGGAGCGGATGCCGGCCTCGTCCCTGCGCCACACCGAGTTCTACGCCGACTGGCTGTCGCGCCTCGGCGGCATGAAGGCCTCGAGCGGGATCAAGCTCATCGACGCCGACGGGCGCCTCGCGGTGCTGAACCTGCAGCACGACCTCGGACGGGCCGCCCGCGATCAGGGCCGGCTCGCCGCGATCATGGAGCGGATCGCCCCGCGGATGCGCCGGGCGATCGAGACCAACCGGGCCTGCTTCCCGACCCACGCCGCCCTCGGGCCCGGCGAGACGCTGCTCGCGCGCGTCGCCGATCCGGCCTTCGTGGTGACCCGCGACCTGCGACTCGTCGAGGCGAGCCGCGCCGGCCACGCCCTGCTGGCCGACGGCGAGACGGCCCGGGTCGGCGTCCTCGACCGGCTCGAGATCCGGGACAGGCGGCTCGCCGCCGCGACGGCGCGCGAGGTGACCCTGGCCTGCGGCGGGGTCGCGACCGGAAACGGGGAAACCGGCGCCGGGCCGGCGGGCGCGGAGGGCTGGTCCGTCACCGCGATCGGCCTGCGGCAGGACCTGCGCGGCGTCGTCGGCATGGCGCGGCTCCTCGTGCCGGACCACCTCGCCCTGGTCGTCCTGCGCCCAGTCGCCGGCGACGGCCGCCGGGAGACGGACCGCCTGGCCGAACTCGGCCTGTCCCCGGCGGAGACCCGGCTCGCCCTGCTGATGGACGGGTCGCGCTCCCTGGTGCAGGCCGCCGGGAGCCTCGGCATCCGCCACGAGACCGCCCGCTCGCAGCTGCGCCAGGTCTTCGCTAAGCTCGGGGTGTCGCGGCAATCCGAGCTCGCCGTGTTCATCCTCCGGCTCAAGGACCGTGCCTGAGCCGGAGGCCGCCCCGGTGCTCAGCCCGGGATCACGTCCACGATCTCGTAGGTGTCGGGATCGATGATGACGATGTCGTCCCCGACCAGCACGTAGCGGAACCCGCGATAGGCCGGCACCAGGGTGAGGATCGCCGGCGGCAGGGCGTGCAGCGTGACCGAGCGCGGTACCGCGGTGCCGACGTTGAGGGCGAAGTTGACCCCGGTCACCGGCCGCACGCCGGAGCGCACGATGGTCTGGCGGAACTCGGTGCGCCTCGTGGTGTCGAGGCGCGAGACGGCGCCCCGGGCCTCGGACCGGCCGCCGCCCCGCTCGCCGCGCTCGCCACCCCGCTCGCCACGTTCCCCGCCGCGCTCGCCGCGCTCACCCCGCTCGGCTCCGCGCTCGCCGCGCTCGGCACCGCGCTCCCCACGCTCGCCGCGCTCGGCGCCGCGCTCGCCGCGCTCCCCACGCTCGGCTCCGCGCTCGCCACCCTGCTCGGCTCCGCGCCCGCCGGCGCCCGGCTGGGCTCCGTCTCCGCCGGCCCGGCCTCCGGGTGCACCGGGCCGCTCGGCCGCGCCGCCCGCCGGTCCGGCCGCGCCGCCCGACTGCGCCGCACCGGCGCCGCCGCGGGGACCGGCCGCGCCGCCCGCTCCACCGCCGGCACCCACGCCGCCGGCTCCGCCACCCGCGCCGCCTGCACCACCCACGCCGCCGGCGCCGCCTCCGGCCCCTCCGCCCGCGGCCCCGCCACCGGCACCGCCACCGGCACCCCCGGCGCCGCCCTGCGCGAACGCGGTCGCCGCGCCGAGCACCAGCACGGCGGCCGTCATGGTTCCGCGAAGCACCTTGCCGCGATTCAGCTTGCTCATGAACCCTCTCCCGACACCGCACCCGCGCCGCCGACCGTGCCGGTTGCCGCAGTGCCGGCCCGCAACGAGGAGGTGCGGGAAATGGTTCCGGGAGCGCCCGGCCGGGCCGGGCGCCCTCCTCCCGTCAGCCGATGGCTTCCGCCACCGCGAGGCCGCAGGCCGCCGTGTCGGCGTTGCCGCCGAGGTCGCGGGTGCGCAGGGTGCGCTCGGCGAGCACCCGCTCGATGCCGGCGACGATCTCGGCCGCGGCCTCCTTCTCCCCGAGATGCTCCAGCATCATCGCGCCCGACCAGATCTGGCCGATCGGGTTGGCGATGCCCTGGCCGGCGATGTCCGGCGCCGAGCCGTGGACGGGCTCGAACAGCGACGGGAAGTCCCGGTCCGGGTTGATGTTGCCCGACGGCGCGATGCCGATCGTGCCGGTGCAGGCGGGACCGAGGTCCGAGAGGATGTCGCCGAAGAGGTTGGAGGCCACCACGACGTCGAACCAGTCCGGGTGCAGCACGAAGTGGGCCGTCAGGATGTCGATGTGGTACTTGTCCCAGGCGACGTCGGGATAATGGCGCGCCATCTCCTGCACCCGCTCGTCCCAGTACGGCATGGTGATGGCGATGCCGTTCGACTTGGTGGCCGAGGTCAGATGCTTCTTCGGCCGCGAACTCGCCAGCTCGAAGGCGAATTTCAGCACCCGGTCGGTGCCGCGGCGGGTGAAGACCGATTCCTGCACCGCGAACTCGCGGTCGGTGCCCTGGAACATCCGGCCCCCGACCGAGGAATACTCGCCTTCGGTGTTCTCGCGCACGACCCAGAAGTCGATGTCGCCGGGCTTGCGGCCGGCGAGCGGGCTCGGCACGCCGGGCATCAGCCGGACGGGGCGCAGGTTGATGTACTGGTCGAACTCGCGCCGGAACAGGATCAGGGAGTTCCACAGGGAGACGTGGTCCGGGATCTTCTCCGGCCAGCCGACGGCGCCGAAGAAGATCGCGTCGTGCCCGCCGATCTGCGCCTTCCAGTCCTCCGGCATCATGCGGCCGTGCTTGGCGTAGTAGTCGTAGGACGAGAAGTCGAACCAGTCCTGCTGCAGCGTGAAGCCGTGGCGCTTGGCCGCCTGCTCCAGCACGCGCACGCCCTCCGGCACCGTCTCCTTGCCGATGCCGTCCCCGGGGATCACGGCGATGCGGTAGGTGCGCTTGCCCGACGGATGCTTGGCTGCCGACATGGGATTCCCTCCTGTTATGGTCCCCTCGCCGTCGCGCATCCGGCTTTGCCGGTCAATCGCCGTTCACGCCACCTCTCCGACGCTCGCCCTGCGCTGGCGGTCGAGCTCGTCGCTGTAGCGCTTGAGGGTGTGCTTCTCGGTGAGGATGCCGATCACCCGGGCGGCCTGGCGGCTCTCGACCACCGCCAGGGCCTCGCTCTCGGCCTTGTCGAACAGCGCGACCGCCTCCTTGGCGTTCATCTGCGGCAGGAGCACCTGGTCGCGGTAGCGCACGAGGTCGGCGACCCGGGTCTCGGCGGCCTTGTCGTCGATCGGCGCGGCGTGGGCCTCGGCCACCAGCACGATGCCGGCATAGAGCCCGGCCTCGTCGACGGCGACGACCTGGGTGCCCGAGCCGAGCGGGAAGGCGCGCCGGAACGCCGCGAGCGTCGTGTCCGTCCGCACGCTGCGCACCTCGCGGCGCATCAGCTGGCCGACCGTGAGGGTGCGGATCCAGCCGACGTCGTGGGCGCTGCGGATCGACTCGCCGCGCAGGTGGAAGCGCCACGTCGCGAAGGAGTAGCCGAAGGTCTTGCGCACCGTGAGCGAGGAGGCGATCACCGCCACCAGCACCAGGCTGGCGATCGGGAAGTCGCCCGTGACCTCGAGGGCGAGGAACGTCATCGTCATCGGCCCGCCGATGATCGCGACCGCGAGCGCGCTCATTCCCACCACCGCGTAGGTGGCCGGCGGCAGCACCATGGCGACGAGGGGCGGGGCCAGCATCACGAAGGCCTTGCCGGCGAGCGCGCCGAGGAACAGCGAGGCGAAGAACAGCCCGCCGCGAAAGCCGGTGCCGATCGAGATCGCCGAGGCGAGCGCCTTGGCGAGGAAGAGCCCGACCAGCCCCGCCGCGCCGACCGTGGCGCCGTCATCGGTCAGGTTGAGGTGCAGCGCCCCGTGCCCGGCCGAGAGCACCTGCGGGGTCGCGACGAGCGCCAGCACCCCGACCGCGAGCCCCCCGAGGACCGGCCGGGCGAGGGGCGGCAGCTTCGTGCGGCGCACCCCCTCCTCCACCAGCGTGACGCCCTGCATGATCAGGATGCCGAGCCCGGCGCAGATCAGCCCGAGGCCGAGCGTCGGCAGGTAGTCGGCCGGGCCGACCGCCGGGGTCTGCCCGATGGTGATCACCGTCTGGTGCCCGAGGAGCGCGCGCGACACGAAGGCCCCGGCGAGCGCCGCGGTGACCACGGGGGTGAGCGAGGCGATGGCGTAGGTGCCGATGATCAGCTCGAAGGCGTAGAACGCCCCCGTGAGCGGGGCGCCGAAGGCCGCCGCGATGGCGGCCGCGGCGGCGCAGCCGACCAGCACCCGCATGTCGTTGCGGCGCAGCTCGAAGCTCAGCCCCAGGCGCGAGGCGAGCCCGGCGGAGATCTGGGTGTAGCCGGCCTCGAGCCCGACCGACGCGCCGCTTCCGTTCGAGATCAGGTTCTGCACCGCCACCAGCACCGAATCCCGCAGCGAGAGGCGGCCGCCATGCAGGGCGTTGGCCTCGATCGGGTCGATCACCGGGCTGCCCGGCACCCGCCGCAGGAAGCCGCCGAGCCAGACCGCCAGGCCGAGCACCGCCCCGCCGAGCGCCGGCACGCCGAGCGCCACCAGCGGCGGCACGTGGGGCGTCGCGCTCAGGCGCTCGTCGAGGTCGAGGCCGAACAGCAGCTCGTGGGCGCCCTGCGCCGCCCAGCCCATGAAGCTGACGAGCGCTCCCGACAGGCAGCCGACCAGGGCGGCGAGCAGGATCAGGCCGATCTCCCCGCCGCGCACCCAGGCGCGCAGCCGGCCCGGTGCCTGCACGAGGGCGCTCCCCGTGAGGGAGCGGCGGACCGTCTCGGATCTCGGCGTCATCGGACCGTGGTGGCGGGCATGGCGGGGGGCGTGGCGGGCGCTGCCCGGGGTTTAGGGCGCCGGGGCCGGCGGGTCGACCGGCATCGCGTTCGCGGCCGGCGCACTTTCCCGCCGGGGAACGCGGATCGGCGCTTGCCACGGCGCTCAGGCCGGACTACACAGCCCCCCGTCGCGAGCCGCCATAGCTCAGTTGGTTAGAGCGCTAGATTGTGGATCTAGAGGTCCCCCGTTCGAGCCGGGGTGGCGGTACCACGGACACACGGACCGAAGCCCGGGCGCTACGCGCCGCGGTGAAGCCGAACGGTCCGACTCAATCCTTTCAAATTTGTTAAAGCATTGCCCGAAGGGTCTGTGCACATCTGTCCCCAGAACAAGGGGAGGACGGTGTGCAGCGCTACTTCTTCGACCTGAGCGCCGGCGCCTGGCAATGCCGGGACGATATCGGGCTCATCCTCTGCAGCCAGGACGAGATCCGGGCCGAGGCGACCCGGACGGCGATCGCGTTCGCCGGGGCCGGCCTGTCCGGCGCCGATCTCTCCGACCTGAAGGTGCGGGTTCGCGATCGCGCGGGCGAGCCGGTGATGACCGTGAGCCTCGCCCTCACCGTGCGCGGGCCCGAGGAACCGGTCCGCCTCGGCCTGGCGCCGCGGCCCGCCCGTCCGCGGATGGTCCGGGCCGCCTGAGGCGCCGGACCGTCAGGTTCCTTGCCCGGCCGCGCGCCGGAAGCCCGCCAGGGCGCGTGCGACGGCGAGGCCCGCCAGGGCGCCGCCGGCGCTCGCCGCGAAGTCGATCGCCTGCGCCGTACGGCCCGGAACCCAGATCTGCCCGATCTCGAGCACGCCGGCGAGGCCCACGAGGGCGAGGCCGAGGCGCCGGGTCGGCGCGTGGGCAAAACCGAGGCCGAGGAGTCCCGCCGTGCCCGCATAGGCGACGAAGTGCTCGATCTGGCCGGCCGCGCCGGTCCGGACCTCCCAGTCCTTGGGAATCCACGACAGCCACACCAGCACCGGCAGGCAGGCGAGGCCCGCCGCTTGGGCAACGTGCTGGAGGCCCGGCCACCCGAGCGGCCACGTGAGCGGTGACGGCATGCCGGGCGGGATCTCGCCGGGCGCAACCTTGCCGGGGGCCTTGGCGGACGGAACCTGGCCGGACGGGATCTGGCCGGACGGGATCTGGCCGGACGGGATCTGGCCGAACGGGGTCATCGCCATGCTCTCCTCGGGCCGCGGCGCCGCTCCCGTTTCTTCGCCGGTGAGCCGGGCGGCGGCAAGCGCGCCATCCGGCGCGGCTCCCGGGCCCGAGCGTCCCGCAACGGGGTTAAGCCGATGGCGGTAGGCGGAGGCCCCCGGCGGAACGATCCGCCCCCCGGTGCGATACCCGGGAAAGCCGGAGGTGCCCGATGACCGATCCCGCCCAGACACCCACCGGGGAGACACCCGCCGGGATTCCACCGGCCCCCGCGGCGGCCGGGACCGGCACCGACGAGGAGGCGTTCCACATCCCGGACGACCTCGCCCTGGCGCTCACCGAGTTCGCGGCGGTGGAGCAGCTCTCCCGCGGCGAGGCGATCTGCCGGATCCTGCGCGAGTCCCTGCGGGTCAAGGGCTACCTCAGGGGCTCCGGCCCGGCCTGAGCCGGACCGGAACGCGACGACGAGGGCGGCGTCGCCTTGCGCCATCGATCGCGTGCGGGGCTCCTCGCGACGGGCCGGAGCCCGCCGCCTCCGTGCGCGCCGTCCGTCAGATCGCGCTGCGCAGCTGGATCTCCAGGCGTCCGACATCCTCCGTCAGGCGCTCGACGTTGCGCTGCGCCTCGTGGTCCTCGGGCGCGTTGCGCAGGGCGTGGGAGGCCGCCGCGAGGGAATCGCGCTTGGCCTGGAGCGCGAACTCGATCTGCGCCCGTGCCATCTCGGGTGTCCTGTCGGCCATCGGTCTCCTCCTCTCCGGTCCGGCGCCGCGACGGCGCTCGCGTGAAAGCACCGGCCCAACGCGCCAGGGCTGCGTCCGGGTACGGCCGGGAGGCTGCTGCGACATCCGGGCTCATTCGTCGGACGGGATTGCCGAGACGCCCCCGGCGTCGGTGCCCGCGCCAAGAAGCGCAGGCTCCCCCGCTTGGAGGAGCCTGCGCCGCGAGAGCCGAGGGTTCGCGGTCGGCCGGTGTCAGCAGTCGCCGGCCTGCTGCGCGGCGGTCTTCTCGCCCCTCGACTGCTTGCTGACGTCGGACGGCGAGGTCGCGGTCTGCGAGCCGACATTCTGCATCGCCCCGACCGTGCCGGGCGATTCGGCCTTCGCCCCGGGGTGACCGAGGCGGTGGCGGACGGATCGACGTTGGAGCTCTTGTCCATCTTCTGCGCGGTCTGGCCGGGCGCACAGGGTCCGGCGGCGGCGCCGAGGGTTCCGGCGAGCAGGACGAATCCGGCACCGATCATGGCGAGGCGTGTCATGGGATTTCCTCCACAGGTTGTCCCGCTTCAACCACGCCTGCGAAGGGCGGTTCCTCACCCTTTGGGATGCGGCGCTCCGGCGCGACCTTCGCTCCTCGTCGATCCGAAAGCCATCTGTCGGGTGCAGCGCTGCCATTCATTGCGATCGCGGCCGGAAACGAAAATTCCGCTTGCGTTTTGTGCGGCGCACGCTAGTTTGTGCATCGCACGGTCGCGATGGCGTCGCGGCCTTGCAGCCCTCTTTGGGCGTTTCCTCCCTAGACTTCGGGCCGCTCGCGAGAGCGGCCTTTTTTCTTTGTCGGCAGCGGCGCCCGGGGGTGCCGCGAAGGCCGGTACGATGCAGGCGATGCGATGGACCGCCGAGGGCCGGGTGCCGGAACGCGAGAAGGGGCCGCGCCCGGCGCAGCCCCTCCCACATCGTCACTCTGCAGTGCGATTTCCGGCAATCCGATGTCCGGCACGCCGTCCGTCACGGCCGACCGGAGTGAGGGGCGCCTCAGTTCGACAGGCCCTCGACCGGCCGCGACTGGGCGTAGAGGCTCGCCCCCGCATCGGCGCCGACGACCCGCACCAGGGCGGCCTCGTCGCAGGTGCCGGCGATCCGCAGGCCGAGCCGGTGCAGGTGGTCCTTGTCGGTGCAGTAGGCCGCCAGCCGCGCCCGTCCGGTCTCCGGCATGCGCGAGACCAGGGCGTCCACGTCGTCCTCCGTGGCGCGGTGCAGGACGGCCAGCAGCTCCAGCGGGATCGGGTAGCGCGCGAACGCCGTGGGCAGCGGGCGGGTCTGATGCTGCGGCATGGATCACCTCGGTGCGGTCAGGGTCGGACGATCCTCCGCCGGACATGGTTAGCGATCGGTTAAGGGCGTCCGCCGGCGCCCCGCATCATGCTGCCGGAGAGGAAACCGGCTCCTGCCGTGGCGGCACGGCCCTTGCCGGAACAGTCCGTCCCGGCCGTGCGCCGGGACCGGAGCGCCGTCGTGACGGGTCGCGACAATCAGGATCGGCCGTCCGATACCGATGCCGCAGGTTTCCCCAACATGAACCGATGGTGCCGCATGGCTGCATACGCATAACGTATGGAGCAACCATTCCCGTAGAAGATTGTAATGCGGACGCGGCGCCGGTCGGCGCCCTGGAAGATGTGCGATGAGCGAGCAACCCAGCGCGGAGCCCGTCCCGGCCGAAGCCGTGCGCCGCAGCCTCGACGGCTGCCTGCGCGCACCCGCGTTCCGGCGGTCGCCGAAGCTGGCCGCCTTCCTGAGCTACATCATCGAGGAGGAGCTGGCCGGCCGGGGCGAGGGCATCAAGGCCTACACCATCGCCACGCAGGCCCTCGGCCGGGCCGACAGCTTCGATCCGAGCAACGACCCGAGCGTGCGGGTCGAGGCCGGCCGCCTTCGGCGCGTCCTCGACGAGGTCTACGGCGACGAGGGCCGGGCCCTGCCGGTCCGCATCCAGGTGCCCGTGGGCGCCTACCGGCCGAGCTTCGAGATCCAGGCCGCCGAGGAGGCCCGCCGGACCGAGGAGGCGCCCCCACCCGCCGCCAAGCCGCCTGCCAAGCCGCCTGCCAAGCCCCCCGCCAAGTTCTCTCCCAAGCTCACTCCCAAGCCCGCTCCGGTCCCGCCCCTGCTGCGTGCGGCGGGCGCCCAGGCGCTCGCGCTGTTCGAGACCCGCGGCCAGGCCGTCCTGGCGCTGCTGCTCGCGGTGATCGCGGTCCTCCTCGCCGTCGAGATCATGCTGCAGATCTACGTGCTCGCCTCCGCCTGACCCGGTCTTCGCCGTGGATCGAGCATGATGGAACCGAGGAACGACCTGCGCTGTTCAGTGACGTCCATGACGTGACGTACGGGAGGTTGCCATGCGCAAGATGATCGCCGGTGCCGTGCTGGCCGTGGGTCTGGCCGGGTTCGCCGGGGCGGCGGAGGCCAAGGGCTGCATCAAGGGCGCCGTCGTCGGCGGCATCGCCGGCCACGCCGTCGGCCACACCTTCGCGGGCGCCGCCGCGGGCTGCGCCCTCGGCCGCCACCAGGCTAACAAGCGCCAGCGCACCCGCGACGACGCCGTGGCGCGCGCCGCCCGCTGAGCGCCCGCCTCGCTGCGGCGCAGCATCGTCCTCGCCAGTCGCCGGTCCGGTTCCGCAGGACAAGCTTGGCCGTTACGAGTTCCGAATGCTCGGGGCGGCTTACGGCGAAGCTTGTAGGTGGACGGACCTAAGCTCGGCGAGCGTCGCCGTCTTATCGCCACATCTCACCGGCTTCTTGCGCCTCACAGGCACGGAAACCGGGGCGATACATCAGATGCGACGTCGAGCGGACGGACCGGCGCAGCGGGGCGGCCTGCGGATGGCGGGGCCCCACGGGGACGTCCTCTCCCTCGGCGGCAGCCGGGCCGCCCAGGGCGGCATCCCCGTGATGGCGCGGGCGCTCCTCGCCGCGGGGTGCCTGGCGGCGGGCCTCTCCGCCCTGCTGCACCAGTACGGCAGCGACCTCGTCACCGCCCGCCCGGCCGTCACCATGATCATGGCCGACCTGCTGGTGATGCCGCAGCCCAAGATCCAGAACCTCAAGATCCAGAACCTCAAGCCGCCGACGGCGCAGCCCAGGGAGGCCGCCGTGATGGCGCCCCTGCGCGAGCCGGTGCACGACCTCGACACCGCCCTCGGCTCGTCGGGCGTCGACCGGGTCTCCTACGACGACCTGCTCGCCGCCAGCACCGGGGGCGATCCCAACGAGGTCCTGAGCTTCGGCCCGATGCGGATCCGCCGCCACCTCGTCCAGACCATCGTGCGGGCCGCCGCGACCGTGCGCACCGACCCCGTCCTGCTGATGGCGGTGGCCGACAAGGAATCGAGCTTCCTCACCGAGGTCCAGGCCCGGACCTCCTCGGCCACCGGCCTCTACCAGTTCATCGAGCGGACCTGGCTGCAGGTGATGCGGGAGTTCGGCGCCCAGCACGGCTACGCCCGCGAGGCCGGCCTGATCGGCGACGACAACGGCGTCGCCGACGCGTCCGACCGCGCCCGCATCCTCGACCTGCGCCGCGACCCCTCGCTCTCCGCCGTGCTGGCCGGCGAGATGCTGAAGCGCGATTCGGCCCGCATCGCTGCCCGGATCGGCCGCGAGCTCACCCTCGGCGAGACCTACCTCGCCCACTTCCTCGGGCCGGACGACGCCGAGCGCTTCATGGCCAAGGTGGTCGAGGAGCCGAAGGCCGAGGCCGCTGCCCTGCTGCCGAAGCCCGCCAAGGCCAACCGGCCGATCTTCTACGAGCGCGTCGGGCGCCGGAAGGCCCGCAGCCTGACGGTGGCGCAGGTCCACGACAAGTTCGAGGCGATGATGAGCACCCGCGGCGCCCGCTACCGCGACGTCGGCGCCCTGATGGGCGTGATGGCCTACGCCGCCGACACGCCCTGAGGGCGGGGATTTGATCGCCGCGGACCGGTCCTCCGCGATGAAGAACGTTGCGAAAAACTCCCGCTGCCGAGCTCCAGTTGCGGAAACCGCGGCGCCGGTCGTGGCTTATCCTCCTGACGACGGTTCAGCGATCAGGAGGTGGCGATGGGCGCGGCGGGCGCCGGATGCCAGACGGGCGGTACGCAACTCACTCCGACTCTCTCCCTCGACGCCCTCGGGGCGGGTCTCGCGGCGGCCTATGACGGCCTGATGCTCGAGACCGTGCCGGAGCGGCTGGGCGCCCTCCTGCGCGAGCTGGAGCACCGCCAGGCCGCGCAGCCCGCGAGCGCGGACGAGGTGCCGCGGCCCGACGACGCGGGCGGCGCGCCGGGGGGAGCGGCGTCCACCCGGCTCGCCCTGCTCGTCGGCGACGTGCCGGGGGCCGATGAGGCCGCTTCCCTGCTGGCGCGCGCCGGCCTCGAGACGCTGCGCTGTCCCGACCCGGATGCCGGCCTCGACGCCCTGCGCCTGCGCGGCGACGCCGTCGCCCTGGTCCTGATCGGCCTGCCGACCGGGCGGACCGGTGGGCTCGACGGTGCGGGGCTCGCCCGCGCGGTCGCGACGCTCTGGCCCACGATCCACCTCGTCGTCGCCCAGCCGCCGCGCGCCGACGGCCCGGTGCCCGACGCGCGCCTGCCGCCCCAGGCAGTGCCGCTGGACCGGGCGCCCGACCTGCTCGCCCTCGCCGAGCACGCGGCTCGCAACCCGCGCCCGCCCGTGGATTGAGCCGATCGCGGACGGGCGCCCCGGGTCCCGCGCCGAACGCCGGCGGCAAGGTGCGAAGCAAGGTGCGGGGAATGGCGGTCATCCGTCCGGCGAACCTCCATATGATGACCTCTGCCGATTTGATCGGCACGGTGGTCCTGGCTTAGGCTTCCGGGTCTCGGGCTCTCCAGGGGCGCTCCCTCCAGGGGAGTTCGGAGGTCGGAGGAACCGGCATCGAGACGGGCGTGGAACGGATCGGGGGATCTGGGGATGAAGACGAACGACCGCGACAGCTATCAGGCCGAGTACGCCGCGACGGCGGGGCAGCAGGCCGCCTTCTTCCGCGAGCAGGCGGAGCGGCACCGCCAGCAGGCCGAGCAGGCCCGGGTCTTCGCCGAGCTGAGCCCCGGCGAGGAGAGCCGGGAGCAGAACCGGCGAGCCGAGCGGCTCGAGACCCTGGGGCGGCACGGCGACACCATGGCGGCCGCCTTCGAGGCCCGCGCACGGCGCGGCTGACGATCCGAGGGGGCCCGACCGCCTCCACCGCCGAAGCCCTCGCCTCAACAAGTCCCTCACGCCAACGAGCCGCGGCCGGCGGCCGCGGCGAGACGGAACCCTCGTGCCGATCCTCTCCGTCGACCACGTCACCACCTACCGCTACCGGCAACCGGTCGGCTTCGGCGAGCACCGGCTCCTGTTCCGGCCCCGGGACAGCTACGACCAGCGCCTGATCGCGGCCTCCCTGGCGATCACGCCCGAGCCGCAGGCGCTCCACTGGATCCACGACGTGTTCGGGAACTGCGTCGCGGTGGCCCGCTTCCGCGGCCGCGCGGCGGAGCTTCGCTTCGCCTGCCGCATCACCCTCGAGCACACGCCCGAGCCGCCCCTCGCCTTCGCGCTCGCGCCGCGGGCGGCGCGCTACCCCTTCGCCTACGACGCCGACGAGGTGCCCGACCTCGCCCGCTGCATCGAGCGCCAGCACCCGGGCCGGACGGTCGAGGCCTGGGCCCGCGGCTTCCTCGATCCCGACGGCACCGCCGACACCCGCGCCCTCCTCGCCGCGATGACGGACGCCGTGCGCCGGGACTTCGCCTACGAGGCCCGGATCGAGAAGGGCGTGCAGGATCCGGCCGAGACCCTGCGTCTCGGCCGCGGCACCTGCCGCGACTTCGCGCTCCTGATGATCGAGGCGGTGCGCGCCCTCGGCCTGGCCGCCCGGTTCGTCTCCGGGTACATCTACGTCCCGGAGCGCGACGGTGCGACCACCGGTGACGTGCGCGACGGTGCGACCACCGGTGACGTGCGCGACGGCGCGACCAACGGTGACGCGCGCGACGGCGCGACCATCGTCGATGCGCGCGACGGCGCGACCGGGCATCTCGGCGGCGGCTCGACCCATGCCTGGGTCCAGGTCTACCTGCCGGGGGCGGGCTGGGTCGAGTTCGACCCGACCAACGGCATCGTCGGCAACCGCGACCTGATCCGCGTCGCGGTCGCCCGTCATCCGGGCCAGGCGGTGCCGCTCCACGGCAGCTGGATCGGTCGGCCGGAGGATTTCCTCGACATGGCGGTCACGGTCCGGGTGACCGAGATCCCCGCCGGCGAGGTCCGGGCCGGCACCCGCGCGGCGGACCGGCTGGCGGCGGATTAGCCGGGTCGACGAAACTTCGCCCAGCCCCTGCCGCTTCTTCGCGCAGCCCGCGGGGACGCCGAGGCCTTACCCTGCGTTGACTCTCGGCGCGCCGCCGTCACCAGGGAGCCAGCACCGTCATGAGGATCCGGACCGGGTACGCGATCACCTTCGATTCCCCGGCTCCGACGCCGATGCTGCTGATGCTCAGCGTCCATCCGTCCCGGCTCGGCGATTGCCTGACCTCGCCGGCCTTGCGCTTCGACCCGCCGATCCCGGCGCGGGACTACGCCGACCGCTACGGCAATACCTGCACCCGCATCCTCGAACCGCCGGGCCCGCTCACCGTCTCGGCCGATTTCGTGATCGCGGATGGCGGCCGGCCGGACGAGGTCGCCCCCGACGCGATCCAGCACCCGGTGCAGGACCTGCCCGACGACGTGATGGTCTACCTGCTGGGCAGCCGCTACTGCGACACCGACAAGCTGTCGAACACCGCCTGGCAGCTCTTCGGGAACACGCCGGAGGGCTGGGCCCGGGTGCAGGCCATCGTCGACTACGTGCACGAGCGGATCCGCTTCGACTACCAGCGCGCCGACGCCACCCGCTCGGCCTTCGACGGGTTCAACCAGCGCGAGGGCGTCTGCCGCGACTTCGCCCACCTCGCCGTCACCTTCTGCCGCTGCATGAACATCCCGGCGCGCTACTGCACCGGCTACCTCGGCGACATCGGCGTGCCGGCGGTGCCGGACCCGATGGACTTCTCGGCCTGGTTCGAGGTCTATCTCGGTGGGCGCTGGTACACGTTCGACGCGCGCCACAACCGGCCGCGGATCGGCCGCATCGTCATGGCGCGCGGCCGCGACGCCACCGACGTCGCGATCTCGACCCAGTTCGGGCCCTCGCTGCTCTCCGGTTTCCGGGTCCATACCGCCGAGGTGTTCTGACCCCTCGCCGCCCGGTCCCTCGGATGCCGTCGATCCGATCAACCGAACGTGAACGTTCCGGCCACGCTCAGTACTCCGCCGACGCGATAAGCGTCGCTTTAACCGGGAACCACCGAGCCGGGGACAGCATTGTACAGCAAAGGTAACTGCTGAGGTAAGGCTCCGGCCATGAAGATCTTCGCTACCGCCCTGGCGGGCGCTCTGAGCGTGTGCGTGCTTGCCTCCGCGCCGGCCAAGGCTGCGCCCTACGATCCCTTCGACGCCAACCCGGGCGAGGATTACTACGCCGGCCAGCCCTACGACGCGCCGAGCTACCGCACGCAGGGCTACTACGGCCAGGGTCAGGGCCAGTCCGCCGGCAGCACCGAGCAGGCCCAGGTCGCCCCGATCCCGCGGGAGCTGGTGCCGTTCAACGGCGGTTACGCCCCGGGCACGATCGTGGTCTCGACCGCCGAGCGCCGCCTCTACCTGGTGCTGGGCGACGGCATGGCGCTGCGCTACGGCGTCGGCGTCGGCCGCCCAGGCTTCACCTGGTCGGGCACCAAGACGATCACCGCCAAGCGCGAATGGCCGTCCTGGACGCCCCCGAAGGAGATGCTGGCCCGCCGCCCCGACCTGCCGCGCTACATGGCCGGCGGCATCGACAACCCGCTCGGCGCCCGCGCGATGTATATCGGCGGCACCCTCTACCGCATCCACGGCTCGAACGAGCCGGACACGATCGGCCAGGCGGTGTCCTCGGGCTGCATCCGCATGACCAACGACGACGTCACCGACCTGTACTCGCGGGTCAAGGTCGGCGCCAAGGTGGTGGTGCTGAACTGAGAGCCGGCCGTCAGCCGCCGCGCGACGCGATGAAAGGGCCGCCCTCGGGCGGTCCTCTTCGTGTTACGGCGCCACCCGGCCCGGCGCCGGCGGCTGCGGCGCGCTGAAGCTCGCGAGCGGCACGTCGCAGAAGCAGCGGGCGCCGAGCGGGCGCGGGCCCGGCAGCGGGCACGAATACGGCTGCGGGCCGGTGAAGCCGCGCTGCACCGCGTCGCAATTGTAGCCGACCGCGCGCCGCGGGGCCGGGCGCTCGTAGCGGTCGTAGCCGTAGCCGGGAGGCGTGTCCTCCCGGTAGTACTGGGCTTGCGCCGAACCGGTCAGGACCGCGACCAACAGGACGGCCGACGACAGGCCGGCGCGAACGAACCCTCGCATCATTGCGTTCCTCTCTGGCGGGGAGCTACCCTGCGGGACGCCGCGCGGGCCCCGGGGGGCCGCATCGGTAGCCGAACCGCCCCGCCCCGGCAAATCGCGGCCGGTGCGCCGTTCGCGAAAGTCGTCATCGCGTCGTCGTCATCGAGCTTCGTTATCCAGTCTCCGTCCTCGAGCCCGGGAGATCCGCCGTGACCACCTCGGCCCAATGGCAGCGCACCCTCGACGCGGTCGTCGAACTGGCGGAGGACATCGCCCGCATCTCGCCCGACTGCGCCGACCGGGCGGTGCAGATCGTCCGGCTGATCCGGGCCGTCGATCCGCCGGCCCGCGCCGTGGGCGACCTCGACGCCGACGATTGCCTGGACGAGCTCGACGTCGGTCCGCTGCGCCGCAGCAAGACGCCGGACGCGGTCTGACGAGAAAGGCCGCGCCCCCTCGCGGGAGCGCGGCCTCGACCGTGCCGGCCGGCGGCCCGGCGAACCGGGCCGTGCGCGTCCTTAGGACGCCGCGTCCTTGGCGGCGTTGGTCGCGTTGCTGGCGGTGTTGCGGGCCGCCTCGGCGCCCTGCTGCATGGCGTTGCGGGCCTGCTCGGCGCCCTGCTGCATCGCCTGCTTGGCGTTCTCGGCGCCCTGCTGCATCGCGCTCTGGGCGAGGCCGCCGAACTCGCGGGCCTGGGTCTGCATCGCGGCGAACTGGCTGCGCACGAACTCGGCCTGGTGCTGCATCGCCTCCTGCACGTCCTTCGAGCGGACGAGCTTCTGGGCGAGGTCGAACGCGGCGTTCACGTTCTGCTCGGCGTAGGAGATGCCGCGGGTCGAGACGTCCTGGGCGTTGTTGCGGGCGAGCTCGGCCGAGCCCTGCAGCGTGTCGGCGGTCTTGCGCGCCGCGCCGATGAAGGAGTCGAACGCCTTGCGGGCCTGCTCGACGCTCTTCTCCGCGAAGTCCCGCATCTCGGTCGGGATCTCGTAGTTCGGGGTCTGGGTCATGTTCGTCTCCTCGTGTTTTTCGGCGGCACGTTGTCGGCCCGGCACGCATTGTGCACCGCACAATAGCACGCCCGTGCCGAAATGCCACCTTTCCGTGGGTCGTTAAGGTTGACGGCGAGATAACGCTGCGACTGCGCATTTCGTGCCGGTGCGGGATAGGGTCAGTTGGTTTAAAGCAGGGCGTGTGATCCGGTTCTCGTTCGGGGCCGGCGCGGCGCGCAAGGCGTGCTCAAGGAGAGGCAGTGGGTCGGGACGTGCTCTTCGAGACGACGATCGAGGCCCTGCGGGCCGTTCCGGCCTTCGCGCAGCGGATCGACGGTCCCGACCGGGCCTTCCTGCTGCTCGACCGGGGCGCGACGCAGCTGCTCCACGCCTCCCCGGCCGCCGCCACCCTGCGCGAATCGATCGCCGACGCGGCCGGGCGGATCGATCCGGCCCTCGCCCTGCCGGCGCAGCTGCGGGGGTCCCTGGCCCTGCCCCCCGGCACGGCGCAGCCGCGGCTGGAGCGCCTGCGCCTCGCCGGCCGCCTCGCGCCGCCCCTGCTCTGCGCCTGCCTGCCCGCGACCCTGCCGGACGGCGGTCCGGGACTGGCCGTCGCGATCCTCGATCCGCTGCCCGCCCGCCGGCCGCGCCGCGCCGCGCCCGCGCCGACCCCCGAGCCCGAACCCGCCCCGGCGGAGCCGGCCGCCGTCCCGGCCGCGGCCCCCGCCCCGCCGGCACCCGGCCTGCGCTTCCTGTGGCGCAGCGACGCGCGCGGCTGCCTCGTCGAGGCGACGGCCGGTCTGCCCGAGACCGTCGGCGCCTCGCCGGTCGGCCGGGCCTGGGACGACCTCCTGGCCGGCCCCGTCGAGGCCGAGCCCGGCCTCGCCGAGGCCCTGGCGGAGCGCCGCACCTTCCGGGCCGTGCCGGTGCGCTGGCGCCGCGCCGGCACCCGCGAGGCGGTGGCGGTCGATCTCTCGGGCGCGCCGCGCCTCGGCGCTGGCCGCGCCTTCGCGGGCTTCAGCGGCTTCGGGGTGATCCATCCGGACCGGGTCGTCCCGGCGGCGGACCGGCCGGAATCCGCCGAGCCGAAGCCGCCCCGCCCGACCCTGCGCGAGCGCGCCGCCGCGGTGATCGCCGTCGGGCGCCCCGCCCCGGCGGAGGACCCCGCCGAGCCGGCCCTCCGGCCGGAATCCGGGAGCGCCCCCTCCTCGCCCCTCGCCCCGTCCGCGCCGGGCCGGGACGGCGACCCGCGCGACCTCGCCTCGCTCGCCGGAGCCACCATGGCGGAATTCGCCGGCCTGATGGCGGCGCCCTTCGCGCATCTCGGGATGAGCTGGGGTTTCGGCACCAGGCCGCCGGATTCCCACGCTCCGGCGGCCGGGGCGACGACCCCGGCCGCGCCCGACGCGGCGCACGCGCAGGAGGCTGCCGGGCGCGAGACTCCCCAAGAGTCTTTCCAAGAGTCTCCCCGAGAGTCTTTCCAAGAGTCTCCCCGAGAGTCTTTCCAAGAGTCTCCCCGAGAGGCTCCCCAGGAGGCTTCCCGAGAGGTTCTCGAAGACGCTCTCGTGGCGGCGCCCTCCGGGGAGCCGCAGGCGCCGGCCGCCACCGAGTCCCCCGACGAGAGCCCGCGCAACGCCTCGCTCTCCCTCAACGAGCACGCCGCGTTCCGGGAGATCGCCCGCGCCCTCGGCGCCCGCTTCGCCGGCGACCCGGACGGCGCCGAGGCCGCCGCGCCGCCGGCACCCGCCGCGCTCCATCGCGGCGCCGTGACCCCGTTCCGGGGCGCGCAGGCCCTCGCCCGCCTGCCCGAGCGCGGTGCCGAGGCGGCGCTCGCCCGCCTCGTCGAGCGACTGCCGGTCGGGCTCCTGGTCCATCGCGGCGACGAGGTGCTGCTCGCCAACCGCCATCTCCTGGGGCTCGCGGGCTACGACACGATCGAGGCCCTGGCGGCGGCCGGCGGCCCGGCGGTGATCTTCCGCGGCCGCGACCCCTCGGCGCAGGCCGGCCCCGGCGAGGGCGCCCCGATCGCGCTCGCGACCCGGGCCGGCGGCTCGGTGCCGGTCGGCGTCACCGTCGGGGTCGTCGAGTGGGACGGCGCGCCGGCGAGCGTGCTGACGATCCGCCGCCTGCCCGACGCCGACCCGGCCCAGTCCCTGGCGGCGGCCGAGGCCCATCTCGCCCACCGCGACGCGCACCTGCGCGAGACCACCGCCATCCTCGACGCGGTCACCGACGGGGTCGTGGTGCTCGACGACGAGGGCCGCGTCGTCGGGATGAACCGCGGCGCGCAAACCTTGCTCGGGGCCGATCCGCGCGAGGTCGCGGGCGAGGCCCTGACCGGCCTGCTGGCGCCGGAGAGCCGGCCCGTGGCCCAGGCCGCCCTGCTGCGGGCGAGCACCGGCGCCACCGCGACCACCGGCGAGGAGGTGCTGGCGCGGGGCCCGGACGGGCCGGTGCCGCTCGTCCTCACCCTGGCGCCGGTGGCGAGCGGGTCGCAGCGCCGGGTCGCCGCGGTCCTGCGCGACGTCTCGGCCACCCGGCGCACCGAGGCCGAGCTGGTGCGCGCCCGCCGCGAGGCCGAGCGGGCGAGCGCCCAGAAATCCGATTTCCTCGCCACGATCAGCCACGAGGTCCGCACGCCGCTCAACGCCATCATCGGCTTCGCCGAGGTGATGCTCGAGGAGCAGTTCGGCCCCGTCGGCAGCGAGCGCTACCGCGACTACCTGCGCGACATCCGCGCCTCCGGCGAGCACGTGGTCAGCCTGGTCAACGACCTCCTCGACCTCGCCAAGATCGAGGCCGGCCACCTCGACCTCGCCTTCGCGGGCGTCTCCCTCAACGACCTCGTCGCAGCGTCGGTCGCCCTGATGCAGCCGCAGGCGGCGCGCCAGCGGGTGGTGATGCGCACGAGCTTCGCCCCCGGCCTGCCGGCGGTGCTGGCCGACCAGCGCTCCCTGCGCCAGGCCGCCCTCAACGTGATCTCGAACGCGATCAAGTTCACCGACGCGGGCGGGCAGGTGATCGTCTCGACGGCGACGACCGACCGGGGCGGCGTGGCCCTGCGGGTGCGCGACACCGGCATCGGCATGAGCCCGGAGGAAGTCGAGACGGCGCTCCAGCCGTTCCGCCAGATCGCCACCGCGCAGCGCCGCGGCGGCGGCACGGGCCTGGGCCTGCCGCTGACCAAGGCGCTCGTCGAGGCCAACCGCGCCTCGCTCCGGATCACCAGCCGCAAGGGCGAAGGCACGCTGGTCGAGGTGCTGTTTCCCGGCGGGCGGGTGCTCGAATCCTGACCTATCGCCGGGGCGGGCCCGGGCGTAGGCTCGGGGCCGCCCCGTTTTCGGATTCGCCGCCTCAGGACCCGGCCATGCCGCCCCGCCCCGCCGTCACCGGCGCCCTCCTCGCCCTGCTGGCCCTCGTCCCGGGGGCCGCCGCCGCGGCGGACGGCCTGCCGCTGACCGTACTGACCGAGCGCAGCGGCCCGGCCGCCGCCGCGGGCACGCCGCTGGCGAACGGCCTCGCCGACTACCTGACCATGCTCGGCCGGCGCGACGGCGGCGTCGGCGGGATCGCCCTCGACGTCGAGGAATGCGAGACCGGGGGCGAACGCGCGCGGGCGCTCTCCTGCTACGAGGCGGCGGTCGCCCGCGGCAGTATCGCGCTGGTCCCCGGCAGCGCCGACGCGGCGCTCGCCCTGCTGCCGCGCCTTCCCGCCGACCGGATGCCCCTCGTCGCCTCGGGCTACGGCCCCGCCGCGATGGCCCGGGGCGACGTGCTGCCCTGGGCCTTCGCGCCCCCCGCCACGGTCTGGGACGCCCTGGGCGCCGCGCTCGCGTACTTCGCCCAGGACGGCAGCGAGGGCAACCCGCAGGGGCGCAGCCTCGCCTACATGCACCGCGACAGCCCCGCCGGGCGCGAGCCGGTGCCGGTGCTGCGGGCGCTCGCGGCGGAGGCCGGCCTCGCGTTCCGGGCCTACGCCCTGCCCGACGCGGAGGGAGCGCCAGGCGCGGATCCGTGGCGCGCCGCCCGGGCGGCGGATCCCGACGCCGTCATCCTGGACGCCACCGCCGGCCTCCCCGGCACCCCCTTGCGCGACGCAGCCGCGGCGGGCCTGCCCCTCAACCGGATCGTCACGGTGGGCTGGACCGGCGAGGACGACCTGCTGCGGCCGGGCGCCGGCGCCCGCGACCTGACGGCCAAGGGCCTGCGCACCGTGACCTGGCACGCCCTCACCGACAGCTTCCCGGCCTTCGACCAGATCGACCTCCTGGTGGTCGATGCCGGGCTGTCGCGCACGCCCAAGGAGGAGAGCGCCGGCCCGCTCTACAACCGCGGCGTCTATGCCGGGGTGATCCTGGCCGAGGGCATCCGCAACGCGCAGGGCCTCGCCGGCCGGGCGCGGATCGACGGGGCTCAGATGCGCCGCGGGCTCGAGGCGATCAACCTCGACCCGGTGCGCTGGAAGGAGCTCGGCCTCGTCGGCTTCGCCCGGCGCCTGCGCCTCACCTGCGCCGACCACAGCGGCCGGCGCCCGGTGACCGTGCAGGAATGGACCGGCGCCCGCTGGGTCCAGGTCGGCGACGAGATCTCGGCCCCGCGCGAGCGCCTGTCCCCCCACCTCGACGCCGCGATCGCGACCCATGCCGAGCGCGCCGCGACCGAGACCGGCAGCGCGGAGAGCCGATCGCGGGAGGCCTGCGCGGCCCGGCCGTGACAAGTCTTCGCAAGATTGCTGCGTTGCACAAGAACGTCCGTCCCGCTCCGGACGATTTCCAGGAAAGCATTTCGCGCCGGTTTCGCGCCGCAGGTCCACCGTGACGGGACCCTGCGTCACGCGCCTGTCCTTGGGACAAGAGGCTGCGGCATCGCGAAAATGCCGGACGAGTGCGGTGCGGGGCTGTACCCCGGCTCCTCATTCTCCTAGTGCGGGCACGGCGCGGGGTCCCACGGCCCGCGTCGCGCCGCCATCGCCCGCCCCCGGGAGGAGACACAACCCGCGATGACCAGCACCGCCCAGAGCCGGCCCCCCGCGGCCGACAGCCTCGCCTCGTCGAACCCGACCATCGCGGCCTACGACAACAAGGCGCGCATCAAGGCCATCATCGGCTCCTCGTCGGGCAACCTCGTCGAGTGGTACGACTTCTACGCCTACGCCTTCACGGCGATCTACTTCAAGGACGTGTTCTTCCCGGGCTCCGACCCGACGGTGCAGCTCATCAACACCGCGGCGGTGTTCGCCATCGGCTTCCTGATGCGGCCGATCGGCGGCTGGCTGTTCGGCCGCGTCGCCGACCGCTACGGCCGCAAGACCTCGATGCTGATCTCCGTGATGATGATGTGCGCCGGCTCGCTCGTCATCGCGATCCTGCCGACCTACGCGCAGATCGGGATCTTCGCCCCCGTGCTGCTGCTCTTCGCCCGCATGGCTCAAGGCCTCTCGGTCGGCGGCGAGTACGGCACCTCGGCGACTTACATGAGCGAGGTGGCGCTGAAGGGGAAGCGCGGCTTCTACGGCTCGTTCCAGTACGTCACCTTGATCGGCGGGCAATTGCTGGCCTCGCTCGTCGTGGTGCTGGTGACGCTCTCCCTCGACGACAAGGCGATGACCGCCTGGGGCTGGCGCATCCCGTTCTTCATCGGCGCCGGTGCCGCCGTGGTCGCGCTCTACCTGCGGCGCTCGCTGCACGAGACCTCGACCGCCGAGACCCGCACCTCGCGCGAGGCCGGCAGCATGGCGTCGATCTGGCGCAACCACCGCCGCGCCTTCCTCACCGTCCTCGGCTACACCGCCGGCGGCTCGCTGATCTTCTACACCTTCACCACGTACATGCAGAAGTACCTGGTGAACACGACCCACATGGACAAGAAGACCGCCAACCTGGTGATGACGGCGGTGCTGTTCACCTACATGGTCGTGCAGCCCCTGTTCGGCATGTTCGCCGACCGGTTCGGCCGCAAGACCGCGATGCTGCTGTTCGGCGCCTCGACCACGCTGCTGACGGTGCCGCTGCTGCACGCGATCGCCGGTGCGCAGAATCCGTTTCTCGCCTACGCGCTGATCACCGCGGCGCTGCTCTGCGTCTCGTTCTACACCTCGATCAGCGGGCTCGTGAAAGCCGAGATGTTCCCGGCCGAGGTGCGGGCGCTCGGCGTCGGCCTGTCCTACGCCATCGCCAACGCGATCTTCGGCGGCTCGGCCGAGTTCGTGGCGCTGAGCTTCAAGGAGGCCGGCCTCGAGACCACGTTCTACTGGTACGTGACGGCGATGTGCGCCGTGGCGTTCCTGGTCTCGCTGCAGATGCCCGACAGCCGCCGCTCCGGCTACCTGCAGGGCGACGGGACGGCGTGAGGTCCGGTCGGGAGTCATCCGCAGCGGATGCCTCCCGACGGTCCCGCTCCACAGGATCATTCGGGATCGGGAAACCAGGAAGGCCGGCGCGTCCCCGGATGCGCCGGCCTCTTGCGTCAGACGAACAGGCGCTCCTTCTCGAGCCCCTTGTACAGGTCGGCGACCTGGGCGCCGTAGCCGTTGTAGATCAGCGTCGGCACCCGCTCGTCGGTGCCCAGCACCCGCTCGCTCGCCTGGCTCCAGCGCGGATGCGGCACGGCCGGGTTCACGTTGGCCCAGAAGCCGTATTCCGACGCCTGCAGCCCCTCCCAGAAGGTCTTGGGCCGCTCCGCCGTGAAGGTGATGCGGTTGATCGACTTGACCGACTTGAAGCCGTACTTCCACGGCACGGCGAGCCGCAGGGGCGCGCCGAACTGGTTGAGGATCGGCTTGCCGTAGACGCCGGTCACCATGAAGGCGAGGTCGTTGCCGGCCTCGGCCATCGTCAGGCCCTCGGTGTAGGGCCACGGATAGAAGAAGGCGCGCTGGCCGGGCGCCATCGCCTTGTCCATGAAGGTCTGCATCTGGATGTACTTGGCGTCGCCTTTGGGCTTGGCCAGCGCTACGAGGGCGGAGAGCGGGAAGCCGGTCCACGGCACCGCCATCGACCACGCCTCGACGCAGCGGTGGCGATAGAGCCGCTCCTCCAGCGCCATCTTGCGCACCAGGTCCTCGAAGCCGATCTCGAACGGCGTCTCGACCAGGCCGTCGATCTTGATCGTCCAGGGCTGGACCTTCAGCGCGTTCGAGCCCGGCGTCACCGTCTTGTTGGTGCCGTACTCGTAGAAGTTGTTGTAATCGGCGCTGTAGCGCTCCGCGGTCAGCGGCCGGTCGAGTGTGTAGGCCGGGTTCTGCTTGGCCGGATAGAGGTCGGCGGTCTTGACCGCGCCCGTCCCCTCCCCCGGCAGCGCCGCGTGAGCCGGCCCGCCGGCGAGCGAGGCCGCCGCCATGCCGAGGCTGCCGCCCAGCAGCGCCCGGCGGTTGAGGAAGACCGCTTCCGGCGTGGCGAGGCGCTCGGGCATCTCCCAGCCGCGCTTGACCTTGATGTGCATGACGGTGGTCCCTGAAAGGCGGAGTGTTGCAGCGGACATCGGGGCGAACGCGCCACGGCGCAAGTCACGGTTCAGCGAGGCCGACGCCTCGTGTCGCGAGGCCGGCGAGGCCGCGTCGACGTGGGAAACCGGGGTGCCACCTCGGAGTGAGCGGCGACAGCGGCGGCGCACCGTGCGATAGAGCGTGATGCCCGCGAAGAACCCGTCCACCAAGAATCCGTCTGCCAAGAGCCCGTCTGCCAAAAATCCATCCGCCAAGAATCCATCCGCCAAGAACCAGTCAGCCAAGAAGCCGCCCGCCAAGAAGCCGAAGCACACCGCCTTCACCGTCGCGGTTTCGGCCGCCGACGACGGAACCAGCGCTCCCGCCTTGCGGGTCTACGTCGCCATGGCGGTCGACCCCCTGGCGGCCGTGGCCGCCGTGCAGGCGGCGATGCCGGAGGCGGCGGTGGAACTGAGCGGTACCCTGTCGGACCGCCTCGCCGCCCGGCTGAAGCTGAAGCCGGGCGAGGTCCGGCCGATCTGAGGCTCGATCCGGCGTGCGGATGGGCCCGCTCCCGTGTAGGCTGCCGCGCCATGAGGGATGCACCCCGGATCGACGCCATGGTCGGGCGAACCGTCGCCGCCCTCGGCCTGGCGGCCTCTCTCCTCGGCGCCGCTGCGGCGCAGGGCATCCCGCCCGCCGAGCGCCGCTCCGGCTTCGACCAGATGGCGCCCGAGACCCGGGCGATGCAGGCCGACGACACCGCCAATCCGGGCATGCTCTGGGTCCAGGACGGGGCTGACCTCTTCGCCCGCGCGCCGTCCCCGGTACCGCGCCCTGCGCCGGGTGCCACACCGGATCCGCGATGCGCGGCGTCGCCGCCCGCTACCCGGCCTGGGACGAGGCGCTGGCCCGCCCGGTCGACCTCGAGGGCCGGATCAACCTCTGCCGCAGCCGCCACCAGGAGGCGGCGCCGCTGCCGCGGGAGGGGCACGACCTCCTGGCGCTCACCGCCTATCTCGGCCACCTCTCCCGCGGGCAGCCGCTGGCGCCGCCGGCCGACTTGCGCCTCGCGCCGGCCCGGGCCGAGGGGAGAAGGCTGTTCACGACGCCGATGGGCCAGCTCGGCTTCTCCTGCGCCGGCTGCCACGACGATCGCTGGGGCCGCCGCCTCGGCGCCGCGACGATCCCGCAGGGCCACCCGACCGGCTACCCGCTCTACCGGCTCGAATGGCAGGATCTCGGCTCGCTGGAGCGGCGCCTGCGCAACTGCCTCACCGGGATGCGGGCGGAGCCGTTCACCCCGGGCTCCGCGCAGGCCGTCGCGCTCACCCTCTACCTGATGCAGCGCGCCGCGCCCCTGGCCCTGGAGAGCCCGGCCGTGCGTCCGTGACGGTGGCGGCGTGGGACCCGGGCGCGTATCCTCCCGGCCTCCGGGAGGCCCCGCATGGCGCAAGACCACGATCACCACCATCACGATCACGACCATTCGCACGACCATTCGCACGACCACGACCACCCGCACGGCAGCGAGCTGTCGCCGATGGACCTGCGGGTGCGCGCCCTCGAATCGATCCTGGTCGAGAAGGGCTACGTCGATCCGGCCGCCCTCGACACCCTGATCGAGACCTACGAGACCAAGGTCGGGCCGCATAACGGCGCCCGGGTCGTGGCGCGGGCCTGGGTCGATCCCGCCTTCAAGGCGCGGCTCCTGGAGGACGGCAGCGCGGCGATGCGCGAGCTCGACGTCGGCGGGCGCGGCGGCGAGCACATGGTGGTGGTCGAGAACACGCCGGAGGAGCACAACGTCGTCGTCTGCACCCTGTGCTCCTGCTACCCCTGGCCGGTGCTCGGCCTGCCGCCGGTCTGGTACAAGTCGCCGCCCTACCGCTCCCGCGCCGTCATCGACCCGCGCGGGGTGCTGGCCGAGTTCGGCACGGTGCTGCCGCCCGAGACGCGCATCCGCGTCTGGGACTCGACCGCGGAGCTTCGCTACATGGTGCTGCCGATGCGGCCTTCCGGCACCGACCACCTCGACGAGGCGGCGCTCGCCGGCCTCGTCACCCGCGACGCGATGATCGGCACCGGGCTCCCTTCGAGCCCCGACCGGGGGGACCGCGCATGAACGGCGGACAGGATCTCGGCGGCATGCAGGGCTTCGGCCCGCTGGGCCTGGAGGCGGACGAGCCGCGGTTCCACGCGCCATGGGAGCGCCGGGTCTTCGCGATGGCGATGGCGATGGGGCTCACCGGCACCTGGAACCTCGACGCCAGCCGCGCCGCCCGCGAATCGCTGCCGCCCGGCGAGTACCTGACCTCGAGCTACTACCGGATCTGGTTCCGGGCGCTGGAGAGCCAAGTGCAGCAGCACGGCCTCGTCGAGGCGGGAGAGCTCGCCGCCGGCGCCGCCCTGACGCCGCCCGCCCCGGTCGCCCGGGTGCTCAAGGCCGGGGAGGTGGCGCCGCTCTTCGCCCGCGGCTTCCCGAGCGACCGCCCGGTGGCGAATCCGGCCCGCTTCGCCCCCGGCGACGAGGTGCGGGCCAAGGTCGTCAACCCGACCGGCCACACCCGCCTGCCGCGCTACGTCCGCGGCCGCACCGGCACGGTCGAGCGGGTCCATGGCGGCTTCGTCTTCCCGGATTCCAACGCGGCCTTCGCGGGCGAGGCGCCGCAATGGCTCTACACCGTACGGTTCGCCGCCGTTGAATTGTGGGGCGAGGATGCCGATCCGGGCCTGACCGTCTCGGTCAACGCCTTCGAGAGCTACCTCGAGCCCGCCCGGGTCCAGGCCGCAGGGTCCTCCCGCGCATGAGCCGCCCGCCGGACGCCCCGGTCTTCGCGGCCCCCTGGGAGGCGCAGACCTTCGCGCTCGTGGTGTCGCTGCACGACGCCGGCCTGTTCACCTGGTCCGAATGGGCCCGGGCCCTCGGCCGCTCCGGCCACCGCACGGCGGATTACGCCCTCTGGCTCGAGACGATCGAGGCCCTGATCGCCGAGCGCGGCCTGACCAGCGCGGCGGCCCTGGCGGAGCGCCGGGCCGCCTTCGCCCGGGCGGCGGCGGCGACGCCGCATGGCGAGCCGATCCTGCTGGAGAACGATCCGGGGCCGGAGTGAGGCGTTCGGCCCCCGGAGGCGATAGTCCCCGCATCGATCCGGGGCCGCGCGACGGAGCTCGACATCGAGCTCCGGATCGACACGGCGATCGACGCTCAGCGTCGTGGGTCCTGCGCCGTGGGCGCGGTCAGCCTCACCGTCCCGCCCGCCGCGCCGACACGATCGCGAGCGCCGCCAGGTCCTTCTCCCCGTCGCCGTGCGCGAGCGCGTCGAGCAGGCTGTCGCGCAGGACGCTCGCGAGCGGCATCGGCACCCGGGCGGCCTCCGCGGCGGCGAGCGCCAGGCGCACGTCCTTGGCGCCGAGCGCCAGCCCGAAGCCCGGCGGCTCGTAGCGGGCGGCGGCGATCGAGGCGCCGTAGTTCTTGTAGACCGGCGCGGCGAAGATCGTGCTCGTCAGGAGGTCGAGGAGATCGGCGGCCGGCACGCCGTGCGCCTCGCCGAGCGCCGCGGCCTCGCCCATCGCCTCGACCGCCGCGACGATCATCATGTTGCCGGCGAGCTTGACGGCGTTGGCCCGGGCCGGCTCCTCGCCGAAGCGCCAGGTCCTCGCCCCCATCGCGTCGAGGAGCGGCTGGGCCCGGGAGATCGCATCGTCGGGTCCGGCGGCCAGGATGTTGAGCTTTCCCATCTCGGCGACGTCCGGGCGCCCGAAGACAGGGGCGGAGACGTAAGGAACGCCCGCACGGCCGTGGACCGCCGCCAGCTCCTCGGCGAGCGCGACCGAGATGGTGCTGGTGCCGACATGCAGCCCGGGCTTCTCGGCCTGGTCGAGCAGGCCGCCCTCGACGATGACCGCGCGGAGCGCGGCGGCGTCGGCCAGCATCGTCACGGCGGCATCGCCCCGGAAGGCGTCCGCAGGCGTCGCCACCGGCTCGGCGCCGTGGGCGCGCAGCGCCTCGGCGGCGGCGGGAGAGCGGTTCCACACCCGGACCCGGTGGCCGGCCTTGACCAGGTTGAGCGCCATCGGCCGGCCCATTCGGCCTAGCCCGAGAAATCCGACATCCATCGCGATCCGTCTCCCGCCGACATCCTCGCATCGTCGCGCGGGAGATAAGGCGGGCCCGCCGAGTGTCAGCCCTTGGTCGAGCCTGAGGACCTCACAGGCCGAGGAGCGCCGCCTTCTCGACGCCGAGCACCTCGGCGATCTCGGCCAGCGCCTTGTGCTCCAGCTCGCTGATGCCGCCCTGGTCGGCGACGTCGGCGGCGATCAGAAAGACGTCCTGGCGCTGCTCGAGCGCGCGGTCCGCGATGGCGCCGACGAGGCGCAGGTTCTCGAGCCGCCCGGCCCGGCTCTTCGCCCGGGCGATCGCCTCGTGCAGCTCCTGCTCGAGCTTCAGCACGCCGTAGGATTTCTGCAGGATCGGGTTGTTGCTGAGATCGGCCAGAGCCGTCTCGATCTCCTCCTCGTCGATCTCCTGGTCGGCCAGGATCACGGTGGCGGCCGCCGAGCAGGCGGCGTGGAGGAAGGCGGTGTCGCCCGCATAGGACATGACGACCCGGCCGACCCGGGAGAAGGCATCCTGAAACAGCCCCATGGCACGTCCTTGAGTGAAGATCCTTCGGGCCGGCCGCGGGCGGGCCCCTCGTCGCGGGAGGACGACCATCGATGCATGAGGGTGCCGCGACCGGCAAGTGCGGCGCCGGCCCGTCCGGCGGCCGGCGCGTCCGGGCGCCGGGATCGGCGCGAGAAAAACCGTGGGCGTGCTCCGTCCGACACGCGCGGGCCGCGCGACGGCCGCGACGTCCCCTGATCGGGGAGCGTCGAGACCGGCACCGTCACGGCCGGGGCCGGCCCTGGTCTCCCGGCGGGCCTGACGCCCCGGATTCGTCCGGGGATCCGCCGTCAGGGCTCCCGGAACGGTGCAGGGGGGGCGGCTTCGTCGGGCGGGCCGATCCCGCGATCACGTCTCACATCGCGATCACGTCTCACATCGCGATCACCTGCCGGATCGCCTCGCCGCGATCGAGCCGGTCGAAGCCCTCGTTGATCTGGTCGAGGGTCAGCGTGCCGGTCATCAGCTTGTTCACCGGCAGGCGGCCCTGGCGGTACATCGCGATGTAGCGCGGGATGTCCCGGGCCGGGACGCAGGAGCCCATGTAGCTGCCGCGCACCACCCGCTCCTCGCCGACGAGGCCGACCGGCGGGAGGGTGAAGCTGTGGTTCGGGTTGGCGAGGCCGGCGGTCGCCGTGGTGCCGCCGCGGCGGGTGATCCGGTAGGCGGTGTCGAAGGCCTTGACCGAGCCCGCCATCTCGAAGGCGTAGTCGACGCCGCCGTCGGTGGCGTCGCGGATCGCCGCGACGGCATCGGGATCGGAGGCCAGGAACGCGTCGGTGGCGCCGAGCTCGCGGGCGACCCGGAGCTTGTCCTCCGACAGGTCGACCGCGACGATGCGGCCCGCCCCGCTGGCCACCGCCCCGATCAGCGCCGAGAGGCCGACGCCGCCGAGGCCCACCACCGCGACGCTCTGGCCCATCTGCACCCGGCAGGTATTCACCACCGCGCCGACGCCGGTCATCACCGCGCAGCCGAACAGGGCCGCCTCGACGAGGGGAATCTCGGGATCGATCTTCACGATCGAGCGGCGCGAGATCACCGCGTACTCGCCGAAGGCCGAGACGCCGCTGTGGTGGCTGACCTCGACGCCGTCGCAGCGGATGCGCTTCTCTCCCGACAGGAGCGTGCCGCGGCCGTTGGCGGCGTTGCCGGGCTCGCACAGGGCGCCGCGCCCCTCGCGGCAGGGCGCGCAGCCGCCGCAGGTCGGCACGAACGACATCACCACGTGGTCGCCGCGCTCGAGATCGGTCACGCCGGGCCCGAGTTCCTCGACGACCCCCGACGCCTCGTGCCCGAGGGCCACCGGCACCGGCCGGATCCGGTCGCCGTTGATGACCGAGAGGTCCGAGTGGCACAGGCCGGCGCCCGCGATCTTCACCAGCACCTCGTCCGGCCCCGGCGGGTCGAGCTCGATCGTCTCGATGGTGAGCGGCCGGGTCTCGGCATAGGGCCGCGCCACGGGGGCGTGGTGCAGGACGGCAGCGCGAACGCGTAGGGGCACGGTGATCCTCCCGGCGGGGCGCCTCTTCGGCGGGGCCCCGGCGCGGAGCAGGCTGGCAGCGGCATTGCGGCCGGTCAACCGGCCGCGGCGCATGCCGCCCGGAGGCCCGCGTCAGGCCGCGTCGTCGGCGCCCGCCCGCCAGAACGGGCGGCGCGCCTCCGCCTCCGCCTCGCGGCGGCTCAGGCCGACATCGGCCAGGGTCTCGTCGGTCATCCAGGGCAGGTCGCGCGCCAGGGTGCGGCGGGCGGTCCAGCGCCGGAACCAGCCCCGCAGGATCGCCACGCCGGCGAGGCGCGGTTCGTGCGCGCGGCTCACGCTCGACACCCGCGGGAGCGCCGCGATGCGGTGCGTCGGGAACGGGATGAGTGTGGCGGCCACGGCGGATCTCCTTCTCGTGTCTGGCCCGGACGGGCTACCCGGGCGCGCGACCGCCGTCTATTGAGTTCTTGCGCGCGCTTCGTGCGTGAAGCTCACGGATGCCCCGATGCGCCGGCTGCCGCCCCTCTCCTCCCTGCGCGCCTTCGAGGCCACGGCGCGCCTCGGCTCGGTCACGCGGGCCGCCGACGAACTCGGGCGCACCCACGGGGCGGTGTCGCGCCAGGTGCGGGCGCTGCAGGAGCAGGCCGGCACCGCGCTGTTCGAGAAGGCCGGCACGGGCCTGCGGCTCACGCCGGCCGGCGAGGCCTTCCGGGATGTCGTCGGGGGCGTGCTCGACGACCTCGAGCGGGGTTACCGGCGCCTGCGCGACGCCGGGGGCGGCGCCAACGTCCACCTCGCCTGCGGGGCGACCTTCGCGATGCGCTGGCTGGTGCCACGCCTGGCCGGCTTCTACCGCGAGCGGCCGACGGTGCAGGTGCGCCTGTCGATGACCTCGGCCCGGGAGATCCGCGAGGACGGCGCCGACCTGGTGCTGACCTGGGACCGGCTCGCCCACCCGATCCGCGACGAGGCGCGGGCGATCCGCCTCGGCGACGTGGCGTTCGGCATCGTCTGCGCGCCCGACTATCCGGTTCGGGCGGAGGGCGTGCGGCTGCGGGCCGAGACCCGGATCGCCCACGAATACACGCCCCATTCCTGGCCGGCCTGGGAGGCGGCGACGGGCCGGCGCGTCCAGGCGGAGCGCGACCTCGCCTTCCCGCATAACGGGCTGTGCATCGAGGCCGCCCTGTCGGGCCTCGGGATCGCCGTCGTCGAGCAGATGCTGGTGCGCGACGACCTCGCCGCCGGCCGCCTCGTCGCGCCCTGCGGCTTCCACGGCTTCGCGAACGGCTTCGCGGCCCTGCCGGCGACGGACCGCCCGCTCTCGCCCGCCGCCGCGGCCTTCGTCGCGTGGCTGCGGCGGATGCTGGCCGAGGAGGCGTGAGCCCCCGGGGACCTGCCGTCGCCCGGCGCGGGCCGTCGGCGCGTTCCCGGCCCGTGATGCCGCCGAAATCGTGCATTTCAGCGCTGCCGCAGCGCCGGGACTGCGTAATCGTGCCGATCCCGGGCGTTGCCCAAGTAACGGCATGCGTTGCGCGAAAGACACGGCGCAGAAGTCACCCGCGCGTCAGGTCTTAAAATGCCTAATTTTTGAGCAAACGCACAATAAACAGTTTTGCCATGGTGCCGCCACACTGCCAGCTTGGCGGTACTTGGTGTCCAGATGGATTCTCCTCCCGTGGCAATGCGCTTCACCCTCAGCAGCCTGACCGTCGCCCTGCTGTCGTCCGGCTCCGCCTACGCCGCCGACCTCGCAGCCCCGGCCCCTGCCCCGGTGGCGGTTGTCGAGAGCTGCAAGGCGACCCTGTCGCTGCCGGCCTATGCCGGCATCATCAAGCCGAACCCGAACCCGTCCTGCTTCACCCTCGGCGGCTTCGGCGACATCTATGTCGGCGGCGCGCTCACCGGCTACGCCTACACCCAGACCAACCCGTTCCCGTTCTCGGCCGCGCCGCTGCCGAGCGACCGGGCGGGCCGGGTCGACTTCACCAACATCCAGGGCTGGATCCAGAAGGCCGACGGGCCGTTCCAGTTCTACGTCCAGGGCGGCGCCTACGCGATCCCGTCGCTCGGCTTCGTCAACTACAGCGCCCTGCAGCAGACCGACCTGCTGTTCACGCCGCTGCCGGTCGCCTTCGGCAAGTACGTGTTCAACGACAACTGGTCGATCCAGGGCGGCCGGATGCCGACCCTGATCGGCACCGAGGCGCCGTTCACCTTCCAGAACCTGAACATCTCCCGCGGCCTGCTGTTCAACCAAGAGAACATCATCAACCACGGCGTCCAGGTGAACTACAGCGACGGGCCGTGGTCGGCCTCGGTCGCCGGCACCGACGGGTTCTTCTCCGGCGAGATCAGCTGGCTCACCGGCGCCATCACCTACAAGCTCGACGACAACAACTCGTTCGGCATCAACGGCGGCACCAACCTCGGCCGCACCAACGCCTTCGCCCGCAGCCTGCGCTACCAGTACGCCACGCCGGGCCTGCAGCAGAACAGCGGCATCGTGTCGGTGAACTACACCTACGCGAACGGCCCGTGGGCGATCACGCCGTACTTCCAGTACACCAACGTCCCGCGCGACTTCCGCCTCGGCATCGTCGAGGGCGCCTCGACCTATGGCGGCGCGGTGCTGGCGAGCTACACCTTCACCGACAACTTCGCGCTGGCCGGCCGCGTCGAGTACATCGCCCAGACCGGCGACCGGCTGCTCGGCGGCACCAGCCTGCTCTACGGCGCGGGCAGCTCGGCCCTGTCCTTCACCGTCACCCCGACCTTCACCTTCGATCGCTTCTTCGTGCGCGGCGAGTACTCGCGGGTGCAGCTCTACGACATCACCCGCGGCGACCTCGCCTTCGGGACGCTCGGCACCGGCTTCGGCCGCACCGGCAACCGTACCTCGCAGGACCGCTACATGATCGAGGGCGGCATCACGTTCTGACGCCCCTCCCCGATCACCGGCACCGTCCGCGCCCGCCCGGGGTCCCCCCGGGCGGGCGATCCTCGTTCCGGCGGGCCCGCGCCGGAGGCCTTCCGGAGTTTTTCTCGGCGTGCGCCGAAGGTTTTCTCGGTTTGCGTCGGGCCCGGGTCGGATTACAGACCGGGGCATTCGTCCCGGAGCCGACCGATGAGCGTCCTGCCCGACACCCCGACGCTGCTGGCCTACCTCGCCGCCTGCCTGGTGCTGTTCGTCACGCCCGGGCCCGACATGAGCCTGACGCTCGCCCGCACCATCGGCTCGGGGCGGCAGGCGGGAATCGTGACGGTGCTGGGCACCAGCCTCGGCACGCTCCTCCACACGCTGGCCGCCGTGCTCGGCATCTCGGCGCTGATCGCGGCCTCGGCCACGGCCTTCACGGTGCTGAAGGTGGTCGGCGCGCTCTACCTCGCCTGGCTCGCCGTCGATGCCCTGCGCCGCGGCTCGGCTCTCACCGTGCGGCCCGAGACGGTGCGGGGCGGGCTGTGGCGCACCTTCTGCCTGGGGCTCGGCGTCAACCTCACCAACCCCAAGGTGGTGCTGTTCTTCCTGACCTTCCTGCCGCAATTCGTGCGCGCCGACGCCCCCGACCCGACCGGCCAACTCGCCTTCCTGGGTCTCGCCTTCGTCGGCCTGTCGCTGCCGCTCGGGATCCTGATGGTGCTCGCCGCCGCCCGGGTCACCGGCGCGCTCCAGGCCCGGCCGCGGCTGATGCGGGGCATCGACTGGCTGTTCGCCGGGCTGTTCGGGTCCTTCGCGGCCCGCATCCTCTTGACCGTGCGCTGAGCCCTCACGAGGCCGTGCCGGCGACGAGGCGCAGGTGGGGCGCGGGTGCCGGCGGCGCCTCGGCCCGGCAGGTGCGGTTGCGGCCCGCGCCCTTGGCGACGTAGAGCGCCGCGTCCGCCGCCCGGTAGAGCTCGGACGACGTACCGGACGGCGCGCCTTCCGCGAGCCCGATGCTCACCGTGACGGTGCCGGCCGCGATGCCGGCCGGCCCCACCGACAGGGCCGCCACCGCGTCGTGCAGGCGCTCGGCCACCCGGGCCGCTCCCTCCGCGTCGGTGTCCGGCAGGATCACGGCGAATTCCTCGCCGCCGATCCGGCAGACGAGGTCGTGCGGCCGGTGGATCGCCGCCGTGAGGGTGCGCGCCAGCCCGCGCAGGATCTCGTCGCCGACCGCGTGGCCGTGGCGGTCGTTGAAGCGCTTGAAGTGGTCGGCATCGACGATCAGCAGGGCGAGCGGCAGGCCGGTGCGGGCCGCCGCCCGCCCGGCCTGGTCCAGGGTCTCGTCGAAGCGGCGGCGGTTCGGCAGGCCGGTCAGCCCGTCGGTCATCGACAGGCGGGCGAGCTCGGCCTCGACGGCTTCGCGGCGCTTCAGCTCCCGCCCGCACAGGAGGGCGAGCAGCACCGCGAGGCCGAACAGCGCCAGCAGCACGGCGCCGATCATCAGCGCCTTGGCGTGCCAGCCGGCCTCGATCTCGTCCGTGCTGATCCCGATCGACAGGAACAGCGGCAGGGAGCCGACCTGCGCGAAAGTGAACAGCCGGCGCACCCCGTCGCGGTTCGCCCGCGCGGCGAAGCTCCCCTGCCGCTCGGCGATGACGCGCTGGAGGTTCGACGTCCCCGAGACGTCGGTGCCGACGTCGCGCACGTCGTAGGGGAAGCGCACGATCCGGATGCTGTCCTGGCGCACGAGGTTGATGCTGCTGTCGCGCCCGAGGCCGATCTGCGCGAGGATCTGCGTGAAGTGCGACAGCCTCATCGTGGCGACCGCCACCCCGCCGAACGATCCGTCGGGCTTCTCGATGCGCCGGCTGAGCGCGACCGTGTAGGCGCCCGACAGCCGCGACTGGTAGGGCTTGCTGATGTAGAGCCCGACATCCGGACTCGTCCGGTGGACCTGGAAGTAGTCGCGGTCGGCGAAGCTGCCCCCGGCGCCCGTGGGGTAGCGCGAGTTCAGGATGCCGATGCCGTGCTCGTCGAACAGGACCAGGATGCCCGCGCCGTCGGCGGTCACCACCTGATCGAACAGCACCAGCCTCCGCAGGGCCTCCGGCGCCGCGACGACGAGGGGGTTCTGGGCCTTGGCGATCAGGTCCCGCAGCGCCATGTCGGCGACCTCGATGCTGCGCACGAGGTCGATCTCGGCCACCCGCAGCAGGTTGCGGGAGGTCTCCTCGGCCCGCCCCCACATCTCCCGCCGCAGCTCGTGCAGCATGAAGCCGGCGACGACCAGCATGCCGAGGGGGATCAGCACGCCGAGCACGATCCAGACCCGGGCGGTCTGGAGGCCGGCGAGGAGGCGGCGCGGCGACGGCATCGTCGGGGTTCTCTCGGGAGGCGGTCTCACGTCAGGTGTACCTCGCGCCTCCAAGTCTAAGAAAGACTTTCACGCCGCGAGGTCGCCCTGCCTCTTCACAGCCTCGACTGCCGATCGACAAGAACTAACGAACCTGATCCCTAACGGTGCCTTGCCGGGATTGCCGACGTGCGGCCGTCCGGCGGCGCTGCCGCCGGAGCTTCTGGCGCCGTCTCTAGCGCCGCGGCGCGGCCCACATCGTCGCCGGGCCGCGCCCGGCGAAGCGGCCGGCGGCGAGCCAGTAGACCAGGCCCGCGATCCCGCCGGCGCAGAACAGGATCGCCGTCACCCGCCCCTCCCCGGCGCCCGCCGGCCCGGCGGCGCCGCGCATCAGCCAGGGCAGGATCGCGGTGAGGAGGCCGGTGGCGCCGCCGTACCAGGCGAGCGCGCGCCAGCCCAGCACCTCGCCGACGACGGCGTTGAGGGCGGGCGGCACCGCGACGAGGAGCAGGATCGCGCGGCCGAGGTTCAGCGCCCCCTCGACCATCCCGGGATCGGGCGCGTAGCCCTCGGCGAGGTCCGACAGCACCGCCTCGAGCCCCGACAGGCCGAGCTGGCCGAGCACGTCGCGCAAGGCCGGGTCCATCGCGACGCCGATCCCGAGGGCGAGCGCGCCACAGGCGACCGCCATCAGGAGCGCGGTCGCGATCGCCAGGAGACGGCCGAGGGACATCCGGCCCCGCCTCAATCGTCGTCGTGGCTGGCGGCGTAGACGCCTTCCGCCCCGATGCCCTCTTCCAGCATCATCCGGGCGCGGGCGCGCAGCTTCTCGGTCTCGCTCTTGAGCTGGCCGCAGGCCGCCAGGATGTCGCGGCCGCGCGGCGTGCGCACCGGCGAGGCGTAGCCGGCGTTGAACACGATCTCGGAGAAGCGCTCGATCCGCTCCCAGTCCGAGCACTCGTACCTGGAGCCGGGCCAGGGATTGAACGGGATCAGGTTGATCTTGGCCGGGATGCCCTTGAGCAGGCGCACCAGTTCGCGCGCGTCGGCGTCGGAATCGTTGACGCCCTTCAGCATCACGTACTCGAAGGTGATGCGCCGGGCGTTCGACACGCCCGGATAGTCGCGGCAGGCCTGGAGCAGGTCGCGGATCGGGTACTTGCGGTTGAGGGGCACCAATTCGTTGCGCAGGTCGTCGCGCACCGCGTGGAGCGAGATCGCCAGCATGGCGTTGGCCTCGAGGCCGAGCCGCTCGAATTGCGGCACCACGCCGGAGGTCGAGACGGTGATGCGCCGGCGCGACAGGCCGAGGCCCTCGTGGTCGCTCATCACGCCGACCGCGTCGATGACGTTGTCGACGTTGTAGAGCGGCTCGCCCATGCCCATGAACACGATGTTCGACACGAAGCGCGAGCCGTCGACCGGCACGAAGGCGCCCTTCGGCGGGGTCTTTCCGGGCCAGTCGCCGAGGCGGTCGCGGGCGACCACGAGCTGCGAGACGATCTCCTGGGCCGACAGGTTGCGCACCAGGCGCTGCGTGCCGGTGTGGCAGAACGAGCAGGTCAGCGTGCAGCCGACCTGCGACGAGACGCAGAGCGTGCCGCGGTCGTTGGCCGGGATGTAGACGCACTCGATCTCGGCGCCGCGGTTGTGGTCGTGCCGGCCGGTCGGCGGCATGCGGATCAGCCACTTGCGGGTGCCGTCGCGCGACACCTGCTCGCTCACCACCTCGGGCCGGTCGAGGGTGTGGATGCCGGCGAGCTGCCCTTTCAGCACCTTGCTGACGTTGGTCATCTCGTCGAAGGACGCCGCACCTCGCACGTTGATCCAGTGCCAGAGCTGGCCGGCGCGCATGCGCTGCTCGCGCTCGGGCACGCCGATGGCGGCGAGGCGCCCCTTCAGGGCCTCGCGGGTGAGGCCGACGAGGGAGGTCGGGCCGGTGGTCTCCAGCGCGTCTGGGCGGATCTCGGGCGTCTTCTCGATCGCCGGGACTTGCTGGGGTACGGCGCCATTCCCGCGCCGGGCGGTGTCGAACGACGCCGTCGCCATGATAATGCAGACCTTCGAATGAAGCGGATTCCCGCGGCATATAGGGGTATTCGGGCCGAAACGCGATGGGCCGACTTTGGAATCCCCCGAAGCCATGGCTGCCGGCAGCAGAAACGAAGCGCGGGATCCCCTCTCCCGAGTGGGAGAGGGGATCCCGCGCCACTTCTTTCCATGGGAGGTGCGATCTACTTGCACTCCTCGCGGGTGCGCTTCATCGCCTCGCCGAAGCCGTCGAGGGCGTATTCGTCGGTCGAGGCGTTGCCGCGCTGCGAGACCGCCTTGATCACCACCTTCTTGCCCCGGCCCATCTCGGCGACGACCTTGCCCTCGTCGGCCGGGTTCTGGACCCAGGCATTGGCGCCCTTCACCACCAGGGCGTAGCGGGCCGCGCCGATCGCGAGGCTCGGATCGGAGGCCGAGGAGGCCGGGGCCGGCACGGCGCCGTTCGCCGCCGCGGTCGTCGTGGCCTGGCCGCTGCCGGGCTTGGGCGCGAAGCCCAGCATCACCGCGACCTCGTTGTTGACCTTCTCGCCCTTGCGCACGGTGACGAAGAGGTAGGCCGGGTCGCGCTTGAGGCTCTTGGGCAACCGCACCTGCGGCTGGCTGATGGCGTAGCAGATCCGCGACTTGCCCTCGCCGGCGGCGAAGACGTTCCAGTCGCCGAAGGTCCCGATCGGGCTGGCCTGGAGGCTCGGGGGGGCGGCGTCCGCCTTCGGCTTCGGCCGGGCTTCGGCGGGCAGGACGAGGAGGGACAGGCCGGCGGCGGCGAGGACGGATGCGCGAATCATGCGGGCACTCTAGTCGCGGGGGGTGCGCTTGCCCACCCGATCGCCGGAAAATGCGGCGAAATCAGTGGGCTATCGACAGGTCCCGACGAATTGCTGCAGTGCAGGAATGACCCGGGGCAGCGGGTGGGGCATGGTCCGGGCCTCGAGACGCCAGCGAGAGGCCGCGAAGGTCGCATGACTGCCAACACCCCGTCAGACCTGCCCGAGACCATTCCGGTGCGCGAGGCCCACCGCTTCCCGACCGAGGCGCTGGAGGCGTTCCTCGCCGAGCAGGGGCTCGGCGCCTTGCGCGAGCTGCGGCAGATGCGCGGCGGGCAGTCGAACCCGACCTTCCTGGTGCTCGCCGAGGCCGGCGAGTACGTGCTGCGCAAGCAGCCGCCCGGCAAGCTCCTGCCCTCCGCCCACGCGGTCGACCGCGAGTTCCGGGTGCTGCAGGCCCTGTCGCGCACCGACGTGCCGGTGCCGCAGGCGGTGGCGTTCTGCGCCGATCCGGCGGTGATCGGCACCCCGTTCTACCTGATGGAGCGGCTCTCCGGCCGGGTGTTCTGGGACCCGATGCTGCCCGAACTGCCGCGCGAGGAGCGGGCCGGGATCTACTATGGCATGAACGAGGCCCTGGCGCGCCTGCACCTCGTCGACCCCGGGGCGATCGGGCTCGGCGATTTCGGCCGCGCCGGCAACTACTTCCAGCGCCAGATCGACCGCTGGTCGAAACAGTGGGCCGCCTCGAAGACCCGCGAGAACGTCGCGATCGACCGCCTCGCCGAGTGGCTGCCGGCCCACATCCCGGCCGACAGCGACGAGACCCGGATCGTCCACGGCGATTTCCGCCTCGACAACATGATCTTCCACAAGACCGAGCCGCGGGTGATCGGCATCATCGACTGGGAGCTGGCGACGCTCGGCCACCCGCTCGCCGATCTCGGCTACAACTGCATCGCCTACAACACCGATCCGTCGGCCTATCGCGGCATGCTCGGGCGCGACCTCCCGGCCCTCGGCATCCCGACCCAGGACGAGTACGTGCGCCGCTACTGCGAGCGCACCGGGCGGCGCGACGGCATCACGCCGTTCCACGTCGCCTTCGCGCTGTTCCGCCTGGCGGTGATCCTGGAGGGCGTGCTCGCCCGCTCGAAGGCCGGCAACGCCTCGAGCGACGAGGCGAGCCAGAAGGGCGCGCTCGGCGTCGCGCTCGCCGAGCGGGGCTGGGAGCTGGCGCGGGGTCAGGCTTGACGAACGCGTCCTGCCAAGGATACGCTTCGCTCCTCAGCAGAAGGACGGCAGACGATGGTTCGCGCTCTCGCACGAAAGGGGTTCCCCGGGCAGTGACGTGAGCGCACGTTTCGTCTGTACGCAACCCCGATGGCGCGAGCCCTCGGGGTTTTTCTTTGTCCGCATCAGGCTGCTGTGCCCCTGACAGAAGAGGAAAGGTCATGACCACGCACTACGTCCAGTGCGAGCTGTCCCGTCACCGGCTCGTGCAGATGACTTGGCTGCCGGAGCGTTTCGCCCGGGAGGGCGATTACGTGAAGCTGAAGGAGGCGGATGGCTGGCAGGACGGGTGGCGGGTCATGGCGGCCTATCCGGGCGTGCGGCTCAGCCACGACGTGCTGATGGAGCGCAGCCAGGACTACAAGCGCACCCGCGCGGCTTCGGACATCTGAGGATCCGAGGACGGGCCGCCGCGCGGCGGCCCGTCCTACGCCTGGGCGGCGTCGCGCTCGCGCCGCTTCTGCAGGCGGGTGACGCCGTAGATCGTCGCGAGGCGCAGGCGGGCGGAACGGACCGGCGGCGCGCTGCGCTCGGCCTGGACGGCCGCGATGGTGCGGAGCGCCGCCGCGACGGAGCGTTCGAGCGCGGCGGTCTCGTCCCCGCGCATGGTGCGGCCGGTCTGCATCCGGATGTCCCCTCTCGCGTCCAGGTGTCCACGTCCAGGGACGCAGTTTGAGCCGGAAAATCCGGCACCGGCGGGGCCGGATGGTGGCGAAGGGGTGCCTTGATTTAAGGGTTCGTTCATCTTTCGGTGACGCTGCCACGCGTCATCGCGACGCCATCGAGCGGTCCGATCCGGCGGACACCCCATATCCCCCTTTCTTAGGGTCATCCCGGTGCCGCGAAAGCGGAGCCCGGAATGACCGGGAGGGTCTGAACTCCGCAACCGCGGGTCGACGACGGTCTCACAGCGTCGGCCACGCCCCCGAAGCCGCCGCCGCCACGTCGAACAGGCTGCCCACGCCCTCGCTCCACAGCGAGAAGGCGGTGGGCGGGCTGAGCGCCAGGACGGCATGGACCTCCCGGCTGCCGGTGGCGAACTCGGCGCCGAGGCGCCGGGCCAGCGCCCGCATCGGCCGGTTGCCGGCAAGGCAGCGCAGGTGCAGCCGGCTCGTCCCGCCGTTGCGGGCGGCCTGGGCCAAACGGGCGCCGAGCGCCGCGCCCAGGCCCCGGCCGCGATGGCCCGAGGCGACCGCGAAGGCGAGCTCGGCTTCTCCGCTGGAACCGGCGGGGCGCAACTCGCCGACGCCGCGCAAGCGCCCGTCGATGAAGGCGCCGACGATCAGGCCCTCGGCGGAGACGGCCCGGGCGGCGTAGGCGGCCGCCGTCGCCTCGCTCACCGCGCCCATGAAGCGGTCGAAGCGGGACCCCGGGTCGAGATTCCGGAACAGGGTGACGACGGCGTCGCGATCCGCCGACCACAGGCGCCGGACCCATGTGCCGGCAGGGGGATGTGAGTTCTGCATTCTCGAGGTGCACTCCGGGCAGGGTCTGCCGTGAAGGGGCTGCACGTCTTCGAGCGTTTCCCGACCCCGGCCGCCGGCCGGGATTGTGCAATGCAGCATATGGGCATGCCGTTCCGGGGCTGCACGACACGACGGCCGTGCCGTTAGCGCATGGCGCCGCCATGATCTCACCGCATTGCGCGGGCTCGCGCGCCGCGATACTTCCCGTCGCGTGACCCAAAGCCCCGCTTCCGCCGCCCATGGCCCTGTCGCCGCCCGCTACGACGCCCTGGTCGAGTCGGGGGCGATCGAGCGCGATCCCGCCCAGACCGGTCTCGTCGCCCGGCTCGACGGGCTGATCCGCGACCTCGCCGCGGCGCCGCCGGCCGAGAAGCCCGGCCTCCTCGGCCGGCTGTTCGGGCGCCAGCCGGAGCCCGTGGCAGGGCCGCTCGGCCTCTACGTCTGGGGCCTGGTCGGCCGCGGCAAGACGATGCTGATGGACCTCTTCCACGAGGCCGCGCCCGGCCCGAAGCGCCGGGTCCACTTCCACGCCTTCATGGGCGACGTGCACGAGCGCATCCACCGCCACCGCCAGGCGGTGAAGCAGGGCACGGCGAGGGGCGACGACCCGATCCAGCCGGTGGCCGAGGCCCTGGCGGCGGAGGCGCGGCTCCTCTGCTTCGACGAGTTCACGGTCACCGACATCGCCGACGCGATGATCCTCGGGCGCCTGTTCACGGCGTTGTTCGCCCGCGGCACCGTGATGGTGGCGACCTCGAACGTCGAGCCCGACCGGCTCTACGAGGGCGGGCTCAACCGCGCCCTGTTCCTGCCCTTCATCGCGCAGCTCAAGGAGCGGGTCGCGGTGGTGCGGCTCGATTCGCGCACCGATTTCCGTCTCGAGAAGCTCGGCGGCAGCCCGGTCTACCACGTCCCGGCGGACGAGGCCGCGGCCGCGGCGCTCACGAACGCGTTCCGGGCCCTGTCGGGCGAGCCGAAGGGGCGGCCGACGACCATCACCGTCAAGGGCCACGAGGTGGCGATTCCCGAGGCTGCCGGCGGCGTCGCCCGCTTCACCTTCGCGGATCTCTGCGCCCGGCCGCTCGGCGCCGCCGACTACCTGGCGCTCGCCGAGCGCTTCCACACCGTGATCGTGGAGGAGATCCCGGTGATGGACACGCCCCAGCGCAACGAGGCGAAGCGCTTCATCATCCTGGTCGACGCGCTCTACGACACCCGCACCAAGCTGCTCGCCTCGGCCGCCGCCGAGCCGACCGGGCTCTACCTCGCCGATACGGGCCGCGAGGCGTTCGAGTTCGAGCGCACGGTCTCGCGCCTGATCGAGATGCGCTCGGAGGAGTACCTCGCCCTGCCGCACGGCCGGCCGGACGAGGCGACGGGCAGCACGACGGGGCTGGTGGAGACCTGAGGGCGAGAGCCGGCGCGCTTCTTGATTGCGCCGCATTCGGAGCGCCGAAGCGGTGGCTCAGTCCTGCTGTTAGATCGTTCGACCCGAGGCTTCCGATGACCCCCTCTCCCTCGCCCAAAGACGTCTCGCCGGAGCGCGCCGTCGCGGCCATCTCGCGCTGGCTGGCGGTGGAGAGCCCGACGGATTCGGCTGACGGCGTCAACCGGATGATGGACCTCGTCGCCGACGAGGCCGCCACCCTGGGCCTCGCCGCCGAGCGGGTGCCGGGCCGGGACGGTTTCGGCGACAACCTGATCCTGCGGGCCGGCCCGCGGACGGGCGGGCCCGGCATCCTGGTGCTGTCCCACCTCGACACCGTGCACCCGATCGGCACCCTCGCCCACGACCTGCCGGTGCGGGTCGAGGGCGACCGGCTCTACGGCCCGGGCGTCTACGACATGAAGGGCGGCGCCTGGCTCGCGCTCCAGGCCTTCGCGGCGGCGGCGCGCGGGACCGCCGCGCGGCGCCCCCTCACCTTCCTGTTCACCAGCGACGAGGAGACCGGCTCGCAATCGACCCGCGGGCTGATCGAGGATCTGGGGCGGCGAAGCGCTGCCGTGCTGGTGACCGAGCCCGGCCGCGACGGCGGCAAGGTGGTGACCGGGCGCAAGGGCGTCGGCCGCTTCGACGTCCACGTCGAGGGCCGTCCCTCCCATGCCGGCACCCGCCACGCCGACGGCCGCAACGCCATCCGGGAGGCCGCCCGGCTGATCCTCGAGATCGAGGGCCTGACCGACTATTCCCGCGGCGTCACCACCACGGTCGGCACGATCGGTGGCGGCACCGCCGAGAACGTGGTGCCGCAGCATTGCCGCTTCGCCGTCGACCTGCGGGTCGTCACGGCGGCCGACGGCGAGGACTATGCCGGCCGGATCCTGGGCTTGCGCGCCGCGGAGGATTTTCGCGTCGGCGTGACCGGCGGCATGAACCGCCCGCCCTACGACGCGAAGGCGGGTGCCGCGCTCTACGCCCGCGCGAGGGCGCTCGCCCGCGACGAGCTCGGGATCGATCTCGGCGAGGTGCCGCTCACCGGCGGCGGCTCGGACGGCAACTTCACGGCGGCCCTCGGCATCCCGACCCTCGACGGGCTCGGCATCGACGGCGACGGGGCTCACACGCTCCAGGAATACGGCCTGATCTCCTCGATCGCCCCGCGGATGCGGCTGGTGCAGCGGCTGCTGGAGACGCTGTGACCGGCGCCCGGGGCGGCGCCCGATCACGGTGCGACACGGTCCACGACACAGCTTTCAGGGTGCGGCGGCACCTCCTCCCACCCGCGACCTCAGGATGAGGGTGCAGCGGGGAAAAGCCTGACGATCACGGGCTTTGCGCCACGGTCGTGGACAATGGTCTACGACGAACCGGCATCGGCCTCGTCGGACGATGCTCCGGCCGCCGGTCAGATCCGGTAGGCGGTCCGGCAGGCGCCCCAGTGCCGGCCGAGCACCCGGATCGGCGCGTCGACCTCGCGCACCTGGACCGTCTCGCCGCCGACCGCGCGCCGGTAGGCCTGCACCGTGAAGGGGCGGGTCGAGCGGGCCGCCGTGATGCCGGTGCGGTCGTCGAAGATCCGCCGGTCTCGGCAATTCGCGTCGTTCCAGACCGGGTCGCCGGGCCGCTGCGGCTGCGACACGCGCCGATTGTGGATCGGCAGGAAGCCGTTGCGGTCGGTCGGGATGCAGAACAGCATCCGGTTGTCCTGGGCGAGCGGCGGCTCGATCAGCGGCCGCAAGGCGCGCTCGAGGGTCGCGACGGCCTCGTTGAGGAATTGCGGCGGGTTGCTCCCGGCGATCGAGCGGTAGGCGGTGTCGAACAGGGCGCCTTCGGTGATGCGCCCGGCCCGGATCTCCGCCTCCATCGCCGCCGCCATCGCGCCGGCGATGTCCTGCGCCCGGACGATCAGGGGCCGGTACTCCGCGGCGATCTCCTCGAGCATCGCGCGCAGGCGCTCCTCGGCCGCCGCGTCGAGATCCGCGAAGCGGGCGTGCAGGCCGACCGGGCTCTCGCCGACGACCCGGGCCGCGACCGCGCCGAGGCGGTCGATCTCGAGGGACAGCCGCGTCCCGATCGCGGGCGCCGGGCCCGTCACCGCCTCGAGGAGGAGGCCGCCGGCGCTGAGGTCGATGCTGCGGGTCCGCCTGCCGTCGGCGAGGCGCACGGCGAGGTCCACCGGGTAGCGGTCGAAGCGGCGGCGGTCGCCGAGCTCGCTCTGCCGGACCACGGCGACGAAGCGGCGCCCGAGTCCCTCGGCCTGGCCGGCGGCGCCGGCCGCCTCTGCTTCCGCCCGGGCGGCGAGGCCGTCGACCCGGTCGGCCGTGGCGCAGACATGGCGCGCCTCCCGGCTCACGCCGGCGACGAAATCGGCGGCGCGCCCGGCCTCGCCGGAGAGCCCGGCCACCGCGGCCGCCTGGTCGCCGGCGATGCCGATGACCGTCGCGAAGGCCGGCCGCATCGCCTCGACCGCGCCGGCGAGCGCCGCGATGGCGGTGCCCGAGGCGCTGGCGCCTTCCCGCAGCCGCGCGATCCGGTTGCGGACGTCCTCCGCGGCGCGGCCGGTCTCGACCGCCAGCGCCTTGACCTCCCCGGCCACGACCGCGAAGCCGCGGCCCGCCTCGCCCGCCCGGGCCGCCTCGATGGTCGCGTTGAGCGCCAGCAGGTTGGTCTGGCGCGAGACCGCCGCGATCGCGTCGACCACGCCGACGATCTCCTCGGTGGCCCGGGCGAGCGCCTGCATGAAGGCCTGCGCCTCGCCGGCCCGGTCGGCGGCGGTGCCGAGATGGCCGTCCGCCTCGCCCATCGCCGACGCGATCCGGTCCGAGGTCGCCGAGAGCGTGCGGCTGGTGTCGAGGATCTTGCCCGTCATCGCCTCGGCGTCGCGGGCGGCCTCGGCGAGCCCGCCCATCTGCGAGCGGATGTCGGCGATCCCGGCCTGCATGCCGCCGACCTCGGTCCGGGCGCCCGCGATGGCACCCCGGACCCGGGCGATGGCGGTGAGGACGTCGGCCTCCACCGCGTCCATGGCGTCCCCGGCCGGGCGCGTCGCCGCGGCCGCGGGATCGGACGAGGCGGGCGCGGCTGCCGGTTCGGGGGCCGGCGCCTCGTGCGCGGACGGTTTCGGGCGGGGCAAGGCGAAGAAGCGCATGGCGACAAATCTAGGGCGAGGATGTTAACGATGGATGATTCGATACCACTATAGACGGCCGTTCTTTGTCCTGTTCTTGACGCTCCGGTCGTTCCCAAGAAGAAGCTGCTGCCGCAACGGTACTTCCCGTCTTCGTCGTGCCGCGTAAGCTCCGCCCTCGTAGTAAGGCGGCGCGATCCCGCTCTTCCGTCCGATCCCCGGCCCCGGTGCATTGCAACTGATCGGACGGGAGTCGCAGCGAAGCCTTCGGCATCTGCGGCCAGGGCGGACCGATGCGGTCCGCGACCGGGCGGAACTCTGGAAGAATGAGGCCGGGCCGCCGGTCGACGCCCGCGGCACCCGCGGGCGGCCCGGCACCTTGCTCCTGAGGGCGACCGCCACAGATGACGGGCCGAGACCGGCGGCGCCCGCCCGCCGGCAGGAATCGGCGTCGCGCCGGGACCGGGCTTTCGCGCGGCCCCCCGGTCGCTGCGGGCAAGGAGGCTGGCAATGGCCGAGCGCGACGGTTCCCCGGTAACGTCCCCGCCCCGGGTGACATCCCCGCTCCAGGTGACATCCCTACCCGCGGCGGCCCGCTCGCCCTGGGTGACGCTCTCGCGAGAGCGCCGCTACGAGGACCGCTATCTCGGCGTCGACCTCGACCAGCTGCGCCACGAATCCGGCCGGGAGCACCCGCACGTCGCCCTGCGCTTCAAGGTGTTCGGGGTCGCGGTGCTGCCGGTCGATCCGCAGGGCCGGGTCACCCTGATCGGGCAGTACCGCTACGTGCTCGACCGCTTCACCTGGGAGCTGCCCCGGGGCTCCGGCCCGGTCTCCGACGACGCGCTCGCGACCGCCCGGCGCGAGTTGGAGGAGGAGACCGGCGACCGGGCCGGATCCTGGCTCGAACTCATGCGCCTCGACGCCTCGCCGGGCATCTCGAGCGAGCGCGTCCCGGGCTTCGTCGCCTGGAACCTCAGCCGCGGCCCGGCCCATCCCGACCCGCAGGAGAGCCTGCGGCTGCGCCGCCTCCCCTTCGCCGACGCCGTCACCGAGGCGCTGACCGGTGCGATCACCGACGGGCCGAGCGTGGCGCTACTGCTGGGCCTCGCCGAGCGGGCGCGGCGGGGGAATCTGCCGGAGGATCTGCTCGGGTTGGTGCGGGGGTAGCGGGCAGGCGCGGGCGCCTCCTCTCCCCGCGGGCGGGGAGAGGGCCGCTGACCCCTCGTCGGGTCAGCGGAGAGCCCGCAGGGCGAGGGTGAGGGGGTATCCCCGGAAGAGGCTCCTCCGGCACCACCCCCTCACCCTCGCTCCGGCTTCGCCTCCGCTCACGTCATCGACGACAAGGTCGACGAAGTCCTCTCCCCGCCCGCGGGGAGAGGGGGAGAGCCCGCGCTGTTTTCCTGTCCTGGAACACCCTGTGCGAAGGGGCGCGGACACCGCCTCACCGCGCCGCCAGTTCCCGCAGCAGCGCCTCGTGGAACCGGTCCGGCGCCTCGACCTGCGGCGAGTGGCCGAGGCCCTCGAAGATCACGAGCCGGGCGTCCCTGATCCGCCCCGCGACCTCCGGCCCGAGCCGGTCGTAGCGGCCCAGCGTCTCGGCGAGCGCCGGCGCGGCGCGATTGGCGCCGGGCGCGGTGCGGTCCTTCGTCCCGACCATCAGCACGGTCGGCACGCGCAGGCGGTCGAACTCGTGTACCACCGGCTGGGTGAACACCATGTCGGAGGTCTGGGCCTGGTTCCAGGCCACGCGCTCGGCGCCGGGGCCGGCGTAGAGCCCCGCCTGCATGTCGACCCAGCGGTCGTAATCCGGCTTCCACTGGCCGTCGTAGTAGAACTTGAGCTGGTAGGCCTTGATGCTCGCCGCACTCGTCTTGCGCTCGGCGGCGTAGGCTGCGTCGATCGTCTGGTAGGGCACGCCCTTGGCCTGCCAGTCCTCGAGCCCGAGGGGATTGACCATCACCAGCCGCTCGACGGAATCGGGGAACATCAGGGCGTAGCGGGCCGCCAGCATGCCGCCCATCGAGTGCCCGACGATGGTCGCCTCCCTGACGCCGAGGGCGGCGAGCAGGCCGTGGGTGTTGGTGGCGAGCTGCTGGAAGCTGAACTGGTAGCCGGCGGGCTTCGTCGACTTGCAAAAACCCACCTGGTCGAGGGCGAGCACCCGGTAGCCCGCCCGCGCCAGCACGCCGACGGTGTCGCCCCAGGTCGCGGCGCAGAAGTTCTTGCCGTGCAGCAGCACCACGGTGCGGCCGTTCGGCCGCTCCGGCGCCACGTCCATGTAGGCCATCGACAGGTCCTGCCCCTGCGACGCGAAGGCGTGGCGCTTCACCGGATAGGGATAGTCGAAGCCCTCGAGTTCGGGACCGTAGGAGGGCGCGGCGAGGGCGGCCGTGGCGGACAGGAGGGCGGCGGCGAGGAGCGGGAGGCGCATGCGGCGGGGGTCTCCGGGTGAGGTGCGAAGCTCTTACAACGCGCCGACGGCCCGCGGACGATGTGCGTCAGGCGCGCGGGCATGCGCACCGGTCGGTCCCGCGCTTGCGTTTCCAGCGCTCGCCCGCCATATAGGCCTCGGGAGGTTGGCGAGGGACGTTTCACTCGCCAACCGGGTCAGGTCCGGAAGGAAGCAGCCCTAACGAGACCGAGCGGGTTTTCGTCCAGCCTCCCACCCCACCCCGTTTCAGGAGCGCGTGCGCCCCCTCCCCGGGGGCCGCCCTCACGACCCTGCGAGCGCATGGACGAGACCTCCGGCACGCCCTCGATCGACGAGCCGGGTCTCCCCGGGTTCAGCGCAGCCCCGGCCAAGCCGGCTCCCGCCTACCGGGTCCTGGCGCGCAAGTACCGGCCGAAGGATTTCGACGACCTGATCGGCCAGGGCGCCATGGTGCGCACCCTGGCGAACGCCTTCGAGGCCGGCCGCATCCCGCAGGCCTGGATGCTCACCGGCGTGCGCGGGGTCGGCAAGACCACCACCGCCCGCATCCTCGCACGCGGCCTCAACTACGCGCTCCCCGACGATCCGAATGCCGGGCCGACGATCCGGCTGCCCCGGCTCGGCCTGCACTGCGCCGCCATCATGGAATCCCGGCACATCGACGTGCTGGAGATGGACGCCGCCTCGCATACCGGCATCGACGACGTCCGCCAGATCATCGACGGCATCCGCTACTCCCCGGTCTCGGCGCGCTATAAGGTCTACATCGTCGACGAGGTCCACATGCTGTCCGAGAAGGCGTTCAACGCCTTCCTGAAGACGCTGGAGGAGCCGCCGCCGCACGCGAAGTTCGTCTTCGCCACCACCGAGATCCGCAAGGTTCCGGTCACCATCCTGTCGCGCTGCCAGCGCTTCGACCTGCGCCGGGTCGAGGCCGGCGCGCTGATCGCGCACCTGCAGAAGATCTGCGACGCCGAGGGCGTCTCGGCCGAGGCCGAGGCGCTCGCCGCCATCGCGCGGGCCGCCGAGGGCTCGGTGCGCGATTCGCTCTCGCTCCTCGACCAGGCGATCGCCCACGGCGCCGGCCACGTCACCGCCGAGACGGTGCGCGACATGCTCGGGCTGGCCGACCGCGCCCGGGTCGTCGACCTGTTCGAGGCGGCGATGCGCGGCGACGTGCCGGCGACCTTCGCGGAGCTGCGGGCCCAGCACGAGGCCGGGGCCGATCCGGCGGTGGTGCTCTCCGACCTCGCCGAGTTCACCCACCTCGTCACGCGGCTGAAGCTCGCGCCGGACTCGGCCCGCTCCGACACCTCGCTCAGCGAGGTCGAGCGGGTGCGCGGCGGCGAATTCGCCGACCGGCTCTCGGTCCGCGCCCTGTCTCGCGCCTGGCAGATCCTGCTCAAGGCGATTCCCGAGGTGCAGGCGGCGTCCCGCCCGCTCGCCGCGGCCGAGATGGCGCTGGTGCGCCTGATCTACGCCGCCGACCTGCCGACCCCCGACGAGGCCCTGCGCCAGATCAGGGACGGCGGCAGCCTCGCCCTGCCGGCCCGAGCACCGGCGGCGGCTCCTGCGGGTGCGCCCGCGATGCAGGCCGCGCCGTCCGTCGCCCCGGCGATGCAGGCGGCGGCCCCCGCGCCCGTCACCGCCCTGCGTGCCACGGGCGCCGCGGCGCCGGCCCTGGCGCGCAGCCTGCCCGAAGCGCCTCCGGTCGAGGCCCCGCCCCGTCCCGCGCCGCCCCCGGCGATGCCCCGCCCGACGCTGGTCCAGTCCGCGCCCCCCGCCCGGGCCGAGGCCCGGCCCGCTTCCGGCCCGCGCCTGCGCCGCTTCGAGGACGTCGTGGCGCTCGCCGACGAGCGCCGCGACATCGGCCTCAAGATGGCGCTGGAGCGCGACGTCCACCTGGTGCGGTTCGAGGACGGCCGCATCGAGTTCCGCCTCGCCGAGGGCGGGCGGGCCACGCTCGGCACCGATCTCGCCCGCGCCCTCGAGGCCTGGACCGGCCGGCGCTGGGTGGTGGCGCTGTCGCAGGAGGACGGCGAGGCGACGCTCGACGCCCGCGCCAAGGCCGCGGTCCAGAGCCGCCACCAGGGCGCGGCGAGCCACCCGCTGGTCCAGGCGGTGCTCAAGAACTTCCCGGGCGCCCAGATCGTCGACGTGCGCGACAAGGCGCCGGACCCGGCACCGGGCGATCTCCCGCCGCCGGAGGCGGACGACCCGGACCTGGAGCCGGAAGGCCCGTAGCCGTCGCGCCGCCGGCGCCCCACATCTGTTCGACGAAACTCTCTCACACCGCGAGGACGCCGCCATGGACATCATGGGACTGATGAAGCAGGCCCAGGCCATGCAGCAGAAGATGGCCGACCTTCAGTCCGAGCTCGACGGCGTCCAGGTCACGGGCGCCTCGGGCGGCGGTTCCGTCTCGGTGACGATGACCGCGAAGGGCGACGTGAAGGCCCTCACCCTCGATCCCTCGCTGCTGGTGCCGGACGAGAAGGAGATCCTCGAGGACCTCATCGTCGCGGCGCTCACCGACGCCAAGGCCAAGGCCGAGCGCGCCGCGCAGGAGCGGATGCAGGAGCTGACCAAGGGCCTGCCGCTGCCGCCCGGCATGAAGCTGCCGTTCTAGCTTTCTGCTAGTCGACCCGGAGTTTCGCACGCCGGATCGTGCGCATTCTCCTCTCTCCGCGGGTGGGGAGAGGGCTGTGTCCCCGTCCAGGGGACGCAGCAAGGCGACAGCCGAGGGTGAGGGGGAGGCGCCGAATGATGCACTTCCGGAAACACCCCCTCACCCTCGCTCCGGCTTCGCCTGCGCTAGCCATGTCCCCTGAACGGTGGTGGGATCTTCGATCCCCAGGCCCTCTCCCCGCCCGCGGGGAGAGGGGAAGGTCCGTGCCTCCGCGTCCTGCGTACCGCACACCACGAAGGTCCCAAACCCCATGCCCCAGGCCGTCGCGGGTCCGGAGATCGAGCGGCTGATCCAGCTCCTGGCCCGCATGCCCGGCCTCGGGCCGCGCTCGGCCCGCCGGGCCGCCCTCCAGCTCATCAAGAAGCGCGAGACGCTGCTGGCGCCGCTCGCCGACGCCATGCGGGTCGCCGCCGACCGGATCGTGGTCTGCCACGAATGCGGCAACGTCGACACGCAGGATCCCTGCACGATCTGCCGCGACCAGAGCCGCGACCCCTCGATGCTGGTGGTGGTCGAGGACGTGTCGGACCTCTGGGCGCTGGAGCGCTCCGGCGCCGTGACGGCGCGCTACCACGTGCTCGGCGGCGTGCTCTCGGCCCTCGACGGGGTGCGGCCGGAGAACCTGAACCTCGGCCGCCTGGTCGAGCGGGTGAGCGCCCCCGAGATGCGCGAGGTGATCCTGGCGCTCAACGCCACCGTCGACGGCCAGACCACCGCCCACTACGTCACCGAACTCCTCACCCACCTGCCGATCAAGGTGACGCGGCTGGCCCACGGCGTGCCGGTCGGCGGCGAGCTCGACTACCTCGACGAGGGCACGCTCTCGGCGGCGATCCGGCAGCGCACCGCGTTCTAGCGGCGCTGCACCAACGGGTTTGACCCGGGGAGCGCGAAACCTTATCTCCCGGACACTTGCGGGCGTCGCAGCGGCGCCCGGTTCCCCGACCCTTGCTGGCGCCCGAATGAGCATCCGTCCCCTCGTCATCCTGCCGGACGCGCGCCTGCGCGAGATCTCGGCGCCGGTCGGCACGATCACCGGCGACGTGCGGAAGCTCGCGGCCGACATGCTCGAGACGATGTACGACGCCCCCGGCGTCGGCCTCGCCGGCATCCAGATCGGCGAGCCGGTGCGCATCGTCACCATCGACACCTCGAAGGAGAAGGAGGAGCGCCGTCCCCTCGTGCTCCTCGACCCCGAGATCGTCTGGACCTCGGAGGAGACCCGGCCCTACGAGGAGGGCTGCCTGTCGATCCCCGAATACTACGCCGAGGTGATCCGGCCCGACCGGGTGCGGGTGCGCTTCCGCACCCTCGACGGCGAGACCGTGGAGCAGGAGGCCGACGGCCTGCTCGCCACCTGCCTCCAGCACGAGATCGACCACCTCAACGGCGTGCTGTTCATCGACCACCTGTCGAAGCTCAAGCGCGACCGGGTGATGAAGAAGTTCGCCAAGGCGGCCAAGCGCGAAGCCGCGTAAGATGCCGCTCAGGGTCGTGTTCATGGGCACCCCGGATTTCGCGGTGCCGACGCTGGCCGAGATCGTCGGCGGCGGCCACGAGGTCGTGGCGGTCTATACCCGCGCGCCGGCGCCCGCCGGACGCGGCATGGCCCTGCGGCCCTCGCCGGTCCAGGCGCTGGCGGAGAAGTTCGGGCTCCCCGTCCTGACGCCGACGACGCTCCGCACGCAAGAAGCCGCCGAGGCGTTTCGCGCCCACGAGGCCGACGTGGCGGTGGTGGTCGCCTACGGCATGATCCTGCCGCCCGCGATCCTCGACGCGCCTTCCCTCGGCTGCCTCAACCTGCACGCCTCCCTGCTGCCGCGCTGGCGCGGCGCGGCGCCGATCCAGCGCGCCGTGATGGCGGGCGACGAGGAGACCGGCGTCGCGGTGATGCGGATGGAGCCGGGCCTCGATACCGGCCCGGTCGGCATGGTCGAGCGGGTGGGCATCACCCCCGACATGAGCGCCGGCGAGCTGCACGACCGGCTGATGCCGCTCGGCGCCGACCTGATGGCCCGGGCGCTCGGCGCGCTGGAGCGCGGCAACCTGCAGTTCCGGGCGCAAGGCTCCGAGGGCGTCGCCTACGCCCACAAGATCACCAACGAGGAGGCGCGGCTCGACTGGTCGGAAGGCGCCGAGACCCTCCACGACCAGGTGCGCGGCCTGTCGCCGTTCCCGGGCGCCTACCTGATGGCCGATCTCGGCCGCGGGCCGGAGCGGGTGAAGGTGCTGCGCGCCCGCCTCGCGGAAGGAACGGGCGAGCCCGGCACGCTGCTGGACGAGGCCGGCACGGTCGCCTGCGGCGAGGGCGCCCTGCGCCTCGTCACCGTCCAGCCCGCCGGCAAGGGCGCGATGCCGTTCGAGGATTTCGCCCGCGGCCGCCGGCTCGCGCCGGGCGCCCGCCTCGCCTGATGCCCCGCTACAAGCTCGTCGTCGAGTATGACGGCACCGCCTTCGCGGGCTGGCAGCGCCAGGCCGCCGACCGCTCGGTGCAGCAGGCGCTGGAGGAGGCGATCGCCCGCTTCGTCGGCGGGCCGGTGCGGGTCTACTGCGCCGGGCGCACCGACGCGGGCGTGCACGCGACGCACCAGGTCGTCCATCTCGACCTCGACAAGCCGTGGCGCACCGACACCGTGCGCGACGCCGCCAACGCCCATCTCCGCCCGGAGCCGGTCGCGGTGATCTCGGCCGCCGAAGCGAGCCCGGATTTCGACGCCCGCCACTCGGCGATCAAGCGCCATTACCGCTACCGCATCCTCAACCGCCGCGCACCCACGGCGCTCACCCGCGGCTTCGTCTGGCACGTGCCCTGGGCGCTCGATGCCGCCCTCATGCAGGAGGCGGCGCAGCTGATGCTCGGGCGGCACGACTTCTCGGCCTTCCGGGCGGCGGAGTGCCAGGCCAACAGCCCGGTCCGCACCCTCGACCGACTCGACGTCTCGCGCGACGGCGAAGAGATCGTCGTCGTCACCGCGGCGCGCTCGTTCCTGCACCATCAGGTCCGCGGCATGGTCGGTACCCTGATGCTCGCCGGCGGCGGCCGGCTGACGCCGCAGGGCGTGCGCGACGTGCTCGACTCCCGCGACCGCACCCGCTGCGGGCCGCTGGCCCCCTCGGGCGGGCTGACGCTGATCGGGGTGGATTATCCGGCGGAGTTCGGCTGACGCTGCGTCATCGAGACGGTTGGCCGATTCGAGCGTTTCTGGCATCGTGAGCATCGCCGCAGCCGAGCCGCCGACAATGACCGCCGTCGCCTTCGACACTTACGCCATGGTCCGCCGGCTCAAGGCGTCCGGTCTCTCGGAGGATCAAGCCGAGGCGATCACGGGAGCGCTGAAGGACGGGCGCGACTCGGATCTGGCTTCGCTGGCAACCAAGGCGGACCTGCGCGAGAGCGAGGTCGCGCTGCGGGCGGATCTGCGGGAGGTCGAGACCTCGCTGAAGTCGGATCTGCGAGGGACCGAGACCTCGCTGAAGTCGGATCTGCGGGAGGTCGAGACCTCGCTGAGGTCGGATCTGCGAGAGACCGAGGCCTCGCTGAAGTTGGATCTGCGAGAGACCGAGATTCGCCTGGAAGCGAAAATCGTCGATCTCTCCCAGAAAGTAGCGGACCTGTCCCATCGGACGGATCTCGGTCTGGCGGCGGGCCGAGCCGATATGAGACTTCTCGAGCAGCGGATGATCGTGAAGCTCGGCACGTTGGCCGCGGCGGGAGTCGGCATTCTGATCGCGGCCATCCGCTACTTGCCGCATGCCGGGCCTTGAGCGCCGATGTCGCGAAGGCTCAGTCAAACCAGCGCGTGCGCCCCACCGGCCATGCCGATGATGAGCCCGAAGCAGGCGAGCGTCACGAGCGCCGCAGCGGGCCCCGGCAGGCCGAGGATCGCCCGGGCGGCGCGGCCGTGCAGCCACAGCATCACCACCAGGAAGGCGGCGGCCTCGATCGCCGCGAGGCCCGGCGTGGCGAGGCCGAGGAGGAGCAGGCAGCCGGGCAGCGTCAGCGCCACGAGGCCCGCCGCCAGGAGCCAGTTGGTCACGACCACGAAGGGCACGTAGGCCCGGGTCCGGTCGAGGCGGCGCAGGATCGCGATCATCGCCAGCGGCACGGGCAGGAACGCCGCCGCGAGCCCGGCCAGCACCGCCGCGGTGACGTGGTCGAGCTGGAACGGTGCCGCACCGGCCCCGCGCTCCAGGGTGAGCGCCACCGTGACCGCCGGCGCCGTCAGCCACACCGCCCCGAAGGAGCGCCAGAAGCCCCGCTCGCTCACGTCGAAATGGCGCAGCGCATCCGGCCGGCGCCCGATCAGGCCGGCAGCGCCGCGCAGGGAGCGGGTCACCTCGTCGGCGCTCACGAACATCGGCGGCCTCCCGGGAAACGAGGCCGCCAGATTCAACTTTCGTCTAATGCCGGTCAAGCCCGACGGTGAGTCGCGGGCGCGTCGGGAAAATACGCGTCCAGCACCCGCCCGTAGATCGCCGCCAGCCGGTCGAGATCGGCCAAAGCCACCCGCTCGTCGACCTGGTGCATCGTCCGGCCGACGAGGCCGAACTCGATCACCGGGCAGGCATCCTTGATGAAGCGGGCATCCGAGGTGCCGCCGGTGGTCGAGAGGGCGGGACGGCGGCCGGTCTCGGCCTCGATCGCATCCGCCACCTGCTCCACGAAGGCGTCGGGCGCGGTCAGGAAGGCGACGGAGTTGGTCGGGCGCACGTCGAGGCTGTAGCGCACCGTGTTGCCGGCGGCCGCGGCGAGGCGGCGTTCCAGCTCGGCGGCCAGGGTCCCGGGCGTCCAGAGGTCGTTGAAGCGGATGTTGAAGGTCGCCCGCGCCTCGGCCGGGATCACGTTGGTCGCCGGATTGCCGACATCCATCGTGGTGAATTCGAGGTTCGAGGCGTCGAAATGCGCCGTGCCGGCATCGAGCGGTTCGGCGAGGAGCCCTTGGGCGAGGCGCAGGAGGCCGGGGATCGGGTTCTCGGCCCGGTGCGGATAGGCGACGTGGCCCTGCACGCCGTGCACGGTCAGGTTCGCCGTGAGCGAGCCGCGCCGGCCGATCTTGATCATCTCGCCGAGGGTATCGGGGTTGGTCGGCTCGCCGAGCAGGCAGTGGCTGAACCGCTCGCCGCGGGCCCGTGCCCAGTCGAGGAGCTTGACGGTGCCGTTCACCGCCGGTCCCTCCTCGTCGCCGGTGATCAGGAACGCGATGGCGCCCCCGAAATCGGGCCCGCGCCGCTCCAGGAAGGCCAGCACCGCCGCGAGCATGCAGGCGATGCCGCCCTTCATGTCGACGGCGCCGCGCCCGAACAGCTCGTCCCCCTCGACCGCCCCGCCGAACGGGTCGTGGCGCCAAGCCGCCGCGTCGCCCGGCGGCACCACGTCGGTGTGTCCGGCAAAGAGCAGGCAGGGCCCCTCGCCGATGCGGGCATAGAGGTTCTCGACGTCCGGCGTGCCCGCGTCCGAGAAGACCGGCCGCTCCACCGCGAAGCCGGCTCGGGCCAGGATCCCCGCCAGGTAGGCGAGCGCCCCGCCCTCGCTCGGCGTCACGGACGGGCAGCGGATCAGCCCCTGGGCCAGAGACAGCGGCGTAGGGGACGGGGGGGAGTGCAGGTCGGTCACGGGTCAGCCGGAGGTTCGAGCAGGGGTTCGAAGGACATGTCGGTCGCCGCGAGGCGTAGCGCCGAACGGCGCGGATGAGAACCGCCGCCGTCGAGGCCCTTTCCCGGGGCGTGCGTCTCGCCTACCTGTGCCGGATGACCGCGCTCAGCCCCGACGAGATCGAACGCTACGCCCGCCACATCGTGCTGCGGGAGGTCGGCGGCCCAGGTCAGGTCCGCCTCAAGGCGGCGCGGGTGCTGGTGATCGGGGCCGGCGGCCTCGGCGCTCCGCTGATCCAGTACCTGGCGGCGGCCGGGATCGGCACGATCGGCATCGTCGACGACGACACCGTCTCGCTCTCGAACCTGCAGCGCCAGGTGATCCACGGCACCCCCGATCTCGGCCGGCCGAAGGTCGAGAGCGCGGCGGACGCCGTGGCCCGGCTCAACCCGAACGTCCGGATCGAGGCCCACGCCACCCGGCTCACCCCCGAGAACGCCGAAGGGCTGATCGCACCCTACGATCTCGTCGCCGACGGCTCGGACAATTTCTCCACCCGCTACGCCGTCTCGGATGCCTGCTACCGCGCCCGCCGGCCCCTGGTGACCGCGGCGCTCGGCCAGTTCGACGGCTCGCTCACCACGATCCGCGCCCACGAGACCGGGCCGGACGGCCGGCCGAACCCGACCTATCGCTGCCTGTTCCCGAGCCCGCCGCCCGCCGGCTCGGTGCTCCCTTGCGCCGAGGCCGGGGTGCTCGGGGCGCTCGCCGGCCTGATGGGCTCGCTGATGGCGCTGGAGGTCATCCGCGCCGTCGCCGGTTTCGGCGAGCCCCTGGTCGGCCGCCTTCTGATGGTCGATGCCCGCGGCTTGCGCTTCGAGACCCTGTCCTACGCCTGGGACCCGGGCAACCCGCTGAGCGGGACGGAGGCCTGAGCGCCCGCGGGCGGAATGGAAGGACGTTGGTTCGATGCGCACAGGTCTCGTCGCCGTCGCGATGCTCGCGTCCATTCCGGCCCTCGCAGGCCCGGGGGTCGAGCGGTGGTCGGCCCTGAGCAGGACCGCCATGGCGATCACGGGCGACATCGCGCTGTCGCCCGCGCGCCTTGTCGCGGCGGGCCGGACCTTTCCCCTCTCCGTCTCGGCCGACGCCCCGGCCTTCGGCACCCCGTCCGGTCCGGTGCCGGCGCGCATCCTGAAGGTGACGAAGCCGGCCGACCCCAGGCTCCTCCACGGCAACACCCTGTGCGGGAAGCCGGTGCGCTGGCTCGTCGCCTATCGCAGGGATGCCGGCCGGTCGCTGACCCTCGCCGCGTTCAGCGGCGAGGCGTTCCCGGCCGGCGAGTCCGGTCCGGACCTCTGCGGGACGTTCTCCTACTTCCGGTGAGCCTCCCGCGCGTCACGCCGCCCGGATGTCGCCCAGGAAGCCGTCGACCTCCTGCTTGACGGTCAGGGACTGCGTCGCCAGGTCGGCCGCGGCCGTGAGCACCTGCGAGGCCGCGCCGCCGGTCTCGTCGGCGAGCGTCAGCACGCGGGCGACGCTCGCCGAGACGTCCTGGGTGCCGCGCGCCGCCTGGGTGGCGTTGCGGGAGATCTCCGCCGTCGCGGCGGTCTGCTCCACCACCGTCGCCGCGATGGCGCCGCTGATCTCGTTCAGCGTCGCGATCGTGCCGCCGATCTGCCGGATGGCGGCGCTCGCCTGGGCGGTGGCGGCCTGGATCGCGCCGATCTGCCCGCCGATCTCCTCGGTCGCCCGCGCGGTCTGGCCGGCCAGTTCCTTGACCTCGGCGGCGACGACCGCGAAGCCGCGCCCCGCCTCGCCCGCCCGCGCCGCCTCGATCGTGGCGTTCAAGGCCAGCAGGTTGGTCTGGCTGGCGATCGCCGAGATCGTGGTGACGGCGGCGCCGATCTGGCTCGCGGCGGTGCCGAGGCTCGCCATGGCGGCGTCCGTGGCCTCGGCCTCGTGCGCGGCGTGGCCGGCGACCTCCCGCGAGTGCATCACCTGCCGCTCGATCTCGCCCAGCGAGGCGACCATCTCCTCCGCCGCCGCCGCGACGGTCTGGACGTTGGCGGAGGTCTCCTCCGCGGCGGCGCTGGAGGCGACCGCCTGGGCGTTGGTGCCGTCGGCGACCTGGGTCATCGAGCGGGCGGTCGCGTCGAGTTCGGAGGCGGCGGAGGTCACGATCTCGAGCGAGCCGGCGACCCGGTGCTGGAAGGTGGTGATGAGCGCGTCGACCCGGTCGGCGCGGCGCTGCCGGGCGGAGGCTTGCGCCTCCCGGTCGGCCTCGAGGGCGAGGCGCTCCACGGCGTTGCGGCGGAAGACCTCCACGGCGCGGGCCATCTCGCCCATCTCGTCGGTGGCGTCCTGCGAGGGGATCGCGACGGCGGTCTCGCCCGCGGCCAGCCGGCTCATCGCCCGGGTCATCCCGGCGACGGGACGGGTGATGCTGCGCCCGATCAGGACCGCGAGGGCGGCGCTGAGGCCCAGGATGAGCCCGAGGAGCGCGAGCTGCACCTGCTTGGCCGTCGTCATCGTGTCGGTGCTGCGGGCGTCGATCTGCCGGACCGCCTCCTCGAGCTTGACGCGCGTGGCCGTCCCGGAGGCGGCGATGGCGTCCGCCTTGGGCTTGATGCTCTGCGCGAACAGCGCCTCGCTCTCGAGCATCGCGGCGGCCGCCGCCGTGATGTGGCGGTTGAGACGGGTCAGGGCCTCCTCGACCGTGCCGAGATCCCGCCGCTGCGCCGGGGTCAGGTTCAGGCCCTTCAGCTTCGCGATCGTCGCCTCGGCGCTGGTGAAGTGCGTGGCGGAGAGCGCCCGGGTCTTCGGATCGGTCGTCGCCAGGAAGCGCCAGTTCATGACGCGGAACAGCAGCAGGGTGCGCTCGATCTCCACCGCCTGCGCCAGCAGCGCCTCGTCGGTGCCCGACCGCAGCTGGACGACGAGGACGCCCGAGGCCTTGGTCAGGTCGTCGCCGGAGGTGTAGACGCCGGCCTTGCTCTCGCGGATCTGCGTGCCGAGCGCGATCATGCGCGGGAGCTCCGCGGCGAGGCGGCCGGCCTGCCGGCCCAGGTCGGCGTAGAGGGCGCGCCTCTCCTCGGTCATGGCCCGCTGGGCGAGGCCGTCGGCCAGCGGGCCGATCTCCGCCAGGCTGGACTGCATTCCGGCCTCCGCCTCCGGGGTCTGCATCGTCCGGTACTTGATGGCCTGCATCGTGAAACGGTCGATCAGGCCGTTGAGCGACAGCAATTCACGGGCCGCCTGCTCGATCCGTCCCTTGGCCCGATACGCCTCGTCGAGACTGCCGAGCTGCCGATACGAGAATCCACCCATCACGGCGGCGAGGATCGCCAGGAGCGTGAAGCCGCCGTACAAGCGAGCGCGCATGGGGATTTGCATCGAACGATCCATGACCCGAGGATTCCTGGGATGGAACCTTGCGTCAGTTTCTGACAAGTTTTCGTAAATTCCCGAGAGTTTTCGAGAAGGAATATTGTCTCATGTGAAGCAAAATGATCGTGCTTGATCGGTGGCACCCGGCCCGAACGCCGTGCGGCGGAGCCGGAATCGAGCACGCCGAGGGCGTTCGCGGCCTCGCGAGGACTCGGGCGATGGGCGTCTCGCCGGTGGGCCGATCGGGCGGGCCCGCGCTTGGCGACCGGGTCGGAGATGCCGTCGACCGGTTCCCGGGCGGCAGCCGCGACCCGGTCCGCCCCGCACCGCGGGGTCGCTCCCCCTCCATGCGGCCGACGGCCGTGCGGACGGTCCCGCGACGGCCCGGACCGGCGCGCGATCTCAGCGCCCGGGCGGCAGCGGCGGCAGGGCGGCCAAGCCCTGCTCGACCTTGTCGAGGCAGCACTTCTTGAACTTCCTGCCGCTGCCGCAGGGGCACGGATCGTTGCGGCCGACATCGCGGTAGGGATTGCGCTCCGGGATCGCGAACCCGTCCTCGTCCAGGTCGAGGCGGTGGTCGTGGGCGCCCTCGCGGGTGTGCTCCAGTGCCGCGACGGGGTCGTCGAGGTAGCCGATGTTGAGATTGGCGAATCGCGCCCGGCTCTTCGGCCGCAGGCGCGCCTCTTTCATCGTGTCCTGCACCGTCTCCCAGTCGACGAAGATGCCGGTATTGCGGCCGTCCTTGCGGGCCGCCGTGAGGCGGGGGACGAGGTCGCCGAAGCCGAGCAGCGCGACCGCGTCCTCCCACCCCTGCCAGGCTTCCTCGTCGGCACCGCCCAGGCGCTCGGCGTCGAAGCGGACCAGGAAGGCCCGCACGGTCTCGCGGTCGATCTCGCCGTCGGCGGTCAGCAGCGCGAGGGCGTGAAAGAGCTCCATCCGTGTCAGGCCGTCCGGGACCTCGCCGGCGATGGCGGCGAGCAGGCGGTCGACATCGCCGTCGAAGGTGCTGGCGACGACGCCCGAGAGGGTGACCTGGTAATCTTCACCGAGCGACGACGAGATCGCCTCGTCGTCGCGGCGCAGGAGGCGCATCAGCGGGTCGTAGATCCGGCCCTCGCCGCTCGCGGCGAGGGCGTGCATGCCCCAGAACAGCAGGTTCGACTCAGGCCCGCTCAGCGGCTCGGTGCCCTCCTCGATGCCGGCATCGGCGGCGCGGTGGAGCAGGATGAGGACCGGCACGGTGATCGGTAATTACCCAGGGGGTGTCGGGAGGGCGCGGCTCGGTCGCGGCGGGTTCGTTGGGTCGCCCCCCTTGCCGGAACGCGGTTTGGCTGATTCGCTGTCGGGATGAGCCGCAGTGACCTCGAGCGCCTGAGCAAGGAGGAACTGATTGAGCTGGTGCTGAAGCTGCACCGGCCCGAGAAGACCTCACGCACCTCGTCCAAGCCGCCGGCGAGCGACCGCAAGGAGCGGCGCGAGAAGGCCCGGCCGGGCGGCGCCAAGCCCGGGCACGAGGGCCACAAGCGGGCGCTGACGCCTGATCCGGATCAGGTCATGGAGCATCGGCCTGCCTCGTGTTCGGCCTGCGGCGAGCCACTGCCCACCGATCTGCCGGCCGAGGTGATCAGCGTGCATGAGCGGATCGACCTGCCGCTGGTTCGCCCAGCAGTCGAGCAGCACCGGCGCCTGTGCGTGACCTGCCCGGCCTGCCGGACCCGGGTCGCCGCCCCGCGACCGGCGGGGGCCGACGCGACACCCTTCGGGCCGCGGCTGCACGCGGTGGCGACGTACCTCAAGACCTTCCAGGCGCTGTCCTACGAACGGTTGCAGGCCGCCCTGTCGGACCTGTTCGGGCTCAGGCTGAGCCAGGGCGGGCTGATGAACGTGCTGCGCCGCGCCCAGGGTTGCTTTGCCGAGGGCCGGGACGCGGCACTGGCCCGGCTGCGGCAAGCCTCTGTCGTGGCCTCGGACGAGACCGGGGTGCGCATCGAGGGCGCCAACAGCTTCCACTGGGTGTTCCGCTGCGAGGACGCGGTGGTGCATCATGCCGCCCCGTCGCGGGCCTCGGCCGTGGTCGGCGAGGTGATGGCCGGGCACCGGCCGGCGGTGTGGCTCTCCGACCGGTACTCGGCTCAGCAAGGGCACGGCGAGCGTCAGCAGACCTGCCTGGCGCACCTCGCTCGCGACGTGGCCTACGCGGTCGAAGCCGGCAACGACCTGCTCGCGCTGCGGCTCCAGTGGTGGCTCGACAAGGCCTTCGGGCTGGCCCGGCGCCTGACGGAACTGGCGGCCTCGACCCTGGCGCGCAAGCGGCGCGAGTTGGAGCAGGACCTCGATGCCATCCTGAAGGCCCCGGCGACGTACGATCTAGCCCAGGCGATCCGGGCCCGGATGCAGCGAGCGCGCGACCAACTCCTGACCTTCGTGGCCTTCCCCGGCAAGGTGGAGGTGACGAACAACGCCTGCGAGCGCGACCTGCGGCCGGCGGTGATCCAGCGCAAGGTGACGAACGGCTATCGGGCGATGTGGGCCGCCAAGGGCGAGGCGGACGTGCGCACCGTCGTCGCCACCGCTGCCCTCAAGACCAAGGCAACCCCCTTCGCCACCCTACTCGCCACCATCACAGCCTGATCACCCCCCAACCCGGATACGAGGCGCCGACGAACCCGCATGCCGAAAAATACCCCCTGGGTAATTACGGTGATCGCTTCCGGATCCGCCACGGCCCATCGCAGGGCATCCTCCGGCAGGTGGATCGCCGCTGCGAGTTCCTGGACCAGAGCGAGATCGGTCCTGTCGGTGTCCATGTCCGCCTCCTCGCCTCGTCCCGGCGGCGCCCGTCGCGCCGCCGATTTCTCGTCTCGATCAGCCCCGCAGGGTCGCACCGGTCTTGCGCGTCACCTCGGCGACGATCTTCTGGCTCACCGCCTCGATCTCGGCGTCGGTGAGGGTGCGGTCGGTCGGCTGGAGCCGCACCGCCACGGCGACGGACTTCTGGTCCTCGCTGACGCCGGCGCCCTCGTAGACGTCGAACACCTCGACCCCCGTCACGAGGGTGCGTTCGGCGCTTTGCGCCGCCTTCAGGATGTCGCCGGCCGCGACCTTGCGGGAGACCACGAAGGCGAAGTCGCGGGTGAGCGGCTGGAAGTCGGGCAGGGTCGCCGACGGCTTCATCTTGGTCGGCCGGTGCTTGGGCAGCGGCAGGGCGTCGAGGGTGATCTCGCAGACCACCACCGGGCCCTTGATGTCGAGGGCCTTCAGCACCCGCGGATGCAGCTCGCCGAAGAACCCGATCGGGTTGCGCGGCCCGAATTGCAGCGTGCCGGAGCGGCCGGGATGCAGCCAGTCCGGTCCGCCGGCCACGACCTGGAGGCCGCCGGTCGGCACCCCGAGCGAGGCCAGCAGCGCCAGCGCGTCGGCCTTGGCCTCGAAGGCGTCGACGGGCTTCGCCGCGCCGTCCCAGTGCCGGCCGGCGCCGCCGTGGCGGGCCGAACCGCGGCGGAGGGCGGTCGCCTTGGTGGTCTGGCCCTCCGGCTGGTCGGAGGCGAAGCACTGCCCGACCTCGAACAGCGCGACGTCGCCGTATCCGCGGTCGGCGTTGCGCTGCGCGGCGCGGGCGAGGCCCGGCACCAGGCTCGGGCGCATGTCCGAGAGGTCGGCGGCGATCGGGTTCGCCAGCGCCAGCTCCGCCTTGCCGCCGCCGAACAAGGTCGCGTCGGGGTGCGCGATGAACGACCAGGTCACCGCCTCGACGAGGCCGCGCGCCGCGAATTCGCGCTTGGCCTGCCGGGTGCGCTTCTGCATCACCGTCAGCACCGGGCGGATGACGGTCGCCTCGATCCGCGGCAGGGGCTTCGGCTCGATCCGGTCGAGGCCGGCGATGCGCACGATCTCCTCGACGAGGTCGGCCTTGCCCTCGACGTCGGGCCGCCAGGACGGGGAGAGCACCTTCGCCCGGTCGCCCGAGCCGGCGACGTGGAAGCCGAGCGACTCCAGCGTGACCTTCATCTCCGGGCGCGGCAGGTCGAGGCCGGACAGCCGGCGCACCTCGGTCCACGGGAAGTCGATGATCCGGTCGGTGTCCGGCACCTCGCCCGACACGGTGGCCTGGCTCGGGGTGCCGCCGCAGAGGTCGAGCACCAGCTTCGTCGCGAGGTCCAGGCCCGGCAGGGCGAAGGCCGGATCGACCCCGCGCTCGAACCGGTAGCGGGCATCCGTCACGATGCCGAGGCGGCGCCCGGTGCGGGCGATGGTGAGCGGGTCCCACAGGGCCGATTCGATCAGCACGTCGGTCGTGCCCTCGTCGCAGCCCGAATGCTCCCCGCCCATGATGCCGGCGATCGACTCGACGCCGTTCTCGTCGGCGATGACGATGACGCCATCGTCGAGCCGGTAGGTCCGGCCGTCGAGGGCCAGCACCTCTTCGCCGTCGCGGGCGCGGCGCACGGTGAGGTCCCCCTTCACCTTGGCGGCGTCGAAGACGTGCAGCGGCCGGCCGCGGTCGAAGGTGACGTAGTTGGTGATGTCGACGAGCGCATTGATCGGCCGCAGGCCGATCGCGGCCAGGCGCCGGCGCATCCACTCGGGGGAAGGCCCGTTCCTGACGCCCCGCACCAGCCGCAACCCGAAGAGCGGGCAGAGATGCGCGTCCTCCGGCGCGAAGTCGCGGGTGACGGCGACCGGGCAAGCCCCCTCCCCCCTGACCGGCGGGAGCTGCTCGCGCTTGAGCGTGCCGATGCCGGCCGCCGCGAGGTCGCGGGCGATGCCGTGGATGCCGGTGCAGTCGGGCCGGTTCGGCGTCAGGTTGATCTCGATCACCGGATCGTCGAGGCCGGCGAAGGCCGCGTAGGGCTGGCCGACCGGCGCGGTCTCCGGCAGATCGAGGATGCCGTCATGGTCGTCCGACAGGCCGAGCTCGGAGCCCGAGCACAGCATGCCCCGGCTCTCGACGCCGCGGATCACGCCGACCGACAGGGTGATGTTCTTGCCCGGCACGTAGGTGCCGGGAGGGGCGAACACGGTCCTCATGCCGGCGCGGGCGTTCGGCGCGCCGCAGACCACCTGCACGGGCGCGCCCTCGCCGGTGTCCACGGTGCAGACGCGCAGGCGGTCGGCGTTGGGGTGCTGCTCGGCGGTGACGACGGCGGCGATGCGATAGGCCGACAGCGCCGCCGCCTTGTCCTCGACGCGCTCGACCTCCAGCCCGATGCGGGTCAGCGTCTCGACGATCACGTCGAGGGAGGCGTCGGTGTCGAGGTGGTCCTTGAGCCAGGAGAGGGTGAATTTCATCGGGATAAAACCTCTCGGCTCAGGCGAGCCGGGCCTTGGTGATGAGGAGGACGGCCAGGCGGCGGCACTGGTCGTCGTCGAGGGATTCGAGGTCGGCGATGGTTTTTCGGGCGCGGACGACGGTGCTTCGAGCCTCCGTCAGGCGGATCTCCAGACTCGGTGAGCTGTAATCTGCCAAGTGGCGAAGGGCCTGCAGTTCGGCGAAGTCGATGCCGATCCCGGCGACGACCGGGCCGAGCTCGGCCGCCTCGCGTCCGCTCAGCCGCTTCCTGATCTGCCCGTGGTCGAGCAGCCGGTAGACCGGCTCGGTCAACGACGCGTCGCGCCTCCAAAGGCCGAGCGCCCGCGTGCAGACGAAGCAGATCCCGTGGAAGGCGGCGTAATACGCGCTGCTCACGGCGCGCCGCATCGCAGCCTTTTGCAAGCTGCGGCGCCCGCGCTGCTCCGCGAGCAGATCGGCGACGGCGAGGAGATCGTACACGAGGGGATTGCCGAGGCGCGGCATCACGCGTTCTCTGTCCCGTCCCACTCGTCCTCGTCGTCATCTTCGCCGACGAGGTCGTCAGCGTAGATGAGCCGGAGATAGGGGAAGCGCTCCTCCCCCTTATCGAGTAGCGTCATCCGCAGCGCCACCTGGGCGGCGCTGGACTCCGCCCCGCCGGTCACTCCCGCGCCGGGCTTGAAGTGGGCAGTGAACAGCAACGCCGGATCGTCCCCATGGTCGTAGCCCGCGCGCAGCTCGGCCCGCTCGTAGCCGGAGGCGGCGAGGTGGCGGGTCAGGACATCGTCGGCGATCGCCAGGATCTCGCTCTCGGTCATCGGGCGCCTCTCGAGGGCAGGAGGATCAGCCGGTCAGGCCGCCGACCAGGCTCGGGATGTCGAGGGGCCGGAAGCCGTAATGCTCGAGCCAGCGCACGTCGGCCTCGAAGAACGGGCGCAGGTCCGGCATGCCGTATTTGAGCATCGCGATCCGGTCGATGCCCATGCCCCAGGCGAAGCCCTGGACGGTGTCCGGGTCGAGGCCGCAATTGCGCAGCACGTTCGGGTGGACCATCCCGCAGCCGAGGATCTCGAGCCAGTCGTCGCCCTCGCCGAAGCGGATCTCGCCGCCCTTGCGCGAGCACTGGATGTCGACCTCGGCCGAGGGCTCGGTGAAGGGGAAGAAGGAGGGCCGGAAGCGCATCTTGACGCTGCCGACCTCGAAGAACGCCTTGCAGAACTCCTCCAGGATCCACTTCAGGTGGGAGATGTTCGCCTGGCGGTCGATCACCAGGCCCTCGACCTGGTGGAACATCGGGGTGTGGGTCTGGTCGGAGTCGTGCCGGTAGGTGCGCCCCGGACAGATCACCCGGATCGGCGGCTGGACGTTGCGCATGGTGCGGACCTGCACCGGCGAGGTGTGGGTGCGCAGGAGCTTGCGCTTCCCGTCCCGGTCGGGCCGCAGGAAGAAGGTGTCGTGCATCTCCCGGGCCGGGTGGCCCTCGGGGAAGTTGAGCGCGGTGAAGTTCAGGTCGTCGGTCTCGACGTCCGGCCCTTCCGCGATCGAGAAACCCATGTCGCCGAAGATCGCCGTGATCTCGTCCATCACCTGGGTGATCGGGTGGATGCGCCCGCGGGTCTCCGGACCCTCCCGCACCGGGAGGGTCACGTCGACCCGCTCTGCGGAGAGCCGCGCGGCGAGCGCGGCCTCGGCGAGAGTCTCGCGCCGGGACTGGATCGCGCCCTGGACCCGGTCGCGCAGGCCGTTGATCAGCGGGCCCTGCTCCTTGCGCGCCTCGGGGCTCAGGCCTCCCAAGGTCTTCAGCAGCTCGGAGACGGCGCCCTTCTTGCCGAGGGCGGCGACGCGCACGCCCTCGAGCGCCGTCTCGTCGGCGGCGCCGGAGACCTGGGCGAGGAGATCGGTTTCGAGGCTGGTGAGATCGGTCATGGTCTGCTCAATCGGGGCTTGGGCGATGCCCTGCAACGCGCCGCCCCGCCCCGTCAACCCGGGCGACTGGATACGCCCCTCGCAACGCAAAACGGCCCGCGGGGGCGGGCCGTGCTGTCCGGTCGTCGAGGGGAGCCGGAAAGGGTCCGCGGAGGCGGACCCGCATGGAGGCTTGATGGAGGCTTACGCGGCCTTCACGAGCTCGGCCGGCAGGGCCGACTTGGCCTTCTCGACGACGGCGACGAAGGCCGCCGGCTCGTGGATGGCGAGCTCGGAGAGCGCCTTGCGGTCGACCTGCACGCCGGCCTTGGCCAGGCCGTCGATGAAGCGCGAGTAGGTCAGGCCGTGCGGACGGACCGCGGCGTTGATGCGCTGGATCCACAGGGCGCGGAAGTTGCGCTTCTTGTTCTTACGATCGCGGTAGGCATATTGCATGCCCTTCTCGACCGCCTGCTTGGCGATCCGGATCGTATTCTTGCGCCGGCCGTAATAGCCCTTGGCGGCCTTGAAAACCTTCTTGTGCTTGGCGTGGCTGGTCACGCCGCGTTTGACGCGGGCCATGGTGATCTCCTGGGGGTTCTACGAAACAGATCTACGGACGAAGCGTCTTCGGGTCGAAGCCGGTCCTTACCGGGCGTTCGGCAGGAAGTACTTCTTCACGTTGGCGGCGTCGCCCTCGAACAGGGTGGTCGTGCCGCGCAGGTTGCGGATCTGCTTCGTGGTCCGCTTGATCATGCCGTGGCGCTTGCCGGCCTGGGCGTACATGACCTTGCCGGTCCCGGTGATCTTGAAGCGCTTCTTGGCGCCCGACTTGGTCTTCAGCTTGGGCATTTTGCTCTCCTGACGCGAACTCCACCGGGGTTCCGCCACGGGCGGGCCCCGACGATCGCGACCGATCGATGGTGTGGAGCGACACGAACCGCCACGGCAGCCCTCACGGCCGGGCGGTTCGGCGAGGCGCGCGCTATAGCAGGGACCGGGGCATCGCGCAATCGGCGCATCGCCGGACCGGCCTCTCCTGTGTGTGACGGGAACAGACGCGGCTTCGCGGTAGCGTTGTGCGCTGCACCGGAACCATAAGCTCGGGTGCGCGGTTTCGTTCATGTCCCGCTCAGGCCCCATCCTGCTTAAGTCCCTCCAACGTGACCCGCCATCGTTGGGCGTCTCAGGAGAATCCGTCGTGCGCATTGCCCAGGTAGCCCCTCTCGCGGAGGCCGTTCCGCCGAAGTTCTACGGCGGCACCGAGCGTGTCGTCTCCTGGCTCACCGAGGAGCTGGTCCGGCAGGGCCACGACGTCACGCTGTTCGCGAGCGGCGATTCGGAGACGAGCGCGAAGCTCGTCGCCTGCTGCCCCGAGGGCCTGCGCCTCGCCGGCATCCGCGACCACGTCGCCAGCCACCTCGCCATGCTGTACCACCTGCGCCGGCGCGCGGACGAGTTCGACGTCATCCACTTCCACATCGACCTCCTGCAGTACCCGCTGTTCGAGGACCTGAACCACAAGTGCGTCACCACCCTGCACGGGCGGCTCGACGTGCCGGACTTCATGCCGGTCTACCGGACCTTCACGGGCATGCCGCTCGTGTCGATCTCCGACCACCAGCGCGGGCCGATGCCCGAGAACGCCAACTGGCTCCAGACCATCCATCACGGCCTGCCGGCGGAGAATTGCCGCTTCTCGGCCAAGCCCAAGGATGGCGGCTACCTCGCCTTCCTCGGCCGCATCTCGCCCGAGAAGCGCCCCGACCGCGCGATCGAGATCGCCAAGGCCTCGGGCGTGAAGCTGAAGATCGCCGCCAAGGTCGACAAGGCCGACCAGGAATACTGGGACGAGGTCATCGAGCCGATGACCCATCACCCGCTGGTCGAGTACATCGGCGAGATCAACGAGGACCAGAAGCACGAATTCCTCGGCAACGCCCTGGCGCTCGCCTTCCCGATCGACTGGCCGGAGCCCTTCGGCCTGGTGATGATCGAGGCGATGTCGGCCGGCACGCCGGTGATCGCGTGGCGCAACGGCTCAGTGCCAGAGGTCATCAAGGACGGCGTCTCGGGCGTCGTGGTCGACTCGATGGACGAGGCCATTGCGGCGGTCGAGACCTGCAAGGCGATGAGCCGCGAGGGCGTGCGCCGCTACTTCGAGACCCGCTTCACCGCGAGCGTCATGGCCCGCTCCTACGTCGCCGCCTACGAGTCGCTCCTCGCCGGCGACCTCGACGCGATCAAGATTCCGGGCCTGACGATCGGCGCCCCCGCCGCCCTCAACGGAGCGGCCAACGGTGCGACGGTGCGCCCGGTGCTCCGCGCGGTCTGATCCGCGTCACGGTCCCGACGACGACGAGGCCCGGTCCCCGCGAGGGGGCCGGGCCTTTTCGCTTGCGCGGTGCCTGCCTGAAATCCGGGCCGAATGCGCGCCGCACACCCCCTGGCGCCCGCCGCACGATGGCCCACATTCGCTCTAGCGTGGGGCCTGACGCGCGAATCGCCGCGGTCCCGCCCCCCGCTGCCGTCCGGGCTCCCGCCCGGCGCCCCAAGATCTCGCCTCGATCCCCGTGACGCCCCGCGACCCCTCGCGGAGCGAAGCCCCAAGGAGTCCACCGTGCCGATGGTCGCGACCGCCCCCGACGACGAGACGCTGCCGCAATACCACATCGAGGCCCAGACCTCGCTGGTGGAGCGCCAGCTGCGCTCGCTCAAGCACGGCGACGCCTTCGCGGTGCTCGACAGCTACGGCGACATCGGCGTCTTCCCGGGGCCGGAGGGGCTGTACTTCCAGGATACCCGCTTCCTGTCGCGCCTGGAGCTGACCGTCGAGGGCCAGCGGCCGATGCTGCTCGGCTCGGTGGTGCAGGACGACAACGGCGCCCTCTCGGTCGACCTGACGACGCCGGACATCCGGCTCGACGCCGGCGACGAGACCAGCATCCCGCGCGAGATCATCGCGCTCGAGCGGACCAAGTTTCTCTTCCGCGGCACCTGCTACGACCGCATCGGGCTACGCAACTACGACACCAAGCCCCGCCACCTGCGCGTCGCCCTGACCTTCGACGCGGACTTTCGCGACCTGTTCGAGGTGCGCGGCAGCGACCGGCCCCATCGGGGCAAGCGCGGCGTCGCGGTGACGGCTGGGAACGAGGTGACGTTCACGTATGACGGGCTCGACCGGCGCCGCCGCACCACCCGCCTGCGCTTCGGCCCGAAGCCCGTGCGGCTCGAGGCGCACAGGGCGGAGTTCGAGGTCCGGCTCTCTCCCGGCGGTCGCGCCTCGATCTTCGTGCGGGCGATCTGCGACACGGTCGATCACAGCCGGGACGGCGAGGCGGTGGTCGGCAACGCCCTGCCCTTCACCCACGCGGCCTATCCGAGCCCGCGCCGCGAGGACGGCCATCCGAAGGGCGAGGGCATGACCTTCGCGCTCGCCTACCGCGACGCGCGCCGCGACCTGCGCAAGGCCACCGCCAACATCACCACGATCGAGAGCTCGAACGACCAGTTCAACGAGGCCGCCTGCCGCGCGACGGCCGATCTCTACATGCTGCTCAGCCGCACGCCGAACGGCGTCTACCCCTATGCCGGCATCCCCTGGTACAGCACGGTCTTCGGCCGCGACGGCATCATCACGGCGATGATGACCCTGTGGATCGATCCCGAGATCGCCAAGGGCGTGCTGCGCCACCTCGCGGCGACGCAGGCCACCGCGATCGATCCGGCCGCCGATGCCCAGCCCGGCAAGGTCCTGCACGAGACCCGCAACGGCGAGATGGCGATCCTCGGCGAGGTGCCGTTCAAGCTCTATTACGGCACCATCGACGCCACGCCGCTCTTCGTGATGCTGGCCGGCCAGTATTACGAGCAGACCGGCGACCTCGCGACCATCAAGGCGATCTGGCCCAACCTCCTGGCGGCGCTCAACTGGATCGACGAGTACGGCGACCGCGACAAGGACGGCTTCGTCGAGTACGCCCGCGAGACCGAGAAGGGCCTGGCCAACCAGGGCTGGAAGGACAGCCACGATTCGATCTTCCACGCCGACGGCCGCATGGCGCAGGGGCCGATCGCGCTCTGCGAGGTCCAGGGCTACGTCTACGCCGCCAAGAAGGGCGCCGCGAAGCTCGCCGCGCTCCTCGGCGACGACGTTCTCTCGGAACGGCTGAAGGGCGAGGCCGAGCGGCTGCGCCAGGCCTTCGACGCGGCGTTCTTCCTCCCCGAGCTCGGCACCTACGCCATCGCCCTCGACGGCCAGAAGCGCCCCTGCGCGGTGCGCTCCTCGAATGCCGGCCACGCGCTCTTCACCGGCATCGCCTATCCGGAGCGCGCCGAGAGCGTCGCCGCGGTGCTGATGTCGAAGGACGGGTTCAACGGCTGGGGCGTGCGCACCATCGCGGTCGGCGAGGCACGCTACAACCCGATGTCGTACCACAACGGCTCGATCTGGCCGCACGACAACGCGCTGATCGCGCTGGGGCTCGCCCGCTACGGCCTGAAGGCGGAGGCAGCCCGGGTGTTCGAGGGCCAGCACGGCGCCTCGCTCTACCAGGAGGGGCGGCGGCTGCCGGAGCTATTCTGCGGCTTCATCCAGCGCAAGCAGCGCGGACCGACGAACTACCCGGTGGCGTGCAGCCCCCAGGCCTGGGCGGCGGCCGCACCGTTCGCGTTCCTGGCCGCCTGCCTCGGGCTCGAATTGCGCCACGACCGCAACCGGATCCGCTTCCGTGATCCGATCCTGCCGGCCTTCCTCGACGACGTGCTGATCCGCAACCTGAAGCTCGGCGACAGCCACGTCGACCTGCTGATCCACCGCCACGGCAGCGACGTCACCGTCAACGTGGTGCGCCGGACCGGCGACGCGCAGGTCGTCCTGCTGAAGTAGACAAGCGATGGGCCGGGACATGCCCGGCCCTTCGATGTTTCCTGGGTGCGGCCTCGTCGGTTCCCGCGCCCGGAACGCTCCGTGATCGCGGTGCCGTGCGGTGCTAGCGCGGCGCCAGGATCATGATCATCTGGCGGCCTTCGAGCTGCGGCTCGCTCTCCACCTTGGCGACTTCCTGGGTCTCGGCCTTGACGCGCTCGAGCAGGCGCAGACCGAGGTCCTGGTGCGCCATCTCGCGGCCGCGGAAGCGCAGGGTCACCTTGACCTTGTCGCCTTCCTCGAAGAACCGCTGCACGGCCTTCATCTTGACTTCGTAGTCGTGCTTGTCGATGCCCGGCCGGAGCTTGATCTCCTTGACCTCGACGGTCTTCTGCCGCTTGCGCGCCTCGGCCTGCTTCTTCTGCTCGTTGAAGCGGAAGCGGCCATAGTCGAGAAGCTTGCAGACCGGAGGCACGGAGTTCGGCGCGATCTCGACGAGGTCGAGGCCCGCTTCCTCGGCGACCTGCAGCGCCTCGAAGAAGCCCATGACGCCGCGGTTCTGCCCGGTATCGTCGATGAGCTGCACTTCGCGGACGCCGCGGATGTCCCGGTTGGCGCGCGGCCCGTCCTTCTGCGGGGCCGGCATGGCTCTCATAGGTCTGCGAATGGCTTCATTCTCCTCAATCACGTCGTCCGGCGGCGGCCCGCCGACCGAGACCCCCTCTGGGTCGGCCCCGAACCACCGCGCGGGCATATTCCGGTGTACGCTATCACCTTGGCGAGATCGCCCAGTTTGTCAACTCGCGGCCGGCCGAGTTGGTTGCGGAGCGGTCAAGCATCCGTGAAGTCTTGACCGGGCCGGGCGTGCCGGTCGCCTTAAGGCCCCTCCCCTGCGGGGGCCGTGCCGAGCAGTTCGGCGTAGATCGCCAGGGTATCGGCGAGCATCAGCTCGAGGGAGAAATGCGTCTCGACGTGGCGGCGGGCGCGGCGCACCAGGGCGTCGCGGGCGCTGGCGCCGAGCTGCAGGGCCTCGGCGAGCGCCCCGGCGAGGGCCTGCGGGTCGCCGGCCGGGACGCGCCAGCCGGTGCGCTCGTGCGCAGGCACCTCCGGGGGGGCGAGCACCGTCTCCGGCACCGCGCCGAGATCCGACACCACCACCGGCGTGCCGAGCGCCTGCGCCTCGACCGCCGAGCGGCCGAAGGCCTCGGGCTCGGTCGAGGGCACCGCCACCACCGAGGCGGCCCGGTAGGCCGCCGGCATGTCGCCGCAATGGCCGACCCGCTTCACCACGCCGGCGAGCCCGTGGGCCGCGATCATGGCGTCGAGCTCGCGCAGGTAGGCGGTGCGGCCCTGCGGGTCGCCGGCGAGCACCACGGTGAAGTCGCCGAGCCCTTGCGCGCGCAGGGCCGCGGCGGCCTCGATCATCACCCGGTGGCCCTTCCAGGGGGTGAGCCGGGCGGCGAGCAGCACCACCCGCTCGTGCGGGGCGACGCCCCAGGCCCGGCGCAGGGCCTCGACGCGCTGCGGGGCCACCTGGCCGGCCGCGAAGGCCGCGAGGTCGGTGCCGCGGTGGATCACCCGCACCCGGTCGCCGGCGACCTGCGGGAACAGGCGGCGGATCGCGTCGGCGGTGAAGTGCGAGTTGGCGATCACCACGTCGCCGCGGGCCATCACCGAATTGTACAGGAGCTTCACCGCCGAGCGGCCGGAATAGCTGCCGTGATAGGTGGTGACGAAGGGCAGGCGCAGCCGCCGCGCCGTCCCAAGGGCCACCCAGGCCGGGGCGCGGGACCGGGCGTGGATCAGGTCGACCCGCTCGGCCCGGCAGATCCGCGCCAGCCGCCCGACATTGAGCGCCATCGCGAACGGATTCTTGGCGCGGGCCGGGAACGGCACCCAGGCGCCGCCCTTGGCCTGCAATTCGCCGACGAGGCGCCCGCCCTCGGTGGCGACCAGCGCCCGGGCGCCGGCCGCGGCGAGCGCCGCCGCGACGTCGACGGCGGTGCGCTCGGCGCCGCCGGCGTCGAGTTCCGGGATGATCTGCAGGATGGTCCGGCCCGCCAGCGGGTGGCTCGCGGCCGGGAACGGCGTGGCCTGGCTCGACGGCATGGGACTCCGGCTCAGGGTCAGGGTTCTGATCGCAGCACTCGCGGCGTGACGGCGCCTGCTCCGCGCAGGAAGTGAGGGTGCGCCGACGGCAGGCGGTGTAGAAGCCGCCGGTCGCGGATCCGCACCGGGACGATGCATCAAGGTCGCCCGGCCCCGTTGCGGATCGGTAAACCTTGGGCGCCGGGGGCCCGCGACCAGGGCCGGCGCCGGAATAACGGGGATAACGCATGGCCGATCATCTGGACGCTACCGACCGGACGCCCGCCACGATGCTGACCGTCGGCGGTCGCCGCCTCGCCACCCTGGTGCGGCCGGGCGCCGGGCCGCCGGTGGTCTGGCTCGGCGGCTTCCGCTCGGACATGCGCGCCACCAAGGCCGAGGCCCTCGATGCCTGGGCGGCAAGGACCGACCGCGCCTTCGTGCGCTTCGACTACACGGGCCACGGCGAGTCGGAGGGCACCTTCGCCGATTGCACGATCTCGGACTGGCTCGCCGACGCGGAGGGCGTCGTCGCCGCGCTGGCGCCAGAGCGCCCGGTGCTGGTCGGCTCCTCGATGGGCGGCTGGATCGCGCTCCTCGCCGCGGCCAGGGTCCGCCCTTCCGGCCTCGTGCTCATCGCCCCGGCGACGGACTTCACCGAGGCGCTGATGTGGGAGCAGTTCCCGGAGGAGATCCGCCAGCAGGTCCTGCGCGACGGGGTGTGGCAGCGCGGGTCGCAATACTCGCCCGAGCCGACGCCCGTGACCCGCGCCCTGATCGAGGACGGGCGGCGCCACCTGATGCTGGGCGGATCCGTCGACCCGGGCTGCCCGGTGCACATCCTGCAGGGGATGGCCGATCCCGACGTGCCGTGGCGCCACGCGATGCGGCTCGTCGACCGGCTGCCCGCGGCGGGGGTGGTCCTGACGCTGATCAAGGAGGGCGACCACCGGCTCTCCGGCCCGGCCGATCTCGACCGGCTGGTCGCGGCGGTCGAGGGGATCGCGCCGCGGGAGGGGTAGCTCGGGCGCGTATCCGCCGGTCGACACCGCCCTCCCAGTCTTTCCGGGACCGCGACAGCGGGGTCCGGGGTGACGATGGAGTGTCGGACCGGCGATCGGGACCGATGGCGCCGGCTCCTCCACTCCGACGTCTGCACGACCCGCGCGGCCGGGTGCCGGCCGCGCGGTCGGCGTCAGTGCACGCTCACCGCCTGCAGGTCGTGCGCCCAGGCATTGGCGAAGGCCGCGTCGCGGCTGTCGGTCAGCAGGATCGGGGCACCGCTCGCCGACAGCACGGCGAACAGGTCGAGGCCGGGGGTGAGGTCCGGAGCCTCCGGAAACAGGCGCTTGACCTCCTCCGAGCGCATCGCGCGGATATAGGCCACGTGGCCCTCGCCGAGGGCCGCGAGCGATTCGGAATCCATGGTCTGGGTGATGTCGGACATGATGCGCCCTCCTCTGAAAGGCAGCAGGACGGTGGATCGGCTACAGGCCCCGAAGCGGCCCGCCGACCGGTGTCAACCTCATATGGTGATGCTCAGTCGCCGTCGCGCGACCCGATGTCGATCCGTCGCACGATGCGCTCCGGCTCGGGCCGGGCGAGGTCGATCGAGAGCAGGCCGTTCGACAGGTCGGCGCCCAGCACCTCCATGCCGTCGGCGAGCAGGAAGGCGCGCTGGAACTGGCGGGCCGCGATGCCGCGATGCAGGAAGGTCCGGCTCTTGTCGTCGGCCTGGCGGCCACGGACGATGAGCTGGCTCTCCTCCAGGGTCACGTCGAGCTGGTCGCGGGTGAAGCCGGCCACCGCGAGCGTGATGCGCAGCCGCTCCGGCTCCCGCTCGGTGCGGGGCAGCCGCTCGATGTTGTAGGGCGGGTAGCCGTCGTTCGCGGCCTTGGCGACGCGGTCGAGCGCTTGCTCGATCTCGTCGAAGCCCAGCAGGAACGGATGCCCGAACGGCGATGGACGCGTCATGATGTCGGCGAAGCCCTGTTGCGAAAGGCACTTCGGTCAGGTCCGGGCCCGCCTTCGCAGCACCCGCCGAGGCCGACCGCAACTCCGCCGGCCCTCCGGCGAGATATGAGGGGCGCTCCCCACAGCATCAAGGGGAGGCGCGGCCTCAGCGCTGCAGCGCTCCCGTCAGCCGCTGGCTGATGCGCTCGCGCAGCGCGCCCGGCAGTTCGAGGTCGACGAGGCGCCAGGTCCAGCCCCGCAGGCGCAGGCGCAGGCGGAACCGGTTCTCGATCGGCCGGTCGGGCGGGTAGCTCACCACCATGCCGCGAAAGCCCCGCGGCTCGGCCGAGCGGAACAGGGCGAAGAGCTGGCTCACCGTCGAGGCGTGCAGGCCGAGGCCTTCCTTCGGAGCCGAACCGTCCTTGGCCGTCGGGGTCTCGCGCGGGACCTCGCTGCTCGCGGTCGTGTCCTCGCCGGACGGGACCGCATCGGAGGCCCGGTCGCGGGCGTTGCCGTCGCGGGCGAGGCCCGCGCGCACCGGCCAGCCGTCGTCGAGGAGGTCGATCAGGGTCTCGGGCGTGACGAGGGACTCGACCAGCGGCCCGGCCAGCGCCCCGCTCGCCTCGGTCAGGATCGTGCGCTCCCGGGCCGAGAGGTCGCGGCGGGACGCGATGGCGTCGACCGCCGCGGCGAGCGCCTGCTTGGTCAGGGACAGCCGCAGGGTACGGAAGTTCACCCGCTGCGCCACCGCCGCCGCGTCGTGCGCCTGCACCGCCTGCGACAGCCGGTAGAGCGCCAGATAGGGCGAGAGGCCGTAGGCGATCCACAGCAGCAGGACCGCCAGGCCCGTGAGCCACCAGCGTGTCATGCGGACTCGCCGGCGGAAGGGCGCGCGGGTCCGGTCACGAAGGACGCGCGAGGTGGGCGAAGGCGGCGATCACCTGCTCGTAGACCGGGCGCTTGAACGGGATCACCAGCGCGGCGAGGTTGGCCAGCGGCTCCCAGCGCCAGCCGTCGAACTCCGCCTTGTGGGCGCCGCCGCCCGGCCGCAGGATGTCGATCTCGCGCTCGTCGCCCTCGAAGGCGAAGGCGAACCACTTCTGGGTCTGGCCGCGATAGCGCCCCTTCCAGGGCTTGCCCGCCGCGACGGTCGGCAGGTCGTAGGAGTACCAGCCCGGCGCCTCGGCGAGCAGGCGCACGGAGCCGGGGGACACGTTGGTCTCCTCGTAGAGCTCGCGCAGGGCGGCGTCGCGCGGCGCCTCGCCCTCGTCGATGCCGCCCTGCGGCATCTGCCAGGCATGGGCGCCGAGATCGGCCGATTCGTGCCGCCGGTGCCCGGCGAAGACCAGGCCGTCGCGGTTGAACAGGCTGATGCCGACGCACGGCCGGTAGGGAAGGTTGGCCAGGGCGGTCTCGGGGCGGTGGAGCGGTGCCATGGAGCGACCTTAGAGCAATTTCGCGGGGTGTGGACCGGCGATCCGGCGAAAATGCGGGGTCGCCGGGGCCAGGGCGCCGATTCAGGGCGCCGCACGCATGGCTCGGCTGGCCGGCACCAGCAGGATGCCGCGGGATTCGAGGTCCCGCGCCCAGCGGGCGATCCGGTCGATCGAGAGCGGCAGGGCGGTGGCGGAGCCGAGCGCGAAGCCCGACTTGCGCGCCGCCTCCTCCAGCCGGGCGAGCTCGCGGTCGATGGCGTCGGGACGCGGCACCGCGTCGACGACGAGCTCGGCCCGGGCCACCGGGACCTTGGCCTTGCGGCCGACCTCGCGGGCGAGCGAGCGCGGCGAGGTGCCGTCGTCGAGGAAGCCGAGGCCGCGCCCGCCGATCTCGCGCAGGACCGGCTCGAGCGCGCCGGCCTCGGCCGTGAGGCGCGCGCCCATGAAGTTGGTGACCCCGACCGCGCCGGGCACCCGGGCGAGCACGAAGGCGAGGCGGTCGAGGTTCTCGGCGGGCTTGGCGCCGGCGAGCAGGGTCTGGGGGCCGGGATCGTTGTCGGGATAGTCGAACGGCTCCATCGGCGCCTGCACCATCACCTCGTGCCCGGCCTCGCGGGCGCGGGCGGCGCTGCGGGTCACGTCGGCGCCGTAGGGGGCGAAGGCGAGCGTCACCGCGGGGGCCAGGCGCTGGATCGCGTCCTGGGTCGCCGCCTGGCCGATGCCGAGGCCCGACACCACGAGGGCGATGCGGCCCGCGACCGCGCCGCCGCGCTCGAGGCCGGCGGCCTCGGGCCGCGCGTAGACGTCGAGGGCGCGGGCGCCGTCCGGGCCGATCTTCGGCAGCACGCCGTAGCGGCCGCGCTCGGTCAGGCGCGGGTCGGGGGCGGGCTTGAGCTGGATCGGCCCGCTGCCCGGCACCCGGATCACCACCGAGTCCGGCGCGGCCGTGCCGTCCGGCCGGCTGACGGAGACGCCCGAGGCCCGCTCGACCTCGTCGGCGTTGCGGCTCGCCGGGTCGGGACGCACCGGGACCGCCGGTTCGGGCACGGGCGCGCTCGGCGCCCGGACCTCGATCGCGGCGACCGCGTAGGGCTCGCCGGCGAGGGGATCGTCGCCGAGTGCGAGGAACGCGGCGAGCGCGAGCGCGCTCGCGCCGAGGAGCGCGGCGGCGAGCACCCGGGGGCGCAGGGCGGCGCGCCAGCGGGCGGCGCGGGCGGTCGCCTCGTCCCGCAGCCCGAGGGGACGGGTCAGGATGGTGTCGGACGCGAGCGGCACAGGCGTGAGGTCCCGCGACCGTGTCGCTGCGAAAAAGCGGAAGGCCCGCAGCGCCGGTCGTTCGACCGGTATTGCGGGCCTTCGTGGTAAACGCGGCGTTAAGGCGGGCGCAGGACGCGCCCGGCCACCGGTCAGTTCGGCTTCGGCTCCGTGGTCTTGTCCGTGGTCTTGGCGGTGTTGGCCGCGCCCTTCTGCACGCCGTGCAGGAAGTCGACCGCGGCGATGAGCTGCTTGTCCTTGGCCGGGTCCGGCGGGACGTAGGCCGACGAGCCGCCGCGCTCCTCGGTGTCCTTCTGCTTGAGGTGGCCCTTCAGGCCGGCTTCGCCCTTGGTCTCGTCCTTGCCCTTCAGCTCGTCGGGCACGTCCTGCAGCACCTCCTGGTCGGGCTCGATGCCCTTGGCCTGGATCGAGCGGCCGGACGGGGTGTAGTAGCGCGCGGTGGTGAGCCGCAGGGCGCCGTTGCCGCCGAGCGGGATGATCGACTGCACCGAGCCCTTGCCGAACGAGCGGGTGCCGATGACGGTCGCGCGCTTGTGGTCCTGGAGGGCACCGGCGACGATCTCCGAGGCCGAGGCCGAGCCGCCGTTGACCAGCACGACGATCGGCTTGCCCTTGGTCAGGTCGCCGGACTTGGCCGAGAAGCGCTGGGTCTCGTCCGGGTTGCGGCCGCGGGTCGAGACGATCTCGCCGCGGTCGAGGAAGGCGTCGGAGACCATCACCGCCTGGTCGAGCAGGCCGCCCGGGTTGTTGCGCAGGTCGATGACGAAGCCCTTGAGCTTGTCGCCCGGCATCTCGGTCGACATCTTGTCGATCGCCGCCTTCAGGCCGTCATAGGTCTGCTCGTTGAACTGGGTCAGGCGGATGTAGCCGATGTCGCCGCCCTCGGTGCGCGAGCGCACCGGCTTGATCCGGATCAGGTCGCGGTTGAGCGTGACCTCGAGCGGCTCCTTGGCCTCCTTGCGGGAGATCTTGAGCTTCACCGGCGAGTTGACCGGGCCGCGCATCTTGTCGACGGCCTGGTTGAGGGTCAGGCCCTGGACCTGGTCGCCGTCGATCTGGGTGATGATGTCGTTGGCGAGCAGGCCCGCGCGGGCGGCCGGGGTGTCGTCGATCGGGGTGACGACCTTGATCAGGCCGTCCTCCATCGTGACCTCGATGCCGAGGCCCCCGAACTCGCCCTTGGTCTGGACCTGCATGTCACGGAAGCTCTTGGCGTCCATGTAGCTCGAATGCGGGTCGAGCGAGGTCAGCATGCCGTTGACGGCCGCCTCGATCAGCTTGGCCTCGTCGGGCTTCTCGACGTAGTCGGTGCGGATCTTCTCGAACACGTCGCCGAACAGGCTGAGCTGGCGATAGGTCTCGGCCGAGGCGGCGACGGCGCTCGTGCTCGAGAGCAGGTGGGTCTGGGTCGCCACCGTGGCCGTCCCGGCGCCCAGGATGGCTCCGAACAGGACGAGGGAAACTTTGCGCATTATCCGCGAACCTTCTCGCTTGACCCTTTGGCCCACCAAGGATCCGGGTCGATGGAGCCACCGTCTTTCTTGAACTCGACGTACAGGACGGGATCGTTCCGCCCACCGGCTCCTGCCGAAGGTGCGGAGCCCGTGTCTCCCATCACGGCGACCGGCTCCCCCGCGAGCACGAACTGACCCACCTCGACGTTGATCTGGTCCATGCCCGCCAGGAGCAGATAGTAGCCGTCGCCCGCGTTGATGATCAAGAGACGACCGTAGGAGCGGAACGCCCCCGCATAGGCCACCCAGCCGTCCGCCGGAGAGGAGACGACGCCCCGCGGGCGCGTCATGAGCGATATGCCGCGGCTGGTGCCCCCTGCCCCGTCGGCGCTGCCGAAGGTCCGCACCACCTCGCCGCTCACCGGTCGCGGCAGCAGGCCGCGTCCTTGCGCGAAGGGCACCTTGGGGGCGAGCCGGGCCGGATCGCGCAGCGCCGCCGCCGCGAAGCGCTCGCGGGTCTCGCGGCTCTCGGCCTCCGCCGCCTCCTTCGCCGCGCCGGCGGCGCGGCGGGCGTTGGTGAGGTCGCCGTCGAGACGGTCGACCAGGTCCTTGAGGGTACGGGCCTGGCCGGCGAGCCCGGTCGCGCGGTCGCGCTCGGCGGTGAGCCCGCTCTCGGCCTCGCCGAGGCGGGCCTGGCGCGCCGCGATGAGGGCGGTCAGGCGCTGGCGCTCGGCGGCCCAGCCCTTGATGTCGCCGCGCAGGGTCTCCTGGTCGGCGGCGATCAGGCCGCGCAGGCGCACGAGTTCGGCGAGGTCGCCGGCCAGGGTCTCGGCCTCGCCCTGGAGTTCCGGCACCACGGCGCCGAGCAGCATCGAGGTGCGGATCGCCGCCAGCACGTCCTCGGGCCGCACCAGCACCGCCGGCGGCGGGCGCCGTCCCATGCGCTGGAGGGCGGCCAGGACCTCGGCGATGACGCCGCGGCGGCCCTCGAGCGAGCGGCGCAGCGCCATCTCGCTACCCGCCATGGTCTGGAGCCGCGCCTCGAGCTCGGAGATCCGGCCTTCCGCCTCCTGCGCCTTGCGGGCGGCGTCGATCAGGGCCTGGTTGAGCCTCGCGCCGTCGCCCTTGATCTCGGCGACCTCGCGCTCGAGCCTGGCGCGGGTCTCGCCGCTCGCGGCCAGGGCGCTCTCGATCGCCCGCAGGCTCTCGGCCTTGCGGTCCTTCTCGGATTGCGCCTTCGCCACGGCGTCGACCGCCGGGTCGGGCACCGGCTGGGCGCCCGCGGAGACCGCGCAGGCGAGGGACGCCGTCAGCAGGGCGGGGAGAAGCGCTCGGGTCACGGGGCGCCGCGGTGATAGGGGTGGCCGGAGAGGATCGTCATGGCCCGGTAGAGCTGCTCGAGGGCCAGGACACGGACGAGCCCGTGCGGCAGTGTGGCGGCGCCGAAGGCGAAAACGAGGTCGGCCCTGGCCCTGACACTAGGGTCGAGCCCGTCGGCGCCGCCAATCACGATGGCGAGACCGGGCCGGCTGCCGTCGCGCCAGGCGCCGACCTGGGCGGCGAAATCCAGGCTGGTGACGGTACGCCCGCCCTCGTCGAGGACGACCGCCGCGGCGCCGGCGGGGATGGAAGCCAGGATCGCGGCCGCCTCCTCGGCGCAGCGGTCCAGCGCGCGCCGGGCCCGGCTCTCCGGGATCTCGGTCAGCTGCACGGCGGAGAAGCCGAGGCCGCGGCCGAGCGCGTCGGCGCGTCCGCGATAGTCCTCGGCGAGGTCGCGCTCGGGGCCGCGCTTGAGGCGACCCACCGCGACGAGGGCGAGCCGCATGGCGGCGTGTCCGTTCCTGGCGTCGCCTCAGCCGGCGAGACGGTCGGCCGGCCGGTCGGCACCCCAGATCTTCTCGAGATTGTAGAAGTGGCGCACCTCGGGCCGGAAGACGTGGACCAGGAGGTCGCCGGCATCGATCAGCACCCAGTCGCAGGCCGGCAGGCCCTCGACCCGGGGATTGCCGAAGCCGCGGGTCTTGAACTCCTGGATCACCTTGTCGGCGATCGAGCCGACGTGGCGCTGGGAGCGGCCGGAGGTGATGATCATGGCGTCGGCGAGCGAGGTCCGGCCGACGAGGTCGATCTCGACGGTGTCCTCGGCCTTCATGTCCTCGAGACAGGCGAGGGCAACCGACCTCATGTCCGCGGCCTCGAGCGCGTCCGTCCGGGATTCCTGACGGGTTTCCTGCGCCTCGGGCTGCACGGGAAGCTCGTTGTCGTGAGCTTCGTGAGAGATTGCGTCGTTCAGTGCCGACCCCTGTCGATGAGGCACCTGCCGGCGCCACGAGACGATGATGACCCGCGGCGCGCGACGGCGCCGATGCTGTTGAGAGATGACAGTGGCGCGCCGATGCCGGTTTTTCAAGCTCGGGCGCGCGGGAATCCCGGTCGATCGCCGGTCAGCGCGGGGTTTTGCCGGCCCGCAGCGCCGTCGAGGACAGGCTGTTGCGCGGCCCGTGCAGGAAGACCCAGGCCGGCGGCTCCCTCTCGGCCAGGGTCGGGGCGGCACGCTCGTCGATGCGCGCGCCCGAGAGCGCCCGTGCGGCGGGCGAGGCCATCGCCTTGAGGGTGTAGCCCGGCCGGTCGATCACCGCGAAGGGCATCCGGGCGGCGATCTCGCGCCAGCCGCGCCAGCGGTGGAAGCTCGCCAGGCTGTCGGCCCCCATGATCCAGACGAAGCGGACCTCCGGGTGCCGGTCCGTCAGCCAGCGCAGGGTCTCGACGGTGTAGCGGACGCCCAGGACGGCTTCGAAGTCGGTGACGGCGATCCGGGGATCGGCGGCGACCGCCCGGGCTCCCGCCGCCCGGGCCGCGGGGCCGGGCAGCCCGCTGCGGTCCTTCAGCGGGTTGCCGGGGCTCACCAGCCACCACACCCGGTCGAGGGCGAGGCGCCGCAGGGCCAGCCGGCTGACGTGCCGGTGGCCGGCATGGGCCGGGTTGAACGAGCCGCCGTAGAGGCCGACCCGCAGGCCCGGCGCGAGGGGCGGCAGGCGCGGGATCACGGGTGCATCCGAAACCTGCCGTCCCCTCGCTCAGACGGTCACGGGCGAATCTGCCCCGTGCCGCGGACCCGGTACTTGAAGGTGGTGAGCTGCTCGACCCCGACCGGCCCGCGGGCGTGCATCCGCCCGGTGGCGATGCCGATCTCGGCGCCGAAGCCGAACTCGCCGCCGTCGGCGAACTGGGTCGAGGCGTTGTGGATCACGATCGCCGAATCGACCTCGGCCATGAACCGCTCGGCCGCCGCCCGGTCCTCGGTCAGGATCGACTCGGTGTGGTGCGAGCCGTAGGTCTCGATGTGGTCGACCGCGGCCTCCAACCCGTCGACCACCCGCACGGAGATGATCGCGTCGAGGTACTCGGTGCGCCAATCCTCCTCGGTCGCCGGGCTCACCCGCGGGTCCACCGCCTGGGTCGCCGCATCGCCGCGCACGGCGCAGCCGGCCTCCAGGAGGTCGGTCACCAGGGGGCCGAGGTGGGTGCCCGCGCAAGGGCGGTCGACCAGCAGGGTCTCGGCGGCCCCGCAGATGCCGGTGCGGCGCATCTTGCTGTTGCGCACGATGCTGCGGGCCATGGCGAGGTCGGCGCCCGCGTGGACGAAGACGTGGCAGATCCCCTCGAGATGGGCGAAGACCGGCACCCGCGCCTCGTCCTGCACCCGCGCCACCAGGCTCTTGCCGCCGCGGGGCACGATCACGTCGATGGCGCCGTCGAGGCCGGTGAGCATGGCGCCGACCGCCGCCCGGTCCTTCGTCGGCACGAGCTGGATCGCGTCCGCCGGCAGGCCGTGGCGGGTCAGGCCCTCGACCATCGCCTGCGCGATGGCGGTGGCGCTGCGGTGGCTCTCCGAGCCGGCGCGCAGGATCGCGGCGTTGCCGGCCTTGAGGCAGAGCGCGCCGGCATCCGCCGTGACGTTGGGGCGGCTCTCGAAGATCACCCCGACGACGCCCAGAGGCGTCGCCACCCGCTCGATCGTCAGGCCGTTCGGCCGCTCGTAGGTGGCGAGCACCCGCCCGAGCGGATCGGGCAGGCCGGCGATGCTCTCGAGCGCCTCGGCGATCGCCTCGATCCGGGCCGGGTTCAGGGCCAGGCGGTCGAGGCTGGCGGCGGGCAGGCCCTTGGCCCGGGCCTCGTCGAGGTCGGCGCCGTTCGCCGCCAGGATCGCCGCGCTCGCGTCGCGCAGCGAGGACGCGGCCTCGCGCAGGGCCGCATCCTTGGTCGGGCCTGGGACCAGCGCCATCCGACGGGCGGCGGCGCGGGCACGCCGGCCGATCTCGCGCATCAGCGCGTCGACGTCCTCATGACGGGGCTTCAGGCTCAGCACGGACACGGCATCACATCCCGGCCGCGGCAGGCGGCCCAAGGTCTCGGAAGGGAACCGTCATGCCATGGCGGGTGGGCGGGCGACAAGGGCGGGCGGCGGCGGAGCGAGGCCGCGGCGAAGGCGACGCCAGGAGAGTGCGGCTGTTCACACCCATCGCACGACCCAGAGAAAAAGAGATTTCCTCATGTTAGATCAAAGATAGTCGGAGCGCGTCATCTCCTGCGGGTTGTGTCCCGTTCGCAACTCTCAGTGTTTTCGCGTGACGACACCCGCGTAGCGCTTGATCGCGCCCGCTTCCGTTCTATCAGTTTTCGTCTTCGTCCGAAGAGACGATCTGGGGGGCGTCATGTCTATCAAGACGATCAGCGCGTCCGTCCTCGTGGCGGTCAGTGTCGGCGCGTGCGGCAGCATCGTGCGCGGCACGACGGAGCAGATATCGTTCGTGTCCGTACCGTCGGGTGCGGCGGTGAGCACGGACAAGAAGTACGCCTGCCCGGTCACGCCGTGCACGCTCGAGGTCGACCGCTCGGACGAGTTCGTCGCGACCTTCACGAAGCCCGGCTTCCACCCGGAATCGATCCCGGTGCGCACGAAGGTCGTCGGCCGGGGGGCGGCGAGCGTCGCCGGCAACGTCCTGGCCGGCGGCGTGATCGGTCTGGGCGTCGATGCCTATACGGGTGCCGCCCTCGACCACGAGCCGAACCCGGTGGTCGCCACCATGCGGCCGGCCGGCGGCCCCCGCCGCCGCGGACCGGGCCCGAACGAGCCGGGCATGTGATGGACGCGCGGGAGCGCGGCGCCGCGCCGGACATCCCTCCCCGCGACCCGGCTCGGCTCAGCTTCTCGTCTGTTCAGTGATCGGATATCGACGATCCGAGACGCCTCCACGGCCCGGTCGGTCTCGGGCGAGCCCGAGACCGAATCGACGCCTCGGCATCTCGGGCCGTCGGTACCGGTCGCGAGCCCGCGAGGGCGCCGATCACTTCGCCAGCCCGACGGCGCTGCTCGTCGGCCCGAGGCCGTTGGGCACCGGCACGTCGGTGTCCGAGTAGCGCGTGTTGAGGGTCAGGCGAGGCCGGCGATTGAGATAGATCTTGTTGGCGACGATGGCCGTGTACTCCGACTGATCCGCCACGACCTGGTTCGCCCGCACCGAGAACGTCCCCCGCGGCAGGTAGATCGTACCGACGAGGCGACGGGCGCTGTCACTCAGGATGTCGAAGACCCGTCCCGCCGGCGACTGCCGGTCCTCGAACAGCAGCATGCCGGCCATCGGGCCGGTCCGCGGCGCGGTCAGCTCGACGACCGAGGCAGGAAGGAACAGCATCGGTCGCGAGATCGAGGACAACCCCTTCTGAGGATCTCCGGTGAAGTAAATGCCGACGCCGTCGCCTTTCAGGGAGCCGATGTTCTCGATGCGGACCTCGGCCTTGCACTGTGGCAGTGTCGTCGCGCCGGTCGGCTGATCACACATCTCGTAGGTCACGAAGATCTGCTCCGGCGGGCCCACGACCAGGGAGCCGTCCTTGATCACGTAGATGCCGGGCGCCATCACGACCGTCGCACCGACATCGACCAGGATGCCGCCGCAATAGGTTCCGGGATAGAGCGTGTGGCTTCCCCGGCGGAGCCGCAGGTTGGTCTCGCGGCATGGCCCGGCATCCGGCGCCGGCCGGTCGGCGAGGGGATCCTTGATGACCCGGCAGCCGGTCACGGGCAGCGGCTTGAAGCTGCTGGGATGCCCCGTGTAGCCGCCGACCGTGCAGGTCGTCGCCGCCGCGAGGAGGGTGCCGGAACTACTCACGATCGCCTTGGCATTCGCCGACAGGGCGTAGACCGCGCAGCCACGGGCGTCGATCTCGGAATCTCCGGCGAGCCGCATCGAGCGGTCGTCGGACGGATCGAGCGCGACGACGCAGAGCCTGGTGGTGCCGACCGCCTCGGCCGTGGCCGACACGCTGTTGTCGGTGAGCTGCGGCGTGACCAGCCGGCTCATGATCGCGTATTTGCGCTGCGTCAGCATGATGGTGACGGCGGTCGGCCCCCGCCCGGCGACCTGACCGGCAGGCACGAACGGCCCGCCCGGACGCTCGCGAGCCACCGGCGCGACGGTGACGTGGACCTCCCCGTCGCCGCGCTGCAGCTTCACGTTGCTCTTCACGTAGGCATCCGCGAGGGACTGCATCCGTTGCGTGTTCGTGCCGGAGACCTGCATGTCGGAGGCCACCGCGAGGGCCGCCGCATCCGCCGCCCGCTGCAGCGTCGCCCGCTGCATCGTCCAGGTCGCGTAATCGACGGCGAGGCCGACCGCGCCGAGGAGGACCGGGGCCAGCAGGGCAAAGATGATGACCACGCTACCGGATCGATCGGCCGAAAAGCGTTTGCAGCCGATAGATCTTGACCCAATCATCGCTCCCGGCAACTCCCCGCTCGCCCTGCGGAACCATGCCCTTGGCGAGTTAACATGCCGTTGCGGAACGCTACGTGATGAAATAAATACCCAGTACGAGTTTACGAAGCGGGAGTGATCGAGAAATATAAGATCGTGACTGCTTCTACGGTATTCGCCCTGTTAAATTGCCACCTGGGCCGGGGCGGTCCAGTCGCTCGTGACCGGAATCAAAAAGCCGCCGGCATGGCCGGCGGCTGGTCTCGCTGACGGATGGCCCGATCGGTCCGCCGGATCAGCTGTCCATCTTCAGGGCGGCGATGAACGCCTCCTGCGGGATCTCGACCTTGCCGAACTGGCGCATGCGCTTCTTGCCCTCCTTCTGCTTGTCGAGGAGCTTGCGCTTGCGGGAGATGTCGCCGCCGTAGCACTTGGCGGTGACGTCCTTCGACAGGGCCCGGATGGTCTCGCGGGCGATGATCTTGCCGCCGATCGCCGCCTGGACCGGGATCTGGAACAGGTGGCGCGGGATCAGGTCCTTCAGCTTCTCGCACATCGCCCGGCCGCGGCTCTCGGCGCGGGTGCGGTGAACCAGCATCGACAGCGCGTCGACCGGCTCGGCATTGACCAGGATCGACATCTTCACGAGGTCGCCCTCGCGATAATCCGAGATGTGGTAGTCGAAGGAGGCGTAGCCCTTCGAGATCGACTTCAGCCGGTCGTAGAAATCGAACACCACCTCGTTGAGCGGCAGGTCGTACACCACCATCGCGCGCTTGCCGACGTAGTTGAGGTCGATCTGGGTACCGCGCCGGTCCTGGCACAGCTTCAGGACGCCGCCGAGGTATTCGTCCGGCGTCATGATGGTGGCGCGGATCCACGGCTCCTCGATCGTGTCGATCTTCATCACGTCGGGCATGTCGGCCGGGTTGTGCAGCTCACGCTTCTCCCCGTCCTGCATGTTGAGGTGATAGACCACGCTCGGCGCGGTCGAGATCAGGTCGAGGTTGAACTCGCGCTCGAGCCTCTCCTGGATGATCTCGAGGTGGAGAAGCCCGAGGAAGCCGCAGCGAAAGCCGAAGCCCAGCGCGGCGGACGTCTCCATCTCGTAGGAGAACGAGGCGTCGTTGAGCCGCAGCTTGCCCATCGCGCCGCGCAAGGATTCGAAGTCGGCGGCATCGACCGGGAACAGGCCGCAGAACACCACCGGCTGCACCGGCTTGAAGCCCGGCATCGCCTCCTTGGTCTTGCGCTTGTCCTCGGTGATGGTGTCGCCGACGCGGGTATCGGCCACTTCCTTGATCGAGCCGGTGAAGAAGCCGACCTCGCCGGGGCCGAGCTCGGCCATGTCCTGCATCTTCGGCCGGAACACGCCGAGGCGCTCGACGCCGTAGGCCGCGTCCGCCCCCATCATGCGGATCGTCATGCCCTTCTTGAGCACGCCGTCGACGATGCGCACCAGCACCACGACGCCGAGATAGACGTCGTACCAGGAATCGACCAGCAGCGCCTTGAGGGGGGCCGCACGGTCGCCCTTCGGCGGCGGCAGGCGGGTGACGATCGCCTCCAGCACCGCCTCGATGTTGATGCCGGTCTTGGCCGAGATCGGCACCGCGTCCTTGGCGTCGATGCCGATCACCTCCTCGATCTGCTCCTTGACCCGGTCGGGCTCGGCCGCCGGCAGGTCGATCTTGTTGAGGACCGGGACGATCTCGTGGTTGGCGTCGAGCGCCTGGTAGACGTTGGCGAGCGTCTGCGCCTCGACGCCCTGGGAAGCGTCGACGACGAGGAGCGAGCCCTCGCAGGCGGCGAGCGAGCGCGACACCTCGTAGGCGAAATCGACGTGGCCGGGCGTGTCCATCAGGTTGAGGACGTAGTCGCGCCCGTCCTGCGCCTTGTATTCCAGGCGCACGGTCTGCGCCTTGATGGTGATGCCGCGCTCCTTCTCGATGTCCATCGAGTCGAGCATCTGCTCGCTCATGTCGCGCGCCGCCACCGCGCCGGTGATCTGGATCAGCCGGTCGGCGAGCGTCGACTTGCCGTGGTCGATATGGGCGACGATCGAGAAATTGCGGATGTTGTCGATGGGGGACGCGGTCATCGTGTGGCTGTCTCCGGCGCGCAGGCGCGGCGATGCGCGGGGCGCACGGCGGTGGGGATAAGAGTCGACGGGAGATAGCAGCGGCACCCCGCCGCGCCAAGACGGCGGCCGGACGCACGCGAGCGTTGGTGGGGGTGGGGATGGATGTCGGGTTAGCGGGTCGGTCGTCACACGACGAGCGTACCGACCATCCATCCACCCTCGACCTCATCCTGAGGTGCTGCCGCTTGCGGCAGCCTCGAAGGAGGGCTCCAGAAACCACGACGATCCCTGGAACCCTCCTTCGCGGTCAGTCGATCTTTGGTCGACCAACACCTCAGGATGGGGTCGAGGGTGGGACAGGTACGGCGCGAGGCTCGTCTGGGCGCCGGACGCGCGGTAACCCTCACGCCCCCAACCGGTCCGCCACGTCCTCGGCGAGCGACAAACTCGACGTCAGCCCCGGGCTCTCGATGCCGAAGAGGTGCACCAGCCCCGGCAGCCCGTGCTCCGCCGGCCCGTCGATCAGGAAGTCGGCGGCCCCCTCCCCCGGCCCGGACAGCTTCGGGCGGATGCCGGCATAATCGGGCACCAGCGCCCCGTCGGGGAGCCCGGGCCAGTAGCGGCGGATCGCGGCGGTGAACAACGCGCCTCGGCCGGGATCGACCTCGTAGTCGGGCGCGTCGATCCACTCGACGTCGGGGCCGAAGCGCATCCGCCCGGCGAGGTCGAGGGTGAGGTGGATGCCGAGGCCCCCTTCGACCGGGGCCGGGTAGATCAGCCGGGAGAAGGCCGGCCGCCCGGTGCAGCCGAAATAGTTGCCCTTGGCCAGCACCAGGCGCGGCACCCGGGCCTCCGGGTAGCCCTCGGTCGCCCGGGCGAGCCCCTGCGCGCCGAAGCTCGCGGCGTTCACCACCGCGTCGACCGTGATCTCGTCCGCCTCGCCGAAGCGGGCGACCCAGCCCTCGGGCGAGCGGGTCAGGCGCGTGATGGGGGTGTTGAAGGCGAGCGCGCCCCCCGCCCCCTCGATGTCGCCCTGCAGCGCCAGCATCAGGGCGTGGCTGTCGACGATCCCGGTCTCAGTCGAGAGGAGCGCGGCGTTGCAGGTCAGGTTCGGCTCGAGCCGCCGGGCCTCGGCGCCGTCGAGGAGCGCGAGGCCCTCGACGCCGTTCTCGACCCCTTGCGCGTGGATCGCCGCGATCTTCGCGCCCTCGGGCTCGGTCGCCGCGACGATCAGCTTGCCGATCTTGGAATGCGGGACCCCGTGGCTCGCGCAGAAGGCGTAGAGCCGGCGCCGTCCCTCGACGCAATGGCGCGCCCGAGCCGAGCCCGTCGGATAGTACATCCCGGCATGGATCACCTCGGAATTGCGCGAGGACACGCCGGTCCCGATGCCGCCCTCCGCTTCCGCCACGATCACCTCGTGGCCGCGCAGGGCCAGTTCCCGACCGATCGCGAGGCCGACCACGCCGGCACCGACCACGAGCACCATCATGGGCCGCTCCTCCCTCCGGTTTCTTCGTTCGTGCTTGTACGACGAAAAAGGGCCCCTCTCCGGGGAGAGGGGCCCTCAGGACGATCAAGCCCGCGAAATCAGGCCGCGATCGACATGGTCGGCTCGGCGGCCCGCACGTCGGCGTCGACATGGGCCTCGAAGCGCTTGAAGTTGTTCTGGAACATCTCGACCAGGCTCTTGGCCGTCTCGGCGAAGGCCGCCTTGTCCTGCCAGGTCTTGACCGGGTACAGGATGTGCGGCTCGACGCCCGGCACCGAGGTCGGGACCGCGAAGCCGAAATACGGGTCGCGGCGGAAATCCGCCTTGGCGAGCGAGCCGTCCAGCGCCGCGGTCAGCAGCCGGCGGGTGACGCGGATCGGCATGCGCCGCCCGGTGCCGACGCCGCCGCCGGTCCAGCCGGTGTTGACCAGCCAGCAATCGACGTGGTGGCGGGCGATCAGGTCGCGCAGCAGGTTGCCGTAGACCGAGGGGTGACGCGGCATGAACGGCGCGCCGAAGCAGGTCGAGAAGGTCGCCTCCGGGCCCTTCAGCCCCTTCTCGGTGCCGGCCACCTTGGCGGTGTAGCCCGAGAGGAAGTGGTACATCGCCTCGGCGCCGGTCAGCTTGGCGATCGGGGGCAGCACCCCGAAGGCGTCGCAGGTCAGCATGACGATGTTCTTCGGGTGCCCGGCCTGGCCCGTGGCGCTCGAGTTGCTGATGAAGGGCAGCGGGTAGGCGCAGCGGGTGTTCTCGGTGCGCGAGGCGTCGTCGAAGTCCGGCTGGCGGGTGACCGGATCGATGACGACGTTCTCCATCACGGTGCCGAAGCGCTCGGTGGTGGAGTAGATCTCGGGCTCGGCCTCCCGCGACAGGCGGATGGTCTTGGCGTAGCAGCCGCCCTCGAAGTTGAAGATGCCCTTCGAGCTCCAGCCGTGCTCGTCGTCGCCGAGGAGCACGCGGTTGGGATCGCTCGACAGGGTGGTCTTGCCGGTGCCCGACAGGCCGAAGAACAGGGCCGAGTCACCCTCGTGGCCGACGTTCGCCGAGCAGTGCATCGGCATCACGTTCGCCTTGGGCAGCACGTAGTTCAGGTAGGTGAAGACCGACTTCTTCATCTCGCCGGCGTAGGACGTGCCGCCGATCAGCACGATCTTGCGCGAGAAGTCGACCGCGATGACGGTCTCGGTGCGGCAGCCGTGCCGGGCCGTGTCGGCGCGGAAGCTCGGCAGGTCGATGATGGTCAGCTCCGGCTCGAAGGTCGCGAGGGTCTCGCGCTCCGGGCGGATCAGCAGGTTGCGGATGAACAGCGAGTGCCAGGCATACTCGGTGAAGACCCGGGCGCGGACCCGGTGGCCGACCTCGGCGCCGCCGACGAGGTCCTGGGCGAACAGTTCCTTGCCCTCGGCATGGGCCAGGAAGTCCTCGAACAGGGTCTCGAACTGGGGCCGGGTGATGCCGCCGTTGTTCTCCCACCACACCTCGTTCTCGGTGTCCGCGTCGCGGACCACGAACTTGTCCTTGGGCGAGCGGCCGGTATGGATGCCGGTCTCGGCCACCAGGGCGCCGCCGGCGGCCAGCTGGGCCTCGCCGCGCTGCAGCGCGTGCTCGTAGAGGCTCGGCGCCTCGAGGTTCCAGTTGACGCGTTTGAGGTTGCGGAAGCCGATCTTGTCGGCGCCGAACGCCTCGTTGAATACGCCGATGTCGTTCACGCCTGTTCCTCCTGGCGCCGACCTCGGGAAACACGGCCGGCAGCCGGTCCGGATCGGGCCGATTGACTTAACCCTCGCGCCGGGTGCGGTGACCGTGCCTGTCGTAGCAGGTCGCGCGCGTCCGCGCCGAGGCCGATCAAGGCTCCTCGGTGGGCTGCTTTAGTAGGTGGCGAAACTTCACGGTTCAATCGAATTCGCTCGCATCGGCCGTGACAAGCTCGACTTTGTGTCATGATCTGGGGATGGCGCGGGAATCGGGAACCGCGCGGGCCTTGGCCGCCATCGCCACCAGGGCCGGGCGCAGGGAAGCGGGATCGGCCAGGCGCTCCGGGAACGCGACCCGCGCGGTGCGCTCGCCCGCCATGAGGTCGAGCCCTTCGGGATCGAACCCGGTGAGGCGCCAGGGCCCGGGCTCCTCGCCGGCGAGCCGCGTCGCGTAGAGGGCGACCGCGTCCGCGTGGTCCTCGTTCATGTGGGCGACGGCGCCGGCCTCGGATTCGGCGAGCGCCTCGAGCCCGGAGAGGTCGGTGAGGAGTTCCGGCCCCGTCAGCGTCGCGGCGCGGGCGAACCCGCCGTTGAGGTGCCCGGCCCGGACCGCGAGCCTGAAGAACGCGAAGTCGGGGAAGTCGGCGTAGAGCGCGGCCTTCGGGTGGCGGGCGAGGAAGCGCGCCCGCACCCGCGCCTCGTCGCTGCGCTCCGCAATCCCCGTCACGGTCAGGCGCGGATGGGCGAGCGGATCGCCCTTGCCGCCTCGAGCGAGGAGGATCGAGCAGCGCGGATCGGCCTCGAGGTTGAGGGTGTGGGCCGACAGGCGCGAGAGCAGCAGGAGGGGCGTCCCGTCGAGATCGGTCGCCACGGTGACGAGGGAGGCGAAGGGCGCAGCCCCGTCCCGCTCCAGGGTCGCGAGCGCCCCCGAGCGGATCGTGCGCAGGAGCTCCTTGGCGAGGCCGATCGCGTCGAACGGCGCCTCGGCGGCCGGCAGGGGCGCGGCCTGCTTCCCGCCTGCCTCGGCCAGGCTCTTCTCGACCATGCCGTCTCCCCTCTCGCCCCGCGCGTTTGCCGCCTTACCTTGGCGTCGGTGCCTCGGCCCGTCCAGGCCGCGCGACGCCGCGGGCCGAGCGCCCGATCCGGCCAAACTGTGGCGGCCTCGCCACGGGTGCTCGCTTTTTCGGCGCGATGGCCTTAAGGGAGTCGAAATCGTGGCGTCGCGGCCACTGTCCAGCCTTTTCGGGCGGAGGGCCGCAACGCCCGAGATCTGCCGGGTCCGGAACCGGTTCCAGTCGGGTGACGTTCAGCAGGGCCGGCGTGTCCTGCGGGCGACGCCCGCGCCCCAGGGAATGCCCATGCCGACCATCGCCCTCGTCGATGACGACCGCAACATCCTGACCTCCGTGTCGATCGCCCTGGAGACCGAGGGGTACAGGATCCAGACCTACACCGACGGCGCGTCCGCCCTCGACGGCCTGAAGCACTCGCCGCCCGACCTCGCGATCTTCGACATCAAGATGCCGCGCATGGACGGGATGGAGCTGCTGCGCCGCCTGCGTCAGAAATCCGACCTGCCGGTGATCTTCCTCACCTCGAAGGACGAGGAGATCGACGAGCTGTTCGGCCTCAAGATGGGCGCCGACGACTTCATCCGGAAGCCGTTCTCGCAGCGCCTCCTGGTCGAGCGGGTGAAGGCGGTCCTGCGCCGCTTCGCCGCCAAGGAGGCCGGGCCCGGCGCCTCGGCCCGGGAGGCGGAGGCCGCCGCCGCCCGCTCGCTCGAGCGCGGCCAGCTGATGATGGACCCCGAGCGCCACACCTGCACCTGGAAGGGCGAGCCGGTGACGCTGACGGTGACCGAATTCCTGATCCTGCAGGCGCTCGCCCAGCGCCCCGGCGTCGTGAAGAGCCGCAACGCCCTGATGGACGCCGCCTACGACGACCAGGTCTACGTCGACGACCGGACCATCGACAGCCACATCAAGCGCCTGCGCAAGAAGTTCAAGGTCACCGACAACAGCTTCGACATGATCGAGACGCTGTACGGCGTCGGCTACCGCTTCAAGGAAATGTGAGAGACTTGACCGCGAAACATTCTCTCGCAAGAGATTTGCCCGCGTGAGCGAGGGATCGAGCCTCGGCACCGTGCGCCGCCTCCTGGGTGGCACGGGCCGGTACTTCCGCGGCGGCGGCCGGCTGCCGGACGGATCCGCCCCGAAACCGTCGAGCGAGATCGATCCGGATGCCGAGGCCGCGCGCGAGCCGTTCGGCCCGCGCACGATCCGACGCTGGATCGCCGAGCGCTTCGCCTCGAGCCTGACCCGGCGCATCGTGGTCCTGAACCTCGCCGGCCTGATCGCGCTCCTGATCGGCTTTCTCTACCTCAACCAGTTCCGCCAGGGGCTGATCGAGGCCCGGGTGCAGAGCCTGCTCACCCAGGGCGACATCATCGCGGGCGCGATCGCGGCCTCGGCGACCGTCGACACCGACGCGATCACCATCGACCCCGACCGCCTGCTCCAGCTCCAGGCCGGCGAGGGCGGCGGTTTCGGCGACGAGGCGCCGTCGGGCCTCGAATTCTCCCTCAACCCGGAGCGGGTGGCTCCGCTCCTGCGCCGCCTGATCACGCCGACCGGCACCCGCGCCCGGGTCTACGACCGCGACGGCACGATGCTGATCGATTCGCGCGGGCTCTACATCCGGGGCGACCTCAGCCGCGACCTGCCGCCGACGCGCAAGGACTCCCTGAGCCTGATCGAGCAGGCCTGGAACACGGTGCGCACGCACGTGCCGGGCCTCGGCCGCCCCTCCTCCGCCGACGAGCCGGGGCCGGCGGACGGGCGCACCCTGCCGGAGGTGCAGCGCGCGCTGGCCGGCGCCCGCGGCACCCTGGTGCGCCGCAACGGCCCGGGCGAGACCATCGTGTCGGTCGCGGTGCCGATCCAGCGCGGCCGCACGGTCCGGGGCGCCCTGCTGCTCTCGACCCAGGAAGGCGACATCGACAAGATCATCGCGGCGGAGCGCTTCTCGCTGCTGCAGGTCTTCATCATCGCGGCGCTCGTGATGGTGGTGCTGTCGATGCTGGTCGCCGGCCAGATCGTCGGCCCGGTCGGGCGCCTGGCCGAGGCCGCCGAGCGGGTGCGCACCGGCATCAAGTCGCGCCAGGAAATCCCCGACTTCACCCGGCGCACCGACGAGATCGGCCACCTCTCCGGGGCTCTGCGCGACATGACCCAGGCGCTCTACCGCCGCCTCGACGCGATCGAGAATTTCGCCGCGGACGTCTCGCACGAGCTGAAGAACCCGCTCACTTCGCTCCGCAGCGCCGTCGAGACCCTGCCGCTCGCCAAGACCGACGAGTCCCGCGGCCGGCTGATGCAGGTGATCCAGCACGACGTGAAGCGCCTCGACCGGCTGATCAGCGACATCGCCGACGCCTCGCGCCTCGACGCCGAGCTCGCCCGGGCCGAGGCCGGCCGGGTCGATCTCAGGAAGCTCATCACCACGGTGGTGTCGGTCGCCAACGAGCGCCGGCGCCGGGGCGACGCCTCCATCGACCTCGCGGTCGAGCCGGCGCCCGCCGGCATCGAGGACCCGTTCGCGATCCTCGGCCACGACAGCCGCCTCGGCCAGGTGGTCAACAACCTCCTCGACAATGCCCGCTCGTTCTCGCCCAAGGGCGCCAGTGTCCGGGTGGCCCTGCGGCGCCGGCGCAACGCCGTGGAGCTCACCGTGGAGGATGACGGGCCGGGCATCCCGCCCCACGCCCTGGAGCGGATCTTCGAGCGCTTCTACACCGACCGGCCGGAACAGGGCTTCGGCCAGAATTCGGGTCTCGGCCTCTCGATCTCGCGCCAGATCGTCCAGGCCCATCGCGGCACGATCCGGGCCGAGAACCGCCTCGGGCCCCCGGACGAGGAGGGCGAGCCGACCCTGCTCGGGGCGCGCTTCATCGTCCGCATCCCGGCCCAGAGCCGCTGACCGGCGTGGCCGGCATCCATGCCAGCTGCGTCGTGCTGGGCGAGGACGGGATCCTGATCCGCGGCGCGCCGGGGAGCGGCAAATCGACCCTGGTGCGTGACCTGATCGGGCTCGGCGCTATCTCGGGCACCTTCGCGGCCCTCGTCGGCGACGACCGCGTGGCTCTCACGCAGCGTCACGGGCGGCTCGTCGCCGCCCCGCACCCGGCCCTGGCGGGGCTCCTCGAGGTCCGCGGCCTCGGCCTGCAACCCGTTGAACCGACGATGCCTTCGGCGGTCCTGCGCCTCGTCGTCGACCTCGCCGAGGGTGCCCCGCGGATGCCGGAGGCGGCCGAGGAGACGATCCTTCTCCGGGGGGTGCGGCTGCCCAGGACGGTCCTGTCGCCGGGCCCCGGCCGGGCCGGAACGGTGTTGTGGCGTTGGCGCCGCCTCCGTGTCATGATGATGACCGATTGATGCGGATTTCGCCGCATTGCTCTTGCGCTCGCCTTTGCGCTGCACAAAATGGCGGCTCGGCTCCAACGGGGCGTCGGAACTCGTGTCGATGATTGGAATGGTGCTCGTCACCCACGGCCTGCTCGCGACGGAATTCAAGGCCGCGCTGGAGCACGTCGTCGGGCCGCAGGAGCAGCTCGAGACGATCACCATCGGCCCCGAGGACGACATGGAGGTCCGTCGCAAGGACATCATGTCGGCGGTGTGCCGGGTGAATTCCGGCGAGGGCGTCGTGGTGCTGACCGACATGTTCGGCGGCACGCCCTCGAACCTCGCGCTCTCCTGCATGAACGGCGGCTCGGTCGAGGTGGTCGCCGGGATCAATCTGCCGATGCTGATCAAGCTCGCGAGCGTGCGCGACGAGGAATCCCTCGGCGAGGCGGTGCTCCACGCCCAGGAGGCGGGGCGCAAGTACATCAACGTCGCCTCGCGGGTGCTGGCCGGAAAATAGCCGGCCCCCTCGCCTTCGGCCCCGTCCGCTCTAGCTTTCCGTGGCGGCCCGGCTACCCTGGCGGGCCGACATCCTCAGACGCGCGCGAGAGCCGGACGACCGCTTCAGGCCGGTGCGAACCGGCTCCGAGCAGGTGCCCCGCCGATGACGCCTTTCACCGACACCGACGACGAGGACGGCGAGCTTCCGCCGGTGCCCGAGGGCGCGAGCGCCCGCGACTTGGCCATCATCAACCGGCGCGGCCTGCACGCCCGGGCCTCGGCCAAGTTCGTGCAGACGGTGGAGAAGTTCGGCTCCGAGGTCACGGTGAGCCGCGGCGGCGAGACGGTGGGCGGGCGCTCGATCATGGGCCTGCTCACCCTGGGGGCCGCACAGGGCACCAGCATCCGCGTCACGGCGCTCGGCCCCGACCAGGAGGCCTGCATGGAGGCGATCACCGCGCTTCTCGCCAACCGCTTCGGCGAGGACGAGTAGGCGCCCTCGCGTCTCGCATCGGTAGTCGCGCGCCGTCAGGCCCGCAGGCGCAGCAGGCGGGTCAGGCCCGTCCGCTCCCGCGGCGCCTTGGCACGCCCTTGCGCCTCCACCGTCACCACCGCCTCGACGCGGGCGGGCTCCGGCGCGACGGCCGGTCCGTCGGTCAGGTGCAGTCCCGCCAGGTGCAAGCCCGCTTGGCGCCAGATCGTGTCGTGCCGCCCCGTGGCGAGGTGGATCGCCGCCGCCACCACCTCCCCGTCCTGCCGAACGAGGTCGACATGGGCCTGCCGCCGATGGGCGAAGCGCCGCGTCACCACCCGGAACGCCGTCGCGGCGGCCGGGTCGCCGAGCAGGCTCCCCGGCCCGCGGCGGGCATCGAGCACCAGGAAATGCTCGACGGCGTCGCGCAGGCGCACCGGATCGCGCACCCGCTCGAGGGAGGTGCGGCCCGAGGCCGGGGTCACGGGAACCGGCGGTGGCGTCGTCGGCGGTGCCTGGTCCGCGACCGCGAGGCGCCGCCCGGTGCTGCCGGCGACCGCGCCGAGGGCGACCGCGATCCCCGATTCCGGCCGCAGGTCGGGCCAGTGCAGGTCGACGAGGCGTAAGGACGACTGGCGCAGGTGGTCGAGGGCGGCGCGCAGGACCGCGGCGGCATGGTCGGCATCGACCGCCGCCTCGGCGGTGCCGGCGAGCGGCAGGCGCCACAGCTGTGCCCGCCCGGCCAGGCCCTGGCGCGCCGGCAGGCGCAGGGGCAGCACGCCGCGCAGGGTCGGGGTGCGCAGCCCCTCCTGCCAGACCATCAGCAGGGCCAGGGTCTGCCCGTCGGCGAGGTGCTGCGCCATCGTCAGCGCGAAGTCGGGATCGGCGTAGACGCTCGGCTCGAGCACCCGGCCCATCAGGCTGCGCCAGGCCTCGATCTCCGGCTCGCGCAGCGAGGAGGGATGGCGCAACTCCGCCCGCAGGCTCACCGCGCCGGCCAGTCCGCCCTCGATCAGCGTGAAGGGAGTGCTCATCGGCGCCTCGTTCCAGGTCACCCGTCCCGGATCGGGACAGGTGCGCGGCCCCAGCGGCCGCGCCAGACGAGACGCTTCAAGAGCCGTGCCCGCCGATGCGGGACCGGATGTCCGCCCTCAGCCGCCCGGGATCGCCAGCGGGTTCCCGGTCAGCGCCGCGGCGTCCGGCGCGTCGAGGACCGGGCGGCCCAGGAACGCGTCCCACAGCCGCCGCACGAAGGCGGGGTCGAGGTCGCGCACGATCAGCACCAGGCGCGAGCGGGTGTCGCCGTCGGGCCAGGCCGGCAGGGTCGCGGGCGTGTGGACGACGTGCTGCACCCCGTGCACCACCACCGGCCGGCCGGGATCGTCGGCGAGCGCCACCAGGCCCTTCAGGCGCAGGAGCTTGGGGCCGTGGGCGGAGCGCAGCAGGTCGAGGAACATCTCGAACGCCGCCCGCGGCACCGGCGCGTCGCTCACCAGGTGGAAGGCCCGGATCGCCGCGTCGTGCCGGTTGACGTCGTGGTGATGGGGGTGGCCGTGGTGATGGTGCCCGTGGTGGTGCGCCTCCGCGCCGAGCCAGGCGCGCACGTCCGCGACCTTGCCGTCGAGGTCGAACAGGCCGGACAGCAGCGCCTCGGGCGCGGTGTCCGGCGCCAGGATCAAGGCTCCCGGATTGATCGCCGCGAGGCGCGCCCGCAAGGGCTCCGCCTCCGCGAGGTCGGCCTTCGTCACCACCAGCCGGTCCGCCACCGCGACCTGGCGCAGGGCCTCCGGATGGGCGTCGAGGGTGCCGGCGCCGTTGACCGCGTCGACCACCGTGACGACGCCCTGGAGCGCGTACCGCATCGCCACGTAGGGGTGGTAGAGCAGCGCGTGCAGGATCGGCGCCGGGTCGGCGAGGCCCGTGGTCTCGATCACCACCCGGCGGAACGGCTGGATCCGCCCGTTGTCGCGCTTGCGCAGCAGGTCCTCCAGCGTCGCGATCAGGTCGCCCCGCACGGTGCAGCACAGGCAGCCGGCCCCGAGCAGGATCATCCCCTCGTCCACCGTCTCGATCAGCAGGTGATCGAGCCCGACCTCGCCGAACTCGTTGACGATGACCACGGTGTCGGCGAGTTCCGGCGCGCGCAGCAGCCGGTTGAGCAGCGTGGTCTTGCCGGCGCCGAGGAAGCCGGTGAGGATCGTGAGCGGGATCGGTGCGGGGCGGCCGGGTGTGTCGGTCATTGAGCTGAATCTCGTGAGGTACGGGACTGGAGATGGGGACTCCGGTGGCCATGCGGGATGGGCGAGGCGCGTGTCGAGCGCGTGCGATCGACGAGGCAAAGCCTGGGAACGTCCGTAAAGCGTAACTTGACGGGATACACCGCCGTGCTTACCTCAAGCCATGCACATCCGGAACGTTCTCCATCGTGGCCTGCGCCGCTTCATCGAGAACGATGATCACTCCGGGATGCCGTCCGCGATCATCCCCAAGCTGCGGCGCATGATCTCCTTCATTCAGGACATGCAGAACGAAGACGAGCTGAAGGCCGTCCCGAGCTGGAAGGCGCACCAGCTCTCAGGGGACCGCAAAGGCGTCTGGAGCTTGTCGGTGACGAGAAACTGGCGGCTGACATTCCGCATCGATCGGGATGGCGTCGAAATTTTGGACCTGAACTACGAGGATTATCATCAAGGAGCAGATCATGCATAAGGAGCAAGGATTGCGGTTGAAGAACCCCGCGCATCCAGGCGGGTTCGTGCGGGCTGAGATCGTCGAGGCCTATGGTCTGTCCGTTACCGACGCCGCGAGGGTGCTCGGCGTCACGCGTCCCGCCCTGTCGGCGCTGCTCAACGAACGCGCCTCCCTGTCGCCCGAGATGGCGCTCCGCATCGAGAAGGCGTTCGGGGTGGCCATGGACACGCTGATGCGGATGCAGACCAGTTTCGACATCGCGCAGGCGCGCCTGCGCGAGGGCGACATCATGGTCGAGCGCTTCACCGGATCACCGGTCGATGCGCAGCCCGTCACGGGCTGAGAGGGAAGCGGCTGAGACAGGTTCGCCCGTGAGCGGCACCCGCGCCAGCACGCCGCCGTCGAGCACGAGGTCGTCGGTGGCCCAGAGCAGCCACAGGGCGTCGAGCGTCAGGCGCAGGATCGGCCGGTCCCACCAGCGCGCGATCAGGTCGGCGAGCCAAGCGGCCTCCGCCGGGTCGAGGTCGTCGGTGAGGGCGTGCAGGCCGACGAGGTAGAGCCCCGTCGCCGGCCGCCCCATGATGCGCTGGATCGCCCCCAGCACGTCCGTGCCGTCGCGGCACTCGGGGTAGACCCGCAGGTAGAGGCGGCCGAGATTGACGGTGCCCGAGAACGGGCCCCGCAGCTCCACCGTGATCGGGCCGAGGGCTTCGAGCGCCGCCCGCTGCGTGGGCGCGAGCGCCGGCACCGCCTCGGGGCCGGTCGCCAGGGAGCCGCACAGGGTCGCGTGCAGGCGCTCGCGGCGGCGCGCGGCGACGTCCCAGGCGATCTTGCCGGCGAAGGGCGCGCCGCGAAGCGCACGGTCCAGCTCGAGGTAGGCCGGCGCGGCGGCCAGGTCCGCGTGGGGAACCGGCAGGACCAGGGACACCACCCGGGGATGGCGGCCGTGCTCGTAGGATCGCCCCTCCCGCGCCGGGATCACGCCGGGATGGCCGGGCGCCACCAGGGGCAGGTGCGCGAGGCGGTAGGCCTCGTCGAGCGCGAGCCCCTCGCCCGGCGCGAACCGCGTCAGGCTGCGGCGATAGGCCAGGACCTCGTCCGGGCAGAAGGCCGGCGCCGCGGGGGCGCCCACCGGCTCAATTGTCCTTGTTGCGCGCCGACTTCACGGCGGGCTTCGACGCGGTCTTGGAAGCGGGCTTGGCCTCGGCCTTCTGGGCCGGCTTCGCGGCAGGCTTCGCGTCCTTGGCGGCCGGCTTCGCCGCGGGCTTCACGGCCGCCTTGTGGCCCTTCGGCTCGGCGATCACCGCGGTGGCCGGCCCGGTCGACGCGAAGGCGGCGGCCGCGGCCGGGGTCGCGGGCTTCTGGCGGGCGAGGAGCCTGGGCTGCGGCACGGTGGCGCCGGTCGCCGCGATGCTACGGCTCGGGGCCGGCTTCTGCGGCTTGGCCACCTTCACCCGCGGGGCGGCAGGCTTGGCCGGGGCAGCGTCGTCGTTCGCCGCGATGGCGCTCTCGGCCGGGTCGCGGCCGGTCCAGACCAGCACCGGCTGCAGCGGCGCCCGGGGCGGCAGGGCGCGGTTGCGCAGCGCCGCGCTGTTCATGGTGGCGAAGGCGAGCGCCGAGGAGGGCGGCGCCCCGGCGGCCATCAGCTGCGCGTTGGCGTTGTCGGCGTTGCCGCCGGCCGCGGCCCCGGCGGTCACCGCGGAGGAATCGGCGTCGGTCGGCATCGGCCGGCGCTTGTCGCAGATGTAGGGCCGCATGTCGGGGGGCGCGGCGATGCTCGAGGTCGGCAGGTCGTTGAGGGTCTGGCCGCCCCAGCCGAAGCCCGACTGGCCGAAGCCGTAATCGAACAGGTCGGCGGCCTTCAGGTCGCGCTCGCGGGCGCTCGCCTGGCCCATCACCACGGTGAGGATGCGCCGGCCGTTGCGGTTGGCGCTCGCCACCACGTTGAAGCCGCCCGAGCAGATGAAGCCGGTCTTCATCCCGTCGACGCCGGCGTAGCGGCCGAGCAGGCCGTTGTGGTTCGGCATCACGGCGCGGCCGAACTGGATCGCCGAGATCGAGAACAGGTCGCGGTTCTCGGGGAAGTCGCGCAGGAGCGCGCGGCCGAGAACCGCCATGTCCCGGGCCGAGGTCCATTGCCGCGGGTCGGGCAGGCCGTTGGGGTTGGTCCAGCGGCTGTCGCGCATGCCGAGGCGCTGCGCGGTCTCGTTCATCTGGGCGGCGAAGCCGTCGATCGAACCGCCGAGATTCTCGCCGATCGCCCAGGCGACGTCGTTGGCCGACTTCACCATGATGATCTTGAGGGCGTTGTCGAGGGTGAGCTGGGTGCCGGGCTTGAAGCCCATCTTGGAGGGCGGCTCGGCCGCGGCGGCCTCCGAGATGGTCAGGAGCTGGTCCATCGAGGCGCGGCCCTGGCGCACCATGTCGAGGGCGACGTAGGTCGTCATCAGCTTGGTGATCGAGGCCGGGTACCACGGGTCGGTGGCGCCCTGGCTGTAGATCACCTTGCCGGAATCGACGTCGACGACCAGCATCGGCGCGGTGACCGCCCCCGCCGTTCCGGCGGCCAGGAGAGCGCCGAGGCCGATGAGGCGTCCGGCGAGGCGCGGCAGCAGCGCACGTGTGAGCATTCGGATGGGTTCCCGTCGTGCCGGTGCCGCCCCGCGGCGCGTCCCGCGACCGTCCGGCTCCGGTTGGGGCCGTCCGGTCGCGCCGCCCCCGGGCACCGCACGGCGGACCGACCGTGATTGTAGGGCAACGGCGAAGCTTTTGACAGCGCCGCGCGACACCCCCATGAACCGGCCATCCGTGGCGGGAGCATGGCGGCGCTGCCATCCCCGGCCCGTCCACAGGCGCGGGCCGGACCCGCGCCCGGTGCGCTTGCCGGGGCGGTCCCTATCTGACACGGCAGGGACACCACCCGAAATGACCTGGAGCAACGCGCGCGCGACGCCCCGTTGCGGCGCCCGACGACCGAGATCATGAGCTACGCCGTCAAGGAGATCTTCCACACCCTCCAGGGCGAGGGCGCCCAGGCCGGGCGCGCCTCGGTGTTCTGCCGCTTTTCCGGCTGCAACCTGTGGAGCGGGCGCGAGGCCGACCGCGCCGAGGCCGTCTGCCGCTTCTGCGACACCGACTTCGTCGGCACCGACGGGGTCGGCGGCGGGCGCTTCCGCGACGCGGAGGCGCTGGCCGAGGCGATCGCCGCCTGCTGGGGCGGGGCACGGGGCCGGCGCTACGTGGTGTTCACCGGCGGCGAGCCCCTGCTGCAACTCGACGCGGCGCTGGTGGCGGCGGTGCATGCGCGGGGCTTCGAGGTTGCGGTCGAGACCAACGGCACGCAAGCCGCGCCGGAGGGGATCGACTGGGTCTGCGTCAGCCCCAAGGCCGGCGCCCCCTTGCGGCTCACCCGAGGCGACGAGCTGAAGCTCGTCTATCCGCAGGAAGGCCTCGACCCGGACGCGCTCGCCGCGCTCGACTTCCGCCACCTCTGGCTCCAGCCTATGGACGGGCCCGACCGGGTCGCCAACACGCAAGGGGCGGTCGCCCACTGCCTGCGCGACGCCCGCTGGCGCCTGAGCCTGCAGACCCACAAGCTGATCGGGATCCCGTAGCGCCCGATCGCCCGCGGTTTCGCCCCGCCGATCATCGGTGCTAAGGGGCTGCCCACACCGAGTCCCACGCACAGTCCACAGATGAAGATCACCCAGGCCTTCACGTTCGAGGCGGCGCACCGGCTGCCGAACGTGCCCGCGACCCATCGCTGCCACCGCATGCACGGCCATTCCTACCGGGTCGAGCTGACCCTCGACGGGCCGGTCGATCCGGCGACCGGCTGGGTGGTCGACTTCTTCGACGTCGAGGCCGCCTTCGCGCCGGTGCTCGCGCGCCTCGACCATTACTGCCTCAACGAGGTGCCGGGCCTCGAGAACCCGACCGCCGAGCACATCGCGGCCTGGATCTGGGACGAGACGAAGGCGGCCCTGCCGCTGCTGGCCTCGGTCAAGGTGTTCGAGACGCCGATGTCGTGGGCGGAGTACACCGGCGCATGAGTCCCGGTCGGGTCGAACTCGCCGGCATATGAGCGACGCCGAGGCGGGGCTGCGCCGTCGCCTGGACGCGATCGTCCGGGCCGACCCGGACCTGATGCCGCTGCTCGCGGCGGCGCGCTCCCTCGCCCTGCCGCAATGGCGCCTCGTCGCCGGCTGCCTCTACCAGACGGTCTGGAACGTCCTGACCGGGCGCCCGCGCGGGTACGGGATCCGCGACTACGACCTGATCTACTTCGACGACGACACGTCCTGGGAGGCCGAGGACGCCGTTCTGCGCCGCGCCGCGCCCGTCCTCGCGGCCTGCATCGGCCCGGTCGAGATCCGCAACCAGGCGCGCGTCCACCTCTGGTTCGAAGCCCGGTTCGGCAGCCCCTACCCTCCCCTGGCCGACGCCGACGCGGCGCTCGCCCGCTACGCCGCGATCGTCCACGCGGTCGGGGTGCGGCTCGAACCCGACGACAGCCTCTCGATCGCCGCTCCCTTCGGGCTCGCCGACCTGTTCGGGCTGGTGCTGCGCCCGAACCCGGCGCTCGCGAACGCGCAGACCTACACCGCCAAGGCGGAGCGGATGCGGGCCCTGTGGCCCGAGCTCACGGTTCTGCCGTGGAATGGAGCGGGACCTCCGTCCGTCAAGTGCACGAAGGACACGCCGGCGATGTCCACCGGCCTGTCCCCCGGACCCTCCCCGTTCTCGACAAGCCGTTGAGCCAGCACGGCTCTCTCGTAAGGCCATGCCGCGGCTTCAACGAAACGGTCACGATTCCAGGACCTTGCCGCCGGACAGGCTGTGGACCGGGCGTGGGCGGACGTCTTGCGTAACGATCGGTTCACCTTGCGGACGATCGTTCCTGTTGCGAAGCATCCCCGGGCCGGCCTAGTTTTCCACTTGTGCCCGCCCTTCGCGCGGGTCTCGTCCCGCTCTCGATCGATCGACCGGACCCGCATCGCGGCGCGCCAGCCCGCGGGCGGATCCGTGTCGGGACCGCCAAGCCACGGCACCGCCTCGCGGTTTCCCAAGGGCCGCGGTCCTTAAGAGAAACGAGACCAGTTGTTGATAGACCGGGGTGAACCACGGGAAAAAGGCGGAGGTCCGTTGACTTCCTCAGGCCTTCGACCCGGCCGCCGGCCTCCGTCCGAGGCCTCGGCGGCAAGCGTATCTGCGTACGGGCCGGGAGCGGGCAGCCGCCACCGGGCCGAGAAGGGACCAGTC